>NZ_JASISW010000009.1 GCF_030063335.1 Rhodococcus sp. G-MC3 | reverse complement strand
GGCCCCTGATTCCCAATCCTGGTGGGACGTACCGGTCAGCGCCACCTCGACGCTCGAATCGACCCAGACCGCCTACGCCACCTACCAGAAGTGGAAGAAAATCCAACGGCCGTTCCTGCGTCCGTCCAGCCAGTAGTCACCCGAAAACAGTCGACACATTTCGAGAGGAAAATCTTATGAGCGTTATTCGCGTTGGATCGGCACCCGATTCGTGGGGCGTTTGGTTCCCGGAGGACCCGCAGCAGACCCCGTACGGCCGGTTCCTCGACGAGGTCTCCGCATCGGGCTACGAGTGGATCGAGCTCGGCCCGTTCGGATACCTGCCGACCGATCCGAAGCAGCTGTCCGACGAGCTCGCGGCGCACAACCTGAAGCTATCGGCCGGAACCGTTTTCGAGCATCTGCACCAGGATGACGCCTGGGATGCGGTGTGGACCCAGATCGAAGACGTCGCGAAACTGACTGCGGCAGTCGGAGGAAAGCACGTCGTCGTCATTCCCGAGATGTGGCGTGACCCGTCCACCGGTGCGGTGCTCGAAGACCGCACGCTCACCACCGAGCAGTGGCGCAAGAAGACCGAGGGCATGAACGAACTCGGCAAGCGCATGTTCGAGCAGTACGGCGTCAAGGCTCAGTACCACCCGCATGCGGACAGTCACGTGGATACCGAGGAGAACGTGTACCGCTTCCTCGACGGCACGTCGAGCGAGTTCGTGAACCTGTGCCTGGACACCGGCCATATCAGCTACTGCGGCGGCGACAACATTGCCATCATCGAGCGGGCCCCTGAGCGCATCGGCTACTTGCACCTCAAGCAGGTGAACGAAGAAGTGCGCGCGAAGGTTGCAGCCGAGGATCTGCCGTTCGGCGAGGCATGCAAGCTCGGCGCGATGACCGAACCGCCGCTGGGGATTCCGGACATGCCGCCACTGCTGTCGACCATCGAACGGCTGGCGGATGCAGGCAAGCTCACTGCAGACATCTTCGCGATCGTCGAGCAGGACATGTACCCGTGCGAGCCGGACTACCCGCTGCCGATCGCACAGCGCACTCGAAAGTACCTGGGCTCCTGCGGGATCCCGTCCGTCCAATTCAGCTGATACCCGCAAGGAGACTTTCTTCATGACCAACGAACTGCGCATCGCCGTCCTCGGGGTCGGTATGATGGGCGCCGACCACGTCGCTCGCATCTCGTCGAAGATCGCCGGTGCACGCGTTGCCGTCGTCAACGACTACTTCACCGAAAAAGCCGAAGAGCTCGCCGCGTCCATCCCCGGTGCCCGGGTCGTCAACGACCCGATCGACGCCATCGCGGATCCCGAGGTCGATGCCGTATTGCTCGCGACCCCCGGGCCGACTCACGAGAAGCAGCTCCTCGCGTGTCTGGAGTACGGCAAGCCCGTCATGTGCGAGAAGCCGCTGACCACCGACGTCGAGACTTCCCTCGCCGTGGTGAAGGCGGAGGCCGAACTGGGCAAGAAGCTCATCCAGGTCGGATTCATGCGCCGCTTCGACAACGAGTACGCAGACCTGAAGGCTCTGATCGACTCCGGAGACATCGGTCGGCCGCTTGTCGTGCACTGCGCACATCGAAACCCGGCTGTGCCGCCGCACTTCGACAGCGCGATGATCGTCAAGGACTCGCTTGTGCACGAGGTCGACGTCACCCGCTTTCTGCTCGACGAGGAAATCACGACGGTACAGATCATCACACCCTCGGCCAACACGAATGCGCCCGCGGGACTGAAGGATCCACAGATCGCCATCTTCACGACCGAGACCGGTCGGCACGTCGACGCGGAGGTGTTCGTGACCACTGGCATCGCGTACTAAGTCAGGACGGAGGTCGTCGCCGAGCGTGGCAGCGCCATGATCGGTCTCGATGTGGGCCTGGTGCGCAAGTCCGCGCCCGGAACTTGGGGCGGCACGATCACGCCGTCGTTCAAGGAGCGCTTCGGACAGGCGTACGACACGGAAATTCAGCGGTGGGTCGACGCCGTCCGCACGGGTGCCGAGACGGGTAACTACGTCGACGGTCCCGGCGCCTGGGATGGGTATGCAGCAGCAGCTGTGTGCGAGGCCGGGGTGAAGTCGCTCGAGTCGGGTTCGCCCGTGGCCGTGGATATGGTCCCGCGTTCCTCGATCCCGGGCGCGTGAGCCACATGAAGCTTGCCCTCGATCCGACACCGTTCCATCACGATTACTCGTTGCTCGAATTGCCCGGTGTGGTGGCCGATCTCGGGTACGAGTGGCTGCAGTTGACGCCGCACGCAGACATGATCCCCTTCTTCAACCATCCGAAAGCCGACGACGACCTCGTCGCCAAGTTCAAGAAGGCATGTTCCGACGCCGGTGTCGGTATTGCATCGGTGCTTCCGGTGCTGCGGTGGTCCGGTCCCGACGAGGATGCGCGCGAGGCCGCAGTTCGGTACTGGAAGCGCGCGATTCAGATCACCGT
Organism: Rhodococcus sp. G-MC3; assembly: GCF_030063335.1. Taxonomy (GTDB): domain Bacteria; phylum Actinomycetota; class Actinomycetes; order Mycobacteriales; family Mycobacteriaceae; genus Rhodococcoides. The sequence continues at coordinate 229,056 of NZ_JASISW010000009.1, read as the reverse complement.
CGACCTCGGAGTGTCGACCATGAACACAGAGTTCAGCGGGCGTCCTGAGAAGGCAGAGGAATCCGAGCGGGCGTTCTATCGGTCTATGGAAGAACTAGTTCCCATCATCGAGCGAGAAGGTCTCGATGTGCTGATCGATCCGCATCCCGACGACTTCGTCGAGGACGGTTTGGCGGCTGTTCGTACCATTCGCGGAATCAACTCGAAGAACATCGGCATGGTGATCGTGGCATGTCACCAGTTCCACATGGGCGGAGATCTCGACGCGATCATGGCTGCGGCGGGCGACATGGTGCGACTGGTGCACGTGGCCGACACGATGGATCACCACCGCTCGCACGGGCTTCGTTACATCACCAATCCTCCGGGCAACGCTGTACGCGTGCATCAGCACCTCAAGCTCGGTGACGGCGATGTCGATTGGGACCAGTTCTTCGGTGGACTCGGAAAACGCGGCTTCTACGACCGCGACACCGTCATGGTCTCGAGTGTGTTCGCAGAGAACGAAAACGCTCACGAGGTCTCTCGCTATCAGCTCGACACCATCCGGAAGTACGTCTCCAATTACGCCTGATTCTTGAATACATCAAGGGATACAACATGACTGACAATGCAATTGCACACTGGGTGGACGGGAAGCCGTTCGCCGGCACGTCCGACAAGACCGCTCCGGTCACCAACCCCGCTACCGGGCAGGTCACCGGCCAGGTAGCACTGGCCACCGTCGAGGATGCGCGCGCGGTCATCGACTCTGCGGCAGCCGCATTCCCGGCCTGGCGAGATACCTCGCTGGCCAAGCGAACCGCGATCATCTTCAAGTTCCGGGAATTGCTCAACGCCAAGAAGGGTGAGCTTGCGGAGATCATCACTGCCGAGCACGGAAAGGTTCTCTCCGATGCACTCGGCGAGATCAGCCGTGGCCAGGAGGTCGTCGAATTCGCCTGTGGCATTCCCCATCTGCTCAAAGGTGGCTTCACCGAGAACGCGTCGACGAAGGTCGACATCTACTCGATACGGCAGCCACTGGGACCCGTCGGCATCATCAGCCCGTTCAACTTCCCGGCAATGGTTCCGATGTGGTTCTTCCCCATCGCCATTGCTGCGGGCAACACCGTCGTTCTCAAGCCCAGCGAGAAGGATCCGACGGCGTCGCTGTGGATCGCCAAGCTCTGGGAAGAGGCCGGCCTGCCTCCCGGTGTCTTCAACGTGCTCCAGGGTGACAAGGTCTCCGTCGACGAGCTGCTGGAGAACAAGGCGATCAAGTCGATCAGCTTCGTAGGCTCCACCCCGATCGCACAGTACGTCTACTCCACTGGCACCGCGAACGGTAAGCGCGTCCAGGCTCTCGGTGGGGCCAAGAACCACGCGATCGTGCTGCCGGATGCCGATCTCGACCTCGCGGCCGACGCCATGGTCAACGCCGGCTTCGGCTCGGCAGGCGAGCGCTGCATGGCTATCTCCGCGCTGGTCGCCGTTGGAAACATCGCCGACGAATTGGTTGCAAAGATCGTCGAACGCACCACCCCACTGGTGACGGGCGACGGAACCAAGGGTGCCGACATGGGGCCGTTGGTCACCAAGGCGCACCGCGACAAGGTCGCTTCGTACGTCGATGCTGGTGAGGCCGACGGCGCGACCATCGTCGTCGACGGCCGCGGCGTGAAAGCCGACGGCGGGGAGAACGGTTTTTGGCTCGGCCCGACCCTGATCGATCATGTGAAGACGGACATGTCCATCTACACCGACGAGATCTTCGGTCCGGTGCTCTCGGTCGTGCGCGTCGACACCTACGAGGAAGCGCTCGAGCTGATCAACTCGAACCAGTACGGCAACGGCACCGCCATCTTCACCAACGACGGGGGAGCAGCGCGCAGATTCCAGAACGAGGTCGAGGTCGGCATGATCGGCATCAACGTCCCGATCCCGGTTCCGATGGCCTACTACAGCTTCGGCGGCTGGAAGAACAGCCTGTTCGGTGACACCCATGCCCACGGCATGGAAGGCGTGCACTTCTTCACCCGAGGCAAGGCCGTCACGAGCCGTTGGCTGGACCCGAGTCATGGCGGCATCGATCTCGGCTTCCCTGAGAACAACTGAGCCCCGAGAACAACTGAGCTCGGTATCGACCGACGAATCCCCCGTCCCGGCTTCGGCTGGGGCGGGGTTTTTGTATGCGGCGTTTTCTGATGCGGCGGAGTCGAATTCGATACATACAGCCGAAATACCCCATCGGCGTCATACGCCGACGGGGTCGTCGTGGTTGAGTGGTGCTGCGGGATCAGCTCGGCTGCACGCTCAGCACTGGGACCGGTGAGGTCATCAGCAGACGCTGAGTGACGCTGCCCAGCAAGGCTTTGCCCACCCGGCTGCGTCGCTTCAAACCGATGACCAGACGCGTCACGTCGGGGTGTGCATCGATTTCGTCGAGAACGGCGGTTGCCGGGTCCCGGTCGGCGCGGCCGGCCCTGTCGATGACGCGCACGGAGACTTTGCTGTCGAGTTCGCTGACGTCGAGTGCTCCGAGCGTCAGGTTCACCGCGATGAGGTCGGTGTTCGTACTGGCGGCCTCATCGGCTGCCATGCGGAGGGCGTGGCGTCCTTCTTCGTTGTCGGATACTGCTACCAGAATGGCCATGACGAATTCCTTCCGATGCTCCTACCGTTCACGAGTATTCGCGACGGAACCTTGCTTCGAGTCCTTCCAAGGTTTGTCCGCGGGTCTCGGGAACCTGCGTGACGATGAATACGAGAGCCAACAGACCCAGCCCGACGAAGATGAAGAATGTCGGTGCTATGCCCAATGCCGCTACCACAGGCGGAAAGGCGAGTGCTACTACAGCATTGGCGATCCACAGCATGAAGACACAGACGCCGATGGCGAAGCTGCGGATCTTGAGTGGGAAGATTTCGGCGAGCATGAGCCACACCAAGGGGCCGATCGTGCCCTGCATGCAGAAGACGAACAGGACGACGAAGACGAGGATGAAGTACGCCTTGGCGTCGCCGTCGGGAAGCAGTAACGCGGACAGGCCGACCAGCAGGTGGAAGAAGGTCGTCAACGAGAAGCCTGCGATGAGCATCGTCCGCCGGTTGACCTTGTTCATGATGAGCAGGCCGACAGTGATTCCGAGGACGCTGAACAGCCCGTTCAGGGTGTTGGCGATGATGGCCGCGCTCTCGGAGAATCCAGCGTCGCCCAACAACTGCGTGCCGTAGTACATCACTGAGTTGATACCCGTGAACTGTTGGAACACGCCGAGGCCGACGCCGATGAAGATCAACCGCCGAATCCAACGGACGGACAGGTCTGCTGCGCCGCCCGTCTGCGACAGTCTCTCTTCTTCGGCGAGGGGCGTGTACCTCGGCCATCTCGGCCTTGGCACGCTCGGGGGAGCGAACTTGGTTGAGCACGGCAAGCGCTTCGTCGTCGCGGTGCTGGAGCACCAGCCACCGTGGGCTCTCGGGCATGCGGAGCATGCCGACGAACAGCGCGATTGCGGGAAGTACGGCGACCAGAAGCATGTAGCGCCACACCGACTCGTGCTCTCCCCACACGTTGAAGATGATCGCGTTGATGACGAAAGCAGCGAATTGGCCGCCGACGATCATCACCTCGTTGCGGGTGACCAGTGATCCACGGCGCTCGTAGGGAGCGACCTCGGACAAGTAGACGGGCACGGTCGCGGACGCACCGCCCACCGCCAACCCGAGGACGAAGCGAAATACAGCGAGTACCTCCCACGACGGCGAGAGCACGCACCCGAGAGTGCCCAGGGCGAAAATGCCGGATAGCAGCAGAATGTTGTGGCGTCGGCCGTATTTGTCCGACAGTCGACCTCCGACCAAAGCGCCGATGGCAGCACCGAAAATTAGGATGCTGACGACCAGGCCTTCGGTGAACGCCGTCAGTCCGAGGTCCTCTTTGAGAGGTTCGAGCGCGCCATTGATCACCCCGGTGTCATAGCCGAAGAGCAATCCACCAAATGTCGCCACAACCGCGATGACGCCGAGTCTGCGCGAGTGCGTGCCTCGTGTATCCGGCGGGAGCGTGCTCACCGATTCCTGATCAGCTGAAGACACTCGAACCTCTTCCGTAGTTGAGTATGAGCCGCTTGGTCGATTGCAGACCTGCGATCTTGTATGTATGTCTTAACATATATACACCCGTTTGAGAAGTGGGTCACACATACGAGCTTGTCGGTCATCTACATCTGAGGCAACGCATTCGTGGTCCATGAGCCGATAACACGAGGCCGTAGGCATTCCTGCAAAACCTGCCAAAATTGAATCTGGTTTGGCGATCGTGCAAATGGAGAGCCCGGTACGCCGACAGTGATCATTCGCGCCACACTCAGGGTGGTTTCTGGCGAGCTTGATGCTTGCTCACCCTTGGACTCGTCCTTCAAGGGCCCGCTGCTGCGACGATCGTCAGGAGAGGGACTTCGCGTCATCTCGTTCGCTGGAATATCGATAGTGTTCGACCCAGCCAGTGCGCATCTCGGCCATTCCTGAAATGAGTAGTCGGGTGACGATGAGTCGTGGGCAACAGGCCCAGTTGCCGTCATCTTGACTGCTGGAACTGCCGGTTCACTCAGGGGATCGCAGATCGCATCATGGTTTTTCGGTTTCCTCGTCTTCGACGGTCTGCTGACGGTGGTGACAAGCTGGCTCTGTCGGATGCCGATGGCCTTCTTCTGAACCATTCCCGGGACCGTCAATGCAGGAAGGTGCTGCCGGGACTGGAGTGGTCCGACGTCATCGGCGCATACAGCGTCGCTGGCGTCGTGATTGTTGTGCTCGGCGCAACAGGTCTTATCACCCAAATCATTTCGTTGATTCCACATCGACTTGTGATGGGCCTTTCTTGGCGGGGGCCTTCCTCTCGTTCGGCACAGGCCTCGTCCGATCGGTTTCGTCGGACGTCGTCGTGGGCGGAGCTATGGTCGTCGCGTGGGTGGTAGCGACTCGAGCTCGTTGTCGCAGTAGTCCGTCCACTGAAAGAGGGCGCTACGCCTTTCACGGCCCGGATTCCGGCGGGAAATTAATTAGTGCACGAACTATTCGTGTAGACTTTATTTATGCACCCAGCGATCGTCGACCCGCTCGCGCTCGACAGGCAAGTGTGTTTTGCGCTGGCAGTAACCAACCGAGCAGTCCTTGCGGTGTACAGGCCGCTTCTCGAGCCGATGGGACTCACGCACCCGCAATACCTGGTAATGCTTGCGCTATGGGAACAGTCACCCAGGTCGGTCAAGAACATCGGCTCGGCACTTACGCTCGACTCTCCAACTCTGTCGCCGTTGTTGAAACGGCTGGAAGCCAGCGGATTGCTGGAGCGAACTCGAAGCGTGTCGGATGAACGTCAACTCGACATCGCATTGACCGAACGTGGTGCCGCACTTCGAAAGGAAGCCGAGAAAATACCGGCTGCCGTCGTCGCGAGGCTTGGTGTCGACCTTTCGGTCTTAGAAGAACTTCGCGCCGTCCTGACCCGCGTGAACAACGCTGCACTCGATGCCAAAGAAACTGGAGCACAGATATGAGCCCGCAGGAGCCGAGAACTCGACCCGGTGTTACGCAATGGCTCGGTTATGTGATCCTGGGTCGGACGCTACCAACCTCGATGCAGGGTTGGGTCCGTAACGATCTGGTGGGCACAGGGGCTGTGTGGCGGCACATGTTGCGGTCCCTTCTGCCCTTCACCCCCATCTTTATTGCATTTCTTGTGCTGTTTCCAGGCGCGTTGTGGTTGAGGGGAGCAATGGTACTTCTGAGCGTCTTACTCGCGCTCTTCTACACCGCAGCGTTCATGGAGCTCAATAGCGCGCGCAGACTCGAACTTCACGGACTGCCGAAGGACCTGCAAAGCGATCGGAAGCGATCGCAAACCGACGCGCAGCGCGCCCGTTACAGGCAGTTACACCCGCACCGGTGATGAGCCGAGGGGCCGTGCAGCCGTAATTCGAACTAAGGCCCGAGATTGCGAATATAGTTGCAACGCAGTGGCAATGGTTCGTTGGTTCGTGGGATCCAGTTCTTCCGAACTCGGCGGGCGAGGCCACAACCCGGGAGCCGCTGTTGCGTCCCTATTGTCTTTCGACGCGGATGTCGCTGCGCTACGTCGTACCGCGTCGGCTGTCGGTAGCCTGGTCCTAACGGCGGGTGGTTGCACGGGGGAGCTGTTATCACCAGCGCCGCCGTCGGCGACATGAATGTGCGTGGAACTCGCCCGGTGCATCCCGTGAGACCCACGTCGCCGCGGACGACGATGTGCGGCCGCCCCGCCAGTGTTGCCGCGTGGCTGCAACAGTTCCTGGGACTCTCCCGGGGCGTCCTTCACTCGGTATCGCAGGACGTGACCTCCGTTCGTACCGCGAGTAACTTCGCGGATCGGCCGGCCTGGGGGAGGCTTACCGAGTTAGCACACTCCGCCGGTGATTAAACGTCTTCGATCCGTTCAGGAGGCGAGTGTGCGTTCGAGAGCTGGGGACGAGTGGGTCGTCGTGGTCGTTTCGGTGGAGGCAGCGAGTGTGGTCGTCGGCGCTGGGCGACGAATGCGACGAGGAACATGAATGTGGGCGGTGCGACGAGCGCGGGATGACCGAGCGCTTTGGCTGCGTCGATGTCGATGTGTTCTGGGTGGAAGTTCTGCGTGGGCCGTCTTGCGTCTATAGCGCTGCGGCAGTGGTGCTTCGGGGCCGGGTTGTGAGGGGCCTTTGCCGATGGAGTGGCATGTGAATGGGTGTGAAATCGCTGCGCAGATGTCGATCAGGACGTAGTCTCCACTGTGGGGGTGGCACAGTCGAGCAGTTGGCTGCGGGGTCGTCGCTGCCATTGCAAGGAGATAACGCTGTGAACACACTCGAGCCATTTTTCGACGATGTACAGGCGCACTACGACTTGTCCGATGAGTTCTTCCGTCTGTTTCTCGACCCGAGTCAGACCTACAGTTGCGCGTATTTCGAGCGCGAGGACATGACTCTCGAGGAAGCTCAGTACGCCAAAATCGAGTTGTCGCTGTCCAAGTGTGATCTGAAGCCCGGTATGCGGTTGCTGGATGTGGGGTGCGGCTGGGGGGCGACGATGCGCCGTGCCGTCGAGTTGTACGACGTCGATGTGGTGGGTTTGACGCTGAGCCGCCACCAGCACGAGCATGTGCAGTCGACGCTCGATGCCCTCGACACCACTAGGAAAACGGAAGTTCGGTTGCAAGGCTGGGAGGAGTTCGACGAGCCCGTCGATCGTATTGTCAGCATCGGGGCGTTCGAGCACTTTCGGTCCGAGCGTTACGACGCCTTTTTTGCCAAAGCGTTCGATGTGCTCCCTGTCGATGGACGGATGATGCTGCACACCATCGTTCAGCTCGGGCACGACATGTTTCGCCAGAAGTCGCGGGTGACCCGCGCCGACGTGGACTTCGCGAACTTCATCGGAGAAGAGATTTTTCCGGGGGGCGAGTTGCCGCTATCACCGGTCATTGTCGATCGTGCCGAGAACGCCGGGTTTTCCATCGCCCACATTCAGCCGTTGCAACCGCATTACGCGCGGACGCTCGATCTGTGGACCGAGGCACTCCGGGAACGCCGGGACGAGGCGATCGCGATTGCCGGTGACCCAATGTACGAGAGGTACATGCGTTATCTGCCGGGCTGCGCGGACTTCTTTCGGCGGGGCCTGATCGATGTTCGCCAGTTCACCATGATCAAAGAGCCCAGCTGACCCAGTTCATGGTCTCGTCAGCACAAGATGCTACGTAGACACTCGGGCGCCTGGGGCGCCCCAGGCGTCACGGAGATTGACGAGGCGCGTTGGTCGCCCCAACCCAACTAGCTACTGCCAATGTTTGCGCAAGGGCACCGGGGGTATAGAGCTTCAACTGTCGCAAGATCGGGTGCGCGATCTGCCCTGCTGCTCTGTGAAAGGAATCTACATGGCGCACCTGACGTTGTGTCGATCGTCCCTCATACACGGGTCGAATTCCCTGCCGGACGCCGTACCCGAGGAAACGTCGGCCTCTACCGTCGTGGTTGCTCGACTCGACTCGTCTTCCTCGGAAGCCGCGCATTCTGCGGCTGCGGTTTACGCGCGTATGACCGCGGCCAGGCACAAGGAGTCGTTGTCGGCGGATGCAGTCTCGACGGTGACGATGGGTTCGGTGATCGATCGGGCAATGGCAGGTTTGCCGACCTGGATGGCGTATAGCGATGGTCGCCGTGTACTCCTACCGACGGGGCGCTGGCTCGGCGGATACTTCGCAACAGCGGTGGACCGACTCGGCGATCTGCATTTGCTCCGCTCGTGCACCGGCCCCACCCTCGACATCGGTTGTGGCCCAGGCAGACTGAGCGCTGCCCTCTCCGCGCGAAAAGTGTGCGCTCTCGGGATCGACACAAGTCCTGCAGCGGTGTCTACGACCCGCGGCCGTGGAACAGCTGCCGCGCTCTGTGATGTCTTCGGATCCGTTCCCGCTGCCGGCCTGTGGTCGCACGCCCTCCTCGCAGACGGAAACATCGGCATCGGCGGCGACCCGTTGGCGCTGCTGTTTCGAGTGCGCACGCTGTTGGCGGACGGGGCGACAATCGTGGTCGAAGTCGACGCCGAGTCGGGACGAGGTCTCGAATGTGACGCAGTACGGTGGGAAACCGACACTGCGGCCAGCCCTTGGTTCGCGTGGGCTCAGATCGATGCTCCCGCACTGACTGCGGCGGCCATCGCCGCGAACATGGACATCGTTGGCGTCACCGAATACGGTGGGCGCATGTTCATGCACTTGTTCTGCCGCTGAACGCCTTTCGTGCTTCCATCCGATGGCATCGCCGGCTGTCGTTGCACGACTTCGAAACTTTCGAGTCCGGCACCGGGTCTCTCAGCACGCTCGCGCAGCGTGTTGGCCCGGGAACCCAGTTGTACGCCTACCGTAGAGGCGACAACCGGGCATATGGATCGTCAGAACTTTTCGGCGAGCGACAGCACCGCTGCGGCCACCGATCCCGCTTCCTCGACGGTCCGCCGTTGCCGGGTCGCACCGTTACCGCGCATCAGTGTTCGGCTCATGCCGAGCTTGGCTACGCTGTGGTCACCGGCCGCATCCAGCGCGGGGGCAATGTGCTCCATCAAAGCACTAGTGGCGGCGTCGACGGAGGCGAGTCGACCGGTGACAGGATGCACCAGCGCGTTCGTGAGCCCATCACGTGCAGCTCGCCAATACGCCCACCGCAGCGCATGCTCGGCGACCTCGGGCGCTCGGGTCCCGGCATCGATGTCCCGGACCGCGGTCATCACCAACGCGCGAACGATCACCGCTAGCAAAGCAGTGTCCTCGACGGTGGCCGGAACATCACTGATCCTGATCTCGACAGTGGGAAACCTCATCGCCGGGCGCACATCCCAATAGACCATGGCGTCGTCGAGGATCGCTCCGATATCACGCATCTGGTCGACGGTCTGGTCGTAGTGCGTCTCCGAGGTCAACAAGGGCGGTGGCCCGGCGCTCGGCCACCGCGACCACAACACCGATCGCCAGCTCGCATACCCGGTGTCCACACCGTCGTAAAACGCCGAATTCGCTGTCAACGCAAGCAATATCGGCAACCAAGGGCGCAGATGGTTGCCAACGGCGATGGCGGTGGCGCGGTCCGAGACCTCGACGTGCACGTGCGCCCCGCACACCCCTTGCTCGGCGGCGAGGATGCCATACTCGGCAGCGATCCGTCGATATCGAGTGGTGTCGGTGATCGCTCCGGTGCCGGGAAGCAGTGGCGGAACACCTGCGGCCACGATCCGACCGCCCTCACCGGCTGCCGCCGCGGCGAGAACCCTTCGCGAGGACCGAAGAATTTCGACAAGGTCGACAGCCGTGTGCAAGACCGGTGTCGCGGTCTCGATCTGACACGGAGTCAACTCCATTTGCACCGTCAACCCCACGTCCTGCGTCCGGGCGGCGACAGCAGTGTTGATCATCGCCGGGATCGCAGTAACTGCATCGATGAGAAGCAATTCCTCCTCGACACCGAACGTCGGCACCTGCCACTCGCCCATGATGCATCCCCGATCACCCTCGACGTTCTCGGCGCCGTTGTCGTCGGCGCGCACTGTTCTTCACTTCATCACGGGCCTGGAGAACAATACAATCCGCCATCTTATCCGCCTGGCGACAACTGTGGTGAACATGTCAGAGCGTTGCTCGCATACAACTGCGGGAGGGTCTGTTGCGCTGCCGACAGCCTCGGATCCAGAGCCAGTCGTCGCCGCGATCGATCTCATACTGAACGGTGTACGAAGCGCCGAATACTGACGGGTGCGACGTAGCCCGCGGTTGGCTGGTCCCCGCTCAACGATGCGGGACCCACACAGTCCTCATGGTGGCGAGGTCACATGGTTTGGGCATCCTTGGTGGATCGAGAGCGGACGTAGTTGACCGCAATCGGGAGGATCGAGAGTGCAACGATGCCGATGAGAATGACCTCGATGTGGCTGCGGACGAATGGGATCCCGCCGAGCAGGTACCCCAGCACGGGTACGACGACACCCCAGGCGATACCGCCGATGATGTTGTAGGTGAGAAACGTTCGGTACTTCATGCCGGATGCTCCAGCCATGACGGGTGCGATTGTTCGGACAACCGGGACGAATCTGGCGAGAACTACTGTGCGAGCGCCGTATTTGTCGAAGAACTCGTGTGCACGCGCGAGCTGCGCCGGACCGAGACGTTTTGCCCCCGGCCTCTCGAATATTGCTGGTCCGGCGGCCCGGCCGATCAGGTACCCGCATTGATCACCCAGCACGGCAGCAACAGGCACCGAGAGCAGGATGGCCCACAACGGCACGAACGGTTCGGCCTGGGCGACGAGCACTCCCGCGGTGAAGAGGAGGGAGTCACCGGGAAGAAAAAACCCTACGAGCAGACCTGTTTCGAGGAACACTGCACCCAGCAAGCCGAGTAAACCCAACGTTGCGACGAGGGTGTTCGGATCGAGTAGTCCTCCGGTCAGAGCGGATGTCATATGGTGACCTTTCTTGTGGAGGGCGCGGAAAAGTTTCGCTGTTCGACAACCCTGGTGTCGAGTAGGCGCAGCGCACAGGCGCCGAGGGTCACCATGAGCGCTGCGAGCAGAGCCCCGCCGCAGACGTCGGTGAACCAGTGGACACCGAGATACAGGCGGGTGACCGCGACCAGAGTTGCCACAGCGAGCGCCCCGACGACCATCGACACCCGGACGCGGGTCGATCGACGTGCGCCCAGGACGAGGGCGAGCAGCATCATCAGGGTGGCTGTCCCGGTCACGTGCCCGGACGGGAATGAGTAGTCGGTCTCGAGCATCAGCTGCAGTGGCAGAGGCGGACGGCTGCGCCCGACGGCAAACTTGAGCACGGTACACAGAATCGAGGCAGCGGCAACGGTCGCCAGCATGATCACGGCGGGCCCGTATCGCTTGGTGCGCCATACGAGCGCCACGGCGGCCAGTACGCCCACGGCTGCGGTTTCGGGTGGGCCTCCGGCTGTGGTGATGGCAATGGCGAGTTCGTTCAGTGTCGAATTACGGTGTGAGACGAACCACTGAGTGATCGGATCGTCTGCCCCGACGAGCCAACCGTCGCTGCGGACGGCGACGGCGAGAACGGCGAGAGCGAGGGCGAAACCCACTGCTACGACAATCGTTCCGCCGGCGCGATCATCGCGTCGCCTACGCAGTACTGCACCGAGTACAACGAGACCGACGGCTGTTGCCAGCGTTACCAGTTCGACATCGGCGGTGGCGGCTTCGGTGAGAACTTCGGTGACCGTCGAGTGAACGGTGGACAACGATGATGAATGGATCACGATAGTCAGTGTGAAGAATTGCTCCTGAAGAATGGCTGAAAGCGTATCGCCGGTCACACCGGAGATCTGATGTACTCATGGCATCCAACGCACACACGGATGGAGTCGTCGATGCGGGTACTGGTAGTCGAGGACGAGACCCGTCTGGCCGAGATGGTGCGACGCGGTCTGGTGGCCGAAGGTTTCACCGTCGAGGTCGAACACGATGGTGACAACGGTTTCTGCAGCGCTGTGTCCGGGGATTTCGATGTACTCGTGCTCGACATCATGTTGCCGGGTAAGCATGGCTATGACATCGTGCGTGATCTGCGAGCGCAGGGCGTCTGGACGCCGATCCTGATGTTGTCAGCGAAGGACGGCGAATACGACCTAGCAGATGCCTTCGATCTCGGGGCTGACGATTATCTGGTCAAGCCGTTTTCGTTCGTCGTGCTGGTGGCTCGTTTGCGTGCATTGGTCAGGCGCGGGGCTCCCGAGCGCCCGGCTGTGCTGACTACGGGGGATTTAGCACTAGACCCCGCGCGGCATCGCGTCACCCGCCGGAACGTCGAACTATCGCTCACGCCCCGCGAATACAGTGTGCTGGAGTTTTTGATGCGCCGCAGTGGGACCGTGGTGACCAAATCCGAGATTGTGCGATCGGTGTGGGATGCGAACTACGACGGCGATGAGAACATCGTCGAGGTCTATATCGGATACCTACGCAAGAAGGTGGATCAGCCGTTCGGGTGCAAGAGTATCGAAACGATACGGGGGGTCGGGTACCGTCTCGCTGTCGGCGGGACTGACTGAACAGCTCTCGCCACGCGGCGTTTCAGTCGGTCATGGTGGGCCCCTCGTACCGCTGAATATTCACGCACGCTGCTACCGTTGGCTGCCGCCAGGAGAACACACGCGGTTCGTTTTCTTGCATCATATCGAGCGGAGGCCGATGTCCGACTGTTCCGACCAAGCCCAAGCCGGTGTGTTCACGACGATGCTCCGCGCCGAGATCACCGCAGTGTCGTCGCGGGTCGAGGAGTCGGAACGACTCTCGCAGACGGCGTGGGAAACCGGTCACGCGTCGACGCGACTGTGGCACCGCGAGGAGGCTCTACTCCAACGAGCACTCCTGTACGAGCTCCACCGACAGCTCGATGCGCTCAACCGAAGGTTTCCCAGTACCGCGGTCGTGTCACAGCCGTCGTAGTCGAAGACATGCTGAAGATGTGGGCGCGCTCGTGCCGTTCGACAAGCAGACTGTGTCTGTGCGTTCTTTCTTTGATCTACTCCGGCCACTGGCGTGGACCGTCCGGGTCCGTTCAGCGGTTGCGGCTACCCTCGTGGTCGCCGTCTGCTTGATCGTTGCCGGCGGCGCATTGCTGGGCGTGTTGTACAACTTGCTTGAATCCTCGGCCAGATCTGCCGCGGTCGCCCGCTCGGTACAAGTCGCCGAACAGCTCGAGGCATCGACGCCGTCGCAGGTGGACGATTCGTTGTTGGCGACCGACGGCCAGATCGGGATCGTCCAGGTCATCGATAGCGCAGGGGGAGTAATCGTCGAGTCCCACGGAGACGGCAGCGAGCCGCTTTCGACCCGTCCGGTGGCTGCGCCGGGGATCGAGGACCTCGGACGCATAGAGCGTGGCGAGACCGGTGACTTCTGGGTTACGGGTCACGGAGCGACGTCACCGGCCGGTTCGGTGACAGTGCTTGTCGGGGCCGACCGCGAGCCGGTGGAAGACGTTGTGAAAAAGGTCGCTGTCCTGCTGGCACTGGTCGGTCCGGGCGTAGTCGCGTTCGTCGCTTTCGCTACGTACAGACTGGTCGGTGCGGCGCTCAATCCTGTCGAACGAATCAGGACCCGCGTGGCCGCAATCACCAACAGTCAACTGGACGAACATATCCCAGTGCCAGAGGCACGCGATGAGATCGCCCGACTCGCTGTGACAATGAACGAGATGTTGGAACGCCTGCATGCAGGACAGCGCGCCCAGCAGCGATTCGTCAGCGATGCATCACACGAACTCCGCAGTCCTTTGTCGACCATCACTGCCGCCCTCGAACTGGCGGCAACGCGGCCGGAGTTGCTCGACGTGGAATTGATCGACGAATCGCTTTTACCCGAAGCGGGTCGAATGCGCCGGCTCATCGAAGACCTTCTCCTGCTTGCACGCTCGGACGAAAAACAATTGGGGGCAAGCAAGGTCGATGTCGATATCGACGACCTGCTGTACGAGGAAGGTAAACGTATCGAGTCCATCTCGCATCTGGTGGCGGCGACCTCGATCGTCCCGATCCGAGTGACCGGCGACCGCGACGCGCTCGCGCGGATGGTGCGCAATATCGTTGACAATGCAATTCGGCACGCACAGACTCGCGTGGAATTGAACTGCTACGAAGTGGACAAATCAGCGGTGATCATCGTCGACGATGATGGCCCTGGCATCCCAGATGCGGAGCGGGAGAGAGTATTCGACCGCTTTGTTCGACTCGACACCTCACGCACACGCGGCGAGGGCGGCGCCGGACTCGGGCTGGCCATCGTCGCCGGAATCGTCGCGACCCACCACGGCACGGTGACCATCGCGTCCTCGCCGCTCGGTGGAGCCCGTATCGACATCAGAGTTCCCCGCCCCGGGGCGGCGTAGAGGGTGCGCACAGACCTCGCTGTGTAATCCAACCATTACTGCCGGTCTTTGCAGCGGGCTGTGTCACCGAATTCGGAGAGAGCGGTGTCGCTGTTGACCCGAGCGGTTACCTTCGAGCCGAACTGACGCAGTACAGCAGGGGAGGGGACTTCTGCTACTCGAGAAGCCGGTATCCCATCCCTGTTTCGGTGATGAGGTGGCGGGGGCGCGCTGGATCGATTTCCAATTTGCGACGCAGCTGCGACAGGTAGATTCGCAGATAGTTCGATCCGCGATCGTGGCCTGGGCCCCACACGGTTCTCAGTAGTTCTTTTTGCCCGACGAGTTTGCCGGCGTTACGAGCGAGCATTTCGAGGACGCCCCACTCCGTTCGCGTCAGGTGGACGTGCTGTCCGTCGCGGATCACGGTCTTGGAGGCCAGGTCGATTGTGAAGGTAGCCGTAACTACTGTCGGGTCCCCGGTTTCGGACGCGGTTGCTCGGCGCCGCACTGCCACTCGCAGGCGTGCCAAGAATTCGTCCATACCGAAGGGTTTGGTGATGTAGTCGTCAGCGCCGGCATCGAGTGCCTCGATTTTGTCGCTGCTGTCGGTGCGTGCGGAGAGCACGATTACGGGAATTGCGCTCCAACCTCTCACCCCTGCCAAGACATCGAGGCCGCCGAGATCTGGAAGTCCGAGATCGAGGACGACGACGTCGGGACGTTCGGACGAGATCGCCCGGAGTGCTGCGGAACCGGTGTCAGCGGTGATGACGTCGTAACCGCGCGCCGTGAGGTTGATGCGCAATGCCCGCACGATTTGTGGTTCGTCGTCGACGACGAGTACTCGGGTCTTGATGCTCTCAGTCATGTGCAGATATTGTTTCGTGTCGACGATTCGGAGCAGATTTCGGTGTCGGCTTCGGGTTGTTTGTCACAGCGCGCCCGGAGAGTAGTTCGACTGTCATGGTCACTCCGCCGCCTGCGGTTTCCGATACGCTCACCGATCCACCCATAGCTTCGACGAACCCGCGTACAACCGACAGTCCGAGCCCGACGCCGGTGGTGTTGTCAGTGTCGCCGAGTCGTTGAAACGCTTCGAATACCGCCTCTTCCGTTCCTCTCGCAATTCCTGGGCCGTTGTCCGCAACGGTGATCACCACACGATCGCCTGCCTCCGCGGCCCCGATGCGGACCGGCGCCCCTGGTGCGTGGTGCACGGCGTTGTCGATCAGATTGGCGATCGCACGTTCGAGCAATCCCGCGTCCGCTGCCGCAGTCACTTCGCCTACATCGATCACGACTCGTTCGCTCTCCCGCGTCGTTTCGGTGAGGGCTGCGTGCACGATATCTTCGACATAGACCATTGTCAGGCTGGGCCTGATGACTCCTGCGGCCAGTCTCGACGAGTCGAGCAGGTTCTCGACCAGTCTGGTCAGATGATCGGTGGATTCTTCGATGGTCGCGAGAAGCTCGGCGGTGTCCTCTGGCGAGAAGTCGACGTCGGTGCTGCGCAAGCTCGATACCGATGCTTTGACTGCCGCAAGGGGAGTGCGGAGGTCGTGACCCACCGCGGACAGCAACGCCCGTCGAAGTCGGTCGGTTTCGGCGATACCGGTTGCGGCGCTCGCTTCCCGTGCCAGCTCGGTTTGGCGGATCAACCCCATCGCTTGATTTGCGACAGCGCTCAGGACTCGGCGGTCGTGTGCTGCTGTCTTCGTTCCTGACAGCAACAGCGTGAACGAACTATCGGGGGTATCGACAGCAGTATCTGCGGCGTCGGGTCCAGCGGGCGGATCGTCTCCGACGGATTCGACGATGATGCCGGCGCCTCGGACAATCGACACCGCTCGTTGTGAGTATGTTTCACGTACACGCTCCAGCAATGATCGAATGTCGCCGCCGCGCAGCACTGTTCCAGCGAAAAGGGTCAACAATTCTGCTTCACGAGATGCGCGGCGTGCTTCGCGTGCTCGACGGGCGGCAGCATCCACTAGAACCGCGACAGCGACCGCCATGATGAGCAGTACCACCGTAGTGACGAAATTGTCGGGTTGGGCGATGGTAAAGCTGTATCGCGGTTCGGCGAAGAAATAGTTCAGTAGCAAACCGGCGATCAAGGCCGACAGGGCGGCGGGCGCGACGCCTCCGAGGAGCGCCACAGCAAGTACGACAATGAAAAATAAGGCGCTTTCACCGCCGAGGTCGAGGTACGGATCCACGAGCATCATTGCGAGTGCGGACATTATGGGTACGACGACCGCAGCGGTCCAGGACAGGATGCGTCGGTGCGTGGGGTCCGGTGATATCAGCCGACGGATCCGCCACCCGCGGCTCACTTCGTCGTGCGTAACCATGTGGACGTCGATTTTTCCGGAGTTCTGTATGACGGCGGCGCCGATGCCCTCGTCCATGATGCGGGCCCACCGGGATCGCCTGGATGTCCCGATGACCAACTGAGTTGCGTTGGCGCCGCGCGCAAAGTCGAGCAGAGTGGTAGGAACGTCGTCACCGACAACGCTGTGCATGCTCGCCCCGAGGTTCGTTGCAAGTATGCGCACTTTGCCCATCTGCGGAGCAGAAACGCCGGAGAGACCGTCGCCCCGGATGATGTGCAACACCATCAATTCCGCGCTCGACTTCGACGCGATCCGGCTGGCCCTGCGGAGCAAGGTTTCCGATTCGGGTCCACCAGTGACCGCAACGACGACGCGCTCGCGGGCTTCCCACGTGTCCGTGATGTGGTGGTTGCTGCGGTATTTGACCAATGCCGCGTCGACCTGGTCGGCAATCCACAACAGCGACAGCTCACGCAAAGCGGTGAGGTTTCCCTGGCGGAAATAGTTGCTCAGTGCTGCATCGACCTTTTCGGGTGCATAGATATTTCCGTGAGAGAGTCTGCGCCGCAATGCCTCCGGTGCGACATCGACCAACTCGATTTGTTCGGCCGCGCGTACGAAAGAGTCGGGGACGGTTTCGCGTTGGGGGACGCCGGTGATCTGTTCGACGACGTCGTTGAGGCTTTCCAGGTGTTGCACGTTCAGGGTCGAGACCACATCGATGCCGGCAGCCAGAATGGCATCGACGTCCTGCCACCGTTTCTCGTGGGTGCTACCGGGGGTGTTGGTGTGGGCGAGTTCGTCTATCAGTACCAGCCTCGGATTCCGCTCGATGATCGCTGGCACGTCCAGTTCCCCGGCTGTCGATCCGCGGTAGTGAATGATGCGCGGCGGGATCATTTCGATGCCGTCGAGCAGTTCGGCTGTGCGGGCGCGGCCGTGGGTTTCCACCACGCCCGCGACGACATCGCAGCCCCGTTTTTGCCTACGGTGTGCTTCACCGAGCATCGCGAAAGTCTTCCCGACACCTGGCGCCGCACCAAGGTAGATCCGCAGAGCACCGCCGCTACGCTTGGCGTCCCCGCATCCGATCGTGCTCGTGCTCATCGGCTGGCCACCCGGTTTCTTGTTCTCGTGAACTTCATTCACATTCCGCGTCTCAGTTGGTACTGCACCCGGGAACAGTCAAACCAAGTGCAAGATTGAGTTCCGGGACGTTCACCGCCTCGTTGCCCAGGAATCCTAATTGCCGTCCCTCGGTGTGTTCGGTGACCAATACAGAAATTGCGTCCTCGCTCATACCGTTCTCCTCGGCCACTCGGGCTACTTGAATGCGCGCATAGGCCGGGCTGATGTGCGGATCGATACCGGACCCGGACCCGGTCACCGCATCGACCGGAACATCAACGGGGTCGACTCCCTCGCGCTCGGCGATCACCGAACGTCGTTCTTCCACGAATGCCGCCAGTGCGTCGCTGCTGGGGCCTTGATTGGACGGGAGCGCTGCCGCTGGGTCTCCTGGGGCGAAGGCGTCCTCGTCGGCGATCGAACCGGTGACTCGGGAGTGGAAGAAGGGATCGGGTAGCCCGGCGGCAACCTGCGGATCGACTCCGATCAGACTACTTCCCACAACGCATCCGTTCCCATCGCGCAGCGGCGAACCCTCGGCGGAGCTGGATCCGATGCGGCTCACCGCCCAGACTGCTGCCGGGTACCCAATACCCACAACTACCGTCAGCGCCAGCAGAACGGACATACCTGCCACGATCTGGCCGAAAAATCTTTGCAAGAACCGCATCTCAACCTATCCCTGGGATGAAACGAACAACGAGGTCGATGAGCCAGATACCGATGAATGGCGTGATCACGCCGCCCACCCCGTACAAGAGCAGATTGCGGCGCAACAGAGTCGACGCATTCGACGGGACATAGCGAACGCCTTTGAGTGCCAATGGAATCAGGCCAATTATCACCAGTGCATTGAAAATAACCGCGGACAGGATCGCCGACTGCGCTGTCGCGAGGCGCATGATGTTGAGCGAATCCAATTGTGGATACACGACGCTGAACATTGCAGGCAGAATCGCGAAATATTTTGCGAGGTCGTTTGCCAACGAGAACGTCGTCAGAGCGCCGCGGGTGATCAGCAATTGCTTGCCGATCTCGACCACCTCGATCAGCTTCGTCGGGTCCGAATCCAGGTCGACCATGTTGCCCGCCTCCTTGGCCGCGGAGGTACCGGTGTTCATCGCGACCCCGACGTCTGCCTGGGCCAGAGCCGGCGCGTCATTGGTGCCGTCACCTGTCATCGCGACGAGACGTCCGCCTTCCTGCTCCCGTCGGATAAGTGCAAGCTTGTCCTCCGGAGTCGCTTCTGCGAGGAAGTCGTCGACCCCGGCCTCATCGGCTATCGCTCTGGCAGTGAGCGGGTTGTCGCCGGTGACCATGACGGTCCGGATACCCATAGCGCGCAATTGTGCGAAGCGTTCGGCGATGTGAGGTTTGACGACGTCGGAGAGCTCGACGACACCCAGCGCGCGCGCAGAACCGCCCTCGGGCGAAGTGGCGACGACGAGCGGTGTCCCACCCTTCTGGGCGATGCTCTGCGTTATCTGGTCGACATTCGAATCGGTGGCCGGGCCGCCGTTACTGCGGACCCAGGCCAAAACGGAGTCTGATGCGCCCTTCCGGATCTGGGTGCCCTCGAGATCGATTCCACTCATTCGCGTGTGCGCGGTGAAGGCGATGAAGTAGCCGGTCTTCTCGATGTCCGTGGCGTGTAGTGGCAACGAATAGTCCAGAGAGCACAGATCGACGATGCTTCGGCCCTCCGGCGTGCCGTCGGCCAACGACGAAAGGCGGGCAGCCGCAGCGAGTTCGCCTGCGTCGACGCCGGGGGCGGGATGCAGTTCAGTTGCACGGCGATTGCCGAACGTGATCGTTCCGGTTTTGTCCATCAACAGGGTGTCGATGTCGCCGGCTGCCTCGACGGCACGCCCAGACATCGCCAACACGTTGCGTTGCACCAACCTGTCCATGCCGGCGATACCGATCGCCGACAACAACGCACCGATGGTCGTGGGAATCAAACACACCAGCAGTGCAATCAATTTGATCGGATCCTGCGCTTGGCCGCCGTACGCGCCCATCGGTCCGATCGCAACGACGGCAAGAAGAAAGACGATCGTCAACGATGCCAGTAGAATGTTCAACGCGATCTCGTTCGGCGTCTTCTGCCGAGAGGCGCCTTCGACGAGTGCGATCATCCGATCTACGAACGTCTGGCCCTGCGCCGCGGTTATGCGAACGACGATTTCGTCGGAGAGCACCCCGGTGCCGCCGGTCACCGCTGACCGGTCTCCTCCTGATTCCCGTACCACCGGGGCAGATTCTCCGGTGATCGCTGATTCGTCGACCGTGGCGATACCCTCGATCACATCGCCGTCGCCGGGGATGATTTCGCCGGCCGAGACCACGACTTCGTCACCGACCCGCAGTTCGGTGCCGGGAACCTCCTCGATTACACCGCTTCGGGTGCGGCGGCGTGCGACGGTGTCGCGTTTGACTGCACGCAGACTCGCGGCCTGTGCCTTGCCCCGGCCCTCGGCTACCGATTCGGCGAGGTTCGCGAACAGCAGCGTGAACCACAACCAGGCTGATACGAGCCACGAGAACACCGACGGTTCGAACACGGCGAGCACGGTGGTGACGAACGATCCGATCAACACTACGAACATGACCGGGTTTCGGGCCAGGTGCCGCGGGTCGAGCTTGGCGAACGCAGACGGAAGTGAGGTCCACATCTGCCGGGGACTGAAATAACCAGCCTGCACCGGTGATGGGGAGTCGGCGACGTCGGCTTCGTCGACGAGTCGAGATGATGTGACGGTCATTGCAATGCCTCTGCGATCGGGCCCAATGCCAGGGCCGGGAAGAAGGTCAGTGCCGCAACAAGAACGGCAGTACCGAGTACTAGAGCGGTAAACAACGGACCGGTGGTCGGGAGGGTGCCGGGGTTCGGTGCAGTACGTTTCGATGTCGCAAGTGAACCGGCCAATGCCAGGACGAAGATGATCGGCAGAACTCGGCCCGCCAGCATGGCGATCCCGAGCGAGGTCTGGAACCAATCGCTGGTGACAGTCAAGCCTGCAAACGCGCTGCCGTTATTGTTCGCAGCGGAGGCGTAGGCGTACAACACCTCGGTGAAACCATGTATCGATCCCGGCGTTCCTGGGTCACCAGAGTTGCCTTGATATCCGGCCGTGGACGAAAGGATCACCGTGATCGACGTACCCACCAACACCAGGGCCGGCATGACAAGAACTGACAGGGCCGCAAGCGTGATTTGGCGCTGACCGATTTTTTTGCCGAGATATTCAGGAGTGCGTCCCACGAGCAGGCCACCGACGAACACCGCGATGATTGCTAGCACGAGCAAGCCGTAGAGGCCGGTTCCGACCCCGCCCGGCGCGATTTCACCGAACAGCATGTTCAGCAGAACAGCGCCGCCACCGAGCGGTGACATACTGTCGTGCGCGGAATTCACTGCGCCGGTCGAGGTTCCGGTTGTAGCAACCGCGAACAGGGTCGACCCGGGAATCCCGAAGCGGACTTCTTTACCTTCCATCATCGACCCAGCCGCCTGAGCTGCGACACCGCGCGCGCCGGATTCGGCAGCGGCTGTAACCGCCAGCAAGGCAGCGAACAGACCTGACATGACGGCCAGCAATGTCAAACCTTGTCGGCGGTCACCGACCATCGTTCCGAACGTGCGAGTCAGAGCGACCGGTATCAACAGAATGGCAAAGATCTCCACAATGTTCGACAGCGGCGTCGGGTTCTCGAACGGGTGAGCGGAGTTCGCCGCGAGTATGCCTCCTCCGTTCGTTCCGAGCTCCTTGATTGCTTCCTGCGACGCAACCGGCGCCAGCGCGTTCGTTACCGTCGCCCCGTCCAGCCCGGTCGATTCGAATCCTGCACTGAAGGACTGGACAACGCCTTGTGTCAAGAGCGCCAACGCCATGATCGACGCCAGGGGGAGCAGAATGCGTAACACTCCTCGGACCAGATCTACCCAAAAATTTCCGATCTCACCTCCGACCCGAACCCGCACGAATCCGCGAACGACAGCGATCGCGACAGCGAGACCGACTGCCGCAGAAACAAAGTTCTGCACAGCGAGACCGAGCGGCTGGGTCAAATTCGACATCGTCGTCTCGGGAACATACGACTGCCAGTTCGTATTTGTCGCAAACGAAATAGCGGTATTGAACGCGATGGACGGGCTCACCCCCGACAGGCCCCCGTTGAGGGGGAGTACACCTTGAATGCGTTGCAGCACATACAGAAATATCACACTTGCTGCGGAGAATCCGAGGACTGACAATGCGTAGGCGACCCAGGTCTGTTGGGAGCGCGGCTCGATACGGCACAATCGGTAGATCCAGGATTCGACCCGCAGGTCGGCCCACACCGGTGTGGTACCAGTACCAGTATTGGTGCTGATCGTTCCCCTGTCGGTACCGCGCATCGTCGACGCCCGGCCGCCCCCGGCGTGGGCGTAGTGGCCTTGGTCTCGATCGGTGGTGTCGTCGGTAGCGAAAACCTTGGCCATGTAGTCGCCCAGCGGAACATAAGCGATCGCCAGGGCAAGCACTACGACGGCAATCTGAAGTCCGGCAGCCAGAGCAGCGTTCATATGAGTCAGAACCTCTCCGGATCAAGCAGAGCGACGAACAGGTAGAGCGCCGTCAACACAGCAATGCCCACCAGGACGACGCTGGCGAATCCGTCGACTGTCACTTCGTCTTCGCCTTCGAGGTAGTAGTACTCGACAACGTCCGCAGAATCAGTGCGCACACACCGAATCCTGTGACGATGGCGGCGAGATAACCCAGATCAGCCATTGAAGATCGTGCCTCTTCGAGATAGTGGTTCAGCGCAGATACGCGCTGGTCGGCTCGCATATCGCTCGCCGGTCACAGATATGTCTACGCCCGGAAAGTCTCGCCACCGACCACTCTTACGGATTCTTTACGCACGCGTCGACAGTCACGACGGGCATTTGACGGCAGACACGACGGGCATGTGACGACAGGCTCGAGGGGCGGTCTTGCTACGTTCTGTTTCTATTCGACTTCACCGATGACGGCACCAGACCGAACGAATTTCGCGTGCTGCAATCCTCCGAACCACCGGCACACATTCTTGGCCGGCGAGGAACCGGACGTCACGTTCCAAAAGGTTGTGGCTGTGTCCTTGTGGGGCTCGTGAACGGCCGGTTCAGGTCAGTTCGCTGAAGCGTTCGGTATCGCCCACGCGGCCCGAGACGATGATGGTGTCACCGGCGCTGATCACGGTTTCAGCGGTGGCGTAGGTGAATCCCTCACCCGGGCGTTTGATCGCTACCACGGTGACGTTGTACTTGGTGCGTATTGCACTCTCTCCCAGCCGGTCTCCGATCAAAAACGTCGGCGGTGAGGTTTTGACCATGGCAAATCCGTCGTCGAATTCGATGTAGTCCATCATGCGCCCTCGGACCAGATGGGCCACTCGTTTGCCCATGTCGTGTTCGGGTCGCACGACGTGTTGGACGCCGATCTGGTTCAAGATCTTGGCGTGAGCGTTGCTGATCGCTTTAGCCCAGATGTTGCTCACCGAAAGATTGATCAAGGCGGAGGCGGTAAGCAAACTGGCTTCGAGGTTGGATCCGATTCCGACCACAGCCCGGTCGTACTCGTGCACCGAGAGTTGCCGCAACGATTCTTCGTCCGTGGTGTCCGCGACGGCCGCATGAGTGAGACGCTCCGAAACACGCTGCACGACGGACTCGTCGGTATCGATTCCCAGGACCTCGGTGCCTCGAGACATCAACTCGAGCGCCAACGACTTTCCGAATCGGCCCAAGCCGAGGACGACGACGACGTCGGAGGACGGTTTCTTAGCCAATGAACGGCCTTTCCGTGGGAAGTGTGTAACGCCGGCCCCGATCTCGTGCAGCGAGAGCACTGACCATCGTAATAGAGCCGATGCGGCCCAAGTACATCAGAAGAATCAGAATTAGCTGGCCCCACACCGGCAAGTGCGCGGTGATCCCGGTCGATAGACCTACCGTCGCAAATGCGGACACGACCTCGAACAGGAGCACATCGAGATCGAAGTCCGTCCCTGCCAGCAAGACGACCACCGGAACCATGACCAGCGCCACCCCGACGAGGGCAACCGTCAATGCCTGCCTCTGCACCCGCGCATCGATCCGGCGATCGAACACTGTCACCGCCCGATCGCCTCGAACCTCGGCCAGGATGACGAACAGCAGTACTGCGAACGTGGTGACCTTGATACCGCCTGCGGTTCCGCCGCTGCCACCGCCGATGAACATCAAGACATTCGTTACCAGCAGCGTCGCGTCATCGGCCTGCGCATAGTCGATACTGTTGAATCCCGCTGTACGCGGCATCACTCCCTGGAACAATGCAACGAGGAACTTCTCGGTGATGCCGTACCCGGTCAGTGTGCGGGACCATTCGAGCAGCAACACCAGCACGGGTCCGAGTACCAGCAAAACGGCGCTCACCGACAGCGTCAGGCGAGTGTGCAACGACCAGCGGCGCCGAGAACGACGACGCACGTGACGGGCGACTTCGAAGAGCACCGGGAATCCCAGCCCTCCCAAAACAACGGCAACCATCAGGGGAACGCAGATCCAAGGATCAGTGGCGAAACCGATCATGTTGTCGCTGAACAACGCGAATCCTGCATTGTTGAACGCCGACACCGAGTGAAAGACGCCCAACCAGATGGCACGAGCGGGAGGTTCACCGTATCCGAGAGCAAAGCGCAATGCGAGGCATCCCGCGACGATCGTCTCGATGGCCAAGCTGGTACGGACTACGCCGATCACGACGCTTCGCACGTCTCCGAGTCCAGATGTTCGTACCTCGACGGCAGCATTGAGGCGGCCCCGGAGGCCAATTCGATCAGCGAGAATCAGCCCGACCAACGATGCCATTGTCATGATGCCGAAGCCGCCGATCTGAATCAGAGCAACAACGATGCCCTGCCCCAGTCCCGAGAAATGGGTAGGGGTATCCACAACGATCAGACCGGTCAAACACATCGCCGACGTCGCAGTGAACAGTGCAGCAAGAAGGTCGGTGTCGCTGCCCGACTGGGTAGCGGCCGGAGTCATCAGCAGACCGGCCCCCACTGCAATCGCGGCCGCGAAGCCCAACGCCACGAGGCGCACCGGAGTGAGCTTCGACATCACAGCCCGCCCTGGCGCACGCTCGGAACCGCCGTAGGAGTTCATCACCCGAGGTAGCGTACCGAGTCACCGGAACGGCGGCGCGTGCGCTCGAGCGTGTGATGCGGATGGCCTCGGCCGCGCCAGCCGGATGAGGCTCGAAGGACTGTCCCGAGTCCGGGCGTGCCCGGTGTCTTCGAATTCACTTTCCCCAATCTGCCCTGAGCTACTCGGGTCCATCGCCAGCGCCAGGTCGCCCCTTTCCATCCGTACGGGGAGGGGGTATGGTCCGACATGTCAGCCAATACCCCCTAGGGGTATATCGGCAAGAGGGAAGGAATGTTCATGATCACCACAAACTACCGAGTCACCGGTATGAATTGCGGACACTGCGAGGCATCGATTCGAGAAGAAGTCAGTGCCGTAGCCGGCGTGGAAGCGGTCGATGTATCGGCGTCGGCGGGAACGCTGTCGGTGACAAGCGCCGCTGATCTCGACCTTTCTCTGGTCATCGCCGCCGTACGCGTCGCCGGATACACAGCCGAACCGCTACCCGCAGAATCACGCACGGCACAGCCGTGAGAACTCGGCGGATGAAGGGACTTGCACGATGAACAACCAGATACCTCCCGGCGCCGATTCGGCGCCCGCGGATCGGCTGATTTCGCTGCCGCACAGCGGGCATGAAGCTCACACCGCAATGAGCGAGTCTGTTCCTGCGGAGCCAAGTCACGACATGTTCAGCCACAGTGCAGCCCACTCCCAACCCGGGGTGCTCACCGCCCACGGCGAACATGCCGGACAACGAGGTCCCGGAGGGCATTCCGGGCACGGGGATCACGTGGGCATGTTCCGTCGCCTGTTCTGGTTCATGCTCCTCTTGTCCGTCCCGGTAGTCCTTGCTTCCGGCATGTTCGCAATGCTCGTCGGCTACGCCCTGCCCGACGCGTCGTGGATCACCTGGATCTCCCCGGTACTGGGCACCGTGATGTTTGCCTGGGGCGGTTCCCCGTTTCTCGCCGGCGCAGTGAGCGAGATGCGCTCGCGCGCACCAGGAATGATGCTTCTGATCGCTTTGGCGATCACAGTCGCGTTCGCCGCATCGATGGGAGCGAGCCTCGGTGTGCTGGATAGTCAGCTCGACTTCTGGTGGGAACTGGCTCTGTTGATCGTGATCATGCTGCTCGGGCACTGGATCGAAATGCGATCCCTCGCGCAGACCACCTCAGCGCTGGACTCGCTGGCCGCACTGATACCGGACACCGCCGAACGCGTCGAAGGCGACGATGTGGTGTCGGTATCCCCGGACCAGCTGCACCTCGGCGATAACGTCGTCGTTCGTCCTGGCGGCCGAGTGCCAGCAGACGGCATCGTTGTCTCCGGAACAGCAAGCATGGACGAGTCGATGATCACCGGTGAATCACGGACAGTACGCCGTAGCGTCGGCGAGCAGGTCGTCGCCGGGACAGTGGCCACCGACTCCGGTATCCGGGTCCAAGTCACCGCGGTAGGGGAGGCCACCGCCCTCGCGGGTATCGGCCGTTTGGTCGCCGACGCCCAGAACTCGACGTCACGGGCTCAACGCATCGCTGACACTGCAGCGGGATGGTTGTTCTGGTTCGCCCTCGGAGCCGCGATCATCACCGCCGCAGTGTGGACACTGTTCGGAATGCCCGACGACGCCGTCGTCCGAACGATCACAGTATTGGTTATTGCCTGCCCGCACGCACTCGGCCTTGCAATTCCGCTCGTGGTCTCGATCGCCACCGAACGAGCCGCCCGAGGCGGTGTCCTGGTGAAGGACCGGCTGGCACTCGAGACGATGCGGACGGTGGACACTGTGCTGTTCGACAAAACCGGCACTCTTACCAGAGGCGAGCCCACGGTCACTGCAATCGAGGTGACCGCCGGCCGCACCGCCGACGAGGTCCTGGCGCTTGCCGCCGCCGCCGAGGCCGATTCCGAGCATCCTCTCGCGCGCGCCATCGTCGGCGCCGCACGACAGAAGAACCTGACCGTCCGGGCCGCCACCGATTTTCGGTCGTCCCCGGCCGTCGGAGTATCTGCCGACGTCGACGGAGTCCGCATCCAGGTGGGCGGACCCTCGCTGCTCGAGCAAGAGCGCGGATCCGAACTCGGTGTCGCCGAACAGTGGCGCGCAGACGGGGCAATCATCCTGCATGTCCTCGCCGGGGACACAGTGATCGGCGCACTCGCACTCGCGGACGAGATCAGGCCGGAATCACGCGTCGCGATCGACGCCCTTCACGACCGCGGAATTACAGTGGTCATGATCACCGGCGACGCCGACGCCGTCGCGAAGTCCGTTGCCACCGAACTCGGTGTGGACCGCTACTTCGCCGGAGTCAAACCGGAAGACAAGTCACACAACGTCGCAGCCCTGCAACAGGAAGGCCGCTCCGTCGCGATGGTCGGCGACGGGGTCAACGACGCGCCCGCTCTCGCCCAAGCCGACGTCGGAATAGCGATCGGCGCGGGCACCGACGTCGCGATCGCATCGGCAGGAGTGATCCTCGCCAGCGACGACCCCCGGTCGGTGCTGTCAGTGATCGAACTCTCCCGAGCCTCCTACCGAAAGATGAAGCAAAACCTCTGGTGGGCAGCGGGATACAACCTCATCTCCGTTCCGCTCGCGGCAGGAGTGCTGGCACCGATCGGATTCGTACTTCCCATGTCGATCGGAGCGATCTTGATGTCGCTGTCGACGATCATCGTCGCCGCCAACGCGCAATCGCTGCGGCGACTCGACCTCAGACCCGACGCCATAACCGGCACACAGAGCGACGGTGGCCGTGATGCGGAGCAACGCGAACCGTCCGCACGCAGCTGAGCCCAGGATCTCCGCAGCGTCCTGACGACCACTGCACCCACAGCCGAAGGCCGCGCCCCTGGATGCAGCGGGCGTGGCCTTCGGTCGACGGTAGGTCAGGTCAGCCGAGCAGTCGCTGCATGGTAGCGATCTCCTGCTGCTGTGTGTCGACGATCGTCCGGGCCATCTGTTGGGCTTCAGGATTGGAACCGGCGGAGATCTCGGTGTTCGCCATCTCGATCGCGCCGGTGTGATGGGCGATCATCATTGTCAACCACTGGCGATCGAAGTCCGGACCTGACGCAGCCATCAGCGCGTCCATGTCCTGTCGTGTCATCATTCCGCTGCCCGAGCTGTGATCCATACCGCCCATCTCACCCATCTCACCCATCTCGGCCGAGGGTGCGGGCTGGCCCCATGCAGCGAGCCACGCAGTCATCTGATCCATCTCCGGCTGCTGTGCGGTTTCGATCGCCGACGCCAACGCCAAAACCTCCGGGTTGTTGGTGCGGCCGTCCGCCATAGCGGCCATCTCGACTGCTTGCGCATGGTGTGGGTACATCATTCGCGCGAACATCACGTCGGCGTCGTTGAACTCAGCAGTAGCACTCGCCGCTGCCGGCGAAGACGCGGCGGACGAGGACGAGTCCATCGAGTGCCCGTCCATGGACGAATCGGTCGAGTCGTCGCTACAGCCAGCGACAAGGAAGGCGCTGACGGTGGCAGCGGCGAGTGAAGCAGCTAGTTTGGTACGCATGTGAAACTCCTTGCAAGAGTGTTTATTCAGAGATCGGACGTGTTTCGAATCGTCGGTGCGCATGCGCTCACCTGGCTCCCCGTCACACTCGCAAGGTCACCGATCTGTCCAACTCCCACAGAGTCCACGGCGGCGCGCGCCCCAACGTCGAATCGGTGCGACCGCCCATCCGATTCACGGGTGTCGGTGACGGATCGACGTCGACGTTCATCGCCGGGAGGGTCAACACAGGCCATGACACGGTAGTACCCACGCAGGGATGCATCATTTGATGCGCTGAAGGACAGTCGTGTTTCCCGAACGCCATCGAAACCGAATTGTCGATGGCAGTCGTCGACGCCATCGAGGCATGGCCACCGCTCATCGGCATGGACATCGGCGTGGCCGGCGTCACCGAATGCATCAGAAGCACTCCGAACGCCACCAATATGATCAGCAATCCAGTCGCCGAGGCTGTGCCCCGTCGACCGCGCCCCATCGCTGATTGCATGTCATCGACGGTAGCAGGCATACCCCCTGGAGGTAAGTACCGTGCCGGTATATCGGAAACGCTGCCAAGCCTGCTTGTGAACGCCGATGGTCGAAGATGCCGCCGACGGCTGCTCTACAACGAGGCCGGCAAAATCACAGACCCACCTCGGAGCTGACACCGCGGAGGCACCGGCCGGTTCTACTCCGTTTACGTCCAGTTATTCCCCAATCGATACTATTTTCCTACGAACTAATTGGGGAGATCACCATGGAGTTCCGGCACCTGACGGCATTCATCACCATCGCTGAGGAATTGCATTTCGGGCGGGCTGCTGCCCGACTGCATTTGACGCAACCGTCTCTGAGCGCCCAGCTGCAGAAATTGGAGAAGTCTCTCGGCGTGATGTTGGTGGCGCGCAGTTCGCACGAGGTCAAGCTGACGGCGGCGGGTAGAGAATTCGAAACCCAAGCAAGGTTGATTGTTCAACAGATGGACAAAGCCGCGCGCATCGCCAAATCGACGGCGGCTGGGCGATCGGGAACGCTCAACGTGGGCTACAACTTTCCGGCCAGCAGGCACGTCCTGCCGTACGCACTGGCGACGATGAGTAAGGACCATCCGGACGTTGTGGTCTCGTTGTGGGAGAAACGGACCGGTCCACAGCTCACGGCATTGGGGGACGGGGTTCTCGACGTCGCACTGGTCTATGGTCACCCACATACGGCTGAGTTCCACCACCGTAGAGTCCTACACCGGGTTCCCCTTGTCGCGGTGGTGGGCCGGGGACACGAGTGGGCGGGTCGCCCTGGCGTTCCGTTCGCCGAACTGGCCAACCAGTCGTGTGTGTTGTTCGAACGTGAGCAGTGCCCGGCGATGTACGACTCGATCCTGTCCGCTGCCGCAGACAACAAGATCGCACTGACGATCGCTCAGATTGCTGATGATCCGGGCGCGACGGCGCACGTCGTGTCGGTCAAACCGCTCGTCGGATTCGCATCGCTTCCTCGTGCCACCTCGGCGGGAATGGGGGCAATCGGGGCGAACTCCGTCGCTGTCAAACTGTTCGATCCGGTACCAGCCATCGATCTGTATGTTGTCTGGCGCGCCGGTGATGTGAATTCAGCCGTCGATTCCTTTTTGGATTGCATCGAGCCGCCGGAGAGCGCTGAATCACATGCAGAAGTCAAGCTAGTCGTTTGACGTGGTGGATAGAAATATGTGTTAGCGCGC
Organism: Rhodococcus sp. G-MC3; assembly: GCF_030063335.1. Classification (GTDB taxonomy): domain Bacteria; phylum Actinomycetota; class Actinomycetes; order Mycobacteriales; family Mycobacteriaceae; genus Rhodococcoides. The sequence continues at coordinate 198,753 of NZ_JASISW010000009.1, read as the reverse complement.
AAGGTTTTTCGCCATTGCCACCTGGTGAAGACGGGTCTTGAATCGACATACATGAACCCACAGTCGTTTTCCGGGCCCGGCGTCGAATTGAGCGAAGAGTCAGGCCTCGCTTCTATCGTTTTCGACGCTGCAGACCGGACACCCGGTCGTCCGTCCTTAGGCGGAAGCGAGCAATCAGAATTGCTGACGTGTCTGGAGGTGGCGGAGCGAGTTCGAAGTCTCGCCTCGGCCCTGGTGGAGGCCGGAGTGGATGTGGGCGAGCGCGTCGCCGTGCTTGGCCGCACTGGCCTGGACTGGGTCGTACTCGATCTGGCCGTGCTGGCCATCGGCGGTGTTCTGGTGCCCGTGTATCCGACATCCTCCCCAGCGCAGATTCGCCACATGGTGGACGATTCCGGATCCACCCGTTTTGCCGCCGAAAGCGAATTCGACGCCGGACGGTTGGTTGACGCGGGCGCGACGATGGTGTGGTCGTTCGAGACAGTGTCACGATGGTCGCGTTCGCGCAGCCGCACCGACCCAAATGAACGTATCGCTGCAGTCCGTCGTGATGACCTCGCGATGATCGTCTACACCAGTGGTACCACCGGTCCGGCGAAAGGCTGCATGCTCAGCCACCGCAACATGTTTGCAGCTGCGGCAAACACCGTCGTCCGGACCGGAGACATGTTCGGTGGCAAGGGGGAGGACCAAGCGGTGACGGCACTGGGGCTGCCGCTAGCTCACGTGTTCGGACAGACCATTCTGTACGCAACGCTCTACGGCGGCTCCGCGACGCATCTGTTGCCGGGCATTCCCGAAACGGTCGCGGCGCTGTCGCACATCAAGCCCACGTTCCTTGCTCTTGTTCCGTACGCTCTCGAGAAGATCCGCAAGGCCGCTCGTCTGCACCTCGCCAGCGGCGCTGAGGAAGCGGCGGTGTCCGATGGATTGGCACTGCTCAGGTCTGGAAAACAGGCATCGACCGCTGTTCCGTCGCAGCCCGTGCTCGACATGCTGGGCGGGCGACTGCGCTCGGTGATCTCCGGGGGCGCATCGTTGGACGACTCGACCGCTGGGTTCTACGCGGGGTTCGGCGTCGACATTCTCAATTGCTACGGCATGACCGAGTCCGCCACGGCAGTCACTGTGAACGAGCCGCAGACCAATCGCATCGGAACGGTCGGACGTCCGATACCGGGGACGACCGTAGCGATTGCTCCAGACGGCGAGGTTCTGGTCCGCGGCTCGAACGTCACGCGAGGTTACTGGGGTGCCGCAGCGAACCGTTCACCGGTCGACGCCGACGGGTGGTTGTATACCGGCGACATCGGCGAGCTCGACGAAGGCTACCTTCGAATCACGGGCCGCAAGAAAGAGATTCTGGTGACCTCGGGTGGAAAGAACGTGGCCCCCACCCCGCTGGAAGATCGAATTCGGTTGCATCCGTTGGTAAGCAATGCAATTGTGCTCGGAGACGGGCGTGCTTTCGTAGCCGCGTTGATCACCCTCGGTCCGGCTGCGGTCGGCCTCGGCGACGACCTGGTACACGCCGAGTTGCAAGTGGCCGTCGATGACGCGAACTCGCTGGTGTCCCGCGCCGAGTCGATTCGTGAATTTCGAGTTCTAACAGATGATTTTACAGTCGATTCCGGATTGTTGACGCCGTCACTCAAGTTGAAACGCGCTTCGATCGAAGCGCGTTTCAACACCGAGATCGCAGACATCTACAACATGGCCTCGCCGCGAACACTTCGATAACACGCCTGCCGATCTCAGGTCGGCTATAGGGCAGACCGATCGCCCGATGCCGAACCATTCTTCGCGCACGCATCGAGCCGCGAGGGCGGAAACACTGAGATTCGACAGCACTCGACTGAAAACAACACCGAGACCGATCGAACAGGAGTGGTCCAAATATGTACGATGTCATCGTTGTAGGTGCCAGAGTGGCGGGATCTTCCGTGGCAATGTTGCTCGCACGGAAAGGATATCGAGTACTCGCCGTTGATCGGACGATGTTTCCGAGCGACACGGTCTCGACCCACTACATTCACCAGGCAGGGCTCTCGCGGCTGAAGGACTGGGGACTGTTGGACAAGGTGATCGAGTCCGGTTGCCCGCCGATTCGGCACCTGAATTTCTCCTACACCGACATCTCCCTGGACGGGTTCGCAGACCCGATCGACGGACTCGACGCCGTCTACTGCCCGAGGCGTACCGTTCTGGACTCGATTCTGGTCGACGCCGCCCGTGAAGCAGGTGTCGAGGTCATCGAGAATTTCACCGTCGATGAACTAGTGGTCAGCGACGGCCTGGTGCAGGGAATTCGCGGACACGAGGGTGACGGTCCCGAACAGGAGTTCCGCAGCACGATCGTGATCGGCGCGGATGGTGCCAACTCGACCGTCGCGAACAAGGTCGGCGCGGACATCTATCGGACGTCACCCGGGGGCTGCTTCGTCTATTACTCCTACTATTCCGGGATCGACTGGGGGATGCAGCACCGTACCGGGTTCGGCGAGCAACAGTTCGCGTCGTGGCCCACCAACGACGGTCTGAGTCTGGTCGCCGTCATGCGCAAGCGCGACCGGTTCCGCGACTTCCGCGGCGACCCCGATTCCGGCCTCCAGGAGATCGTCGGCGCGATCGATCCGAAGTATGGTGAAGAGTTGCGCGACAGCGCCGTTCGTGAAGAACCGTTCCGTCCGATGCTCTACCCGGACAACTTCTACCGTCGCTCGTTCGGTCCCGGCTGGGCATTGGTCGGCGACGCCGGTTACCACAAGGATCCGTTCACCGGATGGGGAATTACCGACGCGTTCAAGTACGCTGAACTGCTGTCCGAGCGCGTGCACGAAGGTCTGAGCGATTCTCGGCCGATGGGCGATGCTCTCGAGGACTACCAGCACACTCGTGACGAACAGAGCGCGGGCACCTATGAATTGACCACCAGCATCTCCGATCTGACGTTGACGCCGTTTTACGACTCGGTCTTCCGTGCCGCAAGCAAGAGCCCGGAGTACACGAAGAAATTCTTCGGCCTCATCGCCGGGGGTATCCCCGGTGAGGTGTTCTTCTCTCCCGCCAATCTCGCCGAACTGTACGCGGAAGTGAACCTCCCGCACGGCGACCGACATCTCACGTCGGCGTGAGCACCGCGACTCTGACCGTCGTCGGCGACAGCTTCGTCGAAGGCAGGGGCGACCCGGTCGAGGGCGGTGGCTACCGCGGCTGGGTACCTCGGTTCGCGGGTCAGATAGGGCTGCGCGGCAGTAAGGTTCGCAACTTCGGCACACACGGTGCCACGACGACAAACGTTCTTCTCACGCAGCTTCCCGGTGCCCTTTCGACCCGTTCCTCGCTTTACGGTGTCGTCGTGGGAGTAAACGATCTCGTGAGCGACTACGAACGTCCCCGATTCGAGGACAACCTGCATGCGATCTTCGACAAGTTGCGGACCAGCGGAGCAACGGTGTTCACCGCGACGTACCCGGATATCCCCGCGCGACTGGCGATCCCAGACCAGTTCAAGGAACTGCTGCGCCTTCGCTTCACCGAAGCCAATGTGGCGCTCGCTGAGGTCACCCGCAGCACGGGAACGCTACTCCTCGACATTGCTGCGTCTCCCCAATGGTCGGAGGGGGAGATGTGGACGGCGGATGGGCTTCACCCGAGCTCGATCGGACACCGCGAGTTCGCCGCCTCCGCCGCGGAACTGGTCTACCAGACGACGGCCACCACCCTCGCAGCCTGACATCTCTTTGCCTCACGTCATTTCGCACAAACCCTGAGAGGACCATCGTGACCGCCGAATCCACTACCGGATCCGACATTTTCGAAGACCGTAGACTCGCTCGCAATCCGATCGCGATCGTCGGTATGTCCGGATTGTTCCCAAAAGCCACGAGCCACCGGGAGTACTGGCAGAACATCGTCGACGGTGTCGATTGCACCGAGGAGGTCCCGGCGTCTCGGTGGAGCCTCGACGATTATTTCGACGCCGACAGGACTGCCCCAGACAAGACCTATTCCCGCCGTGGAGCGTTTCTCCCCGACGTCGATTTCGATCCCCTCGAGTTCGGAATGCCACCGAACCAACTCGAAGTGACGTCCACGATGCAGACGTTGAGTTTGGGCGTTGCTCGTGACCTCCTGATCGATGCCGGCGCGACGGGAAGGACGGAGTCTGGTCGAGATGTCACGTATTCGTCCTGGTACGATCCCGTCCGCACCGGCGTCGTCCTCGGGACGACCGGACCGGTTCCACTGATGCACCCGCTCGCCGCGCGGTTGTCCACGCCGATCTTGAAGGAAGCGGCGCGCAGCTGTGGTCTCTCGACCGAGGACGTCAACGCAATCGCCGACAAGTTCACCGCAGCGTTCGCGCCGTGGGAGGAGAACTCGTTCCCCGGTCTGCTGGCCAACGTGGTCGCGGGCCGCGTCGCCAACAGGTTCGGACTCGGTGGTATCAACTGCACGGTGGATGCCGCGTGTGCCGCCTCGCTCGCAGCACTGCGGACCGCTGTCGCAGAACTGCTGGACGGCCGCGCCGACACGATGATCACCGGCGGCGTCGACACGGAGAACTCGATATTCATCTACCTTTGCTTCAGCAAGGTCGGCGCACTGTCGCCGACCGGCCAGATCAGCCCCTTCTCCGCAAGCGCTGACGGCACGCTCCTCGGCGAGGGCATCAGTATGGTTGCGCTCCGACGCCTCTCGGACGCTCAGCGCGACGGCAACCGGATCTATGCAGTCATCCGTGGCCTCGGCTCATCGAGCGATGGCAGATCCAAGAGCATCTATGCACCGCGTGCGGAGGGTCAGCGGATCGCGCTCGACCGGGCTTACACTGATGCCGAGTGCTCACCGGCCTCGGTCGAATTGTTCGAAGCTCACGCGACCGGTACCGCGGTCGGTGACCGAACGGAGATCGAAGCGCTCAATGGTCTGCTGCGCGACGCCGGCGACGAGACTTCGTACGCCGCTGTCGGCAGCGTGAAGTCGCAGATCGGTCACACCAAAGGCGCTGCCGGGACCGCGAGCCTCATGAAGCTTGCACTCGGGCTCTATCACAAGGTTCTGCCCGGCACCATCAATGTCGAGAAGCCCAACCCCGGAATCGGTACGGACGCAGCGTTGTACGTAAATACCGCGACGCGCCCGTGGATTCGTGATCCGCAGCGACCAGTGCGGCGCGCAGCAGTGTCGGCAATGGGATTCGGCGGCACCAATTTTCATGTCGTACTCGAAGAGAGCGACGCTCCCCGCGCGGACGTACGACCGCTGCACTGCACGCCCCGCGTACACGTGTGGCATGCCACCGATGTCGACGCGCTGATCGAGGCCGTCCGCTCCGGTGAATCGATGGGCGGCGGCGAGATTCCGGCCGATCACGCCCGCCTCGGGTTCGTCGCACTCGACGACGAAGACGAGGCGCAGCTGCGCGAGCTGAGCGTCGAACAACTGACCCGCAACCGCGATTCCGAGCAGTGGAGTCATCCGGAAGGCCTGTTCTTCCGCGCGGCTGCGATGCCCGAGATCAAGGTTGGTGCACTGTTCGCCGGACAGGGCAGCCAGTACGTCGATATGGGGACCGACGCGCTTCTCAACACACCGCCGGTCGCCGAAGCGTTCGACCTCGCGAACGCAGCATTCATGGACGCTACCGAACGGCTGGGCCGAATCGTGTTCCCACCGCCGGTCTTCGACGATGCGGCACGCGATCGGCACGACACAATGCTGCGCCGAACGGAATTTGCCCAGCCCGCCATCGGCGCGCTATCGGTTGGGCAGTACCAGTTCTTCCGGGAGCTCGGTTTCGAAGCAGATGCACTGGCCGGACACAGCTTCGGCGAGCTGACTGCGCTGTGGGCGTCGGGCGCAGTCGAGACCGGGGACTACTTCACCCTCGCGCGTGCCCGCGGGGCAGCAATGGCGCCGACGTCCGATGGTGACAACGGCACCATGCTGGCCGTTGCCGCCTCCCGAGAGGATGTCGACGCGATCGTCGCGGACATCGACGATGCCTGGATCTGCAATCACAACGCGCCGGATCAGGTGGTGGTCGGCGGCGGGCGCGGTGCGATCGACACGGTGGTCTCACGTGCCGCCGAGCGCGGCGTCGCCACCCGCGAACTCCCGGTGTCGGCCGCGTTTCACACCCCGTACGTCGCGCACGCTGTCGACGCATTCGCGCCCACCGTCGAAGCGGTCGGCATCGGCACCCCGTCCATCCCGATCTACGCGAATTCACCGGACCGTCAGTACGGATCGGACAGGGCCGAGAACGCCGCTACGCTCGTCGGGCAATTGTTGAAACCAGTCGAGTTCGTTGCGTCACTCGAGGCTATGCGCGCCGACGGGTGCACCGTGTTCGTCGAATTCGGCCCGAAGAAGGTTCTGACGTCGCTGGTCCATCGCACCCTGGGCGACGACGTGGTCGCCATCGCCACGGACATCGGACCGCTCGGGAACAGCGACCTCTCGCTCAAGCGTGCAGCCGCCCAGCTGATCGTGCTGGGTGTCACGCTCGACAACGTCAACCGCTACGCCTCGACACCGGCCCCGGCGAGTACCGGAAGTGGAATGACGGTCTCGTTGTCCGCGCCGGAATATGTGCCGCCGACCCGCCGGAAGGCCTACGCCGATGCACTTGCAGACGGATACAGGGTGTCCGCGCTCGCTCCGACCGACACGTCCTCGGTCCCCGCCGCCTCCACGGCAGCAGAAGTCACCGTTCCGGCCGCTCCTGTCCAGCCCCCGCCCGCCCCGCAGGCAACTCGACCATCGGAGACGACCGTGCCCCACAATGATTCACCTCCCGCTACCTACGAGTCATCGCCCTCGACCGCGCACCTCGATACGCACGACCGGTACCTCGACGGCCAACTCGAGCTGGCTCGTCACCTCGCTGAGGCGCTGAGCGCCGACCGAATCGACGACGGCCTGATCCGAGCGATCGAAGCAGTCAAGGACCACGGTGTGGCGATCAGCCACAGCCACACCCGTGCGACCGAGGTCTTGGGGCGTATCGCCGAACTGGAGATTGCGGGCAGTGTTTCCGGCTCCGAATCGATCCGGCCTGTCACGACGACCCGATCGACAAGGGTTGCGGCCCAGCAGGTTGCACCCGAGCCCGCACCAGCTGCCATCGCGCCCACCGCGCCTGCCGTCACGGCACCGACTGCCCCGGAGCCGGTCGCGCAGATTCCGACGGTCGTGTCGGTGTCCGAAGAGGCCGCGGGCGTCAGCGCCGACCAACTGCGCAGAGCGTTGCTCGAAGTCGTGGCCGACAAGACTGGTTACCCGGTCGAGATGGTGGATCCGTCGATGGATCTCGAGGCCGATCTCGGTGTCGATTCGATCAAGCGTGTGCAGGTGTTGGGCGCTGTGCAGGAGCGGTTCCCGTCGCTGCCCAGTCTCGGGCCCGAGCAACTCGGAACACTGCGCACCCTCGATCAGATCGTCGACCTGCTGGCCCAGTCGACCACGGAACCCTCCGCGCTCGAATCTGTTGCGCCCCCCGGTCCACTGAAACCGTCGATTTCGGAAGTATCCGCCGATGCGCTGCGTACGGCGTTGCTCGAAGTCGTGGCCGACAAGACTGGTTACCCGGTCGAGATGGTGGATCCGTCGATGGATCTCGAGGCCGATCTCGGCATCGATTCGATCAAGCGTGTGCAGGTGTTGGGCGCTGTGCAGGAGCGGTTCCCGTCGCTGCCGAGCCTCGGACCCGAGCAGCTTGGAACGCTGCGCACCCTGGATCAGATCGTCGAGCTTCTGGCCGCGGGGAGTGATGTCCACCCAAAAGCTGAAGCCGCGGCGACCTCGCCGCGGCACACCGTAGATCTTGCTGCCCTCCCGCCAGTGGATCGAATCGATGGATTGTTCGGAACCGACTCGAGTGCAATTGTTCTCGACCTCACGGACGACGGCGCGGATGCAGCCTGCATCACGAGCGAGCTCAGCAACCGTGGCTGGTCCGTCGAACAGGTGTCGGCGACCGGCACCGTGAACGACATCGAGAGGGCAGTGGCCGCAGTATTCGACACCGACGTGTCGCTCGCTCTCGTCGTTGCGGGCGCGTCGAGTGGGTGGTCAGTTGCGAGTGAGCGGCTCACCGCGACACTGCTCGCGGCCAAGTACGCCAGCGTCTCCCTGGAACGCGCCGAAGGGCTCCGAAGGGCCTTCGTGACGTTGACCCGACTCGACGGCGCGCTCGGATTCGCCGGGACGGTCGACCCGGTGTGCGCGTTGATCGGTGGCGTGGGCGGCGTCGTGAAAACACTTGCTGCCGAGCAGCCCGGCCTGTTCTGCCGTGCCCTCGACGTCCATCCGGCGGTCGGGGCCGATTCTCTGGTCGAGACACTGCTGATCGAGATTTCGGATGCAGCGACGGACACGCTCGAAGTCGGGATAGGCGCCAACGGTGACCGGTGGACGATCGTGCCCAGCCTGCACGGCGCGTCGTCGTCGAACACGGTGGTCGACCCCAGCGTGACGATGGGCGCCACCGAATTGACGGAGTCCGACGTGGTTCTCGTGACCGGGGGCGCGCGTGGTGTCACAGCGCTGTGTGCTCGCGAACTCGGCCGGCACACGGCCGCACGGTTCGTTCTCCTCGGCCGGACCGACCCGGACCCCGAACCTGCTTGGGCGCAGGGTGTGGGCGACTCGGGTTTGCAGTCGGCAGCGCTGACGGCAATGGCAGGCTCCGGGGCCACCCCCCGCGATGTCGGCCGGGCCTGCGCAGCGATCCGTGCTGGCCGCGAAATAGCGGTGACCCTCGATGACCTCGGTGATCGCGCGCAGTACGTCGCGGTCGACGTCACCGACACCGATGCGGTGCGAGCAGGGTTGAGCGCGCTGGCGTCCGAGATCACCGTCGTGGTGCACGGCGCGGGTGTGCTCGCCGATTCGGCGATCGGCGCCAAGACGGTCGCCGACATCACCGGGGTTCTCGAACCCAAGATCACCGGACTCGGTGCCGTGTTGGACGCGCTCGATTCGAACCACGGGCCCCTGCGCAGGATCGTTCTCTTCACGTCCGTCTCCGGGCTGTACGGAAATTCGGGTCAGGCGGACTATGCGGCCGCGAACGAGGCTCTCACCCGGTTCGCCGCAGCCCATGTGTCCTCTCGCCCGAACCTTCATGTGACGGCGATCGATTGGGGCGCGTGGGACGGCGGTATGGTCACGGCCCAGTTGCGCGAGCACTTTCTCGGACGTGGTGTGACCTTGCTCGAGCCCGGTGTCGGTGCGCGCGCGTTCGCCGAACAGTTCACACACGACCGCCGCGACGACGTCGTGATTCTGGTGGGAGAGGCCGCGTCGCTGACCGACGGAACGCCGGCGCTGGGAGAACCGTTCGTTGCCATCAGGCGCCTGACGACGCTGGACACGAATCCGCTGGTTCAAGCGCACCGAATCGGTTCTCATCCGGTCCTTCCTGCGACATTCGGTCTCGGCGCGATGATCAACGTCGTCGAGCGTGCCTACCCCGGTCGGTGCGTCGTCGCGGTGCGAGATTTCCACGTACACAAAGGGATCGTGTTCGATCATCCGATCGAATCGATGGACATTCGTGTTGCACCCGACAACGACCGCACCGTTCGGGTGTTCGTCACCGGTGGCGATACGGCCAAGACGGTGTCGCACTACGTAGCGACGATGGATCTCGGTCGACATCCTGCGCAGGCTCCTCGGCTGAGCGCACCTCGCCTCGGTGGCGGAGTGCCTGCCGACGAGTTGTACCGCGATGCGCGGCAGTTCCACGCGCCCTTGCTGCACGGGATGCGGCGCGTTCTCGCCGACTCGGACAACGAACTGGTACTCCAATGCGAGCTCGGGGGTGAGCCATTCGAACTCGGGGCGTATGCCGGAGTCCTACACAACCCAGTGCTCGCTGACGTCGTTCTGCAGGGGCCGCCGGTGCTCGGTCATCGACTGTTGAATTCGGCGTGCCTACCCCTGGGCGTCGGCCGAATCGACTACTACGCGCCGCTCCCCATGGGCGAGCCCTGGGCGGTGGTGGTCGACAACCCACGCGTGGGCGCCGTCGACGTGACCATCGACGCCACCGCCATCGGGGCCGACGGCACCGTGCTTCAGAAATTCTCCGACGTGACAGTGGTAACTACACCCGATCTGTCCGACATGTTCCGCGAATCAGTGAGGCAGTGGTCCCAATCATGAACGACGGCTCTACACGAGACCACGGCGAGGGTGCGCTCGCCTTCGATGGCCTAGCGTTCGATGGCCTAGCGTTCGATGGCCTAGCGTTCGATGGCCTAGCGTTCGACCCAGTCGACACCCCATCGATCCCCGCGCCATCCGCACCGGTGGCCGTCGTACCAAAAGCGGCCGGCCCGGTTGCGTTCGCACAGGCGCCGCACCGCGCACTATCGGCTGCCGAGCAGGACAACCCGTTGCGCGACATCAGGATTGCGGTCACGGAGGCGCACCGCGCACACCTCGATGCTCACACACGTATCCAGCATGCGATTCTCCGGGCCGCCCGTACTACGCCCGCACCACTGCGATCGCTCACCGCGGCACCCGTCACGGTGGCGGCCGAGGGAGCCTTCAAGCCGCTTGCCCGTGCCGATCGGCGGACACTCGACCGTGCCGCGCTGGAGTCGTTGTCGCACGGCGACATCGCCGCAGTGTTCGGAACGGACTACGACCAGGCCGAAGCCAACCCAGAGATCCGCATCGCCCGGGCGTCTCCGCTGCGGCTTACCGCAATCACCGACATCGATCTCCGTGGCGGTGCGTTGAGCCGCGGTCGCCTGCGCGCCCGATTCGACGGTGATGCCACGACGGCGGCCGTGCAAGCAGTCGAGACATTTGCCGTCTACGCCGGGCTGCATCTGTGTCTGGTCGACGCAACACTGACCGCTGCGCCGCCGTCACGGCTCGAGACCGGTTCGACCGAGCTCGAAATTGTCGTCACGCAGATCGATCTCGTCCCCCGACCGCACCTCACCGCCGAAGTGATCGCGGGGGACGGCCGGAGCATCAGTGTCACGGTGACTGTTACGGAGAAGTCCGGTTCCGCGATCGGACCCGGAACCGGCGGCACCCTCGATCACTGGACCGGCCGGATCGGCCACGGTGGAGAACGAGTTCTACTCAACGAGTTCCATATGGCGCATCTCGCACGCGGAGACCAGGGGATCGCACTCGGCCCCGAATTCGCGCACTTCACCGGGCACCGGTCGACGCGGCTGCCGACCGGCGGTCTGCTTCTGGTCGACCGTATCAGCCGATTCGACGGCACCCGTGGGGTTCTCGACCGCTCGGCGTCATACGACAGCGAATACGACTCTCCCGCCGATTCGTGGTACTACGCGGACAGCGCCAATTACTCGGCTCCGCACTTCGTGTACATGGAGACGTCTCTGCAAGCGGCGCTGCTGATGGGTCTGTACGTCGGCCCCACGCTCACCGCCCCCGATCAGACCCTCAGCCTGCGTAACCTCGGCGGCACGGCGACCGTGCTTCGTCAGGTTGACCTGCGCGACAAAACCGTTGCGCAGTCGTCCAGGTTGCTGTCGACGACCATGCTGCCCGGTTCGTCTCTCCAGACGTTCGAGTACACCCTCTCGGTCGACGGGGAGGAGTTCTACCGAGGCGAGACGATGTTCGGCTACTTCAGCGACGAGGCGCTGGGCAACCAGACCGGCCTCGACGCTGGGCGCACGAAGCCGACCTGGCGAGAGGCGAATCTGCCGAGCACTGTTCGCACGATCGACATCGCTGGGCGCCGGAGCACATCGGGAGCGCGCTTGTGTTCGCGAGGTACGTTGGCACTGCTCGATCAGATCGACGTCGTCGACGGTGGCGGTGATCACGGCAACGGATACCTGCATGCGGTGCGTCGGATAGATCCGGACGACTGGTTCTTCGCTCGACATTTCCACCTCGACCCGGTCATCCCCGGATCGCTCGGTGTGGAGACGGCGATCCAGGCCGTGCAGGAGTGGATGCTCGACGCCGGGTTCGGTTCGGGCATGGCCGATCCGCAGTTCTCGATCCCGGCCGACATCGACTTCACATGGAAATACCGCGGCCAGTTCCTGCCCACCGATCGGCAATGCGAACTCGAGGTACACATCAAGGCAGTAGAACGCAGAAACGATTCGGTGATCGTGACCGTCGAAGCTTCCCTGTGGAAGCCAGGACTGCGCATCTACGAACTCAACGACCTTGCTGTCGAGCTCGGTGACATTCCGACCAGTGACGGAGCACTCCGATGACCGCCGTGCTGGCACGCGCCGTGAGCGACGTGCGTTCGGTCCTGCTCGACCTCGACTCGCCGTGCTGGATCGTCGCCGACGCGGACGGAGTCGGAGCAACCTCGGACCCGACGGTGTCCGCGAACGCGCGGGTGCTCAGCGCCGTCCGCCCTCTCGGCGCACGGTCGTTGGGAGACAGTGCGTTCCGGCGGTTCCACGGCGTGCGTTACTCGTACGCCGCTGGAGCGATGGCCAACGGGATCGCGTCACCGGACATGGTGATCGCGCTCGCACGAGCGGGGTACCTCGCGTCCTACGGCGCCGCGGGAGTGGTTCCCACCCGCATCGAGGCGGCGCTGACCACTATTCGGCAGGCGCTCGGCAACACTCCTTTCGCGTGCAATCTCATCCACAGTCCCACCGAACCCGCGCTCGAGAAGGCCATCGTCGACGCGTGTCTCAGGCATGCGGTGACAACCATCGAAGCGTCGGCCTTCATGGGTCTGACCCTGCAACTGGTGCGTTACCGAGCGAGCGGGCTGACGCTCGGGCGCGATGGACGCGTCGAGCCGCGGCATCGGGTGATCGCGAAGGTGTCCAGAGCCGAAGTAGCCGAGCATTTTCTTCGGCCCGCGCCCGCGCCGATGCTGCGGGCCTTGCTCGACGCCGGTGAGATCACCGCCGACCAGGCGCAGTGGGCCGAACGCATCCCGATGGCCGACGACATCACCGCCGAGGCAGATTCGGGCGGTCACACGGACCGGCGTCCTCTGACGGTTCTGCTGCCGGACCTGATCATGCTGCGGGACAGGCTTGCCCGCGAAGAACTGGGACCGTCGGAGGTTCGGATCGGCGCAGCGGGTGGAATCGGCACGCCACAGGCTGTGGCGGCGGCGTTCGCGATGGGCGCCGCGTACGTGGTGACCGGCTCGATCAATCAGGCGTCGGTGGAAGCCGACCAGTCGGACACGACGAAGGCGCTTCTGGCGTCGTCCGGGGTCGCGGACTGCACGATGGCTCCGTCGTCGGACATGTTCGAACTGGGTGTGCAGGTGCAGGTTCTGCGGCGCGGAACGATGTTCGCGGCGCGCGCGCACCGGCTGTACGAGACCTACCGCGAGTACGACGGCATCGAGGCCATTCCAGCCGCACGCCGGGCCGACCTGGAGAAGTCGATCTTCGCGAGATCACTCGACGACGTATGGGCGGGATGTGTCGACTACTTCACCGAACGTGACCCGGGCCAGCTCTCCGGCGCCGAACGGGACCCGAAGCGCAAGATGGCCCTGATCTTCCGGTGGTACCTCGGATTGTCGTCGGGCTGGAGTATCCGCGGCGAATCCGATCGCACGGCCGACTATCAAATTTGGTGCGGACCGGCGATGGGCGCGTTCAACAGCTGGGTTGCCGGCACACACCTTGCTGCGCCGACGAACCGCCGGGTCGCGGATATCGCCCACCACATGATGGTCGGCGGTGCCTACGCAACCCGTATCGCGGCGCTGCGCAGCGCAGGGGTTCGCTTGCCCGCCCGCGCCGCTCACTATGTGCCGGAGCCGCAACGATGACGGAGGCGGACAGGACGGCGAGCCTGCTCACGACCGTCGCGCGCTACAGCGAGAGGTACGTCCGGGACGGCCGTTCCGACAGTACTCGGGTCGAGGCGGACCGAGATCGTTTGCGCGCGGACTTCGTTCGACCCCTCCCGAGGCGCGGCGAAGACCCACACGATGTGGTTTCCGAGCTCGTCGCCCGCGGCGAACCGGGGCTGCTGCACTCCGGAGCGCCTACCTTTCTCGGCTTCGTCATGGGCGGTGCGTACCCCGTTGCGGTCGCAACCGAGTGGCTGACGTCGGTGTGGGATCAGTGCGGGGCGCTGTACGCGACGAGCCCCGTTGCCTCGGTCGTCGAGGAGACGGTCACGCGATGGTTGATCGATCTGTTCGGGCTGCCGTCGGGCGTGTCGGTGGGAGTGACCACCGGCTGTGCGACGGCGAACCTGACCGGGCTGGCCGCGGCCCGTCACGCGGTGCTCGCCGCCGCAGGCTGGAACGTCGATGACGACGGCCTGATCGGCGCACCCGCGCCCCGCATTCTGGTCAGCAAGGGATGTCACGTCACGGTGTCACGTGCGATCCGCCTGCTCGGCATGGCCGGACAGGTTTACCCGGTCGACGTGGACGACCAGGGCCGAATGTCGCTGCCCGCGTTCATGGATCGTCTCGATACAACGTCGGGCCCGCTCATCGTGTGCGCTCAGGTCGGCAACGTCGACTCCGGTTCCGTCGACCCACTGGTCGACATCTGCCGGCTGACGCACGAGCGCGGGGGGTGGGTACACGTCGACGCGGCCTTCGGTATGTGGGCCGCCGCAGGACCCACCGTGAGCCGTCACGTATCGGGACTCGCCGCCGCTGACTCGTGGGCGACGGATGCGCACAAATGGCTGAACGTTCCCTACGACTGCGGTATCGCACTGTGTGCGCATCCCGACGCCCATCGCGCGGCGCTACGGACCAGCGCCGAATACTTGACCGTCGCCACCGACGGGGACCGAGATCCCGTCGACTATTCACCGGACATGTCACGCCGCGCGCGCAGTCTCGTACTGTGGGCTACCCTCCGCCACCTGGGCCGGGACGGTGTAGCCGAACTCATCGACCGTTGCTGTCGGCTCGCACGAGATCTGGCGTCGAACCTGGACGGCGAGGCTGGGATCACCGTCGTCAACGATGTCGTGCTCAACCAGGTGCTGGTTCGATTCGATGCTCCGGACGGTGACACAGCGGGCCACCTCAGCCGCGTCGTCGACATCGTGCAGCGGTGCGGAACAGGCTGGGCCAGCCCAACAACGTGGTTCGGGCAGCCCACACTGCGACTGTCGGTGTGCAATTGGCAGACCGATCGCGCCGACATCGACCGGTGCATCGCTGCGCTGATCGGTGCGCATCGAGAGGCTACTTCACTGCATCACTCCGCTTCCGTCCCTCTGGAGGAATTCGTATGACCACCACCCGCGTTACACCCGAACCGAACGTGACCAGTGCACCAGACCTCGACGCGGTCGTTGCAACGCTGACGGCGTCGTTCGGGCAGGACCCGATCATCGAGTGGGCAATTCCCGTCGACACACCCGAACGGAGTCGGTACCTGGACGCATTCTTCTCGATCGTCACCACGGACATACTGGACCGCGGCGGAATGGCCGCTACCTCAACCGATTACGATGCTGTCATCGTGTGGTCGAGACCCACCGATGCGGTGCCGACCGAGGACGAGAGCGCAGGTCTGCTGGACCGGCTCGAGTCCGCCACCGGGCCGACGGGTAGCCGCGTCCGCGTATTGATGGAACTGCTCGACGAACATCACCCGACGGATCTTCCGCCACACTGCCACGTGATGTTCGCCGGCGTGCGCGAACGTTCGCGGGGGACCGGTGTGCGGGCTGCTCTGACCGGCACGTTGCGCGAACTGCGGATCGCCGACGGTGTGGGTGTCTATGCAGAGGCGTCGAGCGAGCGCAGCCTCAGACTGTGGGAGCGACTTGGATTGTCCCGGGTCGGATCGGAGATCGTACTTCCCGACGGTGGGCCGAAGCTGTTTCCGCTCTTTGCTGCACCGTAGAAGCTCGCCAAGCTTGATACGCGTTCCCAACCAGGGTCACCCCGGACCGACTCGGGGTGCCCCTGGTCGGATGCTTACTTGAGGCCGGAGCGGACGAATGCGTTGACGATGTGCCGTTGCAGCACGATGTAGAGAATGAACACAGGTAGGCACGCCATTCCGGCCACCGCCATCATCGGGCCCCAATCGTTGCCCTCGGTTCCCATGAAGCTGAGCAATCCGAGCTGAAGGACTGCGTTGTTACGCTGCAGAACCACTGCAGGCCAGAAGTATTCGTTCCATGAGTTGATGAACAGGAGGATGGACAACGCCGCTAGAGCCGGGCGCAGATTGGGTACCACGACCGTCCACAGGATCGACCAGGACGATCGGCCATCCATTCGCGCGGCCGCCACCAGTTCCTTCGGGAAACTGGTCATGTGTTGACGCAGCATCAACACCCCGAGAGCCGAACACAGCGTCGGCACCACGACACCGGCAAGAGTGTTGATCAGGCCCATTTGATACAAGAGGACGTAATTGGGCAGCATAGTGACCTGGAACGGCACCAACCACGTCCCGACGAACGCTAGGTAGAGGAGTTTCTGAAAACGGAACGTGTACATGGCAAACGCGTACGACGCGAGCAATGCGATCAACAGTTGTGCGGCGGCGGACACGAACGCGACACCGAACGTGTTCATCAGAAGCCCGAAGATGTCGACTTTCGATGCGGCGTCCGTGTAGTTCTCGATCGACAGCGGCCACGGAAACGGTGAGAGGGACCCGACATCGCCGGGCCGACGCAACGATGTCGCGAACAGCCAATAGATCGGGAACGCACACACCACCGCTATGACGATCAGGACTGTGTGCCCGCGTATCCGCCGCAGAAGATCGCCGCCACCCTCGACGGTGTCGGGGGCATCGGAATCCCGCATTTCAATTGTCATGAAACGTAATCCGTTCGGAGAGCCAGACGAGGACACCTGCGACCGCACCGAAACCCACGAACAGTACTATGCCCGCGGCGGCGCTGAGTCCGGCGTCGAAGCTGTGGAAACCATAGTCCCACAACAGGTAATAGATGTTGGTAGTCGATTGCGATGGCCCGCCCTGAGTCAGTGTGTCGATCAGCGGGAAGGTCCATTGCGCACTGAGCAGGACGGTCATGAGCATGAGAAACACCAGGGTGGGGGAGAGCAACGGAAGTGTGATCCATCGATCGATTTGCCACCGCGACGCCCCGTCCATCTGCGCGGCCTCGGAGTAGTCGCTGTTTACGCCCGCCATGCCTGCGGACACCACCAGCACCGCGAACCCGAGAAAGTGCCACCCCGTGATGATGATGATCACCCACTGAGCGGTGCCGGTGTCCTGGATCCAGTTGCGGTCCGAACCGAGAATCCGGTTGACGACCCCGGCGCTCGGATCGAGCAGCCACTGCCACACTGCCGCACCCGCTACCGGTGCGATCAGGAACGGAGCGAAGATGATGCTCTGATAAACCACGCGCGCGCGACCGTGCACGCCCCGCGTCGCAAACGCGATCACCACGGGCAGAACGATCGAAAAGGGAAGAAGGGCGAGGATCAGAACGACCGTGCGCCAAATGGAGTCACCGACGGCCGGCAACTCGAGCAGACGACGGTAGTTGTCCGCGCCGACCGCCTGCATCGGTGTCGTCGGCAATAGATTCCACGAATACGTCGACAACTGAGCAGCCTGGACGAGAGGACGATAAGTCCAGACGACGAGCAGGGCGATGGCCGGCGTCAGGTAGAGATAGGGCTGGGCGACGCGCAGGACGCGCGCGAACGATGAATTCCGGACGGGCCGAGAGTGTTCGGAGGTCGCCGCTTCGGCCGGCACGGGGGGGTCGAGAACGCTGACGAACACCTCTCACCCCGCCCGGAGTGAGAGCGCCGCGAGCTTGTCGAGAACGTCCTGCATCGACTCGTCGTATACCGTGGCCGTCGGCGTGGCTTCCACCGCCGTGGCGACGAAGGAGGACCCGAACACGTCGATGCGGGTGAAGCCGAACCCGACGACACCACGATGTCGGCCTACGGGCGGTATCGGGTCGACACGGTACGACATCGCGGGACCCACCCACACCGGAATCCCAGCGATCGACCCCGATCCTGTGTGATGAGCGTGACCACACAGGATCATGCCTACGTCGGAGCCGACAAGAACGGCCTCGAGATGCTCCGAGTGCTGTAGCCGAAGAGAATTCACCGACGTGACCGGTGATGGGATCGGTGGGTGATGCAGCACCAGGATCGTGCCGCCGGGGGCCGGCTCGTCGAGAACGCCGGTAAGCCAGGACAACTGGCTCGGCTCGAGCCGGCCGTCGTGTCTCCCCGCCGTAGTGCTGTCCAATACGACGATCCGGACGCCACCGAGGTCGAAGACGGCGTCGATGGGCTGGTCGGTGTCGACCGGGGCCGCATCTGCGCGTGGTGACGCGAACAACTCGTGAACGAACGCTTCTCGATTGTCGTGATTGCCCATCGCGTAGATCACCACGGCGCCCAATGCGTCAGCGGCGGGAACGACCGCATTACGCAATCGGCGGTATGCCTCCGGGTCACCGTTGTCGGTGAGATCTCCCGAGAGAACCAGGGCGTCGATGCGCTGCCCGGAGTTCACCAGTCGGTCGAGGACCGTGTGCAGGTTGTCGAGCGTGTCGACCACACCGTGCACTTTCTCACCCTCTCGGCGAATATGGGTGTCCGTCAACTGAACGACGGTGAAATCAGGTCCAGTCATCTTGTGTCCTTTCTCGAGCGGTATCGGCCGGGTCGACAGTTCACCGAGCGGGGAGAAGCGCGGTGCCCTGATCGAGGGCGGCGTTCAGCGTTGGACCCGGATCCGCACCCTGATAGACGATCGACTCGACGGCGTCCATCATTCCGTCACGAATCTGCAGATAGTTGTTGCCGGGCATGGATACCCACGGCTCCATCGACTCCAGCTGCTGGAGGTTCGGACCGATCAGGGGGCTCGTCGCCGCCCAATTTTGAAGCCCCTCGGGATCGTCGACAAGCCCGGTACGCAACGGTAGGTAGCCGATGCCCTGCGATATCGCGGTGTAGGACTGCTCGCTGGTCAGGAACTTCATGAGTTCCCACGACGCCCGCTGCTTCGCGGGGTCGGATGCGAACGTGAACAACGACGCCCCCGAGTTGGTGGGAACGACAGGCTCGTCGCCGAAGGACGGCATCGTGGTCGCACGCAGATCCCATTTGTCCTTGGCGCCCTTGGTGAACGTCCCCTGTATTGCGCTGGTCTCGAGAATCATTCCCATATCGCCACGAGCGAAAGCCTCGTATCCCTGCTGCTGGCTCAGCACTGGCGTCGCTCCGTCGGCAACCAGACTCTGAGCCATCGTCGTGGCTTCGACGGCCGCCTCGTCGGCGAACTCGAGCGACGTCCGATCCTCTGAGATGACGCGTCCACCGTTCGACCGAACCAAGCTCTGGAAGCACCAGTCTTTGGCCGACTTGGTAAGGCAGTCGAGGTACACCCCGCCCTTGCCGGTTCGGTCGGCAATGGTCTTCGCCGCGTCGGCAACCTCGTCCCAGGTCGAAGGCGGATCGGCGGGGTTGAGGCCGGCCTGCTCGAACAGTGTTGCATTGTAATAGAAGACGGGTGTGGAGAACACGAACGGGACGCCGTATGTGGTCCCGTCCCAGTCGGCCAGGGTGCGTGCGGTGGGTGCGTAGGCGTGCTTGGTTCCGTCGAAGTTCTTCTGTACTTCGTCCTTGCCGAAGAGGTTGTCGAGCGACTGGGCTCCCAGTTGGTGAATGGTGAAGTCCAGGTCACTGAACCCGAGCTGTGCAACGTCCGGGGGTGCCCCCGCGACCGTTTGGTTCTGAATGCTCGAGACGGTGTCCGTTGCGGGGTTCGGGCTGTTTCCCTGCGGCTTCTGCGCCGTGACGGTGATGTTCGGGTGTTGCTTCTCGAATTCGCCGATCAGGGTGTTGAACGTGTCGGTCCACGCACCAGCGAGGCCGTAGTTGTAACTCTCGAAGACGATCGAGACCTGCTGGTCATCGGTCAGTTCGGGCACCGATGCGGAGGCGGTTGCCGCCTCCGTCGTCGTCGTGCTGCCGAGACCGCCGCACGCGGTCAGCACGAGCGCACTTGTTACGAGTGCGCCCACGCCGAGAAGGGTCCTGTTCACTGAAGCTCCTGGTTAGGTTCGGTCGGGAAAGGAGAAATTGTGGTCTAGGACGTGAAGACCGGGATGCTCGTCGTCTCGCGAGCGGTGGTGCCGATGTCGGCGACCGCGTGCTCGTTCTGCCAGATCAGCCGGCGCCCGGTATCACGGTCGAACAGGTGGATGTCCGACGTTTCGAGGCCGAGGTGGACCCTGTCACCGGGTCGTACGTCGGATGGTCGAGAAACTTTCGCGCACAGGGAGTTCTGACCAACGAGCACGTGAACCAGTTCCTCGCTCCCGAGGTTCTCCACTGTGGTGACCGTTGCCGGGTTTCCAGTGCCGCCCCGGCGCAGAACAATACGCTCCGGCCGTACGCCGACGGTCACGGCGCGGCTGGCGACGTCGGTGGATGAAATACCAAGCGGCATCGAGAATTCGGTTGCTTCGGCGTACAGTTGACCGCCCCGGCTCAACACGTCGGCCTCGATGAGATTCATGGGAGGCGCACCGAGAAAGCCGGCCACGAAGGTCGATAGCGGAGTGTCGTATAGCTCGGTCGGAGTGCCAACCTGCTCCACGCGCCCGTTGTTCATCAACGCAATTCGAGAGGCCATCGTCATGGCCTCGACCTGGTCGTGAGTGACGTACAAAAACGTGGTGCCGATCCGGTTGTGCAGTTCGATGAGCTCGGTTCGCGTCGCGCTCCGCAGTTTTGCATCCAAATTGGACAGGGGCTCGTCCATCAGGAATGCGCCGGGATCGCGGACCATGGCTCTCGCCAGTGCAACACGCTGCCGCTGTCCACCGGACAATTCACCCGGCCTCCGTCCCAGCAGCTGGGTCAGATCGAGGATCGATGCCACGTTCGCAACGCTGTCGGCGATGGATCGTCGCGAGACCTTGCGGGCGCGCAGGGGAAATCCGATATTCTTGGCGACGGTCAGATGCGGGTACAGAGCGTAGCTTTGAAAGACCATTGCAAGATCTCTCTGACGTGGAGC
Organism: Rhodococcus sp. G-MC3; assembly: GCF_030063335.1. GTDB lineage: Bacteria > Actinomycetota > Actinomycetes > Mycobacteriales > Mycobacteriaceae > Rhodococcoides. The sequence goes on along the minus strand of NZ_JASISW010000009.1, from coordinate 177,754 downwards.
TGCCGAGGTGATGTCTTTGTCGTCGAGCAGAATCTGGCCCGACGTCGGCTGGGTCAGCCCGGCCACCATACGGAGGAGGGTCGACTTGCCACAACCACTCGGTCCCAGAAGGACCATGAATTCGCCGTCCGCAATGTCGAGACTCACGTCAAAAATCGCATGGGTGGCACCGAATTTCTTCGACACCGATTCGAGTTGAATTCGACTCAACGTGTATCTCCTTGTCGTGCCCGTGATCAGTAGGAACATGCCAACACGCCACTGTGTACCCAGGGTGAACACCGGTTGCCGTAGTGGTGCGCCGAGAGCGATGTCGGTGCGCGGACCTGGGCCGATAGGATTTTGGACGCGTGCGATCGACGTCACGCGAACCATGAGATATTCAGGATTCCTGCGGTCCTGGCCAACCAGAATAGGCGTTGACTATCGCTTCCCATCGAAAGAGACGGTGCATCAGAGTATTTCGGATTTCGAGCATACGATGTTCGAGTGACTTCGGATAGTGATATCTCCCGAACCGATACATCCGCGAGCCAGCCTGAACTTCGTCGGCGCACCCTCCTGTGGGGCATCTGCGCGGTGACGTTCATCGTCTACCTCGACACCAGCATCGCTCCGGTAGCGATTCCGTCCATCGCAGACCGCCTGGATGGCGGAGACACTGCGGCGCAATGGATTCTGGACGCGTACACATTGGCATTCGCGTGCCTGCTGTTGTCGGGCGGGCTGCTCGGCGACCGATTCGGTACCCGGCGCATGTTGCTCGGTGGCACCGGTGCGTTCGGGCTCGCATCGATCGTCTGCGCCCTCGCGCCGACCATGAGCGTGCTGATCACGGGTCGCGCCTTGCAGGGCGTGTGCGCGGCGGTCATCGTTCCCTTGTCCGTCGCGGCGTTGACCACACACTTTCCCGACCCGACGGCCCGGGCGAAGGCTATCGGCCTGTGGGGTGGCACCGCGGGGGTTGCCCTTGCACTCGGACCGCTGGTCGGTGGGGTGCTGGTGTCGTCGGCGGGATGGCAGTCGTTGTTCTGGATCAATGTTCCCATCGCGGTGCTCGCGTGGGGTGCACTGCGGATTTCTCTGCGTCCCAGGGAAAAATCGCGTAGCGGTGGTGTCGACGTCCTCGGCCAGGCCTTCTTCGTCGCGGCAGGTGTCGGCGCCACACTCGCGGTGGTCGAAGGCCCGCATCGCGGCTGGGCGGATCCGTTCGTGCTGGTGACCTTCGGGGTTGCGGCTCTCTCTGCGGCGGCGTTCGTCTTGTGGGAGCGCCGCACCGAGCTGCCGATGTTGCCGCCGGGACTGCTCCGCATCCCCGAAGTCTTCGCTGCATGTGCAGTCAATTTCCTCGGATTGTTCGGCCTCTACGGCGTGCTGTTCATCCTCACTCTGTACCTGCAGGGGGAGCAAGGCCTCAGTCCGATCGCGACGGGCCTGCAATTCCTCCCGCTCTTCGGCGCAATGGGAATCGGATCGCTGAGTGCCTCGTATATCGTCGGTCGGCTCGGTACCCGTCCGACGATGTTGCTCGGGCTCGGCTCGATCTGCGCCGGGATGCTGGGTCTGTTGTCGATCCCGGCGGGCGCACCGTTCGCCGTCTACGGAGTCGCACTCGCCTTGCTCGGGATCGGCATACCGCTCTCCGGCGGTGTCGTCGCGATTGCCGCGATGATGAACGCGGTTCCGGCGGAGTCGGTGGGTGCCGCATCAGGCGCAATGAATACGTTCCGGCAGTTCGGCGCCGTGTTCGGCGTTGCTGCTGCGGCCATCGCGTCGCCGCGCGTGGGGGACGAGGTCACGTCGATGTCGACGACATTCGTCATCGCTGCGGTGGGAGCCCTGGCGGGTGCGGTCCTGACGGCCGTCGTGCTGCGGCCGTCAGGACCACGCGAATGAGAGATCAGGAAGCGGGGGTCGCGACACCCGTCCGAATCCAGTCGGTCGCGACCCGAGCGATCACCGGTGAATCCTTGACCCACTCGAAGTGATCGCGGTGGGTGACCGGGGAATCACCGTCGATGTGCCAGCGGGACACCGCGGCCGCCTTCATCTTCGATTCCAGGAAGTCGACATTCGATTTGGGACCCAGATGGTCGTCGGCGAGCGAGATGGCCAGGACCCGAGTCGTCATCTCCGCAAGCAAGCGGTCGTAATCACGGGACGTTCCGGTGGGTCGGTAGTGACTGGTCAGGGAGTGCCGCGACCAATCGACCATGACGCGCCCGGCCATGGCCCCCGGAATCAGGACACCGCCCGGCCAGTGTCCTTTGACCCGTGCGACCAAGCCGATCCACTGGATGTCGCGCAGCGCCTCAAACCACCGTCGGATACCGAAGGCGCGCCAGTAGACCGTCCCGGTGCCGATCACCGTGACACTCTCGACCGCGCCCGGGTTTGCCGCCGCGTAGAGCAACGAGAGCTGACCCCCGAGGCTGTGACCGAACAGGTGAAGCTCACTGTCGGGGAAACGCTCTCGCACTGCGGCGGTCACGGCGGGGAGATCGATCTCGATCATCTCGCGGTAGCCGAAGTTCGGCTGATCCAGCAGTGCGGGTGTGCTTTCGCCTTGTCCGCGAAGATCGCACAGGGCGACCGACACTCCCTGTGCATTCAGGGCTTTGGCGAGGTGCATGTAGTGCTTGGCCTTCATGACCATGGCCGGGAGGATGAGAACCACCGGAGCCGACGGGTCTGCCGCCGGCACCGATCGAACCGTGAACGTGATTCCGCCCGCGACCTCGACGGGCAGAGATTCGAGCAATGAGTATTCGGAGGGGCGCCGGGCTGGCGTCTCCTTCTCGGCAGCCTGGGGGCCGCTCGGTGTTCCCGAGGTTGTGGACATCGGTTAGACCTGCCCGTCGGAGACGACGACGTCGCACACGTAGTCGAAGGTGAACTTGGCGACGGTGACGTCGTCGTCGTTCACCATCAGCGCTTTGCCGGTGAGCTCGAAGCGTGCGTCGGACTCGGCGGCGAGAATGGCTCGCATCTCCCGCTCGTCAACGGTTGCGATCGCACGGATATTTCCCGAGGCGGGCTTGCGATACGTCGAGCTCGCCGAGCGCACGACGAGACTCTCGACGACGTACAGCCTCGTTGCGGCGGCACCGACGAACGCTGCAGCTCCAGCGATATCTGCTGCGGTGAACAGCGCGCCCGCGTGGACGGTGTTCATGTGGTTGACCACGTGAGGTTCGCGCGGAATCTCGACGACGGCTCGATCGGGACCGATCTCGGTGACAATGGTCCCTACGTGTTTTCCGAACGGCACGAGGGAGTTGGACACCGATCGAAGGTGCTCGTAATCGGGTGCACCGCCGTCGATGTCACCGAACGCTGCAGCGAAAAGTCCGACCCGATGGCCTGTGGCGGACGTGGAAGTCGAAGTGGACACGATGAGCTCCGTTCTGTTGTGTGTGAAGACGTGGGTCAGCGGAAGGGACGCAGCACTCGGCGGGCTATGGACCACCGCAGGACCTCCGACGGGCCCTCGTAGATGCGGAACGCGCGTGCCTCGACGAGGAACCGGGCGACGAGGTGGTCCTCGCAGACACCGAGGCCCCCGTGGAGCTGGACCGACCGATCGAGAATTCGCCACACTGCCTCCGAGACGAAAGTCTTTGCGATGGAGGCGCTGTGGCGGGCGCTGGAGGAATCGGCACCCTCGGTGTCGATGATCTCCGCAGCTCGGCGGATTAGACCGCGTGACGCTTCTATGTCGATCTCGCTGTCGGCGACATGGGCCTGTGCCATTCCGTGGTCGGCGATGGGGATGCCGAACGATGAGCGACCGACGATGTGGCGGGCGGCCATTTGGTGGGCACGCACGGCCAGGCCGAGCCAGTTCATGCAAAAGACCAAGCGGGACGGTGCGAGCCGGACCCCGGCGTAGAGCATGCCTTTCCCCTCTTCGCCGAGCACGGCGTCGGCGGGGACCTCGCATTCGGTGAACTGCATCTCGCAGTGCCCACCCGGAATGCTGTGGTCGAGCGTCGGCATGCGCCGTCCGACGTGCAGACCCGGGTTGTTCTGGTCGACCATGAACATCGTGGGACCGTTCGGGGTGACTGCCATGACGATGGTGAAGGTCGCCCCGTCGGCTCCCGTGGTGAAGTGTTTGGCACCGTCGATCACCCAGCCCGAGTCGGAGCGGCGCGCCGTGGTCCGCAACATGGACGGATCAGAGCCGGTCCCGGGGGCGGGTTCGGTCATCGCGATAGACGAGCGGACGTCTCCGGACGCCAGAGGGGCCAAATAGCGTGCGTGCTGATCTGGTGTGCCGGCGTGCTTCAACAAGTGGATATTGCCGTCGTCGGGCGCCGACGCATTGACTGACAACGGCCCCAATAGGCTCCCGCCCGACGCTTCGAGGACGCGGGCCTGCGCACGCGTGGACAGCTGCAGGCCGCCGTACTCGGTATCCGACAGGGGTCCGAAGACACCGGCGTCTTTCGCCTTACGCTGTAATTCGAGACGCATCTCGTCGTCGACTATGCGGCCCTCGACGATGACCTCTCGCTCGACGGGCAGAACGTGTTCCTGCACGAAGGCCGCGGTCCTGGCGACCAGCAGGTCGACTGTCTCGGGGGTATCGAATCTTTGGATGCGATCGATGTCTCGTTCGACGGTTGTCATAGCGTCAAGTGTCGGGCGGCGGGTCGTGCGAGTGGGGCCGCGATAGGCGACGCCGATCGCACGACATCGATGGGGCCCACGGCGTGCGAGGGTCACGGTGTTCGCCCAGCCTGGGGTGTGCGAGACGTCCACGACCGAAGGAGCAAGAGTGTTGGAAGCCGGTATGTTCACAGTGGTCGTCGTCGGACGTTCGGATGTCGCTGCGGACGTGATCGCACTCGAACTCGCGTTACCCGACGACGGTGACCTGCCCGGGTGGAATGCAGGCGCGCACGTGGACATCGCTGTCAGCGGTGATGACGTCCGGCAGTACTCCCTGTGTGGCTCGACAACGGAGAGGACTCGGTGGCGCGTCGGGGTGCTGCGCGAGCCGAACGGGCGCGGTGGGTCGGCCTACCTCCACGACCGTGCACAGATCGGATGCACCGTTCAAGTCTCGTTGCCGCGCAACAATTTTCCTCTCGTCGACGCTTCGGCGTACGTGTTCGTAGCGGGTGGGATCGGCATCACCCCGATACTCCCGATGATCGCCGCCGCCGAGTGCGCCGGTGCGCCGTGGCAGCTGTACTACGGGGGGCGCACCCGCGCCTCCATGGCGTTCGTCGACGAACTCGCCGCTCACGGAGACAAAGTTGCGATACTCCCGCAGGACGAAGCAGGGCTGCTGCCGCTCGCCGACATCGCTCGGACCGCCGGTGCCGAGACCGGCGTCTACTGCTGCGGACCGGAGCCGTTGCTCGCGGCGGCAGAACAACACGGTATGGGTGCCCTGCACGTGGAACGGTTCGCACCGCGTCCCATCGTCGTCGAGGAGCCGGACTCAGCATTCGATGTACGTATCGTCAGCACGGGCGAGACCATCCGAGTCGGCCCGGACCAGGCGCTGGTGGACGCACTCGAACGCGCAGGCGTCTCGGTAGTTACCTCCTGCCGAGAAGGGACCTGCTCGAGTTGCGAGACGAAGGTGCTGAGCGGGAGCCCGATTCACCGCGACTCCGTTCTGAGCGACGACGAACGTGAGCGGAGCGAATCGATGATGGTGTGCGTCTCGAGGGCCGCTGTGTCACCGGTCCTCGAGCTGGATCTCTAGACGAACTCGCCCCGCAGGTAGCGGGCCTTGGCGTTGGCTCGCATCAACTTGCCGCTGCTGGTCTTCTGCAGTCGCTTGTCCGTTGTCACCAGCTCACCCACCGTGAGACCGTGCTCGCGAGTCACCGCCTCCCGCACCGCGGACGGATTCACGTCATGATCTGCAGGCGTCTCCGCAACGATCACCAACGTGTCGATTCCGTGGGAGTCGGCAATCGCGAATGCCGCGCAGGTCAGGGACTTCGGCGCCTTGAGGTGGATTTGCACGGTGTTCTCGATGTCGTGCGGGTAGTAGTTCTTCCCCCGGACGATGATGACGTCTTTGATGCGGCCGACCACGAACAGTTCACCCTCGACGACCGCGCCGAGATCGCCGGTACGCAGTTCTTTGACGATCTCGCTACGGCCCCAGTAACCGGGGCTCACGTGAGGACCGGAAACACGTATCTCGCCGATCATGCTGTTCGCGAGCGAGTCGGCTGAGTTCGGATCCGCTATTCGAACGAATCCATCGGTGGCGGGCACGCCCGACCCGACGACCGTGTGCGATCGGGTGCCGGTCGCGGGGGTCAACCGTCCGCGAGTGAGTTCGTCGGCGTCGACATGCATGGTTCGGGGGCCGCGGCCCTTTACGCTCCCTGCCACGAACAACGTCGCTTCGGCCAACCCGTAGCACGGGTACATCGCCGACGGGCGAAAACCGAAGGGCGAGAACGTAGAGACGAAGCGCTCGATCGTGGCTGCGCGGATCGGTTCTGCGCCGTTGAAGGCCACCTGCCACGAGACGAGGTCGAGGTCGGCCGGTATCGGGGTCCGTTCGGCGTGTGTCACACATGCGTCGAACGCGAAGTTGGGTCCTCCGCTCGTGTGAGCCCGATACTTCGACACTGTGAGAGGCCACAGCAGTGGCCTGCGGATGAACGTCCACGGCGACATCAAGATGCTGGTGGTGCCGAGGTACAGCGGTTGGAGAACGTTACCGATCAGGCCCTGATCGTGGAAGAGCGGCGCCCACCCGACGAACGTGGAGTATCGATCGTGCCCGAACGCGGCCGCAATCATGCGCTGGTTGGCGACGAGATTGCGGTGGGTGACGCAAACTCCTTTCGGACGTGACGTGGATCCGGACGTGTATTGCAGGAACGCAATCGATTCCTGCCCCGGTGGGGCGAATTCCACGTGGTCGCCTTCCGACGTCTCGTCGACTGTCATCCACACGAGCCCGCCTGTCACCGCGACCAATTCATCTTCGGTAGCGGATCGCGTGGGCGCGTCGGACAAGACGACCGACGGCGCGCAGTCCAGTACGACGTTGTGGATGCCATCGTGCGGTCTACCCGGCCGAGGCGGGTTCACCGGAACGGCGATCACGCCCGCATACAGACAGCCGAAATACGCGACGATGAAGTCGAGACCGGGTCCGAACAGCAACAGAGCTCGGTCTCCTGGCCCGCACTGGGTGCGCAGTGCACTTGCAACGTCTACTGCGCGCGTGTGCAGTCGTTCGTAGGTGAGGATCTCGTCTTCGTCACCGGCCGCGTCGAGAAACACGTACGCCCGGGCGCCTGGGGTGTCGTGCGCTCTCGACTGCAAGATGTCGGTCAGCAGGGCGGTCACAGAGCCGCACCGATGATCGCAGCGATCGCGTTGCGATGATTCTGGTGGAAGAAGTGCCCTCCCGTGAACGAGTGGGTAGCGAAGGCAGCATTCGTATGGCGACTCCAGGCGGTGATCTCGTCGGGGTCGACAACGGGATCGTTCTGAGCGTGGAAGCCCGTGATCGGACATGGGAGCCCGCCGTGGGTCCGATACGAATATGTCTCGCACACCTCGAGATCCGCCCGACTGACCTTGACGGTGTAGCGCAGCAACGACGCGCTGCGCTGCGTGGCGCGCGGTGTTCCGCCCATTTCCTCCAGGGCGTCGACGAACTGAGTTTCCGGCAGTCGGTGGACAGTCCGCCTGCTCGCCGGCAGATGCGGTGCGCGCCGGCCCGAGACGAACAGATGGCGCGGCGGACTGCCGGTGTCGGTCAGTGCCCGAGCCAACTCGAATGCGACAAGGGCTCCCATGCTGTGGCCGTACAGGGCAACGGGATTGTCCAGTGAACGTTCGACCTGCGCCGCGAGCTCGGCCACGATCGAGTGGATCTCGCGCAGTAGTGGTTCTGCTGCGGCGCCTTCTCGTCCTGGGAGTTGGACGGAATGCGCTGTGAGCCACGCCGGGAACGTCCACCGTGCAAACGACGACGCTCCTGCTCCGGCATGGGGGACGAGCAGGAGGGGCACTGCTGTCGTCGTCGTTACGCCATCGATGACGGCCGCAGGAGCGAACCACTGCCGTGAACTCACAGCGTCACCGGCAAGTGGGCAAGTCCGCGCACGATGGAGCTCCGGGTCTGCCACTGCAGTGCGGCCGCGTCGATCCTTCGCGGATCGTACTGCGTGAAGAGCGTCTCGACGGCGATCTCGGCCTGCATGTGCGCGAGAAGCGCACCGAGGCATCGATGCATCCCATGTCCGAAGCCGACGTGCTTCGCGCCCGTGCGGGCGGGATCGAAATCGTCGGGCCGGTCGAACACGTCGGGGTCACGATTTGCGGCACCAAGGCAGAGGAGCAGTTGATCTCCTGCGTGCACGACGTGTCCGTCGATCTCGGTGTCGGCTGTCGCGACGCGCTTGGTCATTTGCAGCGGACTCTCGTAGCGTACTGATTCGTCGATCAGGGCGCGTACGGGCAGCGTACCGGTGCGTAGTGCTGTCACCAGGTCGGGACGCGACAGCAGCGCCAGCGATGTATTTCCGATGAGCGCGGTCGTCGTCTCGTTGCCCGCGACGAAACACATGATGCACAGCACGACGATCTCGTCGACACTCAACTCGTCGGAAGCAGTGGTTGCAGTGAGCATTCGGCTGATCAAATCTGTGCCGGGGTGGTCTCGGCGCGCGTCGATCACGTGCTGCAAGGCCACCGTGAACGCGTCGACGACGGCGTGGACGCGGTCGAGGTCGGCCGCCGTCATCAATGTCGGCTCGAGTAGGAAGCGTATGTCGTGCGTCCAGCGACCGATATCCGGCCGCATCGAGGCGGGTAGGTTCATCCATTCACAGATCACCGTGATGGGAAGGTGCGCTGCGTAGTCCGCGATCACGTCGACGGATGCACAGGTGTGCACTGCATTCCGAAGCAGAGTCTCCGCGGTGACGCGTACGTGCTCGTGCAACGAGGAAATGGCGCGGGTCGAGAAGATCTGATTCGCCAAGCCACGCAACCTTGCGTGTTCGGGATCGTCAGTGAAAACCAGTGATGTGGTGCCTGTTCGACGGACGGCAACGGGGTCTTCCCGTCCGTACCGAGCCGTGTGCGCCGAGACCAGCTCGGGGATCAACGCCGCGCTGAACATGCTGTCGCGCAATACGTGTCGAACGTCGGAGTGCCGGGTGAGCACCCACATCCCGAGCGTTCTGTGCACCGGAGAGAGTGTGCGCAGCCGCTCGTAGTCGGGGTATGGATTCCTTCGAAAGGCCGAGGCGAATGGGTTGAATCGGACATGGGCCGGGGCGGTGTCTGCTCGGCCGGTGAGTGTCATCGTCGACCTCCGAAATGGCCGACGTATGGACGCAACACGATTCGCAGCAGTCCGATCTTGCCCATTCTGAATCCGAGTGCCGACATCTTCAGATACCGCTCGTATCGTTGCACGACATCATCGCCGACCAGGTCGACCGCCTGCGGCCGCTGAGCGCGAAGTCTGGCTGCCCATTCCTCGCAGGTCCAGGCGTAGTCGGCCCGGTCGTTGCGTAATGTGACGATCTCGAAGATTTCGTCGGTGGCCGTCGCGATCTCGGCGAGAGTCGGCAGATCGGCGTCTGGAAATATGTCGTTGGCGATGAAGCCGTTCGCGTCCGACGGTGACATGTTGGCGTACGCGATGGTCTGCAGCGACAGGACTCCACCGTCGGTGAGCCATCCGGCGCAGCGTGTGAAAAACTCGCGATAGATCGCAATCTTGTCGGTAGGTGAATCGGTGGGCCGGGCGAAGTGCTCGAATGCGCCTATCGAGACGATGGCGTCGACGTGCTCCGGTGGCTGGTAGTCCCTCCAGTTCTTGGTAAACACCTCGACTCCGGGAATTGCGCGGCTCCGAACATGTTGCGCCTGTTCGTCACTCAGCGTGAGACCGACGCAACGATCGACACCGCGGCCAAGTGATGCGCGCTCGAGCAGTCCGCCCCATCCGCATCCGATGTCCAAGAGACTGCGCGCCTCGTCTGCATCGACGGCGTCGAGATGCCATCGCAGTTTGCGGTCTTGGGCCTGCTCGAGCGAGTCACCGGGCTCTTGGAAAGCGCACGAATAAGACAATGACCCGTCGAGCCAGAGCCGGTAGAAGTCGTTGCCGACATCGTAGTGATACCTGATGGCTTCCGCGGTCTGCATGTCAGCTCGAATGCTCGTACAAGTACTGGGCGACCGCATCCAGGGTCGGATTCTCGAACAATGCCTCGGGCGGGAGATCTACGCCGTAACGAGACTCGATCTCTATGAGCAGTGCGACGGCGTGGGCCGAGTCGATGCCCAGACGGTCGAACGTAGCGTCGAGCGCGATCGTGCCCGCGGGCACTTCCAGCAGGCCGGCGACGTAATCTTGGCACCATTGCGCGATGGAGTGCTGCGTGAGTATGTCGGTCATGACCTTGCTCCTGAGACTGTGTGGTGGCGTACACGCTTGGAGTGCCGGCGCTCGGTGGTCGGAATTCCCACATCGTGAACCGCGCCGACAATGGACAAGAATTTGATCAACCAGTACCCAGGGTCGAAGCGATACCAATCGATTCCGAACGATGCGGAATCCGGGAACGCATGGTGGTTGTTATGCCATGACTCGCCGAACGTCACAAGGGCCAAAATTCCGGCGTTGCGGCTGTGTTCGCGCGACTCGTAGGGACGCGTTCCAAACATGTGCAAGAAGGAATTGATCGCCCAGACGATATGTTCGAGGACGAACATTCGGACGAAACCACCCCACAGAAGCCCGCTCACGGCTCCTTGCCAACTCCAACCAACAAGGCCGCCGATGGCCGCTGGAAGCACCAATCCCAGTATCACCCACACGTGGTAGCGGCGTGAGATCCTCATGACAAGAGCGTTTCTCAGCAGATCGGGTGCGTAGTGAACAACGTTCGGGTAGTCATGCCTTCGCATCCAGAGAAAGTGCGAATGGGCGAGACCGCGAATCCGTCCGCGGACACCTGAACCCTCCAAGTTCGGCGAGTGCGGATCACCTTCGCGGTCACTGCACTCGTGGTGCCGGCGATGCAGCGCAACCCAGGAAACGACTGGGCCTTGGCCGGCCATGGACCCGGCGATGGCGAGTACCGCGCACACCCACGGAGCGGCCTTGTAGCTGCGATGGGTGAACAACCGGTGGTAGCCGGCGGTGATACCGAGTCCGGTGACCAGCCACATGGAGAAGAAGAGCCCGAGTTCGGTGACACCGAAAGGCTGGACGGTGAGGAACCCGACAGCGGCCAGAGTCCCGACGATCGGGAGGATATCGAAGAGTATGAAGTGACGACGCTGAAGCCGGTGAAGATAGGAATTACTGATTGTCTTGCGCCGTGAAATGATTGGCCGATCGTCTGATAGTTCGGTCAATTCCAGCCTCCAGTCATGTCGAGGTACCGTCCTGTACACCATCGGTCGGAATCAAGAGCGACACTGCAACCGTACGATCGCTGTGCCGCACCTTCACGGCAGCGGGGCGAAGCCGATCGACGGATCGGACGTCACGATTGCCATCGCGTTTCTCGAATCGACTGGAGAGCGATGAATAGCTGTGCGGTCAGCCGAGCCCCCAATTGCGTTGTACGTGCCGCACCTGAACAACGACGGTGGCCATCGGTAGCGGCGGCGATGCTCGGCGTAGCACCTCTGCGCCGCGCAGTGTTCTCACGAAGTCAATGGAGAGACATCTGGTGACGAGCCTCCTTCGAATACAGTGAGGGTCCAGATTGGACTGTCAGGAATCGATTGCAGCACTTCAGGATACGCGTGCTATATATTGCTCGAAGCGCGATCTGGGATGAGGCCTGGTGGTCTTGTTCACCGCTCGGTACTACACCGTGCTGTCGCGGAAAATGGTTGGACAAGTGCAGTCTCGGCATGCAGCGAGCCCTCGATGTTCCTGCTTCATGCGGGCAACCCGAGGGCGCCGATCGTCATGGTGCGCAATATCGAACGGGTACTTCTGGAAGGAGTCTTGCCCGCGCTGTACGGGGTGGAGTTGATGAGTCCGAATACCGCATGTGCCGTGGTTCTCGCGTCGTTCTCGCCCAGGGATGCATCGGTGGCGCACAGGGTGGTCACCCACAGTTCGACGTATTCACGCTGCATCCGTCGAACCTTCCGCCGCGCTGTGTCAGGGAGTGTTTCCAGATCTCGGTCCTGTATTCGGATGTAGGCGGGGGAGTCGAACGCGAAGTCGAGGTGAAACTCGATCAACTGGTCCAGGGCAACGTCGCTCGCAGTGTGTTGTGTGACAACTTTTTTGCCTCCGTCGAGGAGAAACTGCGAGATCCCCACAAGCAGTTCGACCAACACGGCCTCCTTGTTGGGGAAGTGTCGGTAGACAGCAGGACCACTGATCCCCACTGCAGCACCCAGGTCTTCCAATCGCACCGATGCAAAACCTCGTTCTGCAAACAGTGAGGCCGCCGCGGTGAGAAGTTGATGGCGTCGTTCCGCCTTGCGTTGATCCCGCAAGGTCAGCGGCCTTGCTTCAGGTTCTTGTGCGGCCATGACCCCCCCATTTTTGGAATCGACGTTGGACAACTCGGTTAATCGTAGTTTACTATAGTTTCAGTTACTTCTTGTTAACTGATTCTGGTTTTCGAACTACGAGACCGAGGGCGCACAACATGGCGATCGATACCGCTGCGAACAGGGCAGAGCACGAGCTTCTGACCAGCCAGCTTGCCGAGCGACTCGCTTTGGCTGCTTTGGGTGGCAGTGAAAAATCGCGGGAGCGTCATGTCGCCAGAGGTAAGTTGCTGCCTCGCGATCGCGTGAACGAACTGCTGGACCAGGGCAGTCCGTTCCTCGAGATCGCGCCGCTCGCCGCCAACGGCTTGTACGACGACGAGTGCCCTGGCGCAGGCGTCATTGCCGGAATCGGCCGCGTCTCGGGACGCGAATGCGTCATCGTTGCGAACGATGCAACGGTCAAAGGTGGAACCTACTACCCGATGACCGTCAAGAAGCATCTGCGAGCACAGGAGATCGCACTCCAGAACACGTTGCCGTGCATCTATCTCGTCGACTCCGGTGGGGCGTTCCTACCGCGACAGGATGAGGTTTTTCCGGACCGCGACCACTTCGGGCGCATCTTCTACAATCAGGCGACGTTGAGCGCCAAAGGAATTGCGCAGATCGCTGCTGTGATGGGCTCGTGCACCGCAGGCGGCGCTTATGTTCCTGCGATGAGCGACGAGGCCATCATCGTCAAGAATCAGGGCACAATTTTCCTCGGTGGTCCGCCGTTGGTGAAGGCGGCTACGGGTGAGATCGTCACTGCCGAGGAACTCGGTGGCGGAGATCTCCACTCGAAGGTGTCCGGTGTGACCGATCATCTCGCGGAGGACGACAGGGATGCTTTGCAGCGCGTTCGCAAGATCGTCGGGTCGCTGGGGCCGCGGACACCGAGACCCTGGGATGTCCTGCCCACCAGGGACCCGATCGCAGACCAGTCAGAAATCTACGATCTCGTTCCCACCGATCCGCGAACCCCCTACGACGTGCGCGAGGTGATAACCAGGGTGGTCGACGCGGGCGAATTCGATGAATTCAAGGCCGAGTACGGCAAGACCCTCGTTACGGGCTTTGCACATATCCATGGACATCCCGTGGGAATTATTGCCAACAATGGTGTGCTCTTTTCCGAATCTGCAATGAAGGGCGCGCATTTCATCGAACTGTGCGACAAGCGGAGCATTCCGCTTGTGTTTCTGCAGAATCTTTCCGGTTTCATGGTCGGCCGTGACTACGAGGCCGGCGGCATCGCCAAACACGGCGCGAAGATGGTCACTGCGGTGGCATGTGCCAGGGTCCCGAAATTGACTGTTGTCATCGGCGGTTCCTACGGTGCAGGCAACTATTCGATGTGTGGTCGTGCTTACTCACCGCGATTCCTGTTCATGTGGCCCAATGCTCGTATCTCGGTGATGGGAGGAGAACAAGCAGCGTCCGTGCTCGCCACCGTGCGTAGTGAGCAGCAGGACGCGGCAGGAAAACCGTGGTCGGACGAAGAACAGGAGTCGTTCAAAGCTCCGATCCGTGAGCAGTACGAAACCCAGGGCAGCCCCTATTACTCGACCGCTCGCTTGTGGGACGACGGCATCATCGACCCGGCGGATACAAGGCAAGTTCTCGGACTGGCGTTGGGAGCGTGCGCCAACGCGCCGCTCGCGCCGGTTTCCTATGGCGTTTTCAGAATGTGAGTACCGAGAAAATGGACAGCGTGACCAAACAGATCGATACCGTCCTGATCGCGAACCGCGGTGAAATCGCCGTCCGTGTCGCGCGAACTTTGCGCCGCATGGGTATCCGATCGGTGGCTGTGTACAGCGACGCCGACGTGAACGCCAGACATGTTGCCGAAGCTGACACCGCCGTCCGCTTGGGTCCCGCGAGCGCCAGCGAAAGTTACCTTTCGATTTCGAAGGTGATCGAAGCTGCCAAGTCGACCGGAGCGCAAGCGATCCATCCCGGTTACGGATTCCTTTCCGAAAATTCGGAATTCGCTGCCGCGTGCGCGTCGGCCGATATTGCATTCCTCGGTCCGCCTGCGTCGGCTATCGAGGTAATGGGTGACAAGATCACAGCCAAGGACGCGGTGTCGAGGTTCGGAGTCCCTGTCGTCCCCGGCATCTCCAGGCCAGGGCTCACCGATGCCGACCTTGTTGCAGGGGCTGAAGAAGTAGGTTTCCCGGTTCTGGTGAAGCCATCAGCAGGTGGCGGAGGCAAGGGTATGCGTCTGGTCGAGCGCACCGAAGATCTGCCTGCCGCTCTCGCCAGCGCGCGCCGTGAAGCGGCGTCTTCGTTCGGTGACGACACCTTGTTCTTGGAACGATTCGTGCTGCGTCCCAGACACATCGAGGTCCAGATCCTGGCCGACGAGCACGGCAACGTCATCCACCTCGGCGAGCGAGAGTGCAGCTTGCAGCGCCGCCACCAGAAGGTCATCGAGGAGGCTCCATCGCCCCTCCTCGACGAGGCAACCCGGGCGCGCATCGGTGAGGCGGCGTGCAACACTGCGCGCAGCGTGAACTACGCCGGTGCCGGGACGGTCGAATTCATCGTCTCCGCCGACAGCCCGGACGAGTTCTTCTTCATGGAGATGAACACCCGACTGCAGGTGGAACACCCGGTCACCGAGCTCGTGACCGGATTCGACCTCGTCGAGTGGCAAGTTCGGGTGGCCGCAGGTGAGCAACTGGCCATCACTCAGGATGACGTGACAATGACCGGTCACGCCATCGAAGCGCGGGTCTACGCCGAGGATCCGAGCCGAGGTTTCCTGCCGACCGGTGGTTCGGTCGTCGGACTACGTGAGCCGTCAGGACCCGGAATCCGTGTCGATTCGGGCCTCGCCGTCGGCACCGATGTCGGTAGCAACTACGACCCGATGTTATCCAAGGTCATCGCACATGGTCCCGATCGCGCCACTGCTCTGCGCACGCTGGATCGCGCGCTGTCCGGGACCGCGGTGCTCGGCGTCGTCACCAACATCGAATTTGCACGGTTCCTGCTTGCCGACGAAGACGTACGAGCAGGCAAGCTGGATACCGGATTGCTCGACCGGAGGCTGGAGGACTTCACCGCTGCGCCGGTTTCGGACCAGGCATTGATTGCCGCCGCCGCGGTGCTGTGGCTGTCCTCTTGGGCGAGCGCTCACGACGACATCTGGTCGACGCCGACCGGCTGGCGCGTCGGGGCCACCGCCCCATACACGGTTCGCTTGACTGCAGGTGAGCGGTCGGAGCATGTCGCCATCACTGGTTCGCCGAACTCGGCCACGGTCGAGATCGGCGAGGGTTCGCCGTCCACTCTGAGTGCACAGATCGACGGGGACACCGTGACCGTCGTTGTCGATGGCAGACGGGAAGCCCTCCGATTCGCCTCAGATGGCGGTGCGACATGGGTGTCGAGCGAACACGGAACGTGGTCGGTCCGTGCGGTGGCTGAGCCCAGCGTGCGAGAAGTCGACGCCCATTCGGGAATCGCGGAGATCAACAGCCCGATGCCGGGTTCCGTGATCGCGGTCAACGCAGCGGCGGGCGATGTCGTCGCCGCAGGTACTGCCATCGTCGTGGTCGAGGCCATGAAGATGGAACACGCACTGACCACCCCAGTGGACGGCACCGTCGAACTCGCGGTGTCGGTGGGAGACCAGGTCCGTGTAGATCAACTTCTAGCCCGAATCGTTCCAACATTCGAAGGTGAGGACCAGCCGTGACCGACTACCTGTCATCACACAATTTGCCCGACGAATATCAGCAGCTAGCCAGATCCGTCGCAGACTTTGCCCGCACGGTCGTTGCCCCGGTCTCCGCGAAGCATGACGAGGAGCATTCTTTCCCGTACGAGGTGGTCGCGGGCATGGCGGACATGGGACTGTTCGGGCTGCCGTTCCCGGAAGAGGTCGGGGGTATGGGTGGCGATTACTTTGCACTCTGTCTTGCACTCGAGGAATTGGGCAAAGTCGACCAGAGTGTAGCGATGACCCTGGAGGCGGGGGTCTCACTCGGAGCTATGCCGGTATACCGATTCGGAAACGACGCGCAGAAGCAGGAGTGGCTGCCAAAGCTGACCAGTGGGAAGGCATTGGCTGCGTTCGGTCTGACCGAACCCGGTGCAGGCAGCGATGCGGGCGGTACCAAGACCACCGCGCGGCGTGACGGTGGCGACTGGATCATCAACGGCAGCAAGCAGTTCATCACGAATTCGGGAACCGACATCACGAAACTGGTGACGGTCACCGCAGTGACCGGCGTGGACGAGGAATCGGGACGCAAACAGATTTCGTCCATTCTGGTTCCAACTGACACACCGGGCTTCGTGGCTGGGCCCTCGTACAACAAGGTCGGATGGAATGCGTCGGATACGCATCCTCTGAGCTTCACCGATGTCCGTGTGCCGCAAGAGAACATGTTGGGTCAGGAGGGACGCGGATACGCAAACTTCCTGCATATTCTCGATGAAGGACGTATCGCCATTGCAGCAGTCTCGGTCGGTGCTGCACAAGGTTGCGTCGACGAGAGCATCAAGTATGCGAAGGAACGGGAAGCTTTCGGGCAGCCGATAGCCAACAATCAGGCAATTTCTTTCAAGATTGCAAGGATGGAAGCACGCGCACATACGGCGCGTACTGCGTACTATGACGCTGCCTCGCTGATGCTGGCGGGCAAATCGTTCAAGAAGGCCGCATCGATTGCCAAACTCGTTGCCTCCGAAGCAGCTATGGACAATGCACGTGATGCCACACAGATTCACGGCGGTTACGGGTTCATGAACGAATACGTCGTCGCGCGACACTATCGCGACAGCAAAATTCTCGAGATCGGTGAAGGCACCACCGAAGTGCAACTCATGCTGATCGCAAGGAGCCTGGGGCTATGACGGACAAGCGCATTCGCCAACGTGGCCTGTGGTTCGAGGAAATGGAACCTGGCGTTGTGTACGAGCACCGTCCCGGTCGCACCATCACCGAAGCAGACAACACGCTGTTCACCACGCAGACGATGAACACGCAAGCGCTGCACCTCGACGCCGCTTACAGCGAAACGACAGCATTCGGTGAACGCCTCGTCAATTCGATGTTCACCGTCTCCACCGTGGTGGGATTGTCGGTTGCGCAGCTGACACAGGGAACCATCGTGGCGAACCTGGGATTCTCCGAGGTCACGTTTCCGAAGCCGCTGGTGCACGGCGACACCCTCTACGCAGAAACTGTCATTACTGACAAGCGCACATCGAAAAGCCGTCCGGGTGAAGGAATCGTCACCTTCGAGCACACCGGCAAGAACCAGCACGGCGACGTCGTCGTGAAGGCAATCCGCACAACTCTCGTGCAGCTGCGGCCCACCGGGGACGATTCATGAGCTGGGTACCGCCGGGACCGGCGTGGTTGTTCTGCCCCGCAGACCGCCCCGACCGGTTCGAGAAAGCAGCAGCACGAGCAGACGTCGTGATCCTCGATTTGGAAGACGGCGTCGGAGCGTCGGACAAAGCTGCTGCGCGAGAGGCCTTGGTAGTCACCCCACTCGATCCTGCGCGGACGGTGGTGCGGGTAAACGCTTATGGAAGCGCCGACCTGTCGGCTGACCTCGAGGCCCTGAAACTCACGAACTACGACCTCGTAATGCTGCCCAAATGCGAGAGCGCAGAGCAGATCGAGTCGCTAGCGCCTCGTGAGGTCATCGCTCTGGTGGAGTCTCCGCTCGGTGCGATGATGGTGTTCGATTCCCTACGAGCCGATAACGCGATCGGGGCTGTGTGGGGTGCCGAAGATTTGGTGGCTGCGCTGGGCGGTAATGCCAGTAGATTCGAGGACGGCGCATACCGGGGGGTCGCCGGCCACGTTCGTTCACAGACACTCCTCGCGGCGAAGGCGCGGGGACTGTGGGCACTGGACTCCGTGTACCTCGACATCGCCGATCTCGAAGGACTGCGGAAAGAAGCGGATGACGCCGTTGCCGTCGGTTTCGATGGCAAGGTGGTCATTCACCCGACTCACGTACCGGTAGTCCGGGAAACCTACGCGCCGACGGACGACGAAATCCGATGGGCCGAAGCGGTTCTCGACGCGGAGAAGTCGAACCGCGGTGTCTTTGCGTTCGATGGTCAGATGGTGGACGCGCCGGTAATCAAGCAGGCACAACGCATTGTCTCGCGCGCCGGAACGAGCAGCCGCCGATAGCGTGATAGGAGGGCCACTGTGGCAACGGCATACTTCGTGGCAGTGGCATACTCCGTGGCAGTGGCATACTTCGAGTGATCTCTGCTGCGGCCCGGCGTCAAGGCTGCGGGACCTCGACGTTGTCAGGCAATTTATCGCGCATCTTGTCGAGTTGCTGCTCGATTCGATCCACTGCGGAGTCGTTGTTCAACAGCGTCACTGTGCCTGCAGCCAGTGCAATCGAGATGATGATTGTGAGCGCACCCAGCACGACTCCTGCAATGGCCACACCCTTACCGGTGATGCCAACCCGACGAGCTTGGCGCAAGCCGATGAATCCGAGAATCAACGCGATGATGCCGAGAACAAGCCCTATCGGCGACAAAATCACCGTCAGTGCGCAGATCAGCGCTGCAGTTCCCAGGGCAAGTGCGAATGCGGCTGCCGCGCTGGTGCGGGCAGGCTTGGTCAACACCCGCTGCTCGACCTGGGCCGTGCCGTCGTTGTCCCCGGCGCGCCACTCACCCGAATTGCGGGGTTCATCGCGGCGTCCGGCATCGTCTGCCCTGTCGGTACGTCGGCTCATGATGTCATCTCCAAAGTTCGTGTCTGAACTGGATTGCAGGTGAACCCAGTGATTCAAGATTCCCCAGGGTTGTGAATTCAAACTCGCTGCCGTGCCGGTCGGCGATGCAGAGGGGCGGAACCTGTCGAACGGATCTCGGCTATCCGGGCGTGTCTGTTTGCGGTGCGCACCCGACCGACGCAGCGATAAACAAGACTGCGCCTCATAACCGCGAATAGGACTGCAGGACAGCCGTAAACAAACCTCGGACAGTCTTAACTAGTGGCCTCGGGAGAGGTAACATCGACCGCAGGTTCAGCGGTGAGGCGACGGATCGATCGGGAGCCGTGCGCGCTACGGCGCGGCCGGCGATCGACGAACCGCAGCTCACCGACGCACCCAGTCGGAGGCTGCTCGGTGAATCATGACGATGAGACAGTGAACGTGATCTGGCGTGATCCGAGCCCACTGCAAAGCTGGTGGGACAAGACAGTTTTTGGTGCGACGCGCAGTGAAACCACTGGTCCACGCATTCGCGCTGCCGCTCCTGAGTCGACATCGAAATCTACGCGTGCGTCTCTTTCTCGGATAGGTGGCCACTGATGACGTCAACCGTATCGGCCAGAGGCATGAGCGTTCAGGAACTCGATGCGGCGCTGCTCGACGCGCGGGCGAGACTTCGGGAAGCACGCGCAGTAGAGGATATTGCGGCGAGTGAGAAGTTCCTGATGATCATCGTCAACGAATTTCGTCGACGAGGCCTGTGACGGAGCGGTCTACCGCGTACGGAAACCGATCGAGTGACGGATCGAGCATCCATCACTCGCCCCGACCGGCTCACGCCGGGGTCCGCGAAAATCACCGTCGAGTTCGCGGACCCGTCATGGTTACGCGTCTCTGATGTTGTCCCGAGCGTGCTCGGCCTGACCTCGTACGTTGCTTGCTGCGTCCGTGCCTTCGTCTTTGACGGTCTGCGCTGCGTCGACGGCAGTGTCTTTGACCGACTGCGCCGCGTCCTGAGCGGGGCCCGTCAAATTCTGCGCGACGTCTTTGGCGGTGCTCGTTGCCTCAGATACCAACGGTTCGGCCTTGTCTTTTACGGTTTGTGCAACTTCCTGCTCTTTCTCCGACGCAGGAATGAGGGCGGCAACGAGAAGTCCCGCGCCAAATGCGACCAATCCGGCCGCCAGGGGATTGCCCTGGGTCTTGGACCTGGCTGCAGACGGCACCGACGCTGCTGCGTCCGAAGCAGACGACAACGCACCCTGGGAGGCGTCGGAGGCATCCTGCGCGGAGCCCATCACTCGGTCACGCACACCGGATGCGGAACTCGTCAGGCGGCCGACTTTTCTTTTGGCCATGGTTGTCGGATTTGCTTCGTAAGCAAGGGTATCGACGTCCGAACTGAGGTTGCGTCTGGTGCGCTCGATATCGGCGCGAATCTGATCGGGATCTGAGCTGGTGGTCATCGTCGCTCCTGATGGTGGAAGTATGCGGGGTAAGAGCATCGGGTATGTCTTTGACGGTTTCGGCGGTGCGAGGGAGGCCTTTTGCCTTGGTCAATGCCGTGCGGCCGACGACGGTAAGCGCACCGGCGATAACTGCCCAGACGAGGGTGACGACGAGTGCGGACCAACCGCGTCCGATTGCGTTCCCAAGACCCCACCACAGTGCGGTCGACAGGAAAAGCAGGACGAAGAAACCGGCCAGCGCGGCTCCGGCCAGCATTGCTGCACCTTTGCTGGCGCGAGTGGCGGTTTGTTTGGCCTCGGCCTTCGCCAGCGCCAACTCCTGTTGCATGAGTATCGACAGGTCCTCGCCTACCGCCGAGAGCAATTCGCCGATCGAAGGAGGCTCGGAACGCGAGTCGGTCTGGTGACCGTTCGGTGTGGTCACGGCTGGATACCCGTCGCGGGAGATCCGGACCGGGCGCCGTAACCGGGCTGGGTTGTGTAGGCAGGGTCGGGAAACGGGCGCTGGGCCGGGGTAGTCGGCGGGGGCGCGACGTTGCCTCCGTCGACATCGTTGGAGTACTCGTCGAACTGCTCGGTGGCAGGGAAGATGCGTCTCGCCTGTGACGGAGTCTGCGGTGCAGAGGGCAGTTGCGTTCCGCTCTCCGGCTTCGACCGGCCTTCGGCCTGGGGGACCTGCCTTCGGCCTGGGGGGAAGGGTCTGTCATCAACCCGCGTCCCAACCGCCCGGCGAGCAGCCCGGCACCCGCGGCAAGAGCCAGGAATGCGCCTGGTCGGCGTCGTGCGAAGCTGGTGACTTCATCGAGAACATGGCCCGGTTCGCGGTCGTCGAGCCAGGCCGCGATCGATCCGGTCCGTTCAGCGGCTTGACGGACGAGATCGGTTGCCATGCCCCGACTTTCGGAGGATTGGGCCATCGAACCGAGTTCCTCGCCGAGTGCTCGCAGACCGGACGCGACACGTTTCTGCTGAGTTGAGGCTTGGTCGGTGAGCTCGCTCTTCGTCTGGTGCAGCAGGTCCTTGGCCTGATTCTTCACCTCGCCTGCGACCTGTCCGGCCTGATCCTGCGCGACGCCTGCCACGTGCCTTCCTGCGTCCGCAGCGTCGCCGGCGACCTCGCCAGCCTGCTGCTTTGCTAGTCCGTCGTCGAATCGTCGCTTCCGGAGTATGTCGGCTGGCCCGGGTATCCCCGCCCGGGAGGTGCTTCGGAATAGAGAGGATCAGGAGAGTGGTCGGGCGGAAACGAAGTCGAATGAGTCATGGCAATTCCCAACTGTTCTGGTGAGGTAGCGGGGGAGGTGACACCGCGGCAGTCGCTACCGATGCCGGTGAGGCACAGTCCCCCGTAGCTTGAGGGCGGTAGCTGAAGAGGTGTATATCCTCCCTGAGGGAAGTCAAACCGGATTGATTGCCGGATATCCCGTCGGAGGAAAATGTTGTCGATGCTTGGCTTTCCCAGACTCGGGTATGACGGATCAGGTCGCATCAAATCTGATGTGCCGTCCAGCATTACGGAGATACTCATGTCCACACGCAATACCGTCGTACGCAGCCTGCACGATCTCGGTGCCGCAGCATGGTTCGGAGGCTCGTTGATGGGGGCCGTCGGAGTGAACGGCGCGGCGGCCGCTGTGCGCGATCCCACGGACCGCGCGCGAGTTGCAGCCGTCGGATGGGCCAAATGGACCCCGGTCAACGCTGCCGCGATCGGCGCGCATCTCATCGGGGGCGGCGCGATTCTCTACGCCAACAAAGACCGGGCTCAGCACCAGGCCGGCGTCCGGTCCAACACCCTTGCCAAGATTGCGGTCACTGGCGCAGCGCTTGCGGCGACGGCCTACAGCGGGGTGCTCGGAGCCAAGGTCGCCCAGGCCGATGGCGAACCCGTCTCGGGAGCAACCGAGCCGGGCCCATCCACTTCCAGCGATGCGGCCGCAGCTCAGAAACAGCTCGCCTACTTGCAGTGGGCTCTGCCGATTTTGACGGGTGCCATCGTGGTCATGGGCGCTCAGCAAGGAGAGCAGCAACGGGCGACGCAAATTTTGTCGGGCCTCGGGTCCACCCTCGCCCGCCGAATAGCCTCTTGACGCGGGCTTCACTGTTCGTCTGCGCGTGAAGTGGCTACGCTATCTCTGAAGTGGATTAGCACGGCGTGGTCTCGTCTGCTGCCTGATCGTCAACACCCTTCAAAAATGGCGTCAGCCAAGTGCGAAGGCGACGAGAAAGCCTGCAGCCGTGGCCATGCCGACCCACCATCCACCGTCGCGGTAGGCCTCGGGCATCAGCGAATCTGCGAGCACCGCAAGCGTGGCACCGCCGGCGAAGGCTTGCACAGCCGAGATGCCGGTGTCAGGAATTGCGTCGGACATGGCGTAACCGGCGACGGTCACTCCGATAAGTATCACCGCTGTCAGGGTCCACAGTCCGAGGGCCCGCGCGTGGCTGAAGTTGTGCTGATCGCGCATCAGAGCCGCGCCTCCGACTGCTTCGGGGACGTTGCCGACCGCAACGGCCACCAACAACACCAGACCTCCTCCGCTGGTCAAAGACACCCCAAGTGCTGTGTTTTCAGGGACACCGTCAAGCACCGTTCCCAGCATCAGTGCCCATCCGATCGCCGCTGGACCCAGCTTGTTCTCGATCAGGTGATTTGCCACGACGTATACACCGGCTCCGGCGAACAACGCCGCACCAGCGATCAGGATGGCTGCCTGTTCGAATGCCGGTGCGAACAACTCCGAGGACACTGCCGCGATCATGGTGCCTGCACCGAAGGCCATCATGGCGGCAAGCAACGGTTTGGGTAGCGACCATCGCAAACCGATTGCCGCGCCGACTACCAAGGGCAACGCGGTGCCGAGCCCATATAGTGCGGCTCCGAACGCAGTCATTGCCGCGCTTCGTGGCCGGGGCGACGGTGGGTGCGCCTGCGCTCATTCATCTCGAAGAGATGCAGCTTGCCGTTCTGCAGCGCATGGCGCACCTTGTTCTCCTCGTCTCGAAACGCTGACCCAGTAGTCGTCGTTGAAATCCTCGATTACTTGAAAGGACCAACGCCCAGCAATGTTATTTCGCCGCAGCACCTCAGCGTGCAATCGGGTCGCGTGAACCTCGTGGCCGCTGCTGCGCAGTTCGTCCACCGCGTCCCGAGAAGCAGATCGGCGTGAACGATCAGTTGACGCAGTTCATACAGTTGCTCTTGTGCTCGTTCGAGACCTTCCCAACCGCCGCGATGAGGGTGAGTCAACAGTCACGGTCGCACCGCGGAGGGGGCAGGAGAACGAAAAGGCGCTACGCCCCTCGGGCGAAATCGGAGACACCGCCGGGAGTACGTCCTGACGGATTGGGAGCACGATCCGACACGTACAGGCTGGACATCGCTGACGCCACGGAAATGATCGTCGAAACATCGGGTTTGAATCGGCGATGCCGCGGGGATCGTTGTTTCTTGACCAACGAAGGGACGATGATCGACTGGGCGCCGACTCTGGCTACCAACTCTCGGCGGGAGCGGGCCATCTCCCACGGCGACTTCGACACTGCACGCACACCGCACAACTGATGTACTACTCCACTTCGAACAGGGACCGGGAATGACATGCGGATAGCGGTAACCGGAGCTAGCGGGAACGTCGGCACCGCGGTGCTTCGCGCTCTGGCCACGATCCGTCCTGACGACACCGTGGTCGGTTTGTCTCGACGAACGCCACAGTCCGACGGGCACGCAGAACCGTATCGCAGCGCGGAGTGGGTGCAGGTGGATCTTGCACGCCCTGAATCCGAACACGTCCTCGTCGAGACTTTTTCGGGGGTCGACGTAGTAGTGCACTTGGCGATAGCCTTTCAGCCGATGCGCGATCGGCGTTATTTACGCGAGGTCAATGTCGGGGGGACCGGGCGAGTAGCGCGTGCGTGCGCGAGGGCCGGAGTCGCGCATCTCGTACACATGTCTTCGAGCGGTGTGTACGCCCCGGGCGCGTATGGCCGAAAGGTCGACGAATCATGGCCTCGAACGGGCGTGTCTGCGTCGACCTACAGTATGGACAAGGCTGCAGCGGAAGATGTCCTGGACGAGTTCGAGAAGTTGAATCCGGGTGTCGTCGTCGCGAGACTGCGACCGGGTTTGATCGGGCAGTACGAGTTCGGTAGTGCGCTGTTGCGATACGCACTACCCGATCTGATTCCGTCATTCGTCGTCGATCATGTTCCGGTTCTGCCGATCGACCGCGCGTTTGCAGTGCCTGCAGTGCACGCCGACGACATTGCCGTCGCAGTGGTCCGCGTACTCGAACGTCGATCTTCGGGACCGTTCAATGTGGGGGCACCGACTCCTGTTGTCGCACAAGATGTTGCGCACGAACTCGGTGCGCGCATCATTCCGGTGCCTGCGCGGCTCTTGACCAGCGCCGTGCACGCTGGGTTCACTACCCACGTGTTGCCGATTCACCACGGGTGGGTAGCGCTTGCCTTCACCACCCCGATGCTCGATACAACCCGCGCGGAGCGTGAGTTGCTGTGGAAACCGGTCATGGACGGCCCGGATGTACTTCGTGAGACCGTACGCGGCATGCGAGAAGGCGGTGCGACGACAAGTCCGGCGCTCCGCGAGCGATCTGCGGGTGACCGGGTGCGTTCGTTCCTGCGGCGAGGGTTCGTTTCGCGAGGTAAACCGTCGTGATCGTCCATCAGGGCCGGCGTCGGTGAGTGAGTTTCGGGTCTTCGTTGGCCCGCTTGCTCGCGCTCACGGCGATGCCCCTTCGCGACACGGCGCGACCGTTCACGCCGAAGTGTGTTCGGCCCGCGCTGCTGCCGTTGGCTCCGATCCGACGCAGTGATCGCGGTCGACAGTCATCCACATCGACCGGTGGTATGCCTGCACGGTCATTTGCGGCCACGGTGCTGCGCGGACGCCGTGAACGAGACGTACCTGCCCCGCCACGGGGCAAAAGTTCGCAACCGACGATGGTTCCACCGCGATGGTCGCTGACGTTGGACAGGACTGGGTTGCCGGGGCGCGATTCTGCCTCACCGCGCTACGCGACGATCGGTGAGTAGAACGGGGCCCTCGCTCCGACCTCACGCGCAGGAGGGCGGCGGTGAGAGGGCGCAGCTGCCCCTTACTATTCAGTGCAGTCCAATCGAGGATGGCGCGACAGGCGCCGCTGTCGATCTCGGCTGCCGCCATACGTTTGCGTTCGAAATCACCAGAAGGAAGTGTGTGTTGACCTCAGAGGAACTCACCCGTTGGAATTCCCAGGAAGCGATCGCGGAAGCGATGATTCCGATCATCGGTACCCTGCATCGCACTACCGGTGTGACGATTTTGCTGCACAGCCGCTCATTGGTGAACAAATCGGTAATAAGCATCCTCCGCACGCACCGTTTTGCTCGTCAGTTAGGCGGAGACGAACTGACCGTCGAAGAGACTTTCCCCTTTCTCGTCGCGTTGTCCGGTCTTGATCTCGGTGCTTCCAAGATCGACCTCGGCCTTCTTGTAATGTCCTATCGCGCTCGCGAACAGGAGCTTTCGATCCCCGCATTCGTGGCCGAGACGCTTGTCGATGTCACCGGTGCTCGCAAGAGCGAGGCTGCCGGACCACGAGATGTGGTGCTGTACGGCTTCGGGCGTATCGGTCGCCTGGTGGCTCGCTTGCTCATCGAGAAAGCAGGCTCGGGCGGGGGATTGAACTTGCGCGCCGTGGTGGTCCGTAAAGGCGGCGAAGGCGACCTGGCCAAGCGCGCCTCGTTGCTGCGCAGAGATTCGGTGCACGGGCAATTCAACGGCACGATCAAAGTCGACGAGCAGAGCAACTCACTGATCGCCAACGGAAACGTCATCGAGTTCATCTACAGCGACGACCCGGCAAGTATCGACTACACCGAACACGGCATCGACAATGCGATCCTTGTCGACAACACGGGTAAATGGCGCGACCGCGACGGACTCTCGCAGCACCTGCGGCCCGGTATCGCGAAGGTCGTACTCACCGCTCCCGGGAAGGGAGATGTGCCGAACATCGTGCACGGAGTCAACCATCGAACGCAGGATATGCACGAGCGAATCTTCTCGTGTGCATCGTGCACCACCAACGCCATTGTTCCGCCGCTTCAGGCTATGGACGAAGAGTTCGGGATCGTTCGGGGTCACGTCGAGACCGTGCACTCGTTCACGAACGACCAGAATCTGTTGGACAACTTTCACAGTGCGGACCGGCGTGGACGCTCGGCGCCCTTCAATCTCGTTCTCACCGAGACCGGAGCGGCATCAGCAGTGGCCAAAGCTCTACCGTCTTTGAAGGCCAAGATCACAGGAAACTCGATTCGTGTGCCAACGCCGGATGTGTCGGTGGCGATTCTGAACCTTCAGCTTCGTTGTGAGACCTCGAAAGAAGAAGTGGTAGAACATCTTCGGCGTGCATCGCTGACTGGGCCGTTGAGTCGGAACCTCGACTTCACGGCGGCAACCGATGCGGTATCGAGCGATTTCATCGGCTCTCGTGCTGCGAGCATCGTCGACGCAAACGCGACAATTGTCGAGGGTGACAGCGCAATCGTCTACGTCTGGTATGACAACGAGTTCGGCTATTCGTGCCAGGTCGTGAGGACTGTGCAATTTCTTTCCGGCATCGAGTATCCGACCTATCCAAAGGTCTGACACTCCCACGTGTGTAACTGGATACCCGGATGCACCGACGCGATCGATCTGTCTGACCACGACGGATGCTGGCCATCACGATGAGCGAGCACGGCCCGGCGTGCGCGAGCCAGCCCTCACCGAACAGCGAGGTCACGTACCAAAGCGATCGATGTTCTCACTTCGCAGCGAATAGCCCTCGATGGTCAAATCGCTCTAAAGTTGACGCCATGAGTGGAGACTGGCGAATCGAGACCGTAGGCGCGGTCCGTGCTCTGATCGAAACCGCGGCACCGGGGGTGACCGAGGAAGCCAAATGGCGAAAAGCGTCGAACCCCGACGGCGTACCGACTTTCGCCCTCGACGGGCTCATTTGCACCGTGGAGACCTACAAGGACAAGGTCAAGGTGACGTTTGCAAAGGGAGCCTCGCTGGACGACCCGGACGGGGTGTTCAATGCCAGTCTCGACGCCGGCACGCGACGGGCAGTAGATATCCGAGAGGGCGACACGCTCGATGCCGGCGCATTCGCAGCACTGATCCGCAGAGCTGTCGACTACAACCAGAGCTGACGCAGTAGCTGATCCGTACATTGATCTAATGGCATCCTCACGGTCGGTCTTGTACTTGCCCGCCGTGTACTCGCCCGCCGTGTACTCGCTCTGCATATTCATCGAGAACACACCGCCGACCTACCAATCGGTGGCGTCGCGACCGCGTGCAGGATGCAGCGGCCTTCGTATCGCGGATAACATTTCCACTGAATGAAAGTGCCGCTGGTCTCATCGAATGTCGTCCCGCACAGTGAGGGGGACCACAGCCGCGTAGCCCGCGGCGGATCGTTCGAGGAGATAGTCGTGACCACACCAACTGTTCGCACACGAGTCGGGATCATCGGAGCGGGGCCGGCGGGATTGATGCTCTCGCATCTCCTACACCTACGCGGAATCGAATCGATCGTGCTCGAGTCGCGGTCGAGGGAAGACGTCGAAGGCACGATCAGGGCGGGTGTGCTCGAGCAGAACACAGTCGACCTGATGGTGGATACAGGGGTCGGCGATCGCGTCAAGGCCGAGGGCCTCACACATTCGGGCGTCGAGTTCCGCTTCGCCGGTCAGGGCCGTCGCATCGACTTCGAAGGGTTGACCGGCAGGTCCGTCACGGTCTACCCCCAGCACGAGGTCCTGACGGACCTCATTGCGCGCCGTTTGTGCGACGACGGCGACGTTCGGTTCGAGGTCTCGGATGTTGCCGTCCACGATCACCTCTCCGACAACCCCACGATTTCTTTCGTTGGTAAGGACGGCGTTGAGGAGGTCATTGCATGCGAACTGGTCGCAGGTTGCGATGGCTCACGGACTGGAACAAGGTTTCTCATTCCGGAGAACACCGTGCGCACCGACCACTTCCGGCAGTACCCCTTTGCTTGGTTCGGCATCCTCGCCGAAGCTCCACAGACGTCCGAGGAACTGATCTACGCCCACCATCGGCGAGGGTTTGCGCTCTGCAGTACACGCACGGCCGACGTGCAGCGTCATTATCTGCAGGTCGATCCCGAGGACGGCGTGGACAACTGGTCCGACGACCGAATCTGGGACGAGTTGCATGCGCGAGTGGACGGTGACGGCGCGGAGGTGAAGGAGGGAAAGATCTTCTCGAAATCGATTCTTCGATTCCGCAGCTTCGTGTGCGAGCCGATGCAGCAGGGTCGACTCTTTCTCGCAGGCGACGCCGCGCACACCGTTCCACCGACGGGCGCAAAGGGAATGAACCTCGCAATTGCGGATGTGTACGTCCTCGCCAAGTCGATGGCCGCCTACTTCGAGTCGAAGGACGACAGCCAACTCGCGGCCTACTCGTCGACGGTTCTGCCGAGAGTCTGGCGAGCGCAGCACTTCTCGTACTGGATGACGTCCATGTTGCACACGATGCCCGATGCGACCACGTTCGACGTGCAGCGCCAAATCGCCGAGCTCGATACTGTGACCAGGTCAACAGCCGGACGGACATTGATCGCCGAGAACTACGTCGGGGTGGCTTTCGGCTGAGTGTTGGACATGATCGGGATGGGGATATCGTGTCCGAATGGACACTGGTCGGCGAAGCATGCTCTCGAGGGCATCGTCAGTTCTGGCGGCCTTCGACGCCGCTCAGCCGGCGTTGACCTTGTCAGGCATCAGCCGCCGCACGAGCCTTCCTCTTCCGACGGCGCATCGGATATGTGCGGAACTCGTCCGTCTCGGCGCCTTGGAGAAACGGGACGACGGCCGCTACCAAGTGGGAGTGCGGTTGTGGGAGATCGGATCTCTCGCGCCGCGGTCGCACGGACTTCGTGAACTGGCCTTGCCGATCATGGAGGACTTGTACGAAGCGACACACGAAAACGTTCAACTTGTGGTTCGCGAAGGTCTCGAAGCGTTGTACATCGAAAGGATCTCGGGCCGGGGAGCCGTCCGACTCAAAGGCCGGGCGGGAGGACGATTGCCGATCCATGCGTCGAGCGGCGGTTTGGTATTGCTTGCGCATTCCGGACCAGACCTCCTCGACGACGTTCTCTCCGCCGGTTTGAATCGAGTTGCGGTCAACACCGTGACGACGGAGCACGAACTGCGCACGCTGCTCGCCGACATCCGCCGCAGTGGGTTCGTAGTGTGCCATCGGTTTCTCGACGACGTCACCGTCGCCGCGGCAGCGCCCTTGACGACGGTCGAGGGATCCGTCGTCGCGGCGATGTCCATCGCGGTGTCCGTGAAAACCGATATTGCTCCCCTGATACCGGCTCTGAGAACCGCGGCGCGTGCCGTGTCGAGATCCCTTGGTTCGAACTGAGGGACGTCGATGCCGGCCCATAGGGCTGGTCTCATCCCTTGCATGAAGTGCCCAGAGACGTGGAAATCAATACATCTCTGAACTATCGCGTTGATTGCGGATACAGTTCAGGCGTGAACGACAAGGCGGACGTGGAACCTTCGGGGCTGACATTCTGGTCGTTCATCGACCGAGCGAACGAGAAGCTGCGCTCGGAGTACGGCTTCGAGCATCAACTCGCAACCGAGCTACTGCTGACGCTCAACCGGGCGTCGAACATCGTCACGTACGACTTCGAGGCTTCGGTACATCGACCGCACGGTTGGTCATGGTCGTCGTTTCGACTTCTTTTCGTCACCTGGCTGGCCGGGCCTATCGAACCCAAGCGAGCAGCCGAATTGACCGGCATGAGCCGTGCCGCGGTGTCGAACTTGTCGAAGACTCTCATTTCGGACGGGGTGCTGGCGCGCACCCCTGACGAAACGGACGGGCGCTCGGTTCGACTCGCGCTCACCGACGTCGGACACACAAAAATTGTCGCGGTCTTCCGCCAGCAAAACGACCGTGAACATGCCTGGGCCAGTGTTCTCACCGAACCTGAACAGCGAATTCTCATCTTGCTGTTGAACAAACTCATCACCGATCGCAGCCAGTTCGACGTCCGCGGCCGAAATTAGCGCGGTGTACCGCGAGCTCACGTCGGTATTGCGCTCGGCTTATAATTGTAGTTAAGCTATGTATTAAATAGCTACGGCCGAACAGGAGCGTCCAATGGCCTACTACCGGCACGTCGGCAACATTCCGCCGAAACGTCATACTCAACACCGCGGCCCGAGCGGTGAGTTGTACATGGAGGAGTTGATGGGCGAGGAAGGCTTTTCGTCCGACTCGTCGCTTCTGTATCACCGCTACATCCCGTCGGCCATCGTCGACGCCGCGGTATGGGATCTTCCCGACCACCGCACGACACCCAACCACCCGCTCAAGCCGCGGCATCTGAAGCTTCACGAACTGTTCCCCGAAGCGGTGGTAGCCGACACCGACGTGGTCACCGGTAGACGATTGATCCTCGGAAACGGCGATATCCGGATCTCCTACGTCGTCGCCGCGAGAGAGTCACCGCTGTACCGAAATTCGATCGGTGACGAGATGGTGTACATCGAATCCGGTGCCGCGACGGTGGAGACCGTATTCGGCGCGCTCGACGCAGTGCAGGGCGATTATGTGTTGATTCCACGCTCCACCACACACAGATGGATCCCCAAAGGCGAACTTCGAGCATATGCGATGGAAGCGAACAGTCATATCGTGCCTCCCAAGCGATACCTGTCGAAATTCGGCCAACTGCTCGAGAACGCACCGTTCTGTGAACGCGATCTGCACGGTCCGTCGGAACCATTGCTCGCCGACGGCACCGACATCGACGTGCTCGTCAAGCATCGTGGGTCCGCGGGCGTCGTCGGAACCCGGTACGTCTATGCAAACCATCCCTTCGATGTCGTCGGTTGGGACGGTTGCCTTTATCCGTACACGTTCAACATTTCCGACTACGAACCCATCACCGGACGTGTGCACCAACCCCCGCCCGCACACCAGGCCTTCGAAGGCGACAACTTCGTCATCTGCAACTTCGTTCCGCGGAAGGTCGATTATCACCCACTGTCGATCCCGGTGCCGTACTACCATTCCAACGTCGACTCCGACGAGATCATGTTTTATGTCGGAGGCGACTACGAAGCCCGCAAAGGTTCGGGAATCGGCCAGGGTTCCATCTCCATCCACCCCGGCGGGCACGCACACGGGCCACAGCCCGGCGCGTACGAGCGCAGCATCGGTGCTGAATTCTTCGATGAATTGGCTGTCATGGTCGATACGTTCCGGCCGCTCGAACTCGGCGAAGGTGCACTTGCGTGCGAGGATGCCGGTTACGCGTGGACCTGGGCCGGACGGGGTCCTTCGTGATGACGACTGAAAACGCGCGTATCCCACTGCTGTTCCGTGGGCTCTGCGACGATGCAGCCCTATTCCCTCCCGGCAATGTCGCGCTCGATGTTGCTGTGCCGCAACATATCGACTACGTCACATCTGCCTTCTCCGACCTGGTGGGCACCTTTGTTTTTCCGGCAACCAGGCTGAGCGAGCTCACCCCTCCTCCTAGCCCCATTCGCCTGTCCTTGACCGTTCCGGAGGGGCCGGCCGCGGTGGCCGAAGCACTCGAAATCGCCGTGCGGATCCACAACGTGACGGTGGTCGCGGTCGAGGTCCCGGTCCCTGAGGGCGCTGGCATAGACGTCCTCGGCAAGATAGACCCGTCGATAGAGGTGTGCATCGAAATTCCCAGGGGACTCAGGCGCGCCGAGATCTTCGATGCGGTGGACGAGCGAGGATACAAAGCGAAATTCCGTACCGGGGGAGTCACGGCGGACGCGTGTCCCGACGAAAACGAACTGGCCCAGGCAATTCACGAGGCCACTCGTCGCGAAATCGAGTTCAAAGCAACGGCCGGACTGCACCACGCGATCAGGAATACTCGCTCCGACAACGGTTTCGAACAGCACGGTTACCTCAATGTGCTTCTCGCCGCGCAAGCCGCGCACAGTGGCGCCCGCGTGGCTGATCTCGTGTCGATCCTCGCGAACAGGGAGGCCGGGAACCTGGCGAAGGCCGTGTCGGCAATCGAGGGCTCGCGAGCATTCCTGTCCTTCGGCACCTGCAGCATTCGGGAACCACTCGACGACCTCATTGCGCTCGGACTGATCGACCCCATGTGAGGAGGGGCGGACAGACTCACGATGCCCGCGCTCGCCAGACGAAAGAGAAATACCGTATGACCCGAATCGATATCCAGGCCGATTCCCAGTTCGGAATCGACAATCTTCCCTACGGCATCTTCAGTACTGCAGATGCCGGTAAGCGCGTCGGTGTTCGCGTCGGCGAGATGGTCGTCGACCTCGCCGTTGCGTTGAAGGACGGCATCTTCGCTCAGTCGGTCCTGAACCCGTTCATGGCTCAGGGGCCAGATCGTTGGGTTGCAGTGCGCAGACAGCTCACGGATTTGCTCACCACGAACACGGTATCGGCTCAGGCAGTGCACCCCGTCGATACAGTCACGCTGCACATGCCCTTCGATGTTGCCGACTACGTCGACTTCTATGCCTCCGAGCACCATGCAAGCAATCTCGGACGTCTGTTTCGCCCTGACTCCGACCCACTGATGCCCAACTGGAAGCATTTGCCCGTCGGGTACCACGGTCGTGCGGGCACGGTGGTCGTGTCGGGAACCGATATTCCGCGTCCGAGCGGTCAACGAAAAGCTCCCGATCAGATTGCCCCGTCGTTCGGCCCCAGTACTCGACTCGACATCGAGGCAGAGATGGGGTTCGTCGTCGGAGTTCCTTCTGCACAACCGATCTCCACCGATCGGTTCGCGGAGCACGTCTTCGGCGCCGTCATCCTCAACGACTGGTCTGCCCGTGACATCCAGGCCTGGGAATACGTTCCACTCGGCCCCAACCTGGGTAAGAGCTTCGCAACCTCGATCTCGCCGTGGGTGGTGCCGATGCTTGCGCTGGAGAACGCACGCATTCGGACACCGACGCAGGATCCGACGCCGTTGCCCTACCTGCAGGAAAAACGGTCATGGGCGCTGGACATCGATCTGATCATCGAATGGAACGGCCACGAGGTCTCTCGGCCTCCGTACCGGGAAATGTACTGGTCACCGGCTCAGATGCTTGCTCACGAGACCGTCAACGGTGCCACGTCGCGAACCGGCGATCTGTTCGGATCGGGCACCATCTCCGGACCCGAGAAGAACCAGCGCGGAGCATTCATCGAACTCACCTGGGGCGGAGAAGAACCCGTCACAGTCGGGAACGAAACTCGGACGTTCCTCGAGGACGGTGACGAGGTGATCGTATCGGCGTCCGCCCCCGGCCCTGGCGGTTCTCGCATCGGGTTCGGCGACGTCAGAGGTCGAATCACCTCGCCGAAGTGCTAGAGCAAGGCCTGCCTTGGTCGACCAGTTCGCGATCGTTCCCCAGGTCGAAATGTTGGCGTTGCCGGAGATGCTCGACATCGAGCAAATGGATTCAACGGTGTGAATTACGCCGTCAGATGCGGGTACTCCGGAAGCCGGTGTTGAAACGCCAATATATTCGGGTTGGCCACGACACCGTCCTGCACCTCGATAGCGCGTTTGATGACGTCGTCGGAGGACCACGCTTCAGGCCCGTCGAGAACTACCCTTATGAACGGCATAAGTGATTCGCTGATCTCCCAGGTTGCCGAATCCCACAGATAGGACGGGCTGTGGTCGACGGCGTAGTAACGAACATTGTCGCCGACGGTGAACATCGGGTCGACGAACGATGTAGGCCGCGCCCATTCGAACCCCATGCCCTCGTCGCACGACACATCGACGATCAAAGTTCCCGGATTGATCGTATCGAGATCCTCGTTCGTCAGGAAAGTCAGCGGAGCGTTCGTGTCCTGCAGCACGCAGTTGACGATGATGTCGTGGTCACCGAGAAATTCGGACAGGGGAACACGTCCGGTGTCGGTGAGGGCGCGGCTGTGGCGTGGGTTCTTGCCGTCCAGGTCGAAATTGACGATCCGAGCGGAGTGAATGGGGGATCCGACGGCGGTGACTCCACGCTGGGTGAGGACGTCCACATCGTGTATCCCGTGGGCGTTGAGTGCCGTCACCGCACCGCGCGCGGTGGCGCCGAAACCGATCACCGCAGCTCGCAGACGGCGGCCGTAATCTCCTGTCGAGCCGACGAGCTGGAGCGCATGCAATACGGAGGAGTAGCCCGCCAACTCGTTGTTCTTGTGGAACACATGCAGATTGAACGCACCTTCGGCGGTCCAATGATTCATGGCTTCGAACGCGATGAGGGTGAGTCGACGGTCGATCGCGATCTGCGTGAGCTTCTCGTCCTGTACGCAGTGCGGCCACCCCCACAGAATCTGTCCGGTTCGGAGTCCTGCCAGGTCAGCTGCCTGCGGCTTCGGTAGGAGCACGACGTCGCAGGTGTCGATGAGTTGCGTTCGACTGACCACGCCGGCCGAGAGGCCCGCTATGTATTCGTCGGAGATGCCGAAGGGTTCGCCGTAGCCGCTCTCGAAGTAGATTCGACTTCGCAAGTCATCGGGAATTCTGTCGATGTGAAGCGGATGGATTGCGAGTCGACGTTCGTTCGGTTTACTGGACCGTGACGTAACGCCGAGGGTGAGCTGGTGCACAATGGCCCCTTCGGTTGACTACAGTCAACCACACCTAGCCTTTGTCGATTGTTGCCACTTCGTCGCCGGAATTTTCATCAAGGAGTCGAAAGGGTGCCTTCAGACCCGACTCCGTTCGCGCCGGGCGTGTTGGTATGGATCGCGGCAGTCGTCGGCCTGCTCGCGCGATGTGCGTAAGCGAATGATGGGATGATGACGATCGAATGGAATGGGCTGTCCGACTTCCCGGTGGCTACCGAGTTTTTTGCCGGCGCACTGCACATCACGTCGACGGCAGACGGCATGCAGCCGATGCGGTTGCCTCAGTGGGCGCTCGACCAGGTCGACGACAGCCGACTTACGATGGCGGCGACACAACCGTCGGGGGTCCGATTGGTTCTGCGAACAACGGCGACAGTAGTCGAGGTAGACGTTCTTCCAACCAGGGTGATCTATCCAGGGACACCGCCTCGACCGGTTGGCATCTTCGACTTGCTTGTGGACGGTGCGCCCGTTTCACAGACAAGCGCCGATCGCAGCAACACCGTCTCCATCGACATCGCAACCGGTGCCACGACCCGCACAGCAGGGCAGCCGTCGACCCTGCGTTTCGATGGACTGCCGGATCGCGACAAAACAGTTGAACTTTGGCTCCCGCACAACGAAATGGTGTGTGTCGTTGCCATCCGTGCCGACGCTCCGGTCACGCCGGGCCGACCAGAACCGCGTCGCTCGTGGTTGCACTACGGCAGTTCCATCAGCCAGGGGTCGAATGCCAGCAGTCCATCCGCAACGTGGGCTGCGCTCGCATCAAGGACTGCAGGTGTCGAGCTGACGAATCTGGGTTTCAGCGGAAGTGCCCTCCTCGACCCATGCATTGCCCGCGTGCTTCGGAACTCTCCGGCTGACTTCATCAGCGTGAAGATCGGAATCAACCTGGTCAACACCGACGTCATGCGGCTGCGTGCATTTGGTCCTGCTGTCCACGGCTTCCTCGATACCGTTCGCGACGGCCATCCGGAGACGCCACTACTTGTCATCTCTCCGCTCTATTGCCCGATCCACGAGGACACTCCAGGACCTGGTGCCTTCGATATCGATGCATTGCGCAGCGGCACAGTCCGATTCGTTGCCACTGGCGATGCTACGGAGTTGGAGGCAGGCAGGCTCACGCTGCGGTCGATTCGCGCCGAGTTGAAGAAGATTGTAGAACAGCGAAAAGTCCGCGACGCTGCGCTGCACTACTTGGACGGACTGGATCTCTACGGACAAGCGGATTTCGCCGACTTCCCGCTTCCCGACGCGTTGCACCCGGATGAGAATGGACATCGCCGAATTGCAGAACACTTCACGTCGATTGTGTTCGCTGGGGACGGTCCGTTCGGCGTAGCGAACACTCGCTGATCAAGACCGGGAATACCCACACTATTGGTGTTGGAGGGCCTGGTCGCCGAGCCCCCAATGCGTGAGGTGCCGGTGATGAACCAAGCTCACTCGGTCAAGCAAGTGTCCTTTCCTACCGACGCTGAGTCGCTTACGACGCCATGGGTCGACGCTCACCTCTGCGTGCCGATTCCACGTGATCGAAATTCACCCGGCCAATCCCCGTGAGTGGCATCTCGTGGGTACGACTCCCGCTACATTTGTGTTCGTGGAGCCAAGGGCGTCGAAAGTGGATTTCAAGAAGACCATCGCGGCATACTCTGCGCGAAGCGGCGAATTCCAGATCGTCGATGTCCCACACCTTCAATACCTGATGGTGGACGGGTCGGGCGATCCGAATACCTCGGACTCGTACACGAACGCGCTCGGAGCGCTGTTTCCGATTGCCTACACGCTCAAGTTCGCCAGCAAGCAGCAACAGGAGAAGGATTACGTCGTGATGCCGCTGGAAGCGCTCTGGTGGGCCGAGGACATGGATTCGTTCACGGTCGAACGCGACAAGTCTCGATGGCACTGGACCGTGATGATCATGGTTCCCGACTGGATCGACCATGGGATGGTCGAAGAGGCCGTCGGCACGATCGGAAAGAAATGCACATCCGCGAAGAAGCCCATCCCGTCACGCCTCGAGGACGTTCGGTTGAGTGACCTTTCCGAGGGGCAATCGGTGCAAACACTTCACCTCGGCCCCTACGACGACGAGGCAGGAATCCTTGCGAAGATGCACGAGGAATTCATTCCGAGGTCGGGCCTGCGGATGACCGGACAGCATCATGAGATCTATTTGAACGACGTCCGTAGGACCGAACCGTCCAAGCTTCGAACAATCCTCAGGCAACCCGTCGTCGCAGCAGGGGAGTATGTCTCGACCGAGGGGTAGGCCCAATGCGAACTCGAGGAAGTATCGACGAGTTCGAGAACCTGGAGCGAGTCGGGATCAGAGGCGTCCGCGGAGTATCGAATACCAGTAGACCCGGGGCAACACGTAACGATCGAATGCCCATGCCGAGCGGCGTGGTTTCAGTGGATCGAGGAACGATGGCAGTGACGACACGAGAGACCCTCTCCTGTCGAACTCGGCTGCGATCAATCGGTGTGAATCGAGTGGAATCGGCGCAACCGTATACCCGTCGTACTCGGTAAGCGTGTCACCCTTTCTCGCAGCCGAAATGTTGTCGACGAGTATCGAAACCTGTTGTCGCAAAGCGCCACCCGACGGATCGGTCTCCACTGCGGCGCCGTCGCCGACGGCCCAGAGATCTGGGTGCTCCCGGTGCCGGAAGGTTCGAGGGTCGATGTTCACGAGTCCGTGCGAACTGCCGTCGGTCAAACCGGTTCGCTCGAGCCATTTCTGGCCGCGAAAGGGCGGAACGAGATGCAGAAAGGCATAGTGGAACTCTTCGGTGGTGCCGTCGTCGTGAGTCGCGACGAGTCTGCGCTCGGATGGGCGTATCGAGGTGACGGCGGCTCGTTCGACAACACGAACGCCCAGTTCGTGAAGGCGGGTCAGCAACCTCGAATCGAGATCCGGTATTCCCATCAACTGTGGGCGATCCACCAGCAACGTGATGTTCACGCCGGGGAGTTTGCCGTCGCGCTTCCATTGCGCGGCGGCGAGAAACAATGGCTTCAGTGTTGTCCCGGTGCAACTGACGGGAGACCTCGGAACGGTGAAGATCGCGTGACCACCGTGGGGCATGGACTGAACGAGCGACCATGTCTTCTCTGCGCGATCGACGTAGTTGCTGGCAACAGCGGGCGAATCGAGGGCGTCGTCGATGCCATGCAAAGCCTCGTGGTCTGGAACCAAGCCGGTCCCGAGTACCAAGTCGCGGTATCGGTAGCGGCGGCCAGTGGAGGCGGTGACGATGCGCGCGTCGACATCGATCGACGTCGCTGACTCTTCGATCCAGCGGCACTGACGGGGGGTCACCGAACGCTGTGTGCGTTCGGCGGTGCGCAGTGAGGCTTGACCCGAGCCGACATACGAAAGCAAAGGTCTGTAGGTGTGTACCCGCTGAGGTTCGATTACAGCTACATCGGAGTAGCCCCTGCGAATCAAGCGAGCCGCCGTACTCACCCCGGCGTTGCCGCCGCCGACAACGATCACATCGAACGAAGTGGCGAATTCATTGGTCATCGCACCGCAATACCCTCCGAATCGATCCAAAAACAATTGCAGCGCTGTGATTCACGCCTAGTTGTGCTTGATCTCAACTTGGGACAGCACCGGTCCCGACCCGCACTGTGGCGGGCCGAGCGGCTGCTGGTTTGCTTACTTCCCTGACGAGATGACGTCTTTCGCGATTGCTGCCAGCCGTGTCTGCGCGGCTGAGACGACCCCGTGACGGTTCTTGTTGGCTTCCTCGAAAGCCAGAACGGCCCTGACGTCGCGGGGATCCGTCAGGTCTTTGATGGACGCGACCGACTCGGAGACGTTCAGCGAGTCGTAATCGTCGACTGGAAGTTCTTCGGGTTCGAGGATCCCACCGGCCTCGCGTGCCGCGTGAATAGCGTCAGCGACGGACTCCGCCCCCTCCGCTCGTGTGACCTCCTCGGCAGCTTCCAGAGCCGCGTCGCGGCTCGCCGAGAGGGTCTTGACTGCGACGTCGCCCGCGTGTGCGCCGCGACCGAGCAATTCAGTCAACCTGTTCGGTGTGGTCCGCGCAGCGTCGAGAGCCCGATCCAGGCCTCGCGCCGACCACGTCGCCGGGGCGTTGACGATCTTGACAGCACTTCCCGCTGCAGCCTGCAACGGAGTGCGGCGCAGCGCAGCAGGCCCGCCGAGTGCGTCCTCGGCGAGAACCGTCTCCAGCCACTCGACTGTCGCGCTATGGGCTGTGATCAACCGATCCGCCAGAGCTACGGCGGTAGGTTCGCTCGCTTCGGTGGCGAGGGCCTTGATGTACTTCGATCGGCTCAGCAGTTGGTGCTCGAGTGCGAGATCTCCCAGCAACGCCTCGTCGAACGGCTGGGCCTGCTCGGCGAGGGTCTTGAACAGCGCCAGCGTCCGTCCTACGAGAGGTCCGACGACATCAGGGAGACCACCCAGGTCGCGAAGTGTCGACTCGATGGCCTCGGCTCGGTCACGACCGTTCGACGCGTTCTGCGTCAGCTCGGTGCGCACTGCCTCCGTACGCGCTTGAATCACGCGAGACTCGGCAACCTGTATCTCCGTGCTGGTCAGCTGTAGTACGGCCCGCAACTGTGCGAGCAGAGTAGATGTGGACATCTGCGCTCCTTCGGTTGAGTGGGTCATCCATGAGTGCGTCGGATACTGCGACTGCACCGTAAGCGGTGTTACCCGGCAGTAGGGAAGCGAAACTAGCCTGTGATCTGCGCCTCGAGGGATATTCAGTAACATCCTCGGCAACGATGACCACATTTCGGCTAGGAGAACCGCCGTGCGCACTCTGATCGTCACCGCTTTTGTCTCGATGGACGGCGTCATGGAAGGACCAGGTGGCGAGCCCGGCTACCGCAACGCCGGCTGGACGTTCAAAGATGTGGAGTTCGATGCCGCCGCGTACGAGATCAAGGGCCGCGAACAGAACGAAACAGCTGCACTGCTTCTCGGGCGGACGTCTTACGAGGCCTTTGCATCGGTGTGGCCGACGATGGACGATTTCGCCGGGTACAACGCAATGCCGCGATACGTGGTGTCGACGTCTCTCGAAACCGATGATGCTCGCTGGCCTGCCACCGTCCTACGGTCTCTCGACGATGTCGCCGCTCTCAAGGAAACCGAGGGTGGTCCGATTGCCGTTCACGGAAGTGCCACACTTGGAAAAAGTCTCGCCGACGCCGGTCTCGTCGACCGGTACCACCTGCTGACGTTCCCTTTGTTGCTCGGCGCAGGAAGGCGGCTGTTCAGCGACTCGGACAAGGACGCGACCGCGCTCCGGCTGGTGGAGTACGAGGCGTTTGGAAACGGTGTCCAGAAGCAGATCTTCGATGTGATTCGCTGAACTGAGCTTGCTGGCATGAACTCGCAGTGGTTGCAGAAATGCACGTCCTGATTCGACAGGAGTCAACGCGGCGCAGCAGTTTTTCTGGGTCCACGGGTCGACTTCGGCTTGCCGGGAGCCTGCAGTCCCTCCATCACCAGACGCAGGTACTGATCCGCGAGCTGCTCGGCAGACAAGGCGCCCGCGGGATCGAACCAACGAACTGCCACCCACACGGAGTCACGAAGAAAGCGATACGCGATGACCGGATCGAGGTCGTCTCGGAACGCCCCTTCCGAGATGCCGTCCTCGATGACTTTGACCCAAATTCTCCGGACGTCGGCCTCCGCTGTGGTGAGATACGCGAACCGCGGGAACTGCGACAGGTAAGTACGCTCGTTCTGGATCACGGTGATCGCCGCGCGGTGCGGTCCGAGTGACACGAAGGCTGCAGTGATCAAATCTCGAAGCGTGGCCACCGGGACTTGCTTCCGGTCGACGATGTCTGTGTAGGTCGCCATGAGGTTGTCCAGATAGCTGGACAATATCTCCTCGATGATCGTCTCTTTCGAGTCGAAGTGGTGATACAAGCTCCCGGACAGCACCCCGGCCGCGTCGCCGATCTCGCGAACCGTCGTAGATCTGAAACCCCGCTCGGCGAACAGCTCGGCTGCAATTTCGACCAGTGCCTGGCGCCTCTCCGACCCCTGGCCGTTCTGTTCGGTCGATCGGGCGCCGCTTCGACTGCCACCGCTTCGGGCGGGCGAGGGCGTCGTTCGAGATCGTTTCGGTGATGCAGCCATTGCCGAATTATCCACTTTCTACTACCCGAGCACTTGGTTGGGGGCGCGGTGGTCGGGGCCGAACAACCCTGCCGCATGTTCGAGTCGTCCGAGCTGACGGCTCGCGCTTCCGAACAACAGCGAACTCGCGTGCGCACGTTTGAAATACAACTGCATGTCGTGTTCCCATGTGATCGCGATACCGCCGTGTAGTTGAACGCAGTCGGCAGCAACCGCAGCGAATGCCTCGGAGCAATACACTGCCGCGATGGCCGCCTCGTCACGCCAGCGCGTCGAGGTATCGTGCGCGCGAGCGGCCGAATACGCTGTCGCTCTGGCTGTCCGGACGAGCACGTGCAGGTCTGCCATTCGGTGTTTCAACGCCTGGAAACTGCCGATCGGCCGTCCGAACTGGATTCGCGATTTCGAGTACTCGATCGTCGACTCCAGACATTGCGCGGCCGCACCTACTTGTTCGCCTGCCAGTAGGATTCGTCCCCAGTCCACGGCGTCGTCCAGTGCGGTGTCGGCATCGCCGAAGGGGACCGGTACGCCCGACGCGTCGTCGAATGTCACCGTATAAAGGGCTCTCGTCGGGTCCATCGCTGCGCCGTCCGAGCACGTGACTGCGGGTGATCGCGCCGATACCTCGAATATCCGCACGCCTTCGCCGGAGGATGCGGCCACGAGAAAAGTGTCGGCGGATGCAGCGTCGAGGACGTAGTGAGAGCGGCCGGTGAGCGACCAACCGTCCTTGTAGACGGCGTCGACCAATGCCGAACCGCCGGTCCAGTCTCCGTCGGGGGCCGCGGAGCACACGGACACTATCGATTGCCCTGATGCAATCGCGGGAAGAATCCTGTTTCTGACGTCGACGTCGTCGCTTTCGAGGATCAACGCTGCAGCGATACCGGAGGAGCCCAGTGCAGGGGAGGGGGTAAGCACCCGGCCCAGTTCCTCGGCAACGATCATTGCCTCGACAGAGCCGCCCCCAGCGCCGCCGTGCTGCTCAGGAATGGACATGCCTCCTGCACCGATCTGTTCGCACAAGGCAGCCCACAGCCGCCGATCGAAGCGGTCTGGGGACTCCATCGCCAACCGGACCGACCCCGGCGGCGAATATTTCTTCAGCAGAGCGCGCAGCGAGTCCGCGAGCATCTCCTGGTCTCCGTCGAGGACACTCACCGGGCCTCCAATGCGGTCACAGGGCCTCCAGTACACGTTGCCGATGAACGGCCGCTGTGCCCCAAGCGGACTGGAGTGCGCGAACCTTGGTGATCCACAGCGACAAATCATATTCGCTCGTGTAGCCGATTGCGCCGTGTACCTGCAAAGCAACTCGGCTCGATCGATACGCCGCGTCGCCGCACGCAATCTTGGCAGCAGACACATCGCGCTGCAAGGTGGGGGAATCCGCAGCAACCGACAGCGCAGCGTTGTACAGAAGTGGACGCGCGAGCTCGAGTCCGATCATGACATCGGCAAGCTGATGCTTCACTGCCTGGAACGACCCGATCACCCGCCCGAACTGGCGACGCGATGTCACGTATTCGGCACTGCTGTCTAGCATTGCCTGTCCCGCGCCGAGAAGCTGCGACGCGATGCCCAGTGTAGCGAGAAGCTCGGTTGCAGCTCGCGCCGCTCGAATATCGCCTGTGAACCCCGTGGCGTCCTCGGCTGTGTCGTGAACGACGCCGACCTCGCCGACCTTGCGCGTCGGATCGATCGAATCATGCACGGAGACGATCGAAGCCGTGGACACTGCGTCAGCCGAGACGCTCAGAACCAGGTCCGCCACGGCGGGG
Organism: Rhodococcus sp. G-MC3; assembly: GCF_030063335.1. Taxonomy (GTDB): domain Bacteria; phylum Actinomycetota; class Actinomycetes; order Mycobacteriales; family Mycobacteriaceae; genus Rhodococcoides. Next base: position 134,390 of record NZ_JASISW010000009.1, on the reverse strand, counting down.
TCGATGGCGAAAGGCATTGCAGGATCGAACGCCAACGTGGCAATCAGTTGTCCCGAACACAGTCCGTGCAACCACGTGCGGCGGCGCTCAGGATTGTGCGTGTCGACGCATCGAAGCAGCGACGGCACCGCGACGAGAGATTCGACGACCGGGCCTGGCACTGCCCACTTCCCCATTCGCTCGAGCGCGACCACCATGTCGAGAGGTTCGGCATCGGAACCATCGAACTCTGCACCGATGAGAAGACCTGTTATCCCGGTGTCCGACAGCGACTTCCACAATGTTCGGATCGGGGCGACGTCGCCCGCAGCCAGTGCTCGGCTGACCTTTGGTACATCGGCATCGCGGAGCATCGAGTCGAGGCTGGACGCAAAATCGACTCTGGACGAGTCCAATGCGAATCTCATCGGTCCGCCTTCGGTAGGCCCAGCAACCGCTCGGCGATGACCGTGCGTTGAATTTCGTTGGTGCCGGCATAGATCGGTCCCGACAGCGAGAAGAGATAACTGTCGGTCCATGAACCTGCCAGCTCACCGCTGCTTCCCAAGATGTCCAGTGCCGTCTCGTGCAGTGCGATGTCGAGTTCGGACCAGAACACCTTGGTTACCGAGGATTCGGCACCGAGAGCGCCGCCTTCGGTGAGCCTGGTGACGGTGCCGAACGTGTGCAATCTATAGGCCTGAGCGGCGATCCAGGCGTCGACGACGCGACCTGCCAGTGCAGTGTCCGCCGGATCGGCGGACTCTTTGAACAGTGATACCAATTTTTCCGCCGCCGTCACAAATCGACCAGGGCTGCGAAGAGACATGCCTCGTTCGTTGCTCGAGGTGCTCATCGCGACCCGCCAACCATCCCCGACGCTGCCGATCACGTCGGAATCGGGGACGAAGACCTCATCGAGAAATATTTCTGCGAACCCGGGTTCGCCGTCGAGCTGAGCGATCGGGCGCACCGTCACACCGTCGGCGCTCAACGAAAACATGAAGTAGGTGAGACCTCGATGGCGTTCGGCCGAGGAATCCGAACGAAACAACCCGAAGGCCCAGTCTGCAAAACTTGCTCGCGAGCTCCAGGTCTTCTGCCCGTCGAGAATCCAGCCGCCGTCGACCCGTCGGGCAGCGGACCGTATTCCGGCAAGATCGCTTCCGGCCTCCGGTTCGGACCACGCCTGCGCCCAGATGTCCTCGGCGCTGGCCATCCGGGGGAGGATACGAGCAAGTTGTTCGTCGGTTCCGTGCGCGAACAGTGTCGGCGCCAGAAGAAAGATGCCGTTCTGGCTCACCCGAGCCGGGGCACCCGCCGCGTAGTACTCCTCCTCGAACACAACCCATTCGAGCATCGTCGCCCCGCGTCCGCCGAACTCGTCGGGCCACGACACCACCGAGTAGCGGTTCTCGGCGAGCAGCATTTCCCACTGGCGATGCGCCTCGAAGCCGACTGAAGTATCGAGAGAAGGCAACGCCGTCGCTGGCACGTTCGCGCGGAGAAACGCGCGCGCATCGTCGCGGAACGCCTCTACATCCGCGCCGAGATCAAGATTCATCTTCTCCTCACTCAGCCCGGTGGACCGGCGCAGCCGCCGAGTTCTTCATGGATCTGGCGTTCATCCCGCCGAGGGAGTCCGCAGACACCTCGGCATTGTGAGAGTGGGCGAAGTGATGAAGCCCGAACACCGAGTCCATTCCTGTTCGTAGACCCATCACGTCTTCGCATTGATTGACTGCCTTCTTGGTCAACGCGAGTCCGAAGCCTGGCATCTCGGCGATCTGCTCGGCCATCGCCCTTGCTTCGGTTTTCAAGTCCGATCGTGGCACAACGCGATTGATCATTCCCCAATCGAGCGCCTGCGCAGCGGTGAAACGTTGGCCGGTGAACAAAATTTCCTTGGCGCGGCGCGGCCCGAGTACCCACGGATGCGCAAAGTATTCGACACCGGGAATCCCCATCCGGACAACGGGATCGGAGAAGAACGCGTCGTCACTCGCCACGATCATGTCGCACACCCAGGACAACATGAGGCCGCCCGCAATACACGCGCCTTGGACGACGGCGATGGTCGGTTTGGGTATCTCACGCCAACGTCGGCACATTCCCAGGTAGACCTCCATCTCCCTGGCGAATCGCTGATCTCCACCGGTCTTGCGAACATGATCCCACCACAGAACGGCTCTGTTCTCGAAATGCTCGTCGACGTCGCGACCCGGTGTTCCGATGTCGTGGCCCGCCGAGAAATGTTTGCCGGCACCCGCAAGGAGAATGACCTTCACGTCGTCGTCCTCGACGGCGTCGGTGAACGCTCGGTCGAGCGCGTACGTCATCGCGGAATTCTGAGCGTTGCGAAAATCTGGTCGGTTCATGGTCACCGTGGCAACGCCGCCGCGAACGTCGTAGGTAACGACGTCGATTTCTCTATCGTCGGTCATCGGAGCTCCTCGCGCAGAACACGTTTCAATACCTTTCCGCCCGCATTGCGAGGCAGTTCTCGTCGTAGTTCCACTGATGTCGGTACCTTGAATCCAGCAAGGCGGCTGCGGCTGTAGGCGATCAGGTCGTCGCCGGCGACGTTCGCTCCAGGGGCAGGCACCACGACGGCCACTCCGACCTCACCCATTCGGTGATCCGGTTTTCCCACCACCGCGACATCGGCTACACCGTCGAACTCCAGCAGCACCTGCTCCACCTCCGCCGGGTAGACGTTGAAACCGCCCGAGATGTACATGTCCTTCAACCGGTCGGTGACCGTCAGATATCCGCGGTCATCGAGTGTTCCGACGTCTCCGGTGCCGAGCCAACCGTTGTGGTCGACGGCGGCTGCCGTCGCGACGGGATCGTCGAGGTATCCGAGCATCACGTTGGGTCCGCGAAGCTGGATTTCGCCATTATCTCCAATACGGATCTCGAAACCGGCGGCCGCGCCGCCCGAGGTGGACGCCACCGTGTCGTCATCGTCTCCCGGCCTGCACATCGTCGCAACAACAGCTTCGGTGAGGCCGTATGCGGTGAGGATTGTCTCGAAGGTCAATTCGTCCCGCATTCGCTCGATCAGGCGTACGGGTACCACCGCTGCTCCCGTCACGGCGAGACGAAGCGACGACAGGTCGAGATCGCGCCGTCCGGGATGATCGAGGATGGTGGAGAAAATCGTCGGCGCTCCTGGCAGCACCGTGATGCGGTGCTCGACGATCAAGGCCAACGCGGTGTCCGGATCGTAGACGGCCATGGGGTAGATCGTTGCTCCTACCGTCAGCGCAGCCAGTATGCCTGCTTTGAAACCGAAGCTGTGGAAGAACGGGTTGACGACGAGGTAGCGATCTTGTCGTCTCAATCCGGTGCACTCAGCCCACGCACGTGCAACGGACAACGACTGCCGGTGTGCACTCATCGCGCCTTTGCTTCGGCCCGTGGTGCCCGAGGTGAAAAGGATGTCACCGATCGTGTCTGCGGTGACTGCAGAAGCCCGTTCGGCGACAACCGATTCCGGGGTGCTCACCGCGAGTTCGGGAAGCCGGTCCCACGACACACCGGCCGAATCGGAGGCCCGCGATTGCGCGTCCATTGGGAAGGTGACAACGTTCAGACCGGGGAGTGCACCGAGATCGAGTTCGGCCGAGCGGTCTACTCCAAGGAACACCTCCGGCACCACGAGCAAACGCGCGCGGGTCCGCTTAAGCAGTTCGGTCGCTTCCGCCGTCGTGTACCGGGTGTTGATGGGAATCAATACCCCGCCTGCGTGGTGGGCGGCCAAAGCGCTGATGACCCACTGATAGGTATTGGGCGCCCAGATGGCGACGGCATCGCCCGGTTGCACTCCGAGCGTGCAGAAAGCGCGAGCAGCCTCGAGCACGACATCCCGTAGTTGGCCGAACGTAATTGTTCTGGAACCGTCGACGATCGCATTGTCGTCACCGAAAGCAGCAGCAGCGTGCGCCAACGCACTCGGGGTGGTCTGCCCATATTCCGTCACTGTCAACTCCTAGCTGAGCAAGGGCTTGGTTTGTTAACGTACCCGAATGGACGCGGATGAGGGAAGAGTCGGCAGTGAAGGGCTCGGTGACGAATCCTTTCGTCGATTGGTTCGAGAGTGGCTGAGCGATAACCTCACCGGTGACTTCGCCGAGCTGAAGGGTCTCGGCGGACCCGGGCGAGAACACGAGGCTTTCGCCGAACGCCTCGTCTGGGACCGGCATCTCGCGGCGTCGGGGTGGACATGCCTCGGCTGGCCCGTCGAGTTCGGAGGTCGCGGACTGAGCGTCGAGCACCAAGTGATCTACCACGAGGAGTACGCACGCGCCAACGCGCCGGCCAGGGTGAGTCATATCGGCGAGGAACTACTGGGCCCGACGCTGATTGCATTCGGCACCGATGCACAACGCGCACGGTTCCTGCCGGGGATCAACACTGTCGGTGAGTTGTGGTGTCAAGGATATTCGGAACCAGGGGCAGGCTCGGATCTCGCCGCGGTCACGACGTCCGCTGAACTGGACGGCGACGAGTGGGTCATCAACGGGCAGAAGGTGTGGACTTCGCTTGCACACTTGGCCGATTGGGCCTTCGTGATCGCACGGACCGTAAGAGGATCCAAGCGACATGCAGGTCTGTCGTACCTTCTCGTCCCGATGAAACAAGACGGAATAACAGTCCGTCCGATCACTCAGCTGACCGGAACATCGGAGTTCAACGAGGTCTTCTTCGACGGCGCCCGGACCGATGCCGACCTGGTGGTCGGCGAGGCAGGCAAGGGCTGGTCCGTTGCGATGGGAACGCTAGGCTTCGAACGCGGCGTGTCGACGCTCGGGCAGCAGGTCGGTTTCGCGAGAGAACTCTCCGGGGTCGTCGACGTCGCCCGGCGTAATGGGAGCATCGACGATCCGGTGCTGCGGGAGCGACTGACGAGAGCCTGGATCGGCCTGCGGGTGATGCGCTCGTTTGCCCTCACGACCCTCGGGGGTTCGAGTTCCGGGGGTGAGGATTCGATCTCCAAACTGCTGTGGGCGAACTGGCACCGCGGGCTGGGTGAGCTCGCGATGGACGTCGTCGGCGCACCGTCTCTGCTCGCTCCGGGAGGCGAGCTCGACGAGTGGCAACGCCTTTACCTCTTCACCCGCGCGGACACGATCTACGGCGGGTCCAACGAAATACAGCGAAACATCATCTCCGAGCGAATTCTCGGACTTCCGCGAGAGGCGCGACTGTGACTACAACGAACTCGGATGAGGAGCCCACCCGCGGACGTTTGTCGGTGCCCCCGGCGGAAACTCCAGGACACGGTTTGCTCGACGGCCGGGTCGTCGTCGTGACGGCGGCCGCAGGTACGGGGATCGGCAGTGCCACCGCTCGCCGTGCACTTCTCGAGGGCGCCGATGTCATGATCTCCGACGTCCACGCCCGGCGGCTGGAGGCCACCCGTAGCGAACTGGCCGCACTGGGGTTGGGAAGAGTGGAGGCACACACCTGCGATGTGACCTCCACGAGCGATGTCGACGCGCTGATCTCGGAGACGGTCGCTGTATTCGGTCGTCTCGACGTCCTCGTCAACAATGCCGGGCTGGGAGGCGAGACGCCGGTGATCGACATGACCGACGAACAATGGTCTCGCGTGCTGGATGTGACGCTGAACAGTACGTTTCGCTGCACGCGTGCAGCACTCGAGTACTTTCGTAGAGTGCCGCACGGCGGGGTCATCGTCAACAATGCCAGCGTGCTCGGGTGGCGCGCACAGCGCGGCCAAGCGCACTACGCAGCAGCAAAGGCAGGGGTGATGGCACTGACGCGCTGCAGCGCCGTCGAGGCCGCCGAATACGGCGTGCGTATCAACGCCGTGGCACCGAGCATTGCCAATCATGCTTTTCTGGCGAAGGTGACCTCCGAGGACCTACTTGCTCGGCTGGCATCCGACGAGGCCTTCGGACGCGCAGCCGAGCCGTGGGAAATCGCGACCACGATCGCATTCCTCGCCAGTGACTACTCGACCTACCTCACCGGGGAGGTCGTGTCGGTGTCGAGCCAGCGAGCTTGAAAGGGCAGCGAGCTTGAAGGGGTTACCGCGCGCCGTAGACGGACACCGGAGCTTCGGCTCTCATCAGTAGATCGTCGACTGCGGTTCCGACCATGGACGGGTCCCAGCGTTCGCCGTTGTTCACGGACGGCCCGTGACGCCACCCCTCGGCCACACCGATGATGCCGCCTTCCACCTCGAAAACACGGCCGGTGACCCGCGACGAGTCGGTACTCCCGAGCCATACGACCAGCGGCGATACGTTTTCGGGTGCCATCGCGTCGAAACCTTCTGCGGGTGCGGCCATGTCGCTGGCAAACGCATCGGCGGTCATGCGGGTGCGCGCGGCAGGGGCGATGGCATTGACCGTCACTCCGTAGCCTGCAAACTCGCTGGCCGCGACCAACGTCAATCCGGCGATACCCGCTTTGGCTGCCGCGTAGTTACCTTGCCCGACGCTTCCCTGCAGGCCTGCCCCGGAGCTTGTGTTGACGATGCGCGCATCTACCTTTCGGCCTGCTTTGAACTCTGTACGCCAGTAGGCCGCGGCATGTCGCAGTGGGGCGAAATGACCCTTGAGATGCACGCGTATGACGGCATCCCATTCGTCTTCACCGAGGTTGGCCAACATTCGATCACGGAGGAATCCTGCATTGTTGACCAGTACGTCCAACGTACCGAAGCTATCGACCGCGGTGTCGATCAACCGCTTGGCACCGAACCAATCGGCAACGTCGTCGTTGTTCGCTACAGCGGCACCGCCCGAGGCTCTAATTTCTTCTACTACGTCCTGAGCCGGTCCGGTCGACGCGTTCGAGCCATCCATCGATACGCCGACGTCGTTGACGACGACACGGGCGCCCTCGGCGGCAAACGCCAACGCGTGGGCGCGTCCGATACCTCGTCCTGCTCCGGTGACGATAACTACCCGGCCTTCGCACAGTCCTGTCATAAGTGGTCCTTTGCATGCTCTGAATCGATATCGACATTGTCGGGGCGGGGAGTGTGTACGGCGTCGAGAAATGCGGGTCGCTCGCCTCCGCCGTGTACTGCCAGTAACGATCCGCTGACGTACGACGCTGCTGCGGACGAGAGAAAGACGGCGCTCGCGCCGACGTCGTCGGGAGTCGCCAAACGGCCGAGGGGCACTGTTCGTTCCACGGCCCGCACCGAGTCGACGCCACCGTAGTGAAGTCCGCTAAGTTCGGTTGCGACCATTCCCACTCTCAGAGCATTGACGCGGACTTTCGGCGCCCACTCGACGGCGAGTGAGGTCGTCAGGCTGTCCAGTCCCGCCTTCGCTGCTCCGTAGGCGGCAGTGCCAGGGGATGGCCTCGATGCACTGACACTGCTGATCATCGTGATCGATCCGCCGTTCTCCTGTTGCTGCATAACCAGGTTCGCTGCTTGGGAGACCAGCAGCGGAGCCAACAGATTGAGTTCGACGATCTTGCGATGAAAGTTCGCGCCCGCGTCCGCCGCCATCGCGAACGGAGCACCGCCCGCGTTGTTGACCACGGCGTCGAGCCGGCCGTGGCGCTTCACGATCTCGGCGATCAGTGCGCTTACCTGGTCCTCGCGACGGACGTCGCACGGCAGGAAATCGGCTGTCCTGCCCGCGAACTCGACTGGTGAAACCGGTTCGTGCCGCGCACAGGCTACTACCAAGTATCCCGCATCGAGAAAGGCGCGGGAGATTCCGGCCCCGACCCCGCGAACACCACCCGTGACGAGCGCGACCCGCGGGTGCTCCTCATTGCCCACCTGTACCTCCGGTTCGTGTGCGGGTTCAGGCGAACTCACCGAGTTCGCCACGTCTTCTGTGCTAACTTACCAAGCACATGCTTGCTTTGGGCGGCAACGGTGAGGATTCGATTTGACTGTCACAACTTCTCGACCAGAACCCGGAATCGTCGCGGTCACCATCGACTGCCCGCCGGTGAATGCGCTTCCGGTTCAGGGCTGGTTCGACCTCGCGAAATCTATCCGTGAGGCGGGGGAGGACCCCGCAACCCACGTCGTGATTCTGCGCGCAGAGAACCGCGGATTCTGTGCAGGTGTCGATATCAAGGAAATCGAAAGCTTTTCGGGCTACGACCATCTCATCGGGGCCAATAAGGGATGCGCGGCAGCGTTCTCGGCGGTCTACGACTGCGAGGTGCCCGTCATCGCAGCGGTGCAGGGGTTCTGTCTCGGCGGCGGAATCGGACTCGTCGGCAATGCCGACGTCGTCGTGGCCTCGACTGATGCAACGTTCGGGGTTCCGGAGGTCGATCGGGGAGCTCTCGGAGCCGCCACGCACCTCGCTCGGCTCGTTCCGCAGCATCTCATGCGCACCCTGTACTACACGGCACGCCACATCGATGCAAAGACATTGCAGCACTTCGGGTCCGTCTACGAGGTGGTCCCGCGGAGCGAACTCGACGAGGCAGCGCTTCGCGTGGCTCGCGATATAGCAGCCAAGGACACCAGAGTGATCAGAGCAGCAAAGGAAGCGATCAACGGAATCGACATCCAGCCCGTGCATCGTAGCTACAGGTTCGAGCAGGGATTCACATTCGAGCTCAACTTGTCCGGCGCAGCAGACGAAGCACGCAGCGCGTCGGTGAAAAACAATTTCCGTGCCTCGAACGATGTGGGCACCTCGACCGAAGAAGGGCGATAGACGATGAGCGCACCGACGCGGCGAGACAAAACGACCACCCTCGACGACGTTGTGAGCGAGCTGTCCGATGGAATGACCATCGGCATCGGGGGATGGGGATCACGGCGTAAACCGATGGCCGCGGTGCGCGCACTCCTTCGGTCCCCGCTGAAGGATCTGACGGTGGTGTCCTACGGCGGTCCGGACGTCGGATTGCTCTGTTCTGCAGACAAGGTCGCGCGCGTCGTGTACGGCTTCGTGTCCTTGGATTCGATTCCGTACGATCCCTGGTTCACCCGCGCGCGAACGTCGGGATCCATCGAGGTACGCGAAGTGGACGAGGGAATGCTGAACGCCGGACTGAGAGCTGCCGCGGCACGCCTGCCGTTCCTTCCCATTCGCGCCGGGCTCGGATCGGACGTGATGACCCACTATCCGGAGCTCAGGACCGTCACCTCGCCCTATCCAATTCCGGGGTCCACGCAGTACGAGGACCTCGTTGCGATGCCAGCCCTCGCCCTCGATGCGGCATTCGTGCATTTGAACCTGGCGGATTCGAGCGGAAACGGCGTCTACCTCGGACCCGATCCCTACTTCGACGACCTGTATCTGCTTGCGGCGCAGCGGAGATATCTCACATGCGAACGGATCGTCGAGACGGCCGAACTCGTCGCGGCGGCCCCGCCACAGGCGATGTTGACCAACCGCATGATGGTTGACGGCGTCATCGAAGTGCCCGGCGGCGCGCACTTCACTTCGTGCGTGCCGGACTACGGCAGAGACGAAGCTTTTCAGAAGGCATACGTCGAGGCTGCCGCGAGCGACAGCGACTGGAAGATCTTCTACGACGACTATCTGAACGACATCGTTGACCGAGGGGCGTCGAGATGACCACCGCACTGACCGCAACACGCGCTGAGATTTGTGCGGCAGCGTGCGCCGACCTGTTCATCGGTGCAGGAGAGATCATGGCAAGCCCGATGGGACTGATGCCGAGTATCGGCGCCAGGCTCGCACGGTTGACGACCGAGCCCGACCTGTTGCTCTCCGACGGCGAAGCTTACTTACTGGCTGACACGCCTGCCCTCGGTGGATCGGGTGCAATCGAGGGCTGGATTCCCTACCGAAAGGTGTTCGACGTGGTGGCGTCGGGCCGGCGCCACGTGATCATGGGCGCAAATCAGTTGGATCGTTTCGGCAACCAGAACATCTCGTGCATCGGCGATCATGCGAAACCGACACGCCAGATGTTCGGGGTTCGAGGCGGCCCTGGGAACACGATCAACCACCGAACGAGCTACTGGGTGCCGAAGCACTCCACACGAGTGTTCGTCGAGGCCGTCGACATGGTATCGGGCGTCGGCTACGACAAGGTCTACGGCAATCCGGCCGGCCGATTCCTCGATGTTCATCGGATAGTCAGCAATCTTGCAGTCTTGGATTTCGCGGGTCCATCCCGGTCCATGCGACTCGTCTCGATACATCCGGGAGTGAGTGTCGAGGAAGTGTGCGAGGCAACAGGATTCGATCTGGACGCAACCGACGTCTCCGAGACCCGAACGCCGACGGAGCACGAGTTGGAGCTGATTCGTGTGGACATCGATCCACGGGGGAGCCGCGAGCGGGAGGTCCCGACACCGTGACCGCACTGACAACACGACTGACCGAACTCGTCGGCATCGAACATCCGGTGGTTCAAACCGGGATGGGTTGGGTGGCGGGGCCGAAACTCGTCGCGGCCACATCCAATGCGGGCGGGCTGGGAATCCTGGCGTCGGCAACGATGACTTATCCGGAGTTGGAGGCGGCGATCGCGAAAACCAAGAGTGCAACCGATCGCCCATTCGGAGTGAACATCAGGGCGGATGCGTCCGACGCTGCGCAGCGCGTCGATCTTCTGATCCGGGAGGACGTCCGTGTTGCTTCGTTCGCACTCGCCCCACGTCCCGAGCTCATCGCGACGCTCAAAGATGCTGGATTGATAGTGATTCCATCTATCGGAGCGGCGAAGCACGCTGTCAAGGTCGCTGGCTGGGGCGCCGATGCCGTGATCGTGCAAGGCGGTGAAGGTGGCGGCCACACCGGCCCGGTCGCGACGACCTTGTTGCTACCTTCGGTACTCGATGCTGTGGACATTCCAGTCATCGCTGCGGGCGGTTTTTTCGACGGTCGTGGCCTCGCAGCCGCACTGGCCTACGGTGCGTCGGGTGTAGCGATGGGGACTCGATTCTTGCTGACCCAGGAAAGTTCGGTACCAGATGCAGTCAAGCGTCGATACCTGTCGTCGGGCCTGGACGGGACCGTCGTGTCCACCCGCGTGGACGGAATGCCCCATCGAGTCCTACGCACTTCACTTGTCGAGAGGCTGGAGCAATCCTCGAGAGCAACAGGTTTCGTGCATGCTGCACGGAATGCGGCACGGTTCAAAAAGATGACCGGGATGTCGTGGCCGACAATGATTCGTGATGGACTTGCGATGCGTCATGGCAAAGACCTTTCGTGGGCACAGGTGATGATGGCAGCGAACACACCAATGCTGCTCAAAGCAGGCTTGGTCGATGGAAACACGGACGCGGGAGTTCTCGCATCAGGTCAGGTTGTGGGCCTGCTGGACGACCTGCCTACCTGCGCCGATCTGATCGAGGCGATCGTCTCCGACGCGAGACGATCGATCGACCGTCTCGCGGACCTGGTGAATGGACCTACACGATCCGTTCGATGATGGTCACATTGGCCGTTCCGCCACCCTCGCAAATTGTCTGCAGGCCGTAACGGCCCTGTGTCCGTTCGAGTTCGCACAGCAGGGTGGCGAAGAGCTTGGCTCCGGTTGCACCGAGCGGATGACCGAGGGCGATGGCACCGCCGTTGACGTTGACCTTGCTCGGATCGACATCGAGTTCTTTCATCCAGGCCAGCACCACGGGGGCGAACGCCTCGTTGATCTCGATGACATCCATGTCCTCGATCGATAGTCCAGCGCGCTCGAGCGCGTGCTTGGTCGCCGGAATCGGTGCACTGAGCATGAATATCGGGTCGCTGCCGCGGGCGCTCATGTGGTGAATCCGTGCGCGCGGAGTCAGACTGTGTTCACGCACCGCAGCGTCCGATGCCAACAACGTCGCACTGGCGCCGTCAGAAATCTGACTGGCCAGAGCTGCGGTCAGACGACCACCCTCGACCAGAGTGGGTAGTGCGGCCATCTTCTCGAGGGTGGTACTTCGTGGGCCTTCGTCGAGCGCCTGACCGTTCACCGCGACGATTTCGCGATCGAACCGGCCAATGGACATCGCGTGCCGAGCACGTGTGTGGCTGGCCAGCGCGAACTCTTCCATCTCGTCGCGGCTGACGTTCCACCGCTCGGCGATCATCTCGGCACCTCGGAATTGAGAGACCTCCTGCTGGCCGTACCTATGTTCCCATCCTGCGGAACCTGCAAAGGGAGTGTCGAATCCGTAGTCGCGGCCGGCAGTCATTGCTGCGGCGATCGGAATCTTCGACATGTTCTGCACACCGCCTGCCACGACGAGATCCGCAGTTCCGCTCATGATCGCCTGGGCCGCGAAGTGGATGGCCTGCTGACTCGAGCCGCACTGCCTGTCGACGGTCACGCCGGGCACATGCTCCGGGTAGCCCGCGGCGAGCCAGGCCGTTCGGGCGATGTTGCCCGCCTGTGGTCCGATCGCGTCCACACATCCGAAGATGACGTCGTCCACCTGGCCGGGGTCGATCGGACTGCGGTCGAGGAGCGAGCGAAGAATGCTTGCCCCGAGATCGGCCGGGTGGATCTCCGACAGCGCGCCGCCTCGCTTACCGACGGGAGTTCGGAGGGCGTCGACGACGTAGGCCTCGGGCATTGTTCTCCTCATGATCGTGATGCTGGTGTCTCTCCGATGGTAACAACCAAGCACTTGTTTAAGTGTCGAATCATCAAGCCGACCGAAGTAGGTGACGTCCGCACGAAAACGAACGGTGGCCTTGTGAAAGTCGTTTCGACTTGCACAAGGCCACCGTTACTCGCGACAGATCAGACGAGATCGAAGCGATCGAGCTTCATGACCTTGTCCCAGGCAGCGACGAAGTCGCGGACGAACTTGTCCTGCGCGTCGTCGCATGCGTATACCTCAGCCAGCGCACGAAGTTCGGAGTTGGATCCGAACACCAGATCGTTGCGTGTACCAGACCATTTGACTGCGCCGGTGGCGGTGTCCTTGCCCTCGTAGATGCCGTCTTCAGACGTTGGTACCCACTCGGTCCCCATGTCCAAGAGATTGACGAAGAAGTCGTTCGTCAATGTGCCAGGCTTGTCGGTGAGCACTCCGTGCGCAGAGTTCTTGTGGTTCGCGCCGAGAACCCGAAGGCCACCGACCAGAACCGTCAGTTCGGGTGCGCTGAGCGTCAACAGATTCGCCTTGTCGACCAGGGCATACTCAGCCGGAAGTCGTTGGCCTTTGCCGATGTAGTTGCGGAAGCCGTCGGCATTGGGCTCGAGCGCTGAAAAGGACTCGACGTCGGTCTGTTCCTGCGTTGCGTCGGTACGTCCGGCGACGAAGGGAACGGTGACGTCGTTGCCCGCGTCCTTGGCTGCCTTCTCGACGGCAGCGCTACCACCGAGAACGACGAGGTCGGCAAAGGAGATCTTCGCCCCGCCCGCAGCGTTGAAAGAGCCCTGGATGCCCTCGAGCACGCGAATGACCTGAGCCAGCTCGTCGGGTTCGTTGACCTCCCACCCAGCTTGCGGCTGCAGGCGAAGACGGCCGCCGTTCGCGCCTCCGCGCTTGTCGCTGCCACGGAAGGACGATGCTGCAGCCCACGCAGTGGAAATCAGTTGCGCACCGGTCAATTCCGAGGCCAACAGTTGAGTCTTGAGATCAGCGATATCGACATCGGTGACCAGGTCATGATCGACGGCCGGAATTGGGTCCTGCCAGATCAGTGTTTCAGCCGGAACCTCCGGTCCGAGGTAACGCGAGACCGGTCCGAGGTCGCGGTGTGTGAGCTTGAACCATGCTTTGGAGAATTCTTCGGCGAGCTCCTCGGGATGATCGAGCCATCGGCGAGTGATCTGCTCGTAGATGGGATCGACGCGCATCGCGATGTCACTGGTCAACATCATCGGGGCGTGGCGCTTGCTCGAGTCGGCCGGATCAGGAACGAGATCCGTTGCAGCACCCTCCTTCGGGCGCCACTGCCATGCACCGCCTGGCCCCTTGTGCACCTCCCACTCGTATCCGTAGAGGGTCTCGAGGAAGGTGTTGTCCCAAGTTGTAGGCGTCGGCGTCCAGGTGCCTTCGATTCCACTGGTGATGGCGTCGGCGCCGACACCGGAGCCGTAGCTGTTCTTCCAGCCGAGCCCCATCTGCTCGAGAGGCGCACCTTCGGGCTCGGGGCCGACGTGAGGCTCGGGATCCGCTGCGCCATGGACCTTTCCGAAGGTGTGGCCACCGATTGCAAGGGCTGCCGTTTCGATGTCGTTCATGGCCATCTTGCCGAACGTGTCGCGAATGTCGATGGCAGATCCTGCCGGGTCCGGCTCGCCGTTGGGGCCTTCGGGGTTGACGTAGATCAGACCCATCTGCACTGCGGCAAGCGGGCTTTCGAGCTCACGGTCACCTGTGTAACGCTCGTCGCCGAGCCACGTCTGCTCCGGACCCCAGTAGACGTCCTCTTCCGGCTCCCATGCATCTACGCGTCCGCCGGCGTAACCGTAGGTGGGCAGACCCATCGATTCGATTGCGACGTTGCCGGTGAGCACGATCAAGTCGGCCCAGGACAGCTTCTTGCCGTACTTCTTCTTGACCGGCCAGATGAGTCGGCGCGCCTTGTCCAGGCTCGCGTTGTCGGGCCAGCTGTTGAGAGGAGCGAAACGCTGCATACCTGCGCCTGCGCCGCCGCGGCCATCCTGAATTCGGTACGTACCAGCCGCATGCCACGCCATCCGGATGAAGAACGGACCGTAGTGTCCGAAGTCGGCGGGCCACCACGGCTGCGAATCGGTCATCAACGCTGCGATATCGGCCTTGACTGCACTCAAGTCCAGCGAATTGAACTCCGCTGCATAGTCGAAGTCGTCCTCCATCGGGTTGCCGACAGCGGGATTCTTCTTGAGGATCCTCAGGTTGAGGCTCTTCTGCCACCAATCACGGTTGCTGCCACCTTCGGTCGGCTGGGGCAACCGGTCGTGCGCGACCGGACACTTGCCACCTTCCTGAGGCTGGTCCTCGTTCATCTCTTTTTCGCGAGTTGTGTGGTCTTCGGACACAAGATTCCTTCCGGGGCAGGCGGATTGGACTGATCACGACCGAGGTCGCGATATCGGTGGGGCCGAGCATCGGGGGCATAGACCCCAGTAGACGACCTCGGCCTCGTCTATGGAAAAACCGTGCGACTCCGAGGCGTCGAGGCAGGGTGCCTCGCCGACGGCGCAATCGACATCGGCAATAACGCCGCACGACCTGCACACCACGTGATGGTGGTTGTCGCCGACGCGAGTTTCGTAGCGAGCAACCGAGCCCGATGGCTGAATACGGCGAAGCAGGCCAGAGGTAGTGAGCGCAGCGAGCACGTCGTACACAGCTTGTCGAGACACGACCGGGAGAGTGTCTCGGACCGTGCGATACACCGTCTCGGTGTCTGCGTGTGGGTTCTCGGCGACCGCATCGAGGACGGCGAGACGGGGCTTGGTGACACGGAGTGACACAGCGCGCAGATGCTCCTGATGTGCCGCCTTCGATTGCATGAGTGTCATGTCACACTCTTTTCTTGAACAAGTCAAGTAATGGCGCGTTACTCCAGGTCAGAGACTCAAGGCGCGTCGCGCCACCAGGTGCAGACGTATAAAATCATTGCCGTGACCAACCCCAACACAACCCACAGCACGACCGCGTAATCGACCCAGGAACCGATCGGCGGAGCACCGGGAAGGAGGTTTCTGATCGGCAGAACGGCGAACAACATGACCGCGAACCAGGTCACCATCGGAGGTTGGAACTTCTTACGCCTGCGCACGGTGTTCACCGCAACGAAGAGCGCGCACATCGGTAAGGCAACCAAGACCATGCAGATCGCGAGGTCGTAAACCTTCGACACACCGTTTCTACTCACGGTGATGTCGAACTTGTCGCCGCCTGTGTGGTCGCCGTCGGAGTCGACACTCCAGCCGGTCAACGAATCAGTGACAGCAACGACAGCAGGTACGGGGGTGCGCGCTGCGCCGGACTCGGAGAAGGCCCGCACCACGACGGATTCCGCGTGATAACTGTCGAAAGGCCAGGTCCGGATATCCCCGTCGCTGTAAATAGTCGAGGGGGACGGGGAGGGCGCGGTGCCCGCCGAGAACACGAGGCGTCCCCCCGAAGCAAGGGGGGCGAGGTCGATGAGCAGGTCGTCCTTCAAATAACCGTAGTTGCTGACAAGATCCTGCCCTGGATAAACGGAGACCTTGGCGTCCACCGAAAACGCCTCACCATCGACCGAGCCGACATCGAGGTAGACGAGAACACCAGCGGGATCCGGTGCACGGGTGTCGACTGCGTCGTCGGCATTGCTCAACCCGTAGGCAACCAGAATTCCGACGTACACGAGCGCCACGACGGCGGTGATCCCGACGACTCTCCAGCGCGAACTCAATCGATCGAACAGGTTCACCGATTCGGTCCTCTCCGTGTCGATTTCGGATCGACGCGTGGTCCGTCGCCGAACGCTTACGGTGTCGAGTCAGTGTATGTGCGACTGCTGCGCTGTGTGGCGTACTCGACTCCAATTGCTTTCGGGAGAGGTTTCTGCCATGTCAAGGAGGGATCGACGTGGTAGACAGATTCGATCCACGACGAGAACGAACGAGGAGGCCAGGTTCGATGCAGGACAGAACCATGCTGTTTTCGCGTCCTGATGGTGCCTCCCGCCCGAATCTTCTGGTCACCGTTGGCCTCGTCATCCTCCTGGTCTCGGCGTGGCTCACCGTCTACTCGATCAGTGTGCTCGGTGCGGTGTGGCGATCGAGCCACCTCGATGCACCGACGCCAATCCTGTCGGTGGGAGATCAGCGCGCTGACCTCGTCGTGGCAGGTATTCAGCTCACCACCGGCCTGATCGCGATAGTTGTTGTGCTCAGAGTGCGCAGACTGTCACTACGACACGAGCTTCCAGAGCGCTCCGGAACCGCCCTCGGTGCTGCCGTGGCATGGTGCGCCGCGATTGCGGCATCATCCGCGCTGGTGCTCGCTCTCGACCGTGTGGGTGCTGCGGGTTTCGACATTTCGGCTCCGGCAGTGGTCGAGTCGGACTGGTTGGCGGTGGTGTCGGCGCTGTCGGCCGGACTGAGGGAGGAGCCCCTTCTGGCTGCCCTTCCGGTTCTCCTGCTGGCCGGCCGCATTCCGCTCGGTTGGATAATGGTGCTCGCCGGCGCAATGCGGGGGGTCATGTACCTATATTTCGGTTCCGGCGGATTTCTGTGGGCCTTCTGCTGGGGCGCGGCAGCAGTCTGGGTCTACTACACCTATCGGCGGTTATGGGTGCTGGTGCTCGTACATGGCTTGGTCATGAACCTGCAGGCCCTTGACCGTCTGTTCGCCCAGGACAGCGCTGCGACGGTGTTGCAATGGGCCAACATTCTGATCCTCTTCGGGGCTCTGACATGGTGGCTCGTACCCCGGGCACTGGACAGCGTCCTTCCTGGCGACAAGGACACCGACCGGACCACCTGGCTCGCGCCAACCGATACCGTGCCGGTCGATCCAGTCGAGGACGGAGCAGCACCGAGTGAACTGCCGCTGGTTCCGCCTGCCTCGAATGCTTGACAACTCGATACAGAACCGGCTACGGAGGTCGAGCCGGACTCGCGGTCGTCAAATTCGACGAGTATCGCCGCCACAGCGGTGAAACGTGGTTACGGCCTCGGCGTCGGGGGTTCAGGCGGTCAGGGCTCGAGACCCTCGCGCAGCGTCCGCTGCGCGAGCGTCCGCAACGGTCCCGTGACAGCCGAGTCCGCCATCCGGCAGGTTGCGTCGTCAACCGACACTGTCCACTCGAAAACATCGCGTTGGGTGCCGGGTGTCGGCGTCTCCACGTGATTGACGAGCATCTCTCGTGCCTGCTCGGCAAGCTGACGCCACTCCTGAACCAGTGATTCGTCTGCGATGGCATCGGTATCGACGCGGGCCCGTCGGGTCATGCCTGCGACGCCGCCAGTGCGAACCACCTCGATGTGCATGTCACGTCCTTTGTGAAGCCGATCCCGGTACTTCGGCGTGGTCGACTGTCACGCCCACCGTAGCCCAGCCTGCGGCGACCGCACGCCGAACGTCGGACTCGAACCCGAAGCGCTCGGCCGCAGCGCTGACCGTGGCCGATGCGAAACGGATGAAATCGGTTCCAGGGGAGAGTGAGCCGTTCGTGCACACGTCGAACCACACCTGGCCGGTGCGCTCCCAGGCGCGGCCGCCCAGCGTCGTCGCACTCAGCGCGAAGGCCCGGTTGGGGATACCGGAATTGATGTGAACACCTCCGTGATCGGCCGAGGTCTCTACAAAATTATCCATGTTCGCCGGTTGCGGATCACGGCCGAGTACGTCGTCGTCGTAGGCCGTGCCCGGCTCGATCATCGACCGCAAAGCCAGACCCTGGACTGCGGGCAGGAACAGACCTTCACCTACCAACCAGGAGGCGGCCGCCGCATCCTGCCCGAGTGAGTACTGCTGGACGAGAACCCCGAACACGTCCGACATCGATTCGTTGAGAGCCCCGGCCTGTCCGGAGTACTCCAATTGCGACGAATACTGTGTGAACCCGTGCGCGAGTTCGTGCGCGATGACGCTCAGCGAGGCAGTGAAACGTCCGAACACCTCACCGTCACCGTCGCCGAAGACCATCCGCTCACCGTCCCAGAACGCGTTGTCGTAGTCTCGGTCGTAGTGGACGGTGGCCGAAAGCGGTAGACCCTTGTCGTCGAGACTGTTGCGTCCGTACACGTCCCGAAAGAACTCGAACGTCGCACCGAGTCCTTCGTACGCCTCGTCCACCGAAACGTCGCCCGTAGGCGCCTGTCCTTCGGCTCGCTCGAGTGTTCCTGGCAAATTTTGCTCGTGCTTCGCATCGTAAATCGACAGCCGTGGCGACAGCGTCGATCGCGGTGCCGTGGGCGCCGATCGAGGTTTACTGGGCACAGTCGCGGTTATTGTCGTACGTGAATTGGCATCGATACGGTTTCCGACCAGCTCACGGTCGATGGCAAGTGTGCGTGCGGCACTGGCCGCCGCATGCCCGACGGCTGCGCTCACCCCCTCACGCGTCGAGTGCTCCGAGATTCGCTGGAGCAGAAACGGCGGAATCACAGGGTGAATTCGCGGCTGTGCGGGTGAACTGGTGGGCATGAAAGCGTACCTTCCGGTCGGCGTCGCTAGGACACTAGACCAGACCTCGGACAATTGGGATGAGGCACCCGGGCTGGGCCCAAACAGGTGTTCTCTACTTTGGATTCAACGTCGTCGAAACCCGAGGGCGGTCGCGCGTGCTTCCGAGAAACAGCGGAACATTCTCGGCCGGTATAGGTTTCGAGAAGAGATGTCCCTGACCGTAGGCGAAACCTGCGTGCATGGCCAGCGCGAGCTTGGCGGGGGTGTCGATGCCTTCCAACACGACACGATGGTCGAGATCGTCCGCGAACTGGAGCATTGCGCGCGCCACCGCTTCACCCACTGTGGTGTGCAGCGACGCCGCAATCGAGCGGTCCAATTTGAAGCCGTCCACCGATACATGTGTCAGTCTCGAAACGGGGGCCCATCCAGAGCCGAGATCGTCGAGCAGAACTGTGAAACCACGTTCACGAAGGGCGGCGACCGTTCGCGCTTCGTCATCGATGCCGGGACCTCGCGCGGTTTCGGTGATCTCCAGAACAATCGACTTGGCCGAGACGCCCGCCGATCCCACAACCGATGTGATCCGATCGATGCAGTCCGGCCGATCAAGATGATGTCCGGAGATGTTCACCGACAACATCAGTGTCGGCCGTGCACGCACCCATCCGTAGAAGTCCGACACCGCCTGCGCCAGAATTCGCACGTCCAGATCGACGATGAGGTCTGTGTTTTCCATCTGCTCGATGAATTCACCCGGCGCCGTCAGTCCCAGCACCGGATGATCCCATCGAGCGAGAGCCTCCATTGCGAACACCTCACCGGATCCGAGGTCGACGATCGGCTGGTACCACGGCACGATCTCGCCACCGTCGACTGCACGAGTGAGCTCGGCGACCGACGCGGTACGCCGCTCCACCCGCGCGCGTCCTCGCTGAGCATCGAGGTGTTCCTCGACCATCACCGCGAGCTGTTCGAGCAGGCGGAGTCGATCTTCCGACAATTTTCGAGGTGCGACATCGAAAACACACAGAGTGCCGATCGGCACCGATTCCCGGCCGAACAAGGGCACCGCAACATATGCCCGAATTCCATGATCGAGCAGTAAATTCACGAGATCAGCCGGCAGATCGGACTCGTGCCCGACGTTTTCGGGAGCCGCGGAGTCCTCCACCACCACCGGCAAGCCGAGTTCGACGACCGAGGTACATGCAGAGTGCGCGCGAGGAATGACGGTACCCGCAATGTTGCCGGCGCCGTATCCGACGAGCGTGTACTGACTGCTCTCGTCGATGATGTGGACCATCGCGATGGGGTATTCCAGGGCACGGGCGGTGACTTCGGCAGCGTTCTCCAGCGCCGGTGAGACCGCTGCGAAGTCGAGATATTTTCGCGCGGACTCGTTTTGTCGGTCGTTCCGCGATCGGAACACTGCGCCTCCATCACCCGTTCGGCGCGCCCAGCACCTTCGTACAGTCCCCGACCCCGAAATGTATCTCAGATCAGCGACGGGGCGTTACCTGCTCGGTAGCCCGGTGAGTGCGGGATCTCCCCGGCTCGCACGAACGTCGTCTATCTTGTTCCGCGATCGAGCACCAGCGCGAGGCCTTCGATTCAGCGAAGTACAACGCACGAATCGCGTCGCAGGCGAGCGGCGCAGCGGTAACCTGTGTCCACGAGCAGGTGGAGTCAGGGGAGTAGATGTCCGATTTCAACGAACAGGTCGTGGCCGAGTTCCGCGCACACCACGGCAAAGTCGGTGGACCGTTCGAAGGCGCTCCGCTTCTGCTGTTGCACAGCACCGGTGCCAAGACCGGAAACGTCCGGGTGAGTCCGCTGATGTATCTACCGGACGATGGCCGCTATGTCATCTTTGCGTCCAAGGCGGGAGCCGACAGCAACCCTGCCTGGTATCACAATTTGAAGAAGAATCCCCAGGCCACTATCGAAGTGGGTGACGAGACCGTATCTGTGGTCGCCGAAGAGGTCGAGGGTGCGGACAGGGATGCGTTGTACCGCAAGCAAGCGACGCTCTTCTCGGGTTTCGCCGACTACGAAAAGAAGACAGCGCGGATCATTCCTGTCGTGCGTCTGTCCACGTCGGCGTGAGCCGCTGTCGACCCCTACGCTCGACTGTATGAAAGACGACCGAGACGGTCTCCTCGAGCGAGAGTCGATTGCTGCTGCACTCACGCCATTCGTGCCCCGCGAAATCGATGTCGGTGATCGGAGGGCCGCCGCGGTCGCGATTGCTATCGGTGGCCGACCCAGAAACCGGCGCATGCTCTTGACCAAGCGGCCGTCGCGGTTGCGTGCTCATCCCGGCCAATTCGCTCTACCCGGCGGCGCAATCGATCCGGGGGAGAGTGCAGTTCAAGGTTGTCTCCGCGAACTGGCGGAAGAAGTCGGACTTGTGGCATCGCAGTCCGACGTGCTAGGTCGTCTGGACGACTATGTCACCAGATCGGGGTACGTCATCACACCGTTCGTCATCTGGATCGGCGACCGACTCGACCTCGTCGACGTCAACCGTGCGGAGGTTGCAGCCGTGTACGAGGTCGACGTCGCCGAGATCGACACCGATCCGCGTTTCGTGTCCATCGAACAATCCTCACGCCCAGTTGTGCAGTGGCCGTTTCGTGATTCGCTCGTTCATGCGCCTACCGGCGCCATCGTTCATCAATTCAGAGAAGTGGTTCTGCATCGCCGACACACCCGCGTGGCAGACTTCGAGCAGCCAGTGTTCGCATGGCGATGAACATCCTATTCGTATCCGGACGCTGAAGGGCGTACGCACTCCGAGGATCAGAACCGAGGTGGACATCATGAGCAGCCCGAATGTGGAACCCGAAGCGAGCGACCGGATCCTGACAATCCCCAACGTACTCAGCGGGGTCCGCCTCCTCCTGATACCGCTCTTCGCCTACCTACTGCTCGGTCCTCGCGCGGACGGGCTCGCGCTGATAGTGCTTTTGGCCAGCGGTGCGACGGACTGGCTGGACGGAAAATTGGCAAGAGCACTGGACCAATCGTCACGGCTGGGTGCGTTACTGGACCCGCTGGTGGACCGGTTGTCTGTAGTGACAACTCTCGTCACGTTCGTGATCAGGGGAATCATTCCGTGGTGGGTTGCAGCTCTCCTGATCGGCCGCGACCTCCTCCTTGCAGGCACGATGTTCGTATACAAACGCCGAAGCATGCCGCCTCCCGATGTGATCTACCTGGGCAAAGCGGCGACGTTCGTATTGATGGTTGCGCTTCCGGTGCTGCTGGGATCCACCGGTGACACCGGTGTGGCGACCGTGCTTGCACCGATCGGCAACGCCCTTCTGATCTGGGGGACTGGCCTGTATGTGTGGACTGGGGCGCTGTACACGTACAAGGCCTTCACAGTGGCCAAGGCGGTGCCGCCGTCGGCAGATCGGGCTGCGCGCAATGGGTGAACGCGCCGCTCGAAACCCTGAACCGTCGTTGCTGCGCTCGCTGATGTCGGAGCATCTCGACCTCGGATACGCGGCAGCCGCCGCGAACCGCCGAGCGGAGCCACCGAGCGTCGTGGACCGACTTATTCTGTGTCTGGGCGCGGTTCTGCTGGGATGGGTGCTCGGAGTTGCTGTTGCGCATGCCGCAGGGTCGGAAGCGGATTTCTCCGGTGAGCAGAGCGACGCACTCGCGGGTGTCCGAGACGCGGAGCGACTCTCTGCCGAGCTCGATCGTGAACGCCAATCCCTCACTGATCAGGTCGACTCTGCGCGCTCGAGCGCACTTCTCAGCGACGCAGAGGGCTCGGTAGTGCTGGAGTCGTTGCGGCGGGTGGAGTTCGCGGCGGGAGTGCAGCCCGTGTCGGGGACCGGAATCGTCGTCACCGTCGCCGAACCTCCCGCCCGCACCGATCTCTCCGACGCGTCTATGCCACGCAGAAGTTCGTCCGAAGCAGTGGTTCTCGATCGTGATCTCCAGGTGTTGGTGAACTCGCTGTGGGTGAGTGGCGCCGAGGCCATTGCGGTCGACGACGTCCGGATCGGTCCTGGAGTGACCATCAGGCAGGCGGGCGGAGCAATGCTCGTCGACAACCGACCCGTCTTCTCGCCGTATACGGTGTCGGCCATCGGTTCGCCCGATATCTTGCAGACCCGATTTTCGGTCAGCGACGCTTACCTGAGATTGTCGGCGATTGCACAGCTCTACAAAGTCTCCTTCCAACTGCAGTCGAGCGACGCTCTGGACATGCCCGCTGCGCCGACTCGGGCCATAGATGCGGCGACGCAGGGAGGAGATCGATGACCGAGGGACGGCACGAACTGCACAATCAGGCAGCACCGCTGGCGGCACCCGAGCCTGAGGTACCCGAGCCTGAGGTACCCGAGCCTGAAGTACCCGAGCCTGAGGTACCCGAACCCGGGCGCAGATCGACCTCGCCGAGACGAGGTGGAGGCCTGGTGCTTCTCGCCGCGCTGGCTCTCGGAATGGGAATACTGATCGGCACGGTATCGGGTCCGCAGGTGCCCGCCTCGGTTGCGCCCTATCTTCCGATAGCGGTCGTCGCTGCACTCGATGCTGTCTTCGGCGGGGTTCGGGCATACCTCGACAAAATCTTCGATTCGAAGGTTTTCGTGGTGTCGTTCGTATTCAATGTGCTCGTTGCAGCGTTGATCGTCTGGCTCGGAGATCAATTGGGTGTCGGAACGCAATTGTCCACAGCCATCGTCGTCGTTCTTGGAATTCGGATCTTCGGCAATGCAGCCGCTCTTCGTCGTCGATTGTTCGGCGCGTGAACGATCCGAAGGCGGACGGTAAGCATCGTTCCGGTGGAAGTCGATCAGTGATGTACGGGTTGCTCGCCGTGTTGTTGATGGGCGTATTGGGCTTCGTACTGGTCGTTCAGGTTCGCGTGAACGACAGCGGCGATTCGCTCGACGCTGCGAGACCAGCGGACCTGCTCGTCGTACTGGACAACGTAGGACGCCGGGAAGCTGCACTACGTGAGGAAATTTCCGCCTTGGAAGAAGCACTGTCGTCACTGCAGCAAAACGGCGGCGGATCAGGGGCGGCGTTGAGTGAGGCGAAAGAACGTCTCGACGCGTTGAGCATCCAGGTCGGAACCGTGCCCGCGGTGGGTCCGGGAGTGGTGGTCACGATCACCGATCCGCGAACTGGAGTCGGTTCGGAGGTTTTACTCGATGCCCTGCAGGAGCTGAGAGCTGCGGGTGCCGAAGCTGTGTCCATCGCGGGAGCCGAAGGGGATCCGGTCCGAATAGGTGTCGATTCTTGGATCGCAGGTGGGGCCGGGTCCGTGGTGGTCGACGGGCGCCAGATATCCACGCCGTACGAATACATCGCGATCGGGGATCCAGCCACACTCGCTGCTGCCTTGGACATTCCCGGCGGTGTCGTGGACACTGTTGCCCGCAACGGCGGCGAGTGTTCCGTCTCCAGATCGGACCAGGTCACGGTGTCCGCCTTGCGAGACCCACGCATTCCTCAATACTCTCAGCCCGGAAACTAGCTTTCTGCTACTTCACCGGATGAGTACCACCCGAAAGGACAGTCGATTTGAGCGACACCGAGCCATCGGCAGACCTGCTGTACACCCCCGAGCACGAGTGGGTGTTGCGCACCGGCCCGACCACGGTTCGCATCGGAATCACTGACTACGCACAAGAGCAGCTCGGCGATGTGGTCTTCGTCCAGCTACCGGCAGTCGGCGACGACGTCACTGCTGGAACCTCACTCGGCGAGGTGGAGTCGACGAAGAGTGTGTCCGATGTATTCGCGCCACTGACTGCCAAAGTCATTGCGGTCAACGAGGATCTGGATGCGAGTCCGGAAAAAGTCAACTCCGGGCCGTACTCCGACGGGTGGCTCATCGAGCTCGAAGCCGAGTCGGCGGAGTCGTTGGACGAGTCGGTGGCGAGCATGCTCGACGCCGCCGGATATGCTGGAATTACGGCCGGGTAACTTCGCGCCCTCGACACGGGTAACTGCTCACACGCGTGCACGTTCGCAAGGTACGGTCGTTGATGAGCAACTGCCGTGGCCTAGTAGGTGTGTGACGTGGCGCAGGTCCGCAAGATGTACAGAACGTGCAAGCTATTTACTGCGTAGCCCGAGTTGTTTCGAGCCCGGGTGATCGGACTGAGAAGGAGAAACGGTGAGCGAGAACGACAACGACGGCATCTACGGAGAGTCGCCGGCGGAAACCACTTCGGTTTTTCGGGCGGACTTCCTCCAAGAGCTGGACAAGTCGGCAACGAGCCAGGGCTCCGAAGCTCCTGTCTCCGGTGTTGAGGGCTTGCCGGTGGGTTCGGCACTTCTCGTGGTGAAGCGTGGTCCGAATGCCGGTTCGCGCTTCCTTCTCGACCAGCCGACCACCTCGGCGGGCCGCCACCCGGACAGCGACATCTTTTTGGACGACGTAACAGTCAGCCGTCGTCACGCCGAGTTCCGTCAGGATGAAGATGAATTTCAGGTTGTCGATGTCGGCAGCTTGAATGGCACGTACGTCAACCGTGAGCCTGTCGACTCGGCAGTTCTCGCCAACGGTGACGAGGTCCAGATCGGCAAGTTCCGTTTGGTCTTTCTCACCGGTCCACGCGGAGGTTCCGGTTCGCAGATCGGCGAGTCGTCTGCAGGTGCGGGCAGCAAGTGACCGCCGTCGGGCAGCAGTCTCCCGGGGGGATGTCGATAGGCTCCGTCCTGGATCGACTCCGACCCGACTTTCCTGATGTGACCATCTCGAAGATTCGATTTCTCGAGGCCGAGGGATTGATCTCGCCCGAGCGCACCCCGTCGGGTTACCGACGTTTCTCTATCGCTGATTGCGAAAGACTGCGCTACGTGTTGACGGCACAGCGAGATCAATACCTTCCGCTGAAGGTGATCAAGGAGCAACTGGAAGCTATCGACAGCGGTGTTGCCCAGATCGAGAGCGCAGAGGCCACACCTCGTAAGCCACGGACACTCAGCGTGGCGCCCGGCGAAGTGTCGGCCGACGATTTCCTCGCCGACCGTGAAGTCCGAGTGAGCAAGTCGGACTTGATGTCGCGAGCAGGGATCGACGACACATTCATGACCGAGCTGCTTCGGGCGGGACTCATCGTTCCCGGCCAGGCAGGCTTCTACGACGAGGGTTCGGTCACCCTTGCGCGTACGGCGCATTCGATGACTCAGTTCGGGCTGGAGGTCAGGCATCTGCGTGCGTTCAAGCTCGCTGCCGATCGGGAAGCCGGTCTGGTTGCCCAGATTGCGGGTCCGGTCGCCAAAGGCCGCGACGCGGGTGCCCGCGATCGGGCCGAGGAAATGGTTCGCGAGCTCGCCGCGCTGTCGCTGACGTTGCACACCTGCCTGGTCAAGTCGGCAGTACGCGGGGCGCTCGATCGGTGATGGACCGTTCGAGCGGTCACGGCCTCCGTGCTGTCTCCGATTCCAATAGACTCGTACTCAGTGGACGGACCAAGATCTGCGGCCCGAATTTCAACGCATGTGGGAGGCAGTCACCATGAGTCAGATGCGTGTAGTCGGTATTCGTGTGGAGCAGCCCCAGAATCAACCGGTGCTGCTGTTACGCGAATCCGACGGAGAGCGTTATCTGCCGATCTGGATCGGGCAGACCGAAGCGGCGGCGATCGCTCTCGAACAGCAGGGTGTTCAGCCCGCGCGACCATTGACCCACGATCTGATCAAAGACCTGATCGGTGCGCTGGGGCACACCCTCAAGGAGGTTCGCATAGTCGACCTGCAGGAGGGGACCTTTTACGCTGACCTGGTGTTCGACAAGGAGATACGAGTCTCCGCGAGGCCATCGGATTCGGTTGCAATTGCGTTGCGAGCGGGCGTACCGATTTTCGCCGACGAAGCGGTTCTCGCGGAAGCAGGCCTCCTCATGCCCGATGAGCGCGAGGACGAGGTGGAGAAGTTCAAGGAGTTCCTCGAATCGGTTTCGCCCGACGATTTCAAGGCAACGGACGGCTGAACATCCTCAGTTTGGTAACGATGGAGTCTCAACCTCAACTTTAGGTTCAGGTTTACGGCGCGTTGCGTTGACCTCTCTTGCTGGGCCCAATAGCGTTCCGAAGTGTGAGTTCGCAGTCGGCGATCGTATGTCGTCGACCCGCATCGGAGCGTATTGTGACCGGTACGCGGAATGGAACTCACGCAGCACGGCGCCGGGGCGAATTCTGGTGCGGACGGGCCGAACGCCCGATCGAACGCAGTGTCGAGACATCCGAAGAGGGAGCAGTCAGTGGTAGATCAGCCGCAGGAGCGTCACCAGGGTTCAGTGAACGCTGAGCACGGGGCCACAAGCTCTTCTGCAGTCGACACAGATCGCCCGTCGACACCAGCCGTGACGGTACCCGTTCGAGACTTCCAGCCGGGGCTCTTTCCCGACGATTCGGTTCCCGACGATCTCGTCGGCTACCGCGTGCCGAGCGCATGCCAGATTGCAGGCATCACATATCGGCAACTGGACTACTGGGCAAGAACGGGACTCGTCGTGCCGTCCATCCGTGGAGCGGCAGGCTCAGGCAGCCAGCGTCTGTATTCCTTCAAAGACATGCTGGTATTGAAGATTGTCAAGCGCCTTCTCGACACCGGCATCTCACTACAGAACATTCGTGTTGCGGTCGATCATCTTCGTCAGCGCGGCGTAGGCGACCTTGCGAACATCACTCTGTTTTCCGACGGCACCACCGTGTACGAGTGCACGTCCGCCGAAGAAGTTGTCGACCTGCTGCAGGGCGGACAGGGGGTCTTCGGTATTGCGGTAAACGGCGCGATGCGCGAATTGACCGGACTCATCGCGGACTTCCCAGCAGAACGCGCAGATGGCGGCGAATCGGAGACAAGTCCGGAGGACGAGTTGGCGTCGCGGCGCAAGAATCGCGCCGGTCGGAAAACAGGCTAGACTTTTCATAGTCGCGCTTGCGCGGGAGAGTTCCGGGACAGCCAGTTCCGGACGCCGAAGGAGCAATACCTCCCCGTCAATCTCTCAGGCACACGGACCGTGTGAGCTTCGACGACTCTGGAAAATGGTGGGATCACCCATCTGCCCAAGGGGAAAGACACGCGTCGGCCAGGGTTCGCAGGACGATGAGTGTTCGAATCTCTCAGGCGCTCGTCTCGGTGAGCATGCGACAGAGGGGGAGGATCGGCCGCGCTTCGTGCGGGGCCGCACCCGGCCCGTCCGCATCCCCACACCTGGAGTGTCCCGTGTCCGACCATATTCTTCGCTCGACTTTCGCTGATCGACACATCGGTCCGGATTCTGACGAACTCGAACGAATCCTCGACGTTATCGGCGTGCGTACACTCGAAGAACTCGCGGCGCGAGCGGTGCCTGCATCGATCCTGGACACAGTCGCCGGAGGCATTGCCGACGGGCTCGATGTGCTACCGCTCCCTGTTGGGGAGCACGAGGCGCTCGCCGAGCTTGCCGAGATCGCATCTCGAAACGTCGTTGCCACGTCGATGATCGGACTCGGGTACTACGACACACTGACACCACCGGTTCTTACTCGGGGCATTCTGGAAAACCCGGCCTGGTACACGGCTTACACGCCGTACCAGCCGGAAATCAGTCAGGGCAGACTCGAGGCCTTGCTGAATTTCCAGACCATGGTCTCCGATCTGACCGCGATGGATGTAGCCAACGCGTCGATGCTCGACGAATCCACGGCAGCGGCAGAAGCGATGACGCTTCTTCGCCGAGCAAATCGTAAGTCGACCTCGGCTCGTTTCGTCGTCGATGTCGATGTATTTCCTCAGACGCTCGCAATCCTGGCAACCCGGGCCGAGCCGCTCGGAATCGAACTCGTGCATGCCGATCTCGCGTTTGGTTTACCTGATGGTGAATTCTTCGGGGTGCTCGCACAGCTTCCAGGTGCGTCCGGCGCCGTGGTCGATCATCGTGACACCATCGCTCGCGCGCACGAACGCGGTGCCCTCGTGGCGGTGGGTGCCGACCTGCTGGCATTGACGCTCATCACACCGCCGGGCGAAATGGGTGCAGACGTGTGTTTCGGTACGACTCAACGCTTCGGTGTGCCAATGGGATTCGGTGGGCCACATGCCGGCTACCTCGCGGTGCGTTCGACACATGCGCGGCAACTTCCCGGTCGACTGGTGGGGGTCTCCGTCGACGCTGACGGTGATCTTGCCTATCGTCTCGCCTTGCAGACGCGTGAGCAACACATTCGCCGAGAGAAGGCGACCTCCAACATCTGCACGGCTCAAGTACTGCTCGCAATCGTGGCAGCAATGTATGCGAGCTATCACGGCAGCGAAGGGCTGCGAGCTATTGCTCGTCGGGTGAATATCGAGGCCAGGCGCCTCGCAGACAATTTGCGTAGCTCCGGCATCGAAGTCCGCTCCGACAGTTTCTTCGACACGGTCACCGCAATCGTGCCGGGTCGAGCACGCGCTGTGGTCGATGCAGCACGCGTTTCAGGTATCAATCTACGTTTCGTAGACGACGACACCGTCGGAGTGTCGTCGGACGAAGCCACCACGCGCGCCGACATCGATGCAGTCTCCGCGGCGTTCGGAGCGGCTGCGCTCGAAGGCGACCCGGAGAAGTCGATACCCGAATCTGCTTCGAGAACCTCGGAGTTCTTGACTCACCCGGCGTTCACCCGCCACCGGACCGAAACGGCGATGTTGCGCTATCTCCGAATGCTGTCTGACAAGGACATCGCGCTCGACCGGAGCATGATTCCACTCGGATCCTGCACCATGAAGCTCAATGCCACCGCGGAAATGGAATCGATCACGTGGCCGCAGTTCGCTCGGCTTCACCCCTTCGCCCCTGATACCGACACGGTCGGAATCCGTTCGGTGATAGCCGATGTCGAGCAGTGGCTCGTCGACATCACCGGATACGACAAGGTCAGTTTGCAGCCTAATGCAGGCAGCCAGGGTGAATATGCGGGACTGCTGGCGATTCGCAACTACCATCTGGGCCGCGGTGACGACCATCGCGACATCTGTCTCATCCCGTCGAGCGCACACGGCACCAACGCTGCGTCCGCCGTGATGGTCGGCATGAAAGTCGTCGTTGTCGGGTGCCGTACCAACGGTGATGTCGATGTGGACGACCTGCGCACGAAGATCGGTCAGCATGCAGACTCACTGGCTGCCATCATGATCACCTACCCGTCGACGCACGGCGTCTACG
Organism: Rhodococcus sp. G-MC3; assembly: GCF_030063335.1. Classification (GTDB taxonomy): domain Bacteria; phylum Actinomycetota; class Actinomycetes; order Mycobacteriales; family Mycobacteriaceae; genus Rhodococcoides. The sequence continues at coordinate 104,229 of NZ_JASISW010000009.1, read as the reverse complement.
AGCACGAGATCGACGAAATCTGCGCCGCGGTTCACGATGCCGGGGGGCAGGTGTACGTGGACGGCGCTAACCTGAATGCGCTTGTGGGACTGGCTCGTCCAGGAAAATTTGGGGGAGACGTCAGTCACCTGAACCTGCACAAGACGTTCTGCATTCCGCACGGCGGCGGCGGACCAGGTGTCGGTCCGGTCGGCGTTCGAGCGCACCTCGCGCCTTACCTTCCCGGCCACCCATTACGGCCCGAACTCGGAACGGGACCCGCGGTTGCGGCAGCACCGTTCGGCAGCGCGTCGATCTTGACCATCACGTGGGCGTACGTGCGCATGATGGGTGCGGTTGGCCTCCGTAACGCAACGCTCACGGCCATCGCGTCTGCCAATTACATCGCCCGACGGTTGGACGAGCACTTCCCCGTCCTCTACACAGGGGACAACGGAATGGTGGCGCACGAGTGCATTCTCGATCTGCGCGGTCTCACCAAGGCGACCGGCGTGACCGTCGACGACGTTGCGAAGAGGTTGGCTGACTATGGATTTCACGCACCGACCATGAGCTTTCCCGTCGCAGGAACTCTGATGGTCGAGCCGACGGAAAGCGAAAACCTCGACGAAATCGACGCGTTCTGTGATGCAATGATTGCGATTCGTGGCGAAATCGATCGAGTGGGCTCGGGGGAGTGGACGGTCGAGGACAACCCGCTCCGAGGAGCGCCGCATACGGCCCGCTGCATTGCCGGTGACTGGACGCACCCGTATTCGCGACAGGAAGCAGTCTTTCCAGACGCGGTCGTGGGGCGGGCAAAAGTGTGGCCCGCTGTGCGCAGGATCGACGGTGCCCACGGCGATCGCAATCTCGTGTGCTCGTGCCCACCCATCGAGGCGTTTGCCTGATCGTCCGCGAATCGGACGTCAGGCGCGGACCAGTTGCAGCATCGATATTTCCGGTGGTGCTGCAACTCTGATCGGAGGGCCCCACGCGCCTGCTCCTCGCGTCGTGTAGAGCGTGGTCGAGCCGACAGTGTCCAGCCCCTCGACGCTTGGCTGCTGCAACCTGACCAGGTAGCGCAAAGGCCAGATCTGGCCTGCGTGAGTATGGCCCGACAGTTGAAGGTCCACCCCATGATCCGACGCCTCGATCGCCTGAAGTGGTTGATGGGCAAGGAGGAGCACGAAATCGTCTGGGTCGCGGCCGTCGAGGGCTGCTCCCAGATTTGGTTCATAAGGCTTCGGTGCCGTGGCATCGTTGATTCCGGCGACATCGATACCGATACCGGACCTGTTGACCACTTCGCGTTGGTTTCGCAGCACCGTCACGCCAAGGGTCTCCCACAGGTCGAGCCACTTGCCACCGTCGTCGGCGTAGAACTCGTGATTCCCGCTCACGCCGAATACGCCGAGTGGCGCCGACAGCTTCCTGAGCGGATCCAGATCCGATCCGACCAGTTCGACGGTACCGTCGATCAGATCGCCATCGAGGATGACCATGTCCGGAGACTGTTCGTTGACCTGGTCGACCACCTTCTGCACGAAATCCGCGCCTCTGGCAGGTCCGACGTGAAGGTCTGACACGAGAGCGATTCGGACACCATCGAATACGGCTGGAAGCCGGTCGAGCGCCACTGTTGTGTCGGTGACCTTCGGATTCGCCGCCTCGAAGGCACCGTAACCAACAGCGACGACGGAGACTACGGCTACGACTGCCGAACCTGCTCGAGTCACCCGCAGCCGAAGTGCAGCGGAGTCTCGTTGCGAGAGAGCCATCGCGATGCGGATCTACAGCGTGATCAGACCGAGAAGTGCTGTGCCCAATATCAGGTAGAGCACGACCGCCAACCAGCTCAGTCCAACCCATGCGGGCCCGCGTGCCCACGATGGGTCGAACAATTCTCCTGAGCCGATCCCAATCAGTGCCAGCAACCACATCACGACGAGAACGATGTCGACCGCAATCGACGATGGGCGACGCAGTCGCGTCGCGCGGACATAGCGAATATGGAGCATCAGTCCTACGAGCGCGAGAAATGTACCGAAGAGCAGCAGACGCATCATTTTTCAGTACAGCAACTTTCGGAGAAGGTCGGGTAGTTCGGGGCCGTCCGAGGAGGGGACTGTTGCGAATGACCCTCCGGTGATCTCGGACATCGATTGCAGCGTCGTAGCGTCCGAATTGGTTCCGATGGACACGACGTCGATCGCCACCGGCCGCGCTGGGTCGTTTATCGACGACAGAGCTGTGAGCAACCGTTCTTTCGACACACTTGTATCGTCGTTGGGGCCATCGGTCACCAACACGACGCTGTTCGGTTTGCCAGGCGCGAAGTTATCCTGCGCGTCGACGAATGCTGCCATCACCGATTCGTAGGTGGACGTCGCCGATTCGGGTCGCAGACCGGACGCGGCCGTTATCACCTGTTGGCGTCTGGTTCCACCGGGGAGCTGCTCTTCGACCGGTCCGGTAGGCACGAGTTCACGGAACGCGCGGGTACCGTCGAGATCTTTGCTGTAGATCCACAATCCGATGTCGGTCGAATCGATCACCGACTCGAACTGCTGTGTCAACGCTGCAACCGTGTTGCCCAAACGGGTTCGGCTGCCTTCTGTTGTGTCCATGGACCTCGAAACATCAACCAGGGTGGTGGCTCGTCGTGCGGTGGCAGGGTCTTGCACGGCAGCGATCAATGCCTGACGGGTTTCGTAGGATGCCGAGAGCTGATCCGTCGATGCCTCGCCCACATCGAATCCCGCGTCGGCGAATAGTTGGGAATTCTCCGGTTGCCGAACGAATTCGACAAATTGAGCGGCTGCTCGGCTGAGTGTCTCGTCCATCCATGGGCCGGCGAGGATGACAGCGGGGTGATCAGCGGTGGGAGCCGAACCGGTGGGTGAATAGGCAGTAATTCCCGTCTGCTCCGAGCTTGTCATTTGCTGCTCGGTGACCGGAACGGCGTGCACGGCCCCGGAAGAACCGAGATCGCTGCTCAACCCCGCGAGTTCTGCATCGGTCGAATCCGTGGACGACGCAGCGGTTCCGAGATCGGATGTCGACAGAGCCGACATGGCTGCGACGATCGGAGCGGACCGGACTTGCTCGGGCGTCAGCTCCCTGCCAGGAGTGCCGGAAACTGCCGTGGCGACCGCTGCAAGGGCAGCTGGCGTCGAATCCGACGACGTGCCGAGTGGCAGTCGAAGCCGAAGGCCTCCCCAGCCGGTCAACCCAAGTTCGTCGAGACCGTCCGGCGTTTGTTGTAGTCGCGGAAGGTCGGCCCAGCCGATACCTGCACCTGACAAAGCTGCGGTCACGGCCGACGGCGCAGCCAGAACGATGGGCGAGCCGGCGACCGATCGAGGTGTTCCGTCCACGGTTCCTGCCGGCAATCCGGACACCGCATCGGACGATTGAGGAATCCACAGCGCAGGAAGCGGACCGAGGGTCGATTTGTCCCAGTTCGCCGCACCCGTCGCGAGAGCGCCCGTTATCGCCGCCGAATTCTGTGTGGCTACCTCGACGGTCACACAGTGATCGCGAACGACCGGCCCAGTTTTGGAGTATCGCAGCGCCAACTCGCTGATCTGCGACGCAATATCGGGGTCGACAGTGACGGGCACGGTGACCGCACCTTCGACACAGGCCTCGGCGGCTTGCACGCCTTGTTCTGAGATACGGTCTCGCAACTGGAACCACCCGAACGCGGCGAGCACCACCACAACGATGGTGCCCACCACGATGAACGGGCCTTTGCTGATACCGCGGATTCCCCCCGCGGTGCGATGTTCACCCACGGTAGAAGGTTACAAGCAAACGGAACGATTACCCGTTGGCGGCCTTGTACTCCCGACGGCGGCGATGGAGGATCGGTTCGGTGTAGCCGTTGGGCTGGCTGGTGCCCTGGAAAATCAGGTCACTGGCAGCGTGGAAGGCAATGTTCGAATCGAAATCCGGGGCCAAGTTCTTGTACGTCGGATCCGAGCTGTTCTGACGGTCGACCACCGGAGCCATCCGCTTCAGCGACTCACGCACCTGGTCTTCGGTGACGATGCCATGACGCAGCCAATTGGCGATGAACTGACTGGAGATGCGCAGCGTCGCACGGTCTTCCATCAATGCGATGTCGTTGATGTCGGGAACCTTCGAACACCCGACACCATGATCGATCCATCGCACGACATAACCGAGGATCGACTGGCTGTTGTTGTCGAGTTCGCGTCGCTTCTGCTCCTCGCTCCAGTCGGTGGACTTCGCGAGCGGGATTTCGAGGATCTCGTCGACGGTGGCGCGTTTGGCCTTGGCGATTTCTTCCTGACGGGCGAAGACATCGACCTTGTGATAGTGCAATGCGTGCAGTGTCGCCGCGGTGGGTGAGGGCACCCACGCAGTGTTGGCTCCGGCCTTCGGGTGATTGATCTTCTGCTCGAGCATGTCGTGCATCAGATCGGGCATCGCCCACATACCCTTACCGATCTGTGCTTTGCCTTGGAGACCGGCAGCAAGTCCGGTGTCGACGTTGAAGTCCTCATACGCCGAGATCCACTTCTGAGCCTTCATCTCGCCCTTCGGGACGACGGGACCAGCTTCCATCGAGGTGTGGATCTCGTCGCCGGTGCGGTCGAGGAAGCCGGTGTTGATGAACACCACGCGCTCTTTCGCTGCTTCGATGGCGCCCTTGAGGTTGACCGTGGTGCGGCGCTCCTCGTCCATGATGCCGACCTTGAGCGTGTTGACCGGCAGACCGAGCACCTTTTCGACGCGGCCGAACAACTCGGCGGTGAAGGCAACCTCGTCGGGCCCGTGCATCTTCGGCTTGACGATGTACAGCGACCCGGTGCGCGAATTCTTCAGGACGTTGTCCTCGGTGAGGGAATGCATACCGGTCAGCGAGGTGAACAGTGCGTCGAGGATGCCCTCGCCGACCTCGTTGCCGTCGGCATCGAGAATCGCATCCGATGTCATCAAATGACCGACGTTGCGCACGAACAACAGTGAACGGCCGTGCAAGCTGATCTCGCTACCATCGACCGCGGTGTACGTACGATCCCTGTTCAATGCACGCGTGAAGGTCTTACCGCCCTTGGCGACCTCTTCGGTGAGGTCGCCCTTGAGCAGACCGAGCCAGTTGCGGTAGCCGAGGACCTTGTCGTCGGCGTCGACCGCTGCGACCGAATCCTCGAAGTCCATGATCGTCGTGACGGCGGACTCGAGCAGCAGATCCTTGACGCCTGCGGCGTCGGTCCGCCCGATCGGGCTCTCGGCGTCGAGCTGAATTTCGAAGTGAAGACCGTGGTGCACGAACAGGAGCGCCGTCGGCGCGTCGGGTGTGCCGTGGTAGCCGAGTAGCTGCGAGGGATCGACGAGGCCGGCGGTGGTGCCGTCGGCGAGCGTGACCGTCAGCGAGGCTCGCGCCGGGTCCGTGGTGTCCAGGACGTAGTTGGTCGATCCGACGTGGGATCCACCGGACAGAGCCGCAGCTTCGTCGAGGAAGTCTCGTGCGAAGGCGATGACCTTGTCACCGCGGACCTTGTTGTAGCTGGTGCCTTTCTCAGCGCCGCCGTCTTCGGGGATGGCGTCGGTGCCGTACAGGGCGTCGTAGAGCGAACCCCAGCGTGCATTGGAGGCGTTGATCGCAAAGCGTGCGTTGAGAACCGGCACCACCAGTTGGGGTCCGGCGGTGGAGGTGATCTCGGTGTCGACACCGGAGGTGGTGATGTGGAAATCAGCGGGCTCGTCGAGCAGGTAGCCGATCTCTCTCAGAAATGCTTTATAGGCTGCTCGGTCGTAGTCGGCGCCTGAGTGTTCGCCGTGCCAGGCGTCGACCTTGCCTTGGATTTCGTCGCGGACGGCAAGGAGAGCCTTGTTCTTGGGGCCCAGGTCGGTGATGACGGACTCTGCGCCCCTCCAGAACTGCTCGGCAGTTACGCCCGTCCCTGGAATGGCCTCGCTCTGCACGAAGTCGTACAGCACCTTGGCAACCTGCAGACCACCAACACGAATCCGTTCGGTCATGAATCCCTCGCTCTTTCCGGTCACGGGCACCGCCGTGGGTACCCCATCGACAACAATGGCTATGTTACTCGTCGGTAAGTCCGGCGTTGGCACCGCCGTTCACCAGTAGATTCTGGCATCGAGCTGTCAGTTCCGATCGGAGAGGGGCTGCTCTGGCCGTAAGGGCGGATTGAGCACGGACATATTCCGCTCGTCCGAGGGGAGTTTCTATCGCGATGGGGGCCAATCCATAGTCGGACAGGTCGTAGGGACTTGCCCTCATATCGACGGTCCTTGCCTGCAGTGCCAACTCGAAGCAATCTGCGATCAGCGTCGAGTCGATCAGCGGAGCCAATTTGTAGCTCCACTTGTACAAATCCATACTCGCGTGTACGCATCCTGGCTGCTCACGGTCGGTTCGTTCGGACGGTGTCAGGACCAGGGAGTTCCGCGGAACAGCGTCGGCTGTGAAGAACCTGAAGGCGTCGTAGTGAGTGCAGCGAAGTTTCATCGAATCGACGACCTCATCGGTTCCTTCGTGCCCGAGCCGGAGTGGCACTGTCCCATGTCGGAGAGCAGATTGGCCGCCGCGGTAGACCATTGCCCACTCGTGCAGACCGAAACAGCCCAGGTTCGGTTGCCGGCTGCTTGTAGCGGTCAGCAATCCCAGCGTGAACTCGATGGCCGACCGACGTTGCCGAAGCAGTGACGACCGCACGCGGTATCCACCGCTGCCAGCCTGTTCGTACGACGCGAAGTGGGCGTAGTCGGCTGCGCGCGGACCATCGAATACAACGCCGAACCCAGGGCCCCACCGAAACAGGTGGCCGGGTTTGAAGCTGTAATAGGTGAACAGAAAATCGAGCACGGGGTGATATTTACCCAGCGCTCGGTCCCGTAAGTAGTCACCCACCAAGCGCTCTATTCGGTCGGTATGCGCGTCACGCTGCGGCGTCCACTCCGATTCCGGTAGAACGACGTCCGCGGCGTTCAGTGTGCCCCGCCGAGAGCAGGCCCCGTGATGCGGTGGGTTCCATCCCGCACGGTGCCCACGAATTCCTCGACCAGATCTTCCAGGGCGACGATCCCAACGGTCGCGCCCAACTCGTCGTGCACTTCACCGAGGTGACTGCTGGTACGCCGCAATCGTGTCAGTGCATCGTCGAGCATCGTGCCCGTGGAGACAATGGGAAGACGCCTCACTTCTGATCGTGGAATGACGGTGTCCGGGCCTGCGGCGTCATCGAGCATGTATTCGAGAACGTCTTTCAGATGCAAGTAGCCGACCAACGAACCATCCGGAGCCTGCACGGGATAGCGCGAGAAGCCCGTTGCGATCACGGCCTCCTCGACGGACCCGAGTGTCGGACCTGAACGACTGTCGGAATCTGAAAGCAGAACACTCTTGACCTGCGCCGACGGAATCATCACTTCGGAAACTGTCCGTCCGGAAGTGTCCAGTGCCTGAGTGAGTCGTCGATGCTCGCCCTCGTGGATCAACCCTTCGGATCGGGACTCGCCGATCATCTGTGATAGCTCGTCGGCCGAGACGGACGAGTCCAACTCGTCCTTGGGTTCGATACGGAGAGCTCTCAGGCTGAGGTTCGCACAGATGTTGTAGAACGAGATGAGCGGCTTAGCCACCTTGATGAACATGAGATGCACGGGGACGAGCAGCATGGCCGTTTTTTCTGGTCCGGCGATGGCGATGTTCTTGGGGACCATCTCGCCGATGAGAATGTGGAGCACCACCACGAGACCGAGTGCAATCGTGAACGAGATCGGATGCACGAACGCCTCGGGGATCCCCACGAGTTCCATCGGTTGCTCGACGAGGTGGGCCACAGCCGGTTCGGCGACCCGACCGAGCAGAATCGAGCAGATCGTAATCCCCAACTGAGCTGCGGCCAGCATGAGCGACAAGTTCTGGCCGGCCTCGATGACCGACCGCGCTCGCAGTTTCCCTTGTGCCAGCAAGGATTCGAGACGATCGCGCCGGGCCGAAATCAGTGAGAATTCGGCCCCGACGAAGAAGGCGTTTCCGGCGAGGAGGAACACGGCGAGCAGCACGGCAAGTACGTCACCCATGGGCTGTCTCCTCCGACCTGAGCTCGGCTAGGTAGTCGGCCCCGACCGGGCGCAGCTGGATCCGGTCGATCCGGCGTCCATCCATCTGCGTTACCTCGGCAACCCAGCCTCCCGGGGAATCGGGCTTCTCGTCGTACGGGGGGTCGGGCAGAATCACTCGGTCACCTGCCTCGGGAATTCTTCCGAGTTCGGACAGCACCAGGCCTCCGATGGTCTCGTATTCGCCTTCCGGCGCCGAATACCCCGTCGCACTTGCAACCTCGTCGACACGCAGTAGGCCCGAGCAGATCCAACTGTCACCGACCCGTTGAACATCGACCTCGGGCTCGTCGTGTTCGTCACGGACGTCGCCGACGATCTCCTCGATCAGATCCTCCATGGTTACCATTCCGGCTGTGCCGCCGTATTCGTCGACGACAAGCGCCACCTGCATTCCGTCGGCGCGGACACGTTCCATCACGGTGTCGCCGTCCAGGCTCGCCGGCACCACGGGCACGTCCTGAGCCAGCGAATCGACGCGTGTGGATCGGCGAAGAGTCGACGGCACGGTGAAAGCGTGCTTGATGTGCACCACTCCGACGGTGTCGTCGAGATCTCCGTCGACGACGGGGAACCTGGAGAACCCGGTTCGCGCTGCTGTTTCGATGAGGTCGAACGCGGTATCCGAGACAGACAACGATTCGACTTTCACCCGCGGGGTCATGAGCTCCTCTGCCGTGCGTTCACCGAACTGAAGTGATCTGTCGACGAGGCGCGCAGTGCCTTCGTCAAGGGAACCTTGTTTGGCCGACGTGCGTACGAGGGAACCGAGCTCACGAGGCGATCGTGCGGATCGAAGCTCTTCCGCGGGCTCGACACCGAGGCGCCGGACCAGCCAGTTGGCCGAACCGTTCAAACCTCTGATAGCCCACCGGAAGATCGCCGAGAAACCCGACATCGCGCCTGCCGTCGCGCGCGCCGTGCCGAGAGGCATTGCGATCGCAATGTTCTTGGGGACCAGCTCGCCGAAGATCATCGAGAACGACGTGGCAATGATCAATGCGGCTGCAAGAGAGATCCCTGATGCCATGGAGTCCGACACCCCGGCCGCAGACGCCAGGGGGACAAAGAACCCCGCCAGGACAGGTTCCGCAAGATAGCCGGTGATCAGCGTGGTGATCGTGATGCCGAGCTGGGCGCCCGACAGCTGAAACGACAGTGTCCGGTGTGCACGCTGCACTTGCCTGGATCGCATGTCGTCGTGAGCGGCAGCAGCAGAGTCGACGGTGCTCTTTTCGAGGGCCGTGAGCGAGAACTCGGCGGCCACGAACAGGGCTGTGCCCGCCGTCAGGGCAACGAAGCCGAGGAGGCTGAGAACACTGACCAAAATATCCATCGGCTAACGCCGCCGCAGTTGAGACAGAAGCATCGCGCCGTCTCCGGCACCGGAAGAAATCACGGTGCGGGACGTGCCTCGATGCCGTGCTGAGAATGTACGGGTCTCGCCGGGTTTGTCACCCGGCTCGATAGAGGACCCCTCCGGAGAGGAACCTTCGTCGCCATCTTCGGTCGAAATGACCGCGGCGTTGCTGATAACGGGTGCCTCAGGCACCTTGTTCCCTTCTGTCGATTTCCGTCAGATTACGTCGAACCTGCACAGACACTCGTCGAGTGCGTGCCTACCGGAAATGTGTATCGAAACATCGAAGCCATCATCTTAACGTCTACGGGCACGCAATCGATTCCAGCCGAGGTCGGTTCGGTCACCACCCACTCGGGAGCGGGCGGCCCTCGGCGAATCCTGCAGCGGACTGAACTCCGAGCACCGCGAGTTGGTGCAGCTCGGGAAGCGACCGGGCGCCCGCATACGTGCACGTGCTGCGAACCCCGGAACAGATGTGGTCGATCAAGTCCTCGACACCGGGGCGATCAGGATCGAGGCGCATACGAGAACTCGAGATGCCTTCCTCGAACAAGCCCTTGCGCGCTCGGTCGAATGCGCTGTTGGTGACGGTTCGTGCAGCGACGGCACGCTTGGACGCCATTCCGAAGCTTTCTTTGTACGCATTGCCTGCTGGATCGATGCGCAGGTCACCGGGGGACTCGTATGTGCCGGCGAACCACGATCCGATCATGACGTTCGCGGCACCCGCCGCCAATGCGAGCGCGACATCCCTAGGGTGCCGAACCCCGCCGTCGGCCCATACCGTTGCGCCGAGTTCGGCCGCCGCTGCCGAGCATTCGGCCACTGCGGAGAACTGGGGACGTCCGACGCCGGTCATCATTCTGGTCGTACACATCGCGCCTGGGCCGACGCCCACCTTCACGATGTCGGCGCCGGCGGCAACGAGGTCGCGAGTACCTGATTTGGATACGACGTTTCCTGCAACCAACGGCACTCCCAGATCGAGGGACTTGATGGAGGCCAGGGCATCGAGCATCTTTGCTTGGTGTCCGTGGGCGGTGTCCACCACGAGCAGGTCGGCACCGGCTTCGACCAGAGCCTGGGCCTTGCCCGCTACGTCTCCGTTGATGCCAACGGCGGCGGCGATGCGAAGGCGCCCGTTCGCGTCGACGGCAGGCGAGTAGATCTCCGTTCGCACGGCTCCGGTTCTGGTGAGAACTCCGGCAAGCAGGCCGTCGCTGTCGACGAGTACAGCGAGATTCTCGTGCGCGGCTTCCAAAGCTTCGAAAACTGTTCTCGGCGACGCATCTGCCTGGACAGTGACAAAATCGGTTGCTGCTACGGATCGCAGCCGGGCAAAGCGATCGACATCGGCGCAGGTTGCCTCGGTGACGACACCGACGGGCTTGCCACCCTCGAGTACAACGACCGCACCGTGCGCTCGCTTGTGCATCAGCGCGAGTGCATCGGACACGGAGGCGTCCGGGTCCAGCACGACCGGTGTGTCTGCCACCAGGTCACGACTCTTGACGAATCCAATCGTCTCGGCGACTGCGCCAAGGGGCAGGTCCTGGGGGAGAACAGTGATCCCGCCTCGGCGAGCGACAGTTTCGGCCATCCGGCGTCCGGACACCGCAGTCATGTTGGACACGACGATCGGGATGGTGGTCCCCGAACCGTCGATGGTCGACAGATCCACATCGAATCTGGATGTGATATCGGTTTTGTTGGGGACGAAGAACACATCGTCGTACGTCAGGTCGTAAGGGGGCCGGTGGCCATCGAGGAACTGCACGTTGCGCCAGCGTACCGGTCAACTCGATCCGGCGCGCTCGGCGGCTCCGGCCTGCGACCGTGACAGCGCGACCGTGGAGACGATCATCACCGCAACACACAGGGCAATGGCCGCAAGAGCGAACGCATCGTCACGTACACGCTCTCCCAATACGGTAATTCCGAGAAATGCAGCGCCGAATGGTTCACCGATGGTGACAGCCGGCAACGATGCGGAGAGCGGTCCGGACTGAAAAGCGCGCTGTTGCAGGTAGAAGCCGACGCCGCCGCACACGACGAGGGCATACGTCTGCCAGGCGAGGAGTGCGCCCAAGAGGTCTTCGTCGACCAAGTCGGTGACGAACTTCGTGAACGCCACCGCCATGCCGAACAGCAAGCCGCCCGCTGCGCCGAGCATCAGCGCACGAATACCGGGGTTCGTCGATACCAAGCCTGTTCCGGCGCACAGCAGCACCACGGCCACAGCGGTCGCGAGCGGAATCCTCCATTCGGCGAACGATGCGTCCGAATGCCCCTCGGTGGGATCGCCGACGACAACGAACACCGCCAAAGCGAGAGCCAGCGCTATCGCCAAAAACCAAGTCGATCGCGTCATCCGGTAGTGGGAGAACTTTGCCGACAAGGGCAAGGCGAACAGGAGCATGGACACAAGCAGTGGCTGAACTACGAGTACCGAGCCAACCCACAGGGCAGCAACCTGGACACCGTAACCACCGATGTCCCCGACGACTCCCGCCCACCATCTCGGGCTCCGCAGCAGAGACGCAATGAGAGACTCACCATCCGGTACCGCAGCGGCGGCGCTCTGCTGGGCGACGGACGCACACGCGAACAGGAAAGCCGCTACGAGAGCCAGAATTACTGCCAGCACGGGCGAACTCGTCATCGGCGTCCTGTTCTGCGCGTCCGTCCGCTGGACGATCCGTATGTCTTGGGTGGTCGCCCGTCCTTGCCCTTGATGCGTTTGGGCGTCTCGCGAATGACACCTGTCGGCTCTGTCAGGGGATGTCCGGGGGGTCTCCGCGCTCCAGTGTTCTCCACGAGAAACCTACTCGACGGTGTGACGTCGACGAACCGAGGATCGACGCCTGCAAGGGCGGCGAGTGTAGATACCTGGGGCTGCTCTTTCTCGGTTACCAAGGTGACTACTGTGCCCGCATTTCCCGCCCGCGCAGTCCTTCCGGCGCGGTGGGTGTAGTCCTTCGCGTCCGCGGGGGGATCGACGTGAACGACGAGCGATACCCCGTCCACGTGTATTCCTCGTGCGGCGACATCCGTTGCGACCAACACTGGTACCGAGCCATCAGCGAAGGCGGCCAGGCTGCGCGTTCGATTGGCCTGCGACTTGTCTCCGTGCAGGGCAACCGCGGCGACACCGACGGCGTGCAAGGAATCGGTGAAGCGATCAACGGCGTGCTTGGTGCGCAGGAACATGATGGTCCGACCGTCCCGGGCCGCAATCGACGTAGCGACTGCGGACTTGGTCTCGTTCGAGACTCGCAGGAAGAGATGTTGTGCGACAGCACTGTCGCCCAACGGCTGTTCTGTGCTGTGCACCGCGGGAGAGGTCAAGTAGCGATGAGACAGAGAATCGACGTCGCCATCGAGAGTCGCCGAGAAGAGCATTCGTTGCCCGCGCGGTGGGGTTCTGTCGAGCAGCGCCTGGACCTGGGGTAGGAATCCGAGATCTGCCAGGCGGTCAGCTTCGTCGATGACGGTGATCGTCACCGCGTCGAGTGAGAGTGCGCCACTGTCCACGATGTCTTCGAGACGCCCGGGCGTTGCCACCACGATGTCGACGCCTCGCAGAAGTCGATCGACCTGACGTTTCACCGGCACACCGCCGACCACGCTCACGATGCGAATCCCGGAGGCCAACGCAGGTTCTTCAAGTGCCTGTTCGATTTGCAGTGCCAACTCGCGCGTAGGCACCAGTATCAGGCCGCGGGGACGACCGCGCGGGCTGGCGCTACCGGACAGCCGATGAAGCATGGGCAGGCCGAACGCGTACGTCTTCCCGGACCCTGTGGGCGCGCGGCCGAGTATGTGCGTCCCTGCCAAGGCGTCAGGAATTGCGTCGCGCTGAATCGGAAATGGGGTTTCGATACCGATTTTGCGTAATGCATGCACGACGACCGGGCGAAGTCCCAGGTCTGCGAACGAAAGAGTGGGCCCGGGCATAGCGGAACCCTACAGCCAGTGAGCTTTCGTGTCGGTGTCGTGCGCAAGCATGTCGGTACGAACATACGTTCGATTCGATAATTTCCATCGGTGTCGATTCTCGTCGCCGATGACATTCGTCGAATACAGAGAACGAGGCGTAGGGGGAGTCATGTGCGCGATGTGTGATGGACGTTCCATCGAGGACTACGTGGTCGGTGTACAGGGTCTGATCAACCGGTACGGATGGGCGCTTCAGTACGTCGATTCGGAATTAAGCACGGAGTTCCGCGGGGACACGGACGTCCGCGAGGACGGGTTGATCGTTCCCGCGTTCTGCTACACGGTCGGCCTCACGGAACACGGTCATCCGGAACTGGTGGTCACCGGGAGATCTGCGGGTGAGTCGGCAGCCGTTCTCAACGTGCTGGCCCGCCGCGTGCTCTTGGGCGGTGAGCGGTTCGAAGCGGGCAACCAATGTGTAGCTGCGGGTCTGCGAATGTCCTTCGTGGACGTCGAGCACACCGAGGATTGGCTGATGATGGCCGCGAGGGTGCAGTCAGGCGTGGACATCCGGGCAAGGCAGGCGGTCTGGCGTGATGCCGAGGGACATCTTCCGTGGGAAGGGCCATACCCGTCGACAATCGTGCAACCTGTTCTGGGACCGCCACCGGGCTGGTTCGACAGCGCGGAAAACTTGTAGATATCGATCCGTCGGCCGACATCCCTGAGGCGGGACGTCGACCGACGGATCGACAGGCAGAACGAACCGGGTCAGGCCTGGACTTCGCTTCGGTCTCCGCTCCACAGCGTGTGGAACTTGCCCTCGGCATCGGTGCGCTCGTAGGTATGCGCGCCGAAGAAGTCACGCTGGCCCTGGGTGAGAGCTGCAGGTAGACGTTCCGCTCGAAGCGCATCGTAGTACGCGAGCGACGACGCGAACGCCGGCACGGGAATGCCGAGTGATGCAGCGGTGATGACAACCCGACGCCAGCTGTCGATCGCGTCCTCGATCGCGTCGCGGAAATACGGCGCCAGGATCAAGCTGGGGAGCTTGGCGTCGTCGTCGTAGGCGTCCTTGATGCGGTCGAGGAATCGTGCCCTGATGATGCAACCGCCGCGCCAGATGGTCGCGAGGTCCCCGGGGTGAAGGTTCCAGTCGTACTCAGCGCTGCCTGCAGCGATCTGGTCGAAGCCCTGTGCGTAGGCAACGATCTTGGAGGCGTACAGCGCGCGGCTGATGTCGTGCGTGAACTGTTCCGCGTCCGAAGGCTTGTCTGCGAGTGCGCCCGAGGCGAGACCGACGGCGGCCTTGCGCTGCTCGCGCGAGCCCGACAGCGCTCGCGCGAACACTGCCTCGGCGATTCCGGTAACCGGTACACCGAGATCCAGCGCCGCCTTGACGGTCCAGCGGCCGGTGCCCTTCTGCTCGGCGGCATCGACGATGACGTCGACGAGTGGCCCACCGGTTTTCGCGTCGACCTGCTTGAGAACCTCAGCGGTGATCTCGACGAGGTAGCTCTCGAGATCGCCGGAGTTCCACTCGGTGAACACGTCCGCAACCTGTGCCGGTGTGAAGTCGAGTGCATCGCGGAACAGGTGGTAAGCCTCGCCGATCAGCTGCATATCCGCATACTCGATGCCGTTGTGCACCATCTTCACGAAGTGACCGGACCCGTCAGGTCCGATATGTGTGCAGCAAGGTGTGCCGTCCACCTGCGCTGCAATGGATTCGAGCAGCGGGCCGAGTGCCTTGTACGAGTCGACAGGGCCGCCCGGCATGATCGATGGACCGTTCAGTGCGCCTTCTTCACCACCGGAAATCCCGGCTCCGACGAAGAGGAGTCCACGCTCCTTCAGTGAGGCTTCACGCCGAATTGTGTCGGTGTACAGCGCATTTCCACCGTCGATGATGATGTCGCCCTCTTCCATCACGGCGGCCAGTTCTTCGATAACGGCGTCGGTCGGGTCACCGGCCTTGACCATGATCAGAACGCGGCGAGGCTTCTGAAGCGCAGCGACGAATTCCTCGATGGTTTCGGAGCGAATGAACTTTCCTTCGCTTCCATGCTCGGCCAACAGGGCATCGGTCTTGGCGATACTGCGGTTGTGCAACGCGACGGTGTGTCCGTGATGGGCGAAGTTTCGGGCGATGTTGGAGCCCATAACGGCAAGGCCTGTGACGCCGATCTGGGCGAGGTCTGACGAATCCACTGCTGAGGTCATAGCTACAGCTTTCCCTGCTATGCGGTCGAAGGAAAGTCGAGGCGGGATTGCTCGTCCCGATATCGTCTTTACCATCGGAAATACGGTCGGCGTGTCACACGCTGGATGTGGACCGAAGAATGGGTGCCGCCTCGATCTCACGATCGAGGCGGCACCCATTCGATGCCGAAAATTAGGTGAGCGTCACCGCGTCGCGGCGACCCTACCGTGCGTCAGCGGTTACGTGCAGGCCCGTCGAATCCGTCGTAAGAACGGTGGTCGGTGCGGCTGCGAAATCCGCCGGACTTCGACTCCTCGCGTACCGAACCCGATTCGCGGCGCGAGTCGCCCTGGTAGCCGCCGGTGCGGGGGCGGTCGCCTTGGTAGCCGCCGGTGCGGGGGCGGTCGCCTTGGTAGCCGCCGGTGCGGGGGCGGTCACCTTGGTAGCCGCCGGTGCGGGGGCGGTCACCCTCGTGGCCGCCGGTGCGGGGGCGGTCACCCTGGTAGCCGCCGGTGCGGGGGCGGTCACCCTGGTAGCCGCCGGTGCGGGGGCGGTCACCCTGGTAGCCGCCGGTGCGGGGGCGGTCACCCTGGTAACCACCACTGCGCGAACGATCGCGAGGAGCCGAGCTCTCGGCACGAAGCGCGTCACCTGTCGGCTTCTGTGCTCCCGTGATGCTTGACAGCTCTGCCGAGCCCGGTCCAACATTCACCGAATTAGCCTTGACGCCAGCCATTCCGATCAAGCGTTGCATCTGACGACGCTGGTTGGGCAGAACGATCGAGACAACCGTTCCCTTCTCGCCCGCGCGGGCCGTACGACCGGCGCGGTGAAGGTAGTCCTTGTGATCGGCAGGCGGATCGACATGGACGACGAGATCGATTCCGTCGACGTGGATTCCACGAGCTGCCACATCGGTCGCGACCAGTACCGGAGTGCGTCCGTTCTTGAAGCGCTCGAGAACGCGGGTGCGCTGATTCTGAGCCTTACCGCCATGCAACGACTCGGCAGCAATGCCGAGTGCGCGGAGACGATCGGTGATTCCGTCGCAGCCGAGCTTGGTGCGGGCGAACATGATCGTCCGTCCTTCACGGGCACCGATCTCGGACAGAACGATGTCCTTCTGTCCACGATCGACATTGAGCATGTAGTGGTCCATGGTCCGAACACTTGCCTTGCCGTCCTGAGTCGAATGCTCGACGTGGTCGGGAAGGAATTGACGAACGATCGACTGAACTTCACGATCGAGCGTGGCAGAGAACAGCATTCGTTGTCCGTCGGCAGGCGTGTCGCTGAGGACCGCGCGTACCTCGGGCAGGAATCCCATGTCGGCCATCTGGTCTGCTTCGTCCAAAGCGGTGATCTCGATCGAGTCGAGTACGCATGTGCCCTGCCGAAGATGATCGGCCAGGCGGCCCGGGGTTGCCACCAAGACATCGACTCCGCGGCGGAGTTGTTCGACCTGCTTGTTGAACGGGGTGCCACCGACAGCGGGACGGACAGTCAGACCTTGAGCGCCTGCGTACGGGGCGAGGGACTCGACCACCTGGAAAGCGAGCTCACGAGTCGGCACGAGCACCAGAGCGCGGGGGCGCTTGGCGGCTGGACGATCGGTGTGCAGTGCGAGGCGAGCAAGAATCGGCAGGCCGAAAGCAAGCGTCTTTCCTGAACCGGTCTGCGCGCGGCCGAGCACGTTCTTGCCCGCGATGGCGTCGGGAAGGGCTTTCGCCTGGATGGGCGACGGCACTGTGATCGAGTTTCGCGCCAAAGCGGCGACAACGGGCTCGGGTAGTCCGAGCTCTGCAAACGTAACCACATCGGGTGCGCTTGTGGCGTCCGGTGTGGAAGTGGTGGGTGTACTAGTTGAAACAGCGTGAGTCACGCAGTTGAACCTCTCCGGATTACGGGCACGCCACGAAGAAACAGCTGGGAAAACACCCGCGAACCGGGCACAAACGACAGCTACAACACATATATGACGAGCCAGGGCACTGTCACCTGGCCATCCTTGCGCACGCCTATTGGAACTGGATGCGCAGAGTGGGGCTGTTTGTGCCTTTTCGAATTGCTAGGCCGCAATGGCGGCCGTCATCGAGTGTACGCGACACGTGTTCGATTCACCGATTCGAACAGATGTGAGTTGGGCGACTCACTCAGGGATGGCCGAGAAATCTGGTGAGCTCCTCTAGCCAGGGCATCGCAACGAAAATAGTTGGTACTACGAGGATGACTGCGGCAGTCATGTAGGCCGCGGCGCTCGTTCGGACGTCGCTTCGTGGTCCACTCAGCCGCTGGACACGTATAAGGGTGCTCGGCCCGCCCGCCGCCAACGCTCCACGGGGAGCAGTGGATCCAGCGCACGTCACCAACGCGCGGGCAAGGGGAGTGGGACCGGTCACCTTCACAGCAGAGTCGTCGGCGAGAAGTTCGACCAGCAACTGCACACTGCCCAGAGCGGACTTGCTTCGCACAATGCGCGGGAACGCCTCGTTGACCGCGGTGAACGCTTCGAGTACCAGATCGTGGCGCGAGCGAAGGTGTGATCGCTCGTGGGACAGAATGGCCTTGATCTCCCAGTTCGAAAGATTGGTCAGCACGCCCTCGCTGAGCACCACACGCTGACGAAGCCCGGGCAGGCAGTAGGCAATCGGCTCGACTGCGTCCAACACTCGGACATCGGCGTCACGAATCCCTGGAAAAGGCGTGTTGCTGCCGCTGCTGCGATCGAGTAGATCCACCAACACTCGGTGCCGAGCACGCCGGCGGCGTGTGCGAACTGCGACCTGGACGACCGAGAACATCAGCTTGGCACCGATGCCGAGGGTGATCGCGAGTACGACGACGTAAAGAACCCACAGAGGAAGTCCCAGAGCATCGATCTCATCCGTCGGAGCTGTCGTCGGCCTGCCGTCCGCACCGGGAACAAGCAGAAGTCCTCCGATCGCCAAACCGGAACTGAAGGCGGACAACACTGCGGCGACAGCGATGGCTTGCCACAACACCAGGGCGGCACGAGGCGCTCGATACGGCCACGTAGCGCGAGAAAGGAATGCAGGTACCGGCCCCGTCAACAGCAAGGCAAGCAGTGCGAAAACCAGTGCTGTGGTTGAGTTCATTTCCTCACTAACCGAGGGCGGGGGTCAATCGGATTGTAGGCCGTCGACGATACCGTCGGAGCGCCCGCTCGATTGTGCCACTTCCAGCGCCGCCAACGCGTCTCGGAGTGCCGCAGCTTCGTCGGCGCCCACCTGTCCGACGAAGTGGACCAGAGCGGCTGCACGACCGCCCGACTCCGGAGCTTGCGCCAGGGCATCGACCATCAGGCTCGCCACCAGTTCGTCTCTGCTGTGCAACGGAACATAGCGATGCGCTCTGTCGTCACGTTGCTGGACAACGAGTTGTTTCTTTGCCAGACGTTGAAGAACAGTCATCACCGTGGTGTACGCGAGTTCCCGGTGCGCTGCGAGCGCCTCGTGCACTTGCCTCACCGTCTGCGGTTCGGAAGATTCCCACAGGTGATCCATCACTGCACGCTCGAGTTCGCCTAGACCTGCCATTCGTCCAAGTCTACGTGTAGTCCGACACAAATGCGTACTACTCCTCGTAGTATGGCTGGCCTCGGGTTGTGGGATGTGTCATAGAGGTCGAAGACGGCATCGAAAGCGACACAGATCAGCGCGCTCCGCGAATATTTGCGTTCTGCATCGGCCCGCCGCCTATCCTCCTGTCATGTCTTGTGGACAGTTCGCTGTAGGTGTCCGTTGAACTGGTTCGTTTCGCTGTCGCTCGTCAGCAGTACGACATCACTTGTGTTGTCGATTCTGGGTGCCGCCGGCGCGATATGGATGCTCGGATCTCGTACACGGTGGTACCTACGTCGAGCGCTCCCGACCGGCCTGGTGTCGGCAGCGTTCGTGGCAGTGGTGCTGTACGTAGCAGTCGAGAAGGTGTGGCGACCATTTCCCGATCCGATCGAGACCGAGATCTATGTCTGGATCGGAGTCGGTCTCGCCGCTGTGTTTCTTGTGGTACCACGCACAGTTGCCGCCCGCGGGATCGTCCGCAAGGTCGTTTCGGTGCTCGCCGCTGTACTCGTGGTGGCAGCTGCCTCAGCACAGGTCAACCTCGTATTCTCGGCGTATCCGACTCTCGGCACTTTGCTCGGAGTCGAAGAAGCGGACCGCGTCGAATTCCAGGACTTGCCCGGGCGGCAGAGCGACGTCCTGAGCGGAAGCCCACTCGACACAGTGTGGTCGGCGCCTGCCGAGATGCCGTCGGCGGGGAAACTCACATCAGCGACCATCCCACCGACCGCATCGAACTTTTCGGCGCGGCCTGCCCAGATCTACCTACCTCCCGCCTACTTCACAGATCGGCGCCCACTCCTACCGGTACTGGTACTGCTTGCAGGCCAACCAGGTGAACCCCAAGATTGGCTGAACGGGGGATTGCTCGCGATCACGATGGACGAATTTGCGCGCGATCACTCGGGTCTTGCTCCAGTCGTGGTGATCGCCGATGGAACCGGATCGGCCATCGCCAACCCGCTCTGCGTCGATTCGTCGCTGGGAAACGTCGACACCTACCTGTCGCAGGACGTACCGAAATGGATCGAGTCGTCCTTGCAGGTGAACACCGACCCACGAACCTGGATGATCGGCGGCCTGTCGTACGGCGGCACCTGCTCTATTCAAATGGCTACCAATCATCCGGACGTCTACCCCACGTTCCTCGACCTGTCGGGGCAGGCGGAACCCACCCTGGGCGACCGTGGTCGAACAGTGTCCGACGCATTCGGAGGCAACGAGGCTGCGTTCGTTGCGATCAATCCGATGGACCTGTTGAAGACGAGGAAGTACCCCGATTCGGGTGGTGCGTTCGTCGTCGGCGCCGATGACAATGACTACAAGCCTGGACAGAAGGCCATGTACGACGCTGCCAAGGCTGCCGGGATGGATGTCCGATACCTGGAAGTTCCCGGTGGCCACAGCTTTGCCGTCTGGTCGGCGGGGCTGAAGCAAGAATTGCCGTGGTTGATGCAGAGAGTGGGTTTGATCTCGTGAACGAGACCGTCGTGGACATTCCGTCCGTCGAGCCGTCGTCACCATCGTGGTTCGACCGAGGTCGTGACCGTGCGGTACATGCGTGGCGGACGTTCAGGCGCCAAGTGGCCAGGTTGTGGACGCTTGTACTGTTCGGGGCAAAAGGCGCGCCGGTCAGCATCGGCATGCTGGTCGTGGTGTCGGCACTCGCTGCCCTGGGAATTGTGATGCAGGAAAACACACTTCATCACGATTTCGCACTGGGAATAATGCCGTTCGAGGAATTCCGGTTGTGGACCGCGCTGACGGCAGGTCTGTTGACCCCGGGTGTAATCGGATACCTGGTCTTCGTGGCCGCGATCTTCGTGGCTGCAGCGCCGATCGAACGACGCATCGGTTCTCTCCGGCTTGCGGTCGCAGCGGTCACAACTCAGATTCTGGGCGCGGTGTTGGGGCTCGGCATTGCAGCCCTGGCCAGAATGTTCGACGCCGACTGGGGATTCCGACTGCACGTGGGAACTGCTATCGGCCCGACAACGTGGATCGTCGGGGTCGTCATGGTCGCGAGCTCGCGAATGGACACGATGTGGCGCCGTCGAATACGCGCCGGTCTCTTCGCGCTTCTCATCACCTCTGCCCTCTTCAGCGGACACTTGCAGGACGTTGTTCGACTGGCAGCTGCTGTTGTCGGCCTACTCCTCGGACCGTTGATCGTCGGACGCTCGGCCCGCGGCCCACGGCTCGCCGGTACACAACGCGAAGGCCGTGTCCTGGTTGCCCTGGTGCTTGCCGCAAGCACACTTGGACCGATATTGGCTGCGCTCAGCCCCGACGCGGTTGGCCCGTTCGCGGTCTTGAGAGATGTGATCAGCGGGGTTCCCTACACCGCTTCGGAAGTGCGAGACATCTGTTCAGATTCGGCGACGGACCCCGAATGTCGATCAGGTCTACTCGAACTCAGGCTGGGAGGAGTCGGTCCTACGATCTTGTCTTTGATGCCATCGATCTTTCTGCTCTTCCTGGCGGACGGCCTTCGCCGGGGTCGCAAATTCGCTTGGTACGCATCAGTTTTCGCGCAGATCGTACTTCTCGTCGTGTCGATCGCCAACTATGCCATCCGATTCGTCGAAGCAGGCGACGACGAGTCCGTCTTCTACGGACTCGAGTCACCGACTGCGTATCGAACGATCGTGCCGTTCCTTCTTCCACTGGTGATACTGATCATCCTGCTGCTCACACGCAGATACTTCAACGTGTCGGGGCCGCTGGGCACGTACCGAAGATTCAGTGTGTCGGCGGTAGCTGTTCTCGTGACTCTCGCGGTTGTGTATGTCCTGGGAGGGTTGGCGGCGCGAAGTGGATTCGACCCCCAACCGAGTGCGACGGGACTTCTCGCAGACTTCCCTCAACGCCTGATTCCACCGGTGTACATCCAATGGCTCGAGCCGCGACTTCTACCGGAGAGCGTTGTGGCGACATTACTGTTCGAGTGGATCGGTGTCGTATTCTGGGCTGCTCTCTGTGTTCTGGCCCTGAATACGTTTCTGACGCCGGCCTCGGGAGCAGATGCAGGCGCGATCGAGCGAGCCCGAGCTCTACTGATGGGGAGCACAGGAAGCGCGCTGTCCTGGATGACCACCTGGCGCGGCAATTCTTACTGGTTCTCACCGGACGGTCACAGCTTCGTCGCCTATCGCGTGATCTCGGGCGTCGCGTTGACTACAGGCGATCCCGTCGGGCCGGCGGAGAGGCTGAGAGACAACGTCGTCGATTTCGCCGAGTTCGCCTCGAAGAACGGGTGGATTCCGTGCTTCTACTCGGTGACGCCTGCGGTCCGCACGATCACCGACAGCATCGGTTGGGGTGGAATTCAAGTAGGTGAGGAAACCGTCCTCGATCTCGAGAACCTTGCATTCACGGGCAAACGATTCCAGGACGTGCGTACCGCGCTCAATCGGGCGAAAAAGGCAGGTGTCGTGGCCGAATGGATCCGATTCCCGGATGCACCGCTTGCGATCACCGACCAGATCCGGGCGATATCGGAGGAGTGGGTAGCCGACAAAGGTATGCCTGAAATGGGCTTCACTCTCGGCGGACTCGACGAGGTCGACGATACGGCCGTCCGTTGCCTCATTGCAGTCGACGAGCATCGCACTGTCCACGGGATCACCTCGTGGATGCCGGTGTACGAGAACGGGGAAATCGTCGGATGGACCCTCGATTTCATGCGACGCCGCTCGGAGGGCTTCAGACCCACGATGGAATTTCTGATTGCATCGGCGGCAATCCTTTTGCAGGAGGAGGGAGTTCGGTTCCTCAGCCTCTCCGGAGCACCGCTCGCCAAGGTGGACGACGATCGAACTGCCGGGAGCACGTCGTCGGAGGAACTCACGTTCGCGCGGTTGCTCGATCGGCTTCTCGATGTGCTCGGAAGAACGTTGGAGCCCGTCTACGGATTCCGGTCGCTGCTCGCTTTCAAATCCAAGTTTCAGCCGCGATACGAGCCGATGCACATGACGTTCGCAGACCCAGCTGCATTGCCGAGTATCGGCAACGCAGTCGGTCGCGCCTACCTACCCGATGTCTCGCTGGGTCAGGGCTTCAAACTGGTGCGGACGATGATCGAACGTTAGATCGATCACTACCTATCGGGAGCGGTGCCACCTTTGACCGGGCCGCCCACGGTCCCGCGGACATGTCGGGTGCCAATGGGCACGATCAGAGGTCGATCAGAGACCGGATCTTCGATGACACGGGCTTCGAGTCCGAAGACGTCAAGGAGCAATTCTTCGGAGATGATGTCCTGAGGCTTTCCCGACTTCACCACCTTTCCTGCCTTCATCACGATCAGCTGATCGCTGTAGCGGGTAGCAAGATTGAGATCGTGCAGCACCATGACTACCGTCCGTCCCATCTCCTCGTGTAGCCGGTCGACCAGGTCGAGCACCTCCACGGAGTGCGCAAGGTCGAGGTAGGTGGTCGGCTCGTCGAGAAGCAGAATGTCCGTGCCCTGCGCCAATGCCATGGAGATCCAGGCGCGCTGCCGTTGACCGCCCGAGAGTTCGTCGACGGGACGGTCGGCAAGATCGCCCACTCCGGTCAACTCGAGAGCACCGGCAACCTCGGACTCGTCGTCCGAACTCCACTGTCTGATCCATGACTGATGGGGATGCCGCCCCCGTGAGACGAGGTCGCCGACAGTGAGTCCTTCGGGCGCGACCGGAGCCTGCGGGAGCATTCCCAGAACACGCGCGACGTCTTTGGTTCGCATCGACGAGATGGCCTTGCCGTCGAGCACCACCTTCCCCGATTTCGGCTTGAGCAGCCGACCGAGTGAGCGGAGGAGGGTGCTCTTGCCGCAGCCGTTGGGGCCGATGACCGTGGTGATGACGCCGGTATGGATCTTCAGATCCAGGTTCTCGACGATGATTCGGTCGCCGTAGCCGAGAGTGAGGCCCTCAGCGACCAGGCGCGAATGCTCGATGACGGTCATGCGGAGACCTTTCGATTGGTGCGAACGAGCAGGTAGAGCAGGAACGGACCACCGAGTGCCGAGGTGACGATGCCCACCGGGAGTTCGATCGGGAGGATCGTGCGGGCAATCAAGTCGCTGCCGACCACGAGAAGTCCGCCCATGATGGCCGATGCGACGATCGGTGGTCCCGGTGTCCGCAGAATGCGCAGTGCGATCTGAGGCGCGGCAAGAGCGACGAAGCCGATGGGGCCTGCAGCTGCAGTCGCGATCGCAGCGAGGGCGACCGAGGCGAGGAGAAGCGATGCTTGTCCATACTGAAGGCGGACTCCGAGCGAACGAGCGTTGTCGTCGCCGAGTCGGAGCGCCCCGAGCGTGAACGTGGCCATGACCGTCCCGCCGCCGATGACGACGACCGCGATCAGCACCGGCCACACCTTGCTCCAGTCGGCGCCGTTCAGTGAACCGTTGAGCCACAACTGAGCTCGCGAAACGTCGTTGATATCGGCAGTGACAAGCAACCATCCGACCGCCGCTGTGAGCATCGCGTTGATGGCGATACCGACGAGAATCAGCCGGAATCCTTCGACGCCGCGTTTCCAAGCAAGTGCGTAGATGAGCACTGCAGTGACCACTCCGCCGACCAGTGCCGCGACGGGCAGGCCGACGGTGGCGAGTATGCCGACGAATGAGCCGCCACCTCCGAGCACGATCAGCGCGACAGCTGCAGCGCTGGCCCCGGCGGTAATTCCGAGAATATCGGGGCTGGCAAGCGAATTTCGTGAGATCGATTGCGTCACTGCGCCCGACATTCCGAGCGCCATGCCCACGAGCAGACCCGTCAGGGATCGTGGAAGGCGAAGATCCATCACAATGAATCGCTCGATTCGTGTACCGCCGCCGAACAACACGTCGATCACCTGTGCAATCGACAACGGGAAATCACCGCGGCCGATGTCGATACAGATGACCAGGAACAGAGCGGCAACCATGACGAGGTTGACAGCAACCATGACCGGCCTACGCACGAGCGATACGGGTCCCAATCGGAACGGCGGTCGGGACGGCACCCTCGATACTTCGGTTGTCGGTCGCGCGACGGTTTTCAGCGTTGCAGTCACAGGCTTGCCAACTTCCGCCGTCGAACGAGTGCGATGAAAAACGGTGCTCCGAAAAGGGCGAGGACGATACCTACCTGCAGTTCACCGGGTCTGACCACGACTCTGCCGATGACGTCGGCGATCATCAGCATCACGCCGCCAATCAATCCTGCGTACGGGACGAGCCATCGATAGTCGGGTCCGGTGACCACTCGGGCCACGTGTGGTACGACCAATCCGATGAAAGCGATCGGTCCACATGCTGCTGTCGCGGCCCCGGTCAACAGAGTGATTGCGATGATCCCGACCGTTCGAGTGAGCGCGATGTTGGTACCGAGCGAACGGGCCACGTCCTCACCGAGACTCATGACATTCAATCCAGGAGTGCTCGCCAATGCGATCAACACTCCGATCACGAGGAACGGCAAGACCTGCCACAGAACGTCGAGCCCTCGGCCTGCGACCGATCCCACCGACCAGAATCGATACCCGTCGAGACTGGTCTGGTCGAGAAGCACGACAGCGTTGGTCATCGCTGCCAAGAAGAATGCGACGCCGGCACCGGCCAGTGCGAGGTTGAGCGGACTCGCTTTTGCATTTCCGATCGATGACAGCCCGAAGACGACGATGCTTGCGATCGCCGACCCGGCTAGTGCGAACCAGAGGTATTGGCTCGGCGAGTTGAAGCGGAAGAAGTAGATCGACAGAACCACGAGGAACGCTGCACCGGCGTTGAGGCCCAGCAGCCCCGCATCAGCAAGTGGGTTTCGCGTGTGGCCCTGGATCAGCGCACCCGCGATGCCGAGCGAAATACCGACTACCAACGCAAGAAGGGTCCGCGGAACTCGCAACGTGCGAACGATGATGTCTGTGTCGGTACCGGTTGAGTTGAGTAACGCGTGACCGATCTCATCGAATGTGAGAGGCCGAGCTCCAATGGCAACACTCGCCATGATTGCGGCAACGAGCGCAACTGTCAGGACGATCAGCCCGAGGATCCTGCGTTTGCGAATATCGGAGACCGAGTTGTTGCGTGGAATGGGTTCGAATTGCTCGTCGAATGCCGTCTTCTCGCGGACGACCTCGGTGGCGCCGCGGCCGATTCCGAACTGTCGGTACAGTGCCCGTCGAACGCCGATCGGGTCGCCGGTATCGACATCGCGGACGATGAGATCGGTCCATCGCATGCCGGTGCTCTGGCCTTCTTTGCCTTCGCGGAATCCCTGGTTCCACAGAAGTAGCCCGAGCGCGACGGCAACCGCGATAGCGCCGAACACGAATCGGTCGGCCTGACCTCCACCGTTGTCGTCCCGGAGCGAGTCGACCATGGACCAGCCGATCCCCAAGGGGAAGACAACGATTGCGAGGTCGACCACGGTTGCCGCTATTCGCCGCGTCCAGGGGGCCGGACCGCGAGGAATGTCTTCCTTTGCGTAGTCGTCGTCCGGATTCGGGACGAAACCTCCCGAGCCGAACAATGGTGCAGTCGTCACTGTGGTGATGACTCCTCACTGTGATTGAACGTGCCAACACTTAGGTTACGGAAACCTTTGTCAGGACGCGCACCCAGGTAAGGCTAGCCAAGCCGACACGTGACGGACCGAACACGCGGAAGAATTGCTCAGGACACCTAAGATGGTTAGGCTAACCTTGGTTCAACGGGCCTCAGGGTCTTTCGTTCTACAGGGAGTGGTCCAGTGTCAGTTGCAATTTCGACGTCCGATGCCTGGGCTGATGTGCATCGTTCGCTCGGCCGTAACGGCGACGGCGGCCCACTCGCGCGCTCGTGCGCCAGGCTCAGAACACTCAACCCCGATTACCCTCGTATGTACGCGGTTGCGTCGATGGGGGACGAGGCCAAGCGTCGCTGGTGGCAACTTGCCTCCGGACTGGAGGATGGGCGAATCGGTCGGATGATCAACCGCTCGCTCGATGATCTCGAGGTCCCCGAGTCAGCTGCGATTCAAGTTGCGACCGCACTCGTGCATGCGGTCGTCGGCCGGGTCTCCGCACTCCTCGTGCTCGAAGGGCGAGCATGGGACCCTGGCATCGACAACCTGTGGATTCACATGGACAGCGACGGTGGCGTCGACTGGGCAGGCGTGGCATCCCCGACGCTTCGGGTACTACCCGAAGCATCGCCCGAGCCCACTCGAGGAACGGTAACGCTTCCGTGCGAGGAAGCACTTCTGGTATGGACTGCACACCGGTGCATCACCTCGCTCGAGAAGATCCTCGCGGCCATCGCGGATTGCGTGCCCCTCGATTCACGAATTTTCTGGAGCTTGGTCGGTGACTCCATTCTCGGCGCCTCCACCTACGTTCCCGTCCTCGCGGGTATACATTCCTCCAACAGCGCGCGACGCGGCCAAGCGCTACTCGACGCCTTCGTGTCCGCGGGTGCGCCGGTTCGCTCTCGTCCAGTGGCGTTGGGGCGTGTACGGCCGCGAGTTTCGTGATGCGCTCTCGCCTTTGCGATTGCGCAGAGTATTGCCAAATCAGGCAAGGCTAGCCTATTATTTGTTGGTACCACCGGACCGCGCCGGAGTCCTGAGGGCTGCAGTGACTCCCGGTCCTTGCCACGGCGGGCCTCACATTCGGTGAATGTGAGGCCCGCCGATTCTTCTGTCTGTGCCCTCGTGTAGTTCTGATCGAACAGCGGCCAACGCACTACGTGCGGCGACGACGAGGAGAATCGATGAGCGATATCCAGAACACTTCGAGCAACCAGCACGAAGAGAGAACGCCGACTATGCAAGACCTCGATCCGGCGAAGATGACCGAGCTGTGCGCGAAGGGATTCGACGGTGCGATCGGCCTCGAGTACATCGAGGTTTCAGCCGACAAGGTCCGTGCCAGGTGGGATGTGACACCGAACCTTCACCAGCCAGCGGGAATCATGCACGGTGGTGTGTTGTGCTCGGTGGTCGAATCGCTGGCCAGTATCGGCGCAAGCGTGTGGCTCGGCGATCGCGGACACGTTGTGGGTGTGAACAACAACACCGACTTCCTTCGCGCGTCACGCCAAGGAACGCTCCACGCCGAAGCTCGCCCCGTTCATCGTGGGCGGACTCAGCAAATCTGGCAGGTGGACATCACCGACGAGGCGGGCAAGCACGTCGCCCAGGGCAAGGTTCGACTAGCGAACATCGTAGATACCGGAATTCTGGGACAGTAGGCCGTGACGAACAGCACCTCTTCTCCTCAGTCTCCCAACGACAGCAGCTTGGACGAGTCTGCTTACTCGCGGATCGAGTCGATACTCGGTCCCGTCGATGCCGCGTTGTCCCGTGACTTTCCGGGTGATCGAGTCGGCGGGCAGCCGATACACACCGTCTACGTGGCTGCCTCGGATGCGTCCGTCGACGTTCCGCAACGATGGGGGAGCGTGGCACTGAGCCTTCTCGACTCCAATCCTGGTGTGGTCGAATCTCTCGATACTGCAGGTGTCCTTCCACGGGTGCGCCGAATTCTTGCTACGCGCCCCATTCAAGATCTGAGAATCGATTTCGAGGACGGATACGGTTGGCGCCCCGATTCGTCGGAAGACGCGCACGCGCGCGAGGCGGGCAAGACCCTTTCGGCGTTGGCCGCCGACCCCGATGGGCCACGCTGGCTAGGTATACGAGCCAAAGGCCTTGCGCCACACGAGCGGCGTCGCGGAATTCGGACGCTGGAACTCGTCCTCGATGCGGCAGGCGGTGTTCCCGATGGATTCGTGTTCACCGTGCCCAAGCTTCGCGCTGTGGCACAAGTAGACGCGGTGGTTGCTCTCTGTGAAGAACTCGAACGGGCACATGGTCTCGCCGATCGGTCGTTGCGGTTCGAACTACAGATCGAGAGCCCGCAGGCAATCGTCGGACGTGATGGAACAGCGACGCTCGCACGCGCTCTCGGCCGCGCGGACGGCCGTTGCACCTCGCTCCACTACGGGACGTACGACTACAGCGCTGCCTGCGGAATCACGTCCGCCCAGCAGTCTCTGGCCCATCCCGTCGCCGACCATGCAAAGAACGTCATGCTTGCCGCGGCCGCGCAGACGGGCGTCTGGGTGTGCGACGGTTCGACACAGGTTGTACCGGTGGGAACGACTATCGAGATCGACACCGCGATTCGTCGACACTTCGGTCTCGTCACCCGATCACTCGAACGCGGTTTCTACCAGGGGTGGGACATGCACCCCGGTCACCTCGTCACGAGGTGGGCCGCGACATTGTCGTTCTTCGGGTCGGCAATGCCCACCGCTGCAGCTCGGGTGGCGGCATATCTGGACAGCACCGCGGGAGGGATCATGGACGAACCGGCGACCGCACAAGCGCTTTCCGGCGTACTGATTCGCGGACTCGACGCAGGCGCGTTCGACGAACACGACCTGGGCGCGGTGTCGTCATCGATCACGAAGGACATTCTGTTGGGTTTGTTGAACCGGACTGTCGGCGGCCCGACGGCCTGACAGCTACCGGCTCCGGATCGCATTCATGTAAGTGCCGATCCGGAGCCGGTCGCGTTGCAGCGCTTACCTTTCTGCTCAGTACTGAAACTGCTGATGCGTTCGCCGAAGCGGCATCTCCGGCCTCGATCGGATCCGCATCCTCCGGTGGTCCCGTACTCTCCGTCGAGCACCTTTCTTCTTCGTTCCTCGTCCAGTTGGTCGTTTCCTCGCCGCACAGCTTCGTGGTGAGCTCTCCATGCTTCGCAGGCACAATCGTGTCAGTATTAACGTTGGTCGACGGGTGACTACGCGAGAAACAGATGGAGATCGACAATGCGGCTTACTCCGCACGAGCAGGACCGACTGCTCATCAGTTATGCCGCCGAGTTGGCACGCAGGCGTCGATCGAGGGGCCGGCTGCTCAATCATCCGGAGGCAGTCGCACTGATCACTGACCACCTGCTCGAGGGCGCACGTGACGGACGATCCGTCGCCGAGTTGATGGCATCGGGACGAGAGGTCCTCGGGGCGGACGACGTCATCAGTGGTGTGCCGGAGCTGCTGCCCGAGGTTCAGGTGGAGGCAACCTTCCCCGACGGCACCAAGCTCATCACCGTTCACGACCCCATCTCCCCCAAACGGGGAGATGGACACTTGGTTCCCGGCGAGGTCATCACATTGCCTGGCGAAATCGAAATCAACAGCGGCTCAGACGTCGTCACGATCGAGGTGTTGAACTCCGGCGACCGACCGGTCCAGGTCGGCAGTCATGTGCACTTCCCTCAGGCAAACGCTGCTCTGTCCTACGACCGCGAACTCGCGCATGGACGAAGGCTTGATATACCTGCTGGAACCGCCGTTCGATTCGAACCTGGTATCTCGATGACTGTTCGGCTCGTCCCGCTCGGCGGCACTCGCGAAGTCTACGGACTGAGTTTGACCCCACCTGGAAAGCTGGATGTCTGATGGCACATTTGAGTCGCGCCCGCTATGCCCAACTGTTCGGGCCGACTACCGGTGATCGAATTCGACTCGCAGACACCGATCTCCTGATCGAGGTGACCGAGGATCGCAGCGGCGGGCCCGGTCTCGCCGGTGAAGAAGCCGTGTTCGGCGGCGGCAAAGTCATTCGTGAATCCATGGGCCAGTCGCGGGCAACACGAGCAGACGGCGCCCCGGACACGATCATCACCGGGGTGGTTGTGGTGGACCACTGGGGAATCATCAAAGCCGACCTGGGAATTCGTGACGGCCGCATCGTTGCGCTCGGGAAGGCAGGCAACCCGGACACCATGACCGGCGTTCACCCGGATCTGGTGATCGGGCCGTCCACCGAGATCATTGCGGGCAACGGGAAAATCGTCACGGCGGGCGCGATCGACTGCCACGTCCACTTCATCTGCCCACAGATCATGGAAGAGGCGCTCGGCGGCGGTATTACGACGCTCATCGGCGGGGGCACAGGTCCCGCCGAGGGCAGCAAAGCCACGACGGTGACACCCGGGGCCTGGCACCTGTCTCGGATGCTGGAAGCACTGGACGACTGGCCGATGAACATCGTGTTGTTGGGCAAGGGGAATACCGTCAGCAGCGATGCCATGTGGGAGCAATTGCGTGCAGGTGCTTCAGGATTCAAGCTGCACGAGGACTGGGGATCGACACCTGCAGCGATCGATGCGTGCCTGCGGGTCTGCGATGACGCCGGGGTGCAGGCAGCACTGCACTCGGACACCCTGAACGAGGCGGGGTTCGTCGAAACCACTCTCGGTGCGATCGCGGGACGCGGAATCCACGCCTATCACACCGAGGGCGCAGGGGGCGGGCACGCGCCCGATATCATCACGGTCGCGGCTCAGAGCCATGTGCTGCCCAGTTCTACAAATCCAACCAGGCCACACACCGTCAATACTCTCGACGAGCACTTGGACATGCTGATGGTGTGCCATCACCTGAGTCCGTCCATACCCGAGGATCTTGCGTTCGCGGAGAGTCGAATTCGGCCGTCGACGATCGCCGCGGAGGATCTTCTTCACGATATGGGCGCGATTTCCATGATTGGAAGCGACGCCCAGGCTATGGGGAGAATCGGTGAGGTGGTGCTCAGGACTTGGCAAACTGCGCACGTCATGAAGAAACGTCGAGGCTTGTTGGCCGGCGATGTCGATGCTGACAACAACCGCGTCATGCGCTACGTCGCCAAGTACACGATATGCCCCGCCGTCGCCCACGGCCTCGACCACGAAATCGGTTCGATCGAACCAGGAAAACTCGCCGACCTCGTGCTGTGGGATCCGGCGTTCTTCGGGGTGCGCCCCCACACAGTGATCAAGGGCGGCATGATTGCCTGGGCCCAGATGGGCGATGCGAATGCATCGATCCCGACGCCACAGCCCGAACTTCCACTCCCGATGTTCGGCGCATCAGCGAAGGCGGCAGCGGCGACTTCTGTTCACTTCGTTGCCCCTCAAGCGATCGAAGACGGACTGGCGGATCGATTGAACTGCGATCGCCGACTTGTGGCGGTTGGGAACGTTCGCTCCGTCGGGAAGGCCGATATGCCTCTCAACAATGCGCAACCGCGCATCGAGGTCGACGCCGATACGTTCACCGTGAAAATCGACGGCGAAGTCTGGAAGGAACAGCCGGCTACGGAACTGCCCATGGCGCAAAGGTACTTCCTCTTTTGAGCGCAGTCGTTTCTCGTGTGTCGACAATTCTGTCGTTAGC
The DNA here is from genome assembly GCF_030063335.1 of Rhodococcus sp. G-MC3. GTDB lineage: Bacteria > Actinomycetota > Actinomycetes > Mycobacteriales > Mycobacteriaceae > Rhodococcoides. The sequence goes on along the minus strand of NZ_JASISW010000009.1, from coordinate 71,848 downwards.
GGATTCCAGGCTCCCGACGGGCGGCCATGTCCATTCGGGTGGCGTGGAAGAGGCCGTGGCGCGCGGGTTGGTCCGTGACATTGCAACCGTGGAGGCTTTCCTGAATCGCCGACTGCGGACCACCGGCGCTGTGACCGCATCCGTGGCAGCCGCGGTGTGTGAATCTGTTGTAGACGTGGCGATCGCCGAGTTGGAGACCGACGCGCGCACTCCATCGCCCGCGGCTCGCGCTGCCTCGAGGGCTCAGGGGAGGGGTCTTCTGCGACTGGCAAGGGCGAGCTGGCCCGATGAGGCATGGGATTCGCTCCCTCGGCGGCCCCATCTCGCTGTGATTGCAGGCGTTGTAGGTCGAGTCGCCGGACTGACCGGCCTTGACCTGGCATCGGTGCAGATCTACACCACGATGACAGGTTCGGCGATCGCAGCTCAGCGGCTGTTGGCTCTCGATCCGTCCGAGATAGCCGCGTGCACCCTGCGTTTGGCTCGGACGTGCGACGAGGTTGCCGATGTCGTGTACTCGAGCTTGCCTACACTGATCGACCTCTCCGATCCCTTGCTCGACGTCCTGGCGGAATCCCACGTACAGCGCGAACGCCCACTCTTCGTATCCTGAACTCGATCTCGAAAACTCTCGAAAGGCGACCCAATGCCCCCACATCTGATCGACGGCGAGCCGCACGACCACAGCCACGATCGCCCGAAACGGCGCCGAGTCCCTGGCGAGGCACTCCGTATCGGTATCGGTGGACCGGTCGGATCGGGTAAGACAGCTCTGGTTGCGGCGCTGTGCCGCGAACTGCGAGACGAGCTGTCGCTCGCGGTCCTGACCAACGACATCTACACCACCGAGGATGCCGATTTTCTTCGCCGACATGCGGTTCTGTCAGACGAGCGAATCACTGCGGTCCAAACCGGCGGCTGTCCGCACACTGCCATCAGGGACGACATCACCGCGAACCTCGACGCCATCGACGATTTGGTCGAGGAGAATCCTCCGCTCGATCTGATACTCGTGGAATCCGGCGGCGACAACCTGACTGCAACGTTTTCGTCGGGGTTGATCGATGTGCAAATCTTCGTCGTCGACGTTGCCGGTGGGGACAAGGTGCCGAGAAAAGGCGGGCCCGGAGTCACCTTCTCCGACCTTCTGGTTATCAACAAGACGGATCTCGCTCCCTACGTCGGCGCAGATCTGACCGTGATGGAGCACGACGCGACACGGGTACGTGGGGGGAGGCCGACTGCTCTGATCTCGCTTACCGACGATCCGTCGGCGACCCTCGTACTCGAGTGGGTACGCGCTCAGTTGAAGGAGTCGGCCGTGGCCGATGCGCACTGAGCTTGTCATCGAGGCCAGCGCACACCGCAGTCCGCGCATCATCGCCTCCGGCGGCTTGTCCGGCAGATTGACCGGTGCGGACACCGTGCATCTGATCGGAACAGCTGCGACACCGCTCGGCGGAGACGTCATGAACATCAGGATCGTGGTGGGCATCGGTGCTCGATTGGTGATCCGCAGTGTTGCAGCGTCGGTGGCATTGCCGAGTACGTTGGAGCGCGAGTCGTGCTCGGAATGGTCGTTCGACGTCGCGGCGGACGGTGCGTTGGACTTCGATCCCGAGCCGATGATCGTGGCAGCTGATGCCGTACATCACACGAGGACGCTGATCCAGTTCGAGTCGTCCGCAACGATCGGCTTTCGCGAGCGCGTCCAGATCGGGCGGGCCGGCGAGCGTGCTGGAAGATGGTACGGCACAATGCGATCCGACATAGATGGTCTGCCTCATCTCAGGCACCGCGTCGAACTGGGACACGGAACCATCGGTCATGACACACTGTCGGCGCCGAAGTCTCTGTCCAGTTCGATCAGATTTCCGGACCACCGCGGCCCCGAAACTGCCGGGCCTGGCGCGGTTCGGATGCCGCTGGCGGCGGGTGGGAGCCTGACGACGTGCACCGGCGACCGCCTGGACGCATTACCGTTGTCGCCATGACGAATGCGAACGGTATTCCCGAGACGGAGAGTGTGTTCGATCCTGAACACGTGGCGCAATCGCGTGCCGCGCTCGACGCTGTCGACGACCTCGGCGTGTGGGTACAGCGGTTCGATCTACTGGGGGATCCGACCAGGCTTCGAATCTTGCTGTGCATGCACAGGGCGCCGGGGATTTGTGTCACGGATTTGTCGGTGGCACTCGGAATGACCTCGACATCGGTATCGCATGCGCTTCGTCTGCTCCGGAATGAGGGATGGGTTGCCGTACAGCGCGACGGTAAGAAGATGACGTACCGGCTCGACGACGACATCGTCCACCGCATGCTTCACGAACTCGGCGCCACTCACGCACATACTGTGCACGAGTGACGCCGAGTCAAGGTCCGTACGTCGAGATCAGCTCAGCCTGCGGCCTTTTCGCGGCTCTCAACAGCTGCTGACTCGGCCGCTTTGGGGCTCGATCCGGAGGACTCGAGCGAATTGAGTTGCTCGATGGCCAAACGTGCGAACACTTGCTGTTCGGTCGATGCCATCTGCGCGCGTCCGCGTCCGAGGAACGTCACGAACCACGAGATCACTGTGGTGATGCGGCTTCGGTAACCAACCAGGTAGTACAGGTGCAGCGCCAGCCACATGACCCAGGCGATGAACCCACTGAACTCGAGCTTTCCGACCTTGGCTACGGCGTTGAACCGTGACACCGTCGCCATGGAACCCTTGTCGAAGTACTTGAACGGCTGACGCTGTGTCGGGTCGGCACCCTTCAGAGACGCCTTGATCTGCTTCGCAGCGTAACTGGCACCCTGAATCGCGCCCTGCGCCATTCCCGGCACGTCCTTGACCGACATCAGGTCGCCGACCACGAAGACGTTTGGATGGCCCTTGATGGTCAGATCAGGTTCGACGATCACGCGCCCTGCGCGGTCGGTTTCGGCCTCCGACTGATCGGCCAGGATCTTGCCGAGCGAACTGCCCTGCACTCCGGCGGACCAGACCTTGCACTGCGCCTCGATCCGGCGAGTGCTGCCGTCTTTCTCCTTCACGGTCAACCCGTCGTTGTCGACGTCGGTCACCATGGCGTTGAGTTGGATTTCGACGCCGAGCTTCTCGAGCCTGGTTGCAGCTCGCTTACCCAACTTTTCGCCCATCGGAGGAAGCACTGCGGGAGCTGCGTCGAGAAGTATGACGCGCGCGTCGCGGGGATCGATGTTGCGGAACGCGCCGTCGAGCGTGCGATCCGCGAGCTCGGCGATCTGGCCGGCAAGTTCGACCCCGGTCGGGCCTGCGCCGACGACGACGAATGTCATCAACCGGTCGCGCTCTTCCTGGTCGTCGGACAACTCGGCTTGCTCGAAAGCGCCGAGGATGCGCCCACGAAGTTCCAGAGCGTCGTCGATCGTTTTCATGCCGGGTGCGAACTCGGCGAAGTGGTCGTTGCCGAAGTAGGACTGCTGGGCGCCAGCCGCGACGATAAGACTGTCGAACGGTGTGACAGTGACACGCTCGAGCAGCTTCGAGGTGACCGTCTTGGCGGCGAGGTCGATGTCGAGGACCTCACCCATCAGGACCTCCGCGTTTTTCTGCTTCCGCAGAATCACTCGCGTGGTCGGCGCGATCTCCCCGACCGACAGAATGCCGGTGGCCACTTGATAGAGCAAGGGCTGAAAGAGATGGTGTGTCGTCTTGGCCACGAGGGTGACGTCGACTTCGGCCTTCTTGAGTGCCTTTGCCCCGAAAAGGCCGCCGAATCCGGAACCGATGACGACGACACGATGACGCTTCGATTCGACCGGTTGGATGCTCATTACCGCTCCCTAAAAGATTGAAATGTAGCTACAACGGTAGTCGCCACGTATCTGGGCGTCTCGGCAAGGTTCCCATGTTGGACCTCCGTTCGCCCACCTCCCTGCAGGCACGGGGACTGACCTGCGGGTACCTACCTGCTACGACGTGACTGTCGTTTCTGGATCGCTTCAGACATCCACCGCGGAGAAGTGGGACTTCACAACCAATATCTCGGACTTCTGTTCGAGGCTCCCAAGCACTCGCACCGCTTCGTCGAAACGCTGGCATTTCGGCGTCCGGACGTCCATACTTTCAACATGTTCGAGTTAAGTGTTACCGCGAGTAACCTCAATGTCACGACCGACGTCCTCGCCGCCGCAGGAGGGGGAGCGGCGCTGGACCAGGTATTCGGGATGAGTGCCGCAGCGGGCGTCATCTCGCTCGGGTTGCTGTACCTCGCTTTCATGCACCGTACTCGTCGCATCACCTGGCTGGGCCGACTTGCCGGTTATGCCGGATCCAAGACGAATCTCCCCGGCTGGGCCGCTCTGCCCCTCGTCTTGTTCATCTCGACGATTTTGACGGCGTTTCTCGGGTTCATCTGGGATGTCAGCCTGCATATCGGAAAGGGCCGGGACGAGGGTCCGCTTGCCAACCCGGCGCACTACTTCATTCTCGTCGGACTCTTTTTCCTGTTCATTGCCGGCGCGTTGGCGATGATCCTCCCGCTGGACGAGAAGCCCGGTCGTGCCGCGATCAAGCTGACCAGAACGTGGTACGTGCCCACCGGAGGCGTCCTGATCATGGGCGCCGGTCTATATGCACTCATCGGCTTTCCTCTCGACGACATCTGGCATCGGATCTTCGGTCAGGACGTCACACTGTGGGGACCGACGCACCTGATGCTGATCGGTGGCGCGGGCATGTCGCTGGTCGGCGTGATCCTGCTCGAGCACGAGGGACGCATTTCGATGGGGTCCGACGCCGAGGGGCCCGATCCTCGCTGGTCACAGAGCCCGATTCTCACCTGGATGATCCGCGCATCGGCCTTCGGTGGACTCCTCATCGGACTCTCGGTTTTTCAGATCGAGTACGACTTCGGGATCGAACAGTTCCAGCTGATCTTCCAACCGATGCTGATCGCGGGCGCAGGAGCCTTCGCTCTTGTCGCCGCACGGTCCATGGTCGGTCCGGGTGCAGCACTGTTCGCCGCGGCTTTCGCTGCGGTTGTCCGTGAGATCACCGCACTGATCGTCGGTCCCGTCTTCGGCGATCCGCACAACGTGTTTGCGCTCTATCTCGGCGCGGCGCTCGTGGTCGAAGCTCTTGCGTTGACTCCACTGATCAAACGTCGACTGTTGTTCGGCGCGGTCGCAGGACTCGGAGTGGGCACTCTCGGCATCTGGGGAGAGTCTCTGTGGATCGACGCCGTCTATCTGTTCCCTTGGACCTCGAGCATGTGGGTCGACACGCTGTGGATGACCATCCCGGTCGGCGTCACGACCGGATTGTGCGGAGGCCTGTTCGCGCAGTTGCTGAGCGGCGATGGCATCCCCGGCCCCGCGGTGCGCCGGAGCGTGGTCCTTGCCATGATCCTGGCCCTGTTCGGGACGGTATGGAACGGTCTGACGTTCGATGTTCCTACAGATGCGACCGCGTCTGTTCGATTGACCGACGCGGAGAGTGTCGATGGGTTCCGGATGGTCAACGCTGAAGTCAAGCTCGACCCGGCGGATCTGGTCAGCGACGATCCAGAATGGGTGTCGATTCTCGCCTGGCAGGGTGGTGGCGAGACGCTGCGCGGACTCGTCGTCGACTCACTGGAGCGCACCGGAGCCGGCACCTACCGATCCACCCAGCCTGTTCCCGTCGATGGTAAGTGGAAGACAGTCCTTCGTATCCACGACGGTCGTACACTGACCGCTGCGCCGATCTACTTGGCAGGGGACGAGGCGATCGGGGCGCCGGAGGTATCGGCCGACCCGTCGTTCACCCGCGATCTGGTTTCGGAAATTACACTTCTCCAGCGTGAGCGAAACTTCGATCACCCAACCTGGTTGTTCGCAGCAGCATCGGTGATCGTGCTCGTGTGCACGTTGCTCCTCGTGTGGGCGTTGGCGTGGGGTGCGGTTCGCATCAGCAGTGTCACGCCGCGAAACTCGCTGCGCAACACATGCTCGTCCGAGGTGCCGAGCCGAACGTGAGTACGTCCGACAACCTCATAGGCTCCGGCGTGTCCGTCCGCGCCGACAACGTGGTCTTTATGGCGGACCACTCGGTTGTACTCGCACTTCCCGCTCTGATCCCTGCCTTCGTGATCGTCGGTGTCGTGTTGTACGTCGTCGCCAAGGACAGGCGTGCCGAGCGGGACGAGAACGCAGAAAATGCCGGCGATGCGAACGACACCAGCAGTACCCCAACGGAAGACGACGAGAACCGATGAAGTCGGTGGTGTGGTTCGTACTTGCGTGCGCAGTCAGTCTGACGGTGGTAGCCGCCTGTTCGTCGGAGCCGGATTCCGAGGACGCGATCACCACGACGTCGGCGACCGGGTCCGCGGGGGAGTCGTCATCACCCGACGGAATCGTCATCGACATCTCCATCGACGGCGGCGCGGTGTCGCCGACCAACGAGCGGCTCGATGCGACCGTCGGCGAGCCGATCACACTTCGGGTCGACAGTGACTCGGAGGACGAACTCCACGTGCACTCAGTACCGGATCACGAATTCGAAGTGGCGGCGGCACCAGGCCAGAGTTTCGTATTCACCGTCGACGTGCCCGGCCAGGTGGCCATCGAGCTTCATGCCTCCGATCGAACGGTTGCCACCGTTTCCGTCAGGCCGTGATTCTCGCTCACGGCCTCGGCGGTTCGACCGATCTACCGATTCCAGCCACATACGTTCTCATCGGTGGCGCCTGGGCACTGTCGATCTCATTCGCCGTCCTGATTTTTGCGTGGCGGACACCACGACTCGACCCGGCCAGGCACTGGGTCGTGTTGCCCCGATCGGTGTCGAGTGCAACCGACGCCAGGGCCACCCGAGCCGTTGTTCGGACGCTCGGGCTCATCCTCGCTGCGTATGTGATGCTGGCTGCTTTCTTGGGCCCCGACGATGCGGCGAACCCTCTACCGGGGGTGTTCTACGTCCTCGTCTGGGTCGGTGTTCCGGTCCTGTCGGTGTTCTTCGGACCAGTCTGGCGTGTGGTCTCTCCAATGCGGACAGTACATCTGGCTCTGTGCGCACTGCTGCGTCGCGATCGTTCGCGAGGGCTCACTCGGTACTCACAACGCGTGGGTGCGTGGCCGGCAGCGGCGGGATTGTTCTCTTTCGTGTGGCTCGAGCTCGCGTCGACCGATCCTGGATCTCTGACAGCTATTCGCGCCTGGTGTGTCGGGTACGCGGCGATCTCGTGCGCCGGCGGTGTGATGTTCGGTGACACGTGGTTCGAGCGAGCGGATCCGTTCGAGAAGTTCAGCGACACGATCGCCCGGATGTCGATACTGGCTCGTTCCGCCGACCGAGAGTTGGTGTTGCGTAACCCACTCGACGGTCTTCGGTCGTTGCCGGTCCTGCCCGGCACGGTTGCGGTGATAGCCGTACTGCTCGGTTCGACGGCGTTCGACAGCGCATCTCAGATCCCGGTGTGGCGAAACCTGGTCGACGACATGTCTTCGTCGCCATCCGGTGGAGCGCTGTGGCGGACCGGCGGTTTGTTGCTCCTCATCGGTTTCGTCGGTACCTCGTTCTGGTTCGCCAGTCGCGCGACGGGCGGAGTCGACAGACAGCAGCGCGCAAAACTCCCTGGGAATCTTGCACATTCATTGATTCCGATCGTCTTCGGGTACGTAGTGGCTCACTACCTCTCCTACCTCGTAGAAATGGGCCAAGCGACCGCGATTTTGCTCGCGGACCCTTTTGGACACGGCTGGAATCTGTTCGGTCAGCAGAACTGGGAAGTGTCGTACGTGCTATCGGAAAACCCGGCGATCGTGGCGACGATCAAGGTGTTGTGTGTCCTCGGTGGACATGTCCTCGGCGTAGCGGCGGCACACGATGCATCGCTTCGCCTGTTGCCGGTCGGTCACCGGTTGACTGGCCAGTTGGCACTGATGGTGTTGATGGTTTTCTATACCTTCGGAGGGCTCTTCCTGCTGTTCGGTGGCTGAACGCCATGGAAAAAATCTTCGGTCGTCGCGCTGAATCAAATGATCAGAGTTTTTAATGTCAGGACAAATGCTTGACTTTGCGTGTGATGTGGATTACATATTGATCGCTACATCGATTGATTCACCACCGGCCCGTCGGGGTCGACGTCGAGAAAGAGATTTGATGACACTTCACACGAGCCGCGGCGCGGACCGCACAGGTTCGCCTCGCGTGCTGCGCTCGGGCGCGGTCCTCGGACTGGCGCTGTGCGCCACCGTGGCCGCTGGTTGTTCGAGCACGGGCGGCGCTCCGGAGAGCACCGGCGGCGGTTCCAACGCTGGTACCGCGGACACTCCCCGGGCAACGGTCGCGATGATCACCCACGAGGTTCCGGGCGATACCTTCTGGGATCTCATCCGCAAGGGCGCCGAAGCTGCGGCAGCGAAAGACAACATCGAGCTCCGCTACTCGGCCGATCCCGAGGCTCCGAACCAGGCGAACCTCGTACAAAGTGCGATCGACTCCAAGGTCGACGGCATCGCGGTGACTCTTGCCAAGCCCGACGCAATGGCACCGGCCGTCGAAGCCGCCTCTGCAGCAGGCATTCCCGTCGTGGCCTTCAACTCTGGCTTCGACTCGTGGAAGGCTCAGGGAGTCCAGCAGTACTTCGGCCAGGACGAAACCATCGCCGGTGAAGCAGCAGGCGCTCGGCTGACCCAGGATGGCGCAAAGAAAACACTCTGCATCATTCAAGAGCAGGGGCAGGTCGCCCTCGAATCACGTTGTGCCGGAGTGAAACAGGGCTTCACCGGTGGCAACACCGAAATCCTCAATGTCAACAGCAAGGACATGCCCTCGGTCGAGGCAACCATCACAGCGAAATTGCAGCAGGACCCGAGCATCGACCACATCGTCGCCCTGGGCGCGCCGATTGCGCTCACTGCGGTTCAGTCGAAGGCCAACGCCGGAAGTGACGCCACCGTCGTCACCTTCGACACCAACTCGGCACTCGTCGACGCCATCAAATCCGGCGATGTCGGCTGGGCAATCGATCAGCAGCCCTACCTCCAGGGCTACCTCGCGATCGACTCCCTGTGGCTCTACCTGAACAACGGCGACACCATCGGTGGCGGCACCCCGGTCCTGACCGGACCCGCCTTCATCGACTCGTCCAATATCGACGCCATCGCCGAGTACGCCAAGAACGGAACTCGCTAGGACCGCGCTCGACGCGACCACCGTCTGGTCACGTCGAGCGCCCCGGCACGAAAGGATTTCTCATGAGTGCACAGGCCGATTTGGATCTGTCCAAGCACACCGTCGTCACCGATGAGCGGGTGAAGAAACAGAAGCCGATGCAGCGGTTGCTGGTTCGCCCCGAGATCGGGGCCCTGTTCGGTGCCATCGTCATTTTCGTCTTCTTCTGTATCGTCGCCCCGCCCTTCCGTAGCCCAGAGGCTTTGGCGACGGTCCTGTACGCCTCCTCCACAATCGGCATCATGGCCATCGGAGTGTCCCTGCTGATGATCGGCGGAGAATTCGACCTCTCCACCGGCGTCGCGGTCACCTTCTCCTCGATCATGGCCTCGATGATTGCCTACAACCTCCACCTCAACGTCTGGCTCGGTTCAGCACTTGCACTGGTCCTCGCCCTTGCTGTCGGGTTCTTCAACGGCTACATGGTCATGAAGACGAAGATCCCTTCGTTCCTGATCACCCTGGCGAGCTTCCTGATGCTCACCGGTATCAACCTCGCCGTCACCAAACTCGTCACCGGTCAGGTTGCGACTCAGTCCATCTCGGACATGCAAGGTTTCGATTCCGCCAAGAAGGTCTTCGCATCCTCCTTCTCCATCGGCGGTGTCTCCATCCGCATCACCGTCGTGTGGTGGCTGGTGTTCACCGCGATCTCCACCTGGGTACTGATGAAGACCCGCATCGGCAACTGGATCTTCGCTGTCGGGGGTAACCAGGACTCCGCCCGCGCCATCGGTGTCCCGGTCACCAAAGTCAAGATCGGGCTGTTCATGTTCGTCGGGTTCTGCGCCTGGTTCGTCGGCATGCACTTACTGTTCGCGTTCAACACAGTTCAGTCCGGGCAAGGCGTCGGCAACGAGTTCCTCTACATCATCGCTGCCGTCATCGGAGGCTGCTTGCTCACGGGCGGATTCGGCACCACCATCGGCGCGATGATCGGTGCGTTCATCTTCGGTATGGCCAATCAGGGCATCGTCTACGCCGGTTGGAACCCCGACTGGTTCAAGTTCTTCCTCGGCGCCATGCTGCTCTTCGCGGTCATCGCCAACAATTCTTTCCGAACCTACGCAGCGAAAAGGTGACGTATGACCACTCACGCTGAAGCCCCCGTCGAATCCACCCCGTCCGGTGGGAAGACTCCGCTGATCGAACTCAAGAATGTCGGCAAGTCCTACGGCAACATCATCGCCCTCGCCGGGATCAACCTGCGCGTCGGTGCGGGCGAAGTCACCGGCGTCCTCGGGGACAACGGAGCCGGCAAATCGACCCTGATCAAGATCATGGCCGGACTGCATCAGCAGACCGAAGGCGAACTGTTGGTCGACGGTGTCGAGACGAAGTTCGATTCCCCGAAAGATGCACTCGGCAAGGGCATCGCCACGGTGTATCAGGACTTGGCGGTGGTGGCGTTGATGCCGGTGTGGCGCAACTTCTTCCTCGGTCAGGAACTGAGCAAAGGCAGCCTCTTCAAGTCGTTGGATGTCAACGCCATGCGTGCGACGACCATCGAAGAGCTTCACAAGATGGGCATCGACCTCCCCGACGTCGACGCTCCCATCGGATCCCTCTCCGGCGGTCAACGTCAGTGCGTCGCGATCGCGCGTGCCATCTTCTTCGGTGCACGGGTGCTGATCCTCGACGAACCGACCGCAGCGTTGGGAGTCAAGCAGTCCGGGATGGTGCTGCGCTACATCTCCGCAGCGAAGGAACAGGGCTTTGGAGTCGTGTTCATCACCCACAACCCGCACCACGCGTACATGGTCGGCGATCACTTCGTGCTCCTCAACCGAGGACGCCAGAAACTGGACTGCACCTACGACGACATCAGCCTCGACGACCTGACCAAGGAAATGGCAGGCGGCGACGAACTCGACACCCTCACCCACGAACTACGCCGCTGAACGCCGGCACTCAGCGCGGGACATCGACAGTCGGTGTTCGGTCCGCGTGTGCCCTTGGTCGGGATGGACGGTCGGTGACACACTCGGGGTATGACGTCGTTTCCTGTTCTCGACCTGACTCCCGACGAATTGTTGACCACTACCCGAACGGTCCGAAAGCGACTCGATCTGACGAGAGACGTGCCGATCGAGCTGGTTCGGGAATGTCTCGAAATTGCTCTGCAGGCACCGTCGGGATCGAATCGGCAAGGGTGGCAGTGGATGGTGGTAACCGACCGCAGACTGCGTGCTCAGCTCGGCGAGATCTACCGCGAGGAGGTCGAGAAGTATCTGGGCTCTCGGGCGTCGGCAGCAAAACTGTTCTCGGGCGATCCGCACCGGGCGCCGGTTCAACGCCGCGTCGGTGACAGCGTCGCATGGCTCGGCGAGCACATGGGTGAAGTTCCCGTCCTGCTGATTCCATGCATTCGAGGCTCGGTGGAATTGCCCGGCGGGAATCAAGCGGGATTGTGGGGCTCACTGTTGCCGGCAGTGTGGAGCTATTCGTTGGCGGCCCGCGCGCGCGGTCTCGGCACCGCGTGGACGACGTTGCATCTCGAACGCGAAGCCGAAGTTGCCGAACTCCTGGGCATTCCCCAGGGGTTCCACCAGGGCGCCCTCATGCCCACTGCCTACTTCACCGGCGAGACGTTCAAGCCCGCGCCGCGAGAACCGATTGAGTCGGTACTACACATCGACAAGTGGTGACAATCTCGCCTGTTCAGCGGCGGGCGAGACGCGCGAGCTCCACGGTCGCGGCACGGAGTTGGGCCGCATCGTCGATTGGATTGGCGTAACCGACTCGGGTCGTGGCATTGCCCCGCGGGGTAGCAACGCTGAGATCGAGCCCGTAGCGATCTGCCGAGGTGCAGGACGCTTCGGTCGCATCGGGGTAGCCACCGAGGGTGCGAGCCATGGCGAGAATCGACGCCGAATGGTCCTTGTTCAGATGGGTTACTGCGTCTGAGGCGTGCGGCGAGACAGGATCAGGTGTGGATGCTGCGTAGCTCTCGGCGGACGCCGAGTCCATGCGACCGTAGCCGCCGACCCATCGCGCTCGGTCGACTCTCAAAATCCACAAGGAGAAGTCGCTGTAGTCGATGTAGTACTTTGCGGCGGGAACAGCCCCCAAGTGAGCGGCACGAGCAGCATCGAGTTCGTTCTCACTCGGGGATTCGACGACGCCGGCCAGAGTCACTCGGGAGACCGCCAACGGGTCGTTCGGTGATCCCGGCGCCACGATCGACACGCTGGCACGGGGATCGCCAAGAAGGTTTCGGCCGTGTTCGGCCATCCGCGACACACAGAGAACCGGCGAGCCGTCGAGCAACCCGTACGTGATGTAGGACGCCCACGGATCGCCATCGGTCGTCAAGCTCGCGAGGGTTGCGATGTTCGTGGAGGCGGCGACTGTCCGGGCTTCCTCGGCTGGTGTGGATCGCCTCACCGACTCCACATCCGTCAGCGGGGGAGGAGTGGAGGGTGCGTCGCCTGGGTCGCCATGATCGAGTGCCATTGACCAAGTCTACGAAAGTGGTCTGAATCAGGTTCCGCCGCGGTTTCACAGGGGTCACGGCGGGGCATCCACCATCAGTGATCAGGGTTCTGCGGTCCAATCGAACAGTGCGAGCGGTAGTGGCGGCACTGAGCCTCTTCGTTGTCGTTGCAGCAATCTGGGCGGCCATCGGGTACGTGTATGCGGACGATGGAAAGGCAGCGTCCGCTACGACGCTGGGATTGTGCGTATTGGCGGTTGGTTGGCTGTCCGTACTCATCGCCGTGACCATCAAGTTTGTGAGGCTGAGGGCGCGTCGGCGCGATAGCGACCCCGGGGACTGACATACCCCGAGTAAGGACCCAGCGCCTCATTCTTCTGGATCGCGATCACTGAGTCAGCGCGAACAGCTCTCTCCGCGAATCCGACTCCGCACGAAGAGCGATATCCAAAGCACGCCACGCGCGTTCCAATTCGACTTGATCGTGTTCGGCTCTGCGCCGTGCCCGAGCCAGGCGGTATCGCTCGGTGCGCTGCAGATGTTGCTCGGTATCGAGCCGTGTCAGAAATAGTGACAGCTCCGCAGGAAGGTGGATCATCACGAACGCCTTTCTTCGTCGGTGGTCACGGTCGGAATGGGAACCCGTGCGCAAACACCATCACGTGTTCGGCACCGTCGATCTTCGATCCATCGCGCGAATCTGATAGTTCGCGCCACTTGGCGAACACTTCCTGCGCCTCACGCATCATCTCTTCGGTTTCGTCTGGGGACAGTCGGAGCACGAAGTCCGCGCTGTGTGCCGCGCGAATCCAGTCCTCTCCCCAACTCTCGGCCGTGTCGTCGTATTCGCGCTGGCGTAAGAACTGATTTTCGACGAGGACCTGTTTCGCAGCTCTGCTGGTCGCTGCACCGTCGACCGTGCCCGCAAAGTCCGCTGACGACCAGCTGAAGCCTTCGACCGGTACCCGCCACCAGCGCTCTCTGCCGTCGACTCCGAGCTCCGGTGCTTCGAAAGCGAATCCTGCATCTGCCAATTTGCGCAGGTGGTAGCTGACGGAGTTGGGGGACTCGTCGACCACCTGACCCAGGCGACTCGCCGTCGCAGAGCCTTCAGCGCGAAGGGCATAGAGGATGCGAACACGGAGAGGGTGTGTGAGCGCCTTCAACTGCGACACGTCGGCTATAGGTCTGGGCGCTCTCATCGCTCGAGTCTAAACTTCGCAAAACAATTTGCGCAAGAGATATTGCGTATGTTGTTGTGCTGCCTTTCCGCGCAGCGCGGTTGTGCCGATCGCCGACGCAGACGAACATCGACTTCGGTATCCGACGACAGGAGTACACGTGAACGTTCACGGCATCATCGCCAACCTGCGAGTGGGCAACATCGAGGAATCGAAGAGCTTCTATGCCGACTTCCTGGGTCTGAGATCAGAGGAGTTCAACCTGGGCTGGGTCGCGCGGTTCACCAACGAGGATTCCGCGGCAAGCGTCCAGTTGGTCACGCGCGATGAGACCTCGCCGGAGGATTCGGTCATCTCCGTCCTCACCGAGGACGTCGACGAAGCCTACGAAGAAGCGCGACGACTCGGTTACGACATCGTGCATCCACTGACCACCGAGGAGTGGGGAGTCCATCGATTCCTGGTTCGCGCCCCTGACGGAAACGTCGTCAACATCGTCGGTCATCCCAAGCCGTAGTCGGGCGGTCAGCTGGTGAGGATCACGAGTCGTTGCGTTGCCCGGGTCATCGCCACGTAGCGGTCGACCGCGCCTTCGATCCCGGTGCCGAATGCCGCCGGATCGACGAGCACCACCAAGTCGAACTCGAGTCCCTTCGAGAGCGCTGGTGTCGACGATCGGATACGGGGGGAGGGTGTGAGCGCGGAACTTCCGATCACGCAACCCGTTCCATCTGGATGCTCCTGCACCCAAGCTTTGATCGTCGCATCAAGATCCGACGTGTGGCCGTGCGTCACCGGTATTCCGCTGCGGCGAATCGACGTCGGAACATTCGCGTCCGGGAACTCGCCCAAAATCACCGGTGCGGCCTCCCACATCACTTCTTCAGGGGTGCGGTAGTTGATGCTCAATGTCGCTATGTCGACGTGATCGAGACCCGCCCTTCTCAGTCGCTTCTGCCACGACTCGGTGAATCCACGGCGCGATTGAGCGCGATCACCCACGATCGTGAAGCTCGACGATGGACAGCGCAGCCGCAACATGTGCCATTCGGCGTCGGTCAGCTCCTGCGCCTCGTCGACGACGATATGCGCGAAAGGACCGGCCAGATGGTCGGTGTCGGAAGCGGGCAGTATGGCCCCGTCGACGAGGGCATCGCGGATTCCGCCCTGGCGTAGCTGCGCGATCATTCCGTCCTCGTCGTCTAGTTGCAGCATCTCGTCGACGACATGGTCCATTCTGCGACGCTCGGCGGCGATTACAGCGGCGCGACGTTGCTTTCTTTGTGCGGCCTTCGGGTCACCGAGCCTCTGTCGCGCGGCATCGAGAAGTGGAAGGTCCGACGTCGTCCATCTGTGTGCCTCTGTTCGCTGGAGAAGTCGAACCTCGTCGGTCGTCAGCCAGGGTGCGCACTCTCGCAGGTACGCCGGCACCGTCCACAGATCACCCACTAGATCTGTAGCGTCGATCAACGTCCATGCGTTGTCGAGTGTTGCTCGCAATACCTCGTTCTCCAGCAGGGAGTTTCGGACCACAGCGGTCGAGATGTCGCCGGTGTACTTGTCGACCAGGATGGTGACCAGCAGGTCCCAAATCTGTTCTCGCGCCTCGTTGTGCGGAGTGCCGACGTCGGGTGCGTCGAACGCTTCGACCCAGTCCCGAGGATCCAGTTGGATTTCGGCCCAGTCGGTCTCGACGGTCATCCCCGCAGTCGGCGGACGCTCATAGAACCTGACGGCGGTCTCGATCGCCTCGACCATCCGCGCGGTCGACTTTGCATCGGCCACAGCTCGATCTGCTTCGTCGGTAGCGGCCGCGCCCTCGGCGACAAGCTGACGCAGGGTGCAGGTCTGGACGCCTTCCTCGCCGAGACTCGGCAGTACGTCGGAAACATAGGCCAGGTAGTGCTCATGTGGACCCACGAAGAGCACACCGCCATGATTGTGACCGAGCCGCGGATCCGAGTACAGAAGAAAAGCCGTACGATGCAGTGCCACAACCGTTTTACCGGTTCCTGGTCCGCCGTCGACGACGAGAGCGCCGCGAGAGCCAGCACGGATGATCGCGTCTTGATCCGCTTGAATCGTGCCGAGAACGTCTCGCATCCGAGGCGAACGAGTAGCTCCGAGGCTGGCGATGAACGCGGATTGATCGTCCAGTGCCGCACGCTCCGGTTCGTCGAGTGAGTCCGCCGTGAATATCTCGTCCCAGTAGTCGTTTATTCGACCACTCTTCCAACGGTATCGCCGCCGACGAGACAGTCCCATCGGCCGGGCATGGGTCGCTCCGAAGAATGGTTCGGCCGCGGGGGAGCGCCAGTCGATCAGAAGTTGGTTGCCCCTGTCGTCGAGTAGCCCCACCCGTCCGATGTAGACAATGTCCTGGCCGCCTTCGACGACCATGTGTCCGAGGCACAGGTCCAGCCCGAATCGACGAAGTGACCGCAGTCGCGCAGTGAGCCGATGCACCTCGAAATCTCGTTCCATCAGTTCTCGGCCGGAGCCGTCGGTCGCCCAGCGCGCCTCGTCGAGCTTGGCAGTCGCGTCAGCCATGGACGATGCAAGACTCTCGGCGACCGCTACGAAGTGGCGCTCGTCGCCTGCGATCAGTTTCGGGTCGAGCTTGGGAGACTGGCTATCGTCGAACTCGAACAGGTTCGAGGCCGACCTTGTCGACGTGGGTGTGGTCGGTGATGTGTGCATGCGGTGGTTCCCATCTCTGCAGACTCAGCTTCGATGGGCAATTCTGGAGTATGCACGGGGTCTTGCGGCAAGACCCTGGGTGCGCTATAGATTGAAGGTGGAAAGGGGCAACGCCCCAGTTGGTGGCCACTCTCGGGGCTTGGCACGGCTGATGGCCCCTATTCTGCGAGCTTCTCCGAATCCCTGAACATGGAACCCGGTCGCTCCGTACTGAACGATCCTCAGCGCCTCTACAATCGGGACGATGTTACCGCTCGGACTGTCCATGCTCTGGGAATCCGTGGAGGCTACGACAGCACTCCGAGAGAGATTCGGCTTCGTCGACTTCGACACGATGGGGGATTGGGTCTCGGACACGCTCGACAAGACTTGGGGTGTTGCTGCCGGCCAATGCAGCCGGATGGTGATCAGTGACCACAATGCGCTCGTGTGGATGGAGACCGACCAGGGCCGCGTGGTAGTGAAATGGTCACGTGCACAGGAACGATTCGCCGCTCTGGACGCATCGACCCGACTCCTGCGCCTGCTTGCTGACAGAAAGATCCCGGTCGCAGCACCCATCGCGACCTCGAACGGTCTCTGTCGAGTGGAAGTTCCTGGCCCCACCTGCGCGCTGTCGATCGCTGTGCTTCCCGAGGTAACAGGGAGCTGGTTAGATGTCACCGACCGCGCCGCAGTCTTTTCGGCAGGAGCCTGCCTGGCAGGCGTACACGAAGCGCTGCGAGACATTTTGGACAGCCCCACAGCAATGCCGAAGCCGAAGAACAAATTGAACGATCGGATCGATCGTTGGTTGGCTGTTGCAGACTCCGGCCGCGCTCCCGAAGCGTCACGCAGGCTCGCGGAGCTGCTCTCGGCTGCATGCCCTCTCGATGACGAGGTTCAGCTGGTGCACAACGACTTTCGAGCAGCCAACCTCTTGATGCAGAACTCTCAGGTAGTTGGGGTCCTCGATTTCGACGACGTGATCGTCGACCATCGAGTGAAAGACCTGGCCAAGGCCAGCGTGTATCTGGGCACTTTGTTCACTGACTGGCGGCCGACACCGGAAGCCGCACGGAACATATTTCGCACGGGTTACGAGTCGGTACGGCCGTTGAGTCCTGCAGAAGATTCGTGGTTCGAGATTTTGGTGCTGTGGCTGGGCATTGCGGCAATACCGGAGAATGACTCCGCCGGATGGGCCTCTGCTGTATGAACACAGACGTGATCAACAAAGGTGGATGGCCGAAACCTGTTGACCGCCTTCATAGCAGGGCCTCGCGAACGACCATCAGTAATCCGGTTGATCCGACTACAGCTGGTCGGTGGCGCGAACGGCGTGCGGCCAACCGAACTGGGTGGACACGCCGGGTGCGTACAGCACCGAGTCCGGTGGCCGGTTGGAGACGTTGGGCAGCCCCGCCGCGCCGACGAGTTGGTCACGGCAATGGGTGACCTCGGCGTCCACCAACTGCCACCGTCGATGAACATTCGGCACATAGAGAAGCCGACCCGCCAAGGATGTGTGCAAACCCCAACGCGCCGTCAGGAATCGAGCGAGCGCGTCGTCGGACATGTCCCGCGATCCGCGCACAACGCCGAAGTCCGTCGTGACGCCTCGATGTGGCGGCGCCAAGCGCGTACTCCGGTATGAGATCGCAGATCGGTCGTCCTCGATCGCCATGGATCCCCAGCGATACGGAACGCCGGCGAGGTTGGTGCCGAGCACCACCGCGAGACGGCTCGCTTCGAGAGATCGGAACACCACGCCGCGGCGGCCATCGGCGTCCACCGAATACAGTCGGACATTGATCTCGGGGAAGGTGCCGAAGTAGGGGATAGGCCTCCGATATCCGAAACCAGCGCCGACCATGTGAAACCCGATCAGGCCAACCCAGGATGAACCATCGAATTCGTCGGGGCTACATCCCTTCGGTAGCAGCGGAGCTACGAGGCGGCTCGAGACACGCCAATGCAGAAAGACTAGTCGCTCCCAGCGTTGGTCCATCAGAATCGGGCGCGGCAGAATGGGTGGCCTCGGCCAGACTCGCCGTCCTCCATCGTGGTCCACACCATGAACAGTAGGCGTGATGTACTTTTCGAACCGAGAAGCCCAGGAATCGTGAGATTGTGCGGCCGCTGCACACACCACTATCTATCAGCGGACAACGCGGTAGCGCAGGTGAGCCACACCAGGTGCCTCGAGAACGCGCGCCAGTTCGAGTGAGGGGACACCTGCATCGAAGCCGTCGAACAATCGCTCACCCGAACCCAAGATCACCGGGCTCAGCTGGAGATCGATTTCGTCGACGATGCCTGCGCGGATCGCCTGGCGAGCGCAGGAGGCGCCGCCTGCGATGCTTATGGGGCGCTCGCCTGCGACCTCGACTGCCCGTGCATAGGCGGACTCGATTCCGTCAGTGACGAAATGAAAAGTTGTGCCGTCGAGTGCGATCGACTCTCGTGCATGGTGGGTCAGCACGAACACAGGGCAGTGGTAGGGCGGTTCGTTGCCCCACCATCCGGTCCAGTCCGAATCGGCCCAGTCGCCGCGAATCGGCCCGAACATATTGCGACCCATGATGGTTGCTCCCATGCCATCCATCATTTCACCGACAACTTGCTTGTTCACGGGGTGATCTGCCGCGGTTCCCATGTGCCAGTCGTGCAGGAGCTGACCGCCGACGCCCAGCGGATGGTCTTCACTTTGGTCGGGGCCGGCTACGTAGCCGTCGGCAGATATTGACATCGAGAGGTTGGTCCTCGGCATGAGCTTTCCAATCGTGGGTTCGGGGACTACGTAGGAGGCAGACTCGGATGGGCACTGAAACTCATCGAGGGGATGCTGCCACCGTAGCCCTCGGGATTGCTTGTGCCACCCGGACTACCAGCCCCACCCGCGCGGTCAGTCCAGCGGGGAATGGAAATACCAGAGCTGGCCCTCTGCATCGCGGGCGCCGTACTCGCGAACCCCGTAGTTTTGGTCCACTGGCTCCTCGATGATGACGGCGCCAGCCGCGACGCTTCTCGCGTAATGCTTATCAGCGTCCTCGACGTTGATGACGGTCATCCCGCTGACACCACCGAGTTCACTGGGTGACCTGAAGCCCTCACCGGCTGGGTGCATCCAGATCACCTGTTCACCGGCCCTGACCTCGCCGTGCACAACGGTGCCGTCCGGTGTGCGTTCCAGCGGCCCGGGCGTCAGGCCGTAGACCCGCACCAGGTATTCGTGCGCGGCTGGCAGGTCGTCGTAGATCAGTATCGTCGTAGTGCTGTGTACGGATGAATCGAGCATGGCCATCTCCTCGAGAGCCCCGAACATCTGATCCGGGGATGGGCTGGTGGTGTGTGTGGCCAGTTGATCGGCCATGACAGTGAGCCGGTCGCGCAGCGCGGATGCGACGGCGGCCCGCCGTTGGGTGTCGGTGAGGTGCCGCTGAACTGCAGCCGAAAGGTCCCAGTCGGGATCATCGAGGACGTGCGAGATCTGCTCCAGCGGGAATCCCAACCGTCGCAACAGGCTGATGCGATAGAGCCTGGCAACGTCCTTGGTGGTGTAGAGCCGGTGACCCGCGCCGTTTCGGCTGGTCGGGCAAAGTAAACCGACGTGATCGTAGTGATGCAGCGTACGAACGGTGAGACCGGTCGATTCCGCCAGTGCTCCAACTTTCCAAGGTTCGATCTCTGCCCTGATCGTCATGCTAGTGACGGTACGACCTGACGACGCGTCAGGCGCAAGCCAAGCAATCACGCCTTCATCACCGGCAGCGTTCGCCGCGGTCAACGGGTGCGGGTGCTCATGTAACCGCATGTGCGCATTATTGCCGATAGCCAATCCGTTAGTTGACATAATGTTGATTATCGGCATTTTGTAGGGCTGCAGTACACAAGTATTCGAATGTGTCAGCAACGCAACCGACAACCTGGAGGCACCGGCCGTCGGCGCCCGTGAGAATCATGCCCGCCGACCAGCTCGTCGGTGCCGTGAATATTTGGGCCGGATACCCTCGTGCACAACCACTGTGGCGAGTGATACGACGGCCGGAACCTCAGACATCAGAGCCGCGGCCGGCGAATGAGTTCATCGAGGCGCCGGCCACGCCCGTACATATTTGTCACTGTGACGAAAGAATGACGCCCATGTTCGGCTCGTGGACACCTCCGGCCAAACCCGCTGAATCCTGGTCGCCGAGTCCGCACCGTGCACGACGTCACCTTCCATGACGCAGCCGACGGGCCACACGATCTGATTGATTCCGCCTACGCGAAGAAATACCACAGGCTGGAAAGATCAATTCGTAAACCGTCAGTGACCGAGGTTTGGTTGAAAGACGCTGTTCAGCCCGTGACCCGAAACAACCAGTATTGCCGCTGGCCAACCAGTCACATTTCTAGCGTCGACCTCCAGCAGGTTTTACGTTGCGTTGCACCGCTCCGGTATCGCTGATATTCAGGCCCCAGAGATTGATCTCCACAAGGGATCTTCCGGACCGATGTCGTAGCTGCATTCCGACGGTCGTGGATCCGGAACAAATGCCCACAGAAGCGCACCCGCAGTGCCGGCAGCCCGCTGCCCATCAATTTTTGTTTCGATGCTTGCTGCGCGGTCCTCTGTCGCCCCACACGAGCCAGCGAGTTCTCCGATTTCGGCGACCAGAAGTGGCTTACCCGACTCGGTGCTCTGTGTGATGCGGCGGGCTAGACCGTTCCACTGATCGCCGGGTAGCGGAACACCGTCGGCGCCGTAGTCGTGATATTGCACGACGTCGACGAACGGTGACTCGGCAAGGTAGCGATACTCCTCGCCCTGGCTTCCACATTGACCGCCGCCGGTGAGCCCTGCCGTTATCAACGTGCGAGGATCGTGAGCACGGACCTGGGCCCCAGCAGTGTCGAAGAACGTCCGTAGGACCTGTGCCGCGTCGGGCGCACACGTGCGCGTCGACCAGGAGCACGTCGAGTCTCCGCAAGTACTGGTTTCGGGTTCACCCACCAACTCCCACGCGGCAAGAGCGGACGAGTTCTTCCACCGATCGACCGCTACCGTCATCCACTGCTGAAAGCTGAGGGGAGCACCGAGTTCCGGTGTCGACCATCCGTCGACATACCACTGGCGGTCCTTGAACACGTTGCTCTCGCAGGCACCGTCCTGAGGTGACAATACCGGTATGAGGAGTTGGTCGTGTGCTTCAGCGGCAGCGAACACCGCATCCATCGGCCCGAAGTCGAGCTGTCCTGTGAACTTGTTGGTTGCGAGAGCTTGAAAGGCGTTGAACCGCGTCATTGAATGCGGTGGCAGAGCCGAAACGTAGGCGTCGAGATCAACCATCGCCCCGCAGCCTGCGTTCACCGACCAATCGGTTGCCAGTTGATATGCGTTGAACCCCGTTGGCCACCACGGTTCGTCGTCGAGCCGCAAGCCTCCAGCCTCGACCGTAACCCTCGCCGTCGATTCCAGGGCAGCCGAGGCCGCCGGCGGAGTCGCGGCGCCGTGCATCATCGCGGCGAGCACTAACACGATACCCAGCCGTTGCGTGCGAGTCATGAACAGATGTTAGCCAGTGAACGCATTTACAAGCAGACAAAAAAATAAAACTTTGGTGTCCGAATATCGAAGCTTTCAGAAGGTTTTGGACGAATACAACGTTGAAACAGAATTCATGCCTATTTATGGTTGCTAATTCGGTCTCACGGTTTTTTGACGTGCGGACCTATCCAATGGAATCCGGGTCGTTGTCGTCGCGGACGAGGAAATGGCAGCGGTCCCAGGTAGTAAAGTCAGACTTGACTGTGTCGGTTCCTCTTCCCCGAAGGCCAAACTCAACCCATGCCCAGTGTCCTACGTATATCCACGCGACGCGCCTTCTTACTTCCGGTAATTCTCGCGATCGTTGTTCTGCAGGCCACTCCGGCATGGGGGCAGGACATCGACGAACCCGCCTCTGGACAACCCGAAACAGGGGACGGTCCGGAACCGACATTCTCTTTCGGTATCAGCGACCTCGGACTGGGAGGCTCGCTTCCTGTCTACGGCGTCGACGGTCGCACTCAGATCACCGTGCCTGTGCCGACGGGAACCGCCCCAACGACGTTTGATGCGGCAGTCACGATCCCGGCGTGGCTCGACCGGGGATGGATCGACTTCGAATCCGACGGCAGGCCCATCTCTCGTCTCGTTCTCGCCCAAGATGCTGCATCGATGCCTGTCTCGATCCCCCTCGGGGCGGCGCCGGTGATCGACGGAGCGGTGACGCTGGAGGTGTCATCGACACTGATCCCAGACGGTGGCTACTGCCCTGACGTACGGGTAGACCCTGTTCGGTTCATCGACGCCGCCGTCGCGTACACGGGGTCCCCGACCGTCCCGCGCACAATATCGGAGTTTCTGCCTCCGGTGCTGCGGCAACTCACCATCTTCGTTCCTGCCCAGCCCGACGCCGACGTCGTTGGTGCAGCTCTGGCGTTGACCACGTCGGTGACCCAGTACTACGGGGCGCAGACCGTTCGGGTAGTGGTCCGGCCGGATTCGGAACTCCTGGCTGCGCCATCCGACGGTCCGTTCGAACGGTCGATCGTCTTGACCGAGAACCAAGACACCGCCGCCGAACTGATCTACCCCATGGACGCCGCTCCCCCACGTCTGTTCATCACCGGATCAGAAGATGAACTGCAGACTCAGACGAGACTCATCACAAGCAACGTGGCAAAGTTGGCGGTCTCGACAAAAGCTCTTGCAGGAGAATCGAATCCACCTGCGGTCCTTGCCCCGGACCAGGCAACCCTCGACGCGCTCGGTGTCGGAACGGTCACCGGAACTCCCACTGCGTCGGTCTCCTTGGATCAAACCAGGCTCGGCCGCTCCGCATCCGGTGTGTCGGTGCACCTGTCCGGTTACTATAGCCCGGGCGAAGGATCACTGACCGCGTCGATCGACGACCGAACGGTAGACGTCTGGCCCGCTGACGACACCGGTCTTCTCGACCACTGGATCGAGATCCCCAACGCGTCGTTGGGGCGCGTCACTACCCTCGACGTCACCGTCGAACATCCGTTGATTGGTGCGAGTCAGTGTGGAAACGAGGCCTCGACCGTGACCGTCGACGGTTCGAGCACCGTCGAGTCCTCCAATTCATCGACGCCCACCCCCCTTGGGTTCGGTTCGCTTCCGCAGGCGTTGATGCCGAAGGTGAACGTCTCGTTGTCCGACAACTCGTTCGCGAACGTCGTTCGCGCGGTGACGATCGTGCATGGACTACAGAGGATGTCGACGAGGCCCATTCTGCCGACGGTGGTCTCGGTCGACGACGCGGTGGCCGGTTCCGATCCGGCAATTGTCATCGCGCCGAACGGTGCGCTCCCCGAGTCGGTGTCCCTGCCACTGTCCTCGACCGGGACTGCTACGTTCACGGTCGCCGGCGGCGACGTGCTGACACTCGGTACCGATGTGCCGTACGCGACCGTGCAGGTGGCGAATACCGAGAACGACGCGGCGCTGGTGGTTGCATCCTCGAACGATGCACCCGAGCAGCTGGACGGCCTCTTAGGGTGGCTCGATTCGGATCCAACGCGATGGTTCGGGCTCTCCGGTGACGTGTTGTTCGCAGCCGCGGACATTGCGCCCCTGTCGCTATCCAGCACAGACCTGGCCGGAGCCGAAGCGGACGCGCCCGCCGCGGACAACAGCATCAATTGGCTGACGGTAGCTGCCGCGTGCGCCGGTGGCCTCTTGCTGTTGGCCGGAATCGTCGCGGCAGTACTCGTGTGGCTTCGGTCCAGGAAACACCGTGACGGTCGTGGCGAACCCACGCCGGCGCCATGACCATCGACATCGGGATTCCAGATACCGAGAACGATGCGCCGACTCCGCTGCCGAAGAGGGCGCAGCGTTCCATCGGAGTGATCGTCGCGTACTGGCTCGTGCTCCTTGCTGGTTTGATCGTGGCGTTCTACCCGACGTGGGTCCGGCTCGTGGACGAGGCGGCCGACGGCGCGATCACCACCTACATCTTCGTCCTCCCGTTCCTGGCTGCGGTTGCGGCACAGGGGATCGCACGCCGTCGATCGGGTGAGCTGCCGATCCACGACCGTCAGACCGATATCATCGTCGGTGGACTGGTTCTGTTGACCGCCTTCGCGATCAAGGCTCTGTGGTTGCCGCGGTACGCCGACCAGTACGAACTCGTGCACCTCGACGTGCTGGCCGGTCTGGTGTTCTTTCTCGGCGGCACAATTCTACTGTTCGGTCTTCGCCCTGTCGGACGTTTTTGGTCGGTGTGGTTACTGCTTCTCTCCCTGAGCCCGCTGCTGTACCGAATGGCAGCAATCACCGTCGGTGGCAGCCGATTCGCCTACGGCGCGGTTCTTGTCGTCCTGGCCGGGGCGGCTGGAGCAATTGCCGTCGGCCGAACCCGACGCCGCGGCTGGCTCGGGTTCGTGTGCACGGTCATCGCCGGATTCGCAATTCTGGCAGTGATGTTGGCGGGATGGCCGGGTGCGCACATCTCGATGCTGCAGCTCATCCCGACGGTGGGAGCCGCTGCCACAACCGGCATCGTTTTCTATTTCGTCGCGCGCCGCGGAAAGTCGAAGAGCCCGCTCTCCGATCGCATCGCACCGGTGACAGCGAAGCGATCAGTCAGCTCGGTGGTCGTCGTTGGACTCTCGGCGCTCGTGCTGCTCATCGTTCCGCTACCGGACCAGACCGCGATCGCCGGGACCCCCGGCCCTCCCGGGACTGAATTGACGGTGCCCGATGGGTGGGCACAGAACGGTGTGGAGGAATTCAGCTGGGCCAAAACCTATTTCGGTCGTACTGCGACGCTCACCCGGCAAGAAATGCGGGCGAATGAGGGAAATCCGGCATGGGACATCGATTCTCGCCCCCGGACCGTCGTCGTGGATTCACTGTCGACGGTCAATCGCGCCAGCCTGGCGGTCTACCCCGAGAGCACGCTGTACCGTCTCGGTAATACACGGACCAGCAACGCACTGTCGGTCGATCTCGGGCACGATGTGACAGCGGCGTTGTACACCTCGGTCAGCGATGCGCTGCTGCTGACCTGGACGAAGCTGGTATACACCTGGGTGCGCGGTGACGTTACTCAGCGGGTCACCGTGATCAGCGTCGACAATCACGAAGCCGACGCCGTTTTCCCCCAGCCGGCTCCGTCCATGGCGTCGAACCTCCGTACCGGGTTCGCAACCTTCCTGCGCGGCAACGCCATCGCCGTCGACAACAATCCCGACTACAAGGACCGAGAACTCTTGACTGCTTTCGGCACTGCTCTCGTCGCCGAGCAATGGGATGCCTCGTGAGCGTCCCTCCTCGCGTCGTCAGCGTTCCTCCTCGCGTCGGGGAGGAATCGGATGAATTTCGAGCATTCGCGCTCGACGACGCCGTCAACGGATTGGCCCGGCGACACCCGTTGGCGTCCGCAGCGGTCGCTTTCGTTCCGTGGCAGAAGTACACCGCGCTCTCGTTCGTCGCCGTGATGGTGGTGTGCGCAGTGCTGGCGCCGCTCTACACGCTGTTGGCGATCACGGTCTCGAGCACCATCGGCTACATCGCGATGATGGCCGACAGATTGTTACTCTTTTCACGCGGACTGGATGCGTCGGCGATCGTCACAGTGACCGACGAGGAAGCGCTTGCCATTCCGTACGATCGGCTGCCCTTGTACACCATCCTCGTCCCTGCGTACGACGAACCAGAAGTGGTCGGTGACCTCATCGCGGCGATGACAAGCCTCGACTACCCAGCCGACAAACTGCAAGTCCTGCTGCTTCTCGAAGAGGACGACGACGTCACCATCTCCGCCGCGGCAGCGAGTGGAGTCAGCGAGATCGTCGACGTCGTACTCGTTCCTGCGAGTGACCCACGGACGAAGCCGAAAGCCTGCAACTACGGACTGCACTTCGCGACGGGCTCGATCATCACGATCTTCGACGCCGAGGATCTCCCGGAGCGATTGCAGCTGCGCCGCGTCGTGGCCGCGTTCGAACGGCTGCCCTCGACTGTGGCATGCGTGCAGGCGAAATTGGCCTTTCACAACGGTTCTCAGAATCTATTGACCGGCTGGTTCACCGCCGACTACGCGTTGTGGTTCGGCTACCTGCTGCCGGGGCTGATGAAAAGCACGTCACCGATCCCTCTGGGCGGAACATCCAACCATCTTCGCGCCGACGTCATCGAGGAAGTGGGCGCGTGGGACGGATTCAATGTCACCGAAGACGCCGACCTCGGGGTCCGCATCGCTGCCTCCGGATATTCCACCGCGGTGCTGGATTCGACAACGCTCGAAGAGGCGAACAGTGACCCGAT
This sequence comes from Rhodococcus sp. G-MC3, assembly GCF_030063335.1. GTDB lineage: Bacteria > Actinomycetota > Actinomycetes > Mycobacteriales > Mycobacteriaceae > Rhodococcoides. The sequence goes on along the minus strand of NZ_JASISW010000009.1, from coordinate 45,038 downwards.
CAACTGGATCAGGCAACGGTCCCGCTGGTACAAGGGCTATCTCCAGACCTGGTTGGTGCATATGCGTCGCCCGCGGGACACGTGGCGTGCGCTCGGACCGGTCGGAACGTACCGATTCACGCTCCTGCTTGCCGGAACGCCGATCACCGCGTGCATCAACATGATCTTCTGGTTCACGACCGCGGCCTGGATCCTCGGGCAACCGACGCTGATCGCGGCGTTGTTCCCTCCGTACATCTACTATTTCTCCTTGGTGTCGTTGATCGTCGGCAACGTCGCCACCGTGTATATGTACCTGATCGCAAGCCGGGAAAGCGGCAACGCGTACTTGCTCGTCCCGAGCCTCACGATGCCGCTGTACTGGATGATGATGAGCGTCGCCGCGATCAAGGGATGCTGGCAACTGGTTCGCAACCCGTCGTACTGGGAGAAGACTTTTCACGGATTGTCCGCACCAGCACGCGACCCCGCCGAGGAGCCGGTGGAGTGAGCGCGCGTCCAGGCCTGTTCTTCGCGGCCTTCGCGGGGTACTTGGCGATCGGCCTGACCCTCAGCCTCCGATTCGGCTACATGCTCGGTGACGCGCTCGCTCGGACCTCGGCCGCACAGTCGGTGCTGTTGAGCCGAGACCCTCACGTCTCGGCCATCGGTTTCATCTTCACGCCGCTCACCGCGCTGCTGCAGTTACCGCTCGTGGCGCTGTCTGCGTGGTGGACGGGCATCACGCGGTGGAACATCTCGGGCATCGCGGTCTCCGCATTGTTCATGGCCGGGACGGTGATGATAATTCTCGGAATCTGTCGCGACCGAGGACTCACCGGGCGCCACAGCTCATTGATCGCTGTTCTGTTCGCGATCAACCCGATGATCTTGTTCTACGGCGCCAACGGTATGAGCGAAGCGGTGTTCCTGTTCTTCACCTGTTGGGCTGTGCGGCGGCTGATTCGGTGGGTGGATACCGACGATGTGCACGATCTCATTGTCGCCGGGATCGCTTTGGCGCTCGCCTATCTCACCCGGTACGACGGTGTCGTGGCCATCGCCGGGGCGGCATTTCTGGTGGCTGGTGTGACGTTGCTGCGTTGCGGGCGAGGCTCGTGGCGGACCATGCGCCGTCAGGCACTTCTCGACGCGGTGCTCGTCGCCGGACCCGGTTTCGTCGCTTTCGTGGTGTGGAGTGTGACGAGTTGGCTGATCACCGGGGAGGCGCTGGCTCAGTTGTCATCGAGTTACGGCAACGCAGCCATCCTCGAGCAATCCGGGGGATCTACCGGAGCGCCGTTGAGCAATGCTGTCTATGCGGTCGCAGCGATCATTGTGCTGGGTCCGATCCTGCCGCTGGTTCTGCCCGCAACTGGAGTCCTTGCACGGGCGCGGCGGGACTTGGGGGCTCTGGTGGCTCCCGTCGTGTTCGGTGCGATTCTGGCGTTTCAAGCCGCCAGCTACATCAGCGGCTCGACCTTCGGATTCCTGCGTTTCTACATCTGCGCGATCCCGCTCGCCGTCGTCGCGTTGATCCAGATAGTGCCTGGTCGAGCTGCTGTACGCACCCGCAGACCAGGCGCGTTCCGCCGCGAACGATTTGCTGAGGTTCGGGTCGCTCCGGCGTTGATCGCGGCCACAGTGGTCCTGTCCGTACTGGCCATTCCCGTGACGGGGTGGGCCATGTTGCGGCAGTCATTGTCGAGCCAGCAATACGCGTTGGGTCACCTTCTGGACGACCGCCCACAAGCTGCCGACGCCGAAGCGGTGGCAGCGCAGCGCATCCTGGCGTCGTTCTCCACCGAGCGTAAGCTCGCCGCGTACCTCGATCGGCAAGATCTGCCCGACGGGTCGATCATCGTCGACACCGTCTACGGTTTCGCGGTGCTCGCAGCCTCTGCTCATCCGACGCGGTTCGTCGTACCGTCCGACCAAGACTTCACCACAATCCTCAACGATCCCGCAGCAGCTGGAGTCCGCTTCATGTTGACAGTGCCCAACACGGGCCGCGGGCAGTCCGACGCTCTCAACCGCCGGTATCCGAGCATCTACGACAACGGCGGCATGATCGCAACACTCGACTATGAGGTTCCCAACACCGGTGCCGATCAGCCGAATTGGCGGGTCTACCGCATAGGAAGCTGATGCGGCCTACCCCCTCCCCCAACCACCCACCCGCGAGTACCGCACGCGGTTGATGTACTCCACGCTGGTGAAATACGAACGCGAGTGCCTTTGGCCCCTCGGCCTGCAGACCGGCTCGCGTGTACCCCTGACGGTCTTCTCCGCGTAATCTACCAACCGGACATAATAGAACGATCTATCCAATCGGAGGGATTATGCCCACTGTGGTTTTACCAGCAGGTCCTCTCGACTACACCGACACCGGTGGGCGCGGACCCGTACTGGTGTTCGGACATGGCCTGCTGATGAACGAGTCGCAGTGGCGCAAGGTCATTCCGCAGCTCGACGCCTACCGATGTATCGCGCCGACTCTGCCCCTTGGTGCCCACCGTCGGCCGATGAACCGAGACGCCGATCTCAGCCAACTCGGTGTTGCTCGGATTCTCGCCGACTTTCTGGACGCGCTGGAGCTCTCCGACGTGACATTGGTACTCAACGATTGGGGCGGTGGCCAATTCATCGTCTCCGACAACCGCGCGGATCGTCTCGGTCGATTGGTACTGATCTCGTGTGAAGCCTTCGACAACTTCCCGCCCAAGCCTGCGCGTCCATTGGCGGCCTTGTGCCGGATCCCCGGTGGCACAAGGTTACTGATGCAGTTGTTTCGTACCAGATTCTTTCGGCACGACCCGAAGACTTATGGAGGGCTGAGCAAGCGCGGCGTTCCGGACGACATCATGGACGATTGGTTTTCGCCGGCTTCTGACGATCGCAAGATTCGGCGCGATCTGAGCAAGTTTGCGACCGGTACGCCGAGTCGGAAAAGTTTGCTGAAGTGGAGCTCTCGCTTGGCTACCTTCGATCGCCCGGCATTGGTGGTGTGGGCCACGGAGGATCGGATGATGCCGTTGCAGCACGCGCACCGACTCGTAGAATTGTTACCCAACGCAGAGCTGATCATGATCGACGACTCCTGGACCCTCATCCCTGAAGATCAACCAGGTGCGCTGATCGCTGCGCTCAAAGGATTCGTACCGATTCACTGACCTTTTCAGCGTGGCTGAGTTGTCGGTGACCGCCGTCCCGAAATTCGCGCGGCAGGCACCTGAAAACAGGTTAGGGTTTTCCAGTGGACTTTCGCGAGTATGCCTCGTTCGACGCCGTCGCTCTGGCGGAACAGGTTCGTGCCGGCGCAGTGACCGCAGCGCAATTGCTACAACTCGCGCGGAGCCGAGCCGATCTAGTGGACGGTGATCTCAACTCCATCGTGGTGGCGATCGGTCCGGAGGCCGACGCCCAAGCCTCGAGTGCATATTTGTCCGGCCCGTTAGCCGGTGTGCCATTCTTGATCAAGGACCTTGCTCAAGAATACCGGGGATATCCGACGTCCTACGGTTCGCGCTCGCTCTCGCGCGACATCGCCAGCGAACACGCACTGATCACGCAGCGTTTTCTCGACGCAGGACTCGTCATTTTCGGCAAGACCAACACTCCTGAATTGGGTGCCAAAGGGGTGACCGAGCCGGACTTCTGGGGACCATCCCGAAACCCGTGGAATCACAGCCGAACTCCAGGCGGTTCCTCGGGCGGATCGGCTGCAGCGGTGGCAGCCGGGATAGTGCCTGCTGCGGGTGCGAACGACGGAGGTGGATCGATACGAATCCCTGCTGCGTGTACCGGCCTGGTAGGTCTGAAGCTCGGTCGCGGTTTGTCACCGTACGGACCGCAGAGCGGCGAAGTGATGTTCGGCATGGTCAGTCAAGGAGTCGTCAGTCGGACGGTCAGGGACAGCGCCGCACTGTACGACGCGATCGTGGCACCCGACCCCAATGCCGACTATCTCGCCGGCTTCCCGACAGAGCCCTACGCGAAAGGCCTGAACCAGAGGCCTGCCGGGCTCCGAATCGGATGGACGACGAAGTCTGCGGTCAATCCTCACCCAGACCGAGAAGCGGTAGCTGCGGTCGAGAGGACAGTGAAACTGCTCGACGACCTGGGCCACAGAACGGAACAGGTCGCCCCGCCGTACGACGACTGGGCACTCTCACGTGACTTCCTGTCGATTTGGTTCGCTCAGGTCACAGCGCAGGTCTCCGACATCAAACAACGCACCGGCGCAAAGAATTCGGATTTCGAAGCCGATACTCTCGGAATTGCCGAGTTCGGTCGATATAGCGGGATGACGACTCCTGTTGCCGCGCTGGAGAACACCAAGACCTACGTTCGATCCCTCGCAGCATTTCACGAGGGTTTCGACTTTCTGCTGACGCCCACTCTTGCGACTCCCCCGCCGCTGATCGGCTTCACGGCCACCTCTCCCCTGGTCCACGCGGCCGCGCGCGTCGTACACGCCCTTCATGGAGGTCGGTTCATGTCGATCAGCGGAGTGTTGGATCAAACGGTCGAGGACGGCCTGGGGTGGGTTCCTTACACTCAACTCGCGAACGTGACAGGTCGCCCCGCAATCAGCATCCCACTCCACTGGACCGACGACGGGCTCCCGCTGGGTGTGCAGTTCGTCGGCGCATTGGGTTCCGAAAACGTCCTGTTGCGTCTGGCCGCACAACTCGAAGAAGCCCAGCCCTGGATCCATCGGTTTCCGCCCGTCCCACGCGATCGCTGACCGGGTTGCCCCGTCAGCGACTCAACGGTAGGCGCGTGGAAGAACGAACCACAGCCCCACAAGGATCAGCCCCACGACAGCCGCGGCCGGGGCGGCGGCGCTGAGACCGAGAACGATCTCGAACGTCAACGCCACGGCCCCGACAAGGGTAACCCCCAACATGATCAGTCCGCTGATCGCGAGGCGATTGCCGACTCGTACCAGCACGCCGAGCGCTCGTCGACGAAACAGCAAGCGGTGCATACCGACCGGGGCGACGAGCAATATCGTCGCCATGATCGATGCGGACACTGTAAACAAGTACACCACGTGCCCGGTTGTCGACAGATCGTCGAAGCGACTCTGAAACGGCACAGTGAGCAGGAAGCCAGTCAGAAGCTGAACACCGGTTTGTACAACCCTCAGCTCTTGCAGAAGCTCCAACCAATTCCTGTCCAACTGCTGTGTCGGAGTTTCGTTGCGTACCTTGCTGTTCCATGCAGTCTGATCGTCGTCCTCGTGTGCTGCCATCGGCTCAGACTAGACGGGTCCGAGCGTCACAGTTCGAATTCGACCGGGTCGATGCCCACAGCGAAGCAGGCATTGCGAACCGCAGTCTTCTCGTGGTCATCGAACAGCCCATCGGCGCCGCCGATGATGATGCCGATCTGGATCACCGCGCGAGCCTGATCCGGTTTGCTCTTCAACTTTCCGATCGTTGCTGTAGCTTCGACCTTGCCGAAGTCGAAATCTCCGTCGAGTTTGTCGCAGTACCAATCGAACTTCTGACGCAACTCGTCCGGTGGGAACACCTTGAGTGCTTCGTTGCTTGCGATCAACGCGGCTGTCTTCTGACGTTCGGCAGGGTCGATTTTTCCGTCCGCGGCGGCGATCAGTGCGCACATCGCCATGCTGCCGTTGGCAAATTCCTTGTTCTTGAACTGGACGGTCTTGGTCTGAAGTTGCCCGTTGAGTTCGGTGGCTTTCGCCTTCAATTGGTCCCAGAAAGCCATGAAAATCCTTCACTCTCGCATTTTCGCGCCGCACTGCCGTGCGATCGCCACCATTGTGCCCTTCAGACGACCGATATGCCCGAATCTGCTGCTAGGGCTGCAGTGGGCCGTCATATACGTGCACCGGCCATTCGCCGTAAGCGCGGAGTGTCCGGTTCCCGACCACGTTGCTGCCCGTCCCGCGAGTTTTCAGCGGAGCCGCTCGGCGTCCTTGGCTCGGGTCACCAAATCGGCGCACATCAGCGCGAGTTCGTTCGACTCAGCACCCTCGTTCACGGCCGTTGCCACGTCTTCGGCAGCACATCGCACCTCGAACATTCGGTCGACGAGTGCAGACGCCTCGTCCGCGGACAACACGACTGCATCCTCGGGAATCGACGTCCCCTTCACTGCGCTTCGATGCTCGTAGGCCCGCTGCCTGCAGGATTGTCGGCAATACCGTCGGCGACGACCCATTTCCGAGTCGGCGACCTCACGGCCGCACCATGCACACGCGTGGACCCGGCGCGACTTCACAGACATGGTCCCGAGCCTACGTCGGCGACGCGGTAGAATAACGCGGACGTGTGCGCGGAGCCATCCGTGTCGTCGGCCGAACCGGGAACGATTCGAACCGAACGCGCGTTGAACAATCTGTGAGTCGAGTGCAGCTCGCGTGAAGTCTGCGCGCCGCACAGCACCGGACCGGAAGGGTGACCTTCGGGCCGTGGACGAACACGCACTATCGAGGGAGAGGACTTCATAATGGCAGATCGCGTACTAAGGGGCAGTCGACTCGGAGCCGTGAGCTACGAGACCGATCGTGACCACGATCTCGCGCCTCGTCGGGTTGCTCGCTACCGCTGCGACAATGGCGAAGAGTTCGATATCCCATTCGCCGACGATGCAGAGATTCCCGGCACGTGGGCCTGCCGCAACGGCTTGGAAGGTTCCTTGCTCGAGGGCACCGCGCCCGAGGCGAAGAAGGTCAAGCCTCCCCGCACTCACTGGGACATGTTGCTCGAGCGGCGGTCCGTCGAGGAGCTCGAGGAGTTGCTGAAGGAAAGAATGGACCTTTTGAAGGTAAAGCGCCGCGGAGCCTGACTCCGCAATCCGAATAGCTGCGCCGCACGAATTGAAAACATTCGTACGGCGCAGTTTTTTGTTGGTTTCAGATCATGCGGTTTGTTTCGAGAGCCAGTTCGGCGTCGATACGAAAACAATTGTCCGACTCCCGGGTAGTCGGGATGCCACTGCCACAAGTAAATGCAATTATGGTGATCCTGCTATTCGATCGAAGGTAACGATCGACGCCGAGAGGACGATCAATTTGTCAACTGCCGTAGTAGAGCGAGGCAGGAAATCGACAGTGGACCAAGGGGGCGACGACACGTGATCGACGAGCATGGCATTCACTTGACGTCGCTACGCCGAGACCTCGATGCCGTGGACGAGCGACTACGTGAGTGCATCAGAGAACGCATCGAGATTTGCTCGCGTGTTGCACTCGTGAAGAGCGAGTTCGAGATTCCGATGATGCAACCGGGTCGCGTAGGCGTCGTACAAGAACGCGCTCGTGACTTCGCGCGGGAACATGGCATGTCCGAGGATTTTCTGGCCTCGGTGTACGAACTACTCATAGCCGAGGCTTGCCGAGTGGAAGACCTCATCATCGAGGCGGATTCCACCGCGGGCGATCGTGGATAGGTGACGACGATGGCAGTGCGCACTCTGTTGATCGACAATTACGACTCGTTCACATACAACCTCTATAGCTTGCTGTGTGAAGTCAACGGAACCCCTCCAGTGGTCGTCCGCAACGATGTGGACTGGGATTCGCTCGAACTGGACAGCTTCGACAACATCGTCGTCTCGCCCGGGCCCGGACGGCCATCGACTCCACATGACCTGGGGATCAGTGCGCGTGCAGTTCTCGACAGTCAGCTTCCCTTGCTCGGCGTGTGCCTGGGACACCAAGCCCTGTGCCAGTTGCTGGGCGGACGGGTCGATCTGGCGCCGGTTCCGATGCACGGCCGAGTCTCGGAGATCACCCACACCGGGACGGATCTCTTCGAGGACATCCCGTCTCCCTACTCCGTGGTCCGATACCATTCGCTGACTGCGCTGGAACTTCCCGACGAGCTGGAGCCGTGTGCATGGACGGCCGACGGAATCATCATGGCCGTCAGGCACCGGAGCCGGCCGATGTGGGGAGTTCAATTTCATCCAGAGTCGATCAGCACTGAGTACGGCCGCAAATTGCTCTCCAACTTCCGTGATTTGACGCGCTCGTTCGGTGCTGCGGCACCGGTAGCGGAACAGTCGCCGTATGTCATCGAAACTCGCTGCATCGAAGGCGATTTCGATACTGAACAGGTTTTCGGAGCTCTGTTCGCGTCGGGACCGAACAGTTTTTGGCTAGATGGAAGCGCGGCCGTCGAGCCGGATTCCCGGTTCACGATCATGGGAGATTCTTCCGGTCCGCTCGCGGAGTACATCACGTATCGGGTCGGCGAACGACGGGTCGATGTCCATCGACCGGACGGAACCGTCCACTCGGTCGATTCGACGGTCTTCGATTATCTGAATCAGCAACTCGAGAACAGAGCCACTCCCCCACTTCACGATCTTCCCTTCTCCTTCGCGCTCGGGTACGTGGGATACCTCGGGTACGAACTGAAAGCAGACGTCGGCGGTCAGTTGGTCCACACCGCGCCGACACCCGACGCATCCCTGGTGTTCGCGGACCGCGCGCTAGTTTTCGACCACAACACCGGAACCTGTTATGCGATGGCACTTGTGGTCGACCACACGGACCCTGAGGCTGCGAACTGGTTTGATTCGATCACCGCGTCGCTCGCCAGTCTTCGCGATGGTGGCAAAGCCCTGCCGTCATACCAATCACCTCTCATCGCACCGCAGTTCGACACCGAACTTCCGCTGCGCCACGACCGTGAGCACTACCTTGCTCTGATCGAGCAGTGCCTGGCCGAAATTCGATCGGGCGAGACATATGAGGTCTGCCTGACCAACAGCGCCACCTTTCCCGGGCCCATCGATGCATTCGGCACGTATTCTTACCTTCGAGAAATCAATCCGACGCCCTACAGCGCGTTTCTCGGTTTCGACGATCTCTCCGTCTCGAGTGCATCACCCGAAAGATTTCTTCGAATCGACGCCGACCGAATCGTGGAGTCGAAGCCAATCAAGGGCACACGTCCTCGCGGCCGGACTCCGGAAGAGGACTCGTTGCTGCGAAGCGATCTGCTCGCGAACGAGAAGGACAAAGCCGAGAATTTGATGATTGTCGATCTGGTCCGAAACGATCTGGCCCGGGTGTGCGTGCCTGGTTCGGTCCATGTGCCCAAATTGTTCGACGTCGAGACATATGCGCCCGTTCATCAACTGGTCTCCACCGTCAGGGGCAGGCTTCGCGATGACACATCGGCTGTCGATTGCGTCAGTGCTGCGTTTCCCGGGGGGTCGATGACCGGTGCGCCGAAAATCCGAACGATGGCCATCATCGACAAGCTGGAGGACGGCCCTCGCGGTGTGTACTCGGGCGCGATCGGATACTTCTCGCTCACCGGCACGGCCGACTTCTCGATCGTCATCAGGACGATCGTGTCGACCGAACACGACGTCACCTTCGGAGTCGGGGGTGCCATCGTTGCTCTGTCGGATCCTGAAGAAGAATTCGAAGAAACCATGGTCAAAGCGGTGTCCATGCGCCGCGCGTTGGCGAGACACACTAGCTGACGACGCAGGAATTCCGATACGAAAGGGGCGGTAGGACGCACTGCGTCTTACCGCCCCTTTTCGGGTCGATCTGCGAGTCAGGGAGCGGTGAAGTACTCGAACACCGCTGGCTGAACATTTGGATTGGCATTCAGTGTGCCGATGATCGTCCCCGCCACGACACCGATAGCGGTTCCGATGATGCACCCTGCGATGAAGTTAGGGAAGATCGACACGCACCCGATCGCAAATCCGAGTCCAGCCCCGACCGCGGTGCCCATCGCGCCGCCGTTGGTGTAGCCGATAACGATCTGATTGATCATGTTGTCGAGTGCGGCCTGCTTGCTCACCGGCCCGGCCACCTCGTTGACCAGTGACGCAGGCTGAGGCGTCAGGAGCAGTTGACGATCCCCCTGGAGCACCGGAGCAATCGAATACGTTGCGCCGTTGAGGAAATATGTCAGGGGCAGACTCGCCAGTACCATTCCTGAACTGCCCACGACATCGACGGTGTTACTGGACTGCTCGATGCGAAAAGCACCCGCATCGAGGACAGTACTGACCGCGCCTTCGGTGGTGACCGAGGTTTGGTAGCCGACAGATTCTGTCGGGTCCGCATTGGCTGTGCCGGCTCCGACCGCGATCGTCACCGAAGTGGCAGCCAAAACCGCGACCGCCATCGTCGTCACTGACTTCATTTTCTTCACAGGCATCCCCAGACCGTTGTCGGACAAATTATTCGAATGATGCGGGCAATCGTATTACTCGCGCGCCGATTTCAGTACACAAAGACACAATCAGTTGCTGAGATACTTTTCGAGAGCAGCACCGATTTCTGTGAGTACCTCGGGTTCGATCATCTGATTATGGGCGCAGTCGATAGTCCGGACATCTATTTTTCCTGTCACGAATTGGTTCCATTGCAGCGGATCGCGATCGATCCCGTCACCGGACCCTTGCGCGGCTGCGAAGAACAGCACATCACCGTCGTAGACGCCCGGTTCGAAATTGCCCATGATCTCGGTCGAGTTCGCAAAACCATCGTTGATCCGTTCCAGATGTGCCGGTGTCAGGCCGGTTTCCTGTCCAAACGACTGGTTCAACAGTTCCACTGCACCCTCGTAGGTCAGCGGTGAATCCGCCGCTTCGGGTGCAACATCTACGCCGAGACCTGCCAACAGTTCTTCAACAGTGAGTCTGCCCGCAGGGGCGTCACCATCGCCTTCGACGTAACTGTCCATGATCGTAACGGAGTCGACGCCTGAGCCGGACTCACGCAGATCCACCGCGACCGCATGTGCAATCGCGCCGCCGAGAGACCAGCCGAGCAGGTTGTACGGCCCCTCGGGTTGGACCCGCCGGATCTCCGACGCATATCGATGCGCCAGCGACTGAATCGAATCGAACGTGCCACCTTCGGAGATGGTCGGCAGCTGAAGTCCGTACACAGGACGGTCATCTGCCAGGTGGCGAACGATTCCCGCGTACCCCCAGGACAATCCGATTCCGGGATGGATGCAGAACAGTGGGATTCCGGTTCCCTGAGGTCGAAGGGGTATGACCACTCCGAACGCGCTGTCGAGACCGGAGGATCCCGTTTTCGAGTCACCGTCGATACGAGCAGCCAATCCCCCGGCGGTCGGATCCAGGAACAGCGATTGCAGTGGTACCCGGACACCGGTAGCAGTCTCGAGTGCAGGAACGACCCTGGTAGCCACCAAGGAAGTTCCGCCGAGGTCGAAGAAGTTGTCGTCCAGACCAATTCTGTCGACACCCAGTATCTCGGCGAAGACGTCGACGACCGCCTGCTCGGTTGCCGTCGACGGCGCGCGGTACGGAACTGTGCTGACTGTGAGCTCCGGAACCGGCAGTGCTCGTCGATCGAGCTTGCCGACGGGTGTCAACGGGATCTCGTCGAGCACCAGGATGGCGGTAGGCACCATGTGCCGCGGAAGTAGCGCAGCGACATGGTCGACCAATTCCGTGATCTCGACCGATGCACCCTGAATCACGCGGACGTACGACACCAGGACGGTATCTCCCGAAGGCGCGAGGTGACCGATCGTCGCTGCAAAGTTCAGAGCGGGGTGTTCGGTGAGCACGGTATCGATCTCGCCGAGTTCGATTCGGAAGCCTCGCACCTTCACCTGGAAGTCGCTTCGTCCGACGAACTCGATCTTTCGGTCGGGCGTCCACCGCACCACATCTCCGGTGCGATACATGCGCTCGCCTGGTTCGCCCAAGGGATCTGCCACGAAGCGCTCCGCCGTGAGACCGAGCCGGTGGAGGTAGCCCCGCGCGGTGCCCGGGCCTGCAATGTACAGCTCACCCGGCACGCCGCCCGGCACCGGGCGAAGCCTGGAGTCGAGGACGAGGAACCGGAATCCGATTGCGGGACTTCCGGCATCGACGATCTTCCCCGGCACCAAGGGGCCACCGACACTGGCTTGAATCGTCGTTTCCGTAGGCCCGTATCCGTTGAACATCATGCGGCCCTTGGCCCAGCGCGCGACGAGTTCGGGCGTGCACGCTTCTCCGCCCAACGCCAGGACCTCGACCTCCGGCAAACGATCACCCTCGATCGAAGACAGCGCCGCCGGTGTCAGGAACGCATGCGTGACGTGCTTGTCCTCGAGCAGATCGGCAAGCTCGTCACCACCGAAGATTCCCGGTGGCACGATGACGAGCGTGGCGCCGACACCGAACGCCATGGTCAGCTCGTAGACCGAGGCGTCGAAGCTCGGGGACGCGATGTGCGAGACCCTGGAATCGATCCTCGGATGGAACCTGAGGGTGACCTCGTCCTCCAGGTTCGACAGACCGCGATGGCGGACCGCGACGCCCTTCGGACGACCGGTCGAGCCCGAGGTGTAGATCAGGTACGCAGGGTTGTCCAGGTGCAGATCGGCCGTGCGATCGGTATCCCTGACGGGGTCGGTCGGGTAACGCTTGATGTCCGCTGCGAAATCCGGATCGTCGACGACGAGCCATGTCACGGTGTCCGGCAGTGCCTCTCGATGAGCGTGCACCGTCAGACCGATCGGAGCACGAGAATCGTCGAGCATATGGGCGATGCGATCCGACGGGTAGTTCGGATCGACGGGTAGGAAGGCGGCACCGGTCTTGGCAACGGCCCAGATCGACAGAATGGACTCGACGGACCGCGGAAGTGCGAGCGCGACATACGTTTCCGGGCCGACGCCGAAGTCGATCAACAGGCGCGCGATACGGGTCGACCATTGGTCGAGATCGCGGTAGGAAAGCGCAATGTCGCCGAACTCGACTGCCGTCCCGTCGGGGTTAGCGGCCGCTGCGGCATAGAGAATCTCCGGCCAGGTACGGGGCTGGCGTCCGTCTACGCCTCGAGCAGGCGCAAGCAGCGGCCGCTCTGTGTCGCCGAGGATGTCGATGTCGCCCACAGGCGCTGCAGCGTCGGACACCACGGCATCGAGAATCCGTACGAAGCGATCCGCGAAGGACTGCACGGTCGACGAGTCGAACAACGACGTTGCGTAATCGAACGCACCGGAGATTCCCGACGGTTCACCCATCTCACCGAAATTCTCCGACAACAACAGTTGCAGATCCTGTTTGGCGACCGGGACATCGAAGTCGAAACCTTCGACCGTGAGACCCGGTAGCTCGAGCCGTGCTTCGGTGTTGTTCTGGAACGACAGCGCCACCTGCGACAGCGGTGAGTACGAGGTGGACCGGACCGGGTTCAGTACCTCCACCACCCGCTCGAACGGGATCTCGTTGTGCTCGAACGCCTTCAGATCCTCGTCCACGACACGGTCGAGCAAGGACTCGAACGACTCCGCACCGTCGACAACGGTTCGCAGGACCAACGTGTTGACGAACATGCCGATCAGGTCGTCCAATGCAGCGTCACCGCGGCCGGCGACCGGCGTGGTGATCGCGATGTCGTCGGTGCCACTGAGCCGCGCCAGAGTTGCGGCGAAGGCTCCGTGCACCACCATGAACATCGTGGCCCGACGGGTCTGCGCGTAGGCGGCAATACGACCGTGCAGAGCGGCGTCGATATCGAACTTGACGCGACCGCCATGGAAATTCTGAGTGGTCGGGCGCTGCCGGTCCGTGGGAAGCGGAAGCAGATCCGGAACACCTTGTAGTGCAGTTCGCCAATACGCGAGTTGACTGCTGGCGACGCTGGCGGGATCACTCTCATCGCCCAACAGCTCTCGCTGCCACAGCGTGTAGTCGGCGTACTGGACTGGGAGTGGTTCCCATGCCGGAGCCGCGTTGCCCGTCCGCGCCGAGTAGGCGACCATCACGTCGCGCGCGAGCGGAGCCATCGAGGCGCCGTCTGCCGCGATGTGATGAACGACCACTGCGAGAACGTGAGTTGTCTCCTCCTGCGGCGAAGCGACCCGATACACAGCCAGACGGATCGGGATCTCGGAGGTTACGTCGAAACCTCGACCGGCGAACGCGCCGATCGACTCTGCGAGGGCACCTTCCTCGACGGTCGAGACATCGAGCTCGGGTAGAACATCCGACGCCGCATGAATCAGCTGCACGGGCCCCTCACCCACCGAGGGGAACGTCGTACGAAGAGACTCGTGGCGTTCGAGGAGGTCCGCTACTGCCGACCCGAGGGCTTCGATGTCGAGGGTTCCGGTCAACTTGACCACGAGCGGGACGTTGTATGCAGGCGAAGAAGGGTCGAACCGGTTGATGAACCACATCCGCTGCTGAGCGAGAGACAGTGGCACGTTCGAGGGTCGCTCGCCCGCCCGCAGTACCGGACGACCAGAGCCCGTCCCACTGTCGGAAGCAAGTGCGGCCAACGCTGCCACGGTGGGAGATTCGAAGATCGCCCGTACTCCGAGGGAAGTTCCCAGGGCCGAGTTGATTCGTGCGATGACACGCGTCGCCGACAGCGAATCGCCGCCACGATCGAAGAAATTGTCGAGCGCGCCGACACGATCGCTGCCGAGTGTGTCGGCGAAGACCTCTGCCACCGCGATTTCGGCAGGGGTACGCGGTGCCACGTACTCGCTTGCAGCGGAGGTGAACTCCGGCGCGGGCAGAGCACGACGATCGAGTTTGCCGACGGGAGTCAGCGGGATCGAGGTGAGCTGGACGATGATGGACGGCACCATGTGTCCGGGGAGGCTGGCCGCTGCATGCGCAGTCAGTGCGGAGTGGTCCAGTGCCGCGTCCATTTCGGAGGCCCGTACGTAGGCCACCAGAACGGTGGCACCCGACGGTGACTCGGCACCGACCGTCGCAACGAAATCCACCGCGGGATGCGACGCGAGTACAGCGTCGATCTCACCGAGTTCGATTCGGAAACCACGAACCTTCACCTGGAAGTCGCTACGTCCGACGTATTCGACGGTGTAGTCAGGAGTCCATCGAACGAGGTCACCAGTCCGGTACATCCTCGATCCCGGTTCGCCGAACGGGTCGGCGACAAATCGCTCAGCCGTCAGCGCCGGCCGATCGTGATAACCACGGGCCAGGCCTGCGCCCGCCAGGTACAGCTCGCCTCGAACTCCGACCGGAACCGGACGCATGCGCCCGTCGAGCACTACCTCGCGGACTGCTCTGATCGGTCCACCGATGGTCAACGAGGAACCCGCCTCCAGCGGATCGCTGATGTTCGACATGATCGTTGTCTCGGTGGGGCCGTAGCCGTTGTAAAGACGTCGCCCCGGTGCCCACTTCGAAACCAGTTCGGCGGGAACTGCCTCGCCGCCGACGACGACGTGCTGGAACGCGTCGAGTCCGGTCGGATCGACCGAGGCGAGCGCCGACGGTGTGATGAAGGCGTGTGTCACTTCTTCGCTCGAAAGAATGTCGTGCAGTTCGGTTCCGCCGTAGACGGTCGGCGGCACGATGACCATCGTTGCGCCTGCCCCGAACGCCAACAGGTATTCGAGAACGGATGCGTCGAAGCTCGGCGAGGACACGTGAAGGGTTTTCGACTCGGGCGTGATGTCATATCGCGCGGTCTGCTCCTCGGCGAAGTTCTCCAGCCCCGAGTGAGTCACGACGACACCCTTCGGTAGGCCCGTCGATCCCGAGGTGTAGATCGCGTAGGCAGCGCTCGAGATATCGACTCCGCGGACGCGTTCGCTGGCCTCGAGCGGCAGCGCGGAGAACTCGATCAGCTCGTTCGCGACGGACTCGTCGTCCAGCACTATCCAGCTTTCGCTGCCCGAGAGTGTGGGAAGGGCATCGGCATGCTCGGAGGCAGTGATGCCGAAGGCAGCCCCCGAATCGGTCACCATGTGCTCGATCCGATCACGAGGATACCCCGGGTCGACCGGTACGAACGCGGCCCCTGTCTTCGCAACGGCCCACACGGCGACGACGGACTCGATCGAACGTGCCAGCCCGAGAGCGACGAACGACTCCGCCGACACCCCTCGACTCAACAACATCCGGGCAAGTCGGCTCGAGCGCTGGTCCAGTTCGTCGTAGCCGACGCTCGTATCGCCGAAACGCAACGCAGTACGGCCGCGAGAGACCGTTGCGGCGCGTTCGAAGATGTGCCCCAGCAACACCGTTGATCCACCGCCCGGCCCATGTACCGGAGCAAGATCGGCGTGTTCGGACTCACTGAGCAGTTCGACCCGCGCCAGCGGCATCCGGTCATCGGCGACGACGGCGTCGAGCACCCGTTCGACCCGGGCAATGATTCGCTCGACATCACTCTGCGAGAACAGATCTGGAAGATACTTCGCCTTCAAGTGCAGCTGATCGTCGATGGACGCCACGAGTGTCAACGGGTAGTGCGCAGCATCGGTTCCGAGCACATCGGCGACGCGAAGGCCCGCAATGTCCGTGTCCTCCGACAGTCCTGCCCGATCGACCGGATACGACTCGAACACCGTCAGAGTATCGAACGACACCCCGTTTCCAGCCGCACGCTGGATGTCGGTGAGCCCCAGATAATGGTGGTCCAGCAGAGATGCCTGTTCCACCTGAATCCGATCGACCAGATCACCGATCGCCTCGGCGGGATCGAGGCGCACCCGCACCGGGAGTGTGTTGATGAACAAACCGATCATCGACTCGATGCCGGGGATCTCAGGCGGGCGGCCGGACACGGTGGCACCGAACACCACGTCGTCGCGGCCGGTGAGCGCCGCGAGCACGACGCCCCACGCACTCTGAACGATCGTGTTCAACGTCGACCCGCGATGAGCGGCCAGGTCTCGCAATGCTGCGGTGGCCTCACGTGAGAGCGACTGCGTGGTTTCGACGGAAGTCGTGGATAGCTGACGACCCCGGTCCGAACCGGCAAGCAGTGTAGGTTCCTCGACGCCCGACAGTGCTCTGATCCACTCGGCCTTCGATACCTCGGCATCGCGCTTGTTCATCCAGCTCAGGTAATCCCGGTATGCGGGGACTCGCGGCAACATGGAGTCGTCGCCCGCCGTTGCATACAGCGTCAGCAGCTCCTTGATGAGCAGAGGTGTCGACCACCCGTCGAGCAAGATGTGGTGATTGGTGAGTACGAGTCGCCATTCGCCGTCGGCCTTGGTTATGAGTGTGAAGCGCAGGAGCGGCGCAGAGTCCAATGCAAATCGCACCGCTCTGTCCGCGTCGAGGACGCTGTGCAGTGCGGCGTCCGCGTCGGGAGCTCCGCGCAGATCGACCTCTGTCCACGGCACGTCGATTCCGGTCTGCACGACCTGCAGCGACTCGCCGTTCGCGCCGTGCACGAATGCAGTGCGCAGGTTGGCGTGACGATCGAGGAGAGTCTGCGCAGCGGCCTTCATTCGCCTGCTGTCCACCAGGCCGCGGAGTTCGAGACCCAGCTGCACCATGTAGGCGTCGACGCCGAGGTCGAGCTGCTCGTCGACCTCACCCGCGAGCCGTGCGTGGAACAGCAAGCCCGATTGAAGCGGCGACATGGACCACACATCGTCGAGGCCCGGGAAACGGTCCTCCAGCGTTGCAATGGTTGGTTGATCGATCTCGACGAGATCCAGATCCGACGGCGTGTAGCCGCCAGAGGTGGGATCGTCGGCGTGCGTTGTCAGCGCGGTGAGCGCCGCCGTCCAGAGTTCGACGAGCCGCTCGACCTCGGGAGCGGTCAGCACGCCCGACGGGAACGCGAACGTTGCATCCAGGACAGGACCCGAGGACGTCGTGTTCGTGACCGCGTTGATGTCGAGCAGGGCCGGAACGGGCATGTTCGGGTTCTGTGCGTCGCCAAGATTGCTGTCCGACACCGGGATCCACCCGACATCCTCCATACCTTCGGACGAGGCGGTCGCGAACCGTCCCAGGTAGTTGAAGCTGATCTGCGGCCGCGCGAATCCGCCCAGCGCGTCTCGGCCTGCATCGGTGAGATAACGAGACATGCCGTAGCCGATTCCGTGGTCGGGAATGGCCAGCAGTTGTTCCTTGATTGCCTTGATGGCCTCGCCCGCAGACCGGCCACCGGCGATGGCGTCGGCGATATCGATGCCGTCCAAGCGCAGGCGCACCGGGAAGATTGTGGTGAACCAGCCCAGGGTGCGTGACAGATCGGCGCCGGGCACGACGGCGTCCTCACGGCCGTGGCCTTCGAGGCTGACGAGGGCGTTATCGACCGTCGTGCCCCGTTCCTGCCGCCACGCGATCAACGCGAGCGCAAGGCCGGTGAGCAGTCCGTCGTTGACACTGCCGTGGAACGCTTCCGGCACTCTGGTGAGGAGCCGTTCCGTGACCGAGACGGGCAAGGATACTTTGATCCGCTCGACGGTGGAGTCGACGTCGACCGTCGGATCGATTGCACGAGATCCGATCACAGGATCTGGTTCCGACAGCATGGCGGTCCACAGCGGCAGTTCGTCCGAGCGCGTCGCTGCAACCTCGACGAGGGCGGTCGACCAGCGTCGCATCGAGGTACCGGTCTCGGCCAGCACGGGCACTGTGCCTGCCATGACCTGCGACCACGCGGTAGCGAGATCCGGGACGAGGATTCGCCAGGACACACCGTCGATGACGAGGTGATGCGCGACAACGAGCAATCGGCCTGAGCCGGAGGGTGCTTGGAACCACACCATCTGAATCATCCGACCCGAAGACGGGTCGAGCCGATCGGCTGCCGCATCGAGTTCGTCAGCGGCCTGCAACGAGAATGCCTCTCCGACAACATCGTCGACCTCGACATGGTGCAGAACGCTCGCGGCGGACACCGCTCCGATCGGGGCTACACGTTCGGTCCACACTCCGTCGTCGCCCACGGAGAGCTGTGCCCTGAGCATGTCGTGTGTGTCCAAAACTGCCTGAAGGGTCTTCTCGAGCACATCCCGTTCGATGGCGGGAGGCAGCTGGAGCAACGCGGTCTGGGTGTATCGACCGAACTCCTGGCTACGTTCCAGCATCCACTGCACGATCGGAGTCAAAGGCATCTCACCGACACCGCCGCCGGGAAGTTCGTCCAACACGATCACCGGAGCGTCGACGGCGAGGGCCACCACCTCGGCGAGGCCCGCTACGGTCTTGCGTTCGAAGACGTCACGGGGCGCGATGATCAGCCCCGCTGCTTTTGCACGCGAGACGAGCTGGATCGACATGATGCTGTCTCCGCCGAGCGCGAAGAACGAGTCGTCCACGCCCACGGAGTCCAAACCGAGAACCTCGGCGAACAGCGCGGCCAGTCCTTCCTCCACAGGAGTGGCCGGCGCACGGCTGTGCGTGACGCGCGCCGAGAAGTCAGGCGCTGGTAGGACTTTCCGATCCAGTTTTCCGTTGGCCGTCAGCGGAAGCTCGGCAAGCACGACAAGAGCTGCCGGCACCATGTAGGAGGTCAGTGACGCACCGACCTCGTCCAGAATCACTGCGGTGTCGAGAGTACGACCGGCTTCGGGCACCACATACCCCACGAGCCGGTCACCGGCGCCGTCGTCGCGCACGGAAACGACCGACTGCGCGACACCTTCGCAGGCGAGCAGAGCAGATTCGATCTCCCCGAGTTCGATCCGGAACCCGTGCAGTTGGATCTGCATATCGCTACGGCCGAGGTATTCGAGTTGACCGTCGCGGTTCCACCTAGCGGTGTCACCCGTCCGGTACATCCTGGTACCGGAAGCACTCTCAGGGTCGGCCACGAATCGTGTGGCCGTCAATGCGGTGCGGCCGAGGTAACCGCGTGAGAGCTGTGCCCCCGACACGTACATTTCCCCGGTCACACCGGGAGGAACAAGCCTCAACCGACCGTCACGAACGGACACCGTCAGTCCGGGAATCGCTTGACCGATGACGCTGGCCGACGCCGAGGCGGCGAACTCCTGGTCGAGTTCGAGGTGGCTGACGTGGACCGTGGTCTCGGTGATGCCATACATGTTCACCAAGGTCGGCGAGGTATCGGAGTGTCTCGCGTACCAACGTCCCAGCTGGCCGAGGTCGAGCGCTTCACCACCGAAGATGACGTAGCGCAGGGAAAGTCGTTCGGAATCTGTCGGCGCGGATCGGTCGGCTTCGGCGAATTGATAGAACGCCGTCGGTGTCTGGTTGAGCACGGTCACGTGCTCGGCCACGAGCAGATCCCTGAACAGTTCGGGTGAGCGCGCGGTGTAGTAGTCGACCACGACGAGCGTTCCGCCATACAGCAGCGGCCCCCACAATTCCCACACCGAGAAATCGAACGCGTAAGAGTGGAACATCGTCCACACATCGGTTTCGTCGAACCCGAACTTGTCGATGGTGTTCGCGAACAGAGTCCCCACCGTCGAGTGAGTGACCTGAACGCCCTTGGGTCGTCCAGTGCTCCCCGACGTGTAGATGACGTACGCGATCGAATCGGCGGTCGGTTCACCATGTCGGTCGGAGGCGGTCAGCGCTTCGCCCGACAGAGTCTCGACCAATGCTGCAGTCTCGGCGTCATCGATCAACACCTGCGCCAGACCTCCCGTCGGCACTGACTCGATGTCCGCGACGGTCGAGAGCACGCACACCGGGCTGGCGTCGTCGAGCATGAAGGTAAGACGATCGGCCGGGTAGGTCACGTCGACGGGGAGATATCCGCCGCCGGCCTTGAGGACCGCGAGCAACGCGACCACGAGATCGGCGTTGCGCGGCATCGCTACCGCAACAAGTGACTCCGGTTCGACGCCGACCGAGACGAGATGACGCGCTAGCCGATTGGCTCGTACATCCAACTGCGCGTACGTCAGCTTGTCGGCTCCGAAGACCACAGCGGTGGCGTCCGGGAACCGCGCAACTACAGACTCGAATCGGCGTATCAGGGTATCCGCCGCCGGCCCAGCACCCGGGTGGTTCCACTCCGAAACCATGGAGTTCAGCTCACGAGGCGTGACGATCTCGATGTCTCCGACAGGAGAATCGGGAGCGGACGTGACGCCGTCTACCAGCGCAAGGAACCGGTCTGCGAACCGACGCACGGTCGAGGGCTCGAACAGGTCGACGGCATAGGTGATGGCTGCGGTGATACCTGCCGGCGCACCGTCGACGTCGTACTTCTCCGAGACCGTCAGCTGCAGATCGAACTTCGCGACGCCTGCATCGAACTGGAGACCCTCGACGCGAAGGCCGGGGAGTTCGAGTTGCGCGACCTCGTTGTTCTGGAATTCGAGCAGCACCTGGAACAACGGCGAATGATCTGTCGATCGACTCGGCGCCAACGCATCCACGAGCTTCTCGAACGGAACATCGGTGTTGTCGAACGCCGCAAGATCACCGGCGCGAGTAGCGGCCAGCAACTCGGTGAAACTCACATGCGGCGACACCTCGGTGCGCAGCACCAAAGTCCCGACGAACATGCCGACCAGATTGTCGAGCCCCGCCTCACCACGACCCGCGATCGGCGTTCCGATCGCAATGTCCTGCGTACCGCTCAGTCGAGCCATCAGCATGGCCCATATGGCATGAACTGCCATGAACATCGTCGACTGTCCTTGACGGGCAATACTGTTCAGAGCGGCATGCGTGTTTGCCGATATCTCGAACGAAACCGATGCACCGCGCATGGACTGCTGGTTCGGTCTTGGCTGATCGATCGGCAACGGCAGAACATCGGGCACGTCGGCCAGAGTCTGCGACCAGAAAGCCAACTGCTTCGACGCCAACGACTCCGGGTCGTCGTCGTCACCGAGCAACGATCGCTGCCACAGTGTGAAGTCTGCGTACTGCACCTCGAGCGGCGCCCACTCCGGGGCATTACCTGCCGCCCTCGACGAATACGCGACCATGACGTCACCCGCCAGCGGGGCCATGGATGCGCCATCGGCCGCGATGTGGTGGACGACAATGGCCAGCACGTAGCGCTCGTCGACCGCCTGCCTATCGGGGAAGCCCTGTGTGTCCGAGATGCGGTACAAAGACGCCCGGAACGGGCTGTCGGTCGTCACGTCGAACCCACGTGACGCATCGGCGAGGATACGCGCCGACACGCCCGCCTCGGCGACGTCGACCACATCGAAGACGAACCCGCTGGGAGCCTCGCCGATCGACTGGAACGGCAACTCCCCCACCGTTGGGAAGGTTGTCCGCAGACTCTCGTGCCGCGCAACAACATCGGACACGGCAGCACCGAGCGCTTCGATATCGAGGACCCCGGTCAGCGACACTGCCAGAGGAATGTTGTAGGCCGCCGACGATGTATCGAACTGATTGATGAACCACATCCGCTGCTGCGCCTGAGACAACGGCACCCGCTCCGGTCGCACCACCGGTGCCAATGCCGGACGCGTTCCATTTGCTACAGCATCGGAGCTACGTAGAGCAAGAGTAGCAACGGTCGGCGCTTCGAAAAGAGCGCGAACGGTGATGCCGGATCCCAGAGCCGAATTGACCCGCGAAGTCACCCTGGTCGCACTCAGCGAGTCACCACCGAGCTCGAAGAAGTTATCGTCGAGTCCGACGGAGTCGACCGCTAGAACCTCGGCGAAAACGCTTGCAATGATCCGCTCGGTATCAGTCGTCGGTTCGCGGCGATCAGCCCTGCTGCCTAGATCCGGCGCGGGGAGGGCCCGGCGATCCAACTTACCGGCAGGCGTCAACGGAATCTCGTCCAACACCACGAACGCCGACGGAACCATATGCGCTGGAAGCGAATTCGCAACAGCATCGCGAAGAACAGTCGCATCGATCCGACGTTCACGAACCGGATGTACATACGCGACCAGAGCGGTATTACCGTTCGGGCCGTCGACGCCGAGGGTGGCCACGAAATCCACCTCGGGCAGAGCAGCGATCACCGCATCGATCTCACCCAACTCGATACGGAAACCACGCACCTTCACCTGGAAATCCGAACGCCCCACATACTCGAGCGCACCGACACCACCCTCCCCGCCAGCTACCTCCCCGCCACCGACACCACTCCACCGCACCAAATCACCAGTGCGGTACATCCGCTCACCACCGGAACCGAACGGCGCCGCAACAAAACGCTCCGCCGTCAACCCCAACCGATCGTGATACCCACGAGCCACACCAGGGCCCGCCAGATACAACTCCCCCACCACACCCACCGGAACCGGACGCAACCGCGAATCCAACACGACGACAGAGAACCCGAGCAGCGGTGAACCGATGGCTATCGCTGCGCCAGGAGTCATCGGTTCACTCACCGAGGCGAACACGGTGGCTTCGGTAGGGCCGTATGCGTTGAACAACTGTCGACCAGGCGCCCAGCGTTCCACCAACTCCGGACCACACGCATCACCACCGGTCACCACCACCCGCAATGCATCCAACCCCACCGGATCCACCGACGCCAACGCCGCAGGCGTCACGAACGCATGCGTCACCGACTGCTCCGCCAACACCGCCGCCAACTCCACCCCGCCGTACACATCCGTCGGCGCAATCACCATCGTCGCCCCACCACAGAACGCCAACAACAACTCGAGAACCGACGCATCGAAACTGGTCGACGCGAAGGAGAGCACACGCGATTGTGTGGACACACCGAAAGTGCGACGTTCTTCTTCAGCTACGTTCGCAAGCCCGCGGTGAGCTACTACGACCCCCTTCGGCACACCCGTCGAACCCGAGGTGTAAATCAAATACGCCGCATCATCAAGAGACGGAACCGGCCACACAACCGAAACACCATCGCCAACAACACCATCGCCCACAACACCATCGCCCACGGCGTCATCACCATCGAGAACAATCCACCCCACACCCGGACCAGCCTCACCCAACACACCCACATACTCCGACACCGTCACACCCAGCACAGCACCCGAATCCGACAACATATGAGCCACACGCTCCACCGGATACGACGGATCCACCGGCAAGAACGCACCACCGGCCTTCGCCACCGCCCACACCGCAACCACAGACTCCACCGAACGACGCAACCCCAACGCCACAAAAGAACCAACACCCACACCACGCGAAACCAACAGCGACGCCAAACGCGACGACCGCTCATCCAACTCCCCATACGAAACCGACACATCCCGCGAAACAATGGCAACCGCATCCACACCGGCAACCGACACCGCCGAAGCAAACACCTCCGACAACAACCGACCACCCACCGACACACCACCACGCACCGGAACCAACAGCTCACGCTCGGAATCCGACAACAACTCGAGTTGTCCGACCTTCAGATTCGGTTGTGTTGCAAATGCTTCGAGCACACGCATTATCCGCGCCAGGATGCTTTGCACCTGGGTCGGAGCGAACAACTCAGGCAAATACCTTGCTTCGATATGCAGGCAATCGTCGACCATGGCCACCAGCGTCAACGGATACTGCGCTGTGTCGCTTCCATCGATGATGTTCGACACCCGTAGCCCCGCGATGTCGGTCTCGTCCGAGAATCCTGCTCTGTCAACCGGATACGACTCGAACACAGTCAAGGTGTCGAACGCCACGACCGGTCCGACTGCTCGCTGAATCTCGGTCAGACCGAGGTAGTGGTAGTCGAGAAGTCCAGCCTGTTCGGACTGCAGTCGACCGATGAATTCGGCCAGCGTCTCGTTGGCATCGAGAGTGACTCGGACGGGCAACGTATTGATGAAGAGACCGATCATCGCCTCGATGCCGTTGATCTCGGGAGGCCTACCCGAGACGGTCGCGCCGAACAGTACGTCGGTATGTCCCGTCAAGGTCGCCAACACCGTTCCCCAGGCAGCTTGCACAAGGGTGTTCACGGTGACTCCGCGCTCGCGCGCCATCGTCCGCAGTCGTTGTGTGTCCGACGCTGCCAGCGTGGTCAATTCATTCCCGGCGCGAGACGATTCCTGGCGGCGGCTCTCGATCGGCGTGAGCAGTGTCGGCTCCGACAGCCCGTCGAGCGCTGCGATCCAGGCAGTTCGTGCTTCCGTTACGTTCCGCTGACTCATCCAGCCGAGATAGTCGCGATAGGCGGGAACCCGAGGCATCACCGAAGTGTCGCTGTCGGTTGCGTAGAGGGTGAGGAGGTCGCGGATGACGAGCGGCGTGGACCATCCGTCGATCAGAATATGGTGATTTGTCAGTACCAGTCGCCACTGCCCGTCACCGAGTGTGATGAAGGTGAACCGCAGCAGTGGTGCATCCGCCATGTTGAAGCGTGTTGCGCGATCGGACGACATCACGGCGTCGAGCTCGACGCTCCTGTCGGACTCCGACAGGTGCGTCAGATCGATCTCGTGCCATGGCACGCGCACTGCGCGTTCGACGACCTGGATCGAATCACCTTCGAGATTGTGCACGAATGCAGCTCGGAGGTTTGGATGTCGATCCAGAAGAGTCTGGGTCGCTCGGTGTAGGCGTGCCTTGTCGACTGTGCCGGTGAGCTCGATCACAAGTTGGACAATGTAGGCGTCGACAGTCTGGTCGGAGAGCTCGGCGTGGAACAGCATGCCCGATTGCAACGGTGACATCGACCAGATGTCGGTCAGATCCGGATAGCGGAGTTCGACGTCGTCGATCGACCGTTGATTCAACGCGACCAAGTCGAGATCCGAGGGCGTGAATCCGCCTGCGCCTGGAGTGCGTGCGTGTCCCACGAGTGCAGTGAGCGCCTTGACCCACAGGTGCGTGAGCTCCTCGACTTCGCTGCGCGCCAGCACGTTCGACGGGAAGGCGAACGTCGCCTTCAGCACTGCTCCGTCGACCTCGGCCGTAGTGACCGCGTTGATATCGAGTACCGCGGCCGCTGGCAGGTCCTTGTTTTGAACGTCGCCGATCGCGTCGTTCTCGACCGGCAGCCAACCGACGCCCGTCAGGTTCTCCGGAACCCCTGTGTTGTAGCGACCGAGGTAGTTGAAACTGATTTGGGGCGAGGCGAATCGAGCGAGTAGTTCGCTGGAGCTCGAATCGAGGTATCGCAGCATTCCGTAGCCGATGCCGTGGTCGGGCACGGCCAACAACGATTCCTTGACGGACTTGATCAACGCGCCGGCGGCCGCGCCACCGGACATCGCATCGTCGAGATCGACATCTCCGAGCGCGATGCGAACCGGGTAGATCGTGGTGAACCAGCCGACCGTCCTGGCAAGGTCCGCGCCGGGGACGACGTGATCTTCGCGCCCGTGTGCCTCGAGGCTGATGAGAGCATTCTCGGACTCGACGCCGCGGGAACGTCGCCATACGGAGATCGCGAGTGCGAGACCAGCCATCAGCCCGTCGTTGACGCTGCCGTGAAATACCTCTGGAAGCTTCGTCAGAAGATCCTCGGTGACCTCTACCGGAACTGCGACATCGACGTGTTCCACTGTCGCGTACACATCGACGTCGCGATCGAGGGCTCTGGATCCGATGAGCGGATCGTCGCCGGCGAGTGTCGACTCCCACATCGGCAGTTCGGCGCGCCGACCTGCCGCCTTTTCCGTCAGACCGTGTGCCCAGCGCCGCATCGATGTACCGACAGGAAGAAGCGCCGCATCCTGACCAGCATTGAGCTGCGACCACGCGGTAGCGAGATCCGGAACCAGGATGCGCCAAGACACGCCATCCACGACCAAGTGATGGGCCACTATCAGCAGTCGACCGGAGCCGCGTGTGGAGTCCGGATTCGTGTCGAGGCCTGGGTCGAACCAGACGAACTGAATCATGACGCCCGCCGATGGATCGAGCCGGCCCGCCGCTCTGTCGAGCTCGGCGGCCGCCAACGACGAAAAACTGTCGCCGGTACATGATTCGACCGTTACATGGTGGATCACAGCGGCCGCAGCGATGGAGCTTACGGGCTGTACATCCATCGACCAGTCTTCGTCATGGCGAAGACGTGCTCGCAGCATGTCGTGATGATCGAGCACGGCTTGTACTGTCCGCTCGAGAACAGACTGCTCGATGTCCTCCGGCAGTGTCAGAAGTGCTGTCTGAGTGTGCCGATCGAACGAGGTCGTACGGTCGATCATCCACGACACGATTGGTGTCAGCGGAACGTCGCCGATGCCCCCACCAGGCAATTCTTCGAGGACCGTGATCGACGCGCTGTCCGCGGAAAGCGCGACCTCGGCGAGGCTGGAGACCGTCTTGCGCTCGAACACATCACGGGGCGAGAGAATAAGTCCGGCAGCCTTGGCCCGCGAGACCAGCTGGATCGACATGATGCTGTCGCCGCCCAAAGCGAAGAAGGAATCGTCCACCCCGACATGGTCGATTCGAAGGACCTCGGAGAACAGTCCCGCAAGCACCTTCTCGACAGGACTGGTGGCCGCGCGTGTGGAATCCGGACGGTTGTCGAACGTCGGTTCGGGTAGCGCGCGTTTGTCGAGTTTGCCCGCTGGGGTCAACGGGATGGATGTCAGTTCGACGAACGACGTCGGAATCATGTGGGCAGGAAGCGATGCCGCTACATGGTCCCGGAGCGCCGATACATCCAGGTTCGTACCGTCGACCGGCAGCACGTACGCAACCAGGATCGTGTTGCCGGCTGGCCCCGTGACACCTGCGGTTGTCACGAACTCGACATCGGAATGAGCGGCGAGAACGCTGTCGATCTCGCCCAGCTCGATGCGGAAGCCACGTACCTTGACCTGTGAATCGCTGCGTCCGACGAATTCCAGCGCACCCGCGCGGTTCCACCGCACGACATCGCCAGTGCGATACATGCGTGCGCCTGGTTCACCGAATGGGTCGGCGACGAATCGTTCCGATGTGAGCGCCGTGCGGCCGTGGTACCCACGAGCGAGGCCTGGACCCGCGAGATACAACTCTCCCGGAACGCCGACAGCAACCGGCTTCATCCTGACATCGAGAACAACTTCGGAGAAACCGATTGTCGGAGAACCGATATCAACAGCTGCCCCTGCCAGCAACTGATTGCTGATCGACGAGAAAATCGTCGCCTCGGTGGGTCCGTACGCATTGAACATCCGACGGCCGGGCGCCCACTTGGCCACCAGTTCCGGCGGGCATGCGTCACCACCGGTAGCGATCACCCGTAGCGCGGTCAACCCGGCCGGATCGACCGATGCCAAGGCCGCGGGCGTGACGAATGCATGTGTCACGTCGTTGTCCGCAATCAGTCGTGCGAGGTCCGGTCCGCCGTACATTGCAGGCGGAGCGATCACCATCGTGGCGCCCGACCCGAACGCAAGCATGAATTCGAGAATCGACGCATCGAAGCTCGGTGACGCGAATGCAAGAGTCCGGGAATCGGGACTCACTGCGAACCGGATGCGCTCCTCCGCGGCGAGGTTGGCCAATCCGCGGTGCGTCACGACCACACCCTTGGGAAGACCGGTCGATCCCGACGTGTAGATGAGGTACGCAGCGTCGCCGAGGCGCAGCGGCTCGACGCGGTCTGCGTCGGTGATCGGCAGTCCCGAGAGCTCCGCCGTAGAACTCTGGAAGCGTGGATCATCCAGCACGATCCATACGGTCGAATCCGAGAGTGCAGCAAGGGCAGCAGTGTTCGTTGTGGTTGTCAGGCCGAGTGTCGCACCGGAATCGATGACCATGTGCCGGATGCGGTCTTCCGGATACGTCGGATCGACAGGCAGGAATGCCGCTCCAGCCTTCGACGTTGCCCACATCGCGACAATTGTTTCCGGCGACCGCGGCAACGCCAACGCAACCACGTCACCAGGGCCGACTCCGTGATCAGCCAGAACACGCGCCAACTGGGATGACCGGATATCGAGTTCGTCGTAACTGACCACGGTGTCGTCGAAGATGATTGCGTCGGCGTCCCGCCCCGCAGTCTCCACGGCGGCGGCAAGTATGTCGGGTAGCGAACGCTCGGGCACTGACGCCGGGCCGCGAACGGGTGCCAGATCTCGGTACTCCTGCGGCGACAGCAGTACGATGTCGCCGACAGCGGCACCTGGATCTCGCGTCACTGCGTCCAGGATCAGCTGGAAACGCGTAGCAAACTCGGCAACCGTCGCTTCATCGAACAAGTCGGTGGCGTAGCGGAATTCGGCCTCGATGCCTTTTTGAGCGCCGAACTCGTCGAACGCTTCCGATACGGTCAACTGGAGATCGAAGTTGGCAATGTCGTGTGCGAGATCCATGCTCTCCACAGACAGACCCGGCAGAGCAATGCTCGGGCGATCAGTGTGCTGAAACTCGAGCATTACCTGGAACAACGGTGTGTACGACGTCGACCGAACCGGGTCGAGGGCGTCGACGACGCGTTCGAACGGTAGGTCCGCGTGAGTGAAGGCCGCAAGGTCGGTGGTGCGGACGTCCGCGAGAAGGTCGTCGAATGTTGCAGACGCCGAGACCTCGGTCCGAAGCACCAAGGTGTTGACGAACATTCCGACCAGCTCGTCCAACGCGGCGTCGCCTCGACCTGAAATCGGGGTGCCGACGGATATGTCGGTGGACGCCGACAGCGATGACAGCAGCACCGCCAGCGATGCATGAACGATCATGAACACACTGGAGTCGCGTGACGACGCGAGAACAGCCATCCTGGAGTGAAGCTCCGTATCGATGGCGAAGCCGACGGTCTTGCCGTTGAACGACGCCTCTGCGGGGCGAGGACGATCCGTGGGCAGTTCGAGGACCTCCGGCGCCCCCGAGAGGGAGTCGATCCAGAACGCCAATTGTTGCGACATCAGCGACGACGGATCTGCTTCCGATCCGAGAAAAGCTCGCTGCCACAGCGAGTAGTCCGCGTATTGCACCGGAAGCGGTTCCATCCGGGGCGCCTCGCCCTGGGTGCGCGCACTGTAGGCGACGATCAAATCGCGCGCCAGGGGGGCGCTCGAGAATCCGTCCGAAGAAATGTGATGGACGACGAAAGCAAGAACGTGCTCGTTCTCGCCGATTTCTATCAGCCGTGCGCGCACGGGAACCGTGCTCGACACGTCGAAGCCAGCCGCGGCCACTTCCGTGACGAGTTCGATGACGCGGGCCTGCGTATCGGCGTGGACAGGGGTGAGATCCGGGAGCGCCTGGTGCGGCCGGAGAATCGATTGCACGGGCCCGTCGTCGGTGAGCGGAAATACGGTCCGCAACGATTCATGACGGTCGATGACGTCGCCCACTGCACTACGCAGCGCATCGAGGTTCAACCTGCCGGTCATGCGCATCGCAAACGCGACGTTGTACGCCGCCGAGGAAGTGTCGTACTGATTCATGAACCACATGCGCTGTTGCGCAAGTGAGACCGGAATCGAATCCGGCCGATCGACCGGAACGAGGGCGGGTCTCGGATCGGTTCGGTATCCCTGAGACTCCACCGTTGCTGCCAACGCACGCACAGTCGGCGAATCGAACAAGTCGCGAACCGTCAAACTCGAACCGAGCGCTGTGTTGATTCGTGCAATCAAACGCATTGCAACCAAGGAGTTTCCCCCGACCGCGAAAAAGTTTTGCGTAACGCCGATGTGTGCACCGTCGCCATGGTCCGGGCGGAGCAGATCGACGAATTCAGCAGCGATGATCTCTTCGATCGGGTTTTTCGGCGCCACGATGTCGTCGTTGGACAGCACGAAAACCGGTTCGGGAAGCAACTTGCGATCCAGCTTGCCGCTCGCGTTGAGAGGGAACTCTTCTAGTTCCAACAACAGGGACGGCACCATGTACGCGGGCAGCGAGCCAGCGACCGAGTCCACAACGGCAGTTGCGTCGAACTCGAAACCACGAACAGGGACGACGTACGCGAC
Organism: Rhodococcus sp. G-MC3; assembly: GCF_030063335.1. GTDB lineage: Bacteria > Actinomycetota > Actinomycetes > Mycobacteriales > Mycobacteriaceae > Rhodococcoides. The sequence continues at coordinate 14,595 of NZ_JASISW010000009.1, read as the reverse complement.
GAGGATCTCACCGGTCGACTGGTTGCTGTGCACCAGTGCGACCGCTTGCGACACCGACTCATGACGGAGGAGTGCAGCTTCGACCTCGTTGAGCTCGATACGGAGACCCCGCAGCTTCACCTGGAAGTCGGTACGCCCGATGTACTCGATGTTGCCGTCTGCTCGCCACCGCACGAGGTCACCGGTGCGATAGAGCCGAGCCCCCGGCTCACCGTACGGATCCGCTACGAACCGGTCTGCAGTCAGGTCACCTCGGCCGACATATCCGCGGGCCAGCTGGACGCCCGCAAGATACAGCTCACCGGGGGCGCCGATCGGCGCAGGCTGAAGTGATGCGTCGAGCACGAATACACGTGTGTTCCACACTGGGGCACCGATCGGAACCGACGTCAGATCCGTCGAGGTGCAGGAATAGTAGGTCACGTCGACGGCAGCCTCGGTGGGACCGTACAGGTTGTGCAGTGCGGCGCTGGAGAAGTCGAAGAAGTTCTGGACGGTGGCGGGCGGCAGCGCCTCGCCGCTGCAGAACACCATCCGTAGCGAATCGCAGTCATCCGAGTGCGCGCCCTCGACGAACACAGCAAGCATGGACGGCACGAAGTGCATCGTTGTAATTCGTTCACGCAGAATCAGACGCGACAAGTACTGTGCATCGCGGTGTCCGTCAGCAGAGGCGATTACCAGTTTGGCACCGATCTGCAACGGCCAGAAGAATTCCCACACCGACACGTCGAATGTCGCCGGAGTCTTCTGCAGTACGTTGTCCGACGGCTCCAGCTTGTACTCGTTCTGCATCCAGAGCAACCGGTTGACGATCGCATCGTGACTGACGGCAACACCCTTGGGCCGTCCGGTGGAGCCCGAGGTGTAGATGACGTATGCAGTATTTCGTCCCGACAGGTTGCCGAGCCGGTCCTTCGGTCGAAGCGGCGAGGTGTCGCGGTCGGAGACGTCGATGAGGTCCACCGCGAGTACAGGCGTTGCGACAGCGACGTTGATCCAGTCACGGCTTGTGGTGAGTATGCATACCGGTTGGGCACTGTCGATAACGTAGGCGGAACGGTCGACCGGGTGATCGGGATCGATCGGAACGTAGGCGCCGCCCGCCTTCACGATCGCGTACATTCCCACCAGCAAATCCGTGGATCGTCTGATCGCCAAGCCGACGTGGGACTCGGGGCCCACTCCCAGCGACACCAGGTGGCGCGCGAGCTGATTCGATCGTTCGTCGAACTCCTGGTAGGTCACGTGTTCGTCGTCGAATACCAATGCTATGGAATACGGACTCCGAACGACCTGAAGATCGAAAAGTGTGTTGAGTGTCGGATCTGCGCCGACGACGGCCGGAAGCGCGCGCTCGGTCGAGTTCCACTCTCGTAGAACAGTGTCCCGCTCTAGGCTGGACAGAATGTCGAGGCTGCGAATGGCAGAGTCGGGCGATTCGGCGATCGACCTCAGAAGCCGGAGAAAACGATCGACGAATTTGTCGATTGTCGATGAATCGAACAGCTCGGTAGCGTAGGTGAAGGCAGCACTGGGTGCGCCTGTCTCAGTTGCTTTTTCGTCCACCCGCAGTTGGAGATCGAATTTGGTGGTTCCTGTTTCGATCTCTTCGAATCCAACCTGGAGTCCGGGGAGTTCGAGTTGCGCGGCCTCGTTGTTCTGGAATTCGAGCAGCACCTGGAACAACGGCGAATGATCTGTCGATCGACTCGGCGCCAACGCATCCACGAGCTTCTCGAACGGAACATCGGTGTTGTCGAACGCCGCAAGATCACCGGCGCGCGTAGCGGCCAGCAACTCGGTGAAACTCACATGCGGCGACACCTCGGTGCGCAGCACCAAAGTCCCGACGAACATGCCGACCAAATTGTCGAGCCCCGCCTCACCACGACCCGCGATCGGCGTTCCGATCGCAATGTCCTGCGTACCGCTGAGGCGAGCGAGAAGAATCGCCAGCGCCGAATGGACAACCATGAACAGTGTTGCATCGTGCGCCGCACCGAAACGAGCCAGTTCGCTGCGCAGATCCGCGGGGATCTCGAACGTGCGGGTTGCACCCAGAATGGATTGATGGCTCGGTCGCGGACGATCGATCGGCAACGGCAAGACGTCCGGCACATCCGCCAAAACCTCACCCCAGAACGCCAACTGCCGGGATACCAACGACTCCGCGTCATCGGAATCTCCCAACAACTCGCCCTGCCACACCGCATAATCCGCATACTGAACCGCCAACGGCTCCCACCCCGGTGTCACACCCGCCACCCGAGCCGAGTACGCCACCATCACATCGGCAGCCAACGGCGCCATCGACGCACCATCGGCGGCAATGTGATGCACGACAATCACCAACATGAACCGATCCACATGGCTCTCGCCCGCAACACCATCACTCACAAAATTGCCGTCGGCAACATCACCATCGACGACCCGGTACAGCGACGCCCGGAACGGGCTGTCGATCGTCACATCGAAACCACGCCTCGCATCCCCCGCGATGTGCTCGGCCAACTCATCGCCCGCCACATCGACGACCTCGAACACAAAGACACCTGGAACCGCACCCACCAACTGGAACGGCAACTCCCCCACTGTCGGGAAGGTTGTCCGCAGACTCTCGTGCCGCGCAACAACATCCGACACGGCAGCACCGAGCGCTTCGACATCGAGCACCCCGGTCAGCGACACTGCCAGAGGAATGTTGTAGGCCGCGGACGATGTATCGAACTGATTGATGAACCACATCCGCTGCTGCGCCTGAGACAACGGCACCCGCTCCGGTCGCACCACCGGCACCAACGCCGGACGCGTCGATGATCCAACCGTGCTCTCGGCTCGAACTGCGAGCGCTTCGACTGTGGGCGCTTCGAACAAGTCCAAGACGCGAAGCCCAGCACCGAGCTCGGCGTTGACGCGTGCCACCAGTCGGGTAGCCACCAGAGAGTTTCCGCCGAGATCGAAGAAGCTGTCGTCGATCCCGATCGCGGAGCCGCCGAGTAGGTCTTCGAACACGCCTGCAATTTTGTGCTCGCGCTCCGAACGAGGTGCGCGATAAGCCGTCTTACTGCCTAGATCCGGCGCGGGGAGGGCCCGGCGATCCAACTTACCGGCAGGCGTCAACGGAATCTCGTCCAACACCACGAACGCCGACGGAACCATATGCGCTGGAAGCGAATTCGCAACAGCATCGCGAAGAACAGTCGTATCGATCCGACGTTCACGAACCGGATGTACATACGCGACCAGAGCGGTATTACCGTTCGGGCCGTCGACGCCGAGGGTGGCCACGAAATCCACCTCGGGCAGAGCAGCGATCACCGCATCGATCTCACCCAACTCGATACGGAAACCACGCACCTTCACCTGGAAATCCGAACGCCCCACATACTCGAGCGCACCGACACCACCCTCCCCGCCAGCTACCTCCCCGCCACCGACACCACTCCACCGCACCAAATCACCAGTGCGGTACATCCGCTCACCACCGGAACCGAACGGCGCCGCAACAAAACGCTCCGCCGTCAACCCCAACCGATCGTGATACCCACGAGCCACACCAGGGCCCGCCAGATACAACTCCCCCACCACACCCACCGGAACCGGACGCAACCGCGAATCCAGCACGATTTGCTCGGATCCTGTTATCGGCGAACCGATATCGACTGGCTTCTGAGCGGTCAATGCAGAACTGACCGACGAAAATACCGTCGCTTCGGTCGGGCCGTATGCGTTGAACATCTGTCGACCAGGCGCCCAGCGTTCCACCAACTCCGGACCACACGCATCACCACCGGTCACCACCACCCGCAATGCATCCAACCCCACCGGATCCACCGACGCCAACGCCGCAGGCGTCACGAACGCATGCGTCACCGACTGCTCCGCCAACACCGCCGCCAACTCCACCCCGCCGTACACATCCGTCGGCGCAATCACCATCGTCGCCCCACCACAGAACGCCAACAACAACTCGAGAACCGACGCATCGAAACTGGTCGACGCGAAAGACAGTGTCCGCGAAGAAGGTTCGACCTCGAAACGAACGCGCTCCAACTCTGCCATGTCGCCGAGACCGCGGTGGGTGACTACGACACCCTTCGGCACACCCGTCGAACCCGAGGTGTAAATCAAATACACCGCATCATCAAGAGACGGAACCGGCCATACAGCCGAAACACCATCGCCAACAACACCATCGCCAACAACACCATCGCCCACGGCGTCATCACCATCGAGAACAATCCACCCCACACCCGGACCAGCCTCACCCAACACACCCACATACTCCGACACCGTCACACCCAGCACAGCACCCGAATCCGACAACATATGAGCCACACGCTCCACCGGATACGACGGATCCACCGGCAAGAACGCACCACCGGCCTTCGCCACCGCCCACACCGCAACCACAGACTCCACCGAACGACGCAACCCCAACGCCACAAAAGAACCAACACCCACACCACGCGAAACCAACAGCGACGCCAAACGCGACGACCGCTCATCCAACTCCCCATACGAAACCGACACATCCCGCGAAACAATGGCAACCGCATCCACACCGGCAACCGACACCGCCGAAGCAAACACCTCCGACAACAACCGACCACCCACCGACACACCACCACGCACCGGAACCAACAGCTCACGCTCGGAATCCGACAACAACTCGACGTCGCCGATCACGGTCGACGAGTCGTGAGCAGATGCTTCGAGCAGGCGAACCAGCCGTTCACCGAGGACGGTCATTGCGGAGTGGCCGATATCGGCTTCGTCGTGGACGAACCGGATCGTCAACCCGGCGGGTACGCCCAATGCGTCGTAGCGTTCGTCGACGGCGATGACCAGGTCGACGAGATCCAAATCATTCGGGGACTCAGTACCCCCGAACGCAAGAAGCACTCGAATCAGGTCCGACTTACCAACGACACTCGCACCGACAGCCTCGGCGACAGCCTCCAGGGACACTCCTGCGTGTGACAACGCACCAGCGTCGATGACGCGCAATCGATCCGCAACGCCGGCGAACGAGTCGACCGGTTCGATCGCCCCCCTGAGAACGACCGTATTGCCGTTGGTGTGCGGTGTTCTGGCACCGATCGCGATGTCCGATTCGCCTGTGATCCTGGCCAGCAGCGCTACGACTGCCACGTGAACGGAGACAACAACACTCGAGCTCTGACTGGTGGCCGCAGCAAGCAGGCGCCGATGAACGTTGCCCTCGACCGACACCGAGACCTCGCTGCGCTCCCGGCTACCCGTTCCATTCGCTGCCGGATACAACCGAGCCGGGTCAGGTGCGTCACCGAGTACGTCGGCCCAGTAGCGCAGCTGCTGATGCTCGACACGACGAAGCCGACCGAGTGCCGCACTATCGGGGTGCACGTCGTCGACGGAATCGTGTGGACTCGCCGCTACGAACGCATCGACCACCTCGATGAACGTTCGATGGTGAGCGGCGAGATCTTCGTCCACGTATCGGTTTGGGTTACCCCGGAAGTCAACAAAAGTCTTTGCAGGCGAACCACTTTGATAGATATTGACCAGCAGGTCCTCAACCGGACCTGATGTCACGATATTGAATTCGCCGATGATAGGTCCGAGTCGGATCTCCTGGTGAAAAAGCATCACGTTCACCATGGGTCCGACGAGACCGCTCGCGAGCCCTCGCCCAACCAGATCTCGACGAATATCTTCGATGCTGAAGCGCTGGTGGCGTAGTGCACCCATCAACTTCAGTTGAACCTTCTGCACCAGGTCGCCCACATTTTCGCCCGGAATCACACGGACCGTCAGCGGTGCGACATTGACCAGCATGCCGCCCGAACGCCGAAGCACCGCCGTGGTTCTCGCAGAAACGGGGATGTTGACGAGAACTTCCTCGCGCCCGGTCATTCTGGCCAGGTAGCACGCGAACGCAGCGATCACGACGGCTGCGGCTGTTGCATTCTTGGTTGCGTCGGAGTTCTCCAGCGCTTCGACGACATCGGCGGACAGCGCTGCACTCTCGAGCGTGCTCGCCGCGACGGTTGGTCCTGGATTGTTGGAGAGCGTCGCGCCGTCCTGCGCGCCGCCGACGTGCTCCGCCCAGTAGTCGCGATCCGTTTCGAAGCGACTCGATTCTCGATACTGCTCGTCCAGGTGGTAGAGCGTCTCGAGATCCGCCGCCTTCGCAGGTTTGGCCTCGCGGCCTTCGAGCTCGGCGGTGTAGAGCTCAGCCGTGCGGTTCACCATGGTCATGGCGCCGTATCCGTCGAGCGCGACATGGTGAATCTTGCTGTACCACAGGTAACGATCGTCCTCGACATGGATGACCCATACGCTCACGAGCCGATCACGCATCAAATCGACTGGGGTGGTGTAATTTTCATCGATCCACGCCTTGGCGGCAGCCATGGAGTCTTCTTTACCACGCAGATCGAGGTAGTCGACACTGTCGTCGATTCCATGATCCACCACCTGCAGCGGCTCGCCGTCGATCTCCAGAAGTCTGATGAACGCCGATTGGAACTCGTGCCCCGCCGTACGACTGGACTTGCGCAGCAGTTCCAGATCCAGCTCACCCCGCAAATCCACGTACTGCGCGATACAGACTGGCACCTCAGGGGCGAGCTGCTGGGCGAACCACATTCCGCGTTGAGCCGACGTCAGCGGAAATGCATCCGGTGATCCACCGGCAGGAGGAAGAGAGCCGTGTGACTCGCCTGAAACTGCGGCCCGCATTTACAAGCCTTTCTGGATCGACATGGTTGGGACACTGATCGGTCGCGACGCTGTTCGTCGGAGGAAAAGCAAGGCGTTGTCGATCAACGTTCAGTCCGTTCTCGAGCATGCGGCGAGTGTCCCAGGGGATTGGTCCTGTTCACAGGTCTTCTGCATGGCTTCATATAGGTCTTCGGCACGGCTTCACATGAGCTTTCGGCACAGCCTTCTCGGCCATGAGGGCCCATTTACGTTGGTTCGTTGCGCGCCGTGCCGTGGATTGGCCATGCGAAGGAGACGCCGGCACAACTGGCTCCCACATTGTCCGAGATGTGCCACTTCTTCGATTCGAACGGTCCTGACGACTCGGATACGACTCCGATCGCGGCAATCAGCATCGACGCCCCCTCCCGTGCGTACACACCACCGACCGCGCCAAATGCTTGCACTTCGCGCGCCACCTACTCTTCGCGATCTGCGAACTTACAGTAGTTGTCCGCCACTTTTGTTGCGGATCACTATTGAAGAATCGAGCCTACTTGACTGATTGTTACAACTCGTACCGAGTCGTGAGATACCGGTCGGATTGCTTCGGCTGAATGAACCCCGTTCGTTCATTTCGCCGGTCGACAACAGTCCGAACCGAACCGAAGTTGGTTTCACACGTCGTCTCCGGATTCTCGGATTGTTTTGCGGCCTCTCGTGATCGCAGCCAAGATGAACACCCCTGCCGCGATGCACAGCAGAATTTCGGGGATCGCCCCAAGATCGGTCGCGACGGTCGTGTCGTCCCTGAGTTCAATGCGTTGCGTGAGGGCCGCGGGGACGAACAAGTCGGATTGCTGCAAAATCTCACCTCGGGGCGAGACTGTTGCGCTGATTCCACTCGTGGCAGCAACGATGACCGGGCGGCCGTGCTCGACCGCTCTGATCCTGGACATTGCGAGTTGCTGGTAGGTCATCTCGGTATCACCGAATGTCGCGTTGTTCGTGGGAATGGCAATGAACTGCGCGCCGGCTCGGACCGATTCGGTCAGCGCACGATCGAATGCAACCTCGTAGCACGTGGCAATACCCACGGCGACGCCGGCGGCGTGGACGACGCCGTTACCGGTTCCAGGGACGAAATAACCAGCGCGATCGGCATATTCAGAGAACAAACGGAAGAAACTGCGGTATGGAAGGTACTCACCGAAGGGTTGAATGATCTTCTTGTCGTGACGCTCCCCCGGACCGTCCACACCATTCCACACGATCACGGAATTGGTCGTTGTTCGATCGGCGTTCACGAGTACCGATCCCACAAGTATCGGCGCTCCGATGGCCTCGGACGCAGCAGTGATCTCCTCCGCAGCATCGGAATTGCGCAACGGATCGATGTCCGAGGCGTTCTCAGGCCACACCACGAGGTCCGGCTTGGGCGTTCGACCGGCAGCCACGTCGTCGACGAGCCGGAAGGTCTCCCGTACGTGGTTGTCGAGCACCGCCCGGCGTTGCGCGTTGAAGTCGAGACCGAGCCGAGGGACGCTGCCCTGTATCGCCGCAACAGTGATCGTGCGACCCCCGTCCGTACTGCCCCCACCCCCAGTGCCATCGGCGACCTCGACATCGTCGGACGCAAGGGTCGGAATCAGGGCAACAGCCACCAACGACGCGGCCACGGTTGTGGCGAGGGCAGCCGTCCATCCCCTGATCGTTCGACGGCCGGTCGCCACGGCGACAACAGCGGCAAGCCCTGTTCCAGTCAGCGCCACGCCGAAGCTCAGAAGAGGAGCTCCGCCGATACTCGCCAGTGGCAGTAGCCATCCGTCGGGCTGGCCGAACGCCACACGGCCCCAGGGAAATCCGCCGAACGGAAACGACGATCGTAACCATTCGACCAAGCTCCACGCCAGCGCAACAGAGAGCGGCCACCACCTCGACCTGCCGAGGATCACGACGACAACACCGAACACACCTATGTAGACCGATTCAACCGCTGCCAGCGCCAACCACGGCAGTGGACCGACGTACACGCCGATCCAGGGGAGCAACGGAACGAAGAACCCGAGACCAGTCAGGAATCCGTATCCGAAGCCACCCTTCTTGGAGACACGGATGCCCCCGCTGGTGCTGATCAGAACCGTAACGAGCAGTGCAAGTCCAACTGGGGCAAGGAACCACAGATGCCGCGGAGGAAAACTCGCGAACAGCAGCAGTCCCGCAGCGACCGCCGCGATGCTGGTCAGACCGATGCGGACGGATGCCGCACGCATCGAATTCGCCCGGTCGGCGACGCGCTCATCAGGCTTCATGAATCACGCGACCGCGGTGAACAGTCCGAACGCACCGCGGACGTGCCGCGTCCGCTTCGAGGGAAGGCAGCGCGGGGACGCCGGCACGGGGGTCCGTCGACCACCGCGCGACGCCATCCGCAGGTGCTCTCACCACCAGCTCGTCGACATCCCACACTGCGTAACTTGCCGGCGCTCCCGGCACGAGGGTTCCCGCCAATCCGTCGCGTACGCCTCCTGCGCGCCAGGCACCCCGTGTTGCCGCCGAGAATGCCGCCCGGGGAGAAATCGCACTCCCCGGTGTCCGATGACGAACGGCAGCTCCTACCATGGCCCACGGATCGATCACGGTGACGGGCGCATCGGAGCCGAACGCAAGCGATACACCAGCGGATGCGAGTCGCGCGAACGGGTTCAACTCTTTGGCACGATCGGATCCCAGGCGGTAGGAATACAGTCCGCCGTCACCACCCCACAATGCATCGAACCCCGGTTGCATGCTGCCGATCACACCCCACGCTGCAAGTTTCTGCGCTTGAACATCGGTGACCATCTCCATGTGTTCGACTCGATGCCCGAGGGACGCGAGGGTAGGGCCGCCGACCCGACTCGCGACGCGCGCGAGCGCATCGGTGACAGCCCCGACAGCGCCATCACCGATTGCGTGGAACCCCGCCTGAATTCCCGCCTCGGTGCAAGCGTCGAGATGGGCCGCGATCGCATCGACATCCTGGAAGGCAATTCCTGTGCCTGCTGTATCGGCGTAGGACTCGGTCAGCCACGCGGTATGCGAACCGATCGAACCGTCGACGAACAGATCGCCGCCCAGCCCGTCAGCACCTGTCTCTGCAAGCAGCGCACGCGCACTGTGTGCATCCTCGACCGCTTGCCCCCAGTACCCCCGCACCTCCACGCCGTGTTCGGCTGCGAGAAGTTCTCGAAAATCCAGCAAGCCCGCGATGTCGGGTCCGCCGCATTCGTGCACCGCGCAGATTCCACGAGACGCAGCGAAGTCGAGCGCGGCCGAGCGCGCCTCACCGCGAACTCTCGAATTCAGGAGCGAACGTGCGAAGGCACGGACAGCATGGTGGGCATCGGCAGTCAACGGCTCTTCCGGATGAAATCCGATCGTCGAATTCGTCACCTCGCTCGCGCGCCGCAAAGGCGTCGAACAGGCTGCCGAGTGTGCGTCGATGCGTGAGAGATACACATTGCGGCCCGGCGCGACCTCGTCGACGTCGGACGTGAGCAGCGAACCTCCGTCTACCCAGCTGGAATCGTCCCAGCCATGTCCCCACACGATTGGTTCTGCCGAACTCTGGACGTGGACGCGCAGGCGTTCGATGCATTCGAGTCTGGACGTGCAGCCACTCAGGTCGAGACCGACGAGCGCGAGCCCGAGTGCTGTGGTGTGCACGTGTGTGTCGACGAATGCCGGAGCTACGAAGCAACCGTCCAGATCGATCTCGAGGGCCCCCGGGTGCAGCGCGCGCCCGGTTCGGTCCTCACCGGTCCACGTGACCACGCCGTCGGTGACGGCCATTGCCGTTGCATCAGGAGCAGTAGGACTGTAGATCCGCCCGCCGAGAAGAAGTTGGGTACGCACGAGTGACGATTCTGCCCTCAGCGGGTCGGCTTCTCGAAATCCCGGCCGTCGATTTCGATGACGTGTCCTGCGCCGGGAGCACCGGCAGTGTCGGGGACGACCTCACCGTCGATCACAGTCGGGCGCATTCTTCCCGTCGCCGCATGGGCGGAGGGCATCCACCTCGCAGTGGCACGCAGCACCAACGGACGCAGAGCGCACCGAGTGGGCGGAAGCAACAGGAGGATGCCGAACGCCGTTGTGACCAAACCGGGAACGAACATCGCTACCGAACCGATGGCGAACAGCACACCGTCTGCTACGGCACCGCTGGGAGACCGTTCACCGTGACTGGCCTCTCGCAAACCTTCCATCACTCGCTTGCCCTGCGAGCGAACCAAAACCAAACCGACGGCAGATCCTGCCATCAAAAGCAGCACGGTCCACAACACGCCGATGGCGCTACCGACCGCTACCAACGCGGCGACCTCGACAATCGCATAGAGGATGAAGAGCGCAAACACTGTCGTTCCTTTCGTTGCCTGTCTACGCAACGAACGATGGTGCCCGTTTGATCCCGACTGATGCATCTCTGATGAAGGTAACGATTAGGTTCCGGGTCGAACCAGGCCTGTTTCGTAGGCGAGCACGACCGCTTGAACGCGATCCCGAACGCCCAGTTTTGTCAGAATCCGACCGACGTGAGTCTTGACCGTCGCCTCCGACAGAACGAGGTGAGACGCGATCTCGGCGTTCGACAGGCCGGTTGCCAGCGATTGCAACACCTGTCGCTCTCGACCCGTGAGCGTGTCGAGCATTACCGGATCGCGCGTGAGAACCGACTCCTCCGACATCAACCGTGACAGGAGTCGCTTGGTGACCTTCGGTGAGACCACAGCATCGCCCGCGGCAACACTCCGAATCGCCGATACCAGATCGTCCGGCGGTGTGTCCTTCAACAGAAACCCGCTGGCACCTGCTCGCAGTGCTCCCAGCACGTGCTCGTCGAGGTCGAACGTCGTCATCACCAGCACCCGAGATCTGGTCCGCAATTCCATGATCTTGGATGTCGCTCCGATGCCGTCGATGCCCGGCATCCGAACGTCCATCAAGACGACGTCCGGCTCCAACTCGGCAACACCGACGATGGCCGACTCACCGTCGGCAGCCTCACCGACGACCTCGATGTCGTCCTGTGCGTCGAGGACCATGGCAAGGCCCATACGCATCAGTTCCTGGTCGTCGACGATGAAGACTGTGATCGGCACGAGAACCAACCTAGCGTCAGTCGAGTGGCAACTCTGCTCGAACCCGCCACTGACCGTCGGGCGTGCGGCCGACGTCCAACGAGCCTTGAAGTACCGCAACCCGCTCGCGCATTCCCAGAACGCCGTTTCCTGTCCCCTGGACCGTTTTCGTCTCGGGCTCGGAACCGTTGTCGACGATCTCCACCAGTACGTCCTCGTCTCGCCGCACAACCGATACCCGGGCCTTGGGGTTGTGTCCCGCGTGGCGCAGGACATTCGTCAAGGACTCCTGGACCAGGCGGTGGATACCCAAACTGATTGCGGGACTGATGTCGTCGAGATTTCCCGTCTGTTCCAGTTCGACGTTGAGCCCGGCGCGCGCCATCATCTCGACCACCTTGGCCAGACCCGCAGTCCCGTACTGCGGCATGTCGTCGGTGTTCTGGGTGGTCCGCAGCAATGCCACCGTGCGGCGCAGCTCGGCCAGCGCGGTTCTGCCGGTCGCGGATATGTTGGCCACTGCTTGCTCGGCTCGCTCGGGGTTACGCCGAATGGCATAGGACGCACCGTCCGCCTGCACCACCATGACGCTGACCCCGTGCGCGATCACATCGTGAAGCTCACGCGCAATTCGTGTCCGTTCCATGGCGACGGCTTCTTCGGCGCGACGATCCCGATCGTATTCGGCCACCACCAGCTTCGCTTCGACGGCTTCGTCGTACGCGCGCCGTGCACCGTTGAACTCTGCCGCTATCCATGCCAGCGTGTACATCATCACGGTGAACAACAACGTCATGACGACGGCTTGCCGGAGTATCAGGAGCGAGAGGATCGAGTCTGCTGCCACGAACACCGCGAAGATCGCGGCGTCCCGGCGTCCGACATAGGCCACAAGGGTGTAGAGCATGATGGGTAGACCCAGCACTGCAAGGTGCAGATTGGCGGTCTCACCCGCAGCGGCGCTCGCGAATGTAGTGAACAACGAAGCAGCGCCCACCGCGGAAGCGACGATACGTGGGTGGACGCGCCGCCACGGTACAGGCAGAGTCAGTGCGAGTGTCGCGATGACGAATACGAGCCAGCTCTTCATCTCGACGTTGCTTATGAAGGCCGCGGCATCCAACACGAACAGTCCCGCTGCCAAGAGAGAGTCGGCCACGAAGGGCTGGCCCCTGAGCCACAGGCTGAATCTTCGCATGTGATTGAGTGTGCCGCATGACTGCGGCCGACTGGGGATTGCTGATGGTCGCGGCATTTGCTGCGGGGTGGGTCGATGCCGTTGTGGGCGGTGGCGGACTGATTCTCCTTCCAGCCATCCTCGTCGTCGCTCCGGGGCTCAGCGCTCAAGCCGCACTTGCCACAAACAAGATGACCGCCGTCTTCGGCACCTTCGCTGCGGTCGTGACCTTCTCGCGAAAGATCGCACTCGACTGGCGAGTGATGGTGCCCGCCGGTGTACTGGCCGCCGCCGCATCGGCGTGCGGAGCCGCTGCAGTCTCGTTGATCGACCGTGAGCTGTTCATCCCGATCATCATGGCCGTGCTGATCGGCGTCGCTGCGTTGGTCACCGCACGTCCGACGATCGGCACTGCGACCGGACACAATCCGCCGGGACGCAGAAAGTTCCTGATCGTCGTACTCCTCGCAGCTGGCGGTTTCGGTTTCTATGACGGGATTCTCGGTCCAGGCACGGGCACGTTCTTCATTATCGCGTTCGCAGCATTCCTCGGAACCGAGTTCGTTCGAAGCGCCGCGATGGCGAAGGTACTCAACTTCGGTTCGAACATCGGCGCACTTGTGTTCTTCGCGGTGACCGGCCATGTGATGTGGCAACTCGGCGCCGCGATGGCCGTCTGTAACGTCGTCGGCGCACTGCTCGGATCTCGCACGGCGCTCTCGCGCGGCTCCGGATTTGTTCGGATTGTCTTGCTGGTGGTCGTGATCGGCATGGTCATCCGCCTGGGTTGGCAACAATTCGGCTAAGTTCACTGCGTGACCTCGCCGACACAACGATCCGTTGACCAGGATTTCCTCGCACTGCCACTACGCGAGTTGGCGGACGCATCCCTCGATGCTGCACGCCGGGCGGGGGCATCGCACGCAGACTTCCGGATACACCGGTTGGTGACACAGGCACTGAACCTGCGCGACGGCGTCGTCCAGTCTGCTCTGGACAGCTCCGAGATCGGTTTGGCGGTGCGCGTCGTAGTCGATGGGACGTGGGGGTTCGCGTCCCAATCCGAACTGTCGGTGACTGCGGCACTCGACGCCGCTCGCTCGGCGGTCCACGTGGCGACCGCGCTGCGCGCACTCAATCGCGAGTCGGTCGAGCTGGCTGCAGAACCGGTGTACCGAGATGTCCGTTGGGTCTCGCCGTACGACATCGACCCGTTCTCGGTGCCGACACAAGACAAGGTCGAACTACTGGCCGACTACTCCGAACGTTTGCGGGCATCCGACGGTGTCGATCACGTGACCGCGTCCGTGCTTCAAGTGAAGGAACAGACTTTCTACGCAGACTTGGCCGGAAGCACTATTACCCAGCAGCGCGTGCGGCTTCACCCCCAGTTCGAAGCGACCACCGTCGATCAGTCTGCGGGCGCCTTCGAAACCATGAGGACACTGGCTCCCCCTGTAAGCCGGGGATGGGAGTACTGAACCGCACCGGGTTGTCCGGAGGCTTCACTTCTTAGGAGAATGAAGCCATGGCACGACCGGCAAGCAACTACCCCACCGAGCTGCGTGAACGCGCTGTCGGCATGTTCACCGAGATCCGCAAGGA
>NZ_JASISW010000099.1 GCF_030063335.1 Rhodococcus sp. G-MC3 | reverse complement strand
CGGGCACTGTTTCGTTCCCGCTATGCGCTGTGGAAAAACCCAGAAAACCTCACGGGCCGTCAACGCGTGAAGCTGCGCTGGATCGCAGCCACCAATCCGCGTCTCTACCGCGCTTACCAGCTCAAAGAAGGCTTACGAATGGTCTTCAAGCTCCCGGTCGACCAGGCCGCCGATGCACTCGAACGCTGGATCCAGTGGGCACGACGCAGCCGCATCGAATCGTTCGTCACCCTCCAACGCCGTATCACCGCACACCGCGAACAAATCCTTGCCGCAACGGAACACGGCCTGTCCAACGGACTCGTCGAATCCATGAACACCAAGATCCGACTCCTCACTCGCATCGCATTCGGCTTCGTCCGCCCCGAAGCGCTCATCTCCCTGTCCATGCTCAATCTTGGAGGACATCAACCGTCGCTACCCGGCCGCCAATGACCCCACACATCAGTCACACGGGCCACGATTCTGGAGTGAACCGCACCGGGTTGTCCGGAGGCTTCACTTCTTAGGAGAATGAAGCCATGGCACGACCGGCAAGCAACTACCCCACCGAGCTGCGTGAACGCGCTGTCGGCATGTTCACCGAGATCCGCAA
>NZ_JASISW010000098.1 GCF_030063335.1 Rhodococcus sp. G-MC3 | reverse complement strand
GACTTGCGGCCGCTGGGCGGTCGGGTTTTCTATTTCTGCAATCAGGTCAACGAGCGGGGTACGGCGGTTGTCTGGCAGGGACAGGCATATGAGCCTTATCCGATTAAGGCTGACGGCTTTGAATCAACTTCGCAAGGCGCGGGTAACCGTCCGACGCTGACGGTATCGAATCTCTTGGGTTTGATTACGGGCGCGGCGGATCAGTTCGGTCAGCTCGTCGGCGTGCTGGTTGTGCGCCGTCAAACCTATGCCAAGTTTTTAGATGCGGTCAATTTCCAGTCCGGGCGCAATCCGACCGCAGACCCGATGCAGGAAGTCGTCGGCAAATATTTGGTTGAACGGATGACGGCATTGAATGCAGAAACGGCAACCTTCGAACTTGCCGCGCCGTCCGAATCGGATGGTTCGGTCATTCCCGCCCGTATTATGCTGGCAAATACCTGCTGCTGGCAGTATCGCGGCGAAGGGTGCGGTTATACGGGGCGTGCGGTTGCCGACCGTTTCGATATGCCCACGGACGATGCGTCCAAAGACGTATGCAGCAAAACACTGACAGGATGTAGGGCGCGGTTTGGCGCGACGGCAGTTTTGCCGTTCGGCGGTTTCCCATCTAGTGATA
>NZ_JASISW010000097.1 GCF_030063335.1 Rhodococcus sp. G-MC3 | reverse complement strand
TTTGCGCACGATGTCTTCAGCAGAGTTGCGCTTTCGTCCAGCCATGTTTCTCCGTCGTCCTATCCGCCCAGTTCACGGGCAACAAGACTCTAAAACAAAATGGCCCCGTTCACCGGGGACACGCCACACCGGCGACTCCGATACGCAGGCACGCGAATACATTGACGGACTAAGGGAACTTTTGGGTCTAGTAATCCAGGTTGGAAGAAAGAACATTGCCAAACTGCCACCACTAATACCTGACGAACTCTAGTTGTACAACGCAAACACACCCCGGCGAGGAGCAGGTTGACTAGCTCATGAAGAAGGAACATTCACACGCAGCATTCTGGACGAGCGTTCGCACACACCCTGGCATTAGAGTCGCCTGCGCCATTGCGATTATGGGAGTAATCGCCTTAACCATCATCACGACCAACTATGACAGCGGATGGGGTGCCGCTCAATGGGGCCCTGTTGCCGCGTGGGTGTCAGGCCTCCTCACAGCCCTCGCCGTGAGTGTCGCCTTGTGGCAAGGA
The DNA here is from genome assembly GCF_030063335.1 of Rhodococcus sp. G-MC3. Lineage (GTDB taxonomy): Bacteria > Actinomycetota > Actinomycetes > Mycobacteriales > Mycobacteriaceae > Rhodococcoides. The sequence continues at coordinate 127 of NZ_JASISW010000097.1, read as the reverse complement.
CTAAGCCTGAATACACCGATGAAGTGACAACTGAGCGCGAGTTGTGAATACGAAATGCCCTGTCGTGGTGAAAGAATCAATCTTGTCTAGGGAAAGATTCGGCCACTACGAAGGGCATCTCGCAGAT
>NZ_JASISW010000096.1 GCF_030063335.1 Rhodococcus sp. G-MC3 | reverse complement strand
ACGGATTCTGCGGCGACATCCCGCCGATCGAATGCGAACAGCTCCACTACACTCGACAATCGGATCAGCTCGCGAGCTGACCGAACTCACACGAAACCAAGTCTCCGGACTCACCGGTGCGGTTCAAACTGCCAGTTCAACCGCCTTGTGGTGGACTCGGGTGCATCCAGGCGAATTGTCATCACTCTGACAGCGGGTCCGGGGTTCGAATCCCTGATGGCGCACGCCAAGTGCCCCTGAACAGCTTTTTAGCTGGTCAGGGGCACTTTTTGTTGTCCGGATATGTCTGGGCGTCGGCAAGCTTTGCGAAAATGGACAGCTCCGTGACCTGCGGGTTCTCAAGCGGCGTAGGGCGTTTCGGAGACTTGACTCTTAGTCGCCGATACTGGGAGTCAAGTCCGGTGGTAGCGCTGCTGACCACCCAAATCGTGCGTTATTTACACGATCGGGTGCCAGGCGGACGCGTGTGGACGCTTAGCTCATCACTTACTCATCTCTTTGACCGTTGATCCCACCTGAACGGTGATGGTGTTGGTTGAACTGGTCGCACTGAACCGCACCGGGTTGTCCGGAGGCTTCACTTCTTAGGAGAATGAAGCCATGGCACGACCGGCAAGCAACTACCCCACCGAGCTGCGTGAACGCGCTGTCGGCATGTTCACCGAGATCCGCAAG
>NZ_JASISW010000095.1 GCF_030063335.1 Rhodococcus sp. G-MC3 | reverse complement strand
CTTGCGGATCTCGGTGAACATGCCGACAGCGCGTTCACGCAGCTCGGTGGGGTAGTTGCTTGCCGGTCGTGCCATGGCTTCATTCTCCTAAGAAGTGAAGCCTCCGGACAACCCGGTGCGGTTCAATGGCCCTGACGACCAACACTGACCAACCCGGCATCGGCACAGTCGGCGAAGTGCGACGAGCCAGATGGACGGTGTTCGTGCTTTGCGCTGCTGCACTGCTGGTTATCGGTCAATTATACAGCGTGGTACCACTTCTCAATGTTTTGGCTGTCCGCTGGAGCGTTACCCCGTCAGTGGCTGCCTGGCTCGTGACAGTATTCGGTCTGGCGTACGCCATCGGAATGTTGATCTCCGGCCCGCTCTCGGACCGTTTCGGACGCAGGCGGCTGGCGACGATTGGGGTCTTCGCGACGGCAGCATTTACGTTGACTGTCGCCTTCTCGCCGAACTTTCCTGTGGCATTGTGCCTTCGAATCGCACAAGGGCTGGCGGCTGCGTGTTTTGCACCAGCGGTGTTGGCATACATCCCTGAGCGGGTAACTCCGTCCCGCCGCGCATTCGCTCTCTCCGCGCTGATCGGTTCGTTTCTCGCCGCTGCAATTGTCGCGCCGATGGTGGCAGGTCCCCGATAGTCGGACCACAGCGTTCTAGAGCCGCTTCGGTTTGATCTTCAGTCGATCTCGCAGCCGTCCACCGGTTGGTGGTTGTGGGTGCATTGGGCAGCATACTCAGCCGGGGTG
>NZ_JASISW010000094.1 GCF_030063335.1 Rhodococcus sp. G-MC3 | reverse complement strand
TGTTGATGGTATGGATGTAGTGGATGAAATTGGTGGAGTCCAACGGGATGCCCAAGACCGTCCAACATTTGACGTCGTGATGGACACAGTTGAAATCATTGGTGAATAAGTTTAACCAATTGAAAAAGAGAGTACCAACGAGGGACAAATTCGTTGGTACTCTTTATTTTTTTCTTAAAACGACTAACTTTTTTTTAAAAGCATCCAAATCTCTTCTTTTAATGAAGTCTTTATAGGATACTGAGTTAAAGAATAGAAGGAGAGGAAGCAAATTTGTTAGAAAAATACAGATATCCAATGGCCTTGGCTTTGTTTGCAGTAATACTCCCATTTATAGGAACGTTTTTTACGTATGGAGATCAGCAAGGAATCGTTCATGAACCAGGGTTTTATACAATCATAATTGGAGAAATTTTACTTCTATTTTCAGGTATCTGGTTCGTCAGAGTTTATTTAGCTAAACGCAAAAGAAAGAATTAAAAACAGCTGTCCTAAAAACTAGGACAGCTGTTTTTAATTAAAAGCTTTTTTGATACGTAAAAGGCCTTCTTCGAGAGTTTCTTTTGAACAAGCTAAGTTTAAACGCATGTGTTGAGAACCTTGGGGACCGAAACTAATTCCTGGATTTAGAACCACTTTCCCCTTATGAATTAAGGTATCGCGAAGTTCCCGATCCGTTAGCGAATAAGAACTAAAGTCTAACCATAAAAGATAGGTTCCTTCAGGCTCCATTACACGAACGCTAGGC
>NZ_JASISW010000093.1 GCF_030063335.1 Rhodococcus sp. G-MC3 | reverse complement strand
TCACCCCGGCTGAGTATGCTGCCCAATGCACCCACAACCACCAACCGGTGGACGGCTGCGAGATCGACTGAAGATCAAACCGAAGCGGCTCTAGAACGCTGTGGTCCGACTATCGGGGACCTGCCACCGACACGGGCGCATTACTGACCAACTGGTCACCCGTCCCGCGGTCGGAAGGCCTCGCGTTGAGCCCGGACCACACGCGCGTGTACACCGACGACCTGTTCACGGGCCAAGTCATCGAGGTGCCGCTGGAATCACCCGACCAATGGTCGGTGGTCGCCACCATTCCTGGCATTCCTGGACTCGACGACCTCACGATGTCCAGTGCTGGAACTCTATATGTTGCAGCCCATTTCGAAGGTGCGATCCACAGCCTTGACCCCCGGACCGATGATACTTGTGTGATTGCGTCAGGACTCTCGAGTGGATGGACGGGACCGAGTTCTGTTCGCAATGGGCCGGCGGCAGCTGGCTACGCGCTCTACGCGACTGTCTTCGACGGCACGCTACGTCGACTGACACCACCGGAAGGTGTTGAGCTAATGCCCGTTGGCCGCTGAAGCCAAGTTCAGTCGCGAATGTCGGGGAGAATGAGTAGTACTAACTTTTGGTCCAGTTCAAGTCGTACAATTTGAACGTCGGTCTCTCGTGCAAACGATTCCAGCATGAGGACCACACTGAACAAACGACCTAAGGTTCAAAGACGGGATTGCCAAATGAATCACCCTAAGTTTTGTGCCGCCTCCAGTTGGGGCTGATCCTCGGCGTCGAGGTCAGAGTAGTGGAGTGTTTCGTATTCGATCGGGGGCATCTGTCCGATGCTCGAATGCAACCGCCTGTTG
>NZ_JASISW010000092.1 GCF_030063335.1 Rhodococcus sp. G-MC3 | reverse complement strand
CAGACGCTGCCGCCTCGGAATCACTCGCACGCCTCGCCGACGCCCGCCGCGCCGAGAACATCACCGCCGCAACCGTCATCCACGAACTGCACGAGCTCACCGAAATCCGGATGGCAGCAGAAATGGACATCCACCTCCTCACGGCCGACAACTCAGGTTTCGGCAAGCCGGGTGACGAACCCGACGTCGGCCGCGCCCGCCACACCGCCGAATGCGAAGCAGCCGTAGCACTCTCACTCTCCCGCAAAACAACCAAAGACATGATCACCGTCGCCAACCAACTCACCTGGCGACTACCCCTCATCGACACCGCATTCACCACCGGAGACCTCGACTACCCCCGCGTCCGCACCATCGCACTCACCCTGGCACGCGCCTCCGACTCCACCGCCCACGCACTCGAAGCAGACATCCTCGCCGCCGCCCTACGCTGCAACAGCCGAGCACTACGCGAAAACATCTGGCGACAGTGGATCGCCCACGATCCCGACGAAGCCGCCGCCGCCCAGAAGAAAGCCGTCGACGACGAACGCTGCGCCGACATCCGCCGCGGCACCGACGGCACCGCCAGCCTCATCGCCAAAATGTCGATGCTCGAGGGCGCCGAATGCGACGCACTCATCCAAGAACTCGCCGACACCGTCTGCCCCGCCGACCCCCGCACCAACACACAACGCCGCGGCGACGCACTCATCGCACTCTTCCACCACGAACAAGCACTCACCTGCCAGTGCGGATCCGACCACTGCCCCGTCGCCGACGCCACCGAACACCACCAACCCCGCCGCGGACCACTGATCAACGTACACATCGACATCGACACCCTCCTCGGACTCACCGACACCCCCGCCACCCTCTCCGACGGCACCGTCCTCGACCCCGCCACCGCACGCCTCATCGCCACCGACGCACGCTGGCAAGCCATGCTCACCGAAATGCTCCACGCCGCAGACGCCTACACAAACACCACCAC
>NZ_JASISW010000091.1 GCF_030063335.1 Rhodococcus sp. G-MC3 | reverse complement strand
GTAGTGGATCAATGAACATTTTCTCCATGGACGGCAGTCACGTCCTCGTTACCGGGGCCAACAGAGGCCTGGGGCAATCGATCGCCTCAGCCCTGTCCGAACTAGGAGCCGTGGTGTACGGCACGTCTCGCACAGAACTCGGTGCGAAACAGATCGAAGCCGAAACGGGCCGCCGTGGGTTCGTGCTGGACATCGTAAACAAGGACTCCATCGATCACCTGATGTCGTCCTTGCCCGAAGCCGTAAACGTACTTGTCAACAATGCGGGAGTGAACTATCCATCACCCGCTCTGGAGGTAACGGAGCAGCAATGGGATGCGGTCATGTCGACGAATCTCAAGGGCACCTTCTTCCTATCGCAAGCAGTTGCGCGCCGCTGGATAAGCCGAGCCAGTCCCGGAGTCATCGTCAATATCGGCTCCCAAGCCGGCACGGTCGGGATCGAAGAACGAGCAGCATACTGCGCCAGCAAAGGTGGCCTCGATCAACTCACAAAAGTACTCGCGATCGAATGGGCGCAACACCGAATCCGGGTCAACACGGTTGCCCCGACCTTCGTCAGGACAGAACTCACCGAGTCCACCTTGAACAGGCCGGGATGGGGCGAAACCCTGCTGTCGAGAATCCCGGTCGGACGTTTCGGTGAACCAGAGGACATTGTTGGAGCGGTCGCTTTCTTGGCCGGTGGTGCCGCTCGAATGATCACAGGCCACACTCTTCTCGTAGACGGCGGATACACCGCCCACTAGCAGCACACCGTGACACAGATGGACTCGGCCCTCGACCGACCCCGAACCGGAGGCCGAGTCCAGCTGTGTCGAAGGGCCTCGGAGGTCGCATTCCAGGGCATATGAACGTGCTCCTCACCGAGGCCGATGTCGAGGATGACGCCATGAGGAAATGGTCGACCGCAACGCCAAGTTCTCCGTCCGCCTACGTCGCCACAGTTATCGGTGCCAACGACGCCACCAACCCGGCGGCACGCAACGATCCCTCCAGCCCAATCCACGGCATGCCGATCCTGAACGTCGACGAGGCGGTCGGTCGTGCT
>NZ_JASISW010000090.1 GCF_030063335.1 Rhodococcus sp. G-MC3 | reverse complement strand
GCCAACCCACGCGTCGTGAAACGCAAAATCTTCAAGTGGGCAGCCAAACGAGCCCACCACCAACACCATCCACAACCCACCACACCACCCGAATGCACAATCATTCAACACTAACTGAACGGTATTGCTCCTAAGAAGTGAAGCCTCCGGACAACCCGGTGCGGTTCAAGTCTCCCGCCGAGTGCCTTGACGGGGAGCTTGTTGCGTTGACAGGTTGAATTTAAGGCCTCGTACTTTGCACGGGAGCCACGGTAGTGGCGAAGTACGAGTTCATCGATTCCTATGTCGCGGACGATTCCGCGGTAGTACCGATCACCGACCGCTGCCGCTGGCTCGAGGTGTCCACCTCAGGGTTCTACAACTGGAAGGGCCGCCCGCAGTCCGCAACAGTGATACGCAGAACTGCTTTAGCGCAACGCATTCGGGTGTTCTTCGAGCTCTCCCACGGAACCTACGGATACCGCCGCATCCATGCCGATCTGCGGGCCGCTGAGATCGAGTGCTCCCCGGAATTGGTCCGGTCGATCATGCGCGAGGAAGACCTCGTGCCGTGCCAACCACGACCGTTCCGCGTCACCACCGACTCCGATCCGAACGGGATGCCGATCGTGCCGGATCTGCTCGAACGTAACTTCTCCGCTGATCGGCCCGGAAGCAAGTTCGTCGGCGACATCACCTACATTCACACCTGGCAAGGCTTCATGTACCTCGCGACCGTCATCGACTGCTACTCCCGCAAGGTCGTGGGCTGGTCTATCGCCGACCATATGCGCACCGAACTCGTCGCGGCCGCGTTGACGAACGCAGTCGCAACGACCCGGATCGAGCCGGGAGCGATCTTCCACTCCGATCGCGGCAGTGTCTACACATCGCGGACCTACCGGACTCTCGTGAACTCTCTGGGCATGCGCTCCTCGATGGGCAGAACCGGGGTGTGCCTGTTGACCGGCTAATCCACCCGATTGTTACCGCGAATCGACACGCCGACCCGCGAAATGCTTGATTAGCGGTGACGTTGGGGTTACACCTGTCTCATGATGATTCAGCACGCGCTGCATCTCG
>NZ_JASISW010000008.1 GCF_030063335.1 Rhodococcus sp. G-MC3 | reverse complement strand
GTTGCATCTGCGAGATGCCCTTCGTAGTGGCCGAATCTTTCCCTAGACAAGATTGATTCTTTCACCACGACAGGGCATTTCGTATTCACAACTCGCGCTCAGTTGTCACTTCATCGGTGTATTCAGGTTAAGACAGCACAACACCTCGGCGCCACAGTTTTGACGACCACCGACACCGACTGGACGAAGGACGCGTTGATACGCGATCCGCAAGGCGCGCAATTCACCGCGAGCCAATTCACGCCACCCGAGGACTGACTCGCCCACCGAGTCCATGAACGATCGTACTGAGTTGTGCCACTCGTGACACCCAACCTCACCTAACCCGATCCGAGCGGACGGGCGTGAACCGTGGCATATAGCGACGGACCTACACGGACAGAGTGCACCGAAGTGCGTGACCGAGCTGTACGACAAGCGGAGTCCGGTTTACCTCAGCATTCCAACCTCTCTACTTTTCCCGTCACTTCAACGACCAACGCCTCCACCGCAATCTACCTATTACTCCCGATTCGGACTCCCCGCGATGTGTGGGCGAGCCAGCCGCGGTGCGGTTGCGGCCGTTGCGTTTTACAGTAAAGAGAGCAGCGTCGGCGGCGGCCAGTGTCTCCTCGAATACCTCCTGGGAAGTGCTGCGGTCCATTTGCGGCAACGAACCGCCGATGCTGCCCGTGATCGCGATGTCGTCGTCGACGTTGTGTACAGCACGGCGCAACCTATCAGCGAAACTCGCCGAGGGTCGGCGTGGGATCAGGAACGAGGACGACGAATTCGTCACCACCCAGTCTCGCGACGACGGCGTGCCTGCCGGCAGACATGGTCAGGCGCATCGCTGTCAGTCTCAGTGCCAGATCACCCGCGGAATGGCCATGGTGGTCGCTGACTGCTTTGAATCACTTCAGGTCGGGCGAAGTGGGCCGTATACGCGCCGACCAGCGCAAGCAGCATGCGCCCTGAAGCGCTGCCAGCGGGTCGGGAGATTCGTCGTACGTCCGAGCGCCCGCCGGAATGTGTGGGTGGGCGTAGTTCTTGCCGGCGATTCCCGGTGTCTACCCACAGGAACCGTCTCGCGTCATCTCCGTTCGCCACCGCAGACTGGCTCGGATCGCGTCGCCGACGCTTGCCGTGAAATCGGCAACGGTTCGCTCGGAATCGATCTGTGCAGGTGTAACTTCCGCCACCGGTCGGCGAGCCGGGTCGATCGAACGCCCGGTATTCGGTGATCGGCCATCGATACCCAACCGAAATGCACTGGGCGGGGCCGTGCGGGTCGTCGGTATCCGTTCGGCATCACGTGGAACTGCCGAACAGTCGATGGTGAGCAGCATTCGATCGTGGCGTGCGAACGTCTGCTTGTCTGCGATCGCCACGTACAAGCCGTCGTTCGCCTCGGCACGCGTGGCCAGTCGCGTGAGGACCCGACGAATGCGCTGCTGACACTGCGTCCGGTCCGAGGAAATGACCAGCGCGGCACCTGATACCGACGATCGCATGCGGCGGGCCTGCTCCGTCAGGGTGGTCCACGCGGTATCGTCGTCATCACCGAAATATGTTCGCAGCAGCCAAAGTTCAGAGTTGTTCGTTCCGTCGGGCATGGCGATCCAATCCGAGAACTGTGGGGTGCACCGAACCGTTCGGTCAGGCGGAGGGGACGGCCCGGAGTTGCAGGGGCACGTTATCGGCCAGAAACGTCAGCTGATCTCGTATCACCGAGGAGAACAGTGGCTCAACGTACGGGTCGAAATGACCGCCTGAGTAGGTACGTACCGTGGCCTTTCGAACGTTCGCCGCGGCGCGTTGTGCGACGGACGCCGGGGTGACGGAATCGTCGGACGCGATCTGCACCAGCGTAGGGCAGTCGATAGCGGACATCGTACGGCCCGGGGAGTACCGCCAGATCTTCAGCAGTATCCGCGCTGCAACGGTTTCGGGGTAGTCGCCGTCGGACAGCCCCGACTCCTGGACCAAGCGGTCACGCCCTTTCATCGCATCGGGTGAGACCATCACAGCGCGTGCGCCCGGCAGCCCGACACTGTCGACGTAGTGCGGCGATCGCCCGAGGACAGAGCGGACGCTATCGGTGATGGCGGCCGGGGCCAGCCGCAGCGCCTGTCTGAACCCGGTCGCGCGAACGGCGGCAATACCGTCGATGTGGGGCACCTGGGCAATGACCGCTGCGAACCGAATACCGTTGCCCGCCAACGTGAGTACGTGCCCGCCTGCGAACGACGTGCCCCATCCGACAATTCGGTTCTCGTCGACGCCGTCGAGCGAGCGAGCGAAGTCGACTGCGCTTCGCCAATCGGCAAGCTGCGAACTCACGTCCAACAGTTGGCGCGGTTCGCCGTCACTGTCCCCGAAGTACCGATAGTCGAAGACGCAGACCACGTAGCCGGCCTCGACGAAACGCTCGGCGTACGCGTACAGGCGCATTGCCCGAGGTGTGCCGAATCCGTGCGCCATCACGATTGCCGGCCGTGCCCTGGCGGCCGACATAGAGGGACGAAATACCGTGGCCGCACAACGAACTCCGTCCGATGTGAACGATGTTTCGGTACGGGTGAAGCCAGTGTGTTCGTCGGTGGTCACGCGTTTGTCTCTCTGTTCTGCAGCAGGGTGGCGATCGGATCTCACAGCTTGAAAGGGTTGAGGGTCTTGCCGAGGAAGTAGCCGATGCGAGTCGGAATCGGCTTTGCTGCAGCAGCAGTCACTTTGTTGACGATCCCGGGCACACACACCGGCTTGCCGTTGTTCACTGCCCGCCATCCTTCTCTGACGACATCCTCGGGGGTCTGCCACAGAAGAGAGGGCAGCTTGGAGGTCGCTGCATCTCGGGTTCCCATGACGTCGTGGAACTCGCTGTGGGTGAAACCAGGGCAGAGCGCAGTCACGTGGATGCCGTGCGGCCGCAACTCCATGTCGAGTGCTTGCGACATGTCGAGCACATAGGACTTGATTCCGGTGTACAGCAGACTTGCACCAGGTGGAAGCAACGCCGCCAACGACGACAGATTCACGACCCGGCCATATCCACGTTCTTTCATGCCGGGCACCGTGAGATGAGTGAGTTCGGTGACGGCAGTGATCATCACCTGTATCTCCGCGGCGAGTGCGTCGAACGGCGTATCTGCGAACGTGGAGTTTCCAGACATTCCCGCGTTGTTGACGAGGATGTCGACGTCGACGCCGAGGCATTTCGTCTTCTCGAGGATGGCCCGGGGCGCAGAGCGATCGGCGAGGTCCGCCGGTACGACGTCGCATCGCACGTCGTGCTGGGACGACAGCTCGTCCGCCAGCGCGGTGAGCCGATCTGCGCGGCGTGCGACGAGAACGAGGTTGTTTCCCTCGGCTGCGAGGTGTCGAGCAAATGCCTCGCCTATACCTGCTGATGCTCCGGTGATCAGCGCGGTTCTTCCGGTCTTCGACATCGACGAGCCTCCACTCTCTTGAACGGTATCCAAGGACGGTAGCAGGCTCTTGAAGGTCATTCAAGATATAGTTGGTCGTATGCCCAGGAACCGCGGACTCCACGACCGGGAGAGCAAGCGAGGGGACATCGTGGTCGCTGCCCGCGAGATGTTCGTGTCCGACGGCTTCGACCGCACCTCGGTCAGCCGTCTTGCGAAAGCAGCAGGCGTCACCGCGAATACGCTGTACTGGTACTTCGGCGACAAAGACGACATCCTGGTCGCCGTTCTGACGGCCATCGCCGCCGAGGACGCCACGGACTATCTCGACGTCGTCGACCTACCGCTGGCCGACCGGCTGTTCTGGTTGGTAGAGCGGTTACGGAAAGTGGGCCCATTGGTCTCCACCGTGCACGATCGGGTGACCGAGTCCGAGGCCATCGAACAATGGCACAACGGGTTTCATGCCTTCGCTGAATCTCTGTTCGCCGCCGATATCGAAGCTGCAGGCCTGTCCGGTGAGGCAGCCGATGCCATGCTCCGCATCGGTACGTTCGTCGTCGAGGGATTGCTGACTCACGCGGCGTCGCCTGCAGACTCCCGAGCGGTCATCGACCAACTCGTCGAAACCATCGCACCCGCACCAGGAAGTGATCCACCATGAGTATCGAACCCGATGCCGCGTCGACCGATCGTCCGCGAGCCGCGGCCGACCACTCCGACTCGGAATCAATCGTCACGATTCCCAGCATGGACCCGTTCTATCGGGCCCCTGCCGGTTTCGAGCGCGCGGAGCCGGGGACAGTGTTGCGGTCCCGCGAGGTGACCCTCGCGTTGTTCGGCGTCATCCGGCAGAAGGTGTCGGCGTGGCAACTTCTGTACCGGACCACCAGCCTCGACGGGGCAGCGCGTGTCTCGGTCACGACGGTGGTTCTTCCGGTCGGGGGCCGACCGCGTCCGCAGCGCGCCCTGCTGTCATATCAATGCGCGATCGACGCCGTCTCGGATCGGTGTTTCCCGTCTTATGTCCTGCGGGCGGGCGCTCGAGCTGTCGGCTCAGTACCGCAGTTCGAGTTCATGATCATCCTGTATGCACTGCGCCGCGGATGGGTTCTGTCCCTTCCCGATCACGAAGGCATGAACGGGCAGTGGGGAGCACCGATTGAGCCCGGCTACTGCACACTCGACGGAGTCCGCGCGGCACTGTCTTTCGAGCCGCTCGACCTCGCCGCTACCACCCCTGTCGCGCTGTGGGGGTACTCGGGCGGCGGATTGGCGACGTCATGGGCCGCGGAGGCTGCGGCCGACTACGCCCCTGAACTCGACATCGTCGGCGCAGCTCTCGGATCGCCCGTCGGCGATCCCGGGTCGGCATTTTCCCGCCTCAACGGCACGATCTTCGCGGCGCTACCCGCGATGGTGGTGGAGGGCCTACGTCGCACCTACCCCGTACTCGACCGCCTCGTTCGCGAACACGTCGCTGCTACGGGGCTCGAGACCCTCTCATCCCTACATCGCAAGACGACAGTGCACGCCGTCGTGTCCATGGTGATGCACGATCTGGAGCGGCACCTCGATATCCCGATGGCAGACCTCCTGGCGACACCCGCGATGGTGCAGATCTTTCAGGATATTCAGCCCGGCAGGTCGGCACCCCAGTTTCCGCTTCTCGTGGTGCAGGCGGTGCATGATCCGATGATCGACGTGGACGATGTGGACGGGCAAGTGCGCCGGTATCTCGCTGCGGGAGCGAACGTTACGTATATCCGCGATCGCCTCAGCGAACACCTGTCGCTGCACCCGATCGCAGCCCCCGTCACTCTGGATTGGCTCTCGGATCGCTTCGCGGGCAAGCCGACCGACGAATCGTCGACGAACACCGTGTGGTCGCTGGCGGGATCATTGCCGGGAGTGCGCGGTTTGCTCGGACTCGCTGTGTCCACCGGACGCGCATTCGCCGGCCGAATCGGTTGATACACAAAGGTATCGGGCCCGAAGAGTGCCGTACACGAGACGGTTCGGTCGATCCGGCAAGCGCTATCCCGATGAAGCGGTCGAGACGGTTACCGTAGGCACGAGCCACAGCGACTGAGCCGCAACGAGGACGGTCCGAAAGGTCGGTCAACCGGCCGACGGTAACGCGGACAGAAACGAACGAAGATCCGCGGCACGACGCACCTGCTCGTCCATCGCCGCAAAGTGCCCACCGTGATCCGGAACCTCGGTCCAGTGCACGATGTCGAACTCTTTTTCCGCAAGGTGCCTGATGCCGATGTCGTGCGCAAACATGATGGCACCGACCGGTTGCGACGGCTTTGCCTGCGGACCGGCCCAGGCCCCTCCATCCGCCGCGTACACGGTGTACGCGGCGGAACCGGCGCTCCGCGTCAACCAATACAGGGTGACCTGGGCGAGTATCCGGTTGCGGCCAAGGGCACCGTCCGGTTCCTGGTCGAACGGATACGTCCACGCCCGAAATTTGTCCAGCATCCATGACAGCTGGCCGATGGACTGTCAGTCAGAGCGGCACCGATCAGCTGTGGACGCGTCGACTGGATGGAGATGGACCCGTTGACATGTATTGCGTCGCAGTGCTGCGGATCGAGACGACCCACCGCCGGTGCCACCCCGGCACTGTAATCGCCGCCCTGCACGACGTACGAGCCGTACCCGAGGAAGCTCATCAATTCGACGAGCGCCTGTGCCACTCGATCGGTACTCCACCCGTCACCGGACAGCGGTGTGGAGAAAGCGAATCCGGGGACCGATGGCACGATCACGTCGAATACCTGGAGGGCTGCGTTGTCCGGCTCGGTCAGCAATGGAATGAGGTCGAGGAACTCGAGGTATGACCCCGGCCACCCGTGACACAGCAGGACTGGCGTGGAGTCGGCGCGCGAGGACCGCACGTGCAGGTAGTGGATGCGCTGCCCGTCGATCTCCACCATGTATTGAGGGAACGACGCGAGCTGCTTCTCCACCTCTCGCCAGCTGAAGTCGTCGACCCAGCTAGCTCGGCGGTGTCAATGCGGTGTTCGATGCGCACGGTGGGCCCGGCTGCGTCAGCGCGACAATCGACCTCCTGCCCGATCTCACACGCGCGACCACGGTGGCACAGGACGAACACTCCGCCGGATCCGGCATTGCACCCGTCAGAGCATCGACCGCGGGCCTCGAACCCCTCATGGCCGCGGTGACCGAGCTCGCCGTGCAAGGCGTGGTTCGCTTTACCATCCAGGAGCGCATCCCCCTAGCCGAAGCGGGCTCGCGCCTTCCATGTCGGCCAAGGCAACCACGTCCGCGGCAAGCTCATCCTGATCCCATGAACACCTGACCGCACGCGAGGGCGTAGACGGCAATTTCGGCATTCTGCACGGGGCCCCTTCGTCTCGCTGGATGCTGTTGAGAGTTCCGGCCTTGAGGAAGTAATGGGTTGGGTTTGGAAGTCTGGCCTGCCTCACTTCGTTTCGGTAGCCAGCCCGTGCGTGACGAGGTCCGCTACCTGCTGCGCGATCAGGTCGACAGACACATCCTCGGCACTGTTGACGAGTTGTAGGCCGATTCCGCGAACGGTTCCGAGCAACGCGAGCGCCACGACGTCCGGGTTGCAGTCGGGCCGGACGGAGCCGTCGTCGATGCCGGTCCGAATGTGGCTTGCAAGGATGTCGCGAAACCACTTGTCGCGCAGCAAGAATATTGGCTCCAAGGTGGAGTCGGAGCCGAGGGAGTCTGTCCACAAGCGCAAGAAGGCGCGTCCGTTCGGCGCACGGTCTCGCAGGCTGGTCAGGTGCGTCTGGACGAGCACTGCCAGCCTGTCCAGTCCTGATCCCCCGGTGTGCGGGACGTCGAATTGCTGGGCGCGCAATACGACGGCCACGAGAAGATGTTGTTTGCTGCCGAACTGGTGGTTGACGATCCCCCTGCTGTATCCCGCCAGGCGCCCGACCTCGGCCAGCGACAAGGCGCGCGGTCCCCGTTCGGCGATGAGGGCCGTCGCGGCGTCGAGCACTCGTCGTTCCGTCTCCGCTCTGCGATCGACCTGCGTGCGTCGTTCTTTCATCGGTTCCACCTCCGAATCACGATGCTACAGTTGCTTGACGCACAGCAAGTAAATAGGAGGCTCTGATGATTCATTTCGACGAAGCCGGACTCGACAGCTATCTGGCTGACGACCGGGGCGGACCGGTGGTGATGCTCAACCTGCTGCGCTTTCACCCCGACGGCGGGGCCGAGAAGTACATGGACTATGTTCAGCGATTCTCGGCGACCGGGATCAACGAAAAGTACGGGCTGCGAGTCCTTTATGCCGGTCAAGGAACCGCCGCGTTGGTCGCGGAAGACGGGCAGGACTGGGACATGGTGGCGTTGGTCCAGTACCCCGATCGACAGCATTTCGTCGACATGGTGCGTGACCCGACGTATCGAGAATTCGAGCACCTCCGAACCGCGGCGCTGCTCGAAACCGTGCTGCAGCCGACGGTTCCGGCCGCCTAGCCCGATTCAAAGCAGTGCTCCGATACCCTGATCGGCGCGGTCGTGTTGCTCCCATGTTTTTCCTTCGCTGCACGCCACCGAACAGCGACCGAGAACATTCGGCATTCTGACCTTCTCTTAGAACTCCTTGTGGTTTCGGGTTCCGTCCGACGCCAGGGGCCTCAGGGTACGAATGCAGCCAGCTGTTCGTCGAGCCAGGGGTACAGCTCTTCGGCTTTCAGGCTCAACCGGGCTTTCAGTTCGCGTGTCGTGTCGTCCGCCAGAACCTCGATGGTGCCGTCGACTACTGCGTCGTACGCCTGGGCCACAACACTTTCCGCGCTGACCTTCGGAACGTCCCACCGAACCGTCATCGGGGTGTCGATCATGCCTACCTGAAGCCCGATGACATGCGTGCCTTGCTCCCGCAACGCCGTTCGCAACGCATTGGTGGCCGACCATGCGGCTGCCTTGGACGCCGCGTAACCGGTCGGGATGTTGAGCCAGCCCGCCGTCGACAAGATGTTCAGCATGGTTCCGCCACCGTTGGCGGCGAGCACGGGGCTGAATGCATTCGCGACTCGCAGCATGCCGAAGAAGTTCGTCTCGAATACTGTGCGCAGGTCTTCCTCCGGGCCCGAGATCAGGTCGCCCTCCGGTGCGATTCCGGCATTGTTGACGAGAAGGTCGACGTCCGACGCGGTCGCGACGGCTCGTGAGACGTCGTCGGGATTCGTGATGTCGAGCGTCAACGGCTGAACGCGGGCGTCTTCCCACTGCCGCGGTGTGCGCGCTGCCGCGTAGACCTTGCCGGCACCGCGTTCGAGCGCCTGGGCCACGAATTGTTCTCCGAGACCTCCATTGGCGCCGGTCACCAGCACTGTTTTCCCGGCGAGTGAGTTGCTCATCTATACTCCTAGGCTATGTGGGGAATGCCCCCGAAACAGTATGCGGGGATAGTCCCCACATAGTCAAGGAGGTGTGCATGACCGAGGAATCTCGCGCGGCGGGGAAGGCACTGCGTCCGCTTCGCGCCGATGCCAAGCGAAACCGCGATGCCATCCTGCGTGCAGCGCGCGCGACGTTCGAAGACGAGGGCGTCCTGGCCTCTCTGGATGGCATCGCCCTGCGCGCGGGCGTGGGAAATGCCACTTTGTATCGCAACTTCCCCACCAGGGACGACCTTCTCTCTGCGGTCATGGAAACGAACATCGACGCAGCACTCGAAGAGTCGAACGAGTTGTCTCGCAACCTCTCCCCCCGGCAGGCACTCGAGGAATGGCTGATTCGTTTGACATGGCAACTTCGCATCTGGCACGACCTCCCCTACTGCATCGCGAGCGCGCACCGCGACCCGGAATCTCCCGTCAACGAAGCGTGCAACCCGCTGGCCAACCAGACCGCAGCTCTCCTCGACGCTGCGAAATCATCTGGCGACGTGGACAACTCCGTCACCGCAGACGAGGTGTTCGAGCTGGCCACCACCCTGTCGTGGGGCGTCGATCGATTTCACGACGACATTCAGGCCGCACGGCGACGGGTCGCAATCGGAACCGCAGGGATTTTCACCTGACCACCGCACGACCCACCCTGTGTCACGCCCAGAGCCTGTGCGCGGTCACAACCGGGTCTGGCTCAACATCGATCGTCGATCGACACGTACTCGGTCCTGTACTTCGGTTGAGCGATCATCGTTCACATTCGGACAGGTGATCGCGATATGGCAGGCGCACCGCTATTTCTCGCTCTTCCGGTCTCGGAGATGGTGCTCCTCCTCGTGAGCCACTGAAAGACGCACACGCTGAGAGTGATTGGGCGATTCGAGGGGATCGCCGGAGCCCATCGCGCGAACGAGGTCGAACTTCGACGCGTCCTCGGTACCCGGTGCAGCGGAATACGTCACGATCCGCAGATCGGTCCCGACCACGGTGAACACGTCACAATCGACGGTGATGTAACCGACCACCGGATGCGCGAAACTTTTCACGCCCACCCGGTTGTCGACAATGGAACCCTCGCCCCACAATCGCGTGAAACGCTCACCGATCGAGTGCAGCCGCTCGATCAACCCGCGTACAGATCGGTCCTCGGGGAACCTGATCGACACCGTACGCAGATCAGAAACGAGCACCCGCTCGAAGTGCTCGGCATGCGAGTCGTCCCACAGCACCGGCGTCGCCGTCCCGGTGAACACCTGAACGATCAGGTTGCGCCATTTTCTACGAAAAACGGCCCTGAACTGCACTAATGCGAAGATGCGGCGAAAAAGACGCAGATCCCGCGCGGATTTCAAATCCGCTGTCTCGGTTGTCCAACCAGATCCGTCGGAAGCCACCGAAGTCCACGCTACCAACCCAAAAGCACTGTCCTGGTCCAGAAATCTGGATCCATATGGACTCTGGTGCCCCCAGTCGGACTCGAACCGACACTTGACGGATTTTAAGTCCGTTGCCTCTGCCAATTGGGCTATAGGGGCCACCACCAGAGCTTGGCTCCGGCGGTGACGATCATATCGGGCCCCGATCAGCCCGGAATCACCGGCGGCACGAAGTCGAAGGTCATGCCGAGTAACCACACGAGCAGCAGGACCACCGGGAAGTGAAAGATGAACTGCAGGAACGTGAACCCGATCAGATCACGCGCCCGCAGACCCAACACGGCGAGCAGCGGGAGCATGAAGAACGGGTTGATCAGGTTCGGCAACGCCTCGGCGACGTTGTAGATCTGGACGGTCCATCCGAGGTTCATCTGCACGTCTGTCGCCGACTGCATCACGTACGGCGCCTCGACAAGCCATTTGCCGCCGCCCGACGGTACGAACAACCCGAGTACGACGGTGTAGACCGCGATCACTACGGCGAATCCTCCGCCACTGCCGACGTCGGTGAAGAAGTTCGCGAGGTGCTCGGAGATCGTGAGGCCTCCTCTGCCCTCCGCTTTGGTCAGCATGGCCGCCATCGCGGCATACAGCGGGAACTGCACCAGAATTCCTGCCGTTGCGGGCACCGCCTTGGCTACCGAATCAAGGAACCGTCGGGGCGTCCCGTGCAGCACGAGACCGAGCATCAGAAATACAAGCAGGTACCCGTTCAACGAACTTACAACCGATAGCACCGGCAGCGTCAACAACTGGGAGACAAGCCATCCCAGTGTCATAGCGCCGGCAAGCAGCGGAAGGATTCGGCTGTATTCCAGCCACTCCCCTGGCCGACTCCGCGGCGCGGGTTCGGCGACGGTGTCGTCGAGGTCGACCTCCATGTCGGCGGCCGTCTTGATCGCTGCACCCTTCGGCGCCGAGAAGTGTGCGATTACGACTGTCAGAACGATGATGATCACGCACATCAGCAGTGACTGCCACGTGAAAATTGTTGTGCCGAAATCGAGTACGCCGGTGATGGACAACAGCGTCGCCGGCAGTGAACTCGCCGTTGCCTGCAGCTGCGCCGCCGAGGACGACATCCCCAGTGCCCAGACTGCGCCGAGCCCCATGAAGGCAGCAGCGCCGAGCGCTCGGTAGTCGACCTTCAGATCCGTCCGTCGTGCAATCGCACGCGCCAGCAGTCCGCCGAAGACAAGCGACAGTCCCCAGTTCAGAAACGACACCGTGCACGACAACAACGCCACGAAACTTACTGCCGTACTCGACGACCCGGGTACCTGCGCCAGCCGCGTGATCAACTTGGCAACCGGAGGAGACGTCGCGACGACGTAGCCGGTGAGCACCACCATCGCCATCTGCAGCGTGAACGCCGTCAGGTCCCAGAAGCCGTTGCCGAAGGCTGTTACCACCGCCTGCGGCGACGATCCGTTGATCAGCGCCGCGGCGGCGACGACGAGCACGCCGACAAGAGCGAAGATGTACGCGTCGGGAAACCATTTCTCGGTGGCCCTAGCCAGCCCCTGGGCTGCTCGTGCGAGCCCCTTCTCAGCGGGCGCCTGCGTCGTCGTCATCGATGATCCTCATTTCGGCAGTTGTGACCCCAGACACAGGGTTCACCGAAACGGACACCGATGCAAGGCGCATCACCGCAGATCAGACCTGCAAATCTGCAGACCTACACCTTGATGGACAGCGCGATCCCGTCGAGGATGTCGTGCTCACTGACGATCAAAGTGCTGACAGCGCCGCGTCGCTCGAACTCCTCCGCGAGCACGCTGCACACGATCGACCCGCCGCCGATGACATCGACCCTCCCTGGATGCATGGGCCCCAACGCGCTTCGCTCCGCGCGCGTCATAGTGACCAGTCGGTCGCACACCGCGAACAGATCATCGAACGACACCTGCGACAGGTGCACCTTTTCGGCGTCGTATTCCGGCAGGCCTGCGGCGATCGCAGCGATGGTGGTCATGGTGCCGGCAACTCCAACCCACGTCGACGCGTCTCCGATGGACACCTCTTCGAAGGCCTCCTCGAGCTTCTCGCGCACATAGGAACGGGCACCGGCGATTTCCTCTGCGGTGGGAGGGTCACTGTGCAGGAATCGCTCGGTCAAACGAACACACCCGATGTTGGCCGAGAAAGCCGCACGCACGCCTTTGGTATCGCCGAGAACGAGTTCCGTCGAACCGCCGCCGAGATCGACCACAAGGAAAGGCGCACCGGCAGGCTTCAATTCACCGACAGCGCCGGCGAACGACAACCGCGCTTCCTCGTCACCGGTGATGACCTCGGCGACCGAACCCTCAACGATCGGCCCCAGCAACTCACGCGTCATGGCAAAAAATTCTTCGCGGTTGGATGCGTCGCGCGTCGCCGAAGTCGCGACCATACGCAAAGACGACGCCCCGCTCTCACGAATGATCCCGACATACTCCTCCAACGCAACTCGCGTGCGCTCGATGGCTTCGGGCGCAAAGGAACCCGTCGCGTCGACGCCCTGTCCCAGCCGCACGACGCGCATCTCGCGCGCGACATCGGTGAGGACGCCGTCCTTCACGTCCGCCACGAGCAAACGAATCGAATTGGTACCGCAATCGATAGCTGCAACCCTGGTCACGTTCTCTCCCCACGAAGTTCGGCGATGGTGGGCCAGTCGGCCGGAATTGCTTTGCCGCGCAACGAGTTCTCGGCCGCGAGAGCGACGGACTCGTCGCCCAGCGGGTTGAGACCCGGCCCCTTCGCCAAGGAATGCGCAATCAGAACGTGCAGGCACTTCACCCGGTCCGGCATGCCTCCACCGGTGAAATCGGTTCCCAACGATTCAATGTCGTTGCGCTCGGCGAGGTAGGACTCGTGCGCCCGGCGATAACCGGCCGCCAACTCGTCGTCCTCGCCCAGCCGCTCGGTCATCTCACGCATGACGCCTGCCGATTCCTGACGGCTCGCCTCGGCGGTGAGACGCGGATCCGTCAGGTAGTACAACGTGGGGAAAGGCGTGCCGTCGGGCAGCTTGGGTGCAGTTTTCACCACGCCTGGCCTGCCGTCGGGAGATCGATAGGCGATCTCCAGCACGCCCCGAGGTTCACGCCCGAGCTGGGCCGCCACCGCATCCAAATCTTCCTGCGAGACTGGCGAGCTCACCCGACCGGTCCTCCTTCTGGTGCTGGTGCAGGAGCCGGCACGACAGCAGGCGGCGTTAGCGCCCCGGCGTCCGGAGTCTCCTGCGGTTGAACTGCTGATTCCCAGAGATCCCTGTACCAGGGCCCCTCGGACTTCTTGGCTGCTGCCACTTCTTCGTCGCTCGGGCCTTCGTCGCCCGGAAGCTGAACGGTATACGGCGTCTCGCCCGGCATGACCCACCGCAGTCTGGTGCGCGCTTCGGCAGCGATACGCACCGGGTCGTTGAGTTGAGCCTTCTCGAGTTCCAAGGCCGCGACCTTGTTTTCGAGGTCCTGCCGGTCGGCAAGCACCTGATCCAGCTCGGCACGCTGCGAAAAGTATGTTCGCAACGGCACGGCCAACGTAAGAGCCAGCGCGCACACCACCACCGCAAGGATGACCGCGCGCGCGGTGGACAAGCCGAAGAACGTCCGTTCTGCCCCCGCGGATGTGCGGGCGCCGACGCGCCTGGGCGCTGCCTTACCGGCGACCACAGCGTCGCGCGCCTGATCCGACGGTTCGGGCGCCGGCTGGCCGGTGCTGCGTTCGGTACCCGACGCAGCACCGGCCGTCCGATCACGCGCCGATGAGCGGCCACGAGGCCGAGGATCACGTCCGCCTGGACTTGTCCCCGGCCTTCCTCGTCCTGCCGCCATCTATCCGCCTTTACCGTGCGAGCTGAAAACTATCCCTCGTAATTGAACCGGGGGAAAGCCAGCTCGCCAGAGTAACGCGCCGCGTCACCGAGAGCTTCTTCGATTCTCAGCAACTGGTTGTACTTGGCTACGCGCTCGCTTCGAGCCGGAGCACCGGTCTTGATCTGGCCGCTGCCGACGGCAACTGCCAGGTCAGCGATGGTGGTGTCCTCGGTCTCACCGGAACGGTGGCTCATCATGGTCTTGTAGCCGTTGCGGTGCGCGAGATCGACGGCGTCGAGGGTCTCGGTGAGCGTGCCGATCTGGTTGACCTTGACCAGGAGCGCGTTCGCCGCGCCCTTGACGATGCCGTCTTCGAGACGCTCGGGGTTGGTGACGAAGAGATCATCGCCGACGAGCTGCACCTTGTCGCCGATTGCCTCGGTGAGCGCAACCCAGCCGTCCCAGTCGTTCTCGTCGAGCGGATCCTCGATGGAAACCAGCGGGTACGCATCGACGAGCTCGCCGTAGAACGCCGACATCTGCTCGGCCGACTTGGTTTCGCGCTCGAAGGCGTAGCCGGTGCCTGCGGTGTAGAACTCGGTCGCTGCCACATCGAGCGCCAGGCCGATGTCCTCGCCCGCCTTGAAGCCTGCCTTGGTGATGGCCTCGAGGATGAGGTCGAGCGCTGCCTTGGTTCCGGCAAGGTCGGGAGCGAAGCCGCCCTCGTCGCCGAGACCGGTGGACAGGCCCTTGTCCTTGAGGACGGACTTGAGGCAGTGGTACACCTCGGCGCCCCAGCGCAGGGATTCTTTGAAGGTGGCCGCACCGATGGGGGCGATCATGAATTCCTGGACGTCGACGCCGCTGTCCGCGTGCGCGCCACCGTTGATGATGTTCATCATCGGGACGGGAAGGATGTGCGCGTTGGGTCCGCCGAGGTAGCGGAACAATTCCAGACCTGCGGACTCTGCAGCAGCCTTGGCGACGGCAAGCGAGACGCCCAGCAGCGAGTTGGCGCCGAGACGGGACTTGCTCGGGGTGCCGTCGAGGTCCAGCAATATCTGGTCGACGGCACGCTGCTCGATTGCGTCGAGGCCGATGATGGCCGGTGCGATCTCGTCGAGCACAGCGTTGACTGCCTTCTCCACGCCCTTGCCGCCGTAACGCTCGCCGCCGTCACGAAGCTCGACCGCCTCGTGCTCTCCGGTGGATGCACCGGAGGGAACCGCCGCGCGGGTCAGGGTTCCGTCGTCCAATGCGACCTCGACCTCGACCGTGGGGTTGCCACGGGAGTCGAGGATCTCGCGAGCGCCGACCTGCTCAATGATGGCCACGAATGCTTCTCCTAGTAACGGGGACGGGCGGACTGTGCCGGGTGCAAGACTAGCCGCTCCCCTGGGGTTCCCGCGTACATCGGCAGGAGCGGGGCCTGCGCGGTGACCGGGTAGTACTGCGCGCTAGGCGGCAGTCCCGACCGAGTACGCAGCGGCAGCGTCGCGCACGTCGCGCAGGTAGGCGCCGGATTGGTTGTAGGCCATCAATGCGCGTTCCCACCCCTCGGCGGTCAGCAGATCTCCACCGCGAGCACAGAGATAACGCGCGGCAGTGAGCGCGGCATCGTCGAGATTGTCCGGGTTGGCGACGCCGTCACCGTTGGCGTCGACTCCCCATTTCTTCCAGGTCTCGGGGATGAACTGCATCGGTCCCATCGCTCGGTCGTGGACCGGATCGCCGTCCATCACGCCCCCGTCGGTATCGGGGATTTCGGCGACGCCTGGTCCGCCGTCGAGGGGGATGCCGCGAATCAGCGGGGACACCGTGCCGTCAGGGGCGACGGACGAGCCCTGGTAGGTGCCGTGCCTGCTCTCGATATATCCGATGCCGGCGAGCGTGGTCCACGCAATACCGCAACCACGCGAAGTGTCGGACATGACGGCCGCGGCGTGTGCATAGGCGGCGAGCGCGGATGCCGAGATGTTCAACGCGTCGGCCTGCGGATCCGCCCAGGCGAGGAGCAGATCGGCCGTCCGGCCCACCGCATTGACATCGATCTCGGGCACGGGCGTTCCAGCGCCGGGCGGAATGCCCTCGGGGATGACCCGCGGCGGTTCGGATTCCCCACATGCAGCCGTGATCAGTGCCACCGACAGCACGGCGACGAAGCAGGGCAATCGATTCTTCACTCCACCCATCCTCCACATCAAAAGTAATAGAAACCTAAAGCGCAGGTCACGCGCAGGCCAATGAGGGTTTGGGACTGAGGTAAGGGTGTACATTGCTGGAGACCGTCTCGATGAGGGTCGGCTACCCTTCGCAAGGGCAGGCGGCCCTTGTTTTAGCCCTCAGGAGCACTACCCGTGTCCGTACTCGCCGTAGCTGAAACAGCTCCCTCGATTGCCACCCAGATGTTCGGTAGTGGGCTGATCGGGCTTCGCGAAGGCCTGGAAACCGGCATTGTCGTCATGATTCTGGTGGCATTTCTGGTGAAGGCGGGTCGCCGCGACACTCTCAAGTGGGTTTGGCTCGGAGTCGGAACCGCAGTGGCGATGGTGGCACTGATCTTCTTCGTCATCCACTACGGCACGTCGACCGTCACCGGCCTGACAGCTGAGGTGATCGCAGGAGTCGCGTCTCTCGCCGCCGTCGCGATCGTGACGGCGATGGTGTTGTGGATGCGCACCGCCGCCAAGAACATCTCGGGCGAACTGCGCTCGGGCATGGAGAAAGCTCTGACAGTAGGACCGACTGCGGTACTCACGCTGTCGTTCTTCGCCGTTGGACGCGAAGGCGTCGAGACCGCATTGCTGATGGTCGGATACGCCGAGAACACGAACGGCAGCCTGTGGCCGCTACTCGGACTGCTTCTCGGAATTCTCGTTGCCGCCGTACTGACGGTGTTCCTCTATTTCGGCGCGATCAAGATCAATTTCGCAGTGTTCTTCAAATACACCGGCATATTCCTGATCGTCGTCGCCGCTGGAATCCTCGCCTACGGAATCCGGGCTCTGCAGATCGGCGGATGGCTGCCAGGCGGCAGTGCCGTCGCATTCGACATCACCGCGCATTACGACGCCTCGAGCTGGTACGGAACCGTGCTCGCCGGCATCTTCAACTTTCGGCCCGAACCGACTTACCTACAGGTCATCGGTTGGACGGCATACATCGTCATCGTTCTATTCCTTTTCCTTCGCCCGGTCCGCGTTCCCGCGAATCCCGAGCACGCTGTCTCCAACTCCTGAAAGGCGTTAGAAGAAGATGCGACACACCACCTTCGCACTGGCCGCCGTCGCGGTCCTACCCTTGGCACTCGCTGGCTGTACCGAGAAGTCCTCGTCCGAGACGAGTGCCGGGGACATCGCCGTCACGGCGACCGACTCGTCATGCGACGTTGCGAGCACCGAAGGCGCAACCGGTAACTCGACCTTCCAGATCACGAACAACGGAAGCAAGGTCACCGAGTTCTACGTCTACGGCGAAGGGGACCGCGTCATGGGTGAGATCGAGAACATCGGACCTGGTCTGACGCGTCAACTCATCGTTGCCTTGCCCGACCCCGGCACCTACCAGACCGCCTGCAAAGCAGGCATGGTCGGCGACGGCGTACGAGCGGACTTCGTCGTCTCCGGTGAGGCAATTCGTCAGGCAGACAACGATGGCTTGGTGGAGGAAGCCGCCTCCGGCTACAAGCGCTACGTCGTCAGCCAGGTCGACGCGCTGCAGGAGACCGCTGCAACATTCGTGACCGCAGTCAAGGCAGGCGACATCGAATCTGCCAAGGCTCAGTTCCCGATCGTGCGTAGCTACTACGAGCGCATCGAGCCCGTCGCCGAAGCCTTCCCCGACGACCTCGACCCGCGCCTCGATCTCCGTGAGCCCGACGTCGAGCCCGGAGACACCTGGACCGGCTTCCACCGCATCGAAAAGGATCTGTGGACGCAGCGACTGCAGCCGGACACCAACGCGATGGCCGACCAGCTCGAAGCCGATATCTCCGAGCTCGCCGACAAAGTGAAGGCCGACGACTTCGCCGTCGATCCGATTCAGGTCGCCGGTGGCGCACAGGGCCTACTCGACGAGGTCGCCAAGACCAAGATCAGCGGTGAAGAGGACTTCTTCTCCCACACCGACCTCTGGGACTTCCAGGCCAACGTCGACGGGTCGCAGGCAGCCATCGCGGCGGTCCGCCCGATCATCGATCAGAACAATGCCGAGCTCGGCACCGCAGTCGATGCACGGTTCGCCGAACTCGATGCCGAACTTGCCAAGTACCGTAGTGGCGACGGCTTCGTGTTCTACGACACCGTCACCGAACCACAGCGCCAAGAGCTTTCGAACAAGATCGATGCGCTGTCCGCCGAAGTGAGTCAGGTGCAGGGTGTCGTCGCAGGACAGTAATTCCAACCATCGCACAGCTGGAGAACCGGGCACTTCGGCTGCTGGCGAGGCCAGAAGTCAATTCCAGGGCCTGTCCCGACGGCGCCTTTTCGGTGCCGTCGGCGCGGGAGCTGCCCTCGTCGGCGCCGGTGCCGTCGGCGGCTACGTCGCATCGGCCGCCACCACGGAACCGGCGTCCGACGTCGTGGATTTCCGCGGCGAGCACCAGGCAGGAATCGTCACTCCTGCCCAGGACCGCATGCACTTCGTCGCGTTCGACATCACCACGGACTCGCGCGAGGACTTCGTTTCGCTCCTGAAGGAGTGGACGGCGATGGCCGAAAGGCTCGTCGCGGGTGACGAAACCTTTCCCGACGGTGCCGTCGGGGGCGGGGAATACAAGCCGCCATCCGATACCGGTGAAGCACTGGGACTGTCGGCGTCATCGCTGACATTGACGATCGGCTTCGGTCCCGGATTGTTCTCGCGTTTCGGGTTGGAGTCGTCACGGCCTGCATCTTTGGCTGACCTGCAACACTTTCCGGCCGACAACTTGGACCCCAGGCGGTCCGGCGGAGACCTCTGCATCCAGGCGTGCGCCAACGATCCGCAGGTTGCCGTGCACGCGATTCGCAACCTTGCGCGCGTCGGCTTCGGCACCGTGTCGGTCAAGTGGTCGCAGCTCGGGTTCGGACGCACCTCCTCCACGTCCACCTCACAGGCAACGCCGCGAAACCTGTTCGGATTCAAGGACGGAACGGCGAACCTGAAGGCCGAGGACCCGTCACTGCTCGAAGACAACGTGTGGGTCGACGAGGCCGACGATCAGCCATGGATGGCCGGGGGATCGTTCCTGGTTGCCCGACGAATTCGGATGCTCATCGAATCCTGGGATCGCACCGTCCTGAACGAACAGGAGCGAGTCATCGGGCGCAGCAAGGGAACCGGCGCGCCCATGGGCCTCAAAGACGAGTTCGACTCGCTCGATTTGGACTCGAAAGGCCCGGATGGCTTGCTGATCGACAAAGACGCCCACGTCCGATTGGCATCCAAAGAAGAGCTCGGCGGAATTCAGATCCTGCGTCGCGGATACAACTTCACCGACGGATCCGACGGCTTCGGCCACCTCGACGCCGGCTTGTTCTTCATCGCGTACTGCCGAGACCCGTTGACACAGTTCGTACCCATGCAGCTGGCGTTGGCTCGCAAGGATCTACTCAACGAGTACATCCAACATGTGGGGTCGGCGGTGTTCGCGTGCCCTCCGGGGTTGGGCGAATCGGATTATTGGGGTTCGACGCTGTTCGGGTGAGCGGTTCGGTTTCGCCAGCTTTTGGCATGAATGGACCATGACAACCGTCTAACCGTTGCCATGGTCCATTCATGCCAACCGGAAAACTTACGCGCACAACATGAATGGACCACCACAACCGTCTAACCGTTGCCATGGTCCATTCATGCCGAAAAGGTGGGCACCAACAAAACTACCGCCGACCCCAATTCTCGATCCACTCGATGGCCGTGAGCTGTCCCGGTTGCGCACCGTGCACCTTGGCGGACGACTCGGCACTTCGAATACGCCGAGCAAACACCTGCACGTCCCGGCGCAACACTTCCTCGGCACTTTCGCCACCCTGACTGTGATCGATACCGATATTCACGGTGCGGAGCTCCTCCGGCACCAATTGTTCCGGCAGACCAGCTCTAGTTGCACGCGCAATTACCTTCTGCGTCAACGCAAGTGCAGGCTGAGACATGGCAATTCCGTCGAGGCATGATCCGCGAGCCTTCTCCGACGCCTTCTGTTCCTCCCACGCCTTCTCCTGAGCGGCGATGTCGATCGGCCCCGTCGTGCCGTCTGTCAGGTGCGGCGTTCGATGAGTGAGCTTCGCAACCAGCCCAGCGGCAACATCGTCGACGTCGAACGAATCGTGGCCGGCGTCCTGCGCGATCCGCGAGTGAAACAGCACCTGAAGCAGGATGTCCCCCAACTCCTCCTTCAGGTCGACGAGGTTGCCACTGTGTATCGCATCGAGCAGCTCGTACGTCTCTTCCAACAGGTATCCGCTCAACGACGCATGCGTCTGCTCGCCTTCCCATCCACCTCGGGTGCGGAGCCTGTCCATCAATACCACCGCAGCAATGAGGTCGTCGCCCGGCAATTTCGGGGACGAGATCACGCGATCACCACCGCGAATCCGGTCGAGCACCTCGGGGTTGCGTGGGTCCGTGCTGACGAGCACGTCCGAGCGCGCGGTTCCGGAGAACAGCCACCGGATACGAACCGGGACTTCCTCGGTGAATTGCACTACACCGGTGAGGAATTCGATCGCCTCGGCCGGAACCATCGTCGGACGAGCGGGATCGAGCAGCACTACCGTCATCACACCCCCACAGTCTGCTCCAGCAACACCGACCGCGACGGCTTACCGTCGAGTGACAGTATGAGGTCGGCGATGAACTGAACAAGCTCGACGTCACGCACCCGGGCCGCTCCGACGCCTCCACCTTCCACGCGTGGAAGCGGCAGCTGCACCACTCCCGTGGTCGCTCGGTATGCGGCGCTCGGGTAGAGACGCTTGAGCCTGATCTGCTTGGAATCCGGCAGATCCATCGGCGCCAGCTTGACCTGGGTGCCGGCGACATTGACATCGGTGAGCGCATATTCCTTGGCGATCAACCGTAGCTTCGCCACCGAGACCAGTCGCCCGACTTCCTCGGGCAGCGGGCCGTAGCGGTCCACCATCTCGTCGATCACCGCGGTGATGCCATCGGCATCGACCGCTGCGGCGAGCTTCCGATACGCCTCCAAGCGGAGCCGATCGCTGGTGACGTAGTCGGGCGGAATGTGTGCATCGACGGGCAGATCGATGCGTACTTCCTTGGGCGCCTCGTCGGTGGTGATCGGCTTGCCGTCGGCCGCTGCTCGATACGCCTCGACGGCTTCTCCGACGAGTCGCACGTACAGATCGAAGCCGACACCGGCGACGTGACCGGACTGTTCGGCACCGAGAACGTTACCGGCACCTCGGATTTCGAGGTCCTTCATCGCGACGGCCATACCGGCTCCGAGGTCGGAGTTCTGTGAAATTGTTGCCAGGCGGTCGTAGGCAGTTTCGGTGAGCGGCTTCTCCGGCGGATAGAGGAAGTACGCGTACCCGCGCTCGCGGCTACGGCCGACACGACCACGCAGCTGGTGCAGCTGCGACAGACCGAGCGAGTCACTGCGCTCGACGATCAACGTGTTGGCGTTGGAGATATCGAGGCCGGTCTCGATGATGGTGGTACACACCAAGACGTCGGTCTCGCGCTCCCAGAACCCCTGCACTGTTTTCTCCAGCGTCTCCTCGTTCATCTGACCGTGTGCCGTGGTCACCCGGGCCTCGGGTACCAGATCACGAATTCGCTTGGCAGCCTTGTCGATCGAGCTGACACGGTTGTGCACGAAGAAGACCTGTCCATCACGCAGCAACTCACGACGGATAGCCGCCGCGACCTGTTTGTCGTTGTAGGCACCGACGTACGTCAGGACCGGGTGGCGTTCCTCCGGCGGCGTCAGAATGGTCGACATCTCGCGAATCCCGGCGAGGCTCATCTCGAGCGTACGAGGAATAGGCGTCGCCGACATCGTCAGAACGTCCACGTGAGTTCGGAGCGATTTGATGTGCTCCTTGTGCTCGACACCGAAGCGCTGTTCCTCATCGACGACGACGAGTCCGAGATCCTTCCACCTCACGCCCGTCTGCAGCAGACGGTGGGTTCCGACGACGATGTCGACGGTGCCGTCGGCGAGACCGGCAAGCACCTTCTTCGAATCCGCGCCATGGGTGAAGCGGGACAGACCCTTGACGGTGACCGGGAACGCGGCCATACGGGCGGTGAACGTTTGCAGATGTTGTTGCGCCAGCAGCGTGGTGGGCACGAGCACCGCAACCTGCTTACCGTCTTGCACGGCTTTGAACGCAGCTCGCACCGCGATCTCGGTCTTGCCGTAGCCGACGTCACCGAGGATGACGCGGTCCATCGGGACCGCCTTCTCCATATCGGCCTTCACATCGGTGATGGCCGTCATCTGATCCACGGTCTCGGTGAAACCGAACGCGTCTTCCATCTCACGCTGCCACGGCGTGTCCGGTCCGAACGCGTGACCAGGGGCAGCCTGACGTGCTGCATAGAGCTGAACGAGCTCGCCCGCGATCTCTCGAACCGCCTTGCGCGCTTTACGTTTCGTGTTGGCCCAATCAGACCCACCGAGCTTGCTCAGCGACGGCAGTTCACCGCCGACGTAGCGAGAGAGTTGGTCGAGCGAGTCCATCGGCACGAACAGGCGATCGCCTGGATGGCCGCGCTTGCTCGGCGCATATTCGATGACAAGGTATTCACGACGCGCGCCGCCGATCGTGCGCTCGATCATTTCCACGAACCGGCCGATGCCGTGCTGATCGTGCACGACGCTGTCACCGGCGACGAGCGCGAGAGGGTCGACCTGATTCCGCCTCTTGGCAGGCATCTTTCGACCTTCGGTGGCCGAGACGCGGTTACCGGTGAGGTCACTCTCGGTGACGACGACCAGCTTCGCGTCGGGCAGAATCACTCCCTCGTGCAGCGATCCGCACAGCACACTGACGACGTCAGGAAGAGGCTCGGCACCCGAATCGATTTGAACAGCAGGCACTTCGGCCTCGCCGAGACGTTCGATGATGCGCTTGGCGGTTCCGCCGCCCGCCACGGCAATGACTGCGCGTCCACCGGTGGAGACGTGCGCTCGCAGCATCGCGAACACACCCGTCAGCAGCTCTTCCGAACCGCGGACCTCGGGAACGGATTCGACGGCGAGCGGTACCTCGTCGTCGCTCCCGGACGCGAGAGGACTGATGGTCCACCACGGCCGTCCGATCGCCTGCGCAGATTCGCGAATCTGACGCAGCGACCGATACGCCGAAGCGCCGAGATCGAGGCTCACGCCGCCCAAGCTCTCGGTGTTCAGCGTGGAAGTGTCCAGCGGTGCGGCGCCGCCGACGGACGCGGCAGTCCACGACGCTTCGAGGAACTCCTGCCCGGTGCGCACCAAATCGGTTGCGCGGGTGCGGATTCGTTCGGGGTCGCACAGCAGCACGTGCGCGCCTTCGGGCAGTACGTCCGCGAGCAACTCGAGTTCACCGGGTTGCAGCAGCGGCAACAATGCTTCCATGCCTTCGACCGGCACGCCCGCGGACAGCTTGTCGAGCATTTCGACGAGAGCGGCGTCGGCCTGATTGTCGCCGGCGAGGACGGCCGCTCGGTCACGCACATCCTGAGTGAGAATGAGCTCGCGGCACGGCGGCGCGATAACCGACACGATCTCGATGTCGGGAAGCGATCGCTGATCGGCGACGGAGAACGCGCGCAGTTCGGTGACCTCGTCGCCCCAGAACTCGACTCGCACCGGATGATCCGCTGTCGGGGAAAAGATGTCGAGGATGCCGCCACGGACCGCGAACTCGCCGCGCTTACCGACCATGTCGACACGTGTGTAGGCCAGCTCGACAAGACGGTGCAACACAGCGTCGAAGTCGATCTCGACGCCCACCTTCAACCCGATGGGCTCGATCTCACCGAGACCGGGCGCCATGGGCTGCACCAGGGAACGGACCGTCGTGACGATGACCTGCAGCGGTACGCCGTAGTCCTTGTCGTCCGGACGAGCGAGACGCCTCAACACCTCGAGACGACGCCCGACGGTGTCCGCGCTGGGCGAGAGCCGCTCGTGAGGCAGTGTCTCCCACGACGGGAACTGGGCGACGGCGTCGCCGAAGATCTGGCCGAGTTCGGTGGTGAGGTCGTCCGCCTCGCGTCCGGTTGCGGTGACCACCAGCACCTGAGCACGCTGGGCAATGGCCGCAGCCACGAACGGCCGGACCGAGTTGGGCCCGACAAGTGTGCGCTCGGGGGCACCCACCGCCTCGGTGACGGAAACCAGCGCGGAGTCCGACAGGGCTACACGCGCCAGGCCCGACAGGTGAAGCAAGGAATCGGAAGACAACAGCGAGGCTCCTGAGCGAAATCGGCACGACAGTTACCCGGCTGGATCCTGCACTACTGAATTCGGCGGAGCTGAACTCGACAGCGACAGGGGTAACCGGCGGTCGGGCTCGATTCTATGGGAGAAGAACGACAATGCCTCCGGTGGGAGAGACTTGGGTAGCGATTCAGGAACCGAAGCGAATGACCCGGCGCGCAGCGAACTCGCGGAAGTAATCGACCTTGCCAGCGGTGACGAGTGACGGCAGGAGGTAGTACCACAGACGCTCCATACGCGAAGGCAACTCGTCGGTGGTGCCCGTGGCGACGGCGACCATATGCACCCCGGTGAGAATCTCGAGCACCAAAGAACCGATCGTCTTCGGATCCGCGTCTGCGTCGAGGTCGCCTTGGCTGATCGCCTTGGCGGCCAGGTTGTCGAAGGAATCGCTCCAGCCGGCCATCACGTTGCCCTGCGTGCCCCGGTAGTCGCCGATCTGATGGCTCAGCCGCAGCATTGCCGAGACCATCGGGTCGCTGACCGACATGTCGACGACGATGTACGAGATACCGATCGCAGCCTCCAGCGCGGGAATGCGCCCGTCGTTGAAGTGTTGGCACGCCGTCGTCAGCCGCGAATTACCCTCGTCGATGACCGCACGCGCCAACTCTTCCTTGGAGCCGAAATGGAAGTAGAGAGCACCCTTGGTGACCTGGGACTGGGAGATGATTTCGCTGAGGCTCGCGTTCGCGTAGCCGAGGCGCAGGAACACGTTCGCAGCACCCGACAGCACGGTGTCGCGCGTGATCTCAGCGCGGGCCTGTCTGACCATTGGATCCGCCTTCGCAATACTGGACTGCCACTGCGCAAATTACGAGCGAACGGTACCACCCAGTGGCATTCACACCTTGGTCAACTTGCTTCCGGTCCGAACTAATATATCCAGGCCGTGTGATGTAGGTCTCACAGCTTCGAATCAAACCATACCCGCCAGTTCCCTGCCACGTGGGGATATGGATCGCTCATTCGTCGTCCAATCGGGGCGCGGCCTCCAGATTGGTGAGACCGTTCCAACACAAATTCACCACATGCGCAGCAACAACTTCCTTGGACGGTTCACGGACGTCGAGCCACCATTGCGCCGTCATCGACACCATCCCGACCAGCGCCTGCGCATACAGCGGGGCAAATCCCGCGTCGAAGTTCCTGCGGGTGAAGTCGGCGGCCAAGATGTGCCCGACCTGACTCACCGCGTCATTGAGCAACGACGAGTACTTTCCGTCGGCAGCGGCGACAGGAGAATCACGGACGAGGATTCGGAACCCGTCGGTGCGTTCCTCGACGTAGGTGAGCAGCGCGAGAGCGACGCGTTCCACTCGAACGCGGGACCGATTCTGCGCCAGTGAGGACGTGATCATCTGCAGAAGCGTCGACATCTCACGGTCGACGATCACCGCGTACAACCCCTCTTTACCGCCGAAGTGCTCGTAGACGACGGGTTTCGAGACGTTCGCACGGACCGCGATCTCCTCGACCGACGTCGCCTCGTAGCCGCGCTCGGCGAACAACGAACGACCGACCTCGATCAACTGCTCACGGCGCTGCGTTCCGGTCATTCGTACGCGCGGAGCTCGCTCGGGCTCGGTCATGGTCGGTCCCTCCCACATTCACAGCTGTGTCACCCCGGCATCCAAAATGGGGCATCGCGGACGAGCCTAATGGGACCGACGTCTTCGAAACCGCGGAGCGGTTCGACCTACGGCTGCCTCTCATGCGAGACTCGTTGCGCTCGGCGGGAGCGCCGCGGCCGTAGTCTCTGAGTTGTTCGGAGTGGCGGCAGCGGACAAACCGCTGGTCGACGATCCGCCGTGGTGTAATGGCAGCACCTCTGATTTTGGTTCAGATAGTTCAGGTTCGAGTCCTGGCGGCGGAGCGAGAAAAACATCTGTCCGTAAGTAGTGAAGTGATTTCGCCGAGGAGCCCCGTTGCCGTTGCACACCGCCGTGGTCGTTCTCGCAGCAGGTGCAGGCACCCGAATGCGATCGAAGACCCCGAAGGTTCTGCACCCTCTGGCCGGCCGCACCATGTTGGCGCACGCGTTGCACGCAGCCGCCGATCTGGGGCCGGACCACCTCGTCACCGTCGTCGGGCACGATCGCGAGCGCGTCACCGAATCCGTGACCGAACTCGCCGCCGAGCTCGGTCGCGCCGTCGCCACCTCGATCCAGGACCAACAGCTCGGCACCGGTCACGCAGTCCAGTGCGGTCTGACGGCGCTACCCGACGACTTCGAGGGCACCATCCTCGTCACCGCCGCCGACGTACCGCTACTCGACGGACACACCCTCAAAGCCCTGCTCGACGAGCACCTCAGTGCCCCGTCACCCGCCGCGGCCACTGTGCTGACCTTCGTACCCGACGATGCCAACGGATACGGCCGGATCGTTCGGACGGACGATGGCGAGGTCGCGGAGATCGTCGAACACGCCGACGCGACCCCGGACCAAGTGTTGATTCCCGAGGTCAATTCCGGTGTGTACGCATTCGATGCTGTTGCGCTGCGGTCCGCTCTGAGCAAGTTGAGCACGCAGAACGCGCAACACGAGCTGTATCTCACCGACGTCGTCAAGATCAGCAAGAGCGGCGGCCTGCACGTCTACGGCACCCAGCTAGCAGATCCGGACCTGGTGATGGGCGTCAACGACCGCGTTCAGCTGTCCCATGTCACTAGGGTTCTCAATCGCCACATCGTCGAGACGCACATGCGCGCAGGCGTCACCGTCGTCGATCCGGCGACGACGTGGATCGACGTCGATGTCACCGTCGGCGCTGACGTTCGCCTCGAGCCCGGTGTGCAGTTGCTCGGCAACACCCGCATCGGCGACGATGCCGTCGTCGGCCCCGACTCCACCCTTCGCGACGTCATCGCAGGCGAGCGCAGCTCGATCGTCCGCACCCAGGCAGAAAAGTCCACCATCGGGCCCGGCGCTACCGTCGGGCCTTTCGCATACCTGCGGCCGGGTTCCGAGATCGGTACGAGCGCCAAGGTAGGGACGTTCGTCGAGACGAAGAACTCCACCATCGGGGATCACTCCAAGGTCCCGCACCTGACGTACGTCGGAGATGCGACCATCGGCGAGCACTCCAACATCGGCGCTTCGAGCGTCTTCGTCAACTACGACGGAGTGAACAAGTCTCGGACCGTCGTCGGATCCCATGTGAGAACGGGCTCGGACAACATGTTCGTCGCGCCTGTCTCCGTGGGCGACGGCGCTTACACCGGAGCAGGAACTGTGCTCCGCAACGATGTACCACCGGGGACGCTCGCCGTCTCCGCTGGTTCCCAGCGCAACATCGAGGGCTGGGTCGAGAAAAAGCGTCCAGGCACGGCGGCAGCGGAAGCTGCCGCACGGGCTCTGGCAGCAGAGTCGGCAAACGAGCACGAATCAAAGGACGGCGAACAGTAGTGTCAACCCCGAACTGGATCGACAACCAGAAGAACCTCATGCTCTTCTCGGGTCGAGCTCACCCCGAGCTTGCTACCCAGGTGGCCAAGGAACTGGGAATCGAGCTCACTCCGCAAACAGCGCGTGACTTCGCCAACGGTGAGATCTTCGTTCGCTTCGAGGAGTCGGTTCGCGGATCCGACGCCTTCGTACTGCAGAGCCACCCATACCCCCTCAACACCTGGTTGATGGAACAGCTCATCATGATCGATGCCCTCAAGCGTGGCTCGGCAAAGCGGATCACCGCGATCCTGCCCTTCTACCCGTACGCCCGCCAGGACAAGAAGCACCGCGGACGCGAGCCCATCTCGGCCCGTCTTGTCGCCGATCTGCTCAAGACCGCGGGCGCCGACCGCATCATCACGGTCGACCTGCACACCGACCAGATCCAGGGCTTCTTCGACGGCCCCGTCGATCACATGCACGCGCACAGCCAGCTCGCCGGGCACATCCGCGGCAAGTACAGCCTCGAGCACATCACCGTCGTCTCCCCCGATTCCGGCCGCGTCCGCGTCGCCGAGAAGTGGGCCGACAGCTTCGACGGTGCACCGCTGGCGTTCATTCACAAGACGCGTGACCCGTTGGTGCCCAACCAGGTCAAGTCCAACCGCGTCGTCGGTGACGTGGAAGGGCGCACCTGCATCCTGATCGACGACATGATCGACACCGGCGGCACCATCGCCGGAGCCGTCAAGGTCCTCAAGGAGGCAGGCGCAGGTGACGTCGTCATCGCTGCCACGCACGGCGTCCTCAGCGACCCGGCCGCCGAGCGTCTCTCCAACTGCGGAGCCAAGGAAGTTGTGGTCACCAACACCCTCCCGATCACCGACGAGAAGCGCTTCCCGACGCTCACCGAGCTCTCCATCGCACCGTTGCTCGCGCGCACCATCCGCGAGGTTTTCGAAAACGGTTCGGTCACAAGCCTGTTCAACGGTTCCGCCTAGCCTTTAACGGTCCGTTCGGTTTCTTCACACCCGCTCCGCCACTTCTTTCCCACTCCGATGAATTTGGTCACTACCCAGACCGAAATCTGCTGGACGACGGGAGGGCGTGTGCGGAGCGGGTTTCGTTGTAACCTAAGATGACTCGTCGTGATCGACGCACAAATCTTGGACAGCCCAGCCGTAACTTCTACCGTCCGAATCGCCCGCTGGACTCCGGGTGGGTGCGTCTGG
This sequence comes from Rhodococcus sp. G-MC3, assembly GCF_030063335.1. Taxonomy (GTDB): domain Bacteria; phylum Actinomycetota; class Actinomycetes; order Mycobacteriales; family Mycobacteriaceae; genus Rhodococcoides. The sequence continues at coordinate 248,805 of NZ_JASISW010000008.1, read as the reverse complement.
TGTGGCAGCACCGACTCGATCGAGGAGTATCGCAACGAGCCCCGCTGCAGCCTCTGCCGCCAGCAGGAAGCCATCATCGACGACGCCAAGCACTTCATCGGGATGTACGGCCTGCGGCCCCTCGGCGGCACTCTCTCGTCCGAGGACGAGGAGGAGCGCGAGTTCCGAGTCACCGCACGTGATGCGCGCGAGGTGCTCAACCGCATTCGCCTCGAGAAGCTGCCCGATCCGGCAGCGGTCCGCAAAGCCTTGCGCCCCAGGGCAGCTGCTGCAGTGGCCGCTCCGGGCACAACCTCGACCTCGACGTCGACTGCTGCACCTGCCAAGTCCGCCCCCACGAAGAAGTCTCAGGCGGGCGTGACGGGCGTCGACATGATCGAGCTCGAATCGCGAGTGCAGAAACTGCTCGTTCAGCTCACGAGCGTCGACGAGCAGATCAGCGCGCTCGACGGCGCCCAGGGTCTGCCCGCGCGTGCAAAAATGAAAGACCTCGACAAGCAGCGCACGACGGTGCTCACCACACTGGCCGCGCTCGAGAAGGCCCGCCGGCGCACCAGCTGATTCGGCAACGTCGGATCGATTGCTGTTTCGCCGTACGCTGTAGGGCGTGTTCCGGACGCTGTCGCGCTACCAAACCGCCGTCGACGTCGGCTTCGCTGCTGTGTTCACCGCGCTCCTCTTCGGATCTGGAGAGCAAGACGGCGCGGTCGGCGTCGTCCTGCTGTTCGGATTCGCCGTCGCGCTTGCACTACGGCGAGCCTCCCCAGCACTCGCGCTCGGCGTGGCGTGGATCTGCGCCATCGGACAGATGTCGGCATCGCTCGGCACTCAGGCCGGCAATCTGGCGATCCTGTTCGTGCTGTTCGCGACGGCAGCCTACGGCTCACCGCTGGTTCGCAAGCTCGGCCTTGTGTCCGTCGTCGGCGGCGGAATCGTTGCCGCACTGTTCTTGACGTTCGTAGCGGGAGAGCCGTTCGTTCCGGACGAGATCGAACGCACCATGGGCGATTATGCGACGCAGATCGGCATCATCCTCACCGGGTCCTGGGCAGTGCTCGGGTTGTCGTGGGCATTGGGGCGGATCGCCTACGCCAACCGTGTGTCCGTCGAATCCAAGCACCGAAGTGAACTCGCCGAAATGGAGCAAACTCGGGCGCTTGCGGAGATCGCGATCGAACACGAACGCAATCGCATTGCCCGGGACATGCACGACATCGTCGCCCACTCCCTCGCCGTCGTCATCGCCCAAGCCGACGGCGCCCGTTATGCCCGCGCCGCGGAACCAGAATCGGTCGAGGCCGCACTGAGCACCATCGCCTCCACCGCCCGCGACGCGCTGCGCGACGTTCGCGGAGTTCTCGCACAGCTGCGACACAATGGCGACGACGTCCCAGCCTCCCAATCCCAGGATCTCGGCACACTCGTCGAGCGCATGCGCACCGCAGGCCTCCACATCGACCTGAAGATCACGGGTGATCCATCCACCCTCGGTGTCGGTGGTCAACTCACGCTGTTTCGCATTGCTCAGGAAGCATTGACAAACGCGCTCCGACACGGCGATTCCAGCCAACCCGTCCGCGTCGAACTGACATCGGAATCTCACCAATCGACCTTGCGAATCCGCAACCGGGTGCGTTCCGACGATGCCGATAATCCCGGCGGCCACGGGCTCATCGGTATGCGAGAGCGAGCCGTGCTCTCAGGCGGCTCGTTGACTGCAGGACAGGACGAAGGAGTGTGGACGCTCGTGGCACGAATTCCAGTGATGGGAACCGCTCAATGACGATCCGCGTCGCGCTCGTCGACGATCAGCAGCTCTTTCGCGCCGGGATACGCATGTTGGTCTCGTCCCAGAGCGATCTCGAATTCGTCGGCGAAGCGGGTAACGGCGCCGAAGGCATCGATCTGGCGGCACGCGTTCACCCCGACGTGATCCTCATGGATATCCGAATGCCGGTACTCGACGGCATCGCCGCGACCAGCGAGATCGTGCGCGCATCGCCGGAGCCACCCCGGATTCTGGTGCTGACGACCTTCGATCTCGACGAAAGCGCGGCCAAGGCTATCAAGGCAGGTGCCAGCGGATTCGTGTTGAAGGACGCCGATCCCGAATTCTTGCTCGCCGCCATTCGCACCGTCCACGCGGGCAATTCGGTGATCGCGGCGTCGGCGACCACTGCACTTCTACAGCACTTCACCGAGATTCCCGCAGCCCCGGTGATTCCCGAACCGTTCAACCGATTGACTGCGAGAGAACAGGAGATCTTCCGACTCGCAGCGAAGGGCCTCAGCAACTCCGAGATCGCTGCAGCCGAGTATCTCAGCGAAGCGACGGTGAAAACCCACATCAGCCGCATCTTCGCCAAACTGGGCCTACGGGACCGGGTCCAGTTGGTGGTCTACGCGTTCGAGCACGCTCTGGTGCGCTAGCGCCGCGACATGTCATCCTGCGGATGTACGAGGGAGAGACTTCCGCCTGATTCGCCCTGGCCGCTCGGCTCATAGCGTTGCTCACATGACCTACACACCCACACTCCCCGTCGTTGCACGAGTCGACGACGTCACCAAACGCTATGGCGACGACACTCCCGTGTTCGCTCTCGACCACACGTCACTGACAATCCATCGCGGCGAATTCACCGCTGTCATGGGACCGTCGGGTTCAGGGAAGTCGACGCTCATGCACATCATGGCCGGACTCGACTCCCCTACCTCCGGCCGAGTGTGGCTCGGCGACACCGAAATCAGCACTCTCGACGACGACTCCCTCACCACCCTGCGTCGCCGCAAGGTCGGTTTCGTGTTCCAAGCGTTCAACCTGGTTCCGACGCTCGACGTCCTCGGCAATATCCTGCTCCCCTTCGAACTCGACGGGCGTAAGCCGAGCACCGAAGAAAGGGCATGGATCGATCATCTCCTGGTGACACTCGGATTGGCCGATCGTCTCGCTCACAAGCCTCACCAGCTTTCGGGTGGTCAACAGCAACGCGTGGCCATCGTGCGCGCTCTGGCTCGCAGGCCGCACACCGTGTTCGCCGACGAGCCGACCGGGAACTTGGACTCCCGAACGGGTCGTGAGGTGCTCACACTGCTTGCCACCGCTGCCCGCGAGTACCACCAAAGCATCGTCATGGTCACCCATGATCCGGTGGCCGCCAGCTTCGCCGATCGCATCGTCTTCATTGCCGATGGCCGCGTCGTCGACCAACTCCCACGCTCGAGCGCCGAGGACATCAGCGCGTACATGCTCGCTGCGGAGCGTGCAGCATGAGAGCGCTCGCGCACAGCCGCGACCACGCGACGAGCCTGCTGGTGACGGCACTCGCCTCCGCGTTCGGCGTCAGCCTCATCCAGGCCACGTCGATGTTGAGCGACGTCGTCGGCTCCCAGGGCGGAACGGCAGGCACTGCCCTGTTCTCGGTCGCCGCCGTCTTCATCGGTCTGTCGATGTACGTTGCCTCCATCGTCACTGCCAATACCTTCGCAACCGTCGTGGCCGGACGCACCGCCACGATTGCGCTACTGCGGCTCATCGGCGCTGGCGCTGGCGCATTGCGCAGTTCGGTCGCACGGGAGGGCCTACTGGTCGGGCTCGTCGGTGCCGCGCTGGGCCTGGTGATCGGAGTCGCAGGCAGCAGCGCAGCGCGCAGTTTCGCGGTGTCTCGGGGAAAAATGCCGGACATCGACTACACCACCGTGCATCCGCTTGTCCTGCTGCCGGCCGTGATGGTGGTTCTCACGACCTGGATTGCGGCCCGTGTCGGTTCACGTCGAGTCCTCGCGGTGACTCCGATTCAGGCAACGGGCCACATCGTCGAAACGCCGGACGTCGCTGCTCGGCGGCCTGTTCGGACAGCCTTGTCGATCATCGCCGTCGGCGGCGGTTTCGTCGTACTCGGTCTCGGGGTTCTGCTCGGCCTGATGACGCCGACGGGAGTGATCGTCGCGTTCTTCGGTGGCCTGATCTCGTTCACGGGAATCGTGCTCGGTGCGACCTCGATCATGCCTGCCACACTCTCGGGTGTCGGAAAGTTGTTCGGTAACAGCGCCTCTGCCCGGCTCGCCGCCGCGAACGCGGTGCGGTACCCACAGCGCAGCACTCGCACCACGATCGGCCTGGTCATCGGTGTCACCCTCGTGGTGACGCTGGCGGTCGCGTCGGCATCGTACGCAACCATCATGCGCAGCCAACCAGGCAGTGAAGATATCGAGCAGGCGCTCAACGTCACCACCGCCATCCTCGGCGGGCTCGTCGGGTTCTCCGCCGTCATCGCCGCCGTCGGCATGGTCAGCAACATGACGCTGAGCGTGCTGCAACGGACCCGAGAACTGGTACTGCTGCGAGCACTCGGCTTCACCAGGAAGCAGCTGCGCGCCACGATTTTCTACGAAAGCGCACAGATGGTCATTGCATCAGTCGGACTGGGTGTCGTGCTCGGCGTGATCTACGGCTGGGCCGCAGCTCAGTCGCTGCTCGGATCCATCGGCGACACCGGCCTGACCGCCCCGACACTTCCCTGGGGCCTCGTCGCCGGGACAGTCCTCGCTGCGGGAATCCTCGCCCTCGTAGCATCCCTGACGCCTGCTCGTCGGGCAGGAAGGTTGTCACCGGCGGCTGCTTAGATGCTGCGCCGGGCCAGGATCAGAGCGAACTTGTCCTCGGAGTCGGTCCAGAACTCGTCGATGCGAAAGCCCGCATCGACGAGTTCTCTTTCGATGCCGTCCCGGCGGAACTTCGCCGAGATCTCGGTACGCAGTTCTTCACCCCTCTCCAACGTGACGTCGAGATCGAGGTCCGCGATGTGCACCTGCTGATCCTCCGTGGCCCGCAGCCGCATCTCGATCCACTCGGCGTCCGGGTTCCACAGTGCGACATGCTGATATTTCTGCGGATCGAAGTTCGCACCGAGTTTGTCGTTGAGGACCGACAACACGTTCGCATTGAATTGAGCTGTTACCCCCGCTGCGTCGTCGTAGGCCGGCACGAGCACGTTTTCGTCGATGACCAATCCGACTCCCAGCAGCAAGAATTCACCATCGACGAGAGCCTGGCCGATGTCGGCCAGGAAGGTCGCCCGCTCGTCGGGAATCAGGTTGCCGAGAGTACCGCCGAGGAAGGCGATAGTACGGCTTCCATCGGCGGGGAGGTTTTGCAGTGTGTCGGTGAAATCGCTGACGATCCCCTGTACTTCGAGGGAAGGGAACTCACGAGAGATCTGCTCGATCGCTCCTTCCAATGCCGACGGGGACACATCCTGCGGTACGTACTTGCGAAGGGACCCGTGTTTGGTGCCTGCCGCAAGCAGCAGCCGTGTTTTCTCCGACGAACCCGACCCGAGCTCGACGAGTATCGCCGCATCCGTCTTCTCGGCAATGTCGTGGGCATGAGCCTCGATGAGCGCACGTTCGGTGCGCGTCGGGTAGTACTCCGGCAGCTCGGTGATCTGCTCGAACAGAACGCTCCCGGCAGCGTCGTAGAACCACTTGGGAGAGAGCCACTTCGGTGAAGCGGTCAAGCCCTGTCGCACGTCGGCACGCAGGTCGTCGAGGAGCTTTTCCGGTGAAATATGCACATCCAGCGCGATATCAGACACTGTTCTCCTTCAATTGAGGTCGGTGATGTCGACGTGCTCTGCTGTGGCGACTACCAACTTGCGGTCGTCGATACGAGTCCAGGCGGGGTTGTCGTCGAGCGGCTCGGAGGCGATGGTGACCGAGTTTTCGAGGCTCAGCACTGCCAGCGAGTGATACAGCGTGGTCGCATACATCGTGTGCCCGTCACCGAGCAGAAGATTCAGACGCGGCCCAGGAGAGGTGGATTCGACACGGGCGACCAGCATTCGCAGTGCCTTCTCCGGCTCGTGCTCACGAAGCAGGTGTCGCAATACGAGCCACAGCGCCGCCGAATCGGTGGGAGCGGGGAGGGTAAGCAGATCCTTCGTCGGGACCTCGGCGGCGAGCTCGACGAGCGCATCGGGCCACCCGAACACGACACCGTTGTGGCTGAACGCCCATGTGTCGTCGGTGAAGGGCGCACACGCGCTGCGTTCGACGGGCATCCCGACGGTGGCCGACCGCACCGCGGCGATCACGGCCTCGGATTCGACACCGGCGAGCATGTCGTCGACCGCGGGGTCGGACCAGATGGGCATCGGATTGCGGTAGCTGTGAATGTCGTCCTTGCGCCACCATGCCGCTCCGAAACCGTCGGCATTGATGGTGCCGCCGCCTCGCATGTCTTTCGGCGCCCAGGACTGAGTGCGCAGACAATTCTCACCGTCGGTGAGCACACCGCCGACGCTGCGCGCAGGTCCGAGATAACCGAGATGTCTACACATCTCGGGCACATCTGATGCCGGAAAATATCTGCCTGCGAATGGGGTGGTCCCAGTTGCGGAACGTGCCGCGGCACGCGACCTCGTCGGTGCCGAACGATCCTCCACGCAACACCTTGTAGTCACCGCGAAGGAAGACCTCGGAGTACTCGGCGTACGGGAACGGCTCGAACCCGCTGTACGGCTCGAAGTCCGAGGACGTCCACTCCCACACATCGCCGATCAACTGCTGCACACCCTGCGGCGACGCTCCGGCCGGGTAGGCACCGACATCCGCCGGTTCGAGGTGAGTCTGGCCGAGGTTCGCGTGGACCTCGGTCGGCTCCGCGTCTCCCCAAGGATACTTGCGAACCGCGCCCGTCGACGGATCGAACCGTGCAGCCTTCTCCCATTCCGCTTCTGTTGGAAGGCGTTTCCCGGCCCAGCGCGCATACGCCTCGGCTTCGAAGAAACTGACGTGCACCACTGGCTGGTCCGGACGGACCGGGGCTCGCACACCGAATGCCCGACGCCACCACGTTCCGTCGGAATCGCGCTCCCAGAATTGAGGAGCGATCAATCCTTCGGTTGCACGGTGCAACCAGCCTCGTTCGCTCCACAGCTCGGAGCGCTCGTAACCACCCTGAGCAATGAACTCGACGTACTGACCGTTGGTCACCGGAGCGACGTCGATCGCGAAAGTCGGCACGAACCGGGGGTGCGCCGGCCGTTCGTTGTCGAGTGCCCACGCGTCGAGGGTGGTACCCATCGTGAACTCGCCACCCTCGATGATTACCTCACCCTGCGCCGATACACGAGCGGGCGGCGGCGGCGGTGCGTGCAATACGGCAGGGCCGGTACGCAATTGATGAGTCGCCAGCATCGTCTCGTCGTGCTGCTGCTCGTGCTGCGCGATCATTCCGAAGGCGAACCCGTCGCGCTCGAGTCGACGACCGTCCAGCGGACTGGCGGCGAGGATGTCCCACACCTTGTCGCGAACGCTCGACACGTAGGCGCGCGCCTCCTCGGGAGAGAGCAGCGGTAACGCCGTTCGGCTGGAACGGGTGTGCTTGAAAGCGTCGTACAGTTCGTCGATGTCCGGCCGAACCGGTTCGCGGCCACCGACGTCACGCACGAGCCAGAGCTCTTCCTGACTTCCGATGTGCGCGAGATCCCAGACGAGCGGACTCATCAGCGGCGAGTGCTGCGCGAGGAGGTCGGTGCCGTCGAGACAGTCCGTCAGTGCGGCACTGCGGGCCCGGCTGCGCGTCAGGGTCTTCTCGACTTTGCTTCTGAGTTGCCCCGTGCTGCTCACACCGACTCCCTGTCTGCCTGGCAAATACTGTCTGCGCTCGATGCCGTGATGGTCGTGCCTACAGGTGGATCACCTCGGCGACACCGGTCTGCGGCGTCGGTCAGGATCGACTCGTAGTGCGGCGAGTTGTCGGCGGCCAACCGCAGGAGCCTCTCGGCCACGCTGCGCAGATCTCGGTCGGTGAGGCCGTCACGCGCAGCATCGATCCATCGACCTCGGGTGTCGCCGGTCAGTGCAGTCGCTTGCGCGGTGACGGCAGGCGAGCCGAGCAATGCTTCGAATGCAGCGGCGGGGATCACCCACTGGCCCTCGGGCTGTGCGTCGAGGTACCGGATTTCAAGATGGCCACACGCCCTGACATGAGGGAATAGCGTCGTGAGGTGATAGTCGAGGTCGCCGATTGTCGGCGGGCGACCGATGAGAGCGTGGTCGTCCATCCAATTCGCAAACGTGATCCCCACGGGTGCCTCCCAGTTCTCGCCCTCGCCGGGGATACAAAGGAGAGGGACGTCGAGGGCCCAGTGGGCGTAATCGGAGATGGGATCACCGGTACTCGGCACCTCGGTCCTGCTCGCGTCCAGTTCGAGCCACGTCCGCATGCGCTGAGACGCCCAATCGCCGTCGGGAGCGCCCTGCAGCGTCGGAGAGCACGCAAAGCCTGCGACGAAAGCCGGGCCGACAGCCTCCAACATCTCCCAGCGCTGCGCGATCTGAACCCGATCAGCGCCCGCGTCCACACTGACCTGAGCGGCCGCGGTGTTGCACATCATCAGCTTCCCGTAGGGCCCGACGGTGGTGAACCGGTTCTCCATGGCGCAGTAGCGAGGGAGAACGAGCAGTCTGATGGGATCGCGATCACGATCGGCGGGGACGGACACCATACCGAGGTGAGCTGCATTCATGAGCCCGGTGAGGACACGAGCGTCGGAATCCAGTGCGCTCTGTAGTTCGAGTACCGAAGCATGGGGTGCGCTGGAGAGTTCGATCTGACCGCCCGGTTCGATCGTGACGGCGCTTCCGCCCGGCAACGACAAGGCGGGTGAATCGGAGGCAATGCTGCGTGGTGCGTACTCCCCCAGCGCAGTGGCCATGCTGCTGAGTGACGGTCTGTCTCCATCGGCGGTGTGGGTCAACCACTCCAGCTCGGCGCCGATGAGTTGCGGTGGCCCCACCTTGAAGCAGACACTTGCGACATATGTCTCGGCGGCGGGGCGCGAGCTCAGTTCGAGGGACTTCTCATTGGACGACATGTGCGCCTCCTAGCTTCTGCCCCATCTACCCCGGGGCATTCGGACCGAAACGCTATCCGCGTGGCAACCTTGCTTCGACAGTAGCTACGAGTGGACCACAGTGCACCGACAAGAAACAGGCACCGACAAGAAGTGGCACCGACAAGAAACAGGCACCGACAAGAAGTAGCACCGACAATTCTCCGCCAGGAAGGCGCCCATGATCGACCTTGACCGAATCCGCCGCGACACCCCCGCCGCAGCAGCCTCCGTTTTCCTCGACAGCGCAGGATCGTCCCTACCCCCCGAGCCTGTCGTGGAGACCGCCATCGCGCATCTTCGTCGGGAAGCTCTCGTCGGCGGATACCGCGCAGCGAACGAGAGGATGGCCGATCTCGCCGCCGTCAAGACTTCGATCGCGACGTTGATCGGGGCGCAGGCGTCGGACATCGCATTGAGCGACAGCGCAACTCGATCGTGGAGCGATTTCTTCTACTCGATTCCGTTGGCGGCAGGTGACCGGATTCTGGTGTGCGAGGTCGAGTACGCATCGAATGCGATCGCTGCACTGCAACGAGCCGCCGCTGTCGGCGCAGTGGTCGAATTCGTGCCGAGCGATCCCACCGGGCAGATCGACCTGGCGGCACTGGAGTCGATGCTCGATGATCGTGTCCGAATAGTCTCACTTGTCCACGCACCCACCAACGGTGGCCTGATCAACCCGGCACGGAAGGTCACTGAACTCGCGCACCGATTCGGCGCGCTCGTGCTTCTCGATGCGTGCCAATCGATCGGGCAGATACGCGTCGACGTCAGCGAACTCGGGGTGGATGCACTCAGCGCCACTGGCCGAAAGTGGCTTCGTGGCCCCCGCGGAACGGGATTTCTGTTCATGCGTCCCGAACTCGCGACGTCGCTGGAACCGCCTGCCCTCGATTTACACAGCGCCCAATGGAACAGCGCGAAGGAGTATCAGCTCGCGGCCGATGTGACGCGGTTCGAGTTCTGGGAGTGCGACGTCGCTGCCCGACTCGCACTGGGCGCCGCCGTCGACTATCTCCTCGACATCGGGATCGACAACATTGCCGAGGCCGTGAGCGAGCGGGCCGAGTACCTCCGAAGTTCGTTGCGCGGCATCGGCGGGGTGACCGTCCACGATCTCGGTAACCGCAAGTCCGGCATCGTGTCGTTCACCGTGGATGGTCACGCCCCAACCGATGTCCGAGATTTCCTGGCATCCAAAGGCGTGACTGTCACCGTCAGCCACCGTCGATCGACGCTCGTGGATATGACACACCGGGGTCTGGACGCGGTGGTTCGTGCGTCGCCGCACTATTTCGTGACGCTCGCTCAGCTGGACGAGATGGTGGAGGCGCTCCGCGCGATGTGAGCGCGAATACTCGTCCTGCGACGTATTTCCACTCACATTGGGCCGCCAGGCTCACACTCAGACCGAGCATCGCAATCCATGTGATCGGGTTGCCGAGCATGAAGAACGCCCACACCATCGTCGTCGCCGGAGTCAGGTAGAGCAGAGTGCTCGCCCTCGTCGGGCCGCTGCGGCGCAGGACGAACAGGTAGGTGCCATACGCGCCGAAGGTCGACAGCACGACGACCCAGACGATCGCAACCCAGAAACCTGACGTACCCGGTGGTGCCGCATCGCCCGCGACGAGGCTCCAGGTCATGAACAACGCGGCCGAGACGATGCTCTGGATACACAGGGCCAGGGCGATCGGTTCTGCCGTGTTCAGCTTGCGTTCCAGGACGGTCCCGGTGGACAGCGCCAGCATTCCGGCGAACGGAAGCAGGTAGGCGAGCCACGGTGCCGTCGTTCCGCCGAGATCGCCCACCACGACGAGGAAGACCCCACCGAACCCGACTGCCAGAGACAACATCCTCGACGCCGGGAACCGCTCGCCGAGCACTCTGGCCGAAAGCGCTGCGACGACGAGAGGCTGCATCGCGGCAATCAACGCCGCGGTGCCCGCCGGCACTCCGAGCCCGACCCCGGTGAAGAGAAACGCCAAATAGAGGAACTGACAGAAGAAGCCGAGAACGGCCTGATGTCGAATCCCCTTCCATGTCGGACGCAGGCCCCGATACCAGCACCAGACCACCAGAATCAACGCTGCCGCCAGAAAGCGCCAGGCAAGCAGTGTGTGCGCGGACGCATGTGCCGTGCCCAGTTCGGCTCCGATGAATCCCGAACTCCAGAGGATCACCAGAGCTGCCGCTGCGATGCTGTCGGGTCTTTGTACGACCACGTTTCCCGTCATGACTTGAGGTAACCACACCGGTCTGTATACTTGCAGTGGACCTGTGATCGGAGACACCCATGACCAAGGCACTCACCCCGGCAGGCGAACGAATACTCACCGTCGCGAGCGTTCTGTTCTACGAACGCGGAATTCGCGCCGTCGGCGTCGACCTCATCGCCGAGGAAGCCGGTACCACCAAGAAGACGCTCTACGACCGCTTCGGATCCAAGGACGGCCTGGTCCTGCGCTATCTGGAGCGAAGATTCGAACGGTGGAGCGAGTTCGTGCTCGACCATATTGCGAGCTACGCGACTACAGACCGTCCGCTCGGTGTGCTCGACGCCCTCGAGGTGTGGATGCGTAACAACCATCGAGGATGCGGTTTCGTCAATGCGTTCGCCGAGTTCGGCGGGACCGACCATCCGGCGCTTACAGTGATCGCCGACGAAAAGGACTGGACTCGGGATCTGTTCATCAGGCTGGTCGACGAGGCGGGCTTCGAGAACTGCGCGGAACTGGGCAGCAAACTCTCACTGATCCACGAGGGAGCCGTTGTGGTGAGTACTGCAGGTGGGCGCAGCGACGCGATCGAGGATGCCCGGTCCATTGCCCGATCACTCCTGGACGTTCGGGGCACTTCGGATGGTGTAAAGTCTTCCGGGTTGTCTCGGCGAGGGTAGATCCCCAACAGGATTTACCGTGATCGACGCGGCTCGGCTCCCGGCCTTGCTCGTACGTGTCCGCCCCGACGAGTCTTGTCCACTGTCGATCCAGGAGCTCTTTTCTTATGGCGAACGAAGTCAACAACCTCACCGCGGCAGTCCGCACCGAATTCGGCAAGGGCGCAGCTCGACGCGCACGCCGCGACGGCCAGGTTCCCGCCGTTCTGTACGGACACGGCACCGATCCCCAGCACCTCGCACTCAATGCGCGCGCATTCTCTGCAGTTCTGCGTAACCACGGCACCAACGCCGTTCTCACGCTCGACATCGCAGGATCCGAGCAGGTCGCGCTGACCAAGTCGATCGTCGTCCACCCGATCACGCGCAACATCGAGCACGCCGACCTGCTCGTCCTCAAGAAGGGCGAGCGCGTCAACGTCGAGATCAACGTCGTCATCGAGGGTGACGCTGCCGCCGGAACGCTCGTCTACACCGACTCGACTGTCATCGAGATCGACGCCGACGCACTGCAGATCCCCGAGCAGGTCATTGTCTCGGTAGAGGGCCTCGTCGCGGGCACCCAGATCTTGGCCGGCGCAGTGACGCTGCCGGAAGGCGTCACGCTCGTGTCCGACGCCGAACTGCTGCTCGTCAACGTCGTCGAGGCACCGTCCGAGGAAGACCTCGAAGCAGAGGGCGAAGGCACCGAGCCGATCTCCGAGACCGGCGAAGCCGAAACTCAGGAAGAGGCCGATTCCGAGGACAGCTCGGAAGAGACCGAGAGCTGATCTCACCTTTTTCCCGCAACGCGTCGCTCCCTGTCGGGAGCGGCGCGTTGTTGTTTGCCACTCGAATGGGAGCATGAACAGAAGTGAATGCGGACACTGCGCTGATCGTCGGCCTCGGAAACCCTGGACCTCAGTACGAGACGACTCGTCACAACGTGGGCTTCATGGTCGCCGACGTCCTCGCCGGGCGAATGGGCGCAAAGTTCTCCTCGCACAAGAAGTCGAACTCCGACATCGTGCAAGCTCGCCTCGGTGATCGTTCGGTGATCGTCGCGAAGCCGCGGACGTTCATGAACCTATCCGGCCAGCCCGTTGCAGCGCTGGCTCGATTCTTCTCGGTCGAGCCCGCCGACGTCGTAGTGGTGCACGACGAGCTCGACATCGATTTCGGCTCCATCCGTCTCAAGCTCGGCGGCGGCGAGGGCGGACACAATGGACTGCGATCCATCTCGCAGCACCTGAGCACGAAGGATTACCTGCGGGTACGCGTCGGCGTCGGGCGCCCGCCGGGCCGAATGGATGCTGCCGCGTACGTTCTGAAGTCGTTTTCCGCTGCCGAACGCAAGGATCTCGGCGTGATCTGTGAGGAAGCAGCCGACGCGGCCGAACTTGTTCTGCGAGCAGGTCTCGAAGCTGCGCAGAATCAAGTTCACCCACGCTGACCTGGTTACCCCAGCAACGACGCCGAATTCGCCCGACGAAGCTTGCCCGACGACGTCTTGGGAATCGTCCCCGGCCCGAGTACCGCGACTGTACGCGGACGAACCCCGACCTCGGAATGCACCGCATGCACAACCTCGTGCTCGATCCGCTTGACCTCGTCGAGATCCTGGAAGTCGTTGGTCTCCACGGCAACTGCGAAACTCTCGCGCTTGTCGCCCGCATCGAGACGGATCGCGACGGCATTTCCCGGACGCACCCCACGCACCGAACCGGCGGCGCGTTCGATGTCCGTCGGGTAGATATTGCGGCCGCCCATGATGATGACGTCCTTGATGCGTCCGCAGACGACGACGAGACCTTCCTCGGTGAAGTAGCCGACGTCTCCTGTGTCGAGCCAGCCGTCGGCGTCCTGCGTCGGCACCGGGCCGTCGACGGTGACGTAGCCGGGCGTGACCGCCTTGCCGCGGACCTCGATGATGCCGACGCCGCGAGCGGTCAGGACCTGACCTTCCTTGTCGACAACGCGCCCCTCCAGGTTGGGCACCATCTTCCCGAGCGTGGCGAGCGTGCGGACGTTCCCCTTCGTGGCCGGCACTGCGCGGCCCATTGCCTCGAGCAGATCTGCGTCGACGACATCGAGCACCTGCCCCTGCCCCGGATCCGGAATGGAGACGGCGAGAGTCGTTTCCGCCATTCCGTACACCGGCGCCAACGCGAGCGGATCTAGCTTGTACGGCCGCCCGGCCTCCGCAAGTGCCGTCATCGTGTCGGGGTCGACGGGCTCGGCACCGTTCCAGGCGTAGCGGAGCGTGCTGAGATCCAGGTCGAGGTCGTCCTCTGCCTGGGAAAGCCGTCGCGCGAGTAGTGAATAGGCGAAGTTCGGCGCCGCGGTCACTGTTCCCTTGTACTTGTGAATCAGCTTGGCCCACAGCAACGGCGAGCGAAGGAAGTCGAGCGGGGTGACGCTGACGACGTCGGCGCCGACCTGCATCGGCACTGTCAGGAAACCGACCATTCCCATGTCGTGGAACAGCGGCAGCCAACTGATCATGACGTCGGAGTCGACGTCGAATTTGATCCGATCGATCATCGCGTACGCGTTGACGTAGAAGTTCTCGTGCGTGATCCGCACTGCTTTCGGCGAACCAGTCGACCCCGAGGTCAGTTGCTGCAATGCGATATCGGACTCGGAGGTCTCGACGGGATCGGTGTCCTGCCCCGAACGCATGTCCTCGATCTTCAGCACGGTGATGCCGCGCTCTTCGAGAATGGATGCTGCAATGTCGAACGGTGCACCCAGGATGACGGCCTTCGCTTCGATCATCTTCACGACGGTCTCGGTGTCGGTGCCCCATACTCCGAGGTCGGTACGCGGAGTCGGCTGATGGAGCATCGTGACCGACCCACCGCGCATCCACGTCGCCTGACATGCGGGAGCGATGTCGACGGGCTGGCCCGCGAGAATTCCGATCGCGTCGCCGCGCGAGATTCCGGCCTCGGCGAGGGCGCCTGCCATCGACCGGGCCACCTGATGAATCTCGCCCCAAGACTGACGCAACGGCTGGTCGGGCTCGCCGGTGACCAGTCCGCGGGTGCTGCCCGCTGCTGTGGCGAACATTTCTTCGGTGAACTTGCTCAAGGCCGTCTCCTGGGAAGTCGAGTCACTTCAGTCACGCTATTCAATCCGCAGCCGGACGGTAACCGTTACCGCCGAATACGTCCGAGTACCCTGGTACCGGCCACAACACTCCCGTTACGTAGAAGAGGTTCGCTTGAGTACGCCCGATTCGGTAGACGCTCCGATCGACACGAGCCCAGCTCACGCCGAATCAGACTCTGTCCCCACCGAGCCGGTACCCAGCGGGACCAAGAACGTGCACAAGGAACTCGCCTCCGAGGTTGCCCGTAGGCGCACCTTCGCCGTCATCTCACATCCCGACGCCGGTAAGTCGACGCTGACCGAGGCGCTCGCGCTGCACGCCCGAGTCATCTCCGAAGCCGGCGCGATCCATGGCAAGGCCGGGCGTCGCTCGACAGTCTCCGACTGGATGGAAATGGAGAAGGCCCGCGGTATCTCGGTGAGTTCGACTGCGCTGCAGTTCAACTACCAGGTCGACTCGGCGATCGACGACGTCCACGTCATCAACCTCGTCGACACCCCTGGCCACGCCGACTTCTCTGAGGACACCTACCGCGTCCTGACGGCCGTCGACGCCGCCGTGATGCTCATCGACGCCGCCAAGGGTCTCGAGCCTCAGACCCTCAAGCTCTTCCAGGTATGCCGTCAGTTCGGCATCCCGGTCATCACCGTCATCAACAAGTGGGACCGCCCGGGTCAATCACCGCTGGAATTGTTGGACGAGATCGAGAAGCGCATCGGCCTGACGCCGACGCCGCTCTACTGGCCTGTCGGAATCGCAGGCGATTTCCGCGGCCTCCTCGACGTTCGCGAGGGCAACTACATCCGCTTCACACGCACAGCAGGTGGTGCGACCATCGCCCCCGAGGAATTGATGGATGCCGATGCCGCCGCAGCGCGCGAAGGTTCCGAATGGGACACCGCGCTAGAGGAGAGCGAACTGCTCGTTGCGAGCGGCCAAGGACACGACCAGGAACTGTTCCTCGCCGGTCAGACCTCTCCCGTCATCTTCGGCTCGGCCATGCTGAACTTCGGTGTCCGCCAGATCCTGGACACACTCGTTGCCCTGGCGCCGCCACCCGGCGCACGTGAGGATGTCAAGGGCGCGGTCCGCGAGATCACCGATCCGTTCAGCGCCGTGGTGTTCAAGGTGCAGGCGGGAATGGACACCGCGCACCGTGACCGATTGGCGTTCATGCGTGTCGTGTCCGGCGTGTTCGAGCGCGGTATGGTCGTCACACATGCTCAGACCGGCAAGCCCTTCACGACGAAATATGCACTGACCGTCTTCGGACGCGAACGCACGACCGTCGAGAACGCCTACCCCGGTGACGTCGTCGGACTCGTCAACGCCACCGCTCTTGCACCGGGTCACACCCTGTACACGGACAAGAAGGTCGAGTACCCGCCGATTCCGTCGTTCGCGCCCGAACACTTCGCCGCATTGCGCGTCGACAGCGCAGACAAGTACAAGAAGTTCAGGCGCGCCGTCGAACAGTTGGATTCCGAGGGCGTTGTTCAGGTGTTGCGCAACGACGTTCGCGGCGACGCCTCCCCGGTCCTCGCCGCCGTCGGACCGATGCAGTTCGAGGTCGTCACCGCCCGCATGAAGACCGAGTTCGGTGTCGATGCTCGACTCGAACCCCTCGCGTATTCCGTGGCACGACGCACCGACGCCGAGTCGGCCGTCGAGCTTGGCCGTCAGCGCGGGGTCGAGGTGTTCACCCGAACGGACGGTGCTCTTCTCGCGTTGGTGAGCGACAAGTGGCGCCTGCAGTATCTCGAGAAGGAAATGCCCGATCTGACGCTCGAACCTCTCGTCGCCGCGGGCGAGTAGGCGGCGTGCTGGTCCATTTGCTCGACGCCGAGCTCTCCATCGCAGGCCACCCTGTTCTGTGGCGCGAGATCATCGGAAACGGGTTCGGATTGGCGTCGGCCATCGGCGGGATGCGCCGCGTGGTCTGGGCATGGCCGGTGGGCATCGTCGGCAATGCGCTGCTGTTCACCGTCTTCCTCGGCGGCGTCTTCCATACTCCCCAAGCATTGGATCTCTACGGCCAAGCCGGTCGCCAACTACTGTTCATCGCCGTCAGTGTCTACGGCTGGTCGAAGTGGCTGAGCACCGCACGGACTCATGCCTCCGCCGTCGCGCCGCGCTGGGCGAGGCCCAAAGAGCGATTACTGATGGCTGCCGTGATGCTGGTCGGAACACTGGCATTTGCCCAACTGTTCGACTATCTCGGGTCCTACGGCAAGTGGGCCGACGCGTGGATCTTCACCGGCTCGCTGCTCGCCACATTTGGGATGGCACGCGGTCTCACCGAGTTCTGGCTGGTGTGGATCGGCGTCGACATCGTCGGCGTGCCCCTGCTGTTCCGAGCGGGTTTTTACCCGTCCGCATTTCTTTATCTGGTGTACGCAGCCTTCGTGATCTGGGGATTCATCGTCTGGATCCGTATCCAGAACGGGAAAGTCGACCATAGAATAGCCGCTTAACCGGCGGGGTGTTATTGTTCGGTGGTCCGAACGGACTTCGAGTAGGTTTCGGCTCGTGGGCCGTCGAGTTCACTGCATCTGACGTGGGGTTTGGTTATGACACAGGGCTCCAGCTATCCGCTGGCCGGCATCAAGATCGGTCAGGCCCCTGCTCATCGCCTGAGTTCCCCCACGCCCAAGCTGGCCCCTGGTGTGTCCAGGACGGACATGTCGAAAGCAGATGCCACGAAGTCGGATTCGGCCGCTACCACAGCAGCAGAATCAACGTCCGTCACCGCCGAGTCCGTCCCCGCCGAGTCCGTGAATGCGGCCGAGGCGCGTTCCGCTGCATCCGAACAGAATGCGCCGAAGTCCGGAACGAAGCACGAACCCGAAAGCACGACGCCAAAGCAGCCATCCCTGGATTCGAACGAGGTTGAAGTGACTACAAGCGATCAGATTTCCGAGCACGGCCTGCCTACCAACGGCCGTTCCACTCATGCATCCGCCACCGCCACCCCGGCAACGGGCACCGGCCGCAGCGCTGCACCGGACCGCCGCACCGCCATGGGCGTCGCATCGGTTCGCATCGCCGGCCGCCTCACCCAGAACGAGCTGGGCAGCCGCACCGGCGACATCCGCACTCCCGACACTTCCGTCGGACCCGACGAGCTTCTTCAGCTTCTGGGCGAGTACCTCGTCTCCGGTGGACTGCAGAACCCCGAGGTTCATGTCCGGTCCAACGGTCAGACCATCGTCCTCGACCTGCTGAACCCGGCAAAGGGTTACCGCTGATCGCCTAGAAGAAGTGTTGGAACGCCGCTGGCTGGACCATTTCCAGTACCAGTGGGTTCCACTGCGGAGTTCTGTCTTTGTCGATCAGCACCGCGCGTACTCCTTCCGCGAAGTCCGGTTGGCCGATCATCCATTCGACAAACCGGAGCTCTCGGACAAAGCACTCCTTCAGAGTGCTGCCCGATCCCAGCGCGATAAGAGCATTCGTTGCGACGAGGCTCATCGGCGACAACGTGAGCAGCTGCGACATCGCCAGGCACGACCAAGGCGAGTCGGTGTCGAGTCGACCCACCATCTCGATGACGGATGGTGCACTGAACGCGAAGTCGATGTCGGTCGCATCGAGGCTCAACTCGGGGACCGGCTTCGAGTACCTGTCCAAGACGTCCGCGAGCGGCTTACCGGACCTGATGCTCTCGATGAGCTCTCGCGCATCGGAGGCAGCAACGAAGTGCGTGGCCAATCCGAGTGCGACAGCGTCGGCACCGCTCACTCGCGCCCCGGTCAGTCCGATGAACTTCCCGATCGAGCCGGGTAGCCGCGACAGAAAATAGCTGGATCCGACACCGAGAACCAGGCCGATCGCGGTTTCCGGCACCGAAAGAACAGCATTTTCCGTCACCACACATACTGATCCGTTGACCGAAATCCCCAATCCGCCGCCGAGCGCCGCAGCGTCGATGACCGAGACGTACGGCTTCGGATAGTCGGCGACAATCGCGTTCAGCGCGTGCTCTTCGGCCAAGAATTGTAGCCCGGCGCTCGTATCACCACGCTGCA
Organism: Rhodococcus sp. G-MC3; assembly: GCF_030063335.1. Classification (GTDB taxonomy): domain Bacteria; phylum Actinomycetota; class Actinomycetes; order Mycobacteriales; family Mycobacteriaceae; genus Rhodococcoides. Next base: position 229,884 of record NZ_JASISW010000008.1, on the reverse strand, counting down.
CGAACTCGTGCACGACCCTGACGTCCGCCCCTGCGCAAAAGGCACCGTGAACAGCACTGGTGACGAGCACCGTGTCAACGTCGTCGTCCTCCCGCCAGGATTCGAGGGCTTCGGTGATGAGGCGAATCATTTCGCCGTTCAACGAGTTCAGAGCCTCCGGTCGATCGAGCACTATGTGCCCGACGCCTGCCGCCACACTCGATTCCACGACGCCCACGTACACCCCTTCCGCGAAGCTACTCGAATTGTGATCAACCTACTGCGCGGAGACGGTCACCGCAGGCTCATCACTCACGTTCCATCAGTTTCGACGGAACGGCGTAGTCGGGGATATCAGCGGCGGCACATGGATACTCCTCGGCGGTGAACCAGCCGTGGTAGTGAAACAACTTTCCCAGAACCGGACTCGTGACATCGATCTGGATCCGATGCCGCTGCTCATTCTCGTCCCACCATTCGCGGGCCGCGGTCAGTGCCGATGCCAGTTGTGGGATCTTCACGCCCAGCACCCGCGGCCCATCACTTTCCAGAAGCAGTCCGCCTTCGGCGTCGACGCTGCACCGGGTGTGCACGATCATGTCCGAACGGTAGCCCAGGTAGTCGAGTGCGTAATCGGGCTTCTCCGCACGTGCGGGCGTCACCATCACCGAGTTCATGCCCTGCGGCTTGCCGGCGAAAGCGAACCGGCGGACGAACGAGAGTGTCTCCCTGCCGATGGCATCTACGTAGGCATAGTTGGCAACAGTGAAGGGCACGTCCGTTGCTTTGCCTGCGGGGAAAAGACCTCGTTTGCCGCCGAGCCACAGCACGGGCGGCGGCACGAGGGCCGAGTGCGTCATTTCTTCCATCACCCCGACGCCCAGCTGGCAGTGGCTGTCGTCGGAGGACAACCCGAAACGCCACCGAACTTTGGGGTGTAAGTCCTCGAAAGCAGACCCGAGCACTGCTCGGACGACGGAACTCATTGCGACCACATATTGGCGGTCAAGCTGAAACTCGGCATGTCCGTGGTGGACACGACGTACTCGTAGGTTCTTTCGTAGCCCGTGTGTGCGATGCGCCAGGTCCCATCACCACACCGTACGTATCGATCGCGATAGAAGGCTGCACCCCGAAGAATTACGTTGTGTTCGGGGATGATCACAGTGTCCGAGAGGTACCAGATTCCCGTCGCGGAACTGCCGTCGACCTCGATCTCCGGATGCCCACAACGATGCTCGGTGATGACGGCCGGCCCGAGCGTGGTGCGCATGAATTCGATGAGCGCGCTCCTGGACTCGAATTCGAGATGTTCCCCATAGGTCGCCGTGGCCTCGGGAATCAGGGTGTCCGCGAACTCGGTCCACGACTTCGTGTCCAACGTGCGTGCATACCGGTACTTCAGGCGCTGAATCTCGGCGACGGGGTCCATCGTCGAAAGCTAGCGCGCCCAGCCCGTCACCGCTGCCGGATCGAGAGATCTTTGCGCATCTGGATCGACGTCTCCCGGTAGTCCATCGACGCGTACAACCCCCGCGCGACGGCGTTCCCACCGAACACATTGAGCCCCAACGACGAGGCACCTTCGCTGCGGGCCTGCTCCTCGGCGAGCAGCATCGTTGCGCGACCGAACCCTCGTCCGCGGAACTCCTCGTCGATTTCGATCTCCCAGACCCACCAGTGCGCAGGCTCGGCATCGTGGCGCGGCGCGATCCAGAGCTGCCCGACGACATGACCGTCGTCGTGTACGTCGAAGATTTTTTGCGACGGCGTAGCACGCCCGTCCGGGAACGTCGTGTTGTACGACGCCTCGGCGTTGGCCTCGGCCTCGGCGCGGGTCTCCCCTGCGCCCATGCGCTCGTCGATGTATTGCGCACGGCCGAGGGCCAGCCACCGAGCAATTCGCTCGGAGTTCATCGGCACGAGGGTGAGAGTCATGCAGTCAGACTAGGCCCGCATGCACCCGTGCCTTGGTGGGGCACAACACGAGGTCGCGTCGCCTGTGCGTGGCTGCACACAGCTCCTAGTCGAGTTCGGCAGCGAGTTCCATCCAGCGCTCTTCGGCGACGTCCTTGTCCGCGACGACCTTCTTGAGTTCGGAATCGAGTTCGGTGAGCTTTCCCGAATCATTCGAGGCCTGGGCCAATTCGGCATGCAAAGCGATCTCGCGGTCCGAGAGGCGTACGACGAGCTTCTCGAGCTTGCTGAGCTCCTTGCGTGCAGCACGCTCCGAGCCTGCGTCCCGCACTGCCCGCTTCACCGGTCCACCGGTGGTCAAGGCATCGGGCGTCGCCTCGGCGGCAATCACTGCCCGCCGACGAAGGTATTCCTCGATGCCGCCAGGCAGGTTCGTGAGCTTTCCATCGCCGAACAATGCCCACGTCGAATCACAGATGCGTTCGATCAGGTACCGGTCGTGGCTGATCACGACCATCGTGCCCGCCCAGCCGTCGAGCAGATCCTCCAACTGCTGGAGGGTGTCGATATCGAGGTCGTTGGTGGGCTCGTCGAGCAGTAGTACGTTCGGCTCGGCCATGAGTACACGCGTCAACTGCAGGCGGCGACGTTCGCCACCGGACAGATCACCGACCGGCGTACGCTGCCGGGCCGGCGTGAACCCGAGACGTTCGGCGAGTTGGCCTGCCGATACTTCTTTGTCGCCCAATGTGATTCGTTCGGCAACTTCCTTGACGGCGTCGAGAACGCGGAGCTTCTTCGGGAGATCGTCCAATTCCTGCTTGAGCCAACCGATCTTGACGGTCTGACCCTGAATTCGTTTGCCCGCAGCAGGTTCCAGTTCGCCCGCGAGGGTACGAAGCAGGGTGGTCTTTCCCGATCCGTTGACGCCCACCAGGCCGACACGCTCACCGGGTGCAAGACGCCAGGTGAAGTCCTTGACCAACTCGCGACCGTCGGGGGTTTCGAGCCGAGCGTCTTCCAGCTCGATGACCACTTTACCCAGACGACGCTGGGCGAACGAGGCCAACTGGGCGGAGTCGCGGGGCGCAGGCACGTCGGTGATCAACGCCTCGGCGGCCTCGATGCGGTACTTCGGCTTGGAGGTTCGCGCGGGAGCCCCGCGCCGCAGCCACGCCAGTTCCTTGCGCGCGAGGTTGCGGCGACGCTCTTCGGACGCATCCGCCTGGCGTGAGCGCTCGGCGCGGGCGAAGACCCAATCGTTGTAACCGCCCTCGTACGTTTCGACGCCGCCGCCGACAACCTCCCACGTCTGGTTCGCGACGGTGTCGAGGAACCACCGATCGTGGGTGACGACGACGAGCGCACTGCGACGCGAAACGAGATGCGCGGCAAGCCATTGCACACCTTCGACGTCGAGGTGGTTGGTCGGCTCGTCGAGGACGAGAAGATCCAGATCCTGAACCAGCGCGGCCGCCAGTGCGACACGACGGCGCTCACCACCGGAGAGATTGTCGATGGGAGCGTCGAGTCCGGAGCTTCCGACCGGACCCAGGTCCGCAATCCCGATGCCCGTCAGAATGTTTCGAACGCGCGAGTCTCCGGCCCACTCGTGCTCGGCCATGCCGAGCGGATCGAGTACCACCTGTCCGACGGTCGATCCCGGCGGCAGCACGCCGCGCTGCGTCACCACGGCCATGCGCAAACCGCCGACCCTGGACACACGGCCCGAATCGGGCGGCTCGATGCCGGCGAGAACCTCTAGCGTGGTGGTCTTACCGCCGCCGTTGAGGCCGACCATGCCGATGCGCTGACCCTCCTGCACACCGAGGGACACGCCCTCGAGAAGCGGCTTGACGCCGAACGACTTGGAGACGTTTTCGAGATTGACGAGATTGACCATCAGGAGAAACCAATCGATTCACTAGTAACCACGCGAGCACCCGGGACGGGGCCGCTCGCAACACGCACGGTGCGGCACACGCCCGCACCGGACAACTCTGCGCCGACCGACACCGCAGCGTCGGAATCGGCGCACAAGAACGCACACGTCGGACCGGATCCGGACACGATTCCGGCGAGAGCACCGGCAGCGACACCTGCCCGCAGAGTCCGGCGCAGCTGCGGCAGCAACGACACAGCAGCAACTTGAAGATCATTGCCCAGCAATGGGGCGAGCGCGTGCGCGTCGCCGCTCACAAGGGCCTGCATCAACGCATCAGGCTCGCCGAGACGGGGCGGGGTGCCCTTGACGCGCAGTTCGTCGAGTTCGGTGAAGACCGCGGGGGTCTGCAACCCGCCCTTCGCCAATGCCAGGACCCAATGAAAGGAATTGCGCGAAAGAACAGGAAGCAGCTTCTCGCCCCGACCAGTACCCACTGCGGTGCCGCCGTGCAGCACGAACGGAACATCACTGCCCAGCTTCGCGGCGAGGTCGGTGAGTTCGCCCCGAGAGAGTTCCAGCTTCCACATCGCATCGAGCGCAACGAGCGTCGCAGCAGCGTCGGAGCTACCACCCGCCATGCCGCCTGCAACGGGGATTCCCTTGCCGATGGTGATCTCGACGAGCGGTTCGCGGCCAACGGCGTCGGCGAGAAGAACTGCCGCTTTCCAGACGAGATTGCGCTCGTCGGTCGGCACGGACTTGGCGTCGGCGCCCTTGACGATCACCCGCAGACCTTGCGAGGGTACAACCGAGACCTCGTCGGACAACGAAAGAGCCTGGAACACCGTCGTGAGTTCGTGGTAGCCGTCCTCGCGGAGGTCACCGACCGACAGGTGCAGATTGACCTTCGACGGTGCCCGAACGACTACGGGGCTGTGGACGACTGAGAGCACGGTAGTCAACAGTAGTGGAGAAGTCGCCAGGGGCTGAACCGGCGATTGTTCATGCCCTGGTCCGGAGCGGATGTGACGTTCGGTCCACCCGCGGAGACCGAGAGGGGCATTCGGTCATACCGGCGGGCAATTCAGGACAGCTTCCGTCCCCAATTGCTGCCACAATCTCGGTATGCAGGAAACATCGGCACGCCTACTGAAGTTGCTGTCCCTGCTCCAGGCACGACGCGACTGGGCAGGCTCAGACCTCGCCGACCGCTTGAACATCACGCCCCGGACAGTGCGCAGAGACGTCGACAAGCTCCGGAAGATCGGTTACCCGGTGAATGCGACGGCAGGCGTCGGGGGCGGCTACCAGCTCGGTGCGGGCGCAGAGATGCCTCCACTGCTACTCGACGACGACGAAGCCCTCGCGGTGGCGTTCGGGCTCCAATCAGCCGCGGGAGGATCCGTCGCGGGCATCGGGGAGGCATCGCTGCGCGCACTGACCAAGTTGAGGCAGGTGATGCCGTCGCGCATCCGGCACCGACTCGACGCATTGAGGATCGACGTCGTCGAGCGGCAGGCTGCCTCGGCTGTCGACGCGGCAATTCTGTCGACGGTGGCCGGGGTCTGCCACAACCACGAGCGCCTTCGGTTCGACTACCGCACGCACGACGGCAGCGAGGCGAGACGTGAGGTGGAGCCCTACAGCCTCGTCCGCTCGGGAGCGCGGTGGTATCTGCTCGGCTGGGATCTGATGCGGGAGGACTGGCGGTCATTCCGAGTGGACCGGCTGGAGCCGAAGATTCCGACGGGTCCGCGGTTCACACCTCGCGAGTTACCCGAGGGCGGTGCCGCCGCATTCGTGGCGAAGGGAATCGACCGGACGTTCAACCAGGTGCAGGTTCGCGTTCGGTTGCATGCGCCCATCGAGACGATTTCTCCTATGGTCGACGAACGATGGGGAACGCTGGAGTCCGAGGACGGCGGAACCTGCGCGATCGTGCTCGGAGGCGACTCGTTGACGTCGATCGCGCAATGGTTGGCGGCCTTCGACACCGACTTCGTGGTGCTGGACCCGCCGGAACTGCGCGACGAATGCCTGCGGATGGCCGAGCGTCACACGATGATCAGCGCACGGTATTTGGCGAGCACCCGGGCCTCGCCGTCCGCATGAATGTCACCTTCAAGCCGTCTGACCGTTGCCATGGTCCATTCATGCCGAAAGCCGAGCGATCAGGGCGCAGTTCCCGCCAACCTGACGAACGCTGCGGCGTCAAGGGTCTCGCCACGAGCAGACGGGTCGATCCCAGCTTCCCTGAGCCTGCGTTCGGCGATCACGGGTGAGCCGGCCCAACCGGCCAGCGCCGCTCGTAATGTCTTGCGGCGCTGAGCAAATGCCGCATCGATGACGGCGAAGACCTGGCGGCGATGCTTGTCGTCCATCGACCACGGCGGGTCCTCGTACCGGTCGATGCGAACCAGCCCCGACTCGACCTTGGGCACCGGCCAGAACACTGAACGACCAACGGAGCCCGCCCGTTTGACCGTCCCGAAAAATCCTGCTTTTACGCTGGGGATGCCATAGATTTTGCCGCCCGGATCCGCCGCGAGGCGATCGGCCACCTCGGCCTGCACCATCACCAGCGCAGTGCGCAGCGACGGTAGTTCCGAGAACAGGTGAAGCAGAACGGGAACGGCGACGTTGTACGGCAGGTTGGCCACCAACGCCGAAGGCTCACCCGGAATGTCCGACGCCTTCACGCGGAGTGCGTCGGCCTCGACGACCGTCAAGTTATCTGCGTACGACGGCGCACGCTCGGCGGCTGTCTGCGGCAGCCGCGCGGCGAGCTTGGGGTCGATCTCGACCGCGATCACCGCGTCGGCGACATCGAGTAGCGCAAGCGTCAACGATCCAAGCCCAGGCCCGACCTCGAGGACGGTATCCGCTCCACCGACGCCTGCCGAGGCGACGATGCGTCGAACAGTGTTGGCGTCGTGGACGAAGTTCTGACCGAGCTGTTTGGTGGGGCGGACATCCAATTCGGCGGCGAGAGATCGTACTTCCGCAGGCCCGAGCAGAGCCGCGGGTTCCCTCACATGTTCTGGCACTGTGAAAACTCTACGCACCCGTCACAGGTGCCCACGCTGCGGAGTGACCGAGTCTCATCGGTAGCCGAGGCGTGCGGTACATGCAGGCCATGCACCCCAACCCTGCGACTTCTGCGTCACCGAGGCAATGGCGATCTGCTCTTCGCGGGTCGCGAGGTCGGCTCGCGCTGCGTATTTCAGGCCGCCTTGGCGCTCCCAGGTGTTCTGGTCGAACTGGACGCCGCCGAAGAAACCGTTTCCGGTGTTGATGGCCCAGTTTCCGGTGGCCTCGCACTGAGCGAGTGCATCCCAGGTCGAGCCGTTCTCGACAACAGGCACCTCGGTGCCCGGCTTGGCGCCAACACGCACGACCTTTGCCTGCGCCGGGACCTTGATGTTCTCGTCGACCTTCACGCGCCCGACTTCCTGGCCGTTCACGGTGTTGACATTCCAGGTGATGTCGGAGATGCCGGGCGAACCCGGGTTCTCGACGACGGTCTTGCTCATGTTCACGGTGGGATCTTCGATGCGCTGCTCGGGCGGCGCGACATCGGTTGTTTCGGTCTTGGTTTCGGTGCGGTCACGGGTGACGACAATTTCGACGCCATCCTCGACCTTGGCGTCGGGAGCGGGGGTGACGGTGTCGGCTTGCTCCAGCGGTGCGCCTGCCTCTTTCAGGAATTCGGCGACGGTGGGGGCTGCCAGTGTCATCGGGGCGACGGGAGCGGCACCGTCGGCGAGGGTGACCTGCTTGGGTAGGGCGATGTCGAACTCGGAGCCTTCGAGCGGGAGCCGTTCGCCGCGGGACGCGGACACGTGCACGTCTTCCGCCAGGTCCATCTGCTGCAGGGCTTCGTCGACGGTCAAGGCCGTCGTCCATATCTGCTGAGGCTGGCCGTCCACTGTCACGTTCAACTCTCGCGCGCGGCGGAGGACGACTGTCTCACCATCCGACAGCGACGAGTCGCCCGAGGGTGCCACGAGATCCTTGTCACCTGGTTCGTATCCGGCCGCCACAAGTGCGCCGTTGACGTCGGATGTCATCGTGCTGAGCGTGATCATTTGTCCGTCGACATCGACCGTCACCGTTTTGTGACGTGCGATCGCGGTGGCGCCCCCGACGATCAGCGTGGCCAGCAATGCGGCGACCACCAGGTAGAGCGTCGTCGACCTGGCGGTGTTGAGACGAGAAATACTGGACACAAGTCATTCCTGGATTCGGGAGCGTTACCTTCAGTGCGAAACGCCCGTCGGCTGGATCACGGTACGGTAACGAATTGGTGGACATCGCGCAACTCTGCGACCTGCACGTGCGTGATCAGCTCCCCTTGGGCGTGCTTTCTCAAGCACAGGCGCCCAGCGCATAGACCCGCTCGGCGGTGTTTGTGACATGCGCCGCCAACTCCAGCGGATCTTCGCCTCGAATTTCCGCCAGCGCCCGGGCCGTGTACGGCAGGCAGTACGACTCGTTCGGCGCCCCACGGAACGGATGCGGCGTCAGGAACGGTGCGTCGGTCTCCACCAGCAACTGCCCGGAAGGGATCAGTACCGCGGCCTCGCGCAGCGCATGGGCATTCTTGAAGCTGACGGTTCCCGACAGGCTCAACACGTAACCGGCGTCGATACACGCTCGTGCCATCTCCGGACCCGACGAAAAACAGTGGAAGATCACCGTCTCCGGCGCGCCCTCCTCCCGAAGGACCTTCAGCAAGTCGTCGTCGGCCTCGCGGTTGTGGATCATCAGCGGCTTACCGAGCCGTTTCGCCAGATCGATGTGCCAACGGAAGCCCTCGTGCTGCTCCAGGACCGTCGCACAACCGTCGAGCTTGCCCGGCCAGTAGTAGTCGAGGCCTGTTTCTCCCACCGCGACGACACGGGGATCGGCCGACAACCGCTCGATCTCGGTCTTGACGGATTCGTCGAGAACATTCGCCCGCGTCGGATGAATCGCAGTGGCCGCCCATACGCGCGGGTCCCACTGAGCCGCGGCGACGGCGAAGCGTGCGGCATCGAGGTCGTCGGCCACGGTGACCACCCGTCCGACACCGACCGACTCGGCTCGATCGAGGATCGAGGCCACGCTCGCGGCGTCGGTGGCACCGCAGGCGTCGAGATGGGTGTGGGCGTCGACAAGGCTGTGCAGGGGCTCGGGCAAAGGTGGCGCGGGACGTTCTCTACTCACGCCGATAGAGTAGGCGAACCATGACTGCGCCAGCTGATGCCTCACGGCCCTCCTTCTACGTCACGACCGCCATCGCGTACCCGAACGGCGTCCCCCACATCGGACACGCCTACGAGTACATCGCGACGGACGTGATCGCCCGATTCAAGCGACTCGACGGCTTCGACGTCATGTTCCTGACGGGAACCGACGAGCACGGGCTGAAGATGCAGCAGACGGCAATCAAGGAAGGCGTCGAGGTTCAGGACCTCGCGACGCGCAACTCCGATGTCTTCAAGCAGCTCGACAAGACTCTCGACATCTCCTACGACAGGTTCATCCGGACGACGGACGAGGATCATCACGAGGCGAGCAAAGAGCTCTGGCGTCGCATGGAAGCCAAGGGCGACATCTATCTGGACGCCTTCTCCGGCTGGTACTCGGTGCGCGACGAGTCGTTCTACACCGAGGGTGAGACGACGGTCGCCGAAGACGGCACCCGAATTGCCACCGAGACGAAGACTCCCGTGGAGTGGACCGAGGAAGCGTCGTACTTCTTCCGGTTGTCGGCCTACGAGGACAAACTGCTCGAGCTGTACGACGTCAATCCTGGCTTCATCGCGCCGAACACTCGTCGCAACGAAATCGTGAGCTTCGTCAAGGGCGGCCTGAAAGATCTTTCGATCTCGCGGACCACGTTCGACTGGGGCGTGAAAGTTCCGAACGATCCCGAGCATGTCATGTACGTGTGGGTCGACGCCTTGACCAACTACATCACCGGAGTCGGCTACCCCGATACGGAGTCGAAGCAGTACCAGAAGTACTGGCCTGCCGATCTGCACATCATCGGCAAGGACATCACTCGGTTCCACACGGTCTACTGGCCCGCCTTCCTGATGTCGGCGGGGATCGAGCTACCCAAGCGGGTGTTCGTCCACGGCTTTCTGAACAACAAGGGCGAGAAGATGTCCAAGTCGGTCGGCAATGTCGTCGACCCGTTCGCGTTGGTCGACGAATTCGGCCTGGATCCCGTGCGTTTCTTCCTGCTGCGTGAGGTGTCCTTCGGGCAGGACGGAAGCTACAGCGCCGAGGCGATCGTTACGCGGATGAACGCCGACTTGTCCAACGAGCTCGGCAACCTCGCGCAGCGTTCGCTGACGATGGTCGCGAAAAACCTCGATGGCAAAACCCCGACGCCCGGTGCGTTCACCGCCGACGACGACGCGTTGTTGGCACGAGCGGACGCACTACTCGAAATCTGCCGACGCGAATTCGAGGTCCAGGCATTGCATTCCGCTGTCGACGCGATCTGGTCGGTACTCGGCGAGACCAACCGCTACTTTTCGCTGCAGGAGCCGTGGGTGCTGCGCAAGACCGATCCGGATCGTATGGCCACCGTGCTGTACGTGACGATGGAAGTTCTGCGCGTCGTCGGCATTCTGGTGCAACCGATCATGCCCGGTTCTGCAGCACGGATCCTGGAGTTGCTCGGTAGCCCCGCACACGAGTTCGTCGACATCGCAACACGCTTGACTCCTGGCACGGATCTTCCTGCGCCGTCGCCGGTGTTTCCGAAGTACGAGGCGAAATAGGGTTAGACCCCTACCGCATGAATGGACCATCGCAATGCACTGCTCCCCGGAAGTTGGACTGAGAAATTCAGTTCCGACTCGAGGGGAGCAGTTGTATGCGCGCACGAAGTTCACTTACCGAGGATCAACGGTCGACGGCGGTAGCGTTGTTCGAAGATGGCCGAGGGTCGGTGTGGGTGGCCGGCACGTTGGGTGTCAGCAAGGATGCGGTGACTCAGCTGCACAGACGCTGGCGGGTTCGTGGAAGGAATGCTCTGATGGAGAAGCCGGACAGGACAGTGTTCTCGCAAGAGTTCAAAGTTGCTGTGGTGCAACGAGTATTGGCCGGTGAGAACAAAATCGAATTGGCCCGCGAGTACGGGCTGTCCTCGGCGAAGATCATCGAACCGTGGGTGCGGATGTACCGCAAAGACGGTGAAGACGGCCTGTTACCGAAACGTAAAGGTCGCCCAGCGGCCCCGCCTGGTTCCGCTGCCGGCGAGGTCTCCGAGCTCGAGGCACTGCGGGCCGAGAACGAACGACTACGCACGCAGGTGGCGTACCTGGGAAAACTGCGGGCCTTGATGGATCAGAAACGACGGTGAAGGTTCTCGCTGTTGTATCCCTCAAGGCGCAGTACCGCCTCGACGTGCTGCTCGACGTCGCTGGCTTGGCTCGTTCGACGTTCTTCTACCACCAGTCCCGGCTCGATTCGTCGGACAAGCAGGCCGAACTCAAGGCCGCGATCACCGCGGAGTTCGACGGCAGCTATCAGCGCTACGGGCATCGCCCTATCCATCGCGTCCTGAAGAACAAGGGCTGGCGGGTGGCGAAGAAAACCGTGCTGACGTTGATGCGGGTGCTCGGGTTGCACTGCCCGATCCGCCGCAGACGCAAATATGTCTCCTACCAGGGGCAGGTCGGTGCGGTCGCATCGAATCTGTTGGACCGAAACTTCGTGGCCGCGGAGCCGAATCAGAAGTGGGTGACCGATGTGACCGAGTTCCGGGTCGGGGTTCAGAAGTTGTATCTCTCGCCGGTGATGGACTTGTTCGATCGGCAGATTATTTCTTACTCGCTGTCGAGGTCGCCGAACCTGGCATTGACCAACAGTTCCCTCGCCGGCGCGCTTGCGACGTTGAGATGCAGTGATGCACCGTTGGTGCATTCGGATCAGGGATTTCAGTATCAGCACACGTCGTGGCGCACCTTGCTCGCCGGCGCTGGCGCAGTCCAGTCGATGTCGCGTAAAGGCAACTGCTGGGACAACGCGATGATCGAAAACTTCTTCGGGCATCTCAAAGAAGAACTGTTCCATCACGTTCGGTACCTCGACATCGACGCACTGGCCACCGCAGTACGCAGCTACATCGATTGGTACAACCACGACCGGATCTCACTACAGCTCGAGGGCCTGAGCCCGGTGCAATACCGTGCCCAGGCCGCCGCTGCCTAGACTCTCATTTAGCCAGTCCAACAATCGGGGACCAGAGCACAACGGCTAGGCAGCTACAAGGGTCCATTCATGCCAACATCATTCGTGCCAACATCACTCATGCCAACATCATTCGTGCCAACATCACTCATGCCAACATCACTCATGCGAACATCACTCGTGCCAAGAGCGGGTCAGGCCGAGACCGCCTTCTCCAACTCCTCCAGCGAATTCTCGAGATGCGTCAGCATCCGCTGCAGGTGCGGGACACTTCGCCGACACCCGATGAGCCCGAAGTTCATCGAATCTCCGTTGCTCGCGACGGTGATGTTGAGTGCCATTCCGTCACACACGATCGACGCTGGATAGATACCGTCCAACTTTGCCCCGTTCCAATACAATTCACCCTTGGGCCCGGGAACGTTGGAGATGATCACGTTGAACGGGGGCGGGGTGTTGTTGACGAATCCCGGAACCGGCCCGAACAGCAGCGGCAGCATCGTGGCGGCACCGAAAGCGAGCGATTCGAGAGTGTTGAGCTCCCGCATCATGTCCTTGCCCTTGGCGGTCGAATTGGTGATGCACTTCAGTCTCGTCAGCGGATCCGATTCGTGGGTGCCGAGATTGCACAGGATGGTCGAGACCGAGTTGCCCGGTCCATTGTCCTCCCCATCCTTGCGCAGCGACACGGGAACCATTGCGATCAAAGGTAATTCGGGCAGTGCATCTTGATCGATCAGATATCCGCGTAGGGCTCCGGCACACATCGCGCAGATGATGTCGTTCAGCGTCACGTCCAATTCCTTGGCCACCTTGACCATTCGGGCGATCGACCAGCTCTCCGCGGCGAAGCGCCTGGCACCGCCGATCGGCACGTTGAACATCGTCCGCGGCGCACGAAGTGGGAGCTGGGCGCCCTCGCTCTTGATCGCACGCATACCGATTCGGGCAGCAGCAGGAACGAAATCGAACAGATCCCCTGCCAGCCCCAGCCCGAACGTCGCGCCGCCTTTGATCCGTTCCATCGTCGACGGGGCCTCGGCGGCGGTCTTCTTCGCACGGAACAGCGACGGATCCCACGTCGCGACACCGTTTCGGTCTTCGCGATCGGTGGTCAACGTGTTCATCATGAGTTTGAGGGCCGAGACGCCATCGACCAAAGAATGGTGCACCTTGGTGTAGAGCGCGATCCGCCCGTCCGCCAGACCTTCGATGATGTGCAGCTCCCACATCGGCCGGTAGCGATCGAGCGGAGTGCTGTGGTTGAGCGAGAGAAACTGGAACAGCTCTCGAATTCGACCTGGTGACGGCAGCACGACTCGTCGGACGTGGTACTCGAAGTCGATGTCGTCCTCGCGCGACCAGGTGAGGCTGCCCATCACGTTGACCGGTCGCCCCGGACGCTTCCGGAAGAGCTCATGCATCTCACCTGTGGTGAATTTATCGTGGATCAGTTGCGCCAGTTCGTGAGGATCACCGGGTGGAACGAACAGCTGCAGCCCACCGACGTGCATCGGATGCTCTCGCGATTCCGCGATCAGGAACATGGACTCAGTAACAGGCATGAGGGCCATGAGCGATTACCTTTCTGTCTGGATTCGATCACGGTGTGACATCGAACACGACCTTACGTTCGAGAGACCACCATCACGGGTTATTGTCCGTTACCAAGAGTTACTAGGAGTTCCAAGTACCGACGAGAACGGAGGCGAGGACGATGAACCGCGTGCTCACCGTTGTCAAGACGCCACAATCGCTGCCCGCGAGCTCGTCCACCCGGCTGGACATGCCCGGTGGCAGTCTCGGTTCGAGGGCGCTGTCGGCGTACCTCCGGCTCACTGTTCGCCCTTTTCTCTCGGTGTGGGCCAAGGCACCGAATCTCCCGTGGCCGATGGGCGTCGTCGACTACGCGGGACTGCTGGTGCCGCCGCTCAAAGGTACGACGCGCAGCACGGTGATGTTAGCCGAGTGCCGTGCGGAATGGCTCCGCGCCGAGGGCGTCGGTAACAACCGTGTGGTCTTGTATCTGCACGGTGGGGCCTTGGTCTGTTGCGGTCTGAACAGTCATCGGCGGCTCACCTCACGTGTGTCGAAAAGTGTCGACGCGCCCGTGCTGTCGGTCGACTACCGAATGATGCCGCGCAACCCCATCTCGCACGCTGTCGAGGACTGCGTCGACGGCTACCGCTACTTGCTCGATTCGGGTTATCGGCCCGACCAGATCGTCATCGCAGGCGACTCTGCAGGCGGGTACCTGGCGTTCATGGTCGCCCTGATGCTCCGTGATCTGGGAATGCCGACACCTGCGTGCATCGTCACGATGTCGCCGTTGACGGACATGGATCCGACAGGCAAGCTCGCGCACGAGAATGCGTCGCGCTGCGCAGTGTTCCCTGCCGACGCGGTACCGGCGCTGACCGTGCTGGCCGACCGCGTGGATGCCAGAATTTTCGTCGATGGCACGCGCGGCCCTCGGGTGTCCCCCGTCGATGCGGATCTGACCGGGCTACCGCCCGTGCTCATTCAGGCCGGGTCCACCGAAATGGTGCTCGCCGACGCCGAACTCATGGCCGACCGCCTCGATGCAGCGGGCGTCGACTGCGAACTCCAGGTGTGGGACGACCAAGTGCACGTGTTCCAAGCCGCCGACTTCCTCCCCGAATCTCACCGAGCGCTCCGCAAGATTGCCGCCTTCGTCCGGACACATACGCCAATATCCGTCGCCTCCAGCACTGCCTGAGTTACGTTCTCTCCATGGCTGTCACAGGAAACAAAGAGGTCGACATCGAAGCCGAACCGGCTGCGATTCTCGACGTACTCGCCGATGTCGAAGGGCTACCGTCTTGGTCGCCCGTGCACAAGAAGATCGAGGTCGTCGACAGATTCGACGACGGCCGCCCCCACCACGTGAAGATGGCAGTCTCGATCCTCGGCATCAACGACGACCAGACCGTCGAATACACCTGGTCCGACACCAAAGTCACGTGGGATCTCGTCGAGGGATCACAACAGAAGAGTCAGCACGGCGAGTACATCCTCACCCCGACGGCAAAGGGCACTCACGTGAAGTTCTCCCTCACCGTCGAGCCGAAGATTCCCATCCCAGGTTTTCTGGTCAAGAAGGGCACCAAGACCGTGCTCGAAGCGGCAACCGAGGGACTACGTCAGCAGGTCGTCGGCTGATTCTTCGGACTCGGCCGAGGTTCGCGCGGCCAGCACGGCCTCGTACAACTCGCGTTTACTGGTTCCGCCCACGGCCAAGTACGCGCAGGCATCCTTCAGCCGCATGCCCGACGCCACCAACTCCTCCACGTCGTCGACTAGATCCTCGGGGTCCAACGCGACCGCCACGGCACCCGCGAGGACGACCGTGATCTCCCCACGCACTCCGTCGGCCGCCCACGCAGCCAGTTCGCCGAGAGTTCCGCGTTTGATCTCCTCGTAGGTCTTGGTCAGCTCCCTGCAGACCGCGGCCCGGCGGTCCGGGCCGAGAACCGTGACGGCGTCGGCGAGGCAGTCAGCGAGGCGATGAGGGGCCTCGAAGAACACGCACGCGCGCGATTCGGTCTTCAAGGTTTCGAAGAACTTGCTGCGCTGTCCTTGTTTGCGAGGTGGGAACCCGTCGAAGCAGAACCGTTCCACGGGCAAACCGGACAGGGCGAGGGCTGTCGTCACCGCGGAAGGCCCTGGCAGGCACGTGACCGGCAGATCGGCCTCGACACATGCTGCGACCAGCCGATATCCGGGATCGCTCACCGATGGCATCCCCGCGTCGGTGACGAGCAGGACCGACTTACCGTCGCGAACGCTCTCGATCAGTCCCGGCAGGCGCGCGGTCTCGACCTGGTCGTAGAAACTGACGACCTTGCCGGTGATCGTCACCCCGAGTGCCGACGCCAACTGCTTGGTCCTCCGGGTGTCTTCAGCTGCGACGACGTCGGCTGTGGCCAGTGCGTCGCGCAGTCTCTGGGACGCATCACCCACATCGCCCATGGGTGTAGCGGCAAGGATCAGCATGCTCCCATGATCTCGTACTCTCCCCCGACGCCTACGATCGGTATGTGGCCTTGACGACCGAGCGGTATGTAGTCAGTCCCGGGCCGAGCGCTCCCCCAGCGGATTACTACCGAGACGACGATCGTCGACGGGGATGGATCGTCACCCTCGTGGTCACGGCCATCGCCGCGATCACACGCTTCGCGATGCTCCGTTATCCGACCGATGCGGGCACTCCGGTATTCGACGAGAAGCACTATGCGCCGCAGGGCTGGCAGGTGTTGACCGGCGGCCGCATCGAGGACAACCCGGCCTACGGGTTGGTGGTGCACCCTCCCGTCGGCAAGCAACTCATCGCTGTGGGCGAGGCTCTGTTCGGCTACAACGGCTGGGGCTGGCGATTC
The DNA here is from genome assembly GCF_030063335.1 of Rhodococcus sp. G-MC3. Lineage (GTDB taxonomy): Bacteria > Actinomycetota > Actinomycetes > Mycobacteriales > Mycobacteriaceae > Rhodococcoides. The sequence goes on along the minus strand of NZ_JASISW010000008.1, from coordinate 213,510 downwards.
TCGTCGGCGCTGGCTGGAACGTTGTTGGTGCTTATCGTGATTCGCATCGTTCGAAGATTGGCGCGGTCGACTCTCGTCGGCGCCATCGCGGGCGTCCTGCTGATCGTCGACGGTGTCACGTTCGTGTCCTCGCGCATCGGGATGCTCGATATCTTCCTGGCATTCTTCGTCACCGCTGCCATGGGATGTCTCGTCGTCGACCGCGACGACGTTCGGCAGCGGATGGCGAAGGTGCGCGCTGAAGGCCGCGTCGCGACAAGCAGATTCGGTCCGCGCCTCGGCGTGCGCTGGTGGCGGTTCGGGGCAGGCATCATGCTCGGTCTCGCGTGCGGGACCAAGTGGTCGGGTGTCTACTTCATCGCGTTCTTCGGCCTGCTGTCCGTGGCGTTCGACGTCGCGGCACGCCGCGCGAACGGCGTCCAGCGACCGTGGTACGGGACGGCGGTCCGCGATATCGGCCCGGCTCTCTACGCGCTCGTCGTCATCCCGTTGTTCGTCTACCTCTGCTCCTATGCAGGGTGGTTCGCCGCCGAGAACAGCGTGGACCGCCACGCCGTCGGGAATCAGATCGGCACAGGCGGACCATTCTCCTTCGTGCCGGGCGCGCTGCGATCGCTCTGGTACTACAGCGGCAACGTGCTCTCGTTCCACGAAGGGCTGACCAACTCGGCTGGTAACCGTCATCCGTGGGAGTCGAAGCCGTGGACATGGCCGATGGGGCTGCGTCCGATGCTGTACTACTTCGCCGACGGCGACAACGTCCAAGGCTGTTCGGCGTCCTCGTGCGTCAAGGCGATCATGCTCATCGGAACGCCCGCCATGTGGTGGCTCGCGGTGCCGATGCTGCTGTGGTGCCTGTGGATGATGTTCGTCCGCCGCGACTGGCGCTTCGCCGTGGTGATCACGGGATACGCCGCGGGATTCCTACCTTGGTTCACCACTCTCGACCGGCAGATGTACTACTTCTACGCCGTCGCTCTCGCGCCGTTCATGGTGATGGGGTTCGCGCTGATACTCGGGCAGATCATCGGTAGAGCCCGAGCTTCGGCCGAACGTAGAGGCACGGGTTTGCTGTTGGTGTGCCTCTACGTCGCGCTTGTCGTGGCGAACTTCATCTGGCTGTGGCCGATCCTGACGGCAATGCCGATTACTCCCGAGCAGTGGCAGCAGCAGTTGTGGTTGCCCTCGTGGCGCTAGCGCGTACCACCAGCGGATCTCTCGACAAATCCTTGTACAGAGCGACGGACAGCCCGATCATGACGAGGACGAAGGGCGCCGCGGCAATGATGGTCATGGTCTGTAGTCCGTTCAACGCATCCTCGCCGCCGGTCCACAGCATGAGCGCCGCGATTCCGCCCGTCAGAACACCCCAGAAGATGACGACCCATCTGCTTGGTTCCTGGGTTCCGCGCTGGCTCAGTGTGCCCATCACCATCGACGCCGCGTCGGCGCCCGAGACGAAGAAGATCGCTACCAGGATCATCACCAGAACACTGGATATACCGGCGAGGGGCAGGTTGTCGAGCATCCCGAACAACTGCGATTCGGTGGTGTCACGGCCGGCAAGGTCGATCCCTTTCTCCTGCTCCGCAATCCCGGCGCCACCGAAGATGGAGAACCAGACAAGACTGACGGCGCTGGGCACCAGGATCACGCCGACAACGAACTCACGGATGGTGCGTCCGCGCGAGATACGTGCGAGGAACATTCCGACGAACGGCGTCCACGACACCCACCAGGCCCAGTAGAAGATCGTCCACGACGACAGCCAGCTAGCAGTTTCACCGTCGTCACCGGCGGCTGCGGACCGCGCCGACATATGGACGAGTTGGCTTGCGTAATCACCGATGGTGGTCGGGATCAGGTTGAGGATCAACACAGTCGGGCCGACGACGAAGACGAATACCGCCAGCACGAGTGCGAGCACCATGTTGGTATTGGACAGCCACTGGATTCCCTTGGCGACACCGGACACTGCGGAGGCGACAAAGGCGAGAGTCAGGATGGCGACGATCGCAACCAGTAGCAGCGTTCCGGATTCACCGAGCCAGCCGAGGACCTCGAAGCCGGACCCGATCTGCAGTGCGCCGAGTCCCAACGATGCCGCTGTTCCGAACATCGTGGCGAAGATCGCGAGAATGTCGATGACCTTGCCGATGGGGCCCTCGGCGCGGCGGCCGATCAGCGGGATGAACGCCGAGCTGATCAGCTGCTTACGCCCTTTGCGGTAGGTACCGTACGCGACGGCGAGTCCGACAACCGCATAGATGGACCACGGGTGCAGACTCCAATGGAACATTGTCGTCGCCATGGCGGTTCCGACCGAGCCGTCTGTCCCCGGAGGTGGAGTGACGAAGTGTGACAACGGCTCCGAGACTCCGAAGAACATCAGCCCGATGCCCATGCCGGCGCTGAACATCATCGCGATCCAGCTGACAGTATTGAATTCGGGTTTCTCGCCGTCTTTACCCAGCGGGATCTTTCCGAACCTGCTGACGGCCAGGTAAATCGAGAACACGACGAATCCGGACGCCGCGATGATGAACAGCCAGCCGATGTTCGTGACGAGCCAGTCCAACATGGACGAGGTGGTCGATTCGAGCGAGTCGGCGGCGAGGATGCCCCAGATCAGGATGGCGGCAGTGATCGCGGCCGTGACGCCGAAGACGAGGAAATCGGTCCGGGGCGGTGATGAGTCGGGGACGAATCCGTCGTATCGATCGGCACCGCTCGAACCGGTTGAAGTCTGGGATCGTTCGGTATTCGTTGCCATGACGAATTACATTGCTGGCAATCGGCACGGAATGCAAACGGACGAAACGGTCCGACCCCGAGTTCGACCCAGCAATTCGAATATGCGTACGGGTCAGGCCCTCGACTTGGCGAAGCTGGTTTTGCTGCCGAATACGCCGTCGAGACTGAAGCGACCTCCACCGACAGCGGCGAGCAGCAGCGCCGCGACGCCGAGTGCCACAACGAGCTCGTAGCCACCGTCGGACACGAAAACACCGAGTTCGTAATGCACGAACAGGAATGCGCCGAGCATGTCGAGGAAGAGCAGGATGCCGACGATGGGGGTGAAGATTCCCAGTACCAGCGCGACACCACCGACCAGTTCGACGAAGGTAGCGAAATAGGCCGACGCCTGAGGAAGAGGAACGCCCATGCCTTCGAAACCAGCCTTCGTGGCGTCGAGTCCGTTGGTATTGAGCTTCTGCCAGCCGTGGGCGATGAAGACGATGCCCAGACCGACACGGGCGATCAGGGTTGCAATGTCACGGAAGATCGGCGAGTTCATGGGGGGACATCCTTCGGTACACGGCAAGTAGGACGCGACAACCTTGGCACATCTAGGTTGAAGCGTCAACTGACTAGTGCGACCTCCACGAAACTGCGTATGCGCTCATCCGAGAGCCCCAGGCCGCGAAGCTCGCGGACGTACGCCACCGATGCACGCGCGGCGCTGTCCTCCGTCGGATCGCCGCCGGAGGCAATGAACGTGCCCAACCTCCCGCGAGCCTCGATCACCCCTTGCGCTTCGAGCTCTTTGTAGGCTTTCGCTACGGTATGCGGAGCGATGCCGAGCTCTTCGGCAAGGCCGCGAACGGTCGGAATCTTGGTCTCCGCGATCAACTGACCGCTGCGAACCTGCTCGAAGATCCCCGACCGCACCTGCTCGAACAAAGGCGTCTTCGACGCGGCATCGACTGCTATACGCATGCAGGAAAAACTACTTCACCGCATCGCGTATCGAGGTATCGCCCGAGGTGAGCATCAGGGTCTTGCCAACGGTGGACGGCGTCTGAAGCAGAGCAGCGATCACTGCGGCGACGTCGGCTCTCGGTACCGTGCCGCGATCGAGTGGCGGCTCCGACAGTGCGATGTGCCCGGTGCCGTCCTCGTCGGTCAAACCACCCGGACGGAGGATTGTCCAGTCGAGGTTGCTCCGACCTTTCAAGTCCTCTTCGGCGGCGGTCTTCGCGGTGATGTAGGCCTTCCACGACGCTTCGGCATCGTCGGCGACGGGCTCGCCTGCACCGAACGAGCTGATCTGAACAAACCGCTTCACTCCGGCCTTTTCGGCGGCGTCGGCCAGCAGAACGGACCCCGCGCGGTCGATACTGTCCTTGCGTTCGACACCGCCCGCGGCGCCTGCGCCTGCAGCGAAAACCACGGCATCAGCGTCGTGAAGCAGGGCGGCGACCTCGTCCACGGTTGCAGACTCGAGGTCGATCACCTCGGGAAGGGCGCCGAGCGCGGTTACCGCGTTGACATGGTCGGGATTTCGGATCAGGCCCACCGCACGATCGCCTTGCGCCGTGAGCACCTCGATGAGCTGCTGGGCGATCTTTCCGTGTCCTCCGGCAATTACTACTCGTCGATCAGTCATCACTCGCGCCTACCCGCCTGGCAGAATCTACAAACATGACTGCCACCGCCACGATCTATCACAATCCCCGGTGCAACACCTCCCGAGCGGCACTGAAGTTGATTCAGCAAGCCGGCATCGAACCGACCGTCGTGAGGTACCTGGAGACGCCGCCGACGAAGGATGGACTGCGCAAACTCCTCGACGACGCGGGCCTGACCGCCTCGCAGGCAATTCGTACGAAAGAAGCCGTCTACAAGGAGCTGGGGCTGAAGGATTCGTCGGAGGACGAGCTGATCGCGGCGATGGTGGACAACCCCATCCTCATCGAGCGTCCGATCGTGGTGACGAACAAAGGAACTGTGCTCGCTCGTCCCGCCGAGAAGGTACTCGACATCCTGCGCTGACGAGCCCGTGCGCGTTTTCATACCTGGGAACGTCACTCATCACTCACCGGTGGCGAAGCCGCGCTGTCCCTCGACACCGGACACGACATACACCTCGGACCCCCGCGTCCAGAGCCGAGTTCGGAACCGCTGATGCGCAACACCTCGATGCCCGACGCCTCCAGCCGCGCGTTGGTCTCGACGTTGCGCTCGTAGGCGACGACGACTCCTGGTGCCAGCGCGAGAGTGTTGTTGCCGTCGTCCCATTGCTCACGCTCGGCCGTCACATGGTCGAGTCCCGTATCGATCACACGAAGCTTGCCGATGCCCATCGATTCGGCCGCCGCTTCGAGGAACGGGTCGGCACCACGAATGGTCACGGCGCCGTTCTGTCGGCGAAGAGTGAACGCGGACAGCGAATCTGCGATTGCCGGATACATCACGACGGCGTCGAAATCTACCATCGTGCACACCGTGTCCAAGTGCATCGACGCCCGCTCCTGCGCGATAGGAACCACGAGAACGGTGTGCGCCAACTCGTCGTCGAACAGGCTGCGCGCCAACGCTTCCGCACCAGCGGGCGTCGTGCGCTCCCCCACTCCGACCGCTACGACACCAGGTGCCAGCAGGAGCACATCGCCGCCTTCCACAGGCGCAGTCCGCGATTCGTACGCCCGACGAATACCGAGGAACCGGGGATGAAAGGCGTAGATCAGATCTGTGAGCGTGGTTTCGCGCAGCCGTGCCGGCAATGCAAGCGAGGTGATCGCGACACGACTGCCGATCCAGAACGAGGAGTCACGGGTGAACAGCAGGTTCGGCAGCGGATCGATGACGAAGTCCGCACCATGGTGCATTCGCCGAACGAGCGAGGCTCCGCTCATCTCCGGCTCCCCGCTCTCCGCGGCCAACAGTTCGTCGAACGTCATTCCCGCCATGAGAATCGACGTCAACTCTGCTGCCGGAACCCCGCGCAGATGGGACGCCAGATCACGGGCAAGCGCTCGGCCGAGCCGCCGTTCGTTGACCGCCGCCGAGATCCCCTGCATCCGAGCAGCGCCGCTCGTCGTCATCGCTTGAGTGAGCAGGTCGGCCAGCAGCAGAACTTCGACGCCTCGGCCGCGAAGTAATTCCGCGAAGGCGTCGTGCTCCTCCTGTGCCCGATCGACCCAGGGCACACCGTCGAACAGCAGTTGATCGTTGTTGCGCGGCGTGAGCCGGCGGAGCTCGTCGCCGGGGCGATGCAGTATCACCGTACGCAGCGTCCCGACCTCTGAGTCTGCGCAGAGTTGTGCGGTCATCGCTCAACGTTAGGCCTTGACGTGCCCGTGCGTGCGTAATGTCGGCCCGACGGTTCCCAACCACTCACGGGCGCCGCACGCGCACTACCGTCCAGGTATGCCGATGCCCGATTGGAAAGTCCGCGAACTCACTCCTGGGCAACTCTCCGACCGCAGTGGAGTTGCTATCTCTGCACTCCACTTCTACGAGAAGCAAGGTCTGATCACCAGCAGGCGAACATCGGGAAACCAACGCCGCTACCACCGCGACACTCTGCGCAGAGTCGCATTCATCCGAATCTCGCAGAAGGTCGGCATCCCGCTGTCCCGCATCAGAGATGCTCTCTCGGATCTACCGGAAGAGCGAACTCCGACCAAAAGAGACTGGGCCAAACTCTCGCAGCACTGGCATTCCGATCTCGACAAGCGGATCGCTCAGCTCGTAAAGCTGCGCGACGACCTGACCGGTTGCATCGGCTGCGGATGCCTGTCGATGTCGAGTTGCGCGCTCGTCAATCCCGGCGACGAACTCGCAGACGCGGGGCCCGGTGCCCGCAGGCTCGACGTCGATCTACGCGACTGACCGAAGGACCGATTACCGGGGCAGCAGTGTGCTGAACCGGTCGTTCGCCTTCTGGAGCACGAGTTCGTAGGGAGGTGCGAACTTTCGCGCCAACCAGTAACCGAACCGAATGTCGTTGGAGGAGTAGACCAGGTACCGGTTCTTCAGAATCCCGGTCAGGATGGCGTCGGCAACCTTCTCCGGCTCGACTGCTCGCTTCTCGAATCGGTGCTGCAGCTTCTGCACCCGTGGATCTTCGCGGTCGACGCCTGCAATCTCGACGGTGTTCACCAGACCGGTCTTCACCCCTCCCGGCACCACGAGGGAGACGCCGATGCCGTGACGTTTGAGGTCGTAGCGCAGAACTTCCGACGCGCCGCGAAGGCCGTACTTGCTGGCGCTGTAGGCGGCGTGCCACGGCAACGGAATGAGACCGGCGGCAGATGACACGTTCACCAGGTGTCCGCCCTTGCCTGCCTTGACCATGGCGGGAAGAAAGTTTTCGATGACGTGAATCGGGCCCATCAGATTGACGTCGATCATCGACTTCCAGTGCCGGTGTTCGAGATTCTCGACGGTTCCCCACGCGGCGATGCCTGCCACGTTCATCACGATGTCGAGGCTGCCGACGTGGCTGTGCACCTCGGTTGCGAATGCAGTCACTGCGTCGAAGTCCGAGACATCGAATGCGGCCGACCGTGCCACCGCCGGGCCCGCCGCGGCGACGGTCTCTGCCAGCGAGGCTTCGTTGATATCGGTGAGGTAGAGCTCAGCTCCTGCACCCGCCGCGGCAAGGGCCGTCGCACGGCCGATTCCGCTACCCGCACCGGTGATGAATGTCTTTTTCCCGCGTAAATCCTTGATCGCCATCGAAGTTCTCGTCCCCCACATCTCGAAAAAACGTCTTCTTCGCACCCTACGCGTGCGCCGAGTTGTCCACGCCGGCGTTACGCGAGAGACTTTGCACCGGAGCAAACAGGAGGTCCGATGGCCATCGTGTCGAGAGGTTTTACCGGAAAGCGTCGCGGAAACGAGTCACGCACTCCGCCCGGTCAGTATCTGACGCAGGATTTCCCGGTATTGTCGGCCGGTCCGACGCCGCAGGTGAACACCGATCGCTGGGAGTTCAGCATCGTCACCGAAATGGGCGAGAAGCATCACTGGTCATGGCAGGAGATGCGCGCACTTCCGACGGACAAGCCCACGGTCGACATCCATTGCGTCACCACGTGGTCCAAGCTCGATACTCGATGGCGAGGCGTTCCGCTCGACACTCTGCTCGACGGCATCGACACTGCGGCAACGCATGTCATGGCACACGGCTACGACGGATACACCACCAACCTCCCGCTCGACGAGCTCCGACACGGAAAGGCCTGGCTTGCATACGAATACGATGGAAAGCCTCTGCATCCCGAGCACGGCGGACCGGCACGACTGCTGGTGCCGAACCTGTATTTCTGGAAGTCGGCAAAATGGGTCTCCAAGCTGACCTTGCTCGTGCGCGACGAGCCCGGATTCTGGGAACAGAACGGATACCACGACTATGGCGATCCCTGGCAGGAACAGCGATACCAGGGTGACTGAACAGCGAGGGCACCCACGATGAAATGGCTCGTCGCAACCCTCACCGAAAAGAAGATCGAAACTCCTACTGCCACAACCTTGATCTTCGACGTCGACGGGTGGCCCGGCCACAAACCCGGACAGCACGTCGACGTCCGATTGACCGCCGAAGACGGCTACAACGCTCAGCGCAGCTATTCCATGGCAACTCCATGCGACGGATCCACCGTGGTGCTGACGATTCAGACCGTGGACGACGGTGAGGTATCGCCTTATCTCACCAGCGTGATCGAAGTCGGCGAACAGGTCGAACTGCGTGGCCCGATCGGTGGATGGTTCGTCTGGGACCGTCAGAATCCAGCCCCCGTACTGCTGGTCGCGGGCGGGTCCGGGATCGTTCCGGTGATGGCGATGGTGCGTGACCGCGTCCGAGGGGAACAGCGAACGCCGTTTCGGCTCGTCTACTCGGTGCGCACGCCCGACGAAGTCATGTACGCCCCCGAGCTCCGACGCCTGCCCGAGGGCGTGGACGTCAGCATTCATTACACGCGGAGAGCGCCGGAGGGCTATCGCGAACGGGTGGGCAGGCTGAACACCAGCGATCTCGTCGCCCACGGTTGGCCCGCCGATATTGCGCCGAGCTGCTTCGTGTGTGGGCCAACGGGGTTCGTCGAGTCCGTCGCCAACATCCTCGTGGCCGAGGGGCACCTGCCGCCCCGTATCAAAACGGAACGATTCGGCCCGGCAGGATAGAACTGCAAGGGACTGAAACTATCGGCGACGAGTCATTTCGTCGCGGTAGTCGGCAACTGTGCGCTCGATACGCGACGCATCGTCCTCGGCGCCTCGGCGGCGCGCGTCATCGGCGCGGCCCTGCAACGTTCCGATTGCCTTGCGAAGTTCGGTGTCGGACATACGGTGATGCGTGATTGTGTGGTTCATATCACACAGTGTCCACGCGGCACCGAACCTCCGCAAGAGCGGCGTCGGCGGCGACTATCTAGACATGCAGGGACTCTGCCATCAGCTCCGATGAGGGTACGAAGCTCGACAGGCTGCGAGCAGCGAACTCCCGGAAGTAGCCGAGCTTGTTCGGCGGCACGAGAGACGGAAGAACGGTATGCCAGACCTTCTCCATGCGGGAAGGTGCGGTTTCGAGCGTGGACTGCGCCTCGGACACCATCAGCACGCCAGCCAGCATCTCGCACACGAGAAGTGCGGCGTTGCCCGAGTCGAGGTGGTCAGCGACGTCGCTGTGCTCGATCGCACGGTCGAACAGGTGCTCGAAGATATTGCCCCACGTACCGAATACGCTTCCGCGTGCGGTTTCGGATCCGTCGATCTCCATCTGGAGCCGGTACATGACACGGACCAGCGGGTCGGACGCCGCCAACTCGAGCACCGAATACGAAATTCCGATGACCGACTCGAGAGCGGGTGACCTGCTGTCCACCAATCCGGCGCAGGCCGTCGACACGCGCTCGTGACCTTCGTCGACGATCGCGCGTGCGAGCTCTTCTTTAGACGCGAAATGGAAATACAGCGCACCCTTGGTGACGCCGGACTGCGCGGAAACCTGACTCAATGTTGCATTTGCATGCCCGACGTCGAGAAAAAGATCCGCCGCTGCACGCAGAGCCGCCGCGCGTGTGGCTTCCGCCCTCAGTTGCCTAACCATGAATGATCACCCCTGCTCAGTTGCCTACCTGACACCGACGCCCCCGTGTAGGACCGACTATCACCAGGTCAAATCCGTGGTCTCGAATTTCTCGGGCCCGCCTTCAGTCCGGTGCGCAAGACAATACTAACCACATGGGTGTCTTGATTGTGATGCCCGAGTGACAAATGTGTGACACATTTCCCCTGATTTAGATAACTATCGAAATATATAGTTCCACTTCGCCGGATGTTGTAACGACTTCGATGTCTTCCTTATAGGCCCGAAATAACTCACCGTTTGCCGTGGCTTCCTCGACCTGAGTCCAAACATCCTCGATGGGATCGCGCATACTGCCGTCCGGTACGAACACGGCGTACACCCCACTCGGCACCGAGACGAATACTTCCCCGACCGGGACGTCGGCAGGCGACGCGTACGCCGTGGCCATCACCGCGTTGTAGACACCGTGCTCGTCAGGGACGAACACAGTGTTCACCTCGACCTCGGCGGGAGAGCGATCGCGAATTCTTTCGCGTAGGAACCGGAACAGCTCACTGGTGCTCGCTTCGGCACCAGGCTGGATCCGCGGAGCAACGAGGCCGCCGAACAGCATTGCGCTGCGCGCAGTCACCCTGTGGCTCACGTGGACGATCCCGACTGCTCGATCGACAGGTAGAGATCGATCTTGTAGGCATGCGGGTAACACTCGTAGTCCGCGGTGAAGGTGCGCTTGATCTCGTGTTGCTCTTCCGCGTGGTCGATCTGTTGCCACAACCGAGTCAAGACGTCTGGGAAATGTCCGACGGCGGAAAATCTGGCGTAGCGCGCGCTGGGCACCTTGGCTATCAGGTGGCCCCTCTTCACCTGGCTGAGCGCAAAGCATCGATACCCGACGATCTGGGTGTTGTACGACCCGATCCCGGGTGCGAAGTCGGTGTACACCGAGGCAAGCGGCCCGCCGATGTCCTGCTTGAGCACTGACGACCACGCTTGGTCGAGCGCAGGATCAATGAGTCGACCGAGAGCACGCTTCGGGCTGCGCACGGGAAGTCCTGCGACCCACGTTTCTTCGAGGTCGACGATCTCGAACGACATTAACCACTCCACATAACTCTCGGGGCTGCGATGGAGCTCCGCAGCCGGGGTGACGCTTCCCCAGTAGACGCCGACCTACGACCAGATGACCAACTTAAAAGCAAGACTACCGGTCGGCCGGTGTCCTGGCGCACATACCCGCGGCGAATCGCCGTCGATCGACCGGTGGCGGCAGCCGCAACCGCCAACACAGGTACCGGGGAGGTCGGCGCCGCAAGCATGCGGTCGACGGAATATCCGCATTCCGTTTTCGGAAATCAATTCTTCGACCGGAATCGGACTTGCAGAGATGAATTCTTCGGTCGAGAACCGACGGTTTCACACCGATACCGGCCAAATCTTTCGTCTACGCGATCAGAACGGTGGCGAAGCCTGGTTCGATGCCGTATCAATACACACGGTGGTTCGGCAATCGGCCATTCCACCTGTCTTGCACAAGACGCCGCCAACGCATCAAGGAGCTTTTCCAACATGGATTTCTTCGCCTGGATCGACAGCATCATCACCACCGGTAGCTCCGCAGGCAGTTCGCTGATCGACAGCATCTTCGGGCGTCTCTGACCCCTGGCATTGCGAGAAAAGGCCCGGCCGACAATGTCGACCGGGCCTTCTTCGTGGTGGAGCTGAGGGGAATCGAACCCCTGACCTTCTCGATGCGAACGAGACGCGCTACCAACTGCGCCACAGCCCCGAGCGATTGTTCGAACCGCTGTCCTACGAACCGCTGTCCTACGAACCGCTGGGCAAAACCCTATCAAAGGGTCCGCGGCACTCCGAACTTCAGGCCCCCGATGCCCGACGCACGTTGTTGTCGGTCGGCGCTGCGGCCTGGAACGGCTCCTCGTAGTGGTCGAGGTGATCGAATTCCGGATCGTCATCGTCGATTTCGAGCACGACTGCACCGGGACGACGCAGACGCTGCGGGACGAGTTCCAGCTCCTCGTCGGTACGCGATTCCACTCCGAGCCGGGAACGGCCCATGCGAGTCATTCGCCTGCGGCGAATTTCCTGCTCGATCTGCACTTGCCTACGGAGGTAGGACATGTAGCCGGCGAGTGCGAGTACGGCCAGTCCGCACACCCACCAGAGCAACGTAGTCATGATGACTGCGAGAGCTGCCGAGGTGATTGCCGCGAACACCAGAGCCAACACTGCTCGCTGCCGGAACGAATACCGGGCCGCTCTGGCAATGGCGTCGGCTTCGGGGTCGAACCCTCCGCGCCCGCGGCGAGTCGGTACGTACTCTCCCGCGACCTCGTCGTTCCGGTCACGTTCGTCTGGCCGATCGATCGTGTCGGTCTCTGCGTGAGTGTCCATAGGGTCCTCCGCCTTGCTTTTCGAGGCTTTGAAGTTCGAAGCTTCGCTCCCGAGACGGTCGGCGCTCGGTGCGGTGCGCCCGAAGACGACGCTGGCAGGTGCCGACACCCTCTCGTCGTACTCAGGTCGCCAATCAGGGTCGCTCGCATGCCCGGAGGCAGGTCCGCGAACGGGTTTCTTCGTGCCGCCGCGATGCAGTACGCGGGTAGCGAGGGCGATGTCGGATGTCTGCATGATGCGGGGGCGCTTGCTCATCATCATCGGGAGCAGGACGAACACCCAGACCGCGACCAGACCGATCCAAATGATCGAGTTGGGCATCTCGGCGCTCTCCTTCCAAACAAACTACGTACATCGGTGACGTGATCAGGCTATGCGGAAGGTGCTGCCGGACAGAGTAGACGCGCCGACCTGAATTACACACACGTCACTTTAGTCACATGCGTCTCGAGAACGAACGTTAAGCCCAGGCTGCGCGGCCGGTCCGCACCAAGCGGTCGGCGACGCTGCCCTGCACCTCGTTGGAGGTGATGGCAACGAGAAGGTGATCTCTCCACCGCCCGTCGACGTCGAGGTAATTTTTGAGCAAGCCTTCTTGGCGGAAACCAACATTCCGCAACACGGCCTGGCTCGCAAAGTTCTCCGGACGGACTGTTGCTTCCACGCGATGAAGCCCGACGTCGCCGAAACAGTGGTCGAGTCCAAGCGCGAGCGCTGCCGTCGCGACGCCGCGGCCGTTGACCTCCTTGGCCACCCAATATCCGATCCACGCCGATCGCAGCGCACCACGAACAATGTTCCCGGTGGTGATCTGGCCACAGAAATTGCCGTCCACCTCGATCGCCATCGGCAGCATGTGGCCTTTGCGTGCCTCGGACTTGAGTCCGGAGAGGAGGCCCGGCCACGAGGAAATGTGATGGCGAGCAGACCACGAACCCTCGCCGGTCGGTTCCCACGGTTCCAGATGTTGCTGGTCCGACAACCGAATTCGGCTCCACGCGGCCCCATCTCGCAAACGCACGGGCCGAACAGTGACGGTACCGGCGGCAACGGTCAGAGGACCCAACTTCGCTGGCCAACCAGGGTGGCTCGACCACGTTCGCGACATCAGACGAGATTAGCCCGTACGCACAACAGCACCGACAAAGCGCCCCAGCAGGGCGCACTCGATCGAGCCACTTATCCGCGTTGAGCGAGGAACGACACAGACACTTCTTCACCCGTCCGAATCTCGGTCACGTCAGGATCGACGACGACGAGGCAGTTGGCCTCGGCCAGCGTCGCGAGCAGGTGCGAGGACGCACCAGGCGCACCGCCGAGTGCCTGCACCAAGTATTCGCCGGTTTCCTCGTCGCGCATGAGCTGGCCGCGCAAATATCCCTTGCGCTCCTCGATAGACGTGATGGGCGCGACGGTGCGCGCGGTCACAGTACGACGCATCGGTTGCCTGCGACCGAGAGCGATGCGAATGAGCGGGCGAACCATCACCTCGAACACCACGAGGGCACTCACGGGGTTGGCGGGAAGGAGAAACGTCGGTACCTCGTCACGGCCGAGCTGGCCGAAGCCCTGCACCGAACCGGGATGCATGGCCACTCGCTCGACTTCGAGGTCACCGAGATCGGACAAGGCTTCACGGACGCCGTCGGACGCGCCGCCACCGACTGCCCCGGCGATGACGACGATCTCGGAGCGAATGAGCTGGCCCTCGACCACTTCGCGTAGTCGCTTCGGGTCGGTGCTGACGATTCCGACGCGGTTGACGTCGGCGCCGGCATCACGCGCAGCAGCAGCGAGCGCGTACGAGTTGACGTCGTAGACCTGCCCTGGACCCGGCGTTCGGTCGGTGTCGACCAGTTCGCCGCCGACAGAGATCACGGACAGTCGCGGGCGCGGATGCACCAGCACCTTGTCGCGCCCCACCGCGGCCAACAGTCCGACCTGCGCCGCGCCGATGATGGTTCCTGCACGAACAGCGACGTCGCCCGGTTGGACGTCGTCCCCGATCTTGCGGACGTAGTCGCCCGAGCGCACCGGTCGGTAGACCTTGACCCGAGCACGGCCACCGTCGGTGCGATCCATCGGAAGGACTGCGTCGGCGAGGGTCGGAAGCGGGGCACCGGTGTCCACGCGAACGGCCTGGCGCGGCTGAAGACGGATCGGCTGCCGTGATCCGGCACTAACCTCGCCGACGACCGGCAAGGTGAGCTCGATGCGTTCGTCGTCCTCGTTGCGCAGGTCTGTTCCGGCGGCGGACACATCGACGCTGCGCACGGCGTAACCATCGATCGCTGCCTGATCGAACCCCGGTAGCGGCCGCTCGGTGACGACCTCTTCCGCGCACAGCAATCCCTGCGCTTCCGAGATCGCGACTCGCACAGGCCGCGGTGCAACTGCAGCGGCAGTCACCCTGGTCTGCTGATCCTCAACCGAGCGCATCTGGCCCTTCCTCTATCTCTTTCGCAAACGGGCCTATTCGTACTTGGTGAGTTGCGGCGCCCAATCGTCACTGAGTCTTTCGGTCAGCCACTCCCGCAACGACGGACCGTAATCATCACGTTCGAGTGCAAAGTCAACCGCAGCGCGCAGGTATCCCCCGGGATTTCCGAGGTCGTGTCGGGGTCCGCGATGGACGACCACGTGAACGGGGTGGCCCTCTGCGATGAGCAAAGCGATGGCGTCGGTCAGCTGCAGCTCGCCGCCCGCGCCCGGCTCGATCTTGCGCAGTGCATCGAAAATCGCACGGTCCAGCAGGTAGCGGCCCGCCGCAGCGAAGAGCGACGGGGCGTCTTCACGCTTCGGCTTCTCCACCATGCCGGTGACTTTCAATACGTTCGGGTTCACCGCGTCGGGCACCGTCTCGACTTCGAAGACTCCATATGCCGAGACGTTCTCCTCGGGCACCTCGAATGCGCACAGCACCGTGCCGCCGCGCTTGGCTCTCACGCGAGACATCACGTCGAGCACTCCGCGCGGAAGCACGAGATCATCGGGGAGGAGAACTGCGACGGCACTCTCGTCGTCGTCGAGTACTTCCTCCGCGCACGCAACGGCGTCGCCGAGTCCGAGCGGCTCGGCTTGGACAACGGACTGAACGTCGAGGAGAGCCGGAGCAACTCTGACCTTCTCGAGCATCTTCAGCTTGCCGCTCTTCTCGAGCTTGGTCTCGAGAACGAGATCTTCGACGAAGTGTGCGACGACGCCGTCTTTACCGGGTGAGGTGACGATGACCAGTCGCTCAGCACCGGAATCGGCGGCTTCACCTGCGACGAGTTCGATTCCCGGAGTGTCGACGACCGGCAGCAATTCCTTCGGAACCGTCTTCGTGGCCGGGAGGAAGCGAGTTCCCATGCCCGCTGCCGGAACGATCGCAGTCCGAAATTGCCGTACGGCTTCTGTCATGTGCCCACCCTATCCATGCTCGCTGCGGATCCTGTCCGCGTGTGGTGACTGTTCCCTGTGGTGCTTAAGCTCGAAACCATGACGCCTGGTGATTCCGTGACGCCGCTGTCCAAATCGGAGTGGCGGCGACACATCCTTGCCTCGCGTCGCTCTGTCGATGCGCTCGTGCGCGCCGAGGAATCTCTGAAACTGTGTCATGCCGCAGCAAGATCGGCTCGGGGAACTCGTGCGGTTGCGGCCTACATCCCCGTCGGAAGCGAGCCCGGATCACTCGATCTCCTCGACGCCCTCCGCGTGGAGACCCCCATGGTGCTCGTGCCGATCGCGCGCGAACCAGGCCCTTTGCATTGGGCAGAATACACAGGTCGAGACGGTCTTCGAGCGGCTCCCTATGGATTGTCCGAGCCGACCGGAGCGGTACTGGACCCGGTGACGCTGAAGCAGTGTTCCGTTGTGTTCGTTCCTGCTCTTGCCGTCGACTTTCGGGGAGTTCGCCTGGGACGAGGGGCTGGTTTCTACGACAGGACGCTCGATGTCGTCGAACCCGATGTGCCGATCGTGGCGATAGTGCGCGACGGGGAATTGGTCGAGAAACTTCCCGAGGAGCCACACGATCGCCGTGCTTCGCACGCCCTTACGCCGGGCCGGGGTCTGGTGACGCTCGGCCGGGAATAGCCGTCCGAATGGCTGCGTTGGCACTCATGACTGTAGAGTGCTAATGCTCTCTCCTGTGAGTGAAGTTTCAGACTATTTTCGGCACACCAAAGGTCTCGACCCGAGTACCACCCCGCGGCGAATCTCATTGGTGACCAGTGGACCAGCGGAGGAACATCGATGCCCACCTATTCGTATGCATGTACCGAATGTGACAACAAGTTCGACATCGTGCAGTCGTTCAGTGAGGACTCACTGACCGTGTGCCCGCAGTGCACCGGCAAATTGCGCAAGCTGTTCAACTCCGTCGGCATCGTGTTCAAGGGCAGCGGATTCTATCGCACCGACAGCCGCGGCGGATCGAACACCGTCAGCGAAAGCGCTGGCGAATCCAAGAGCGAGACCAAGACCGAGACCAAGACCGAGACCAAACCTGCGAAGACCGAAGCGAGCAGCTCGAGCAGCAGTTCCTCTACTTCCTCGACGACGAGCTCGACGCCGTCGAAGGCCGCAGCAAGCTCGTAAATACACAGTTGTCCACAGGCCCCGGCTCTATCCACAGCCGGGGCCTGTTCTGCATCCTTGTGCCGCGCCGTCGACGCTAGCGTGCTCCCATGCCGCGCAGACCCTCCCGCCTCGACACCACGCTGCTCGACCGAATCATTGTTCGCCCGGGCTGGACCAGGACGATTCTGCTTCGAAGACTCGGGGCAGGTGCACTCGCTCTGGCAGCGGTGGTGCTGTACGTGCAGGACGCTGCCGCAGCCGACCGTGTTTCGGTGGTGGTCGCCGCCCGTGATCTGAAGCCAGGGATCAAGCTGGAGGCAGGCGATGTGCGCATCGCCGAGTACTCCCCCGCGATCGTTCCGGCCGGAGCCGTCGTGGACGTGGGCGACGTTCTCACTCACACCGTCGCGGGGCCGATCCGAGCCGGGGAGCCGTTGACCGATCTACGCCTGCTGTCGTCACGACTGGCCGAGTCCGCTGTGGAAGGTCAGGATGCCCGCGTCGTCCCCATCAGGTTGACCGATGCCGGTGTGACGGACCTGCTCCGGGCCGGTGACACCGTCGATGTCCTGACTGTCGGCGGAACCGACGACGACCGACGCGCCAGACTCCTCGCATCGAACGCTGTCGTGGTCCTGGTATCTCCCGAGGATGCGCGACGGAATCAACGCGATCGCGTAGTGCTGGTGGCCATGTCTCCCGAGGATGCGACGACGGTGGCGGCGTCTTCGCTCATCGATTCGCTGACGGTGACACTGCACTGATGGCGATGCTGCACTAGCTGCTTGCGGCCAACCCGGTGTCGCGGTTTTCTGCCGGCTCGGATTCGGAGACCTCGACCGACGGAGTTTCGAGGTGGCCGACGAAGGTCGCGAAGTCGGTGAACACGAGGGCGCCGATGGTGTCGGTGAACACGATTCGGACACCGAAGACATCGGTGTCGTCGGCGGATTCGTGGGTCTCGATGAAAACATCGCTGTGCAGGGTGTCGTCGGAGCGCATCGGGCGGTGCTCGATCACTCGCTGATCGGACAACCGGAGGACGTAGGAGTCGAAGTCCGCAAATACATCCCGTACGACGTGCAGAGCAGCGGAGGTTCCGAGGTTCCGGTACGCCTCGAATCGGTGCGCGTAGTCCTCGACGGATGCCTGCGTGGGGAACATCCACAGCAACGCGGAACGATCCGCGAGTGCGGCAGACGGATCGTGATACTGCGAAAGCCTGTGCCGTGCGCCGAGCACCTTGTCGATCCACTCGCTCGACGGCGCTGAATCAGCGGCTCTGTGACGACTCATAAACGCATGATATCCCGCGTGGGCGTGAGAAGACGAATCTTAGTATTGCTCACAATACGACAAGCCCTAGTCCTGATCGTTACTTCGCCGATCGCGGGGTTCAGCCGAACCGTCCCGTACTGCGAAATAGCAAACCAGCGTCATTTCCCAGCAACCAACGCAGTCGAGGGCGACGGTCAGGGCCTCGCCCAAATCCCAGCAGCGCCCTCTATTCGACTAACCTTTCGACAACCATAGAAGCGCGTCAAGCAATCAAGGAGCGCCCATGCTTAAAGGATTCAAGGATTTTCTACTCCGCGGCAACGTTGTCGATCTGGCAGTCGCAGTCGTTGTCGGCGCTGCATTCACCGCCATTGTGACAGCCTTCACAACCAACATCGT
Source organism: Rhodococcus sp. G-MC3 (assembly GCF_030063335.1). Taxonomy (GTDB): domain Bacteria; phylum Actinomycetota; class Actinomycetes; order Mycobacteriales; family Mycobacteriaceae; genus Rhodococcoides. The sequence continues at coordinate 195,035 of NZ_JASISW010000008.1, read as the reverse complement.
CAATCCACTGGTGGCGGCACTCGGCGGCTCGAACGAGTACGGCTGGGGGTTCCAAATCACTTCCAGCGCAGAGACATTCATCAACGTCGGAGCGGTGATCACTGCAGTGATCAACTTCGCGATAATCGCTGCAGTGGTGTACTTCGTGCTCATCGTGCCGGTCAATACCGCCAAAAAACGTTTCGTGAGCTCACCGGAAAAAGAACTCAGCGATGTGGACGTGCTTGTCCAGATCAGAGACATTCTCGCAGGCGGCACGACGGCAGGCAGAAAGATTTCCACACCTGCCGATGACACTGGCGGTAGCGGTGAAGCAATCGAGGGCGGCGCGGCCGACCTCGACAAGTCAGGTCAGCACAGCAGGGAATAAGCGCTTCCTCGAGCGATCAGACGCACAATGGCCGATTGAACGGGCAACAACTTACCCGCTCAATCGGCCTTGTCAATTACTCCGAGAACGCCATGCGCCTTGGAGCGATCTCAGTTCGAAAAAGAAGTCAACGGAAGCTCGTCGAGCGTAATAGCGGTCCCATCGGACTCACAGGCCGACGCAATCGCTTTCGCGTTGGCAACATACGCCTTGCCGGATTCACTGTCGGTATCGGACAGACTGAGAGTGTCTTCGGGCAGACCGTCGACGAATTTGGTCAGAGACTCGGACACCGACCCGGTTGCGGTCGCCGGCAAGGCGTGAAGCCTGTCGATCGCCTCACCTTTGGCTGCGGTCCATGCGTCGATACCGTCCGCTGTGCCGGGGCCGGTCTTGAGGAGTCCGACGAACTCATTCTGATCGGAGGCGAAAGCGGTGCACGCCTCGACGTTCTCAGCCGCCGTATCGGTATCTCCGTCGCTGCTGCAACCTGAAATCAATGCCAACGCAGCTACAGCGCTGACGGCAAGAACATTGAACCGGATCTTGGAACGCATCTTTCCCAGAGGCCTCTCGATTGAACTGAACATACTGCGTCGAAACATACTGCGCCGAACATAGACTCAGGCCCGCACGGACGAACCGCGCGGGCCTGAGCTTTTTAAGTTGTTACACCGTGCTACAACGGATCGGAAAGGATCAGTTGAGGCGAACGGCAGGACCGTACGTCGTGATGACGTCACCGGCGCTGCTCAGGAGGGTCGCGTACGGACGAACCGTAACGTTGCCCAAGACTCCGGTAGCCGTACCGTGGAGGCCAGCGACCTGAACGGAGCCGGCTGCGCCTGCTGCATCGCCCTCGGTGTTCGAGATATCAGCAGACTCGTTGTACGTAGCGATTGCGCTTTCGGACTGAACGACGCCCGAGCCGGTGCCCAAGTCGAGGGTGGCGGTGGCCTGCGGAATCAGCTGAACGCCGACGTCCAATGCCGAAGTGCTTTTGGCTTCGCCCGCGATGGGAATGTTGCCGAGGCCATCGAGTACGTCTCCGCTGGCAATATCGCCCGCTGTTGTCTCGAAGCCAGCTGTCGTCTCATTGCTCGAACCGATTCCCAGATCAACGCTCGGCGAGGCCCACTCGATTTCGACCTTACCGCCGATGCTCATCGGGTAGCCGATCTGCAGGCCCATCTTGAGAGTGCCTTCGAAGTCGTCGGCAGTCGGTCCCTGCACGTCGAACGACGCGCGTCCGTCGTAGAACCACTCACGGGTGATCGGGCTGCCGTCGAGAGGCGCGACGCCGCTGACGAAGGAGTCGGACAAGCTCAGCACAACGGTGTTGCCAGCCCCGTCGACGATGCTCTTGGAGCTGTCGACAGCGGCGGACGCGGTACCGGTACCGAGCACCAGGCCGACAACCGAAGCGCCGGCAATGATCGCTGCGCTTGTGGACTTCAGTCCACGGCTGCGCCGCGGCTTCTGGATCTCCGTCATTTACTTCCTCATCATGTTCAGTCCCAGCGATATCGCACGGGAAGCTTGTGGCTTTTCACCCTCGGATCGCGACGGCAGCATTGCCGAGAATCCCCGAGCAGAACTTGATCCTTGGATCAGGCTCACCTTAAAGTTCCGGCAGCGCGGGGTGGAACGTGTTGCTACACGCCCTCGTTGTCGGAAGCTGAGGGGAACATTAGAGGAAGTACCGGATCGAGACAATCCCTACGAATTGCCATCACACATGCCTGAATTGTGATGTGTTTCGTGCGTGTGAACAGCCTTCACACCTAACTGAGCGGTAACCCACGTCACACAAAATGCCGCCGTTGCCGATCCGTTACTAACCTCACCGTCAAGTAAAGGCAGCCTGAAATGCGGAGACGTTCGGCTGCGACCCCATCCGCGACGGCACCGGCTCCGAAGGGCGGGCTGAAAATGCATCTGATCCGAAGCCTGCTTTGCCTGGCATTCGACGCCGCAGCGCTAACGGCAAGTAAACGAACGACTAACAAATATGTGATTCAAGCAAACTAAATGTGTCGTGGATCACATTACGTGTGGTGAGGTGGCCGCTCGCTCGTGAACCAATCGTCGGATCGAGCGTCTGCTCCATCAGGCTTGTCGTCACCCGTCGATTCGGGTAGGACGTCACCGAATATACGAGCGAGCCGGGCCCGTTGCTGCTGGGCCCGGCTCACATCGTCGTGCTGTTGTTCTGTACTGCCCTGTTCGTCGTGACTCGGCATTGCCGTCTCAGGCGTCCAAACCGGAGAGTTCCGAGATGACCTGGGCCGCCAATGGGGTCAGCGTCGCCATCCCGTCGCGGATCGCAGCGCGTGAGGACGCGAGATTCACCACCAGGGTGCTGCCGGAGACTCCTACGAGGCCACGAGAGAGACCGGCGTCCAACGAACCTGCCGCGAGCCCTGAAGACCTCAGCGCTTCGCTGATGCCGGGGATTTCGCGGTCGAGCACCTCGGCGGTGACATCCGGGGTGACGTCTCGGGGCGAGACGCCGGTGCCGCCGATCGACACCACGAGGTCCACACCACCGATGACTGCGGTGTTCAGAGCGTTGCGAACATCCACCTCGTCCGAGGTGACCGCCACTACGCCGTCCACCAAGAACCCTGCTTCGGTGAGAAGTTCCGTCACCAAGGGGCCGGTCGAATCCTTATCGCTACTGTGCGCGGTCCGATCGTCCACGATCACGACCAACGCCCGCCCAGCCAGAGGTGCCTCTAGTTCCATACTGCCTACCGTAGTAGTAGCCCCCTGCTGGGACTCGCGCTGTCCGTAAATAGTTGCCACGGTGGCGAGAAAATCAGTGTCGACGATCATCAGCGGCCACCGGGGAATCCGGGGATCTGAAGCGGCGACTGCTCCGACGGAGCCTGTTCCTTCGTCGGCGCCTGGACCGCCGCGGTCTGCGCTTCGGCCGTACCAAGCGTGACGTCCGCGGTCTTGGCGGCGCCACCGTCGGTGTAGGTGATGGTGACGGAGTCGCCGGGGGCGTGGGATCGCACGGCCGCGATGAGCGCGTCACCGGTTGCAATCACACGATCATCGACCTTGGTGATCACTGCGCCCTTGGGAATCCCCGCCGATGCGGCCGGTCCGCCCTCGGTGACCTCGACGACCGTCGCCCCGTTGGCTTCGTCCTTGGACGGCACCTGAACACCGATCATTGCCTGCGTGGCCTTGCCAGTGGTGCTCAACTCGTCGGCGATGCGCTTGGCCTGATCGACGGGAATGGCGAACCCGAGTCCGATCGACCCGCTCTGAGTGCCAGAAGACTCGCTGCCACCGAGGGATGCAATAGCAGTGTTGATGCCAATCAACTGTCCTTCGGTGTTGACCAACGCGCCGCCGGAGTTGCCCGGGTTGATTGCCGCGTCGGTCTGGATGGCGTCGATCACCGAGTTCTGGTTGCCGGATTCGCCACTGGTAGATACCGGGCGGTTCAATGAGGACACGATGCCCGTCGTCACTGTGCCGGCGAGACCGAGAGGCGAACCGATAGCCACGACCTGCTGGCCAACCTCGAGGTTCGCCGACGAGCCCAACTCGATAGGCGTCAGGCCGGATTTGCCGGCGACCTTGATAACTGCCATGTCGGACACCGCATCGGCTCCGACGAGTGTCGCATCGGCAGTCGATCCGTCAGAGAAGGCAACGGTGAGCTTGCCGTTCGCGCCGGCTCCGGTCGCGACGTGATTGTTCGTCAGGATCAAGCCGTCGGACGAGAGGATCACGCCGGAACCTTCGCCCTCGGCCTGACTTCCTGTGACCTGAATCTGCACAACACTCGGCAGCACCTTATTCGCCACTGCCTGAATTGAACCGTCGGGGAAGTTCGCTGCCGGTTGCGCGGCAGTGATCGTGGAGTTCAGCGAATTGGTTGCAGGGCCAGAACCTTCGGTGCCTCCGGCAGCCAAAACGCCTACAGCGCCGCCAATTCCGCCACCGACGAGCACCAATGCAATGGCGCCTGCCGCGAGGGTTGCCCTGCCTGGTCGACGCTTCAGCGCCGCGGGTGCCTGCTGCGCACCGTCGAACTGCTGAGGAGCTGCGTGAGCCTGAGGATTCGCATGCTGCTGCTGGCCGTACCCGTAGTTCTGCTCATAGGGGTTCTGGCCGTAGTGGTTTTGACCGTAGTGACCGGATGGCTGCGGCCCAGATTCAGCATGCTGCTGGCCCTGCTGTCCGTACTGCTGCGTGGGGAACTGCTGGGTCGCATGCTGATCGTGTTGCTGCGTCTGATTCTCAGCTGCCGGATGCTGGCCGGTTGGATTCTGGGCGGTTGGATTCTGCTGGGTAGGGTTGTTCTGGGAGTCAGCAGAGTCGTTCTGCTCGGAGTCTCTACGGTCGTCGGTCATCTGCAGTCGCTTCTTTCACTAGAAACCTCGTGGAATTCGAGGTCACCCGCCTTGTTACCGATAACTTTGCCTGGTCGTACTGAGAGCGTCCTGAGATGTACCTATCAGTTTGCCGTGACTATGGTCTCGACGTTGTCGAGGTCCGGTGCAGGTTCCCCGGGCAGCACGATCCGGATGAGCGCGCCTCCGCGATCGGACACTTCCACTGCGATGGTGCCACCGTGTTTCACGACCACCTGACGCACGATCGCAAGCCCGAGACCCGAACCCGGCATGGAGCGCGACGCCGTCGAACGATAGAACCGCTCGAACACCAACTCGCGATCTTCCTCGGGGATACCTGGGCCCGCGTCGTCGACCGTCAGTTCCAGAAGGCCGTCGCCGATCCTGCGCATCACCACGCGTACCTCGCCGCCCGTCGGACTCCACTTGGCTGCGTTGTCGAGGACGTTCAGTACTGCCCGTGAGAGACCCGCCTGGTCGCCGTAGACGAACCACGGCTCCAGCGTTGCGTCGAAATCGATCTCGTTGCGCCTTCGCCGAACCCGCTCGAGACTGCGCTCGACTGCATCCGCAAAGTCAACGCGCTCGAAGACTGTCTCGGGCGCATCCTCCCGCGCGAGGTCGACCAGATCGCCTACGAGAGTGGAGAGTTCTTGGATCTGCGCGACCACATCTGTGCGCAGTTCTGCCATGTCCTCGTCCGGGATCGACGGTGCACCAGGACGTCCCGAAGCGATCAACAACTCCATGTTGGTGCGCAGCGAAGTCAGCGGAGTGCGCAGTTCGTGTCCAGCGTCGGCAACGAGGCGACTCTGACGACCTCGCGACTCGGCCAACGCGCGCAACATCGTGTTGAAACTCTCGGTGAGACGCGCCAATTCGTCGTCGCCGGTCACCGGGATAGGAGTCAGGTCGTCGGTTCGCGCTACCCGTTCAGCGGCCGCGGTCAATCGTGCGATCGGCCGCAGACCCGTGCGGCCCACTGCCATTCCGGCACCAGCGGCCAAGACCACGCCACAGGCACCGACGATCAGCAGCACCCAGGCCAACCGGTCGAGCACCTCACCCGTCGGCGTAAGTCGTTGCGCAATAATGATTGTGCTGCCGTCCTGCGTGCGCTGACTCAGCACTCGTTGATCGTCGACGGTTCTGAGTGAAAGATCCGAGACACCTTTGGCGACCGCTATCTCCGGGTCGCCTATCGGCACCTTCGAGCCGGGAGGGACGTACTTCGTCAGGTCGGGGAAGATCAACGCCACCGACACGTCGGTGCTGTACAGCGTTGCGCCCGCGACGTACCGAGGGTCGAAGGTCACGACGTTGCTGTTGATCAGCGCGTCGGCGCGGCTACGGAGTTGAGTGTCCACATCTCCATACAGCGCCCGCGACACCACCGCGTATGCGGCGATTGCCATGACCGCAACCGCGATTGCCACGACGGAGGCAGCAAGCAGCGTCACTCGCCACCTCAATGACACTGTGCGCGTCAACGGCATGGGCGGACGCATTACCGAAGGATCCGCTCCTAAGGGCTTTCGAGTAAGAGGAGCAACCATTACGGAGGAGTCTCACGAAGTACGTAGCCGACGCCGCGGACCGTGTGAATCAGCCGGGTCTCGCCTTCAGCCTCTGTCTTTCGACGCAGGTATCCGACGTACACCTCGAGGGCGTTGCCCGACGTCGGGAAGTCGTAACCCCACACTTCTTCGAGGATGCGACTGCGGGTGAGCACGCGACGCGGATTCATCATCAGCATTTCCATGAGCGAGAACTCGGTGCGTGTCAGGCTGATGGACCGTTCGCCGCGGGTGACCTCACGGGTAACCGGGTCGAGCGAGAGATCGGCGAATGTCATCGCCTCCGAATCAGCGTCCGCATCCATCGCTGTGCGGCGGAGCAGAGCACGAAGACGCGCCAGCAGTTCTTCGAGCGCGAAGGGCTTGGGTAGGTAATCGTCGGCACCGGCGTCGAGACCCGCTACCCGCTCCGAGACCGAATCGCGGGCGGTGAGAACGAGGATAGGAAGGTCGTCGCCAGTACTCCGCAGCCGACGGCACACTTCGAGGCCGTCGAGCCGAGGCATCATCACGTCCAACACCAGAGCGTCGGGGCGCGAAGCTGCCACTTTTTCGAGTGCGTCGAGACCGTCTACCGCCTGCTCGACCGTGTAACCGTTGAAGGTGAGCGACCTACGAAGCGAGTCCCGAACCGCTCGATCGTCGTCGACTACCAGAATGCGCATTGTCCTAGTTTGGACTGACGGACTGAGATATGTCTGAGAAGGGTCCCTATGTCACCTGATCATCTGCTGGCAGTCGGCTGGCAATGGGGAGATTCCAGCGCCTCCAGAGCGCGAGAAGGCGCAGCCCGGTAGCGAGGACGGTGCCGATGATCAAACCCAGATTGCCTGCCCATCCCACCCCATTGGCTACGGCCACCGCGGTGCTTCCGATCAATGCCGGCACTGCATAGAGGTCACGACGGAGAAGCAGCGGAACCTCGTTGACCAGGACGTCCCTGATGACGCCGCCCGCGACGGCCGTCGTCGCACCGATCAGGCACGCGGACAGCGAGCTACCGCCGTTCGCGAGCGCGATGCTCGCGCCGGTCGAGGCGAACAGGCCCATACCGAACGCGTCGAACAGTAGAACGCCTCGCCACACGCGGTCGATGACCGGGTGGGCGACGAACACCAGCAACGATGAGGCGAAGGCCACCGTCAGGTTCGGCCACTGGTCGAGCGACACCGGTGGGTGGATGCCGAGCAGCAGATCGCGGATGATGCCGCCGCCGATGCCCGTCGTTATCCCGACGACGCAGACTCCGAACAGGTCGAGGCGCTTCTTGACGCCGATCAGCGCACCTGAGGCCGCGAACGCCACGATTCCCACATAACCCAGCACATCGACGAGCACGGGCTAAGGATTCCATGCCCCCGTCGGCCGGGCTCTCGATACCCGTTGCCAAGTCGCGACGTCGGAACCGAATCGTCCTGACAGCATCCAAACCAAGAACGGCAACGAAGGTGAGCCGCCGCACGTGAGATCGCCGAGCGCGATGCGTTGGCCGGCAGTCTCGACAACGGATCGATTGCTTCCCGGATATGGAGGCAACGAACGGCAGTGGTCGTCGAACAGGACTCTGCGGGCGAATGAGCTTTGTCGCACCGTTCAGCTGACTTGAACCGGTCTGCTTGCGCGTCTTTTCGGCGGCGTTGTGCGTCGCAGGTGCTCTCATTTACGTCGCAGTGCAGGCTCGCTCCTTCAGAGATCGTCGGATCCCGCTACCTGCGGTCAGAAGGGTGGGGGTTCGGCGTTCTTGCGGAGTTTTCGGATGGTGTTGTGTTCGCGGAATCGTCTTCGCAGTAATCGGATTCGGGTGCGGGCAGCATCGGTTTCCGCGGCGCGTTGATCGGCGGCGGTCGGCTCCGGTGTGTCGGTGGACATGTGTTTCTCCCACCAGGTCGGTGCCTTGATATCGGGTTCCGGCTCTACGGTTTTTCGTCCTCGTTTGCGGCTGCGCGGCGGTGCGGGGCAGCCGAGCCGCGGCAGCGTGATCGATCGGATCCCGGTGCGGCTCGTCCACAGAATCGCACCACCGGCAAGGTAGGCGACAGTCCAGAGCTTCGAGGTTTTCAGTTGATGATGCCCCCCACACGCCGGATGCAGATTCGTCTCGATACTCCACCCACCCCGCGCCGGGTTGTCGTGATCGAAAGGAACGATGTGATCGAGTTGGCAGCGCGCCGCAGGGACCGCGCAGCCAGGATGGGTGCACGTGCGATAACGCATCCGCACGCGCGCGGCCACTTCGGCGCCGGGCTTGTAGGTCAACGCACCGGGCGGTGGTGCGGTGAGTCCGCCGTGCCCGCCGGGAAAGACCCCGGCCGCCAGTGCCGGGTCCTTCCCGATCGCCGCCAGTAGCACGGCGACCGCGTGGGCGCGGGCAGCATCGCTGGCCGTACCCTTCCCGCGGGCCGGAGGCCGATTCGGTGAACCGGCAGTACGTTTCGGCCGGGCCGGGACTGTCGCTGCACGGCGTATCCGGCCCCGAAAGATCAGACGCGGAACCCTGATCCCACCCCGCAACCCACCTCCGGCGGGTGTATCGGTCGGCGTCGCCTCAGGACCATCGGTCGGTTTCGCCTCAGGTGTCTCGGTACCGGACTTCTCTGCCCCACTGCCGTTTCCAGTGCTGCCGTGTCCGGTGCTGTCGGAGTCACTGTTGCGGGCATCGAGAGCAACCACCAACTCCGTCAACAATGCTTGCCACCGAGCATCCTCGGCCAACACCCGCGCCACCTCGGCATCGAGCGCAGTCCCATCCGCCAACCGCGCCGGCGTCGAAGTCAACCCCAACAGTGTCTCCACATCGATCTGAATCTGCAGAAGATGCCCACGCCGACCATCCACCAGATCCGCCACCCCGAACTGCGGGCACTGCTCACCGAGATCGCACGCGCATTCGAGCGCATGCTCACCATGAATCAACGCCAACAATCCATCCGCCCGCAACTGCACCGCCGGCCGCGGATCCCGCCCGCACACCGTCCCGGCGATCTCCTCCACCAACGCCTGCGCCTCCGCGCCCTCGATATCGGTGAGCGTCGCCTTCAGCACCGAGGACCCGTCACCCTCGCAGCGCAGGGACACTCCGCGGGCAGCCTTGACGGCCGACCCCTTCGCCGCGCGAGCCTCCTCCTCGTCGTACTCGGCCCACAACGCCCACAGTTCCAACTTCAACGACCGCGGACCCCACACTTCCGCTGCCGCGACCGCCTCGAACTCGAGAGCTTTGATCGTCGCATCGCACGCCTTGCCCAGTACCCGCGCGATCACCTGCGTCCGCGCCCAATCCAAATTTCCGTACACGAACCGCACCGCCGTCAACGGCAACCGATCCAGCACCGATCCTGTCTCCACGAACGGCCGCGCCACCATCTGCGAGACATTGAGCCCTGCTGCGATCTCGCACACCACCGACCGCATCACCGTCGCCGGATCCCCGCCCTCGTCTTCGGCGGCAGCGAGACGGATCTCGGTGACCTCACACACCGACTCCACCACCCGCGCCCGCGCGATGTTCTCCGCCACCCGGCATCGAGCGGTAAACCCGATCAACCCCGCCGACACCGCGTCGTCGACGGCCCGAGCGCAGGCAGCATCAACCCCCGCCGAACCACCCGCGGCGTCCCCCGCCGAAACCCCTGTATCGAACATACGTTCGAGACTACTCGGCGGCACCGACAAGAACGCGGCACGGAATCGAGCCCCGGCGCGAACTGAGGTCCGAGATGATCAATGGCACTCAACCGACAGAAAATGCGTTCGAAAAAACCCCACCACCGACCGATTCGCAAGCGATGAGAAGAGTGCCTCCGCACGACCGTCAGGAAGCCGCAGAGAACCTTGCGCACTCGCGGAAATCCGCCCAGGGACGACAATCAGAGTTCACTCAGCTGCACCTTTCCGTCGGCATCGACACTCCACCCCGGGTTGTGGCAGACCTCCCAGATCACCCCGTTCGGATCCGCGAAATGCCCGTTGTACCCGCCGAACGCTGCCTTCTGAGGTTGCTTGATCAGAGTCCCGCCAGCTGCAACTGCAGCCGCAACCGTCTGATCCACTTCGGCCGGGCCATCGACGTTGTGGGAGAGCGTCAGGCCGCTCACCGCGGCAGGTTCACCATCCCGGCCCAGGTCCTCGGTGAACTTCTGGGCGTCGAACAGACCCAGCACCAGGCCCGATGCGATCTGGAAGAAAATGATCTCCCCCGGCACATCCAGCAGCGGGGTCCAGCCGAGCCCGTCCCGATAGAAGGACCGGGAAGCATCGACGTCGGGCGTGGCAAGGGTGAGAAAATCTATTCGCTGGTCCATACCCCATTCTGGCCCGGGGGACCACAATCTGGAAGGCTTGAAAGCGAAACTCCGAGAGTAAAGGCTGGGTGCATGTTGACGATCGTCGACAACGCTGTCTACGTCGATGGCAAACGAACCGCGAATCCGGACGATCTGGCATCCACCTTCGAGATCATGCGTGATCGTCACGGAATGGCGTGGATCGGGCTGTACCGGCCCGGAGTAGATGAAATAAACTCTGTAGCAGTCGAATTCGGGCTACACCGCCTGGTCGTGGAAGATGCCATTGCGGCACACCAGAGACCCAAACTCGAACGCTACGACGACCAATTGTTCGTCGTGCTGCGGCCTGCGCGGTATATCGACGAGACCGAAAAGGTCGAATTCGGAGAATTGCACGTATTTCTCGGTTCCGACTTCGTCATCACCATTCGCCATGCGGAGTCGCCGGAGCTGGCCACCGTACGGACGCGCCTGGAAGAGAACCCAGACCTCCTGAAACTTGGCACCGAGGCAGTGCTCTACGCGATCCTCGACCAGATCGTCGACGAATATCAGCCCGTCGTCGAAGGCCTGCAGAACGACATCGACGAGATCGAGGATCAGCTCTTCTCGCGCGACCCCTCCGTCTCACGACGCATCTATACGCTCTCGCGTGAAGTGACCGAATTCCAGCGCGCGGCAGCACCGTTGGTGTCGATGATCGAATCGCTGAAGCGGGGCGAAGACAAGTACGACGTCGACCTCGAACTGCAACGCAACCTGCGCGACGTCCTCGATCACTGCGTACACATTGCCGAACGAGTCGACTCCTTTCGCGTGAACTTGCAGAATGCGCTGCAGGTCAATGCGACACTCGTCGGGCAGCAGCAGAACGAAGAAATGCGGGCCATGACGCAGGTGAGCCTCGACCAGTCCGAGCAGACGAAAAAAATCTCCTCCTGGGGCGCAATCTTGTTCGCGCCCTCCCTGGTCGCTGCGATCTATGGCATGAACTTCGAGGACATGCCAGAACTGAAGTGGCACTTGGGCTATCCACTCGCCATCACGCTGATGGTTCTCTGCTCCAGCGGGCTGTACCTCGTGTTCAAACGTCAGAAGTGGTTGTGAAGACGCCGAACTCTGCGATTATGCGGAATGTAGAGACTGGCAGTGATCAGCATCATGAATGCGAAGACGGCAACGATGGGCAGAGGCCACGGAATCGAATCATCGAAAGTGAGTATCACCGCTCCGATTCCAGCAAGCGACGACCCCAGCATCGACAATAGATCGGTGCTGTGCGGCTGAACTTCCTGTCGGCCCCACCAGCGAATCAAATTGGTGCGATTCTCGCGCAGTTCTCGAAAGATCGATGCCGTGAAAAGGCCGCACCCTCCGATTACCAACACACCCGCAATGACCGACGCGGTCGGCGAACCCCCACGTAACGAGGAGCTCGCCACCACTGTCACGACGACGAGTAGCACTACCGCGCCGCGTTTCCACAACGGCGCCGGGCTCGGTCCCTCCGGTTGAACACTGACCGGCCGCATGGGCGGGAAATCCTCCATGCCCGACCCTCTCATACCGATCGGTCTCCTGCGGCGCAGCCGCTGATCAGGTCCCCTTGACGTTGAGAATCTGCCGCAGCTCGTGCTCGATGGTCACCAGATCCGACGCGTCGGCCATCACCACGTCGATGTCCTTGTACGAGTCAGGAATCTCGTCGACGAACTCCTCGCCGTCACGGAACTCGATGCCCACCATCCGGTTCCGCAAGTCCTCCAGCGTGAACCGCTTCCTGGCCTCGGTCCTCGAGAACCTCCGCCCCGCGCCGTGCGGAGCCGAGCACAGCCCGGACGCACTTCCCTTACCGATCACGACGTAGGACCGCGTCCCCATCGAGCCGGGGATGATCGCCTTGACACCCTCGTGCGCATCGACCGCGCCCTTACGGGTCAGCCACACGTCCTTCTTCGCGTGCGTCTCCTTCACGGTGTAATTGTGATGACAATTCACCCTTTCGAGCTCCAGGTGATTCTCGGTCCCCATCCACCGCGCGAACACAGCACCGAACCGGTCCATCATCTCGGCTCGATTCAGGTACGCAAACCTCTGCGCCCACCTGAGATCCTTGATGTACCTGCTGAACTCAGGCGTTCCCTCGGGGAGGTATGCAAGATCCTTGTTCGGCAGATCGATCCACCACTGCGCGCACAACCGCTGCGCGATCTTGATGTGCTTCTGCGCGATCTTGTTTCCGACACCGCGGCTTCCACTGTGCAGGAACAGCCACACCTGATCGGTCTCGTCGAGGCACATTTCGATGAAATGATTGCCCGAGCCAAGCGATCCGAGCTGCTCACGCCACTTCGGCGAGTGCGACAGATCGACACTGTTCGCCGCGGCCATTCCCTCCAACTCCGCCAGCTTCGGCGCTGTGAAATCCCACGCGTGGACGTCGGCGTTGTAGTTACCCATCGACAGCGGAATACTTGCCTCGATTGCGAGACGCAATACCGACAGATCACGGCCGCCGACGTCGGACTTGGTGAATCCTGTTCGCACACCGATCATTCCGCAACCGATATCGACGCCCACCGCGGCCGGAATGACCGCCCCGAGTGTTGGAATCACGGTCCCCACGGCACTGCCCATGCCACTGTGGGCGTCGGGCATCAGTGCGAGGTGGGGATGGACGAACGGCATCGACGCGGTCTCCCGCGCCTGAGCCAGTGCATTGTCGTCGAGATGAGAAGCCCAATTCAGCAGCTTCGAGCCCGCCTTCTTCGGGGGCATGATGATTCCTCTCAGCCCCCTGCGGTATCAAAGTTGCAAAGCCGAGGAGGCGCTAGTCGAAAAGTTGTTTCACGAACGGAAGAGAATCCGTTTGTGATTGCAGCATTGCGCCGCTGTGATCACTGGGATAGGTGTGCAGGGTGACGTCCTGCCCGTTGGCCTTCATCTGCGCCACCAACGAAAGAGCAGCAGGCGCAGGCACATCCGTATCCAACAAGCCCTGAGCGATGAACACCGGTCGGTCGTACCCACGCGTCGGGACGCCCATGTAGTCGTTCAGCAAGCCGTAGAAATTCGGGATCTGGTTCAGCGGTCTGGAGAACAAGTCGCCCGTGACGAGCCCATCGAATTCTTCTTCGGCGTCGAGCACACACAGCGTCTCGGCCTTGTCCACGGTTTCTCGGCCCTCGTCAGTGAGATACGCGTTGATGTTGACCTCCGGGTGCGCCGCACGCAGGCCCGACAGGATGTACAGCGCATACGTCGTCAGGCCTTTGCTCAGCGAAATCGGCAAGAAGCCGGGACCAGCGGGCAGCAACGCAAGTTCGATGTTCGCCGGAACGCCGGTGCCGACCGCGCCGCGATAATCGAGTCCGGGACCGCCATATTCCGTCGCGTAGCGAGCTGTGATGATCGCCGCTCCTCCGCCCTGCGACTGCCCGACGGCAACCCACTTGTTCGACAGGGATGCCTCCACCGCACGCGATGCCTTCACTGAATCGACGACGCTGTGCGCCTCAACTTTGCCGTCGAGATACGGCATGATCCCCGCAGTCCCGAGGCCGACGTAGTCCGTCGCTGCGATCGCATATCCCTGACCCAACCAGGCTCCCAGGTACTGCCGATCACGCGCGGGGTCGGCTGGCCCGACGAGCGAGGGCGCGCAGTTGTCGTCGACACCGGAAGTGCCGTGAGCCCAGCCGATGACCGGCCAGCCGTCCTCGGGCGCAGTACCTTCGGGGACGAAGAACGCGCCGGTGCTCAGCGCGGGCAACCCATCCGAACCGATGGTCCAATACGTGATTCGCTTCGCTTCCGCCGCGCCGGGCAGCCACAGTTCGGAGGCGAGCTCCTCGACATCCACGATGGTGCCGGGTGCAGTGTCCTCGGCCGACGCGGCACCCGGGCCGACGATGAAACCGGTGGCGACGAGAGCAGCCGTCACGCAGGCGGCGGCGAGGGCCCGGGAGGAGAAGAACATGTGAGCACAGTAGCGTCCACCGAGCCTTCAGCGCACCTGATTTTCTGTCAGACGCCCCCGCCGAAAAGAGCACCGAGCAGATAGGTCGCGCCTGCCGCACCGTAGCCGATGGCGAGCTGCCTCAGCGCGCGTTTGACGGGCGGGCCTCCGCTGAGCAGTCCAACAATCAGGCCGGTCCCGATAAGCGCGATTCCAACCAGCACTGCTGCAACGACAAGCGCCGCAACACCTTCGAGTCCGACAAGATATGGCAGCACGGGGATGACCGCACCGGAGGCGAAGAAGCAGAAGCTGGCTACCGCGGCACCGAGCCCAGTCCCGACGGCTTCGTGGTCATCCTCGGCAGCCTCCATCGCGTCGTCGGACGTCAGGTGTGCGAGCACCCCGGACGCTTTCGCTTCGGCCACGTCCACGGACATCCCTCGGGCTCGGTAGACCAACGCCAATTCGTTGGCGTCGACATCGAGATGCTGGACCGCCTCGCACGCCGAACCCGCGGGTGACGACGCCTCGAGCAGCTCGCGTTGGGACCGCACCGAGACGTACTCCCCCGCTCCCATCGACAACGCTCCCGCGAGCAGGCCGGCGAGACCGGTCACCAGGATGATGTGGTTGGAGACCCCGCTCCCGCTGATACCGAGAACCAGAGCGAGGTTGCTGACGAGTCCGTCGTTCGCCCCGAACACGGCCGCTCTGAACGTGCCGGACAGGCGGTTTCGGCCGCGTGCAGCGAGACCTCGTACCACCTCGGCGTGGATCTGCTCGTCGGCGATCATCGCCTCGGTGGCGCCGAGTTCGGCTGTGTACGGGGACCTCGACTCTGCGCGCTGCGCAAGGGCGAGCACGAAGACAGACCCGAACCGCCGGGCCAGGACACCGAGAAGTCGCGATCGGATGTCCCCGCGCAACGGCATGCCCACGCGATCACCCAGAAGTGACCGCCAATGGTCTTCGTGCCGTTCCTCCGCAGCTGCGAGTGCGAGCAGAATTTCACGCTCTTCGCCTGAACGCCTGCCTGCGAGGTCGCGGTAGACAGCGGCCTCGGCTCGCTCGTCGGCAAGATACTGCCGCCAGCGTTTGATGTCCTTGCTGGACGGGGCGGGATCGACCATCAGGTCAACTTACCGCGCCCCGTCCAGGTGAACGGAAATACGTCGCAGGGGACGTATTTCCACTCACCTGGGGTCGAAGACCCCCATCTGCACCGCTTTCACAAGCCGTCGAGGAACACGAAATTGCTGGCCGCCGACGTTCACGGGCACGAGATCAGGCGCAACAGCCTTCCACTGCGCTCGCCGGCTACGGGTGTTGGAACGCGACATCTTCCGTTTCGGAACAGCCATGACTCAGATGTCCTTCCTGGTGCGGCGCCCGTAGCGCTTCTCGAACTTCTCTACGCGCCCCTGGGTGTCCATGATGCGCGTCGCACCGGTCCAGAACGGGTGCGATTCGCTGGTGACGTCAACGATCACCAGCGGATAAGTGTTGCCGTCCTCCCAATCGACCTCGCGGGCGCTCGTTATGGTGGAGCGGGTGAGGAACTGGGTCCCCGTTCCCGCATCCTGGAAGACCACCGGGTGGTAGTCGGGGTGAATTCCTGCCTTCATTCTGTTGCCTCTCTCTTCTGGTCCGAGTACGGGGACTCGCTTGTTTCACAGGGGTCTTCATGCCATTGACCGAACGGGTCGTTCCAGTCCGCCCAGGCCGGGGGGTCGAGCATCTCGTCGTCGGACACCAACGCCCACTGCAGGGTTCGATCGATCTCGGTCGGGTCGGCGGCGTGCACCAGAATCACGAGCGAGGTATCGCGGTCACCGAACGTCTCGTCCCACCGCAGCGCCGCCATCGCCCGACGGGCCGTGTCGATCCCGTCCTGTTCCTCGGGTGTCATCGCCGCGAGCCACGTGCCCGCGCTCGCGACGCGAAGCCCACCGCCGGCCGATTCGATCCACAGGGCCTCGTCGGGTTGTGTTGCCACCCATGCCCGTCCACGCGCGGTGACGACGCCGTCGAGCAGCACGTCGATCGCTTCGTGCAACCGCTCGGGATGAAACGGCCGGTTCGCGGTGAACTCGACAAGGGACACTCCGCAATCGGCGGTCAGCGGCGGTTGGCCACGAAGCAACGGAGAGTGCGCGTCGGTGATCGCACCTTTTCTGGCATCGAATGGAACAGCCGCCAGTAGCGCTTCGACATCGAGTTCGTCGGTCGGCCCGACCCAAGCAACAGGAGCGCCCGGTGCGAGACGGGCGAGTACCGCATTCAGTTTCGCTCGCTCCCACCCGTCGACCTCGGGTCCTGCGGTCACGACGACGGCGTCGGCGTAATCGACCTGCCCGACGACTACCTGCGCGACAGTCCGATCATCGTCACCGCTTGCGACGATGCCGCGGTCGGCGAGCCCGTCATCGCCGGTGGCATCGGCGAGCCAGGTAGCGGCGTCGAGACAGTCGATGACGGCGTCGATACGGACATCCCGAGAGGCGGAGCCATCGATCTGTCCGACCACGCCGGTGATGACGACGTTCTCGATTGCCCAGCACAGAGCCTCCGGTTCCAACGCTGGGTCCATGGCGAGCACGACGCGTTCGACGGAGCTTCGAGTCGCGAGCTTGCGGAGGAGTGGCAGCAAATCCTCGCGCAGTGTGCAGGACACGCAGCCGTGCGCGAGTTCGAGGATCGTTTCGCGCGGCGCCTCGCCTGCGATGTAGATCGTTCTGCGGACGACGCCTTCGTAGACGCGGCCGAGGTCGTGCTTGACCGCGACGGTGCCCGGCGTGAGCAGTGAGCCCACGACGCCGTCCATGGCTCCGGTCCAACCGGACACGAGTACGAGTGGCGTACGACCGTCCACGGGGAGATTCACGAGCACCCTTCTTGTTGGCAACGATTGTCATTCCTTCTCATGGCACGCTACATTCGCAACAGCACTTTGTCGAAAACGATTGTCATAACGAATAGAAGGGAGCGCGCATGTCCGCGCATTGCCAAGTGACGGGACGAAAGCCGGGTTTCGGCAAGTCCGTCTCGCACTCGCACGTCCGGACCAGCCGCCGCTGGGACCCGAACATCCAGAAGAAGACGTACTTCGTCCCGAGCCTCGGACGACGCGTCACCCTCACGCTGTCCACGAAGGGGATAAAGACGATCGACCGTGACGGCATCGACGCAGTGATCAGCACACTCGTCGCCCGCGGGAACAAAGTCTGATGGGCAAGAGCACGGACGTCCGTCCCATCATCAAGCTCAAGTCGACCGCAGGCACCGGCTACACGTACGTGACCAGGAAGAATCGCCGAAACAATCCCGACCGACTCGCGCTGAAGAAGTACGACCCCATCGTCCGCAAGCATGTCGACTTCAGAGAGGAGCGCTAGATGGCCAAGAAGTCGAAGATCGCCAAGAACGAGCAGCGCAAGGTCATCGTGGCCCGCTGGTCCACTCGCCGCAACGAGCTGAAAGAGATCATCCGCACGCCATCGACACCCGATTCCGAGCGCGCCGAGGCCCAGGCGGCACTGCAGCGTCTACCGCGCGATTCGAGTCCGGTACGATTGCGAAATCGTGACGCTGCGGATGGACGTCCGCGCGGTCACCTTCGGAAATTTGGGCTGTCCCGTGTGAACGTACGCATGATGGCTCACCGGGGGGAGCTGCCAGGCGTCCACAAGTCGAGCTGGTAAAGGGAACAGGAACAAAGATGGCAGTCAAGAGAGCACCGTCGAAGAAGGTCCGCGCAGAAGTAGGCCGTCGACCCAAGAAGAACCCGTTGAACGCCGCCAAGGTCACCACGGTGGACTACAAGGACATCAACCTCCTTCGTCAGTTCATTTCGGACCGCGGCAAGATCCGTAGCCGTCGCGTCACCGGGCTCACCCCGCAGCAGCAGCGTCAGGTTGCCGTTGCCGTGAAGAATGCTCGTGAGATGGCATTGCTGCCGTTCACCAGCCGCTGAAAACTTTTCGATGAGAAAGGCCACACGCCTCCTGGTGTGTGGCCTTTCTTTGTGAGCACTACAGTCAGAGCGACCCCGCCGACCCAAGAATCGAGAACCTGAAGCCTTCATGTCCGGTGTTCTCGAAGGCTTCACGGTCATCTTCATCGTGATCGCGCTCGGCTATGTGCTCGCGCGATTCCAGGTACTGGGCGAACACGGCCAGTACGTGCTGAGCCGCCTCGTTTTCTTCGTCGCCACCCCAGCTCTGCTGTTCGTGACGCTCGCCCAATCCGACCTATCCGTGATCCTGTCGCCGATCCTCGTGGTTGCCGGGGTCACCGCACTGGTCGTGGGCGCGATCTACTTCACGATCGCGAAACTGGTTCTCGAACGCGCCGTGCCCGAGGCCACCATCGGCGGGCTTGCATCGTCCTACGTCAATGCGGCGAACCTCGGTATCCCCATCGCGGTCTTCGTGCTCGGCGACGCCAACTTCGTCGCGCCGCTCCTGCTCTTCCAGATCATGGTCTACTCGCCACTTGCACTGACGATTCTGGATCTGTCGACGAGAGGCAAGAAGGCTTCGATCCGCAACATCATTCTCACCCCGTTCCGGAATCCGATCGTGCTCGCAGGCGCGGCGGGCCTCGCACTCTCGATCACCGGAATCGAGTTGCCGCAAGCGATCATGCAGCCGATCGATCTCGTCGGCGGGGCAGCAGTGCCCGGTGCGCTTCTCGCGTTCGGGCTCTCCCTCTACGGCGCAAAAGTTCTACAAAAAGGTGCGAGTCCGCGTCGCGACGTGATCCTCGCGTCGACACTGAAGATGGTGCTGCAGCCGGCACTCGGATTCCTGATGGCACTGGCCATGGGACTAGAGGGCCACGAACTCTTCGCGATCACGGTCATCTCCGCACTGCCCACCGCACAGAACGTCTTCGTGTTCGCCAACCGCTACAACCGTGGCGTGGTCATGGCGCGGGACACCGCATTCGTCACAACGCTGGTCTCGATACCGGTCATCGCACTCGTCACGGCCCTTCTTGCCTGAGACCCAAAGGTTCTACTCAGCTGACCGCGCTACTTTGGAATCATGAGGTTTCTGGCTGCAGGAGTACTGCTGTGCACCCTGTTGGTCGGCTGCGGTACCGGGTCGGCCGACCGCAGCGACGACGCGGAACCCACCAACAGCACCGCGCCAGCCGATCTGATGCACAGCCCCAGTGCGCCGCCCGTTCCCGTCGAAGTTCCCGTGGGCGAGGTCGGGACGATGTTCGAGTCGACCACCGGGCTTGTCCGTGCCGCTGCGACTCCCTTCGAGTCCTGGAGCCAGATCTCCCCCAACACCATCGCGATCCACTTCGTCACGGGCACACCCGAGTGCTACGGGGCCGACGCACAGGTAACCGAAACCGACACCCAGGTGGTCGTGGCACTCCGCACAGGCACCCTGCCCGAGGCCGCCGACAAGGCATGCATCATGGTCGCCGTCTACGCAACGATGCAGATGACTCTGCAGTCTCCGCTCGGAAACCGAACAGTAGTCAACGCAGCTTAGTGAGCAGCCTTGTAATCTGGGCCGGGTGAGCGATCAGCTACCCGAACAGCCGCGAGCTACCGTTCGAGCCGCGGATGCCGACCGAAACCTTGTCGCCAAACTATTGAGCGACGCATTGGCCGATGGCCAACTGGGTCTCTCCGAGTACGACGAGCGCACCGCCGCCGCCTACAAGGCTCGCACCTACGGCGAACTCGACGTTCTCACCACCGACCTTGCGCTGACACCACTGCCCGGCATGCACGTGCCGAAAGGGCCTGCCCACGATCGCGCCATTGCGATCATGGGCGGCTTCAGCCGGAAAGGCGAATGGACCGTCGCCCAGAAGTTCGACGCCTTCGCGTTCTGGGGCGGCGGTGAGATCGACCTACGCAGAGCTCACTTCGCGGCCGCCGAGGTGACCATCAACTGCGTCGCGATCATGGGCGGCATCGAGATCATCGTGCCTCCTCACATCGGCGTCGAGGTCCGCGGCACCGGCATCATGGGAGGGTTCGAGCACATCGCCCAGACCGCAGCCCCTGGCGCTCCGCGCGTCGTCGTGACGGGCTTGGCGTTCTGGGCCGGGGTCGGCATCAAGATCGAAGACTGAGCAGGCTGAAGACTGGGTCTACCTGACTCCGAAACGGTGCCTTCCAGCATCCTCGACACTCCATTTCGTCTGATGTGGTGCGTGTCTCTTCTGGGCACACTGGTGGTGAGCCACTCGTTCGCAATCAGTGTCAGGAGCCACGCATGAGCCGTACCGATGTCTTGCCGAGCACAATCGAGGCACTGCGTCGTCGTCGCAGCGAGGCCACCGTGGCCGATGCCGTCGCGACTTCGGCGGGTGACACCGCCCGGTTGCGGTTCGAGGAGGCTCACGACGCACCGGACCGACCGTCGGCGATCATGGTGTGGCCGAAGAACACTCCGCTTCTCGCCGACTTGATTGCACTGTTCGCCGACCTTGGACTCCAGGTTGCAACGCACGAACATGTCCACTCGGGGCAGGCGGACGGCCCGCTGGTTCACCGATTCGAGTTCTGCACCGACACCACCGGCTGGGACGACAGCACCGCGGGACTGCTCACGGATGCATTCGAAGCCGTTGCCGATGGCCGCGCGGAGGCCGACGGTTTCACCCGTCTCGTCGCCGCCGCCAACCTGACCTGGACGGACGCCGTGCTGATCAGGGCCGCCTGCCGCTATCTTCGCCAAGTCGGACTTGGGCTGTCGGAATCGAACATCGTGGCAACCCTCGTCCGTCACACGGATTTCGTCCGCGGGTTCCGCGATCTTTTCACCGCACGTTTCGATCCCAGTCTCTGCAGTGCCGATCGCGACAGAGTTGGGGCGGCGGCCGATGAGGTACTGCTCGCCGTGATCGATCGAACTACGACGCTCGACGAAGACAGACTTCTCAAGGGACTTCGGTCCTTCGCTTCGGCTACGTTGCGCACCAACTGGTTTCGACACCAGCGGGAAGTCGGCGATGCGCCTGCGGCATTCAAGATCGACCCGTCGATGCTGTCCCTGTCCGCACCCGTCACCCCGTACCGAGAAATCTTCGTGCATTCGTCGATCGTCGAGGGTAGCCACCTCCGTAGCGGCCCGGTCTCTCGCGGCGGCCTCAGGTGGTCCGATCGGACAGAGGACTTCCGGACCGAGGTTCTGGGGTTGATGAAGACCCAGCACGTGAAGAATTCGCCGATCGTGCCGATGGGCGCCAAGGGTGCCTTCGTCGTCCGCGGCGAAACGACAGACGAGGCGGTCCGCGCGGCCTACACCGGTTTCATCGAAGGGCTACTCGACGTCACCGACGACATCGTCGACGGCGAGTTGATTCATCCACGCGAAACGGTTATTCGCGACGGCGCCGACCCGTACCTCGTGGTCGCTGCGGACAAGGGCACAGCCCGATTCTCCGATCTCGCCAACAGCATCGCGACACGTCGCGGATTTTGGCTCGGTGACGCTTTCGCGTCCGGCGGTTCCGCCGGTTACGACCACAAGGCCATGGGTATCACTGCGCGCGGCGCATGGGTTGCCGTACGTAGACATTTCGACGAGTTGGGCACGAACGTCGACACCGATCAATTCACCGTCGTCGGTGTCGGCGATATGTCGGGTGACGTGTTCGGTAACGCAATGTTGCTCAGCCGCGGCATCCGGTTGATCGGAGCATTCGATCACCGGCACGTATTCCTCGATCCCGAACCCGACGCGGAGGCATCGTTTCTCGAACGCGAGCGCCTCGCATCCGTTGCCGGTAGCAATTGGGACGACTACGATCGCACACTCGTATCGGCCGGCGGTGGCGTGTGGTCACGACACGCGAAGACGATTCCGCTGTCGCCTCAGGTGCGCGATCGACTCGGCGTGAGCGCCACCGAGCTCCCACCACACGAGATCGTGAAGGCACTGCTGACCGCGGATGTCGACTTACTGTGGAACGGCGGAATCGGTACCTACGTCAAGGCTTCCACCGAGGGGCACGCAGATGCAGCCGACCCCGCCAACGACGCGGTCCGAGTGAATGCCGACGAGGTGCGCGCGTCGGTGATAGGCGAGGGAGGAAACCTGGGCCTCACTCAGCGCGGGCGGATCGAGTTCGCGCTGAACGGCGGCCGGATCAACGCGGACTTCATCGACAACGCTGCAGGCGTTGCCACATCCGACCGCGAGGTGAACTTGAAGGTCGCGGTGGACGCTGCCGTCGCGGCCGGAACTTTACCTGCAGCAGAACGCAATACGCTGCTCGCCCGGGTGCAGGACGACATTCGCGAATCGGTGCTCTCGGACACGGCGTCCCAGACCTTGGCAATCAGCCTCGCCGAGGTACACGCACCGTTCTTGCTCGGACGCCATGAGCGTTTGATCGAGAACCTCGAACGCGACGCGGGTATCAGCCGAGCAGCCGAGGTCCTGCCGTCGGCCGCAGAACTGTCGCAGCGCCACCGCGCAGGTCAAGGATTGGTAAGACCGGAAATTGCTGTACTGCTGGCACAATCAAAAAATCTGGTCGTCACCGAGCTGCTCGCGTCCCCGGTACTCGACGACCCGGTGTTCGACGGTGTTCTCGCGGGATACTTTCCAGACGCTGTCCGTGAGCGGGTACCCCAGCAGATCGGCAGCCACCGGCTCGCCCGAGACATCGTGGCCGTACTCGTGGCAGGGGACATGATCGATCGTGTCGGACCTGGCCTGATCCACCGGCTGGAGGAACGTCTCGGCGTCGGTACACCCGAGATCACGATCGCCTATGCGGTGGTGCGGCAGGTGTTCGACATCGACCGGCTGTGGAGCGAAGTGATCGCGCTACCTGGCATCTCTCACCGAACCCGGCTGGACCTGCACATCGGCATCCAGGAATTGACCGAGCGGACCACGTCGTGGTTGCTGAGGCATCGGAGCGACGAGTGCAATGCCCGTCAGCTGATCGAACGGCTCTCCGGACCGGTGCAGCAGCTCGCTGCCTCACTTCCGCGCCTCACCGGCATGCTCTCCCAGGATCTGGCCACGCTCCGCATCCTGGGTGAAGCGCTCGCACTCGAACGCACCGCCCAGTCGCTCGAGCTGCCGATCACGCAGGTCGCCGAGACGTACCGCGAATTTTCTCGCGTCGTCGGTCTCGACTGGCTCGCGGAGCGGTTCTCCGTCGGCGGAACCGGAACCACCTACTGGGAGGCGATGGCGGGGTCCGTCCTGCTCGACAACCTGCAAGAACGCCGACACGGCCTCATCGATCGGATACTGCGGGGTGTTGCACTCGAAACCTCGGCGACAGAAGCTGTTTCCTCATGGTTGTCCGAGCACGACACCGCCGCGGATCGTCTCACCCAGATGCTCGGCGAACTACGCGCCCGCGATCGCGTCGACAACTCGGCCATTTGCGTGGTCGAGGCCGAACTCTCACTCGCTCACTGAAATCTTCACCCCAACCCGAGGAGCCCGAAATGCCTACAGTTCAACGTGATGTCGCCATCGTCGGTGCAGGCCCGTCCGGTCTGACCGCGGCCACCGCCCTACGCAAGGCAGGCCTGACCGTCGCCGTACTAGAGGCCCGTGACCGCGTCGGCGGTCGCACGTGGACCGACACCGTCGACGGCGCCGTTCTGGAGATCGGCGGGCAATGGGTGTCCCCCGACCAGTCCGCACTCATCTCCCTGCTCGACGAGCTCGGCCTCGAAACCTTCGCCCGGTATCGCGAGGGCGAGTCCGTCTACATCTCCACCGCAGGCGAACGCACGCGCTACACCGGCGACTCTTTCCCTGTCGACGAGACGACGCGCAAGGAGATGGATCGACTGATCCAGGTACTCGACGACCACGCCGCGCAGGTCGGGCCAGAGGAGCCGTGGGCGCACCCGCTCGCCCGTGAACTCGACACTGTCTCCTTCGAGCAGTGGCTGCTCAACCAGTCCGACGATGCCGAGGCACGCGACAACATCGGACTCTTCATCGCCGGCGGAATGCTGACCAAGCCTGCCCATTCGTTCTCGGCACTACAGGCAGTGCTGATGGCCGCGTCCGCAGGCTCGTTCTCACACCTGGTCGACGAGGACTTCATTCTCGACAAGCGGGTCGTCGGCGGCATGCAGCAGCTGTCGATCAGGATGGCCGCAGCTCTGGGCGATGACGTCTTCCTGAACGCCCCGGTGCGTACTGTTCGGTGGAACGAGGACAGCGCAGTCGTCTCAGCCGACGGTGACGTTCACGTCGAGGCGTCGCGGGTGATCCTGGCCGTCCCGCCGAACCTGTACTCGCGCATCTCCTATGATCCACCGCTGCCTCGCAGGCAGCACCAGATGCACCAGCACCAGTCGCTGGGATTGGTCATCAAGGTGCATGCCGTCTACGAGACCCCGTTCTGGCGTGAAGACGGATTGTCCGGCACCGGATTCGGAGCGTCGGAAATCGTTCAGGAGGTGTACGACAACACCAATCACGAAGACACACGGGGAACCCTCGTCGGATTCATATCCGACGAGAAAGCCGACGCGATGTTCGAGCTGGACATCGACGCGCGACGCGCCGCCATTGTGGCCTCGCTGGCTCACTACCTCGGACCGAAGGCCGCCGAGCCGGTCGTCTACTACGAATCCGACTGGGGCTCCGAGGAGTGGACGCGCGGTGCGTATGCTGCGAGCTTCGATCTGGGCGGACTTCACCGTTACGGCAAGGACACTCGCACTCCGGTCGGTCCCTTCCACTTCTCCTGCTCCGATATCGCTGCCGAGGGCTATCAGCACGTGGACGGCGCTGTGCGAATGGGGCAACGCACCGCGGCGGACATCGTCGCCCGGCTGGCGGCGGTGCGATCATGACCGAACAATCGACAGCGACGCCCCAGGCCGGGTCCATTGTCAGTGCAAAAGGGTTGGCCACCGGGGCCGTCGGGACTTTCTCCGGCGCGATCCTCGGAATCTCCTCGGTGGCGCCGGGTTACACCCTGACCGCAAGCATCGGACTGATCGTCGCAGCGGTCGGGCTCAAGATGCCCGCCATCTTCATCGCCGGCTTCATTCCGATGTTCCTCACCGCCTACGCCTATCGGGAGCTCAATTCCGAATCGCCGGACTGCGGAGCATCGTTCACGTGGTCGACCAAGGCATTCGGTCCCTACGTCGGCTGGATGTGCGGCTGGGGCATGGTGATTGCCACCATCATCGTGCTGTCGAATCTCGCGGCCATCGCTGTCGAGTTCTTCTACCTGTTCATCGCGAAACTGTTCGACACCCCCAGCATCGGCGACCTGCCGGGCAACAAGCTCGTGAACGTAGCGACGACGCTCGTGTTCATCGCCCTGGCCACCTGGATCGCGAGCCGGGGCATCACCACCAGTGAACGACTTCAGGTAGCGCTCGTCGGTTTTCAGATGGTTCTCCTGATCGCCTTCGCCGTCGTCGCATTCGTCCATGTGGGGGCGGGCGACTCTCCGGCGAACCTGTCCTTCGACATCGACTGGTTCAACCCATTCAGCGGAGTGGCACTCGGCGCGTTCGTGATCGGTCTGACGGGCTCGATCTTCGCATTCTGGGGCTGGGACACATGTCTGACGCTCGGCGAGGAATCAAAAAACCCGAAAAAGACTCCCGGTCGGGCCGGACTACTCTGCGTTGCAACGATTCTGCTGACGTACCTGCTTGTAGCCGTCGCGGCAATGATGTTCGCCGGTGTGGGCGAAGATGGTCTCGGACTCGGCAATCCGGACAATTCCGAGAACATCTTCGGGGCCCTCGCCGACCCGGTTCTCGGCAAGTGGGGCGGCATGTTGCTGTTCCTGGCCGTGTTCGTCTCTTCGGTGGCAAGTCTGCAGACGACGTTCCTGCCCGCGGCCCGCACGATGTTGGCCATGGGAGCTTACGGCGCATTCCCGAAGAAACTCGCCGAGGTATCCCCGCGATTCCTCGTCCCGTCGTACGCAACCGTCGTCGCAGGCGTCGTGACCGCCGTCTTCTACACGCTCGTCACGTTCCTGTCCGAACGGACGCTTCTCGACACGATCGCCGCACTGGGCATCATGATCTGTTGGTACTACGGCATCACGGCATTCGCGTGTATCTGGTATTTCCGGACCAGCCTGTTCACGAGCGTGCGCAATGCGGTCTTCCGGTTCCTGTTCCCGTTGATCGGCGGACTGATACTGCTCGCAGTGTTCGTCATTTCAATCGACGAGAGCATGAACCCCGACAATGCGAGCGGCGCGTCCATCGGGGGCGTCGGACTGGTCTTCTTCCTCGGATTCGGGATTCTGCTGCTCGGCGCCGTACTGATGATCGTCATGCGATTCCGCAGTCCCGCCTTCTTCCAGGGCAGGACACTGACCCGCAACACCTCCGCCCTGCGGGACGAAAGCGACCTCAAGACTTCCGGCGACGCTTGAGGTAGTCGCTTACCACGGCTGCCCCGAGACCATCGAGATCCGGGGCGATGACGCGCCCACCCACCCGCTCGGCCATTCGGTCCACCACGCGCGCCAAGCCCGGATCGTCGCCGAGCCGGAAAATGGTCACCTGCGCACCGAGTTTGGCGATGGTGTCGAGCTCCCGCACGGTCAAACCCAGCGTCCGCGGGTGCGGGGGGTAGTCGAAAAACGCATGGCCGTCGGGTTCGAGGTGCGCCGTCGGTTCGCCGTCGGTGACGATCAGCACCACCGGCTGCGCGTTCGGGTGGCGACGAAGGTGCCGCGCCGCCAGTAGCAACGCATGGTGCAGATTGGTGCCTTGATCGTAGGCGCCGTCGAGACCTGCCAATTGCGACGCCGTCAACTTCTGCGCGTGGCGGCCGAACCCGATGAGCTGGAGATCGTCGCCTCGGAAGCGCGTGCTCACAAGATGGTTCAACGCCAGTGCAGTGCGTTTCATCGGTACCCAGCGGCCGTCCATCACCATCGAGAACGACGTATCCACCAATAGCGCGACGGCTGCCTGGGTGCGAGTTTCGGTCTCGCTGATCTCGACGTCGGTGACCTGCAACTTCACCGGCAACTTCGAGCCCTCCGCGGCAGTGCGCAGTACGGCGTTGTTGACCGTTCTCGTCACGTCCCACGGTTCGGTATCCCCGAACTCCCACGCACGCGATGCACCGGTCGGCTCCCCCATCGCACCGGCTTTGCGAGTCTCCCGCTCACCGCCGCGGCGGGAGATCTTGCCCGCGACATCCTTGAGCGCGGATTGCCCCAGCTGACGCATCGCCTTGGGTGACAACCGCCACTGTCCGTCAGCACCTTTGTCCATGAAACCCTGTTGTTCCAAGGCCTTTTCGAGCTCGGCGAGCATTCGTGCATCCGCTGCAGCTTCGGGCCCGAGCTGCTCGAGCAGCGCATCCGCATCGATGTCGTCCAACGCCGCACCGTTGTACTGCTGCGACAGCTGGTTTCCCAGATTCTCTAGGTCCGCGATGTCCTGCAGCGCTCCGGTTCCGTCGCCGAGCCCCATACCGTTCTCACCGCGGAAGTTCTGCGAACCGTCCCAATCCTCCCCCGGCCGTGCCTGTTGAAGGTTCTGATCGAGCTGATCGAGTTGCTGCAGCAGGTTCGAATCGCCGAAAGCCTGCTGAGCCAGCGCGTCGAGCTCAGCACGTTGTTCCGGGCTGAGGGAATTCCTCAACCGCTGTGCAGCGGCTGCTCTTTCGGCCAGTGAGTCCAAGAGCTCGTCCACATTCTGCGGATTCTCCGGGAAATGCTGGCCGTGTTTGCGCATGAAATTCTGGAAGTCCTCGTCGGAATCCTCGCCCTGATTATGCTTGGCGAGCAGCTCGTTGAGGTCTTTCAGCATCTCGCTGATCGCTTGCCGGTCTTCGTCCGTCGCATTCTTCAGAGCGTTCTTCATGCCCGCGAACCGCTGATCGAGCATCTCGCGTCCGAGCAGATCCTTGATCTTCTCGTAGTTCTCGCGGGAGTCCGACGAACGCCAGTCGTAGTCGGCGAGCTCCTGCACCGCCTGAGCCGTCGACGGAGACAGATCACCGATCTGCATTTCCTGGAATCGTGCATCGTCGTCGAGAGCCCTGGCGAGAGTCTTGCGCTCTTCGAGTACAGCCTTGTCGAGCAGCTCGCGCACTTCCTGCAAGGTGCCGTCGAGGTTGTTCTTGCGCAACAATTCTCGTCGACGACGGTTGGCTTCCGCGGCCAGATCGTCGAGACCTCGCATGTTCTGGGTGCCGCGCCGCAGCATCTCCTGCATCGCGCGGCGAGGAGAAGCTCCCTCGAGCACATCATTACCGATGGACTCTAGAGCTTCTCGGAGGTCGACCGGTGCGGCCAGCGGATCAGGTCCACCGTGATATCGCCCGTATCTGCTGGCAGGCATCAGCTGTACACCGTCTGTCCGTCTTCGTCGGGATCCTTCGCGATACGGCGGGCGAGGTAGAGGCCTTCCAGCGCAAGTTCGAACGCCGCCGCTTTTTCGCCGTCCGAGGACGCGTCGAGGCGGGTCGCGATCTCGTCGAGAACCTCCAGGTCCGGCAGTTCGCCGAGCAGAGCCTTCGCGGTGATACGGTCGCCCGTCACAACCGGTTCGCCCTGCTCGATGGCGGTGACCAGCGGCGCCAGATTGATGCCGCCGAGCCGCTCGCGAACCGTGTCGGCAGTCGCACGCCGCAGCAGGTGTTCGAGCACCTCGATCTCGCGGCCTTCTTCACCGGACTCGAACTCGACCTTGCCCCGCAGCACCTCGATGATGGTCCCCAGGTCGACGGGCCTGGCGACGGCATCGCCTTCACCCAGCACGGCGGCACGGTGAATCGCTGCGGCAGCGATGGTTTCAGCGGCCGCGATGGCAAAACGAGCCGATACACCGGATCGCTGGTCGACGGACGGCGACTCGCGCAGCAGTCGCGTGAATCGAGCCAGCACCTCGATCAAGTAGGACGGCACGGACGCCGGAAGGTGTGCTTCTTGCTCGATGACGGAGATCTCGTCGTCGAGCGCGTGCGGGTAGTGCGTGCGGATCTCGGCGCCGAAACGGTCCTTCAGCGGGGTGATGATGCGGCCGCGGTTGGTGTAGTCCTCGGGGTTCGCGCTCGCGACGAGCATGACGTCGAGAGGTAGGCGCAACGTGTAGCCGCGGACCTGGATATCGCGCTCTTCCATGACGTTGAGCAACGAGACCTGGATTCGTTCCGCGAGGTCGGGCAGTTCGTTGATGGCGACGATGCCGCGGTGGCTGCGGGGAACCAGTCCGAAGTGGATGGTCTCCGGATCGCCCAGGCTGCGCCCTTCGGCGACCTTGACGGGGTCGACGTCGCCGACGAGATCCGCAACCGATGTGTCAGGGGTCGCCAGCTTCTCGGCATACCGCTCGCTGCGGTGGCGCCACGTGATGGGGAGCAGGTCGCCCAGTTCCGCGGCCTTGCGAATGCTCGCCGGGGTGATGGGTTCGAAGGGGTGCTCGCCGAGCTCGGAACCCTCGATCATCGGGGACCACTCGTCGAGCAGGAGGTTGAGGGTGCGCAGGAGTCGAGTCTTGCCCTGACCTCGTTCGCCGAGGAGAACGACGTCGTGACCAGCAAGAATCGCACGTTCGAGCTGAGGGAGAACGGTCTTGTCGAAACCGAGAATTCCCGGCCATGCGTCCTTGCCCGTGCGCAGGGCGTCAAGCAGATTTTCGCGGAGTTCGGCCTTGACGGAACGCTGCACGTGTCCGGACGCGCGCAGTTCGCCGACGGTGGTGATGCCAGGTTCGGTAGAGGTCACTTCACCACGCTACGAGCGTTCGTACGTTTGTGCACCTCTCGCCGTCCGCCCGCACGTCACTCACTTCCGCCGAGATCGAGGTTATGTCCTAAATTCTGTCAATTACGGGGCACAACCTGGATTTCGGCGAACACCTTAGCACAGGCGGTGCAGCACAGCTTCGATCTCGACAGGCTGTGGATAGACCTTCGTATTCATCCACAGATTGCGATCCGAGGCCCCACGGTGACCAATTCCCTGTGATTGTTTTCGGATGGACAGTTCGCCGTTCGTCGGCTCGGATGCAGTCAAGGACGGAACAGTCACGCGTGCTGACTTGCGGCGTGAGAACCGCCGGATCTACCGGGACGTATACATCGATCGATCGACTACGGTCGACGCGGTTACTCGGGCGCGAGCAGCGTGGATGTTCTCGCAAGGAAAGGCTGTCGTCGCTGGACAAAGCGCAGCTGCCCTTCATGGGGCCAAGTGGATTTCGGCTGACCACCGCGCGGAACTAATTTGGTACGAACACCGTCAGCCGTACAGTGCCATTCACATCAGGGCAGACATGCTGCCTTCCGACGAGGTAGAGACAGTTGATGGAATCCGAGTCACTACCGCTGCCCGGACTGCCTTCGATCTCGGCCGTCGTGGCAAGTTTCCTCAGGCTCTGGCAATGGTCGACGCGCTGTGCAACGCAACTTCATTGCGTCCGAGCGCGGTTGCCCTGCTAGCGGAAAGTCACTGCGGAAGCAGGGGAATCGTGCAACTCCGACAGGTGCTCGACGTCGCCGATGGTGGTGCCGAGTCGCCGCAGGAGTCACTGACACGTCTACTTCTGCTCGATGCGGGTCTGCCACGCCCGACCACTCAAATCGAGATCAGGGATGCAACCGGCAAGGCGTTCGCGCGCGGCGACATGGGTTGGCCACGGTGGAAGATCCTCGTAGAGTACGACGGCGAGCAACACTGGTCGGACCCTCAACAGCGTGCGTGGGACATCGACCGAACTCACAGATTGGAGCAACTTGGCTGGACCGTCGTACGAGTAAGCGCACATCACCTTCGGAGAGACGGTATCTCGTTGGTGTCACGGGTTAGCGCCGCGCTTCGTGCGGCCGGTGCACCTGTCTGATGAGATCGAAGTTATGCGCGGAATCCCAGGGAAAGCCATGCATAACCTCGATCTCGGCGGAAAGCCGAACTCGGCGACCTAGTGGGCGAAGTGGCGCGAACCCGTGAGATAGAGGGTCACGCCTGCATCCTGAGCTGCAGCGATGACCTCGTTGTCGCGGACGGACCCGCCCGGCTGCACGACGGCCTTCACACCGGCACTCAGCAGGACCTGCAGTCCGTCGGGGAACGGGAAGAACGCATCGGAGGAAGCGACGGATCCTTCGACCCGGTCTCCCGCGCGCTGGACTGCCAGGTGCGCAGCATCGACGCGGTTGACCTGTCCCATACCGACGCCGACCGACGCGCCGTCCTTGGCCAGCAAAATCGCGTTGGACTTGACAGCACGCCCTGCGCGCCAAGCAAATTCGAGATCCTTCAGAGTCTGCTGGTCGGCGGCCTCGCCGGCTGCGAGCGTCCAGTTGGCCGGGTTGTCGCCATCGGCGTCGATCGCGTCACGCTGCTGCAGCAATGTGCCACCGGAGATCGGCTTGAGCTCGACCCCGTTCGGCGACGGCGGCGTTGCCAGCAGAACACGAATGTTCTTCTTGCGCTGCAGAACACCCAGTGCACCATCAGCGTACGACGGTGCGACGATCACCTCGGTGAAAATCTCGGCAACCTGCTCGGCCATCTCGACGGTGACCTCACGGTTGGCTGCGATGACGCCGCCGTAGGCACTGACAGGGTCGCAGGCATGCGCCTTGCGGTGCGCCTCGGCGATATCAGCACCGACAGCGATTCCGCAGGGGTTGGCATGCTTGATGATCGCAACACAATAGTTTTCGTGATCGAATGCTGCACGCC
This sequence comes from Rhodococcus sp. G-MC3, assembly GCF_030063335.1. Taxonomy (GTDB): domain Bacteria; phylum Actinomycetota; class Actinomycetes; order Mycobacteriales; family Mycobacteriaceae; genus Rhodococcoides. The sequence goes on along the minus strand of NZ_JASISW010000008.1, from coordinate 162,807 downwards.
AAGCAGCGTCGGCATCGGTGAAGTTGTTGTACGACATCTCTTTACCGTGCAGCTGCTCGGCCTGAGCGATGCCGGACCCCGCAGGATCGACGTACAGCGCGGCTGCCTGGTGCGGGTTCTCGCCATAGCGGAGAACGGCCGCGCGGTCCCAGGTTCCGCCGATCCACGCGGGGAACTGGGTGTCGGATTCCACGAGGACGCTGCTCATCCACGATGCAACAGCAACGTCGTACGCCGCAGTATGCTGGAATGCCTGTGCCGCAAGCGAAGTGCGCTCGGCAAGAGTGAATCCCCCACCAGCAACGGCGCTCAGCACATCCTCGTAGCGGGCGGGATCGACAACCACTGCGACCGACGGATGATTCTTTGCTGCCGCACGGACCATCGAAGGTCCGCCGATGTCGATCTGCTCGACGCATTCGTCGGGCGTGGCTCCGCTGGCAACGGTGTCGGTGAACGGGTAGAGGTTGACGACGACGAGCTCGAACGCCTCGATGCCGAGTTCCTCTAGTTGTGAAAGGTGCTCGGGGCGGCGGGTATCGGCCAACACACCCGCGTGTACCCGCGGATGAAGCGTCTTGACGCGGCCATCGAGAGTCTCGGGAAAACCGGTGAGGTCCTCGACCTTCGTGACCGGGATTCCGGCATCGGCGATCTTGGATGCCGTCGACCCGGTCGAGACCAGAGCGACGCCTGCATTGTGCAAGCCGGTCGCAAGCTCGATCAATCCGGTCTTGTCGTAGACACTGACCAGCGCGCGGCGCACTGCTTTACGTTCACTCATGGTTGGATCTCGGCCTTTCTTCCATCGGAGACAACACCTCGGGACGCAACTGCTGCGATCACATCGACCAGCAGTGCGCGCTCCACAATCTTGATTCGCTCGTGCAGAGAGTCACGGTCGTCATCGCTGTGCACAGGTACAGCTTGCTGCGCCAGAATCGGCCCGGTATCCACCCCTGCATCGACGAGGTGGACTGTCGATCCCGTCAGCTTGACCCCGTAGGCAAGTGCGTCTTCCACCGCGTGGGCGCCGGGAAAAGACGGAAGCAGCGCCGGATGCGTGTTGACGATCCGTCCGGCGTAGGTAGTCAGAAATCGCGGGCCGAGGATTTTCATGAAACCGGCGGTCACGACGAGATCGGGCTGGTGCTGGGCGACGGATTCGGTCAGCGCCGCATCCCACTGCTCCCGATCGGTGTAGTCGCGCAGCCCGACACGAAAGTGTGGAATCTCGGCCTCGTGCGCATGGCGGGCGGCGTCGCAGTCGCGGTCCACTCCCACCGCGACGATGCGTGCGGGGTAGTTACTGCTTCGGGTGGCCCCGATCAGCGATAGCAACAGCGAGCCGGTGCCCGATGCGAGGACGACGACTCGTGCTGGGTGCTCACGCGTGGCAGTCAGCGCACTTCTCCTGAATTGATCGAGGCGGATCGCCCATCCAAACCGAACCGGGTCAGCTGAAAGAGTAGTCGTTGGCCACGACGACGCTGTCAGGGAGGTCCTTCTCGGTTGCGTGGTCTCAGGTCTTCGGGTCCGTGCTCGTCGTGTCTTCGGCGGCTTCCACATCGACGACCTCCGCCACATCGACGACCTGGGCCACATCGACGGCTTCGGCGGCGGGCTCGACACTCTCGGCAGGTACTTCCTCGGCAGTTGCATCCTGTGCAGCCGGAGCGTCCACGATCTCGGCCTCGACAACGTCCTCGGAGGTTTCGTCGCCGGTGTCCGTTTCCGCCGGCGGGGCAGGCTGCTCCACCAATTCGGCGTCGACGGCCCGTCGTGGATGCGCGACGGGTTCTGCGATGGCCGGTACCGCGACGGGTGCCCGTTCGGGTGCGACGTCAGGCGCAGGGTCGGCCTGGTGCGGAGGTAGCGAACCACCTCGCCACGCGGTGATGGCTGCAGCAATGGAACCGACGACGGCAAGCCACGCAAAGGCAAGCAGGCCGAACGACCACACCGTGACCGAGACTGTGCCGAACGTGCCGAGATTGCCCCCTGCGGCGAAGCCGAGAAGCAACGAGGCAACACCGATCGCTGCGCTGCCGACCCACACCGAGGACAACGCGTAATGCACGTCGACGGTGCGACGCGCGCAGTCACGCCCGAGGATTACTCCGGCGGCGACTGGCACGACCAGCATCAGGGTCCAGAACGTGGTCGATGCGCCTTCCGGGAGAACTGCAAGCACCGGTAGCGGAGGGACCGGCCCACCCGCGGTCCGAAACATGCTGACAGCGACATCGCCGACGTGCGCCGACGACCCGACCGATACCGCGAGGGTGCCGAGCAGAACGTTCGGGAGATAGAGAATGGACAGCAGCGTCAGACCGAGCATTCCGACGAAGCCGTTGCCTGCGTCGAGCAACGCTCCGGCCGTCGACCACGATGCGAGCATCGAGGCAAGGAAGATTCCGCCTGCCCCTGCGATCAGTACCGCCGCTGCCCGGACCGTCGGGGCGACGACCTCGAAGATCCACTCAGGGACACGGCCGCGGACCCAACCGACGTCTCGAGTGCCGATCGCCACCCCAACCGCAGCCGCCACGCCATGAATGCCCGCTACCCAGGCGAACGCGAAAAGCGCGTTGGGGCTGGACAGCCCGATGGCGGCCGAAGCATCCGCAGCGACCGCCAAAGCCAACGCGGTAACCACGACAGGGCCGAGCACGGCAGCGCCGAGGACCCACGCCCACTCGCGTCGAGCCGACGCGGCGGACACCGTTCTGCTCACACTCCTCGCGACGACGACGAATAAAACGATCGTCGGCAATAGAGGGAAGACACCGAGAGAGGTGCCGGAGATGCTCAGCGGAACCTGATGCACCGCGAACCACAGACCGGCAATGGCACCGAGAGTCCCGGTCAACTCACTGTTGACCGAGACCAGCGTGACCAGCACGACCGTCGCAATAATCGCAACGAGGACGCCTGGCGTCCGGAAACCTACTCGGACCAGCGTTTTCGACAGGGCAGGCGACAACAGAGGCTCACGCTGGACCGGACGCCGAGACCGGCCGGTGCGCTGCTTCTCCTGGTTCAATACGGCACTCATCGGCTACGAGCGTTTCATCATCGGACGGAGCGGTGGTTCAGGCGCGCCGAGCGACGATCACTTCTTGTCTTCGTCGTTGGGTGTAGCACCGAACGCCTGGGTGGGCGCGCCGTATGGAGTGTCGCGATCGCCAGACGAATCGTCAGTGTCCGGATCCGAGGACGCCGCGTGCTGAGGTGCGCCGTATCCGCCGGATCCGATCGGAGTCTGCCCGTACTGGGGCTGGCCGGACTGGGGCTGGCCGGACTGGGGCTGGCTGGACTGGGGCTGGCCGTATGGCGAGTTCTGACCTGCAGGACCTGTCAACCCGCCGCTGCCGCTCGGCGCAGCCCCGGCCGAGCCTCCCACCGGATAGCCGAGGCCACCGGTGGTGTTCTGGTTCGGAGCGCCCTGGTTCGATGCACCCTGACCTGGCGAGGGTTGCCCGCCGTAGGGGGGAGCAGGGTAGTTCTGCTGGGAAGGCTGGGCGGGCTGCCCGTATCCGCCGTAGTTCTGCGGTTGCTTGCCCCAACCTGGCTGACCCTGCTGGCCGGGCTGACCCTGCGGACCTGACTGACCCTGCTGACCGGGCGCTCCGTAGCCACTTGTCTGTTGCCCGTAGCCCTGGAACGAACTTTGCTGACCGTACGAGGCGGGCTTCGGTGTAGGAACTTTGAGAATTCCAATCGAGAAGAGAGTGGCTGCCACTGCCGCCGCCGACTGCACGAATCCAAGAACGAGAATGACGATCGCGCCGGTCCCCAAGCCGATGGATACCCCGGTCGGTCCGGTCTCGCCGGTGTTGAACGACTGGAACGCGAGTGTGAACCATCCCGCGATCGACAGAGCCGCCGCGACGCCGATGATGGTCGACTGCTTCGGGAGAAGGCTGATACCGGCTGTCAAACCGGCTGCGAACAGCAGCGCAATCGACGTCGGATCCCCGTTGCCGATCAGGAAAAAGTTGGTCGTCGTTCCGAGCGCCTCGTACTGGCCTGCGAGCCCAGTGAGGAAATTGACCGCGCCGAGCGCAAGAACGACCAGCGGCAAGATACGCGGAAGCTGCGACGCTTTCGACGACGCCAGTGGCGGGTTGTACTGCTGCTGCGAGGCTCCCTGCTGGCCCTGGCCGTACGACGGCTGGCCTGGTGCTTGCTGGCCTGGCTGCTGTCCCGGTGATTGCTGACCTGACTGGCCATAGGATTGACCTGCTGGGCCGTAGTTGCCGTAACCGCTGGGAGCTTGGCTCTGTTGGCCGGGCCCCTGGGGACGGGCGCCCTCGGGCGGATAGGTCATGACACACTCCTCGTCGAAATGAGATCGGGTCCGTAGACAAGTTAGTCTACGGACCCGACAAGAAGACTCGGTCGATGCGTCAGTTCGCGTTGACCAACTCTCGATTGGATGTGTCCGCCGCCTCCAGCTCCCTCACCAGGGGCAGAACGTTGGCTCCGAAATACTCGATTTCTTCCTGGAAGTGCAGGAAGCCACCGAGAATCAGATCGACACCACGCTTGCGGTACTCGAAGATTCGATGAGCAACCTGTTCAGGGGTGCCGATGAGCTGACTTTTGAACCCGTCGTTGTACTGGACGAGGTCCTCGAACGAGGAGTCGGCCCACATGCCCTTCCCGTCCTTGGTGGACGATCCGGCCTGCTGGACTGCGCCCTTGAACCCTTCGACGGCAGGCTTGTTCGCCTTCTCGATGATCTCGCGGAGAGTGTCCCTGGCTTCCTTCTCCGTGTCACGAGCGATGATGAATCCATTCAAGCCGAACTTCACTTCGCGATCGTTGGCGCGGGCGATTCGACGAATGTTGTCGAGCTGCTCGGTGACACCGTCGTAGTCCTTGCCGTTGCTGAAGTACCAGTCGGAGTACCGACCCGCATTCTCTTGGGCTGCAGACGAATTGCCACCCTGGAACAGTTCGGGGTTCGGGCGCTCCTGGGTGTTCAACGGCTTCGGTTTCAGCGTGAAGTCATGGATCCGGTAGAAGTCTCCGCGGAAGTCGACATCGTCCTCGGTCCAGATCTTGCGCAGCACCTGAAGGAACTCGGCGCTGCGTCGGTAGCGTTCATCGTGCTCGAGCCACGGCTCACCCAGGTGCGTGAATTCGTCCTTGAACCAGCCGCTGACGACATTGACCGCGAAGCGTCCGCTGGACAGGTGATCTGCTGTGGCTCCAAGCTTGGCCAACACGGCCGGCTGCCAGAGTCCGGGGTGAACAGCAGCAATGACCTTCAGACGCTCGGTGGCCAACAGCAGCGCGAGGCTGAAACTGGTGGACTCGTGCTGGAATTCGGCGCCGTAGCTGGCCTCGTACCGAACCTGGCTGAGCGCATACTCGAAGCCGTTGTTCTCGGCTGTTCGGGCGAGCTTCTTGTTGTACTCCCAATCCCAACTGGTGCGCTGTTCGATATCACTGGTGACGAGGCCGCCGCTGACATTGGGTACCCAGTAAGCGAATTTGACTGCGTCGGAGATTCTTTCGGTGCTCATGTCTGTCCCTTCGTTTCTATGAGTACCAGGTCGGCTCGGGTAGTTCACCGGTGAGGACCCAGCGGCCCACCTCGCGGCGTTTGTACGCGACCGGATCGTGCAAGGTGTGGGTGCGGACGTTGCGCCAGAAGCGATCGAAGCCGTATTTGCTGGCGGTTGCTCGCGCGCCGAGTGCCTCGAACACCGTCGAGGTGATCTCGAGCGAAACCTCCGTCGCGCGCGCCTTGACAGCGGCGACGCGCACCTCGTGATCGCCACGCTCCTCGGCCGTCACGTCCCAGGCGTTGTCGTGGATCTTCTTCCCTTCCAACGCAACTGCATCGGCAAGAGCTTCCACTGCCCACAGCTTGGACGTCAGATCACCGTAGATGTCGATGATGTAGGGCTCGTCGATGGCATTGTCCACAGTGCTGTGGAGCCATGCCCGGGTCTTGTCCTTCGTGTACGCGGAAGCCTCTTCGAGTGCACCACGCGCGATGCCGAGGTAGAAGTTCACGAACACGAGCTGAATAGTCGGAACATTCAGTGTGTTGTACACCCGCGGCTGGAACTGCTTGTCGACGAATCCGGCAGCACTCGCCCACTCGACGCGCATCTTGTCGATGGTGACGCTGCCACTCTCGGTCTGACGCAGGCCGATGTTGTCCCAGTCGTCGTGGAACGTCAGTCCATCGATGTTCGACGGGACGATGGCAAACACGTGAGCGTCGCTGCCCGTCAATGCACCTTCGAGCACGGTGACGTCGGAGACGCGGCTCCCGGTCGAGAAGCTCTTGGCACCTTCGAAGACGATGGTGTCGCCTTCATCGGTGACCGCTACGTCGTTGTCGCGCGGGTTCACAGCGCCGCCGAAAAACCACTTGTTCCTGGTCGCGTCGGATTCGACGGCCTCGATCTGCTCGGGGGTGCCGACGAGACGAGCGGCCCAGAACCACAGCAGGTGGTAGCCGAGTAGTTGGCCGATCGAGCCGTCGGCAGCGGCAACGCGACGGATGACCTGGTAGGCCGTCGGCCAGTCCTGGCCCGCGCCGCCGTGTGCGGTGGGGCCGAGAAGGGTGACGAGACCCGCGTCCTTGAGGAGCTGCACTTCGTCGTACGGAGCTGCATTCCCCTTGTCGCGAGCAACGGCGTCGACGGCGAGAAGCTGCGCGACCTCTCCTGCGCGGGAAATCCAGCCTGCGGGCGACGTAGGCGCGTCGGGCCAGCCCTTGGTCGATGCGCGGTTCTCAGTAGTTGTCATGGGAGTGAGTCAAACCGTTATCCGAAGTAATCAGAACACTTAGATTCTCGATGATTCTGAGAACATCCAGCAGGTGTTCGGCGCCGGTTGGCATTCGAATCGACCGCTCGTCGCCCGTGGCCGCCCGAATGCCCCGTTCGTACCCTCTGAAAAGGGCCAGCGGACTGTTCACAGTTCGACCGTGAACCTCGATATATCGCCCACTGCGGTCGCAGTGCGACTATCCAGCCACATAGCCCCGCCGTCGGTTGCGCGGTGCGCCGGTAGCAGCGAGTTCCCCCCGCAAACGCGCGACAGGCAGCGTGGACGGCCTTTTCGTATGACTAAACAATGTTTGTGACTTTTCATGTCAGACGGCTCATATCACTACCTAGATTTCACAAACAGGGGCTACCGTGCGTCGAACCACAAACCGTCCGGTTTCCCCGCCTCGCTCAAGGAAGTCCTCCAATGCGTAAGTCCCTCTTCGCTACCGTTGCCGCGGCCGGCGCGCTTGCCGCAGCAGTAATTTCGCCAGGCGTCTCCAATGCAGCAGACACCGTCGTGACCTTCTCGGTCGCCGGCGGCGCCCTCACTCTCACCGCGCCCCTCAACCAAGTCCTCACCGTCACGGGCAATCAGGCGACGGGCGGCATCACTCCGGTCGTCGTCAGCGATTTACGCCGCGGAATCAACGGCTGGGTCGCGTCGGCGATCAGCTCGGCGTTCCTCAAGCCCGCACCGGACCCGGCATCCATCCCAGCGACCGCCGTTGCGTACCAGGGCACAGCCGCAACGGTCACCGGTGTCGCGGTTGTCACTCCAGCCGTGGGACCAGTCCTCGACACGATCAAGCCCGTCCAGACGGCGACCGTCGTCGTCGGCTCGAACACCGCAACCTGGACCGGCAACGTCACCATCACGCTGCCGACCAACGTAGTGGCGGGCAATTACACGGGCACCATTACACATTCGGTTGCCTGACCTGTACATGACACACCATCGTGGATTGGTCGTCGGAGTCCTGACGCTGCTCGCAATCGCTTCGGCGATTGTCGCTCAGGCTCCGGCGATCGCACAGGAAACAACCGCTCCGGCACCGGTAGGAAGCGTGGGTATTCGACTACTGGAGGCGCCCGTCTCGTTGCAGGACGATCCGCGTGCTCTCGCGTACATCATCGACAACCTGCCGCCAGGAACCACCATCACCCGACGCATCGAGGTCAGCAACAGCAGCACCGAAGAGCAGCCGATCACCCTGTACCCCGCTGCCGCGTCGATCAGTGGTGGCGAGGACGGGTTCGAGGTAGCAGAGGGACGGACGGCGAACGAACTGAGCACCTGGATGTCCATCACGCCGACCGACATCGTATTGGCACCGCAGTCGGCCGCCGAAGCGGTCGTAACGATCGCCGTGCCCCCGGACGCACCCGAAGGCGAACAGTATGGCGTCGTCTGGGCGCAAACTGCAGGCGCTCCGACAGGGACCGGAATTCAAAACGTCAGCCGCGTGGGCATCCGCGCCTACCTCTCTGTCGGTCCCGGCAACGGCCCACCAGCGGATCTATCGATCGACGGCATCACGGCCGCGCGTAGCGACCAAGGAGTGCCCCAGATCGTCACTGCTGTGACCAATACCGGCGGTCGCGCTATCGATCCCAGTGGAACCGTCAGCCTCTCCGGCGGTCCAGGCGGTGTCTCGACGGCCCCGGTCCAGGGTTCCGGCGGTTCGATTGCCCCGGGACAATCGGGATCGGTCACGTTTGCCCTCGACCCAGCACTCCCCTCAGGCCCGTGGCAAGCATCGGTCACCGTGACGAGCGGATTGCTGAACAAGACCTCCGACGCCGAACTGACATTCCCCGACCAAGGTTCGGCGTCCACAACGTCCACCGAATCCGGAGGCATCCCGGTGTGGGTCTGGATTGCCGTGGCCGCCGTCGTTATAGCCATCGCAGCAGGCACTCTGGTTGCAGCCCGGCGCCGAAAGACCGAATGACATGCGCCGCTCGATGTTCGCTGTCGGACTTGCGGTCAGTCTCTTCGCTGCGGGCTCGCCGCACGCTGCGTCGCAACCAGCGGTGGGTGTAGGTTGCGTCGTCGTCGTGCCTGCGACGACGACGCCCGCCCCAGTGCCGACCACAACCGCAACGGCAGTGCCGCCGGTTCCGTGTCCCACGGAACCGGCCATCACTACAGGGCCATCGGCGACCGCCACTGCGCCCACCGTGACCACAACGGCACCTCCCGTCGTCGCGCAGGCCGCGCCAACACCCACAGTTCCACCAGCCGTACTGCAGACCACGACTTCGGCGCCGTCATCAGTGACCCCGACGACAACAATCCCGACGACTACGGTTCCCGTGACCACAGTGCCCGTAACCACAGTGCCCGTAACCACCGTGCCTGTAACCACCGTGCCGACCACGGCGACACCCAGGGTGGCGGCCATTGCTGCACCGGCAGCAGCACCGGCCGACCTGCTCGATATCGTCGTGCCTTCGGCGATGACGGGACCGTCGACCATCGTTCCCGGCGCAACATGGACCGGGACGATGGGCATGAGTGTTCGGGGTGTCGGGCTGAACGGATGGAAAACGACGGTCAGTCTCTCCACGATCGTCGGTAAAAACACCAGACGGGTGATCACCCCCACCGTAGCGACCTACAGCGCCCCGTCGTCTCTGTGCTCGGCAGGCATCACCGGAACCTCGACCGCAATAAACCTGCCTCTCACCAGCACCGCCGCGCTGGCGAAAAGAGGAGGTGCACTGTGCCTTTCGAGCTGGATTTCCACGGTTTCGATCGGTGTCCCCTCGGCCAGTGTCCTCGCCGACACTTACACCGCGACCCTCACGCATTCCATTTTCTGAGTCGGCGCCGGTTGCCCGCACCCCAGCATGAATGGACCATCGCAAAGGTTAGACGGCTTGAATGCGTCATTCATGCCGAAAGCGGGCGGACAAAAGCGCACGAAAAAGGTCCGCCACCAACGGTGACGGACCTTTTCAGGTGAATTGACTTACTTCACCGAAAGCGATTCCAGGATCTCGCGTGCGAGTGCAGCAGTCTCGGACGGCGTCTTGCCGACCTTGACGCCTGCAGCCTCGAGCGCGTCCTTCTTGCCCTGAGCCGTACCCGAGGAGCCCGAGACGATAGCGCCTGCGTGGCCCATGGTCTTGCCCTCGGGAGCGGTGAAGCCTGCGACATAGCCGACGACTGGCTTGGTCACGTTGGCCTTGATGTAATCGGCTGCACGCTCTTCTGCGTCGCCACCGATTTCACCGATCATGACGATGACCTTGGTGTCGGGATCGTTCTCGAACGCCTCGATGGCGTCGATGTGCGTCGTACCGATGACCGGGTCTCCGCCGATGCCGATGGCCGTCGAGAAGCCGAAGTCGCGGAGCTCGAACATCATCTGGTAGGTCAGCGTGCCACTCTTCGAGACCAGGCCGATGGGGCCGGTTCCGGAGATGTTGGCAGGCGTGATGCCGACGAGAGCTTCACCGGGAGTGATGATTCCGGGGCAGTTCGGACCGATGATGCGGGTCTTCTTGCCCTTCTCCACGTTGTAGGCCCACGCGTAGGCGGAGTCCTGCACGGGGATGCCCTCGGTGATGACGACGAGCAGCGGGATCTCCGCGTCGATCGCTTCGACGATGGCGTCCTTCGAGAATGCGGGCGGAACGAACGCGATGGAGACGTCCGCGCCGGTCTTCTCGATGGCCTCGGCGACGGTCGCGAAAACGGGAAGCTCGATGTCGTTTCCGTCAGCATCGACGTGCTTGACCGTGGTGCCGGCCTTGCGTGCGTTGACGCCACCGACGACCTTGGTGCCGGCCTTGAGCATCAGGGCGGTGTGCTTGGTGCCTTCGCCGCCGGTGATGCCTTGGACGATGACCTTGTTGTCCTTGTTCAGAAAGATAGACATGGTTTCCTCTACTTCGCAGCCAGCTCGGCGGCCTTGTCGGCGCCTTCGTCCATGGTTTCGGCGAGCGTCACCAGCGGGTGCGCGGCGTCGGCGAGAATCTTGCGTCCTTCTTCGACCTTGTTGCCGTCGAGACGAACTACCAGCGGCTTGTTGGCCTCGTCACCGAGCTTCTTCAGCGCGCCGACGATTCCGTTGGCAACGGCGTCGCACGAGGTGATGCCACCGAAGACGTTGACGAACACACTCTTGACCTGCGAGTCACCGAGGATGACGTCGAGACCTGCAGCCATGACCTCGGCCGAAGCGCCGCCGCCGATGTCGAGGAAGTTGGCGGGCTTGACGCCCCCGTGTGCTTCGCCGGCGTAGGCAACGACGTCGAGGGTCGACATGACCAGTCCGGCACCGTTTCCGATGATGCCGACCTGTCCGTCGAGCTTGACGTAGTTGAGGTCGTTCTCCTTGGCCTTGGCCTCGAGAGGATCGGCTGCGTCCTTGTCCTCGAAGTCCGCGTGGCCGGGCTGACGGAAGCTTGCGTTCTCGTCGAGCGTGACCTTGCCGTCGAGGGCGAGGATCTCATCGTCCGGGGTGCGAACCAGCGGGTTGACCTCGACCAGGAGAGCGTCTTCGCCTATGAAGACCTCCCACAGCTTCTGGATGGTCACCGCGGCGGCGTCGAGCACCTCGGCGGGAAGCTTGCCCTTTTCGGCTATTTCACGAGCAAAAGCAAGATCGACGCCCTTGACGGCGTCGACCGGAATACGTGCAAGTGCGTCGGGGTTCTCCTCCGCCGTCACCTCGATCTCCACGCCACCCTCGACCGAACACATCGCCAGGTAGGTGCGGTTGGTGCGGTCGAGCAGGAAGGAGATGTAGTACTCCTCGGCGATGTCGGAAGCTTCTGCAACGAGCAGCTTCTTGACGACGTGGCCCTTGATGTCGAGTCCGAGAATCGCTTCTGCGTTCTCGGTGGCTGCTGCGACGTCCTTGGAGTACTTGACGCCGCCGGCCTTGCCGCGGCCGCCGACCTTGACCTGCGCCTTGACCATCACGGGCTTGCCGATTTCTTTGGCAATTTCTGTTGCTCCGGCGACCGTGTCCGTGACACGACCGGCGGAGGTGGGTACGCCATGTTTGGCGAACAATTCCTTCGCCTGGTATTCGAAGAGATCCATCAGCTCACCGTCTCGTCTACGTTGACGCCCGCTCGTCGGGTGTGAGCGGGTCTGGTCACCGACTTTATCCAGGTGGTCCAGGAGCCCATCGGGCGCATGGATGGTATGTGGTCTATCTCACCGGCACGCCCCGTGTGTCCCACGCCTCACTTTTGCTGCGTTCGAGCCGAAAGTACCGCCGCCACAGCAAGTATCAAACCGCCGAGCGCGCCGGCAAACACACCGGGCCCGACTACGGGGTCGAGTGCACGGCCCTGAGTCAACGGCCACCCCAGTACATAGACCACCAGCGCGAGAGCTGATCCGACGAGAAGCGCCGAGCCTCTGGCGGGTCTCGACCTGGCGGCAACACCTGCTCCGACCAATACGGTGACGGCGAGCAGCGCCTGCCCCCAGGCATCCCATCCCCACGGAATCTCGAAGAACGACGCCGCCGTGACCTCGGTACCTCGGTACAGCGGGAGGCCGAGACCGATCACGGACAGGATCGCGCCTGCCCCCGCCACCGTCGCCACCGTTCGGTCCGACGCCGTATCGGAGGTGTCGACGTCCTCACGCTCCGCGCTACCCGCCAACAGCACCGCCGCTGCGCAACCGAAGGCCACGAGGACGCCGACGGCCGTGGCGATGCCGCCGAAGCCCACCGAAATGCCGTCGATGTCAGTGGCAAGGACAAGCGATTGCAGTACACCGCTCGCAGCCATGACCCCGGCGACTGCAAGCACGCCGAGGGCGGGTCGGACCGTCGCCGCGAACATCGAGAAAAACATCGGTACCGACGACACCACAAGGATGAATCCCGCCACGACGGTGGTGCGCGTCGCGAGAATCGTCGGATTCGGCAGGCCGTCCGGTACCTCTAGGACAGGAAGAAGCCCGCCGGTAAGCAGCAGCACACCCGCAGCGGCGCCGAGCAATCCTGCAACGACGTGCCACCGCATGAATACCGAACCGCCCTCGAGCGCCCCCGATCGTTCGATTCGTGCTGGGCCGGAACGGCGCTCACGCAACGCCGCCACCGGTAGAAACGACAACCCGACGACCACGATGACCACGGATACAACGGCTCCTGCCACTGCACCGGAAGAGGCGTCGATCGTCGGTCCCGAATCACCGCCTGCCAGAACCCGCGCGCCAGCGATGCCGAGCAGCCCCAATCCGGCGCCGAGTGTCGCGCCGGAAGCAACCGTCGGAGAGATCGATGCCAATGCCGCCGATATCACCACCAGAAGCGCCAGGGCGACGACGCCGGATCCGACTGACGTCGCCAGCGGCGCTTCCACCACCGCAGGGACCAGCACGATCGAATCCGTGGAGTCGTAGGGCGGTGCGAACATCGTGACCGCCCCGACCAGGGCAGCGGTTCCCGTCAGGAACGCCAACGGACTCCCGACTCTGACCGCGGTTGCGCGGCCACTCAGATCGGCATTTGCCGAATGCCCGTAGCCGTCACCGAACGATGCTCGATTCATCGTCGCCAGACCGAAGATGCCGCCGAGCACGGCGAGCGCATGAGCGGCGAGGAGCAGATACGACCCCATCGCAGGGGTGAGTGCCTCGGCCGTAGTGGGCATGAAGAGCTCGAGTCGATTGGAATCGATCGGCGAACCAATGAGCGAGGCATCGATCACGGTGAGCCCGACTGCGACGGCGCCGTAACCAGCCGTCACAGCACCGGCAAAAGCGGGGCGGACGGCGACCCCGACAATCGACAGAATCGCCACGACGACGAGCGGGGCTACGGAGACGACTCCAGCAACGCTGATCCCCGCACTGGGTTGAGCACCCTCGGAAGAACTCACCGCGTCGGTCAGAAGAGCCACGAGCGCGCACACAGCAGCTACCGATACTGCGGCCGTCGCGCAGAGCGCAACGCCGCGGGCGCTCTTGCGGTCGTCGGTCCGACCTTCGATGACGCGTGGGGGAACTTTGCCGGTCTGCGATGGAGTTGCCACAAGAGTCGACGCTAGCGGTCGAGGCCGCATCCGCCGGTTTTCTCGCGCCGCGTTTCGATAACAGCATCGCGGGTAATCGTGACCTGTCGGAGATCACAACTGGTCTCTGCAAAAGCCCTGCTCGCGTTGTGAGCCATCTCACATATGCCGCCTGTTGGGCCGATTAACTTGCGCGCCCTGCAATCGTTTCGTTACCGTCTGCCGAGCATTAAGTCACGAGCAGATCACGGAACGGAGGTCGCAGGTCTTGTCGCAACATCGTGCGTCCTTTTCGTCCAGCCGGTTCGTCGCACCGGCCTCAGCGACCGAGAGCGCTCCTACGGTGTACTCGACGCAGACACGCTGGGCCGAAGACGCCGACAGTTACGACGCCAGCGATCTTCAGTCCAACAGCTACGACTACTTCGCAAGCAACTATGGCACCGCCGACAGCTACCACGACTCCGAGCTACACAGCTCGTCCGAGCCGACCAACGCTGCAGACGTCATAGCCGTGACTCCCCGCGGAGGTTCGCACCGGATTCCGGCGCCGCCCTCGGCCATGAAGGGCCGCGCGGCCGTCCTCGCAGTCGCAGCAGGAGCGATCGTTGCAGCGGGCCAGGCAGTCATCGATCACGGTCCTTCCTCGTCGAACACCTCCGAGGAAGTTGCACTCGCCGCCGGAGCAGCACCTGCCGCTCCTGGAATCGCAGCGACGGCCGTTCCGCAGGCCGCCAACTTCGCCGCAGACACCGCAACGGCCGTCTCACCCTCCTCGGCTCCCCAGATCCTCAACGTCGCGAACCCCGTCGACCTGAGCCAGTTCAACGACATCCTCGCCAAGGGCCAACGCTTCAGCGAGGAACGAGCAGCACGCGAAGCCGCTGCCCGTCGCCCCCTGTTCGTGCTCCCCGCGGCCGGCACTTACACCTCCAACTTCGGTAGCCGGTGGGGCGTACTCCACGCAGGCGTCGACATCGCCAACTCCATCGGAACCCCGATCGTCGCGGTTGCCGACGGCAAGGTCATCGACGCCGGACCCGCTTCTGGCTTCGGAATGTGGGTCCGACTGCAGCACGCAGACGGCACCATCACCGTTTACGGCCACATCGATAGCACCAACGTCACGGTCGGTCAGGAAGTCATGGCGGGCGACCAGATCGCACGCATGGGCAACCGCGGCTTCTCCACCGGCCCGCACCTGCACTTCGAGGTCCACCTTCCCGGCGAGAACAAGATCGACCCGCTGCCGTGGCTGGCGTCCCGAGGCATCAGCCTCGGACCCGAGTTGGACTGAAAAGTCCGCTCTCCCCCTTCGAGCGAAGTCGCTCACCTTTCTGTCGGATCGCGCCACCGTTAGTCGGCGATGAGCCGCCCGCAACGAAACGCGCGGGCGACCTTCCAGCTCAGAGCTTGGTCATCGGCACTCCACCGATGAGCATCATCTTGACTCGACCTGATGTACCGAAGTCGACGAGCACCATGGCCGAGGTGCCTGCGCCATTGGATTCCAAAACCGTTCCGAGACCGTACTTGTCGTGGTTCACGCGATCGCCCACAGCGAGGACCAACGTGTTGTTGCGCGCCCGCGCGGTACCGAAGCTCGGAGTCGATGCGGCACCGCGACGATCTCCGAATCCGCCTCCCCCGCCGAATCCACCACCACCGAATCCACCACCACCGAATCCACCACCGGACCGAGGACGGCCACCGCCGATCGATCGTCCACCGACACCCGGATCTTCACGTTTCCAGTTGATCAGGGACTGCGGAATCTCTTGCAGGAAACGCGATTCCGGATTGTTGATCGGCTGACCCCAGGCAGATCGCATGATCGCGCGCGTCACGTACAACCGATGCCTCGCTCTGGTGATTCCGACATACGCGAGTCTGCGCTCCTCCGATAGCTCTGCTGGATCGCCGAGCGCACGCATGTGCGGGAACTGACCGTCTTCCCAGCCGGTCACGAAGACAACCGGAAACTCGAGACCCTTGGCTGTGTGCAACGTCATCAGCGTCACGACGCCGGTGCCGGAATCTGGAATCTGGTCCGTGTCGGCAACCAACGACACTCTTTCGAGAAATGCTGCGAGTGAACCGGGTTCGGGGAGACCCTCCTCCTCATCCGCTTCGCCATCGGGGGTCTCGCCCTCATCTGCGTCGAGTTCCGCTTCGACCGCAGCGAGGTTGCGGGCCTCCGAGGTGAACTCCCGTGCAACGCTGACAAGCTCGTTGAGGTTATCGAGACGTGCGCCGTCCTGCGGATCACTGCTGGCTTCGAGTTCTCCGCGGTAACCGGTGCGGTCGAGGACCGCCTCGACCACGTCGCCGATATCGGTGATGTCGTTGCCGTCGTCGTCGGTGGTGTTCATGACGCCGCGTAACTCGTCGAGCAACTCCAGGAACTGCCCGATCAGCTTCTGCGAACGCGAATTGAGCAGCGCTACTTTACCGGCTGCGGCGTCGTACAGCGCTCTGGAAAAGCTGATGTCGCGTTGTTCGGCATGCACTGCGACGCACGCCTCGGCTCGATCCCCGATGCCACGGCGCGGGGTGTTGAGAATGCGCCGCATGCTGACCGTGTCGTCCTCGTTGGACAACACGCGCAGATAGGCAACCATGTCGCGGACTTCCTTGCGCTCGTAGAAGCGCACACCGCCCACCACCTTGTACGGCAGCCCGAGTCGGATGAAGATCTCCTCGAGAGCACGCGAAGAGTTATTGGTGCGGTAGAAGACAGCGACCTCGTCGTAGCGCACGTCGTGGTTGTCGACCAGACGGTCGATCTCCGACGCCACGAACGAGGCCTCGTCGTGCTCGTTGTCGGCGACGTAGCCGACGATGAGTTCACCTTCACCGGAGTCCGTCCAGAGCCGCTTGTCTCGCCTACCGGTGTTGCGGGAGATGACAGAGTTGGCCGCCGACAGAATGTTCTGCGTGGACCGATAATTCTGCTCGAGCAAGATCGTTCGAGCGTCGGGGTAATCGCGCTCGAATTCTTCGATGTTGCGAATGGTGGCGCCGCGGAACGCGTAGATCGACTGGTCCGCGTCGCCGACGACACAGAGCTCGCCCGGCTCGATCGTGCCTTCGAGTGCACCGTTGGAGTCCTCGCGGCCGACCAACTCGCGAACGAGCATGTACTGCGCATGGTTGGTGTCCTGGTACTCATCGACCAGCACGTGACGGAACCGGCGACGGTAATACTCGGCGACCTGCGGAAATGCCTGCAACAGACCGACTGTTTCGCCGATGAGGTCGTCGAAGTCCATCGCATTGGCCCCGCGCAGCCGCTGCTGGTAGTGGCCGTAGACACGCGCGATCAGCTTGGGCAGTTCGACGGTGTCCTTCTCTGCATCCGAACTGGCGTCGTCGGGGCTGATCAGCTCGTTCTTCAAATTGGAGATATGCGTGGCGAGCAGCCGAGCCGAGAACTTCTTGGTGTCGATCTGAAGATCCTTGGAGATCATCGTCAACAGTCGACGAGAATCGTCGGCGTCGTAGATCGAGAAGTTCGAGTTGAGCCCCGGCAGCAAAGACGCCTGGCTGCGCAGAATCCGCACGCAGCTCGAGTGGAACGTCGAGACCCACATACTGTTGGCACGCGGCCCGACGAGTTCTGCCACTCGCTCGCGCATCTCGGCTGCGGCCTTGTTGGTGAACGTGATGGCCAAAACTTGGCCTGGACCAACCCCGCGCTCGGCGAGCAGGTACGCGATACGACGTGTCAGAACCGCAGTCTTGCCCGAACCCGCACCGGCCACGATGAGCAGTGGCGACCCGGAGTGCATCACGGCCTCTCGCTGCTGCGGGTTGAGACCCTCCAGCAACGTTTCGGATCTGGATTTTCCGGGGGCGGGTACAGCCGAGAGATTCGTGTTCATCGCTTGTCAAGGTTACCGGCGAACACCGACATCGCTTCACACCATCACTGCGATCGAAGGGCCTCCGATACTGCGTCGCCACACCTCGGATTCCTTACTCTGGAGTCAGGTGTTGGACTTGCCGAGGCCTTTGAACGGTGAATCAGTGTCGGCGCCCCTCCGAACTCGCGACTTTCCAGGACGCCCCACAAGTGGCAAACTGAATCAGTGATCGAAGCAGCCGTTCGTCGCCACCCCGCGTATGCAGCACTTTCACTGTTCGTAGATGGCGGGAATTGTCGCCGATAGTCTTCACCCCGCGGTTCTCCTTCGAGAAAATCCGAGGTTCTTAAAGTGACTAATCACACACCGACACGTCGTTCCCGGGCGCACCACCGAACTACTAGTACGTAACGGGGTCGGGCCAGGCAACGATCCACGATGTGACACGAGGAGAAGAAATGGCATCCACGACCAAGATCGAGTCAGAAACCGCGTTGCCCACGTCGGAGGCAGAGATCGACAAACTTCGCATGGAGATCGACCGCTTGGACGCCGAAATCCTCGTCGCCATCGAGCGCCGCACCGAGGTATCGCAGATCATCGGCCGCACACGCATGGCATCAGGCGGACCTCGCTTGGTGCACAGCCGCGAAATGAAGGTCCTCGACCGCTTCAGCAGCCTCGGCCAAGAAGGCCACACGCTCGCAATGCTTCTGCTTCGTCTGGGTCGCGGACGACTCGGACGCTAGCCTCGAGGCTCGTTGTGCGTCGAGTTCTCACGCACAACGAGCACACTTCCTAGGTCAGGGCCACATCTAGGTCAGAGCCACATCTAGGTCAGAGCCACATCTAGGTCAGAGCCACATCTAGGTCAGAGCGATGTACTTGGTCTCCAAGTACTCTTCGATCCCTTCGCTTCCACCTTCACGACCGAAGCCCGACGCTTTCACACCGCCGAACGGTGCAGCCGCGTCCGAGATGACTCCGCGGTTCACACCCACCATTCCGCTGTCGATAGCGTCCGCCACCCGTAGCGCCCGATCGAGCCCCTGGGTGTAGATGTACGCCGCCAAACCGAACTCCGTGTTGTTGGCAGCGTCGATTCCCTCTTCTTCGGTGTCGAAGCCGACGATGGGCGCAACCGGCCCGAAAACCTCTTCCTTCAAGATTCGAGCACTCCTGGGAACATCGGTGAGGACGGTTGCCGGGTAGAAGTAGCCGTCACCGCCGGGGGCCTTGCCACCGAGAGCGACCGTGGCGCCCGCTGCCACCGCGTCGTCGACGAGTTCTTGAACCTTGCTCAGCTGGTCAGCGTTGATCAGCGGTCCGAGCTTGGTATCGGGATCGATCCCGGGTCCGAGCTTCATTTCCTTCATGCGTTCGACCAATTTCGACGTGAACTCTTCACGAACACTGTTCGCCACATGGAAGCGGTTGGCAGCCGTGCATGCCTCACCCCCGTTTCGCAATTTCGCGAGCATGGCCCCGTCGACTGCCGCGTCCACATCGGCGTCGTCGAACACAACGAACGGCGCGTTGCCGCCGAGTTCCATCGACGTACGAAGCAATCCTCCCGCCGATTGTTCGAGAAGTTTCCTTCCCACCTCGGTCGAACCGGTGAACGTGAGCTTGCGCAGACGCGGATCCTCGAGCAGCGGTGCGCTGACCGCACTGGACTTCGAGGTCGTCAGCACCGACAGAACGCCCTCGGGAAGTCCGACTTCGTCGAAAATCTGCGCCAAGAGGAGCATCGTCAGCGGCGTCTCACTGGCCGGCTTGACGATGATGGTGCATCCGGCCGCCAAGGCAGGGCCGATCTTGCGTGTCCCCATAGCCAAAGGGAAGTTCCACGGTGTTATCGCCAGGACGGGTCCAACAGGCACTTTGGACACCAGAATTCTTCCGTTACCGGCAGGGGCAGGCGTGTAACGTCCCCCGATCCGGACCGCTTCCTCGGCGAACCAGCGGAAGAACTCGGCGCCGTATTTGACCTCGGCCTTCGATTCGGCGAGCGCCTTGCCCATTTCGAGCGTCATCAAGGTGGCAACATCGTCGGCGCGTTCGGTGACCTTCTCGAACGCCGCCCGCAGGATCTCGGCTCGCTCTCGTGCAGGGGTTTTCGCCCAGGATTTCTGCGCGGACGATGCGGCATCGATGGCTTTCTTCGCGTCGGCCGGGCTCGCATCGGCGACCTTCGTGATCGCTTTGCCGGTGGATGGATCGCGGACCTCGAACGTCGCACCGTTCTCGGCGTCGACCGCACGGCCGCCGATCCACAACTTCGCTGGAATGGATTCGATGAGTGAGTTGATCTCCATCCTTCGAGTGTGCCCGTTACCGTGCACCGACAAACGACAAGGCGCGCACTTCCAGGCCTGGCGCATTAGTGTGGGACACCATGAGCGGCGACATCACGAGCACCGAAGCCTGGAAGAATTTGACGGCACATCACAAGTCCATCGGCGAGAAAAAGCTTCGTGACTTGTTCGCTGCGGATCCCGACCGTGGGCGCACGTTCACCCTTGCCGCAGGCGATCTGCACATCGACTACAGCAAGCACATCATCGACAGTGAGACCGTGTCACTGCTGGTCGAACTTGCTCGCGCGGCCGACGTCGAAGGCCGTCGCGACGCCATGTTCGCGGGCGAGCACATCAACACCTCCGAGGATCGGGCCGTTCTCCACACGGCTCTGCGGCTTCCGAAAGACGCGACGCTGGAGGTCGACGGCCAGAACGTGGTGGCCGATGTCCACGAAGTCCTCACTGCCATGGGCGAATTCACCGACCGGGTGCGCTCGGGCGAGTGGGTCGGCGGCACCGGATCGAAGATTTCCACCGTCGTCAACATCGGTATCGGTGGATCCGACCTCGGACCCGTCATGGTGTACAAGGCGCTTCGCCACTACGCCGACGCCGGCATCGACGCCCGGTTCGTCTCCAACGTCGACCCCGCCGATCTCGTCGGCGCCCTAGAGGGCCTCGATCCCGCCAGCACGCTGTTCATCATCGCGTCCAAGACGTTCTCGACTCTCGAGACACTGACCAACGCGACGGCGGCGAGGCGTTGGCTCGTCGACGCACTCGGTGAGGATTCCGTCCCCAAGCACTTCGTCGCGGTATCGACCAACGCCGAGCGAGTGTCGGAGTTCGGCATCGACACTGCCAACATGTTCGGCTTCTGGGATTGGGTCGGCGGGCGTTACTCGGTGGATTCCGCGATCGGCCTGTCGGTGATGGCGGTCATCGGCAAGGAAGCCTTCGGTGAGTACCTCGATGGCTTCCACCAGATCGACGAGCACTTCCGCACAACTCCGCTCGAGCAGAACGCTCCTGCCCTCCTCGGCTTGATCGGACTGTGGTACAGCAACTTCTTCGGCTCCGAAACCCGTGCAGTGCTGCCATATTCGAACGACTTGTCACGTTTTCCCGCGTACCTCCAGCAGCTCACCATGGAATCGAACGGCAAGTCCGTGAAGGTCGACGGCACTCCCGTCACCACCTCCACCGGCGAAATCTTCTGGGGCGAGCCGGGAACCAACGGTCAGCACGCGTTCTACCAAATGCTGCACCAGGGAACACGGTTGATCCCGGCAGACTTCATCGGATTCGCCGAGCCGACAGACGATCTCCCGACGCGCGACGGCACCGGCAGCATGCACGATCTGCTCATGAGCAACTTCTTCGCGCAGACCAAGGTCCTTGCCTTCGGCAAGACCGCCGAGGAAATCACGGCCGAGGGCACCGATGCCAACGTAGTTCCGCACAAGGTCATGCCAGGCAACAGGCCGTCTACATCGATCCTTGCGCCGAAGCTGACACCATCCGTCGTCGGACAGCTGATCGCATTGTACGAGCATCAGGTGTTCACCGAAGGGGTCGTATGGGGCGTCGACTCGTTCGATCAGTGGGGTGTGGAACTCGGCAAGACCCAGGCGCTCGAGCTCACTCCGGTACTGACCGACGCCGACGCGCCTGATCGCCAGGGCGACTCGTCGACCGACGCACTGGTGCGCTGGTACCGCAAGCAGCGGGGTCGTTCCGAGTAAGGGTGCGGCGCGCACCTACGCCCGGTTTCAGAACCTGATGGATCCGATCGGGCTGCTGATGCGTCCAAATAAGTATGGACTTCGATCAGCCGGGCATGTTCTCCCGGAGCGACGCGCTGCACGCCGGTTACACCGATGAGGACCTCAAGCGTGCGCGATCGCAAGGCCTGCTGCACACGATTCGACGCGGCTACTTTCTCCGCACCGAGGTGCTTCGCAGTCTCGACCCCCACGCCAGACACCTGATACTGGCCGAGGCCACCTACTCGGAGTCCAGCAGCAAAGCGGTGTTCAGCCACGTCACCGCCGCAGTTCTTCATCGTCTGGAGACGTGGCAGATTCCCCTCGACAAGGTCACGCTCACCATCGACCGCACGTATGCGAGCAAACGTGGCAGGCAGCGGGTTCTGCACGGCTCACCGCTACCCGACGAAGATTTCACCGAGATCGACGGCTTTCCGGTCACGACAGTGTCGCGGACCATCGCAGACCTCTGTAGGTCCATGCCTCTCGTCCCCTCGGTCTGTATCGGCGACTACGCCCTTCGCACGGGCCTGACCACCATGGACGAACTGCACAGTGCGGTCGGCAGCGCCAAGAACAGAACGGGCATTGCAAAGGCACGTCAGGCGATCGGTTCGATGTCGGAGGCGAGCGCGAGCGTCGGAGAGACGCGGAGCCGACTGCAATTGGACACGCTGCCGCTGCCCCCTCCCCTGCTCGATCAGCGGGTGTACGACGAGGAAGGATCGCTCGTCGGTTCAGCCGGATTCCTCTACCCGAACCACGGCGTCATCGGCATGTTCGAGGGAACCGGCACCTACGGGGCCGATCCGACGCCTCCGGACTTCGAGGGACGGCGGCGACGACATCGAATGGAGGATCTCGGATGGATTGTCGTCCGGTGGAATTGGCAGGATTTGGACACTCCGAAGGCGTTGACCAACCGAGTGGCACGCGGATTCGTTCGAGCGGCCGAGAACAAGGTTCCGCGGGGGAGGTTCAGCGCGCGGACATGACCTGAATATCTGGGATTCTCGGTACTCCGGCTCAGCCGGGAACCCTGTCGAGAATTGCAGCTGTATCGACACCCGTCGGCAGGGTCCCGAAGGCATTGCCCCAGTCCTCGCCGAGACGGCTTGCGCAGAACGCGTCTGCCACGGCCGGGTCTCCGTGCCGAACCAGCAACGATCCCTGGAACACCACGGCCATCAGCTCGACGACGCGCCTCGCTCGATATTCGATGTCGGACCGGTCTGCCAGCTCCTTACCGACCCGGGACACGGCGTCGTCGAGCCTCGAATCGGCACCCGCAGCAAGGCCGACCTCGGTGAAGAATGCCTCGACGCTGCCGGGCTGTTTCGCCAGCGCGCGCAGCGAATCGAGCGCGGCGACATTGCCTGAGCCTTCCCAGATCGACATCAGCGGCGACTCTCGATACAACCGCGGCATACCCGATTCCTCGACATACCCGTTACCGCCGAGACACTCCAGCGCCTCGGCTGCGTGCGAGGGCGCCCGTTTGCACACCCAATACTTGCTGACGGCCAACGCGATACGGCGAAGTTCGGACTCCTGAGTGTCGCCTCGCGCTGCGCGATCGGTGGCCCCGGCAAGCCTCGTCATCACGGCCGTGGCCGCCTCCGATTCGACGATCAAATCCGACAACACGTTTCGCATCAAGGGCTGATCCACCAGCGCAGCACCGAAAGCAGAGCGATGCCGGCCGTGATGCACTGCACGGACCGTCGCATTGCGGATTCCGGCAGCCGATCCGATGACGCAGTCCAGCCTCGTCATGTTCACCATCTCGATGATCGTCCGGACGCCGCGTCCTTCCTCACCGATCAACCATCCTGTTGCGCCCA
This sequence comes from Rhodococcus sp. G-MC3, assembly GCF_030063335.1. Taxonomy (GTDB): domain Bacteria; phylum Actinomycetota; class Actinomycetes; order Mycobacteriales; family Mycobacteriaceae; genus Rhodococcoides. The sequence continues at coordinate 139,229 of NZ_JASISW010000008.1, read as the reverse complement.
GGTATTCGAGCTCACCCGACGCGTTGGACTTGTTCCCCAGCTTGTCCTTGAGACGTTGCAGCGCAATACGATTGCGGGTGCCGTCTGGAAGCACGCGGGGCAGCAAGAAGCACGACAGTCCACCGGGAGCCTGCGCCAAGGTGAGGAACATGTCGGACATCGGCGCCGAGGTGAACCACTTGTGTCCGACGATCGTGTAGGTGCCATCCGACGACGGTGTTGCAGTCGTCGTATTCGCGCGAACGTCGGAACCGCCCTGCTTCTCCGTCATCGACATGCCAGCAGTGAGCCCGCGCTTCTCCGTCGGGACGCGAAGCCCGAAATCGTAGTGCGTCGACGCCAGCAGCGGCTCGTAGATTTCGGCGAGCTCGCGGTTGTGCCGCAGCGCCGGTACTGCCGCGTAGGTCATCGAGATGGGACACATGTGGCCCCCATCGGTCTGGCCCCAGACGTAGAACTTCGCGGCGCGCGCGACGTGGGCGCCCGATCGGTCGCACTGCCATGGCGTCGCGTGCAGTCCGTTGGCAACGGCCACCGACATCAGGTTGTGCCAGTGCGGATGAAATTCGACTTCGTCCACGCGGTTTCCGAAGCGATCGTGGGTGTGTAGGACGGGTGGGTACTCGTTGGCGAGACGCCCCCATTCCTGCGCCTCGGCGCTGCCTGCAAGGTCGCCGAGCTCGCGGACATCCTCCTCGGCCCACTCCGCACCTTCGCGACGTAGTCCTTCGAGCAGGGAAGCGTCCTCGGATGTGTCGTACGGAACGAGATCGGGAACCTGGTTCGACACCGTATGAGTGAGCGGAAAAGTCATGAACGGACTCCTAACGAGCGTAGGGCAAAGGACACGAGATCGGGGACGACGTCGGCGGCAGGATCGTGCTCAGGGCTCAGGGCACGATCAGGGCTGAGCGGCCCGACCAGAATTTCACCGACCGCGCCGACCAACCCCACTGCCGCGAGTTCCACGTTCTGTTCGGGGATCTCTCCTGCGGCGATGCCTGCGGTGATCGCACCGGCGATGGCACCGGTGAAGCTGCGCCTGAACACGAGCCTCTCGGCGTCGACGGCAGGCTCGACTGGTTCCGCCAGCAACGCGTAGGCCATCGTTCGGTTCTTCATCGCGCGGCCTGCGAAGGTCTCGACGATGGCAGTGACACGTTCGACGACGGTGCCTGCGGCCGAGGTAGCCGAGGCCGAGGCGACGGCGCGGACCTCCCGACCGCATACCTCACGAAAAATTGCGACGAGCAGGTCGGACTTGTTCTCGAAATGGGTGTAGACGCTGCCGGCGGATACTCCCGCGGCAGCGGCCACCGAGGCGATCGACAGGCCCTTGTAGCCGTGCACGGACAGGACGTCGATCGCCGAGGCGAAGAGTTTCTCGCGTCCGGCGTCGAGACGAGCTTGCACGGCCGAGGTGCGGCGGTACGGCATAGCAAGAAGTGAACACCCATTCATTGCTTCAAGCAAGACCTCTCGAGTACCGTCGAGGAATGTCGGTGAGGATCGAACGCTCCGGACCTGTTACTACCATCGTGCTCTCGCGCCCCGAATCGAGGAACGCCGTCGACGGCCCGACCGCCGCTGAACTTGTGGCGGCATTCGAGGAGTTCGACGCGGACTCCGACGCAGCAGTCGCGGTGCTGTGGGGTGAGGGCGGAACGTTCTGTTCCGGTGCCGACCTCAAGGCACTCGGCACCGAGCGTTCCAACCACGCAACCGAACACGGCGACGGACCGATGGGTCCGACGCGGATGCGACTGTCGAAACCAGTGATCGCCGCGGTATCGGGATTTGCCGTCGCAGGCGGTCTCGAACTGGCGCTCTGGTGCGACCTTCGAATCATGGAGGAAGACAGCACGTTCGGAGTGTTCTGCCGCCGCTGGGGTGTCCCGCTCATCGACGGTGGAACAGTTCGGCTCCCTCGGCTGATCGGCGCGTCCCGCGCCATGGACCTCATTCTGACCGGCAGGGCGATCGATGCGGAGGAGGCCCTCGCGATCGGCCTCGCCAACCGGGTAGTCCCCGTCGGGCGAGCGCGCTCGGAAGCCGAGGCTCTCGCGGCCCAACTCGCTCTGCTGCCGCAGACATGTATGCGCCAGGATCGACTCTCGCTCATCGAACAGGATGGGCTCGAAGAAGAAGACGCCATCACCAACGAGTTCAGGCACGGTGCCATCTCCATGGCGGCCGATGCGCTCGGTGGTGCGCGGCAATTTGCCTCGGGCGCCGGCAGACACGGCATCGCCACCCCGTGATCGACGATCGACTGTCCGTCATCGACGACATCTTTCTTCGAACGCATCGAGGCTTCGGACTTCCCGTCGTACTCCAGGCGGTCTGGCGGTGTGCCGAGCACGTCGATCGAGTGGATTTCGCTGCCATTCATGCCAATCTCGCGTACGGTCGGCTCGGCCGTCGCGTGGTCACCCCTAAGATTCCTGGTGCACGTCGGCGATGGATCGGCTCGTCCGACACACTGCCACTCGCGTACGAGAGTGGACCCATCCCCGAGTCCGACGTACTCGGCTGGGCGGATGCGCAAGGCGACATCGAACTCGATCCCGAGCACGGTCCAGGGTGGCGTATGTCCGTTGCTCCGGTGGACTCCGGCGGGACCGTCGTGTCGCTGGTGTGTTCACACGCACTCGCGGACGCCGCTGGGTTGATTGCGGCGGCGGGTGAAGCGTTCGAGGGGAGCGCGCCACGACAACACCCGATCCGTCACCGATCCGATCCGACCGACGCCGTGTCACTGCTCGCGCGCGTCACCGAATCGTCCGCGCGAGCGATCGCCGGACTGATTTTCCGACGCGAGTCCCGGCGCGAATTGGCTGATTACCTCCGGTCTTCGGGCCGTCCCGAATCGCACGAGGCGCACATCAGCACAGCGGTGTTCGAGATGGAGGCAGCGCTGACGAACTCCGAGTTCATTTCGCTCGTCGCCCAGATCGCCGCCGAACTCGGCGAACCGATGCCGGTGAGCGTCAACGTTCCGTTTCGCTCCGAAACACCGGGAGCCAACGGTATCGGCATGGCGACCATCGCTGTCTCGGTTGACGATTCACCGTCGGACATCAAGAACGCCTGCAAGACTGCCTTTGCAGCACCGGCAGGCGCACCCAGTGGATTTCCCGCCGAGATAGTCCAGCTTCTGCCGGATTCACTCGCGGCAGGTCTGACATCGTCACCGGGCACTGCGCGGGTGCTGTGCTCCAACATCGGTGCGCTGCCGGAGACCATCGCCTCCGTCGGCGGTCACCCCGCGTCCGCGCTGGTGACCAGGGCCCTGCACCCCGGCGCGGAACTGCTCCGAACGACGACTGCTCTGTCCTCGTATATCTCGACGCTGAACGGGCAGTCGACGTTGGCCCTCGTCACGACGGATATCCGCTACGCGGCAATCCTCACCGCTCGCGCATCGACAGTCCTGGCGCGCCGAGGTTTACCGGCCCGATCATGGGCGCAGAGGACTAGCGTGAAGGCTATGAGCGAGCACGACATTTACAGCAAGATCGAACAACTGGTCGCCACCGAGCACAAGTTGCGGTCGCAGAACGAAGCAGGCGAGATCGACCCCACCGAAGAAAAGGCCCAGCTGGCCTCCATCGAGCACGCGCTCGACCAGTGCTGGGACCTACTGCGTCAGCGGCGCGCACGCCACGACGCAGGGAAGAATCCCGAAGGCGCGGAGGCCAACAGCGTCGAGCAGGTCGAGCACTACCTCCAGTAATCAGACAAGTCGATTCGTCAGTTCGTTGGGTAGGAACCGCAGTGCGACGTCGATGCCCTGCCACTTCAGGCCGGGGAGCGCAGCGCGGCGCGGTTCTTTTTCGATGGCGCTGACCATGGCGGACACGCCCTCGTCGAGAGTCGCTGTCAGGGCGCTGCTGTCCCCTGCCTTCGACGACATGTCGGTGGCGATGAACCCGGGCAGGAGCGTGGTGACGACGATGTCGGTCTTGGCGAGTTCGGCAGCGAGCGCTTCTCCGAGAGCGGCCACGCCTGCCTTGCTCGCGGAGTAGACGGCCTTGGCGCCGGGCAGGCCGCGGTCGGCGCTGATCGAGCTCACCAACACCAGGTGGCCATACTTCTGCGCGCGGAAGATTTCCAGCGCGGCTTCGCATTGAGACAGCGCTCCGATGAAGTTGGTGCGCGCAGTCGCCAGGTTTGCCTCGGCCCTGCCACTGCCGATCTTTGCCCCTTTGCCGAGTCCGGCGTTGACGACGACACGATCGAGCCCTCCGAGCTCGTCCCGAAGTTCACCGAATACCGCTGCGACGGCGTCGTGATCGGTGACGTCCAGGCCGCGGATCGCCACCGAGATGCCAGGGTTGGCCGCGAGTAACTCCTCGCGCAAAGTCTCCAGACGGCCCTCACGCCTGGCGCACAGCCCCAGGTTTCGGCCCTTGGCGGCGAATCGCCTGGCCATCTCTTCGCCGAGGCCAGAACTTGCGCCGGTGATCAGAATGTTTTTCCTCGTCTTCCCCATGGCCGAAGACCCTATGCCACTCTGGTGACATGACGACTACTGACGAATTCGATGTCATCGTGATCGGCGGCGGCCCAGTCGGGGAGAACGCCGCGAGTTACGCCATCGCCGGGAGCGATCGAACGGCGGTGATCGTTGAGCACGAACTCGTCGGTGGTGAATGCTCGTACTGGGCGTGCATGCCCAGCAAGGCACTACTTCGCCCGAGCGAAGTCCTCGAGACAGCGCGCAACATGCCGGGAGTGAAGGAAATCGTCGGCGAGAGGACCCTCGATGTCGACGCTGTGCTGGCTCGTCGGGAATCGTTCACGCACGGCCTCGACGATTCGTCACAGGTGAAGTGGGCGGAGTCGACCGGAATTTCCGTTGTCCGCGGCCATGGGCGCATCAGTGGAGAGCGGGCCGTCGAGGTCGACGGCCGCACGCTGACTGCCCGTCACGCCGTGGTGATTGCGACCGGCACGTCGGCCTCCGTTCCCAACACCCCTGGGCTGCGCGACGCCCTACCGTGGATCTCCCGCGACGCCACCAACATCCACGAGATCCCGCAGCGTGTCGCCGTCATCGGCGGTGGTGTGGTTGCCACGGAAGCGGCGACGTGGTTGCTCGCCTTCGGCGCCGACGTGACGTTGATCGTGCGGGGATCGCGACTACTGGCCAACGGCGAGCCGTTCGCGAGTGATCTCGTTGCCGACGCCTTGAAGAAGCGTGGTGCGAAGATTCTGTTCGACGCCGATCTGACGAGTGTGTCTCGGCCGGACGCGAAGGACACGGGGATCGGCCAAATCCACGGAGGCCCGGCGGAGCTGACCGTGGGAAGCGAGAGGATCACCGTCGACGAGATCCTGGTCGCTGCCGGCCGCAGGCCCGCGAGCGACGATCTCGGCTTGTCCGCGGTCGGTATCGAGGACGGCAAGTACATCGAGGTGAACGACCAGCTTCAAGTACCCGGACAGCCGTGGCTGTACGCGGCAGGCGACGTCAACGGGCGGGCCCCGCTGACCCACATGGGGAAGTACCAGGCCCGAGTCGCTGGCGATGTCATCGCCGCACGTGCGGCGGGGAAGCCGTTGGACGGCAAGCGGTTCGCGGCGTCGGCCGATCACGGCCAGATTCCGCAGGTCGTGTTCACTCCGGTACAGGTCGCGGCCGTCGGCCAGACCGAGAAGCAGGCCAGGGATAGCGGGATCGACGTCGAGATCGTCGGTGTCGACATCGCCGTCGCTGGATCCTCGTTGCAGCAGGACAACTACGCGGGCCATGCGCAGTTGGTGATCGACAAGACCGCGGACGTCGTCGTGGGGGCAACGTTCGTGGGCCCAGGGGTGGACGAGTTGGTGCACGCCGCAACAATTGCCGTTGTGGGCAAGGTGACACTGGACGATCTATGGCACGCGGTTCCGTCGTACCCGACAGTGAGCGAGGTCTGGTTGCGGCTGCTGGAATCGCGCCGCGGGTAGTGGCGCGCTAACGCAGGTGACCCCTCGCGATACCGGCGTACACCTCGGGATTGCGGCGTCTGAACCGCAGCGCGACAACAATTCCCGTGATCGCGGCGAGAACGAGCACGACGGGAACTGCGTTTACCACCGCCGAGTCCGATCCGGTGAGGGTGCTGTAATGCGTACCAGCGAGAACCAGACCTGTTGTCAGACCGATGAATCCGATACCGGGAGCGACGATCGTTCGCAGCACCGAGCGATCATCGCGGCGCCAGAAGAACGCCACGACGGACAGCGCTGCAGCGGCCTGTAGAGCGATGACGCCAAGCGTTCCGAGCCCGATGGCTCCGGCCGCGACGACGAGATACGGGTCGGCTCCTGCCAGCGCGAACACGATCAGCGCGACCGTGCAGGCTGTCGTCACCGTCATGCTCCCGATGTGCGGACTGAAGTGCTTCGCGTGGAAGCGGCCCAGCACTTCCGGCACCACGCGTTCGCGGCCGAGGGCGAACAGATATCGACTCGCCGCGTTGTGCACTGCCAGATACGACGCGAGGACACTCGTGCACAGGAGCACGGCGGTGCCGTCGTACAGGATGGTTCCGCCGAACTCGCGGGCGAGCGTGAACAGCAGATTACCGAGTTCGGTTCGTGCCATCGCCGGCGCGTCGACTCCTCCGGCCGCGCCGACGATGATCCAGCTCGTGAGCACGTAGAACACTGCAATGGTCGTCACAGCGATGTACGTGGCGCGTGGAATGCTGCGGCGCGGGTCCTTCGTCTCTTCCCCGTACAGGGCTGCGGACTCGAAACCGATGAAACTCGAGAACGCGAACATCATGGCAATGCCGAGGGATCCCGAGAACACTTGGTCCGGTGAGAACGACGCCAACGGTAGTGCGGCAGTGCCTTTCTGGCCCACCACCAGCACATTGAACACCGTGAGAAAAGCGAACTCGGCGACCATCAAGGTGCCCAGCACCTTCGCCGACAGATCAGCGTTGCGGAATCCGAGACAGGCGACTATAGCCACGGCTACGGCGCTGAACACCCACCACGGGACGTCGGGGCCGGAATCGAGCACCACAAGATGGGTGAAATAGCCGAATGCCGCAGCCAACCCACACGCGAGCGACGTATAGGCGATCACCGCGACGTACGCGGCGGCGACACCCGGCGGTTTGCCGAGCGCGAGCCCGACATAGGTGTAGAACGCTCCGGTGTTGATGACCTGCTGACTCATCGCGGCGAACCCGACTGAAAAGCACAGAAGCACGATGCCGCTGACAGCGAAGGCAGCGGGCAGGCCTGCGCCGTTTCCTCGAATCAGAGCCAGGGGAACGTTGCCGATCATGGCAGCCATGGGAGCTGCCGCTGCGACGACGAGGAACACCACTCGGCCGGTGGTCAATGTGCGCCGATCGGTCATGAGTTCCGAAGTTACGCCTGTGCGAGCAACAATGTCCCGAGGACACACAGCCGGGCTTCGAGCATCTCGTCGATCTCGGTGACGCCGCGGCCGTAATTGCGGCCACCCTCTTGATTCTGCCCCTCGTCGACGTCGCCCTCGGCTTCGTGGTCACCTTCGGACTCCGGCTGACCCACCATCGACCGTTCCAGGACTTCCTGATTCTGGTGTCGAACAGTGCGATCTGCGTCATCGCGTTTATCCTCCACCGCCACGTCGACAGACGTACCGCTAGGTTGGACCGGTGAGTACCGAGTCCGGATCCAAGCAACAGCCACTTCTCGTGCTGGCCAAGATCACCGAAATCCTCGACGCCTTCTCCTTCGATCGGCCCTCGCTGACACTCGGCGAAATCCAACAGGCGACGGGCATTCCGACCTCGACGGTTCAGCGCCTGGTCACCAATCTCGTATCGCAAGGCTTCCTCGATCGAAGTGGCGATCAGATCAGAATCGGTGTCCGTATGGCCTACTGGGCGGCCACCGCGACCAAAGACCTCGATGTGTTGTCGATCGTCAACCCGGTCCTCAAAGAAGTTCGCGATCTCACCGGTGAGACCACCTGCTTCTTTCGTCCCGAACAGACCTACCGGGTGTGCGTCGCATTAGCCGAAACGCGGCATGCATTGCGACGAGACATGTATGTCGGCAAAGTGATTCCACTCAACGTCGGATCGGCGAGCCGCGTTCTGCTCGCCTACGACGCCGATCTGGCCGAGAAAATTCTCGCCGGCACCCTCGAGCAGGTCACTGCGGATTCCATCACCGAGGCGGAAACGTTGCGCGGCACACTTGTACGAGCCCGCGCCGACGGGTACGCCATCACCACCGGTGAGCGAGAGACCGGGGCGTCCGGATTGTCCGCCCCGGTATTCGACTCTGCCTCCGACATCATCGGCGCAGTCACCATCAGCGGCCCGACTCTACGAATGCCGTTGTCGCAGTGCGAGAACTGGGTCGACCTACTCGTCTCGCACGCCGAGCAGATCACCCGTACCCTCGGCGGCCGCTATCCTGCCTGATTCCACGCTTGTGAATTGACCGGATGTGGCGGGAGCGTGCCGCGCACCATTGCCGCAGCGTTTTCGGCGCACAACCGCGCCATTTCCGAGCGTACCGACACCGTTGCACTACCGACGTGCGGCAACAGAACGGTGTTCGGCAATCCTGCCAACCCCGGTGCCAGTTCGGGCTCGTTCTCGTACACGTCCAGGCCCGCACCCGCGATCACCCGTTCACGGAGGGCCGCCACCAGTTCGCCCTCGTCGACGACCGGACCGCGAGCGGTGTTGATCAGGATGGCGGAATTTTTCATCGACCAGAGTGCGCGTTCGTCGACGAGGTGATGAGTGTCGGCGCTGAGTGGGACATGCAGTGAAAGAAAATCGCTGCTGGCAACCAATTCCTCCCACGACACATGCTCGATGCGTCCGGCGAACTCACCCAGCTCCTCATCGGTGACCTCACGGTCGGACGGCGGCCGTGGGCAGAACTTGACGGTCATCCCAAAGCCAAGTGCACGCCGCGCTGTTGCTCGCGCGATGCGGCCGAAGCCTGCCAGACCGAGCACCCGGCCCGAGACGTCGCTGCCGAGCAACAGCTCGGGTTCCCAGCCGGCGAAGGCGCCCGACCGCACGAAATGGTCGGCTTCCACGACACGTCGTGCTGTCGAGAGGATCAGCAACATAGCAATGTCCGCCGTGGAATCGGTCAGCACGCCTGGGGTGTTCGCGACGGTGATGCCGCGCTCCGTCGCCGCGGCAATGTCGATGTTGTCGAATCCGACGGCGTAGTTGGAAATACCGACAAGATTTGCCGTCGACAGTAATTCGGCGTCGAATCGGTCCCGCAATTGGGATACGACAACCCCATAGTCACCCGACGCACATCGCTCGATCAGACCGTCGTGATCAAGCTCGAGAACCTCCACCTCACCCGCGGCCGCGAGAATGTCCATCCCCGGCGCCGGAATCGGAGTGGTGACGAGAATCTTGCTCATATGACCCACTCGAATGCCTGCGCGTTCGACCTTGCGCCCTGAACTGTTTTGGAGCGCATCGGCTCACCGAGCTCGGCGAGGAGTTTCTCGGAAATGTCGACCATGGTTGCCAGGGTATCGGGAGTGAACCACGGCGGACGTGTTGCGAACAAGATGTCCTCACTAGAGGTGTTGCCGCTCGCCCCCGGTGCGAACGGGCAACCGCCGAGGCCCCCAAGAGCGCCGTCCACCAGTGTGGCGCCGGCCGATATCGCCGCGAGCGTGTTCGCGACGCCGAGTCCCCAGGTGTCGTGGCCGTGGAAGACGATGCGGCGCTTCGGAGATTCGGCTGCGACGCGCGAGACCAACGAGGTCACCTGCGCAGGCACCGCTTGGCCGAGGGTATCGCAGATGACGATATCGGTTGCGCCGTCGGCGCGTACGTCGTTCGCGATAGTGATGACACGTTCTTCGGGCACCGGCCCGTCGAACGGACAGGTGAACGACGTCGCGATGCACAACTCGATCTGTCCGCCCACCGATCGGGCGATCTCGGTGGCGTCGGGCATCGCCGCGAGGGACACCTCGGTCGTACGCCCGATGTTGGCCTGGTTGTGGGCATCCGACGCAGAGAAGCAGTACTGGAAATTGCGCGCGCCTGCCGCTGCCGCCTTCTCGACATGCCGCGGCGTGGCAACCCACACCCAGCATTTCGCGAGCTCGTCGGCGGTGAGTTCACCGATCACCTCGAGAGTGTTGGCCATCGGCGGCACCTTGTCCGGACGCGCAAGCGATCCGATCTCCAGCGTCGGAACACCGAGCGCGATCAGCTGTCGGATGACGTCGAGTTTACGTTCGGTGGGACGCATCTTGCCGGTGAGCTGCAATCCGTCGCGCATGGTGACGTCCCGCAACTCGGCGGCCGGTGTGAATTCGTACATCAGTTCTCGCTCCTGCCCAGTAGGTCCCTGAGTACTTCTGTTGTGTGCTCGCCAAGCTCCGGCCCCACCGACCTGATCGGTAAGGATTTGTCGCCGATCACCGGGACGATACCGACGAATCCGACGTCGACCGGCTGATCCTCGCCGGTATCGACCGCGAAGTTCTGGAGCATGTTGCGCGCGTTGTACTGCTCGTCGACAACGATGTCGGCCGCGGTGTAGATCGGACCCGACGGCACCCCGGCGGCATCGAGAATCTCGAGGGCCTCGGCGCGTGAGTGCAATCCCGTCCACGCGGAGATGGCTGCATCCAGTTCGTCGCGCCGCTTCCATCGACCGGCGTTCGACGCCAGATCCGGGTCGGCTCCGAGGTCCGGTCGATCGATCGTCTCCATGTACCGCTGGAAGATCGCGTCGCCGTTGCCGGCGATGATGATCGAATGACCGTCGTTGCACGGGTAGGCATTCGACGGTGCGATACCTTCCATCCGGCCTCCCGTTCTCTCACGTTCTACGCCGTACGCGAGATAGTCGGGAATGAGTGATTCCATCATCGACAGAATCGATTCGTTCAATGCCACGTCGATGGAACGTTGCTCCAACGACAAACCGGACTTGGTGGTCTTTCGCTGGAAAAGCGCTATGACACAACCGAATGCGGCGTACAGACCGGCGATGGAGTCACCGATGGATACTCCGACCCTCACCGGCGGACGGTCGGGGTCGCCGACGAGGTTGCGGAATCCGCCGTAGGCCTCAGCGACGGCGGCGAAGCCGGGACGCTGCGACATCGGGCCGGTCTGCCCGAATGCAGAGATGCGAGTGATGATCAGCTCGGGATTCTTCTCGCTGAGCTTCTCGGGCGAGATGCCCCACTTCTCCAAAGTGCCCGGCCGGAAGTTCTCGAGCACGATGTCGCACTGCGCGGCAATATCGATGACGTCCTGGCGCCCCTGTTCGGTTCGCAGGTCGAGCACTATCGACTTCTTGTTTCGGTTTATCGTCCGGTAGAGCATCGACGTAGTACCCGAGTAGAGCCGCCAGTTGCGCAGTTCGTCGCCGGTACCCGGCCGTTCGACCTTGATCACCTCGGCTCCGAAGTCCGCGAGCATGCGCGCGGCCGTCGGCGCGGCGATGTAATTGCCGAGTTCGAGTACCCGAACTCCGCTCAGCGGTAAAGACATTGATTCCCTTTCAAAACTCACAGTACGAAACTCATGGGCATGATCAAGAGGATCGCGACGACGGAAGCAACGGAGACGCCGACCGAGCACGTCTTGAGTGTGCCCCTCGTGCTCTGTCCCATCAACGACTGCAGAAGCCAGAACGTATTGCTGGTGACATGGACCGCGAACAGCGAACCTGCACCCGCGGCCAGCGCGATGAACACAGGGTCGAGACCGATGAGCGGTGCCACCGGAGCAAGGATGCCTGCGGAGGTGATCGCGGAGATGGTCACCGATCCCACGGCGATATGCAGTGCCGCGGCGATGACCCACACCATCAGCAGGGGTGCCGCGGAACTTGCGGTGAAATACTGACCGAGGATTTCGCCGAGACCGGCTTCCTTGATCATTGCGGCGAGCGATCCGCCGACGCCGGTGAGTATCAAGATTTGACCGCTCTCGGCGAAGCCACGTCCGAGTGCCGTCTCGACGCGCTTCTGACCAACGTTGTAGCGCGCGATCAGACAGGTGCCGATCAGGCCGATCAGCAGCGCGATCACCGGGCTGGCAATGAATTCGACTACGCGAATCGAGATCTCGGCAACTTCGAGGACCGCCCCGGTTGCGATCAGTAGAAGCGCCAGCAGAAGCGGAGACAGGAGTACGACGAGGCTCGTCTCCTTTTCGGTACGGACCTTCTGTACGACGCCGCCGCCGGCTGGCTCGTCGACCTGCTCGAGTTCTGCCATGCCTGGAGTGGAGCCTGCGGGATGACCCAGTTGGGGAGTTGCTTGCTCGTCCTTGTCCTCACTCCACCAGCCGCGCCGGAACACGAAGCTCATGATTGCGATCGAGATGACGACGACAGGAACGATCAGAATCAGGCCGTAGATCATCATCTTTCCCAGCGGCACGCCGAGCAGTCCTGCCAGCGCAAGCGCGGCGACGCCGGGGACCATGAAGACGATGCCGCACTCGAGGCCGATTGCCAGCGCGGTAGCCATCCTTGCCGTACCCAGCTTGCCGATCTTCGGTGCGAGATTGCGGGCCAGGGGCGCGGAGATGACGAGCAATACGTCAAGGAAGATCGACTGGAGCAAGGTAGCGATGGTCAAGGAAAGCGCATAGGGCAACCGTTTGGCGCCGAATGTCTTCAGGAGTGTTCCGACGAGACGTTGGATCGCGTTCATCTCTTGAAGCACCGCGCCCATCAAGACACCGAAGGCGATCAGCAACCCGACATCGGCCATGATCTCGCCGAAGCCGCCGGTGATGGTGTCGACGGTTGTCGTCACACCCAGCTTGGTTGCCAATCCCAGGTACGCCGCCCCCAGTACCAGCGAGACAACGGGGTTGAAATGAAACCGGACGATGAAGATCACCACCGCGAGCACGGCGACCACGGTGTTAATCACGATCCACATATCGGACATCAAAGGTTCTCTCCACGAAGTGAGCGGCGCCATGGCCGGCTTTCAGTGTGACGGACCACACTGTCGCTCACATTATGGGCATAAAATCACTTCATGGGCAAGGATCGGCATCACTTGATGGGTTGGGCTCGCTTCACCGGCAACGCAGCCTTCGAGCTATCCAGCTCTACCGGTGACAGGACGACAACCCGGCCGACTCGGAGAATCCCGTCCGTCAGCGGTTCAGCGCGCAATCCGCCACGCCCGATGAGCGCCTTACGAGCACCGTCGACGACCATCCGGTCCATCCAGCTGCACGGGTGAGCCGGCCGACCGCCGCGAAATCGCACCGGACCATCACCCGAGTCGATTTCGAATTCCACCGCCCTCAGCGGATCGAGCTCCAGACCACGTACGACGACGTTGCGCCTGGCCGCAGCGGTATCGGGCACGTCGACGCCCAGAACTTCACCGACGGCATCCCACGCCTCGGCAGCCAGGAACGTCACCGCAGCTTCGGTGTGCGCCTTCACGCCGAAAAATCGATCTCCTCGAATGCCCTTGTTCGCGACGACCTCGACCCGATCCACCAAGTTCGTCGGCACATCGTCGGCTGGACCATCCTTCGCTCGCCCGAAGTACGCGTGCGCCGGCGAGACCAGCAGTTGAAGGATCTCGGCGCGGTAGTGGAAAACCATGTCCACAGTCTCCTCCCCACGAAATCTACCCACCGGTAAGTATCGTTTGTACACTCGCAGTCATGGCTGAGAACACCAGAGTGACCACAGTGGACGGCGTGCTAGAGGGCAAAGCCGTCGGAGACCTGATCACGTGGCGAGGCATTCCGTATGCAGCGCCCCCGGTGGGTTCGCTTCGACTCCGCGCACCCCAGCCTGTCGAGCCGTGGAAAGGTGTCCGCGACGCCACCGAGTGGGGCAACGCATCCGTTCAGCACAAGCGCGGGACCATGCTCTCTTTTCGCAAGTACCAACCCGCCAGCGAGGACTGCCTGACGCTGAACGTCCTGGCCCCCGCGGCGCCCAGTGCCACCCCGCGCCCGGTCATGGTATTCATTCACGGCGGCGCGTACACGATCGGAACCTCCGCTACGCCCCTCTACGGTGGCGGTTCGCTCGTCCGGCGCTCCCTCCAGGACAGTGACGGCATCATCTACGTGTCGGTCAATTACCGCCTCGGCGCCCTCGGTTACCTCGACTTGACGCAGTTCTCCACCCCGGCCCGGCAGTTCGATTCCAACCTCGGCCTCCGCGACCAGGTCGCGGCGCTCGAATGGGTTCAGCTCAACATCGCTCGATTCGGCGGCGACGCGAACAACGTGACCATCTTCGGTGAATCCGCAGGCGCAAACGCCGTGACGACACTGCTGGCCACTCCCGCAGCCGAAGGGCTGTTCCAGCAGGCGATCTCGGAGAGCTCGGCACCCGGGCTCGTCGCGACGCACGAACATGCAACCCAATGGGCTCGCCAGTTCGTCGGATTCCTCTGCGACGGCGGCAATGCTGCACACGCTCTCGACAACGCCGACGTCGAACAATTGGGGCGGGCCGGTACCAAACTTGCGTTCACGGTGCTGAAGGAGACGCCCGGCCTCCACCCGTTCGGCCCCGTCGTCGACGGTGATTTTCTCCCCCAGAATCCTCTCGATGCGTACCAGGACGGCTCCGCGCACGCGGTTCCCCTGATCATCGGTACCAACAGCCGCGAAGGCACCTTGTTCCCGAAGCTCCTCGATGCGCTGCCCACCAATCCCGAACGTCTCGACAAGATGTTCGCGCTCACCGACCCGTCGGCGAAAGATGTTGTCACCGAGGCTTACCCCGGCTATCCCGACGAAGCGTCGGCTATCGACATCGGCGGCGACTTCACGTTCTGGAAGCCCTCGCTCGAGGTCGCCGAATCACACTCGCGTCGAGCCCCGACCTACAGTTACCGCTACGATTTCGCGCCGCGTGTCATGAAATGGCTCGGCCTCGACGCCACCCACGGATTCGAGTTGTTCGCGGTGTTCGGAATCAACGAAACGACCTTCGGCAAACTCATGACGATCCCCGGCGGCCGCCAGGCGTTCACTGACGTCACCGAGAACGTGCAGTCGCAGTGGCTGCAGTTTGCCCGAACCGGTGCACCTCTGCCGAACTGGCCGAAGTACGACGAGGATGCCCGCCAGACCATGATCTTCGATGCCCGCACCCGAGTCCAACGCGATCCCCGGCGTGACCGTCGTCAGGCATGGGAGGGCTACCGCGGCTACGCGAGCCAGAAAACTGAGCCCTCGAACAGCTGAGCCCTCGAATACCTGAAGCCGTCTGCTATTTGAGCAGACGCGACATCCGCCGGTCGGCGAGGATCTTGCCGCCGGTCTGGCATGTAGCGCAGTACTGGAACGAGCGTTCGGCGTAGGAGACCTCTCGTACCGGGTCTCCGCACACCGGGCACGGCAGACCGGTCCTGGCGTGCACACGCATACCAGACCGTTTCTCTCCCTTCAATCGCGCGGCGTCCTGGCCTTCGGACCTGGAGACGGCGTCGGTGAGTACGCCTCGCATAGCGCTGTAGAGCACCGAAATCGACTGCGCATCGAGACTCTTCGAGGATGCGAACGGCGACAGCTTGGCCACGTGCAGAATCTCGTCGGAATACGCATTACCGATGCCGGCGATCAGGGACTGGTCGACGAGCGAGGTCTTGAGTCTTGCCGTGGTGCCGCCGAGGATCTCGGCGAACTCGGTCTCGGTCAGCGCGAGCGCATCGGGGCCGAGTTTGGCGATCGACGGCACTTGCCGTGGATCGTGCACCACCCACACCGCGAGTCGTTTCTTCGTGCCGGCCTCGGTCAGGTCGATCGCAGGCGTGAGCCCCTCGGGGGTGAAGAAATGGATCCGAAGCGCGAGCGGGCCCTTGCCGGGCTTCGGCGGCGAGGCTGACGGGTTGTCGGTCCAGCGGAGCCAGCCGCCGCGGGAGAGGTGCGTGATCAACCACAGATCACCGGCCCGCAACGCCAGGTGCTTGCCGAATCGAGCAGCATCGGTGACGTCGCGGCCTTGCAACTCCGCGATGGGCGGATCGAACGTCTTGAGCACGCTCAGGGCTGCGATGTCGATGCGGCCGATGACGGCACCGACGGCATTCTCACGCAGGAACCCGGCGAGCGCTTCGACCTCGGGCAACTCGGGCATGTCCCCATTATGCGGTGGCGACGGTGTAGTGCATAGACTGCGAACCGTGATGGTTCCTACTCCGTACGAGGACCTGCTCCGGCACGTGTCCGAGACCGGCACTGCGAAATCGGACCGCACGGGCACCGGCACCACCAGTGTCTTCGGTCATCAGATGCGCTTCGATCTGTCCAAGGGCTTTCCGTTGATCACCACCAAGCGAGTGCACCTCAAGTCGGTCGTCTACGAGTTGCTGTGGTTTCTGCGCGGCGACTCCAATGTCGGATGGCTCAAGGAACACGGCGTCCGGATCTGGGATGAGTGGGCTGCCGAGGACGGCGAACTCGGGCCCGTCTACGGCGTGCAGTGGCGATCGTGGCCGACTCCGTCGGGCGAGCACATCGACCAGATCTCCGAGGTGCTGGAGACTCTGCGTACCAACCCCGATTCCCGACGCATGATCGTCTCGTCGTGGAACGTCGGCGAGATTGCGCAGATGGCGCTTCCGCCGTGCCATGCTTTCTTCCAGTTCTACGTCGCCGACGGGAAACTGTCCTGCCAGCTGTATCAGCGCAGCGCGGACCTGTTCCTCGGCGTTCCGTTCAACATCGCCAGTTACGCGCTCCTCACGCACATGGTCGCCGCGCAGGCAGGGCTCGAGGTCGGTGATTTCATCTGGACCGGCGGCGATTGCCACATCTACGACAACCACCGCGAACAGGTAGCCGAACAACTCAGCCGCGAGCCATACCCGTACCCCACTCTGAAACTGGCACAACGGGATTCGATCTTCGATTACACATACGAGGACATCGAGATACTCGATTACCAGCACCACCCCACCATCAAAGCTCCGGTGGCCGTGTGAGCCCGGTCGACATCGGTCTGATCTGGGCGCAAGCCGCCGGCGGCGTCATCGGCGACGGCAACGCAATCCCGTGGCACATCCCCGAGGACATGGCGCACTTCAAGGCGATCACACAGGGCCATCCGTGCGTCATGGGACGCCGGACGTGGGATTCCCTTCCGACACGCTTCCGCCCCTTGCCCGGGCGTCGGAACATCGTCGTGACGCGTAATGCACAGTGGAGCGACGAGGGCGCCGAGACCGCGGGCAGTATCGAGGACGCGCTCGCACTCGTCGACGGGCCAACGGTGTGGGTGATGGGAGGCGGCGAAATCTACCGAGCCGCAATGCCGTACGCCACCCGGCTGGAGATCACCCATATCGATCTGGAGATCGACGGAGACACCATCGCCCCCGAGATTCCCGATGGATGGGTCAGCTCCTGCGGTGAATGGCAGACCAGCCGCAAAGACGGCATCCGCTACCGCTGGGATCAGTACGGCAAGGCTTACCAAACTCACTGATTCGCACAGACTTTCATCCAGACCGCCTTCCGCGAGAGCGACGGTAAGCCATACTGGGCGCATGGACAAGAAGTCACTCACCGCCCTTGCCCGACAACAGCTCAAGCTCGCCGTGGGCGCGTCCAGTGGCCGAAGCTCACAGACGGTGTACGGCGGCCATCAGCGGCATCTGCGTCAAACCGTCGTTGCGCTCGCGGCAGGGAACGAACTCGGAGCTCACGACCTCAACGGCGAGGCCACCGTGCTGGTCATCAGCGGTCAGCTCAAGCTCGTCAGCGGCGAGAAGTCATGGAAGGGATCGGCAGGCGATTTGCTCGTCGTCCCCGATGCGCGTCACAGCGTGGAAGCCGTCGAGGATGTTGCGTTCCTGCTGACGGTCGCTGTCTAGCGGACTACCAGGACAGGGCAGTCCGCAGTATTGATCAGCGCGTAGCTGGTCGATCCGAGCAGCATTCCCCTGAATCCACCGCGCCCGCGAGTGCCCACGACGATCAACGACGCCTGCTCGGACAATTGGCCGAGCACACGAACCGGCCGATCCTGGGCGACTACGCGTCGCACGTCCACCTCCGGATACCTCTCCTGCCATCCGGCGAGGCTTTCGGCCAGCACCGCTTCCTCGGCTGCCGCGATATCTTCCCACTCACTCGGCACCCCGGAGATGTGAGCCAGGGACACGTCCGACCAGACATGAACAGCGGTCAAGGGCGCACCGCGATGCGATGCCTCGTCGAATGCCACTGCGACCGCGGCCTGGTTGATCTCGGAGCCGTCGACACCCACGACGACAGGGCCGAGAACCGGGGGAACTCCGTCGATGCTTCGGCCTCGCACCACTGCGACCGGTGACGACGCGTGTGCGGTCAATCCGATGGAAGTGGATCCCAGTAGCCCCGAATCGGATTCGCCGAGTCCGCTCGCACCGACAACTACCATCGAAACCTTCTCGGACAGGGCTAGCAGAACATCGGTCACCTTGCCATCGTGCGCTTCGGCCGTGATCGTGATGCCAGCCGTCGTGGGCGATGTGCCATCCGTCGTGGGCGATGCGCCATGGGCGGTTTCGCGCGCAAGGGCTTCCGCCGCAGCCAGACGCGACCGAGCGACTGCACGAAACTCGTCGACCTGCTCGTCGCCGAGATGATGAGGGATGTCGACCGCTGTGACGACAGTGAGCCCGAAGCCCCGTGACGCTGCGGTGGACGCTGCCCAGACGAGGGCCAGGTCAGCTGATTTCGAACCATCGATACCGACGACGATCGAGTTCTTGCCACTCACGTGGAATGCCTCCGGTCAACAAGCCCGTATGTCTACTGCAGGACGATATCCGGCATCAGAGTAGACGACTCCCTGATCGACCGGGTGATGCAGACAGTGGTGCAGACACATGGTAATCCCCTCTCCGGCTCCCGTTGTCGGGAACCGGAAAGGGGACATTTCCCACGGACCCCCCGGGGATTTGGTGTCGCGCGGAGAACCCGCGCGAAAATTTTACGACGCGCGGAGCCTCTCGGCATCGTGCGCGCGGGTACGCAATCGAACCCGCTCGAAGTGGGTAGCTTGTTTTTCCAGATCGTCGAGAAAGTCCGACAGCGTCGCTCGGCTTCGCTCGCCTGCGCCGAGGTCGGTGCGCTCGAAAATTCGCCAGTCCCGCAGGGAAGGCAGCAGCACTTCGTCCAGGTGCCTACGCAGATCGTAGATTCCGTCTCGGCCGAGGAGCATGGCGCTGCGCCCGAATCCAGGAAGTCCACTGCCGGGCATCTGGAAATTCATGATGACCTCGGTGATGGCCTTCACAGTCTGAGCCGGCGCGATATCGAGTGCGGCAGCAGCGATGTCGCGATGAAATGCGACGTGCAGCTCTTGGTCTGCGACGATGCGTCCCAACAGTGCGGTCGCGATCGGGTCGTTGCATTCGACGGCAGTGTTGCGGTGGCTGACCATGGTTGCCATGACGTCGACGGTGGCGTGCGCGATGGAACGCAGCAGATGGTCACCTTCCATGGACGAGTCGATGCCGATCGTCATGCACTGGAACCTCGCTCGATCCAATGCGATCGGATCGACGCTTCGCGTCGCCACCAGGTAGCGCTGGATCGCGTCCGCATGAAAGTTCTTCTCCGCGGTCCATTCGTCCATCCAGTTGGACCACGCACTGCGCGACGGTGCTTGCGCGTTGCCTCGGTCGGACCTCGCCGTGTTGTTGTGCGTGAGCAGCGTTGTCACCAGAGCGGCTTTCGCTGTCTCGGTCAACATCGGTCGCGTGTGCCCCCAGTACGACTCCGGACGGACGTAGTCCTCCGGCGACCATGACGATCTCGCCAGCCGGTGACGATCGAGCGATGCGCCGACCGCGGGTTCGAGCTCTCGGTACAGCGCGAGTTGATTCAGCACTCCGTTCACGGCCCCACCCCTGTCGATCGTCAAATCGATTTCCCCCTGTAAGCCGGTCGACGCCGTCCGGCACTGAGTAAAACGCTAAGCCCCCGACACCCCTCCGGCGAACACCATCGACATTGTTTAGGCAATGTCGCAACCAGCGGTCGACCCCGGTTGAGAGCCTTCACAAATTCGTTGGCTCAAACGCTGGATAACGCGTTGATAACATCCTATGATCAAGTTTGCTTAGAGGGTGTGAAACAAACCGCAAGTACAAAATGCATGCGTTTTCTGCCCGGTTTCAACCGAAAAGTGCGCGGATGCGCAATAATACGCAGCAGTAACTTTGTTTCCTCCAGAGCTGAAGTTCCTACATGAAGGGCTGATCTGTGACCGTTCACAACACGACGAGCCTCGGAATAATGGTTGCAGGGCAGCCTGCTTCCGCTCCGCTTCGCGACTTCCGTGCCGTGGCCAGGCTGCTGGTCGGCCACTTCGCGGCCAACACTCCCTGCGGTTCACTGCCAGGTGAGCAGCTGCACGGCGACGTCACCGAGTTCACCGTCAAGTGCATCAGCATCGCGGTGCAAATGCTCGACGAGCGTCGCGCTCCCACCGAGAGCGAGCTGGCGGAACTGCGGGCCAAGGCCAGCCAATGGGCACGCGAAGGTGTACCGCTCGAGTCCGTTCTCACCGTCTACCACGAGGGCATCCAGATCGGCTGGAATCTGGTGTCCAAGAGGGCCGGCGAAGGCGATACCACCGACTTGATCGAAGCAGCACGGATGTTCGTACTGCTCTCGGAGAAAGTTTCGATCGCAGCCTCGAAGAGCTACGTCGAGGAACTGCAGGCGGTCGCGAGCGAGCATCACACCGCAGCACACACTCTGGTGTCTTCTCTTCTCAGCGGACACAACGCAGTCTCCATCGCCCGTCAGTCGGGCATCGAACTCGCCGAGAGCTACCTCGTGCTCGCCATGTCGGTACCGCCGCATCCCGACGAGAACGATCCGGCCATTCAGAGGACTGTCGCCGCCAGGCGCAAGCTTCGCCGCGTTCAGGCCGAGCTGGCCATCGTGTGCGGACGTACACCCCTGTCGATGCTCAGCACCGAAGGCGGAACCGTCCTCATCCCCGGCGTGCGCGACGAGGAATGGGTCGAAGCCCTCGTTCACCGCTTGAGCACGGCAGCAGAGGTGCCACTGACCGTCACTGCGGAGCAGGCAGCCACCGCCGATATCCCCACGGCCGCAGATCAGGTCCACGAGCTGCTGGCGCTCGCTCACCAGCTACACCGACCGTCCGGGCTCTACCGCATGGACGACCTCGTCCTCGAGTACCAGCTCACCCGCCCCGGGCCGGGCCGTCGTCACCTTCGACAGATTCTCGAGCCTCTCGACGCGTCACCCGAGCTTCTGGAAACGCTGGAGATTCACATTTCTCACGATCTGAACCGCCAGCGCTCCGCACGGCAACTCCACCTGCACACCAACACCGTCGACTACCGACTCAAGCGCATCGCTCAGCTCACCGGGTTCGATCCCACCAGACCGTCGGGAATTCGGCATCTACAGGCTGCACTGGTCGCGCGTAGGCTCGAAGCATCGCAGGGAGCTGCGTAGGGAATAGCTCGCCGCAAGCGTGGGTTACACACTTCGACAGTGTTCGATCCATGCCCCGGGTACCAACACATCTGCCGCTGCGAGCGGCCACCTGCCGAGAGGCGCACTGGCGGACACTGTCGCTACGAGAACCGCCCACACTTGTGTGGGCGGTTCTCTTTTATCGAAGGGAGCCCGATACTTCCATGGCAGCTCTGTCGCTCCAGTTGGAGAACGTCGTCAAGGAGTACGCCACCGGTGAGCAGCCGGTTCGAGCTCTCGACCACGTCGACCTCACCATTTCGGGCGGACAGTTCGTATCGCTCGTCGCTCCCTCCGGCGCTGGCAAGAGCACGTTGTTGCACATGCTCGGAGCCCTCGACGTCCCGAATTCCGGGACGATTCTGTTCAACGGGGTGGACATCACCCGCCTCACCGACAGCGAGCAATCGGACTTCCGCAGACACGAGGTCGGCTTCGTCTTCCAGTTCTTCAACTTGCTCCCGACGATGTCGGCCTGGGAGAACGTCGCGGTCCCCAAACTGCTCGACGGCACCCCGATGTCCAAGGCCAAGGCCGATGCAATCGGGCTACTCGACATGGTCGGTCTCGCTCATCGAGCCGAGCACCGCCCGGCGCAGCTGTCCGGCGGGCAGATCCAACGCGTCGCGATCGCGCGGGCTCTCGTCATGGACCCTGCACTGATCATCGCCGACGAACCCACCGGGAACCTGGACTCCAAGACATCACACCTCGTGCTCGACATACTGGCCGACATCGCACATGCCGAAGGCAACAGGCGGGCTGTCGTCATGGCGACGCACGACCTCGACGCCGCCCGGACCACCGATCGCGTCGTGTCGATGCTCGACGGATGTATCGACACCGACGTGCTGTCAGGTTCGGAAATGTGATCAAGACGGCGCTGAGCCGCTTTCGTGTTCTCGGACTTCGGGACCTGCGGACACATTGGGTCAGGTCACTCGTCTCCGCGGCTGTCGTCGCCGTCGCCGCGGGTCTTCTCATCGCCGTGCTCGGGACTTACGGATCCCTGACCGGTTCGGTCGAGAGACTTGCAGTATCGATTGCAGGCAATGCCGATCTCGAGGTCGTCGGGGCGACCGACTCCGGCTTCGATTCGGGCGAACTCGACGTCATCCGCGCCGTGCCGGGCGTGCAGCAGGCGGTACCCCTGCTGCGCGGAGAAGTGGTCACCGATCGCGGGCCTCTCATGGTCCTCGGAGTCGACGCGTCCATCACCGCGCTCGATTCCGATCTGCAGAGTGCGGTCGCCGGGTCGATCACCGACCTCACCCGTCCAGGCGCAGTTCTCGTCGGACCCGATACCGGGTTATCGCAGGGCCAGACTTTCGAGATCGCTGGACGCACACTGACCGCGGTCGGAGTCGTGACCGGGGACGGCACCGACCGCATCGGTGGCGGTAACTTCGTGATCGCGCCGCTGCAGGCCGCCCAGTCGATCACAGACCGTCCCGGCCAGCTCGATTCGATCTTCGTTCTCGGATCGGGCGTGAGAGAGGCGGTCACCACGGCCGTCGACGGGCGTGTGGCCGTGATGGACACCGATTTCCGGGCCGAGCGTGCCAATACGGTGATGAGCCTGACCCGAAATTCGACCCTCATGGTCGCGCTGATCGCGTTCGTCGTTGCCGGATTCCTGGTGTTCAACGTGATGAACATGGCCATCGCCAAGCGCAGACCGACCATCTCCGTGCTTCGGTCCATCGGCGGGAAACGGGGCACCATCGTTCGAGATCTGCTCGCCGAGGCCGCAGTGATCGGGCTACTGGCCGGGCTGATCGGGGTGCCACTCGGAATTACCATGGGCCACCTGGCAATCGGCAGCCTTCCGCCGTTCCTGGTGGACGCGTTCGATGTGCGAATCGAGTATGTCCTGCCCGTCTACGCAATCCCCATCGCGGTAGTTCTGTGCGTGGTGGCATGCGTCGCGGCCTCCGCGCTCGCCGCAATACAGGTGTATCGAATCTCGCCGGTCGAGGCGCTGGCAGTGGGCGGCGCGGAGACCACTTCCGGTCCGAGGCGAGCGCTCACAGTTACCGCCGCAGTGGTCGGATCGATCGGAGTCGTCGGCGCAGTGCTTCTCGCAGTGACCGTCGACGGCCAAGCTGCACTGGCCGCGGGGGCCGTGTTCCTGGTCGCCGTGGTCGCCCTCTGCATCGGAGGCACCCGCGCAATCGTCTCCTGTGCCGCAACCCTTCCCAGACGCTGGGGAGGCGCAGGCCGGCTCGCGACGGCCACCGTCGAACGAGCGCCAGGACGGATTTGGGCGACCGTGATGACAATCGTGGTGGCCGTCGCGGTCTGCGTCGGCGTATCGGGGGCACTGGACGATTTGACCGAATCTGCGACATCATCTCTGGCGTCGATGGGCCGTACCGACGTGTACGTGTCACTGACCTCCAGCTCGTCGATCCCCGCCGGGGGCACTTTGCGTCCTGAAGTGTTGGAGCAGGTTCGCGCGACGCCTGGAGTGTCCGACATTGTCGAAGGCCAGTGGGCGTACGCCACCATCGACGGAGATCTCGTCGCGATCCAAGGGGTCGCCGACGGAAGCAACGCCGTCACGCTGTCCGTTCTGGCCGACGATATTCGCGACGCCGTGCTCCGAGGAGACGGAGTCGCGGTCTCACGCAGCCTCGGCGATGCACTGGGGGTCTCGCCCGGCAGCATCCTCGATCTGCCTACACCCACCGGCACCAAGCCCGTAGAAGTCCTTGCGGTGGTGGACTATCTGAATGCCGCAGGCGGCACAATGGCACTCTCGCTGCCGTCGATGCAGCAGTGGTTCGAGCGTCCGGGCGCGACGTACCTCGAAATCTCCGTGAACGGCAGCGGGGTGCAGGAAGTATTGGATCGAACGCTACCGCCGGAAGTGAACGTCTACTCCGGCAAGGAAGCACTCGACGGTGCGAGTGCTTCGATCGCGCAGGCGGGGGCGTTGGCGGTCGCGCTGCAGTGGATAGTTGCGCTCGTCGCCGCCGTCGCTCTGCTGAACACGCTGATGCTGTCCGTGCTCGAACGACGCCGCGAACTCGGCGTGCTCCGAGCGATGGGCGGCAGCCGCGGAACTTTGGGGAGGATGGTGCTCGCCGAGGCACTCGCGGTCGGCATCGTCGGCGGAGTCCTCGGAATCGTCATCGGGGCAGCTCTGCAGTACTTGAGCACGCTCATCCTGGGCGCGAGCACCGGCATCGACATCGACTTCACGCTCTCGCCGACGATCGCGGCCTACGCCCTCGTCGCGTTACTGCTCTCGCTGCTCGGATCGGCGCCGCCAGCGCTGCATGCTGCACGGTCGACGATCGTCGATGCGATTGCCGCTGACTGAAGGGGTGGCCGGTATAGTGGCGCCTGCACGATGCGCCTTCGTAGCTCAGGGGATAGAGCAACCCTCTCCTAAAGGGTAGGTCGCAGGTTCGAATCCTGCCGAGGGCACCAAAGTAGTCACTTTCAAACCTGCGCAGCGAGGCGCAGGGTTTTGAATAGTTCCGCCGGTCTGCCGAGCTTCCGAGACGCCCACGGCACCCACTGCAGTGTTCTTCTCCGAGCGAGCGTGCTGTCTCGCTGCGGCTCTGATGTCAGTACCAAGCAAGGTCTCGAACGGCTCGGCCAACTCGTCCGTGTGATCGGCGAAGTGTAGCCGAGTGTTTTGGGCGGTGGTCAGGAACCGATGCGACGAGACAGATCGAAGAATCTCCCAGTCACGGTCCGACAACTTGTCGGCCACCGCCGCGGAGGTTGCGGGCCCGATTTTCATAGACCGATTCTTCAGCGGTTCGTTAACTGATATGGATAGTTCACGAGTGAAAAATCTATCTCAGTTGACACGTAAGCGATAGTCATAGGCGATTGAGTTGATGCGCTTGTCTGGAATGGATCGATCGATGCAACTACAGTCGCTGTGGACCAGCGCTCGCGAGCCTCGGTACGCAGCTTTGAGGTCACGGGTTCGCCGCCCATAACGAGTTGCCCGATGCTATTCTGGTGCGAACAAATCGAGGGTGCCACGTTGCATCAGGACGTTTGATACCACTGACACGGTGTCACTTATGACGCGGAAATCATTTCCTCACGTTCGGACTGCGGCCAACCAACGCACCAGAGCATCCCCAATAGTGGCTGGCTGATCCTCCGGCAAAAAGTGTGTGCCTTCACCGACGTCCTCTATATTCAGTGATCTGCCCTGCTCGAGGCACCAATCGATCTCCTGGCTTCCAATAAGGGCGCCCGGAACGCCATGCAGGACAAGCGTAGGCATGTTGGGATCCAAGAGCACACTCTGATTCTCTACGATTAATACGGTGACGTCCGCCGGGTGGCCATCAATGGGAATTTCACGAATCCACTGCAAAATTGGGAATCTAGACTGCGGGCTCTTGAAGGGTTCGCGATATGCCTCCATTTCGTCAATTGAAAATTTTCTACTGACGCCCGCGGGAAGTATCGTTTCAACAAAGAAGTTCTCGTCTAATATGAGACGTTCGCCCTCTTCGGTGTCACGTAGGGTCGAAAACAGTTCACGCTCGTCGTCGTCGAAGTCAGTCCAAGACTCTATGGGTTGAATGTGACCTTCCATTATGGCAACACTATGAACCCAGTCAGCACGGCGGCGCGCAAGGGCTAGGGCGTGTCTCCTAAAGGGTTATGTGGCGCGACCACAGGAAGACCGCATGTAGGAGCGCACCCGCCCGATACGTCAACGCCAGTTTGTCGTACCGGGTGGCAAGTCCTCGCCACTGTTTGACGGCATTGAAGGAACGTTCGACTACATTGCGGCCTTTGTATTTCTGCGCATCGAACTTCGGAGGCCGACCACCACCGCTGCCCCGATTACTCCGGTGGCCCTGCTGATCTCGTGGCTCCGAGATCACCGCCTCGATCCGCCGCGACCGCAACAGTGCACGAATTGCACGCGAGGAATACGCCTTGTCACCGAGCACCGCGTCCGGACGAGTACGCGTCGGCACCGATCCCTCGCGCTCGATCCGCAAGTGCGAGAGCAAGATCGGAAACATCGGACTGTCACCCGCTTGCCCGGCACCGACAAGAACCACCAACGGCAAACCGTTCCCATCGGTGAGGTGATGAATTTTGGTGCTCAACCCACCGCGAGAGCGGCCGATACCGTGATCATCGGGCTCGGCAAACAGATTTATGTAATTCGACAGATCCCCCTGTGGAACGAGCGAGGTTCGTACCGTGCTGATGCGCTCGATTGATCGTCGAATCTACCGACACCTGCCAATCCACCCTGCCACGGGCATCGGCGGCGCTCAACAACGCTGCGAGCACCCGATCCCATGTCCCGTCACCGGCATAACGGCGGTGACGTTTCCACACCGTCTGCCACGGACCGAATTCTGCGGGCAGATCACGCCATGCCACCCCTGCCCGATATCGGTACGCGATCCCCTCGACCACCAGCCGATTGTTCCGGAACGCGCGACCCTGAAGACCATCGGACGAGGGCAACAACGGTTCGATCAGACCCCACTGCTCATCGGTGAACATCTGCAATCTCGACACGAGAAACATTCTCGAGCACAACCACACTCACATCTAGGAGACACGCCCTAGCGCGATCACAGCACCCCAGTCATGACCAACCAGAGTCACGCTGCGCAGGTCAAGCGCCTCCAAGAAATTCCGAACATGGTCAATATGGTCTTTGAGACGGTAGCCGCTTTGTGACTGTCCCGATCGGCCCATCCCTATCAAATCTACTGCGATGCATCGGTACCCGGCTCCGGCCACGACTCCAGTTATGTTCCGCCACAGGTAAGACGACGTCGGGTTTCCATGAATAAACACCACGGGATCGCCTCGTCCAACTTCTGAGTAGTACATAGTGCTGCCGAGCACCGGAACGGTTGCCATGGCCACCAAACGTACCGGATACGAGGTGAAATTGTTGTCGCTGAACCTGTTTGCCCTGACGGTTGGCTTCTCACCTTGCTCCAACGGTGCCTTGACCTATACGGAGCCTGAATGGGCTGTGTCCACTAGGCGGCCGCAATGTGAAGAAATCCTAAGATTCGAATGGGCAAGTTTCGCACCATGCGCACGCCATAAAGGGGGGACGCCCTCGCCTCTCGCACGGAGCACGGCATTCAGGTTGCGAAAACCCTGAACCACCACGTGGTGGACGACCGCGCTACACAGCGTCTCCCTAGTCATCTCTTGCTGATCCTTTGGATGGCGATCGGCTCCGTTACTCCCAGCGGGTGGTCCGGTGAGCCCTCTACGCCGTCGCACGCTGATTACGCGATGGCCGTATCCATCCTGATGTACCTACCCTCTCGAAATCCAAGGTCTCACTCAAACCCCGTCGCCGGTCGGGGAGGTTTCGCACGGCGAGCCGTCTCGTAGCGATATCGGTCGCGGCGATTCGATGCCGGGATATCCTTCGGGGGCTTCGGTCCGAATACGGCAACCGCCGCTGAACATGTATGACGTATCAGGAAATCACGCACTATGGATAGAACGCGAACTACCCGACTGTGGCCGATCGCGATCGTGATCGCTGTTGCGGCGACGGCGCTGATCGTCACGCTCGTCGTCAGGCCGGGCAAAGACGACGGCATTGAATGCTCTCTGGTCGCTCCGAGTCTGAACGAGCTGATTGTCAGTCGGCCATCGGCTGGCCCACTTCAATACTTGATGTCGGTAGCAGAAGAGGTGGCGTTGCAAGGCGAGGCGAAAGCGTACGAGCACTATTACGCGGTCGCCATGCAGTTCTCCACTATGGACGGGTCGACGCACGAGGGTGTTTGGGAAGTGGGTACGAATAGCCCCGATCCAGAAGGTGGGACGGTGTCCGTGCAGATTCCGGTCGACGGAGCCGCAGAATCCATCATCTCGATCAACGGAGAAGCGCAATCGTTCACCCTCTGGCCCCGTGAAGGTGCCATAGTGGATCCGTTGAGTGAGGCCGTAATTCGCGCGAGAACTTGCCTAATGGAATTCACCACAGCGACTCTGTGACATAACTCAGCCTGGAAACCAATGGAGCGCACGGCACGCCGAATCCCAAGCTTCGTGTGCATCTACCGCCACGGCGTGGACGCACCCAGTACAAGTCAGTTCACCGAACACCCCCGGCATCGGTGCGCACTCGTTACCCAACATCCATACCGACCGGTGCATTTTTTCTGGTCGAGCGATACGTTCACCTGGCCACAACCGGGGTATGAACTGAAAGGTCGGGGTATGGGAAGTCGATCCCGCGCCGAGGACGAGATTCGAGCCGTGCCGGATAGTGCGCTTCGCGAAATGTACGAGACCCTCGTGAGGACCGGGAATCAGGCGCAGCAGCTCAGGGTGCAACGCCACCAACGGAGAGTTGGGTGCCGCAGGAAACGGGCGGTGGCAGCCATTCAAACGAGATCAGAACGACTTGGGAAACTCGATCTACTGGTCGAATACACGCGGCGCGATCAAAGTCGTTGCATTGATGAGAACCGCTTGGGCTGCGCAGGACTGGGAACGCGGCCAGTGGGGCTACCCGCTTCAAGATTCGGTCAAGTGTGCGAGGGACACCAACTCGAACGGCTCCGCCGATGGCTCTGGTCAAAAATTCGATGGCGGCTGGAGCAATAAGGTCCTGCTGGCAGGCGCTCGTGGTTGGTGTGCACGGGGGGTCGACCTTCGGACGGACCGGCCGAAGCGATGGCTTCTCGACGCGACACTTCATCCGCACAGCCGGGCACCCGGCTCCCGCTGACGCGCAGCGGTTTCGACAACTGAAGCCATTCGGCGATGACGATGACTGGATGCGCTCCTCATTCTTCGAATTCTTTTCCGAGTATTGCAGCGGCGCTTCATGTTCGCTAGACTCGAACGTACGTTCGAGAGGTTGGGGGATCTCATGGAAGCTTCCGAAGTAATGGAGTTCGTGGTGCGGCTACAGGCGGCCGAGGGGTTGTCGGATGCGCCTTCGGGAATCGATTTGATCTCAGCCCTGGAAACCGTGAAGTGTGCCGCCGCCGCAGTACAGGCGCACGTCACCGACGCAGTGGCCGCAGCAATTCGCGAAGACCGAAAGCAACGAGGCAAGCCGAAGTCGCAATGGGACAAAGGAATTGCTTCCCAGATCGGCCTTGCACGCCGGGAATCTCACAACAAGGGCGGGAAGCAACTCGGACTTGCTCGTGCCCTCGTTCACGAGATGCCCCACACTCACGCGCGACTGCTGGCCGGCGACCTTAACGAGTGGCGAGCAACAGTGATCGCCAGGGAAACCGCCTGCCTCACAGTCGAAGACAGGCTCACCATCGACAAGCAGCTCTGCAGCAACCCGGCCATCCTCAAAGGGCTCGGCGACAAGTCCGTTGCCGGCCGAGCGCGAGCCGCTGCAGCAGAACTGGATCCCAGCTCGGTGGTGAAGCGATTCGAGAAGTCGTACAAGGGCAGGCGCACCAGCACTCGCCCTCAACCCGACTTCATGTGCACGTTCACCACACTCACGTCCACGGATCGGGCGATCTGCATGTGGGCAACCCTTGGCCGCGATGCGGACTCGATCATCAACGCGGGCGGGCAAACTCGCAACCGCGACCAGATCATGGCCGACCTGGCCTACGAGCGCATCACGGGCGCGGGAGCGGCAGCAACGGGCGCACCGATGACCGTCAACGTGATCATCCCCGACACCGCGCTCGTCACACGCGACACGAAATCCGGCTACATCGAGGGCTACGGCGACATACCGTCGGACATCGCACGTCACTTCATCGGCACAGCCCTGTCCAGCGAGCAACGAGTGACACTCCGGAAGCTGTATGCGAATCCAACGACAGGAGCATTGACGGCAATGGAGTCCACTGCGAGAACGTTCCCCAAGGCATTGGCGACATTGATCGACCTGAGGGACCGACTATGCCGAACACCGTGGTGCGATGCGCCGATCCGCCACCACGACCACATCAAGCCGCACGCTACGGGAGGCTCGACGAGCGCGGATAACGGCGCCGGACTCTGCGCGGCCTGCAATCTGGCCAAAGAAGGCGACGGCTGGTGGAGCGGACCCAAGCCAGGCCATACTCGCGGCACCATTCACATCTACGACATCCACACCCCTACCGGCCATCGGTACACCTCAGAGGCACCAGCAGCTCCGGTGTTGAGTCACTACTGCTCGTTCCTCGAGAACGACCTGGTCATCGAACTGAGTGCAGCGTGAGTGCCTGATGCATCACTCCAGGAATGATTCGCGGCCATCACCGGTTACACTCGCTGATGGCGCGCGTAGCTGCACGCCAGACGTCGTGGAATGCTTCTACTTCCGCCCGGCTCCGGCCGCGTAGTCCATGTGCACCCTGCACAGGCTTTTCTTACGGCGATCGAAACTGCCCACCGGCAGTCTCGCCACCTTGCATTCTCGGGCGATCACCTTAATCTTCGGTGGATCGCTTGCGGGTGCACACTGCCCGAAAGGCACACCCCACTCCATGAGTACCTTTTCTTCACTCGGCGTGCCGCATGCGCTCGCCGAGGTTCTTTCCGCACAAGGCAAGACCGAACCGTTCCCCATCCAGGCCGACACCCTTCCCGACACGCTCGCAGGACGCGACGTGCTCGGACGCGGGAAGACCGGAAGCGGCAAGACCCTTGCCTTCGCCATCCCCATGGTTGCCCGTCTCGCCGGACAGCTCCCCGGCAATCGCAAGCCCGGTCGCCCGCGCGGACTGATTCTCGCCCCGACCCGCGAGCTCGCCACCCAGATCGCTGTCGCCATCGAACCACTGGCAGCCGCTTACTCGCTGAAGGTCACCACCATCTTCGGTGGTATCTCTCAGAACCGTCAGGTCTCGGCCCTCAACGGAGGCGTCGACATCGTCGTTGCCTGCCCCGGTCGGCTCGAAGACCTGATGAAGCAGCGCCACGTGTCCCTCGACGCCGTCCAGATCACCGTGTTGGACGAGGCCGACCACATGGCCGACCTCGGCTTCCTGCCCGTCGTCACGCGTCTCCTCACTGCGACGCCGCAGAAGGGCCAGCGTCTGCTGTTCTCCGCAACTCTGGACAACGGCGTCGACAAGCTCGTCAAGCGATTCCTCACCGACCAGGTCACGCACTCGGTCGACGAGGCCACCTCGCACGTCGAAGCCATGACTCACAGTGTCTTCGAGGTCGACGGCGTCGAAGCCAAGAAGAAGCTCGTTCAGCAGCTCGCATCGGGAACCGGTCGCCGGATCCTGTTCATGCGCACCAAGCACCAGGCACGCAAGTTGGCCAAGCAGCTCACCGAAGCAGGAATTCCGTCGGTCGACTTGCACGGCAACCTCTCGCAGGCTGCCCGTGACCGCAACCTCGCGGCATTCTCCTCGGGTGAAGCTCGCGTTCTCGTCGCCACCGACGTCGCAGCCCGCGGCGTCCACGTCGACGACGTTCAACTGGTCGTCCACGTCGATCCGCCTGCCGAGCACAAGGCGTACCTGCACCGTTCCGGCCGTACCGCTCGCGCGGGAAGCGCCGGAGACGTCGTCACCGTCGTTCTGCCCGAGCAGCGCAAAGACACCGCGATGTTGCTGCGCAAGGCCGACATCAAGGTGACGCCGGTTCGCGTCACCGCAGATTCGCCGCAGGTATCAGAGCTCGTCGGTGAGCAGGCACGCTACGTCGAGCCGACAGCGAAGGCCGCACCTCAGCCGCAGCGTCAGGGCGCGCCGCGCAACGGCAATCCCCGTAATCGCAATGGCGGAGCTCGCAGCGGTGGAGCATCCCGCGGCAACGCCGGCAACGGAGGTTCCAGCAGCGGAGCCTCCAGCGACGGCCGCCAGCACGCAGCAGGCTCGGGCCGTCAGCGGCCCGCAGCCGGTAGCGCAGGCGCAGCACGTAGTGGCAGTGGCCGCAGCCGTCGTCCCGCCGGACCGGCAGCGAGCCAGCGGAGCCGCTAGTCACAGCCCGCACTTCCATGAACAAGAAAGCCGGCAGCCCCATCGGGCTGTCGGCTTTCTTGTGACTACGGAGTGAGTTACAGAGTGCGTGCGTAACAGAGCGACGTCGGCTCATCCACATACGGACCGAATGGATCGATCTTCGAATAGCCCTCGCGTTCGTAGAATCTCACCGCATCAGGTTGACCCGAGCCGGTTTCCAGCTTCAGAACGCGGATGCCGAGTCCACGGGCACCGACTTCGAGCCTGCGAAGTATTGCAACGGACGCGCCGCGGCCCCGCTCGGCCGGGATCACGTACATCCGCTTTATTTCCGCTTCGTCGTCGCCGAGAAGGCGGAGCGCACCACACCCGATGCCCGCAGCGTTTTCGTCACGCGCGACAACGAACACCACAATGTCGTCGGCCGACGGAGCAGTTCCCGGCTCGTGGTTGCTGTTGCCGTAGCGAGCATCGAGTTCGGCCCGCTGAGCTGCACGAAGTTGTGCACCGACCGGGGTGTCCCAGCTCTCTTCGTCCACAGTGATCACGTCAGGTGTGCCTCTCCGATTACAGTTGGCGTGAGTCTAAGTTGCGTCCTGGCAGACTGGTCAGGTGACCGACAGCCCCACCGACCCCCGCATCTCATCCTCCCCTCGCACGTCATCGGCACTCACGCCCGCCGAACTCGCGACGGCGGCCGTGATGAGCAGCTTCGCCGTCGCGCTGTCCGTTGTCGCGATGGTGATTCCCCTGGCTACCGCACTGCAGATCGTCGCAGCGGTTCCGATGGCCGTCGTCGCCCAGCGTCACCGCACACGGGCGCTCGTCGCGGCAACAGCGGCAGGGGTCCTCGTCGCGTTCGTTGCGGCAGGCACGACCACCGCATTCACCGTCGCAACCGCGGCCTTGCTCGGCGGCATCGTCGGGCGGGCAAAACGAAAGAAGCAGGGGCTGCTGTCGGTACTCGCCGTAGCTTCCGTAGCCGGGCCGTTGATCGGGCTGTTCACCGTCGGAGTTCTATTTCTTCTCACGCCCCTGCGCGAATTGTTCTTGCGCACTATCGAGAACACGATCGAGGGGATTGCGCGGCTCATGTCGCGGGCAAATTTTCTGGTTTCGGCAGCTGACTTTCTCAGGTCGACTGTGGGTACGGTGCTGGACAATTGGTGGTGGTGGATTTTGGGCACCACCACATTCAGCATCGTCCTCGGCGCGTTCTTCACCTGGCTGATTCTCGGCGCTGTCCTGGACCGGCTCGCCACGATTCCCGTCGTCGACCGCCTCCCCACCGGTGGCGACGGCGAGGTCGCGCCACTACCGGTGCGGCTCACCGGCGTCGGATTCCGCTATCCCGATTCGCGCACCGCTGCGCTCGACGGCATCGACCTCACCCTGGACTTTGGTGAATTCGTTGCGGTCGTGGGCCACAACGGTTCCGGAAAGTCCACCCTCGCCCGGATACTGGCCGGCAGCTCACCCACCTCGGGGACTGTCGAACGCCCTGGCATTGCCGGACTCGGCGCGGTGAACGGTACCGCCATAGTGTTGCAGCGCCCCGAAAGTCAAGTCCTCGGCAGCCGCGTCGCCGATGACGTCGTATGGGGTCTCCCCTCCGGATTCGACATCGATGTGGATGCGCTCCTCGCCGAAGTCGGTTTGGACGGGATGAGCGCCCGCGACACTTCGTCGCTGTCCGGCGGTGAACTGCAGAGACTCGCAGTCGCGTCCGCTCTTGCTCGTCGCCCCGCTCTCCTCATCGCCGACGAGGCCACCGCCATGATCGACGCCGAAGGCAGAGCAAGCCTGGTTTCGCTGCTCGCCGCGCTCCCCAAACGGCACCCGATGTCCGTCGTCCTCGTCACCCACCAAGAGTTGGAGACGGCCGCTGCCGACCGCGTGATTCATCTGCACGACGGCTTCCAGGTCGCCCACGTCCCCGAGTGGATGCGTTCCCACTCGTTCGAATCCGATTTCTCGTATCGAACTGGCCCCACCCTCATGCAACTGCGCGCAGTCGCCCACACCTACAACCGGCGAACTCCGTGGTCGCAGAAGGCGCTCGACGGTATCGACCTGACGATCACCAAAGGCGACGGGGTCCTGATACTCGGCGGCAACGGATCCGGAAAGTCTACTCTCGCATGGATACTCGCCGGTCTGACGAAGCCGACGGCAGGAACGGCACTTTTCGACGGCGACGATGTCAACGCCAACGTCGGAGCGGTCGGCTTGGCTTTCCAGCACTCACGCCTCCAACTCCAACGCCGCACGGTGGCCGAGGACATCGAAGCCGCAGGTGGACCCGAGATCGGTTCCGCCAAGGTATCGAGAGCGATGGACTCCGTCGGACTCGATCGACAGCTAGCAGGACGCGAGATCGACTCACTCAGCGGCGGCCAGATGCGACGGGTCGTCATCGCAGGCCTGGTGGTCAACTCACCGCGGATACTCGTCCTCGACGAACCACTGGCCGGCCTCGACCCGCCCGGCCGGACGGAAATCATCGATGTACTCAGCGCGCTACGCGGTCAGGGCATCGCCATCGTGGTGATCTCGCACGACGTCGATAGCATGGACCGTGTCTGCGACCGCACGATCACGCTCGACGCCGGCCGCATCGTGTCGGAGATGTCCACGAGAGGAGTGGCATCGTGACCACCGTTGTATTACGCCAGGTGCCAGGATCGTCGCCGATCCATCGACTGTGGGCGGGAACGAAGCTGATTGCGGTGTTTCTGATCAGCGTCACGCTGGTCGTCGCCCCGTCATGGCCTGCCATCGGCCTGATCGTGGGACTGCTCGTCGTGACGGCAGTAATCGGACGCGTTCCGCCGACTGCTATTCCCCGCCCGCCGATATGGATCTGGGGCCTGTTCGCGGTCGGTGCCCTCATCAATCTGCCGATCGGGTTCTCGGCTGTGTTGGTGTTCTTCCGTGCGGCCATCTTTGCCTTCGTACTCCTCGGAGCCTCGATGATGATCGGCTGGACCACGTCGATGAGCGACATCGCACCTGCCGTTGCCGTCCTCGGTCGACCACTGAAAAAGCTGAGAGTGCCCGTCGACGAGTGGGCCGCCACCGTTGCACTCTGCCTGCGTTCACTCCCCCTGTTGATCGAAGAGATGCACACCATGATCGCGGCCAGAAAACTGCGACCGAAATCTGTACTGAACAGCGCCGCAGACAATTCGATCGTCGACCTGATCACCGCGACGATGTCGATCGCTATCCGGCGGGCCACCGAGATGGGCGAAGCCATCACCGCACGCGGTGGGACCGGCCAGATCACTGCCCATCCGAGCAGGCCGCATACAGCAGATGCCGTGGCCATTGCGATTGTTCTTCTCTGCTGCGCGGCTGCCGTCACACTGACGTTCATCTGATGAGACGGCCGTTTCATCGATGTCGGACTATTGCCCGCCGATCCGTTGAGTGCGGCTGTTGAGAGCCTTGACGAACACGTCGGGGATATCGCGAGGGTCTTCGGCGACGTAGCTGGTGCCGCCGGTGGCCGCAGAAATACGTTGCAGTGCAACCGGATCCGCGTCGGTGGTGATGCCTACCGTGACGATCACGACTGGCCGGACTGGATCTTGCTCCCGCTGGAGCGTATCGATGAGCTGATCGAGTGATGGGCTGCCTGCGTCGTCGTTGGCACCGTCGGTAAGGATGATGACGCTGTTGACAAAGTTGGGGTCATAGTTTTCTTTGACCGTACGGAAGGCCGCCAGGGTCGTGTCGTACAAGCCGGTTCCGCCGCCGACCAGCGCCGGGAGCCCACGGATCGCCGAGAGGATCGCCTCGCGCTGCGGTTGACCGTTGACAATGTTCGTCACGGGTCCGAGAGGAACCAGTTCGCGGTAGTCCTGGCCGCCACCGCCGAGCCCGATGGAGAAGGCCCACACCCCCATCTCGGTCTGATCGCTGAACAACGCGCTGCCACCGACACTGGCGTCGACGGTCAGTGCGATCCGAGTGGAGTCGCCGGACTTCGCGGCCATCGAACCCGACACGTCCTCTACCACGATGGTGCGTAGCGGCAATGCCAGTACCGACCAGTCTCGGAGTGTCGACTCGATGGCGAGCGGGTTCTTGAGTTCGAGGGATGCGACCGATCCGACACCGCGGTTGTCCGGCAATGGGATACCGCTGGACTGCCGGAAACCAGCCGCGCTGAACGCATCCGTTGCCGTCTGAGTCGAGAGCACCGACGACAGTGCTGTGCCCGCCGACTTGACGCTGTCGTATTCGGGACCCGCCGCGACAGTGACCGCGAGCGGATAGTTCAGAAAGTAGCTGCCGGTCGGCGGAACGACAGCACCCAGCGGAGCGTCCAGATGGGCAGCGTTGTACGTGACCACGCTTTGCTCGGTCGCGACGCTGGTTCCACCATCGGTAGCCACCTGTTTTACCAGGTCTGAGGTGTCGTGCGGCAGATCGGCGATGCGTCCGAAATCCTGAGCCTGCGGCACCAACGCTGCCGACACTGCTTTCGCGTCCGAGATGGCAACCTCCGACTCGGCGAGCGCACCGAGAATCGACGCGAGCGCCGCGCTACTGACGAGCGGATCGCCGATTCGCTGGCCCTGAGCCTGCAGCACCTGGAGCCAGGTGTCGACGGGACGAGCTTCGCTTTTGCGGGAAACCACAACCGGCATCGTGTTCGCCACAGACGATTTGGTGACCTCGGGAAGCGCTCCGGTCGACCGAAGCGTCTTGAGCAGCCACAGCGTCGAGTCCGGAATCCAGAGGTCAGGACGGTTCTCGCTGGATCCTGCCAATTCTGTTGCCGTGTCGGTCGGTTCTTCCGCCCGCACCTCGAAGTCGGTACACCCACGAGCGATGACGTCGGTGTGCGCCAAGACGTCGGTCACCACGGGCGCAAGCGTCGGATCCACTGCCAGCGAGACCTGGTCGACGGTGTCGCAGCCGCTGCCGCTCGCGCGGACCGCCTGGACTCCGAAGTAGCCTCCCACCACCACTACGACAGCCACCACCACAATCACGCCCCACAAATAGGCGGGATTTCTGCGAGTACCTGTTACGTGACGCCCCGACATTTCCCGAACTCCCCCAACCGATCAGTTTTCGATGCAAAAGAAGCATCATGCACGAAAAACTGCTCCGAGCACACGGCAATCCCAAAAATAGCGGATTGATCAGCGTCCCGCGCGGCTCTTGAGAGCATTCACAAACACATTGGGGATTTCGGCAGGATTTCTGGCCAAAAAGCTTGTTCCGCCGGTGGCGGCCGAGATTTGCTGAAGAACACCCGCGTCGGCGTCGTCGGTGATTCCGATCGTCACGATGATGACGGGCTTCG
This sequence comes from Rhodococcus sp. G-MC3, assembly GCF_030063335.1. Taxonomy (GTDB): domain Bacteria; phylum Actinomycetota; class Actinomycetes; order Mycobacteriales; family Mycobacteriaceae; genus Rhodococcoides. Next base: position 101,556 of record NZ_JASISW010000008.1, on the reverse strand, counting down.
ACGAGTCCTGCTCCGATCGCAAAGTCGAGAGCAACTCGTCGAGCGAGACACTGCCCGGGTCCTCGTTGGAACCATCGGTCAGGATGATGACGCTGTTGATGTAGTCAGGGTCGTATCCCTCTTTGACCTCACGGAATGCTGCCAGGGCAGTGTCGTACAGACCGGTGCCGCCGCCGACGAGCCCCGGGAGTGTCCCCGTCTGCTGCACGAGCAAGTTTCGTTGCGAGGACCCGTTCACGTCCTCGTCGAGCCGGCGGATGGGCACGAGTTCCCGGTAATCCTGGCTCCCGCCGCCCAGTCCGATCGAAAATGCCCACAGCCCCATCGCCGCGTTGTCGGGGAACAGCTTGTTCCCAGCATTGCTCGCTTGCACGGTCAGACCGATGCGAGTGTCCGCGCCTGCGCTGTAGCCCATCGAACCGGACACGTCCTCCATCACGAGCGTCCGTGACGGTAGCGCCAACACCTGATAGCGACGCAGCGTGGCCTCGGCCGTCTGCTGGTCGGCGATCGTGAGCGGCGTGAGATCGCCGATTCCTCGGCCCTCACTCAGTGGTGCGTTGTCAGGGGCGCGGAAACCTGCATCCGACAGGGCGGAAAGCGCGAACTGCGACGACAAGGCCTCGGCAAGGGCCAGTCCGACGCCCTTCGCGCTCTCGTGTCGATCTCCGGCAGGTTCGGTGACGGCCAGCGGGAAGTTGAGGAAGAAGCTGCCGGTGGGCGGAGCCGTCGGGCTCAGTTCTGTATCTGCTGACTTCTGATACTCGACGAGAGTCTGCTCCGATACGACCGAGACCCCGCCGTCGGTGGTCATCTCGTCGAGACGCACCACCGGGTCCGCCTCACCACGGGTCGCCGCCTGGGCCTGCGCAATGGGAACGAGGGCCGCGGACACAGAGTCGACGGCATCGGTATCGGTTCCCGCCTCAGCGAGCGCCCCGAGAATCGCAGCGTCGGAGATGGTATTGGACAACGGATTTCCGATCCGAAGTCCTTTGAGCTGCAAAGCCGTGAGCCAGGAATCGAAGAACGGCACCTCGTCCTTACGTGCGGCGATGACCGCAGGAGAGCTGGCAACCGATTGGCTTGCGAGATCCACGAGCGAACCCGTCGCGCGCACTGTTTTGCCGACCCAGAGAGCGGAGTCGGGAATCCACAACGACGGTACGTCGCCGCCCATGGATACAGCGGCGGAGACTGAGCTCGAGTCGGTGGCGGTGACCTCGAGGTTCGCGCATTCGAGATCTTCGGCGGACGAGTGGTCGACGACCTGCTTCACCACATCGGCTATCGCCGGGTCGGCGGCAACGCTGTACGAGACCAAATCCGAGCATCCTGCGCCGAACGCCTTCTGCGCGGCGTAGACACCACCTGCGACGACGATGACTAGAACGACGGCAATGACGCCGTATTTCGCCAATCCTGTCGAGCTCGACGGCGTGTTCGGCACGCTGTGTCTTGCTGGCGCGCTGTGTCTTCCGGGCATTGCTGAACCTCTCCGTAGTGAGCGAGAGGCCTAGGTCGAACAGACTCTCGCTGTGCGGTTGCGCAAAAGCGTAACGCGGGCCGCATCCAGCGAAGTGCGTAGCTGGGGTCTGGCCTGCTTACGCGTACAGGGATTCGAAGGTAGTCATCGACTTCTCGATGTCGCCCTTCAGAGCACGGGCGACGCCGGATCCGATCGGACCGAACAGTGGCGCGCCACCGAGCTCGACATCGAGCGTCAGGTCCGAACCACCCTTCTTTCCCTCTGCAACGCTCAGGATCAGGCCGATCTTGACGCCACCCTTACCCTTGCCGTCGAGCTTCAGCTTCATGGGCGGGTCGTATTTCTCGATGGTCCACTTGATGCGGTTACGCATTCCCTTCACACTCGCCACCGACTCGAGGGTGGTACCGACGGCGAGCTGTTCGGGCAGGTCAGAGCGCCAGCCCTCGTGGATGGACAACCACTTATCGTAATTGGCGAGGTCGGACGCATGCGTCCATGCCTCTGCTGGGTCGATGGGGACATTGACGGTTACCTTGAGCTTGGCCACGCAGGGATCGTAACCACCTCAGTCAAGCGGGCTATGTGAGGTAGGACTCACGTCGCTATCGGCCGCTGTGATAACTCCCTGCATCGTGGCCCGCTGCTCACCCGAGCACGGCGTACCTGCACCCAACCGCGCACCTTCCAGCGTCAACCATCTCAACCGCGCACCCTCCAGTCGCCCACTCACTCTGCAGAGCGCGCCGACAGCTGGAACCTGCGCTACTGGTCCCAGGGAAATTCGCGTACAGTACACGAAATTCGTTTATCCACAGGCTGGTTATCCACATCTATCGCTCAGCCCCTCAACCGTCCAACATCATGGGTATGCACTCCGACAAGGACCCATTACTGTTGCGCAGTAATCTGATTCGTTCCGGTACGACCGACGGCGATATCCGCGTAGCCACGAACAGCGGGACTCTCGAGCGTATCCACCGGGGCGCATTCGTACCGACCGCGGACCTCAGCTCGCTAGGCGTCGCCGAACGCCATATTCTTCGGGTACGCGCCCATGCTGCATCGGCGAGAAGCAGTCTGGTTGTGAGCCACGAATCGGCCGCGCTTGTGCATGGTCTTCCCTTATGGTCTCCGAATCTGCAACGGGTGCACTTCACCGTCGATCGCACGAGCGGAGGCCGCACCTCCCAAACCCGTCATGTGCACCCCGCACCGCTGAGCTCGGACGATGTCGTCGAACTCCACGGAATGAATGTAACTTCACCAGACCGCACGATCGCCGATCTGTGCAAGTCGATGTCCTTCGAGGCTGCCGTTTGTGTCGGTGACGCTGCACTGTCCAAAGGAACCGCCACGGTCGACGGCGTTACCCAGGCGCTGAACCGAAGTGGCCGACGAAGCATCGTCAAGGCCTTTCGCGCGCTGGGCTTTTGCATGGATTCGAGTGAAAGCATCGGCGAATCTCGCAGCCGCGTACACCTAAAATTCCTTGGTTTCACCGGACCAGCACTTCAGATGAACCTGTACAGCCCCGACGGCATGTTCATCGCGCGAGTCGATTTTCTATTCGACGAATGTGGAGTTGTCGGTGAATTCGATGGAAAGGTCAAGTACACGAAGTTCCTGAAACCTGGACAGTCGTCTAGCGACGTAGTAGTCGCGGAAAAGGCACGCGAGGATGAACTTCGCTCCTACGGGTGGGTGGTCGTTCGCTGGACATGGTCCGACCTCGAACATCCGCAGCGCCTGAGGGAGAAACTGAAGCGTGCTTTCGAACTTGCCGACACTCTTCCACGTCCACGTACGATCGCCCGAGCTTCAGCTGCCTGATCAGTTGCACTCCGAACCCAACCGCGCACCCTCCAGTCGACCGCTCACTCTGCAGAGCGCGCCAACAGCTGGAACCTGCGCTACTGGTCCTCTGCACCCAACCGCGCACCTTCCAGCGCCGGAAGACAGCACGCCAACGGCGGCCGACACTTCGTCGACCGCCGTTGGCGTACAACTCGAAACCTAGTGCGAAAGATCAGTGCGCAGTGGCCTTCTCCGCACCGATACCCGTCAGGGAGCGAACCTCCATCTCGGCCTGCTTGGCCTTGCTCTCGGAGTCCTTGGACACGTACGTGCCGACGATGCCGAGGATGAACGCGAGCGGGATGGAGACGATGCCGGGGTTGGACAGCGGGAACCATGCGAAGTCCGAGCCGGGGACCATCGAAGTCTTCGAGCCGGACACTGCCGGCGAGAAGATGATGAGCACGATCGTCGAGATCAGCCCGCCGTACATGCTGAACAGAGCGCCCGTGGTGTTGAAACGACGCCAGAACAGCGAGTACAGAATGGTCGGCAGGTTGGCGGCAGCCGCCACGGCGAAGGCCAGGGCGACGAGGAAGGCAATGTTCTGCCCGTTCGCCAGGATGCCGAGACCGATCGCGAGCGCACCGATCACGACGGCAGTGATCCGCGAGACCTTCACCTGCTTGACCTCGTCGACGTTGCCCTTCTTAATGACGCTGGCGTAGATGTCGTGGGCGAACGACGCCGATGCGGTGATCGTCAGCCCGGCCACGACGGCGAGGATCGTCGCAAAGGCGACCGCCGAGATGACGCCGAGCAGGATGACGCCGCCCAGCTCGAATGCGAGAAGCGGTGCCGCGGAGTTCTGCCCGCCGGCGGAAGCGAGGATCCGATCCGGCCCGACGATGGCCGCAGCGCCGTAGCCGAGAACCAGCGTGAAGAGGTAGAACGCGCCGATCAGTGCGATGGCCCAGACGACGCTTCGGCGAGCTTCCTTGGCGGTAGGCACCGTGTAGAAGCGCATCAGAACGTGTGGGAGACCGGCAGTTCCGAGTACGAGGGCAATGCCGAGCGAGAGGAAGTTGAGCTTCGACGTCGCACTGCCGCCGTACTGGGCACCGGGCTCGAGCATGTCCCTGGCAGCTACGGTTTGGTCCGCAGACCCGGAGACCGTCGTCTGTGCGCTACCGAGCAGCTCCGAAAAGTTGAGACCGAACTTGGCAAGTACCAACACCGTCATGAACGCAGCACCGGCGATGAGAAGAACAGCCTTGATGATCTGTACCCACGTCGTGCCCTTCATACCGCCGACGAGGACGTAGATGATCATCAGGACGCCGACGACGGCGATGACGATGGACTGTCCGGTGCGGTCGGAGATGTCGAGCAGCAGGGCGACGAGTCCGCCCGCGCCCGCCATCTGAGCGAGCAGGTAGAACAGCGATACCGTCAGCGTCGAGAGTGCCGCTGCGGTGCGAACCGGACCTTGCTTGAGACGGAAGCTCAGCACATCGGCCATCGTGAATTTGCCGGTGTTCCTGAGCAATTCGGCTACCAGTAGCAGCGCGACGAGCCAGGCGACGAGGAAGCCGATGGAGTACAGGAAGCCGTCGTATCCGTAGACGGCAATGGCACCGGCGATACCGAGAAAGCTTGCAGCCGAAAGGTAGTCGCCTGCGATGGCGATACCGTTCTGCGGTCCCGAGAACCCGCCACCGGCGGTGAAGAACTCGGAGGCCGTCGCATTTTTCTTCGATGCCCTGATCACCACGACCATCGTCACCATGACGAATGCCGCGAAGATCGAGATGTTGACGATGGGCTCGCCGACCGTGGTTGATGCCTGCGCGAGATTCATCGCTTCGCTCCCTGGGAAGTTTCCATGTCGGCGCGCAGCGCTGCGGCGCGGGGATCGAGTTCACGGTTCGCGAATCGAACGTAGATGCCGGTGATGGCGAAGGTGGTAACGAACTGACCGAGACCGAGAAGCAAGCCGACGTTGACGTTGCCCCACACCGGGGTGGACATGAAGTCGTGCGCGTACGTGCTCAGCAGCACGTAGAGGACGTACCAGATCAGGAAGAACGCGGTCATCGGAAACACGAAGCTACGCAACCTTCGTCGCAACTCCTGAAATTCGGGACTGGCTTGCATATCGATGAACGCCTGCTCGTCCGGCGGCGGGGCCGTACTCGGTGTACTCACGTCGATGTGCTCCCTCTTCTTCGCATCACGGGCTGTGATGCTGAACTGAGGCAGAACGTTAATGAGATCACAGTCACAGCGATATGCAGTGGCGTCCATCACACGCCCAACTGCCGGAGTGTGCGCCGAACGGTCACCTGGCGACGATGAACGGAGCTACAAACCTTGCTCCCGGTCGCGCCCGACACCCAGCCGCTCGGGTGCGTGCAGCCTGGTGAAGATACTTCCGATGTCCGCCGGAATCGACTTTGCCGTCGCCTTGCTCACTACGAACATCAGCCCGAAAGCGAGCGGGACGCTCACCGCAGCCGGATAACCGAGAATCGCCGACGGCCACCCGTGCAGCCACTCGTCCGGGACACCGAACACCGAAAGGGATGCTGCGACGAGCGAGACCGCTCCCCCACCGATCAACCCTGCGGCAGCGCCTGCAGGCGTCAGTCCGCGCCACCAGATTCCGAGGACCAGCAGAGGACACAGCGTCGACGCCGCTACCGCGAACACCAAGCCGACAGTCCGAGACAGATCGAGGGACACCAACCCGAGCGAGAGCGCCAACGGGAGCGCACCAGCGAGAACTGCCGCAATACGGAAGTCACGGACCCTGCCCGCGAGCACATCGGTGCTGAGAACTCCGGCGATGCTCACCAACAGTCCCGAGGATGTCGACAGGAAAGCGGCAATCGCACCGGCCGCAACGAGTGCCGCCAGGAGTTGGCCGGGGACGCCGGACAACACCGAGCCAGGAAGTAGCAGAACGGCAGCGTCCGAAGCCCCGGTGATCAACAACTGCGGCACGTACAACCGCGCGAATACACCGAGCAATGTGGGAAACAGATAGAACAACCCTAGAAGAGCGAGGACGGCGAGCGAGGTCAACCGTGCGGCTCGGCCGTCGGGATTGGTGTAGAACCGCACCAGCACGTGCGGTAGACCGAGAGTCCCCAGGAACGTAGCCAGAATCAACGAATACACCTGATAGAGCGGGTGCAGACCGCCGAACCCCCACCCGGGTCGCGCCCACTCTGCATCTGTGGTGGGCGCTCCCGCAACGACGGGGACGGCGGAACCGGCGTCGAGAATCAACAACGTGCCATCACCCAGTTGATGGGTGCCACTGTCGAGGGCGCGCCTGCCGTCGACGCTTTCACCGTCGACGGTGCCTCGGATGTTCACTTCGATGGGCACATCCACCTGCACCAGAACATCGGTGCTGATGTCGACGGTCGTCGACTGGTCCACCGTCGGCGGTGCCGGGCTTCCGACGGCACGATCGTCGGCGAAAAAATGCAGCGCCAACAACAGCGCCGGTACCGCGACGGCAGTCAACTTCAACCAGTATTGAAATGCCTGCACGAACGTGATCGAGCGCATGCCGCCGCCGACGACATTGGCGATCACGATCACACCCACCACCGCGGCGCCCACCCAACCCGGAACGCCGAGAAGGATGTTCAGTGTCAGACCTGCACCCTGGAATTGCGGAACCAGATACAACGCACAGATGATCACCACGACCAACATCGCCAGTGTTCGAAGACGCTGCGAACCCAACCGGAACTCGGCGAAATCCGGGACGGTATAGGCGCCACTCCGACGGAGCGGCGCAGCGACGAACAGCAGAAGCCCGAGGTATCCGGCGGTGAATCCGATCGGATACCACAACGCATCGGCACCGTATTTGGCGATCAGTCCGGCGACCCCGAGAAATGATGCAGCAGAAAGATACTCACCGGAGATGGCTGCAGCATTCCACCGAGGACCGACGCTGCGCGATGCCACCAGAAAATCGGACGTGGTGCGGGCGAGGCGGACTCCGTAAATTCCGATGGCGACGGTCGCCACTGCCGCCAACAGCAGCGCGACGACCGTAACCACGGGTATGGACTGGCCGCTCACCACGCGGACATTACGTCACCGCGCACCGCACTGCCCCGGTTCTGAGCCCTGCAGCGGGAGAGAATGTCTTTCACTCGCGGATCGGGGCCGTCAATCGTCCACCAGCTCGACGAACTGCTGCTCGATCCGCTCGGCCTGCCGGACATAGATCCACCCGACACCGAGCAGTAGCGGATAGACCAGGATCCCGAGCACGATCCACGGCAACCGCACCCCCGCCAGAGTCGCATCACCGAACGCGGGAACCTGCAACGCCACCAATGGAATCGAGAACAGGATCGCGAGCGTCAGCAGCGCCAGACGAACCGACAGCAACAGTTGAGCGCGCACCAGACCCCGCACCATGGCGTCGCCGACCTCGGTCTGCTCCTGCACTTCCACGCGTGTCCTGACGATTCTTGCGCCCCGGCGAGAAGCCAATACGACCCGTTCACGCTTACGCGGCGTGGTCATCGGTTTGACCAGGATTGCAACGGGCCACGCACCAGACGGTCCTTGAGTTCACGAGTATGTCGGCGGCTCACCGGCAATTCCACTGCCTTCAGGTCGCCGTCGCGGCGCAGACACACAACGAGCCCGGACCCGACACTCTTGATCCCCGTCACCAACGCCAACGACACCAGATACGAGCGGTGCACCCGCAGGAATCCAGCATCGGCCCAGCGGCTCTCCAGCGTCGAAATTGGGATTCGCACCAAATGCGAACCGCCCGTCGTGTGCAGCCTGGCGTAGTCGCCGTCCGCTTCGACCCAGCCGACGCTCGCGCGTTGCACCAGCGTGGTGGTACCACCGAGTTCGACAGGAATGATCTCGTCGGACTCCGAGGTGTCCTGCGGTTCTGCTCGTCGGCCGGCGGCCAGAACTCGGCGAAGCGACTCGGCCAATCGTTCTTCACGTAGCGGCTTGAGCAGATAGTCGACTGCACCGAGGTCGAACGCCGCCACTGCACGGTCGTCGTGCGCTGTCACGAACACCACTGCCGGAGGCCTGGCGAAGTTCGACAGAATCCCGGCCAGTTCCAAGCCGTCCAATCCTGGCATGTTGATGTCGAGGTAGACCGCATCGATCGCCGGCGCCTTTGGCCCAGCTGGCTGTTGCAGACGACGAAGAGCCGTGGTCGCATCGAGCGCCGTGTACACCTCGGCGACGCCGCTCTGCCTGCTCAGCAGAAACGCAATCTCGTCGAGCGCCGGCTTCTCGTCGTCCACGGCCAGGATCACCAGGGACGCATCGGGAAGGTTCGTCACAACCTGCTTCACTGTGCCAGACCTCTTCTCATGCCCTTATCCCTGCCTTGAATTTCGGCACCCTCATGCTGACCTTGGTGCCCGCCCCAGGAGCGGTGTCGACCACGAGACCGTAATCGTTGCCGAACGCAGCGCGCAGTCGATCGTCGACATTGCTCAACCCGATGTGCGCGGCTTCCTCGGTATGAAGGATTCCCGAACGCAGCACTTCGGGATCCATACCGACGCCGTCGTCTTCGACGCTGATGAGGCAATCGGTGCCCTCGTCGGCCGCGATGATCGTGATGGTACCTCCGCCCGAGCGACCGGACAGGCCGTGCCGGACCGCGTTCTCCACGAGCGGTTGCAGAGCCAGAAAGGGAAGTACGACATTGAGAACCTCGGGCGCCACCTGCAGCGTCACCTGCAGACTGTCCCCGAACCTCGCTCGCTCGAGCGTCAGGTAGCGGTCGATGTTGCGGAGCTCGTCGGCGAGGACAGTGAACTCCCCCGCGCTGCGGAAGGAGTAGCGAGTGAAGTCTGCGAACTCGAGCACCAGCTCTCGGGCCCGATCAGGGTCGGTACGAACGAACGACGCCACGGTGCCCAACGCGTTGTAGATGAAGTGCGGGCTGATCTGTGCACGGAGCGCGCGGACCTCCGCCCGATCGAGACGAGCCCTCGACGCGTCCAATTCGGCAAGTTCGATCTGACCGCACGCGTACCGTGCGACCTCGGTGATCGCCCCGAGCATGCCAGGGCCAGGCGCCGAGCGCGCGACGACGCCGAGAACACCGACAACTCCCGCATCCTCGACGGCCAACGGCTGCGCGATCAAGGCGCGCACGCCGTCGTCGTCGCCGAGGGGGCCCGCGAGCAGCACCCGTCGCTTTCCGTCGATCGCTCGGCGCGCTGCTTCGAGGAACGGTCCGATCAGTTCCTCGTGCGGTCCGTTCCAGGTCAGCAACACCCCGTCGGCGTCGGTGACACCGAGGGCGTCTCCCCCGGTCAGTGCGCGCAGGTGCGGCGCAGCTTGGGTCGCCGAGTTCACATCGAGTCCCTGGCGCAGAGGCCGCGCTGCGAGCGATGCGGTGTGCAATGTGGCATGAACTGCACGCTCGGCGGGCGTCGTGAGATCGCGGCGACCACGAAGGCTGATGACGGCCACGGTGACGACTGCGCATGCCACGATCACCGCCAACCACATCAGAGCTGAACTCATTCCGGTTGGCGCTCCGCGTCGAGCTGTGTCACCAGTGTCTTGGGAGCGACGGTTCGATACGCATCTTCGACGATGTCAGCGACCTCTTCCCAGTCCTGCTCGACATCCAGGTAAACCCCGATCCACCCTCGGCCACCGACATACGGCGGATCGTAGAATCGCTTCGGATCCCTGGCGAGCCAATCCTGTTGAGCCCCAGCCGGTGCTGCTGCCACGAATCCGATTCGATCGTCGTGATGATGATCGGCGAACATTGCGAACTGCGGCGACTTCCGCACGAACCATGCGGCTTCGCCATGGCTGATTCGTTCTGTCGCAGCGGGCAGCGCCATGCACAGAGTGCGCAGCATTTTCAGAGGTTCAGCGGCCTCTGGTGTCGGCCTGTCCAGCATCTTCATCCTCCCTGACACGTATTCGGCGGTGGCAGACCAGCGAATCTGTCGCTCACCCAGGTGACGCCGTCGGCGACGGCGGCCTGATCCGAATGACCCTGGCCTGGTTCGTTCCTGAGTTCGACGACGTCACCCATCGAGCATGCCCGCCCGGACGCATCCTGTGTCCATTTCGGATCGACCAGTTGATCCAATTCGCCGAACACAGCCATCAGCGGAACCGTCGACGGACGGCGAGGTAGGGCGACGGACTGCAGCCAATCCACCATCGCGAGCCGGGACGCTTCAGTACTTGGAACAGCGTCGCCCGGAGAGAGGCGAGTGCCAGCCTCTGCCTTCTGTATACCGAGAAGGTCGGTGCATGCGGTGAGCGCGCGCTTGTCGACGTCGAGTGCACCCCGGATGTAGTCGGAATCCTCGATCTCGGGCTGTCGATACCGAAGGCCATCCATCAGGAACGGTGTCAGCAGCATCTGCGGAAGCGTCAGAGTTCTGCCCGAATCGAACATCGGCGACAGATCGAGAACCGGCGACAGTGCCGCAGCTCCGACCAGTTCGAGGCCGTCGGTGTAGTCGGCATGTTCGGCAGCGGCCCACACCGCATGTCCGCCTTGAGAATTACCGATCCCGGCCCATCGATTCCCGGCCGCGGGCACTACCGCGCGCGCGGCACGTACTGCGTCGACGATGTTGTAGGCCGCAGCGTCGGGATCGAGGTACGGATGGTCGCCGGGGGTGCCGATTCCCTGATAGTCGGTGACCGCAACCACCATTCCCCGTTCCAGGAACGGTGCGACGACCCCGATGGTGCCGAGCAGATTCGGGTACAGAGACGGCGCACATTCGTCGGTGACCCCGGTCGTGCCGTGGCCGACGGATACGATCGGCCAACCACCGAGTGGTGCTTCGCCTTTCGGAGTGAATATCACCCCCGACACTTCGGTTCCTGTGTCACCGTCTCCCGCGGTGGACCGGTACACGACTCGGGTAGCACTCGCTCCGAGCAATCTGACCGCGAGGTCGGTGTGTCCCATTGCGACCTGCGAGAGGATCGAACCGCGCTCGTTACCGACCGGGGCGGCAGGCGCCGATTGCGGTGACATCGTTTCTGCTGCAGGCTGCGCACAGCCCGCAATCAATAGCACCGAGAGCACTGCGAGCACACACTTGCGCACTAGAGCGCCCGCCGCTGGATCCGCGACTCCGCCGCGGCTTCTTCCACGTCGAGACCATCAAGCACACTGCGAAGGACCTCGTCGTCGAGTTCACCCGAGTCCCTGGCCTTCACCAATGCATGTCGCTGAGCGACGAGCACGTTGCGGCGCAGCTTGTCGAACAGCGCACCGGCCCGGGCGAGCTGTTCCTCTCGGTCCTCGGTCTCATCGGCATCCATTCGGGCGCGGACGGACCGCCGCACGCGTACGAGCACTGCCTCCACCGATTCCTTCGTCGCACCGTCGATCCCGTTCTGCGCTGCCTCCGTCAGGTACGTTTCGGCCGCCGCACGCGAGATGGCCCGTGCCAACTCCGTCTGTTCGACGTTCTCCTCCTCCTCATGCGGGTCTGCGACATCGAGCCTGCGAATCAGCAGCGGAAGTGTCAGTCCTTGAATCAACAGCGTCCCAACCGCAACGACGAAGGCGACAGCCACAATGACGGGCCTGCCGGGAAACTCGTCGCCGGCAACGGTCGAGAGCGGAACGCCGGATGCCGCGGCCAAGGTCACCACACCGCGCATTCCGGCCCACGAGAGCACCAGATTCTGTTTCCACGTCAGTCCCATCGCATCGGAATCATCGGGGTCCCTGCGACGCAGCGTGAGACGGACCAATGCCCGTCCGCCTGTGTCGACGAAGATCCACGCGGGACGGACGGCGATCACGACAACCAGAATCAGCAGGGCGTAGCCGAAGATGTGCACCACCGGCAGTCCCACTCGGTGAACTTCCGCAATCACGAACCTCAACTGAAGACCCATGTACGCGAACACGAACGCTTCGAGCAGCAAGTCGATGGTGGGCCACACCTGCCGTTCCTGGATTCTCGTCGTCACCGGAACATCGGCGGTGACTCGTCCCAGTACGAAACCTGCTGTCACGACGGCCAGTACACCCGACGCGTGAATTTCCTCGGCGGCCAGGTACGCAGCGAACGGAAGTACGAGCCCGAGCACAGTCTCCAACGCCGAATCCTGAATGCGAGAACGGACGAAGCGGACGAAGCGCGAGAGGATCAAGCCGACGAGAACTCCACCGATTATCTCGTATGCGAAGAACACAATCGGCGAGTCGATGGCGATCTTCTTGCCGGTCACCGATGCCACCGTCAACGTGAACAGCGTCAGGGCAGCCGCGTCGTTGACGAGAGATTCACCCGTCAGGATCGCCATCATGCGTGAGGGCAATCCGAGCTTGCGGCCGACGGCGACGGCGGCGACGGCGTCGGGCGGCGCGACCACCGAACCGAGCACCAGCGCGGCGCCTAGCGTGAGTTCGGGGACGAGCCAGTTCGCGAAATACCCGACGGCCGCGGTAGTCACGACGACCATGACGATTCCGAGCCGCAGAATGTGCCCGAGGTTCTTACGGAAACTGACGAAGGAGAAGTTCAACGCCGCGGAGTACAACAACGGGGGAAGAACCACCCCGAGAATCAGATCCGGTGCGAGGCTGATGTGCGGGACGCCAGGGATGAACGACGCGACCGACCCAACCGCGACCAGGACGAGTGGTACCTGCAGATCGAGTCTCTTCGCAAAGCCGGCGACGCCGACAGCGAAGATCACCACGAGAAGCAGTACTGGTCCGTCCACACGTAGATTGTGCCGTCAGCTGCGCTGGAAAGCGCAGCCGACGCACGGATCGATACTTACGGCTTGTCCGGAATGGCGTTCTTGGCGGCTTGCTGGACCTTGTCGACCTTATCGGCGTACTTGCCGTCGGTCTTGTTGTCGATGAAATGTGCGGCCTTGTCGACGGCGCCTTCGATCTTGTCCGAGTTATCGGCCGCGACCTGCTTGCCCTTGCCGACGAGACCCTTCAAGTTGTCTGCGAAACCCATGATCGCTCCTGCTCTGCCGGTGTATCGAGTCTTGCTGCGTATTACAGCATGGTCTGGTCAGCTTACTTCGGCTGCGGACCCTGCTGGGTTCCGAACAAGGCGCGCTTCTCGCCTCGCAGCGCCGCGCTGATCCACCAGGCTGCTTCTACTCCAGCGATCCCGATGGCGCCGATGACGATGGCTGACGTGGTCAGTGCGACATTCGACGGGTCGAGCTTGAAGAACGTCCGGCAGAACGGGACGGCGAAGAGAATCAGATAGCCGACAACGGACCCGGCGATCAGGACGAGCTTCCACCACGCATACGGCCGGGCAACCACGGCGAGCACCCACACCGCGATCATGATCAGTGTGATCAGCGCCGTCGTACTCGCCTGCGTTATCTGCGTTTCGGTGGCGCCGGGGCCCTGGTAGGCCAGGACGTAAGACACGAACGTCGCGGTTCCGATAATCAGCCCCGAAGGCACTGCCAGTCGCATGACACGCGAGACGAAACCGGTGCGTGCTCGCTCGTTGTTGGGTGCAAGCGACAGTACGAACGCCGGAATACCGATAGTGAACCAGGCCGCGATGGTCACGTGCCGCGGCAGGAACGGGTACGGCAGCGGTTCGAAGTGAAAGATCTGCGAGAGAAGTCCCGACAGACCGATCAAAAATGCGAGCAGCACGGAGTAGACGGTTTTGGTCAGAAACAGATTAGATACGCGCTCGATGTTTCCGATCACGCGCCGGCCCTCACCGACGACATACGGCAACGTTGCGAACTTGTTGTCCAACAACACGATCTGCGCAACGGCTCGCGTCGCCGGGCTACCCGAGCCCATGGCGACACCGATATCGGCATCCTTGAGCGCGAGCACGTCGTTGACACCGTCGCCTGTCATCGCGACGGTGTGACCGCGCGATTGGAGCGCCCCAACCATCTGACGTTTCTGGTCGGGCCGTACTCGACCGAACGTCGTCGAATCGACGACGGTGTCGGCAAATTCTTCGCCGGGCTCGGGCAGGGTGCGTGCGTCTATCGGGTCGCCTTCGATTCCGAGCGAACCCGCAACGGCTCCGACCGAGACGGCGTTGTCTCCCGAAATGACCTTGACGGATACGGATTGGCTCGCGAAGTAGTCGAGTGTCTCGCGGGCATCGGACCGAACTTTCTGTTCCAGAATCACCAGCGCTCGCGCTGTGACGACGCCAGGGGCCGAATCGTCGTCGACAGGGCGATCACTGCTCGCGAGGAGCAGAACACGCAGACCCGCTGCCCCCAATTTCTCTGCCTGACGGGCGATGTCGGTCCCGGGATCGAGCAGAACGTCCGGTGCACCGAGCAGCCAGTTGCCGTGTTCCCCGTAGGACAGGCCGCTCCATTTCTTCGCCGACGAGAACGGTGCGACGGCGGTCTGCGTCCAGCCCGGCGCGTCCGGGTACGCCTCGCCGATGGCAACGATGCTGGTGTTGGGACGTGGGTCGTCGTGCGCGAGAGCGGCCAGTACGTTCGGTAGATCGCCGCGCTCGGCAATGTCGCCGTCTTCGATCACGCGCAGTTCCGAAAGCCGCATTCCGTTCTCGGTGAGTGTTCCGGTCTTGTCGGCGCACACCACATCGACTCGCGCGAGACCTTCGATCGCGGGCAGTTCCTGCACGAGGCACTGCCTCTGTCCGAGACGAATGACACCGACGGCGAACGCAATCGACGTCATCAGCACCAGCCCTTCGGGAACCATCGGCACCAGCGCCGCAACCATGCCATTGAGCGCAGGACCGAGCGACTGGCCGCTGGAGAACAGCTGGTTGTAGATGATGAGTGCGCCCGCGGGAACCATCAGGTAGGTGATGAATTTGAGGATCTTGTCGATACCGCTGCGCAGTTCGGAGTGCACGAGCGTGAACTTGCTGGCTTCCTCGGCGAGCTTCGCGGCGTGGGCATCCCGGCCGACCCTCGTCGCCCGGTAGGCACCGCTGCCCGCTACGACGAAGCTGCCGGAGAGGACCTGAGCCCCGTCGATCTTGTGCACGGCGTCCGCTTCACCGGTGAGCAGGGACTCGTCTACCTCCAGGCTCGACGCCTCGACGACCTCACCGTCGACGACGATCTGGTCACCCGCCCCGAGCTCGATGATGTCGCCGAGCACCACCTGATCAGGAGCGATTTCCTGTGCGACGCGATCGCGCCTGACGACGGGTTTGCTCTGCCCGACTATGGCAAGTTCGTCGAGAGTCTTCTTCGCGCGGATCTCCTGGATGATCCCGATGCCGCTGTTCGCGACAATCAGCAGGCCGAACATGCCGTCGATGATCGAGCCCGTCGACAGCACGATGATCACGAGTACACCGAGAATTGCGTTGATGCGGGTGAAGACGTTCCCTCGCACGATGTCTTTGACGGACCTGCTCGCCCGGGCTGGGACGTCGTTCGATTTTCCTTCCGCCCGGAGCTGCGCTACTTCCGCTTCGGTGAGTCCGCTATCCCGCTGTGCGTCCGCCTCGATCGACATGGCGGTAACCCTAGGCTCCCGGTGCGACAGCGCTATGTTTACCCGGTGCTCCGGCTCATCCGAGACGTGCCCACCACCGATCGTCCGGCACGCCGCGTGAAGCGTCGACCCGCTGACCCGGCATGGGCACCACCGTCGTGACCCCGGCGTCCTCGGCCGCTGCCTTCAGCCGCACGATCGGCTCGGCCCACGGGTGGAACGCCAGATTGAACGTGGCCCAGTGCACGGGAACGAGTACCCCTGCTGCGCCATTCCCACCTTCGCTCCCGCCTGTCAGATCAGCGTGGGCGCGCACTGCCTCTTCCGGGTTCATGTGGATATCCGCCCAGCGCGGGTCGTAGGCCCCGACCGGAAGAAGCGTCAGGTCGAACGGTCCGTACTTCGCGCCGATCTCCGCGAACTTGACGGTGTAACCGGTGTCGCCGCCGAAGAACACTCGATGATCGGGCCCGGCGAACGCCCAAGACGCCCACTGCGTCAGGTCGCGCTTGAGTCCGCGGCCCGAGAAGTGCCTGGCCTCGGTGCAGGTGATGGTGATCCCCTCGACCTCGGTCTGCTCGTCCCAGTCGAGCTCGATGATCCGGTCCTCGGGGATTCGCCAGTGCCGCAGATGGGCGCCGATACCGATCGGCACGACGAACGGCGCCTGCTGCAGACCTGCGAGCCTCTGGATCGTGGCCTTGTCGAGATGGTCGTAGTGATCGTGCGAGATGACGATCGCGTCGACCTTCGGTAGCCCTTCCAGTGGCACCGGCGTCGGATGCAGCCGGGCGGGACCGACGGTCTGGGACGGCGAGACGCGGTTGCTCCACACCGGATCGGCCAGGATCCGTCGACCATCGATCTCGACGAGCACCGACGAGTGGCCGTACCAGGTGACGGCGATCTCGCCTGCGTCCACCGGCGCGATCGTCGGGGCCAACGGCACCGGACGCTGCGGCTTGCCCTGTGATCGTCGCTTCATGAACGAGACCAGGATCGACTCGTCACCGCCGCCGGTGAAGCTCGAACTCGGCTCGCTATTGTGGAAGCGGCGATCCCGATAGCGCGACGACGCCCCCGCATAGGGTGCGATCTTTCCCGCGGTTGCGCCAAGCTGAGCGGGCAGCCCCCACGCAGCCCTTGCCAGCCACGCTGCACCGACAACTCCGAGGGCGACCGGCACGATCTTCGAGTTCGTCACCCACGCCACGATAGGTCAGCGCTGCGACTCTGGAGCAGGTCGACGCGGCCGGACCGGTGACGCAGGCCTGTTCAACTCCGTTGACGTGGACTGCTACTGACCGGCGTTCTCGCTCGGCGTAACCGCGAACCCCCACGTCGGGGAGTCCGGCGGCCCGACACCACGCGGCGCAGAGATAACCTTGTCGTAGGATCTTTGCGTCAGAATGCAGCTAGAAGGGGAAATCTTGAGTACCGAACAGCGGGAATTTCAGGCCGAGACGCGCCAGCTCTTGGACCTGATGGTTCACTCCATCTATTCCAACAAGGACAGCTTCCTTCGTGAGCTGATATCGAACAGCTCGGACGCTTTGGACAAGCTCAGGCTCGAGTCCTACCGGGACAAGGACCTGCACGTCGATGTTTCCGATCTTCACATCGAGGTCGACATCGACAAGGAAGCGCGCACGCTGACGATCCGTGACAACGGCATCGGCATGTCGCGCGAGGAGGTCATCGACCTCATCGGCACCCTCGCCAAGTCCGGCACCGCCGAGGTCCGCAAGAAGCTCAAGGAGGCCAAGGATGCCGCCGCGTCGGAGGAGTTGATCGGCCAGTTCGGCATCGGCTTCTACTCGACGTTCATGGTTGCCGAGAAGGTCACGCTGCTCACCCGTAAGGCTGGCGAGGCCACCGCCACCAAGTGGGAGTCCAGCGGCGAGGGCACCTACGACATCACCGATGTCGACGATGCGCCACAGGGCAGCTCGGTGACGTTGACTCTGAAGCCGGCGGACGAAGAGGATCACCTCTACGACTACGCGTCCGAGTCGAAGATCAAGCAGCTCGTCAAGAAGTACTCCGACTTCATTGCCTGGCCCATTCGCATCGACGTCGAAAAGCGCGTCAAGAGCGAAGATGAAGGTGGCGAGGAAACCGTCACGATCACGACCGAGACGATCAACTCGCAGAAGGCACTGTGGACTCGCGCCAAGGACGAGGTCTCCACCGAGGAGTACACCGAGTTCTACAAGCACGTCAGCCACGCATGGGACGAGCCGCTGGAGGTCATCCCGTTCAAAGCCGAGGGAACGTTCGAATACCAGGCGCTGCTGTTCATCCCGTCGCAGGCACCGTTCGATCTGTTCATGCGCGAGGGCAAGACCGGTGTGCACCTGTACGTCAAGCGCGTCTTCATCATGGACGACTGCGAAGAGCTGATGCCCGAGTACCTGCGCTTCGTCAAGGGTGTCGTCGACGCACAGGACCTCTCGCTCAACGTTTCTCGTGAAATCCTGCAGCAGGACCGGCAGATCCGCGCGATCCGCCGTCGCCTCACTCGCAAAGTTCTCTCGACCATCAAGGAGCTGCAGAGCGAGCACGCCGACAAGTACCAGACGTTCTGGTCGCAGTTCGGCAAGGCGATCAAGGAAGGTCTGATCTCCGACGCCGACAACCGCGAGACTCTGCTCGGCATTTCGTCGTTCGAATCCACACACTCCGAGTCCGGCGTCACGACTCTCGCGGAGTACGTCGACCGAATGAAGGACGGCCAGGAGCAGATCTACTACATGACGGGTGAATCTCGCCAGCAGATCGAAAGCTCGCCGCACATGGAGGCTTTCAAGGCCCGGGGCCTCGAAGTGCTGTTGCTCACCGATTCGGTCGACGAAGTGTGGGTCGGCAACGTTCCCGAGTTCGACGGCAAGTCCTTCCAGTCCATCTCCAAAGGCGAGGTCGACCTCGACACCGAGGAGGAGAAGAAGGACTCCGAAGCCAAGCGCGAGGAGCAGGACAAGGACTTCGAGGAACTGCTGAAGTGGATGACCGAGACCCTCGGTGAGGACGTCAAGGAAGTTCGTCTCTCCACGCGTCTGACCACGTCACCCGCGTGCGTCGTCGGTGACGAGTTCAGCTTCTCCCCGCAGCTCGAGAAGATGTACAAGGCGTCGGGGCAGTTCGTGCCGACGTCCAAGCGCATCCTCGAACTCAACCCGAGCCACGATCTCGTGACCGGACTGAAGAAGGCGCGTGAGGATCGCAGCGAGGATCCCAATCTCGCCGAGACTGCCGAGTTGCTCTATGCAACGGCACTTCTCGCCGAAGGAACCGAGCTCAAGGATCCGGCAAAGTTCTCGCGGCTGCTGGCCGATCGGCTGACGCGGACGGTGTAGCGGCTTCGCCGCATGTGAGTGGAGATACGTCCCCGGGGACGTATTTCCGCTCACATGTGGACCAGATCCAGAGCCGCCAGATATCCGTCCGAATCGAAGTCGGGCACCAGCACGCTTTGCAGAATGTAGCCCTGACACATCGCGACGATGATGGGGGCAATCGCCAGCGCTCGCCCGTCGGCCTCTTCCTCGCTAAAACCCTTGTGCACGAACCACGCTCGCAGATAGCGCTCGTAGAGCGCGCGTAGTTCCACGACCACCCCGGCGACCGAATCCATGCTGTGCGGCTCGGCCGCGGCCGCGGCCCAGATCTGGACGAAAATGCGCAGGTCGCCGATATCCTGGGCCAGATCGATCAGGAACATTCGCACCACGGCGGCGGGCGGCGGCAACGGATCCTGTTGCTCCAGCTCGTCCAGCTCGGCCGCGCGGCTTTTCAGCACGTCTCGCGTGACGTGCACGATCAACTCCTGCTTGTTCTTGAAGTAGCTGTAGATCGCGCCGGCCGACACTCCCGATTCAGCGATGATGTCGGCCATCGAGGTGGCGTCGAATCCCGATTTAGCAAAGCATCGCATCGCCGCACTCGAAATTTGCCGACGACGCTCTATTCGGTGGTCTTCGCTGACTTTGGGCACCCGCCCATAATAAAAACGAATACTCGTTCTTGACAACCTCGGTGAGATCCCGCAATATAAAGAACGATCATTCGTTTTAAATAGGAGTCATGCCATGAAGACCACCCCCTGGCCACGCGTAGTCGCGAGCGCCCTCGCCGGATCAGCAATCCTCGCCGTCGTCGTACTCGCGTTCTTGTGGCCTGCGGTGACATCGAAAGTGGGGAACGTCCCGGTTGCCGTCGTCGGCAATTCCGCCGCTGTGAGCAGCCAGTTGTCCGAAACATTCGACATCGGCAGCAGCCCTGATCGCGCCTCGGCGGTCGCGCAGATCGAGTCTCGTGAGGTGTACGGCGCGATCGTTCTCGGCCCGACGCCGGAGGTGCTGACGGCCTCCGCAAACGGCGCCGCCGTCAGCCAGATGTTCACAGGTGTGGCCTCGGCCCTGGGGACTACCGTCACCGACGTCGTCCCGCTGGCTTCTACCGACGCCCGTGGTGCCGGACTGTCCGCGATGGGCTTCCCGCTCGTCATCGGCGGAATCGTCGGCGGTGTGCTCATCTCCATGACGGTCAAGGGAGTCTGGGGGCGGCTCGTCGCGACAGCGGTCTACGGCATCGGTGCAGGAATTGTCGTCGTTCTGATCACCCAGAGCTGGTTCGGAATTCTGCAGGGCGCCATGGCGTCCAACATGGCTGCGGTGACGATGGCCGTGCTCTCCGTGAGCGCATTGATCGTAGGGTTGACGTCGATAATCGGACCTGCAGGCATCGGCGTGGCCGCCGTGCTGATGATGTTCATCGGCAATCAGATTTCCGGTGCGACACAGCCCTGGCAGTTCCTCCCCGAACCGTGGGGTGCCATCGGCCAGTTGTTCCCCCAGGGCGCGAGCGCAACGTTGCTAAGAGCCCTGTCGTACTTCCCTGGCGCTCCGACAGCTCAGGCCTGGCTGGTTCTCACTGCATGGATAGCGGCCGGAGCGGGGTTCATGGCCATCGGCCACCGCAAGACGAAGGCGGCCGGAGCATCCGCGGTGCGCGCCTCTTCCACCCCCGAAGTCGAGCGTGTTGCACTGTAGGTCCTAGTTCTTGTCGATGGAGGCTCTCACGTGACCGACCCGCTACTCATCGAACGCACCGGAGATGTCCTTCTCTGGACGCTCAACGATCCCGACGCTCGCAACCCGATTTCGAGTGTCGGAATCATCGATGCTCTCGAATCAGCGGTTGCCGAGGTGAACCGAGACCCTTCTGTTCGTGCCGTCATTCTCACGGGCGCAGGGTCGGCATTCTCCTCGGGCGGGAACGTCAAACACATGCGCGACAAGGAAGGCATGTTCGGTGGCAGCCCGGCCGAACTACGCCAGGGATACCGTCAGGGCATCCAACGGATCCCGAAGGCGCTGTACCACTGTGAGGTTCCGACGATTGCCGCCGTCAACGGTCCCGCGATCGGAGCCGGATGCGATCTGGCGCTGATGTGCGATCTGCGAATCGCGTCGACCACCGCGAAGTTCGCCGAGAGTTTCGTGAAGGTCGGGATCATTCCCGGTGACGGCGGTGCCTGGCTGCTTCCGCGCGCGATCGGTATGGCCAGAGCCAGCGAAATGGCATTCACGGGTGAGGCAATCGACGCCGCGACCGCACTGGAATGGGGAATGGTCTCGCAGGTGGTGGAGCCGGACTCGCTACTGTCCGCCGCCCATGCCCTGGCGAACCGAGTGGCGGCGAACCCGCCCCAGGTGCTGCGGATGACCAAAAAGCTACTGCGCGAGGGGCAGCACCAGAATCTCGAGTCGTTGCTCGAACTCTCGGCCGCGTACCAGGCGATCGCGCACACCACCGCCGATCATGCGGAAGCGGTGGACGCGATGCTGGAGCGTCGGGATCCGGATTTCAAGGGCCGCTGACGCGCCAGGTGAGCGGAAATACGTCGCAGGGCACGTATTTCCGCTCACCTGCTACTTCTGTTCCGGAAGAATATGTTCCCCGGTTTTGTCGGTGCTCAGCGACAGCGAGCTGATGTAGAGGATCTCCCCCTCCGGCCCGACCTGGTTGGACCGAATCATGTCGGGACGCTCGAATTCCATGCCGGACACATGGCAGAGAAGCGTGTCGTCCGAGGGGTTTCCGTGCTCGTCGAACATCGGCAGATCGATACCGTCGTCGGTACGGCGCAGATAGTACTTTCCTTTGGTCGCCATCGCGATGACCGGAGGCAGCGCGATGGCGAGAACCAATGCGACGATGGGCGAGTACGGCTTGATTGCCGAGCCGAATGCACCGAAGAACACCAGGATCGACAGAATTGCAGCGACAGCCATCGAACCGAAACCGACGGGATTGACGGCGTAGAGCATGCCGCGCCGGAACTCGGGCACCTTCGGGGACAGCTTGAGAATGTACTTGTTGAACACGATGTCCGATGCCACGACGGCGATCCACGCGATACCGCAGTTGGCGTAGAAGCCGAGAATATCGTTGAGGAAGCTGAACATGTTGGCTTCCATCAGAACCAACGCGATGGCCAGGTTGAACAGCACGAACACCATGCGGCCGGGGTATGTCTTGGTGACGCGGGTGTAGGAGTTGGTCCAGGCGAGTGAACCCGAGTACGCGTTGGTGACGTTGATCTTGATCTGACTGATGACGACGAGTATCACCGCGAGAGTCATTGCGAGCCAGCCGGGCATGAAGTTCTCGTAGATCTCCAGGAACTGGTGTACGGGCTCGTTGGCAATTGTGGAACCGTCGACGACATTGGCAATGAGATACACCGCAAGGAACAGTCCGACGACCTGCTTGATCGCGCCGAAGATGACCCATCCCGGTCCGGCAAGAAGAACCGCGGTCCACCATCGCCGAGAATTCTCCGGAGTCTTGGGCGGCATGAAGCGCAGGTAGTCGATCTGTTCTGCAATCTGCGCGATGAGCGAGAGACATACACCGGCGGCCAGCATCACCGAACCGATGTTGACGCCTTTGCCCGCGGCGCCGTCCTCTCCACCGAAGGCCATGAACTCCCCGACCGAACCGGGGTTACTGATGACCAGATAGACGAACGGGAGAACCATCAGCACAAGCCACAGTGGCGTTGTCCACACCTGCAGCTTCGCGAGCGCCTTCATGCCGTAGATCACCAGCGGGATGACCATCAACGTCGACAACGCATATCCGATGGGAAGCGGAATGTTCAGACCGAGTTCGAGCCCCTGGGCCATGATCGAGCCTTCGAGCGCGAAGAAGATGAACGTGAACGTCGCGAAGATGACGTTGGTCACGACAGATCCGTAGTAGCCGAAACCGCTGCCTCGCGTGATCAAGTCGAGGTCGATGTTGTACCGCGCGGCGTAGTAGGCCAGCGGCAACCCCGTCAGAAAGATGACGACGGCGAACACCAGAATTCCCCACAGCGCGTTTCCGGTGCCGTAGGAGATACCGATATTGGCACCGATCGCGAAGTCGGCGAGGTAGGCGATACCTCCCAACGCGGACGTCGCAACGACCCCCGTACCCCATTTGCGGTAGCTACGCGGCGCAAAGCGCAGCGTGTAGTCCTCCAGCGTTTCTTTCAATGCCGTATCGGTGGTCGGCGCGGGCTGCACAGCTGTCATGGAATGAAGGTAGAAGCGCTACGTGTCGGGCAGATCACGCTACGTTTGCGGCCCGTTACGCATCTGGACAAAACGGACTATCGGGACTTCAGATCCATGCACGCGCCCGAACCACGACTTGTCACGCGCTCAACAAGGCAAATTTCGACAGTTCTGCGCGCAATTGATTCATCGCCCGATGCTGCGCGACGCGTACCGCCCCCGCACTCATCCCGAGAGCACGTCCGGTCTCCGGTGCCGTCATTCCCCAGACCACCCGCATCAGGATGATCTTTCGGTGACGCGGCGGCAGTGTTTCCATCAACGCCTGCGCGTGGCTTCGGAACTCACCGTCGATGGCCGCTTTCTCCGGTGACTCGTCCGTGGACGGTTCTTCGATCACCAATTCGAGCGAATACGAGCGACGCAGTGACGCCTTGCGGCCCGCATCGGCCAGTTTGTGTGCAGCGATGCCGTACACGAAGGCCATGAAAGGCTTACCCATGTCTCGGTATTTCGGGATTGCAGTGACCAGCGCAAGACACACATCTTGGACCACATCGTCGGCCGCAACGTCCAGGCTCACCGACCGTGCTGCGCAGTAACGCTTCAGCTTGGGCCGGACCAGTGCGATCACGTCGCCCAACGCTGTGCGATCTCCGCTCACCGCCTGTGGAACGCGCCTTTCGAGCATGTACACGATGTCGTCGTCCGTCATCGCCGTCGTCCCTTCACTCACCCTGCTGCTTATGTGTAGTTCGATACTGCGTTGGAGACGGTTTGGTCGGTACCCACCTCAGGGTGAGGAACCGACACCCCTCGGGTGGATCGACCCACCTGTACGGGAGGCTCCGCCAGTGAGCACCAGGACAGATGATTTCTTCAGGCGTAACGCATCGACATGCGGCGCCGAAACCCTCAACACACCTGAAGTCATCGGAGACCACCATGAACGAGCGCAACCGGGGCCGAAGCACCGTCGTCACCGAAGACGGCACTGCGCTCGCCGTGCACGAGAGCGGGAGTCCCGATGCCTCGATGACCGTGGTGTTCGTGCACGGGCACTGCCTCGCGAAGGAGTCGTGGTCCGACGTGCGTGGCCACCTCACCACAGCACTGGGCGAGGACGTCCGCATGATCTCCTATGACCACCGCGGACACGGCGCTTCCGGTACCGCCGAGGCGTCGACCTACACGATCGAACAATTGGGCCGTGATCTCGGCACGGTGATCAGGACCCTGGTCCCCACCGGCCGCTACGTCCTCGTCGGCCATTCGATGGGCGGGATGACGGCGATGGCCTACGCTCGCCAGAATCTCGAAGAACTGGGTGGACGCCTTGTCGGAGTCGGCTTGATAGCCACTGCGGCCAGCGGCCTCGTCGACGAGGGCCTCGGATCGTGCCTAGCGCACCCGCTGGTATCGGCATTCCGGACAGCGGTTCGCCGCGCGCCGAGGGCCATGAGCGTGTCCAAGAGGTCGGTCAGGGGAATCTGCGCACCGATCGTCCGCACTGCGGGGTGCGGGTCGAGGCGGGTCAGTCCTCGGGTGGTCGCACTCGCGTCGGCAATGCTGAACGACACTTCGGTGGTGACGATGGCCGGGTTCCTCGAGACGCTCCGCGACTTCGACGAGACGGCAAGCCTGTCCGCGCTCGCCGTTGTTCCCACGTTGGTCCTGTGCGGATCGGCGGACCTGATGACTCCGATGCGGCACTCGAGGGCCATTGCGCAGCACTTGCCTGCATCGCGGATGGTGACGGTCGAGAATGCGGGCCACATGGTGATCCTGGAACAGGCAGCCGTGGTGGCCGAGGCGGTGTCCCTCCTCGTCGCGCAGACCGTCGCGCAGACCACAACGACGGCACTACAGGTCGCGCTGTGAGATCACGCCGCTCTGCAATGCACGCTCGGCGAGTCTGACGCGTTTCTGATTCTGCGGCAGATCCTCGACTCCGAACTTCGCGAACAGCACCCGAAGGTGCGTTTTGACGGCATCCACGCTGAGGAAAACCTCGGTCGCGATCTGCTGGTTGGACGACGGGTTCGCGAATCTTGCGTTGTGCTTGTACGGCCGGCACAGCGATACGAGAACCGAGCGTTGCGTCTCGGTCAGCGATCTGGCGTTCGGCATCTCGGCGGCGATACGAGTTGCTTCGTCGCCCAGGCCGGAAAAGTCGTGAAAGGTGAGGAGCGAGCCACCGACCCGGATGGTGTCGCCCTGGCGGAGGCTTCTCCTGCCGGTGAGACGGTCACCGTTGACGTACGTCCCGTTTCGAGAGAGGCCGTCGTCGACGACGGTCCAGTGCGTGCCCAGCCACTCGATTGCAGCGTGGAGCCTGGAGACTTCGTTGTCATCGGGAAACGAGATGTCGGCGTGAGGTGATCGCCCGATGGTCAGTCGGCTGTGGTCCGGCGACAGCGTCACTTCGCAACGCGCACCGCCTTCGCCTTCGTACTGTAGGCGCGGATCGTCGTATTCACCCCGAATCACCGCTACATCCTGCTCCGCCACGTGGGGTAAGAGCAAGATGCAGCGGTGAGGGGTAGTGCTTCTACTTCTTGACTGCGGGAGGAGCGTTCAGGAGCTGGATGAACGGTGCAGCGTTGCTGGCGACAGCGCTGAGCCCACCGATTGTGGTACCGGCGAGCGATGCCGTCGATCCGAGCAAGAGTGCGCCACCGACGCAACCAGCGATGCCCGCGATCGGGATGAGCACGAGAGTGGGAGCCGACACCGTACCCATCGCGAGTGCGCCGAGGATGCAGCCGCCGACGATGCCGGTTGCGGCACCGAGGTAGCCACCGACTGTGGCCGAGAGCGCGAGGTTGTCCTTGACACCCGCGATGGCGGCCGGCAGGTCGACCTGCTGCAGTCCGGGAAGCTGAGTGGACAACGGCGTAGCTGCGGCGGGCGTGACGTCAGCTGTCAGGACAGCGTGGTTGCCGTCGATCTCGGCGGCCACGGGGTGCGAGAACCCGTCGAGAGCGATTGCCAGTGGTACCGAATCGACAAGTGCGCCACTGGAGTCGCGAACGACGAGGTGGTTGTCCTCATTGGAGAGCGTGCCTGCCGAGGTATCGACGATGACCTGCTGGCCACTCGGGGTGACGTTCCAGCCCACCGGCGCCGGGGCGGGAGCCGGGTCCGCGTAGGACGTCCCCATTGCTGCGGTCATGGCTCCGATGACCAATGCCGACGTTACTGCGAATTTACCGATCTTCATGTTCCCCGTCTTCCAGTGTGTCCAAGCGTGCACACCCTGGTGGGTGCCGCGTCAACGTACTGGCCCGATGAAGACTGGACAGTGGACGAACGGGGTTGTCGATGCGACCGGAAGGTTAACAATCAGTCAGTTCCGAACAAAAGGGACAAAACCTGTTTTGAGGTATTGAAACAAGGTGACCGTCAGGTTACTTTCTGCCAAACAGACCGGGTCCATTCGATCCGCCATGACCGACGGCGAAGTCGTATGCAGACTCCGCGTGCTCGTGTTCGTCGAGTCCGTCCGCTTCGTGTTGGGCGTCGGCCCGCACTCCCATCACGGTCTTCAGTCCGAGCGCAATGAGTGCCGTCACCACGCCGGTGTAGACCATCACCACCACAACTGCCACGAACTGGACAAGCAGCTGATGCAATCCGCCGCCGTACAGGAGCCCGTCGACGCCCGCGGGCATCTCCGCACTGGCGAGCACCCCGATCAGCAGGGTGCCGACGATGCCACCGACGAGGTGGACGCCGACGACGTCGAGTGAGTCGTCATATCCGAGGCGGTATTTCAGGCCGATGGCGAGGGCACACAGAGCCCCCGCGGCGATCCCGATCACCGCGGCGCCGATCGGGGTCACCGCTGTACACGACGGTGTGATGGCCACCAGCCCGGCAACGACGCCGGACGCCGCGCCGAACGACGTGGCCTTGCCGTCGCGGATCTTCTCCACGATCAGCCACGCCGCCATCGACAGCGCACCCGCGCCGAGTGTGTTGACCAGAGCGACTGCAGCGACGCCGTCAGCCGCCAGCGCCGATCCCGCGTTGAACCCGAACCATCCGAACCACAGCAGACCTGCGCCGAGCATCACCGCGGGCAAATTGTGCGGGCGCATCGCTTCCCGCGGCCAACCCCGACGATTTCCGACGACGAGCGCCAGCACCAGACCCGCCATACCTGCGTTGATTTCCACGGCGGTACCGCCGGCGAAGTCGATCGCTCCCAGCTTGTTCGTGATCCATCCACCCGTCGCTGACGTCAGCCCGTCGATGGAGAACACCCAGTGCGCGACCGGGAAATACACCAGGGTCGCCCACAGCCCTGCGAACAGGACCCAGGGCACGAATCGCATACGGTCCGCTACGGCACCCGAGATGAGAGCGACGGTGACCATTGCGAATCCAGCCTGAAATGCTGCGAAAACCAACGCAGGCACGGTGCCGACCAGTGGAATCGATACTGAGGCACCGGAGTACGTGCCACCGAGCAAGTCGCCGAGACCTGCGAATTGCAGCGGGTTCCCGATCCACCCACCGATCACATTGTCCCCGAACACCATCGAGAATCCGAAGAACAACCACAGGACCCAGACGACGGCGATGGCCGACAGGCTCATCATCATCATGTTCAGCACGCTCTTCGAACGGACCATCCCGCCGTAAAAGAATGCAAGGCCCGGCGTCATCAACAACACCATCGCCGTGCACACCAGCAACCATGCGGTATCGCCCGTGTCGGGCGCGCCGAAATTCACCGCCCGAGAAACTTCGGCTTGCGCTTCTCACGGCGGGCGCTGCGAGCTTCTTTGACGTCCTCGCTCATCCACGCGGCACCGAATGCATCCCACTGCTGCGGGGTCGGCTCGTCGCGCGTGCCGTCGTCGTTGAAGACGAGTTTGAGGTGCTTCAATGCCAGCGGCGCCAACTCGGTGATGGACACGGCCCATTCGAGCGCGACGGCGAGGTCACCGCGCTTGTTCGCGAGTCCGCTGATGTAGGCGCGGTCGGCGTCGAGCCGCTCCCCTCCCATGAGTATCGTCCGCGCGACGCTGGCTCCGGCCAGGGCCGAGAGTCGCTTGATCGTCCAGTTGTTGACGGCGATGCCGATCCTGGTCGACGGGATCTCGAAGAACGCCCCGTCGGCGACGACGCGGAGGTCGCACGCGATGGAGAGCTGAGTTCCCGCTCCGACAGCCGGGCCGTTGATTGCAGCGATAACCGGTACCGGGGCGGCTTCCACCGCTTTGAGCAGGCCGTCCAGGGCCTCGGGGAACGCTTTGGCGAAATCGTCGCCGTCCAGGTCGGCTCCGGAGCAGAAGCTCGATCCCGCTCCAGTGATGACGATGACGCGGGCACCGCTTTCGACCGCACTCTCGATGCCCTCGCGGAGAGCGATGCACTGAGCGGTGTTGAGGGCGTTGCGCCGCTCGGGACGCTGAAGTTCGAGGGTGACGACGTCGCCGTCACGAGTCTGACCAATCATGCGGCTAGACGTTACCCAGGGGTAAGCACGAGCCGCGCTCGCGGGCTGATGTACTGGTGACGTGATCGAGACAGACGTGGCCGTCATCGGCGCTGGGCAAGCCGGCCTCTCTGCCGGGTACCACCTCCGCCGGGCCGGTCTGTCTCCCGATTCGGGTTTCGTCATGCTCGACCGATCACCGTCGCCCGGCGGGGCCTGGCAGTACCGCTGGCCGTCGCTGACGCTGAGCACGGTCAACCGTATCCACGACCTCCCCGGGATGGAGTTCGCGGATACGCTGACCTCCGAATTAGCCGGTGCGGTAGTGGCCGCCGAGGCCGTTCCGCGGTACTACCGGGCCTACGAGGAAAAGTTCGATCTTCAAGTACGTCGGCCGGTCACAATCACCGTGGTGTGCGACCGCGAGCCTCGATTCCGGGTCGAAGCCGGAGAGACCATCGTGTCCGCGCGAGGACTGATCAACGCAACGGGAACCTGGGAGAAACCGTTCATCCCGCATTACCGGGGTACGGAGACGTTCCGGGGCAGGCAGCTACACACCAAGGACTATTTTTCGGCGGACGAGTTCGCCGGTAAACACGTCATCGTCGTCGGCGGCGGCATCTCGGCCGTCCAATTGCTCGACGAGATCTCCCAGGTCACGTCGACGACCTGGGTGACGCGCCGTGAACCGGAGTTCCGCGAGGCAGGCTTCGGTCCCGATGCCGGGCGCGCAGCCGTCGCAATGGTCGAGGAGCGAGTGCGAGCCGGACTTCCGCCCGGTTCGGTCGTCTCGGTGACGGGTCTGTTGTTGACCGCCAAGCTGGAGGCTGCGCGTGACCGGGGAGCGTTGAAGCGGCTTCCCATGTTCTCCGAGATCACACCCGACGGGGCAGCGTGGGCTGATGGGACCGCGGTGTCCGCCGACGTGATCTTGTGGGCGACGGGTTTTCGCAGTGCACTCGATCATCTTGCGCCACTGCGGCTTCGCGGGCACGGCGGCGGAATCGTCATGGACGGCAGGCTCGCGACGCGCGTCGCAAAGGACCATCGGGTGCATCTCCTCGGGTACGGGCCGTCGGCGAGCACCATCGGCGCGAACCGGGCCGGGCGCGCGGCGGTCACGGAGCTGCTGGAGACGTTGGGCTGATCGCTGGAACGTGCGCGAATCGGCAGCAGCGGAGGGGCGGAGTTGTTCAGTCGCCGATCTCGTCGACGACATATTTTGCCAGCGAACCCAGCCGAGCCCGCTCCGGCATACGCGTTGGAACATCCAGCGCGTCCAGTGGCGCAGAGGTGATCGGCCCAACGCAGATCGCCGCCACAGGACCTCGCAGAGCCGTGAGGAACTGGTCGAGCACGCCGTTGTCCTTGGCCGTCGACAACACAGACGCGACGGCCGGGGCGCTCGTGAAGGTGACGGCGTCGACCTCGTGATCGAGGATCTTCGCGAGAAGATCGATCAGCGGTTGCTGGTCGAGCGGCCTGATCCAGCGGTAGACAAGAATGGGACGAACATCGGCGCCGAGACTGGCCAGCGCTTCGCTCAGATGAATCGTCGGCTCCCATTCGGTGATGGAGCCGTGAAGCTGAACGGCGACGTCGACGCCTGCGATCCCTTCGGCTTCGAGGTGATCGGCAACTTCCTGCGAGGCCTCCGTCGTGGGCGACCACACCTCCTGGAGTCCCGCGCCGCGGATGGCACCGCGAGCCTTGGGGCCTCGCGCGATGATGCGCGAGGCCCCAAGGGCTGCAATAAGTTCCGTGCGATTGTTCCAACCTTCGGCAGCATCGAGCCAGCCGCGGAACCCAATGCCGGTACTGATCACCACGAGTTCCGGAGGCGCGGAAATGATGCCTTCGGTCTTCTCCCGAAGGTCGGCATCGTCGGTCAGAGGCAGCACGTGGATGGCCGGGACGTGCACCGTTCGAGCGCCGCGTCGTTCCAGGAGGGCTGCGAACTCGTCCGCCCGCCGCTCGGCCGTCAAAGCGATCGTTTTCCCCGTCAACGGTGCCATGCGGGTCAGCCTATACGCGGCTCCGCCGCCTGTGCGCGCCCTGGAACACCCCGCGGTAGCTTTTCACTCACCGCTGCTGACCAGCGCGGCTACGACGAGAACTTGTCCGGATCCGGGCCGGTGCGGCCATCGGCTGTGTCCAGCGCATTGATCGCCTGAAGTTCGTCCCTGGACAGCTCGAAACCGAACACGTCGAAATTGCTCTTGATCCGCTCCGGCGTCACCGATTTCGGGATCACGACATTGCCGAGCTGGATGTGCCACCGCAAGATGACCTGCGCGGGCGTGACGCCGTGAGCGTCGGCGATCGTCTTGAAAGCCGGGTCATCGAGGATGGTGCCGGATCCCAGCGGGCTCCACGCCTCGGTGGCGATGCCTTTCTCGGTGTGGAAGGCGCGTAGCTCTTCCTGGTTGAAGCGCGGGTGCAGCTCGATCTGGTTGACCGCCGGGGTTTCGCCTACGGCGTCGATCAGCTTTTCGAGCGTCGGGATGGTGA
Organism: Rhodococcus sp. G-MC3; assembly: GCF_030063335.1. Classification (GTDB taxonomy): domain Bacteria; phylum Actinomycetota; class Actinomycetes; order Mycobacteriales; family Mycobacteriaceae; genus Rhodococcoides. Next base: position 70,261 of record NZ_JASISW010000008.1, on the reverse strand, counting down.
AGTTCGAGACGCCGATGGACCCGATGCGGCCTTCGGACTTCAGCTTCTGGAAAGCCTTGAAAGTGTCGACGTACTTGTCGCGATCCAACTGCTGCCAGTGGATCAGGTACAGGTCGAGGTATTCGAGGCCGAGCCGCTCCATACTGGCGTCGAATGCAGCCAGGGTCGAGTCGTAGCCCTGGTCGTCGTTCCACAGCTTGGTGGTTATGAACAGTTCGTCGCGGGCGATGCCGGACTCGGCGATCGCTTTGCCGGTGCCTGCTTCGTTCTCGTACACCTTTGCGGTGTCGATGCTGCGGTAACCGACCTGCAAAGCCTGCGCGACGGCGGCCTGGGCGCCGTCGTCGGGGACCTGCCACACACCGAAACCGAGCTGAGGAATCGCCTGCCCGTCGTTGAGCACGATCGTCGGGACAGTACTGGTCTGCGATGAAAACGTCATACGAATAGCCAACCAGAGGTTGTCCGAGTCTGTTCCCGAACGCTGCGATAATGCCCTAGTGACCGCAACGCTCCGAATCGACGACCTGGCCGCTTTCCACGGCGACCGCACTTTGTTCTCCGGCCTCGATCTCACGGTCACCGAGGGCGACGTCATCGGACTCGTCGGGGCCAACGGTGCAGGTAAATCGACATTGTTGACTCTCCTCGCCGGCGTCGGGACCGCCGATTTCGAGGGTGAGATCCATACAAGCCCCGGCGACGCGACGGTCGGCTATCTGGCGCAGGAACCCGATCGTGTCGATGGCGAGACGATTCTCGACTTCATCGGCAGACGAACGGGCGTCAGCGCTGCTGAACAGGCGATGAACGACGCAGCCGAGGCACTCGGCAACGATGACGGTGAGGATCGTTACACCCCGGCGTTGGAGCGTTGGCTCGCCCTCGGTGGTGCCGATCTGGCGGAGCGCACCGCCAAGGTGCTCGCCGACCTCGGCTTGGAGGTAGACGGCAGTGCCTTCATGACCTCTCTGTCCGGCGGCCAGGCTGCACGCGGCGGGCTCGCCGCCATTCTCCTTGCTCGCTACGACATCCTTCTTCTCGACGAACCGACCAACGACCTCGATCTGGCCGGACTGGAACAGCTGGAGAGATTCGTCGTCGACACCAGAGCCGCGATCGTCGTCGTCAGTCACGACCGCGAGTTCCTGGCCCGAACCGTCACCGGCATCGTCGAGTTGGATCGCGCGCAACACCGGATCGATGTCTACGACGGTAGCTACGAGTCCTATCTCGCCGAGCGCGAGATTGCCCGTCAGCACGCCCGGGAAAAGTACGACGACTTCGCCGACACCAAAGCATCGTTGGAGACGCGAGCGCAGATGCAGCGGAACTGGATGGAATCCGGCGTCCGCAATGCGCGCCGCAAAGCGACCGACAACGACAAGATCGCCCGCAAGACCCGCGCGGAGTCGACCGAGAAGCAAGCAGCGAAAGCCCGTCAGACACAACGTCGCATCGAGCGACTCGAGGTCGTCGAGGAGCCTCGCAAGGAGTGGGAACTGCGGATGGAGATCGCCGCGGCACCTCGAAGCGGAGCCATCGTCTCGGTACTGGGTGGTGCGATGGTGCGGCGTTCGGGATTCACGTTCGGGCCGGTGACGACGCAGATCGAGTGGGGCGATCGCATCCTCGTCACGGGCGACAACGGTTCGGGTAAGACGACTTTGCTGTCGGTACTACTCGGAAAGCTTGTTCCCGACGAGGGCAGCGCGTCACTTGGTTCCGGTGTGGCCATCGGCGAAATCGACCAGGCGCGTGGGCTTTTCGTCGGATCCGATACAGTCTCGCAGGCGATGAGCGCCGCGGTTCCCAGTTGGCCCGACGCCGAGGTACGTACTTTGCTCGCCAAGTTCGGCCTTCGCGGCGATGACGCCCTGCGCCCGGCCGAGTCACTCTCCCCCGGAGAGCGAACCCGAGCGGGGCTGGCGTTGCTGCAAGCACGAGGCGTGAACCTGCTGGTTCTCGACGAGCCGACCAACCACCTCGACCTACCGGCGATCGAACAGCTGGAGCGGGCGATGGAGAACTTCGAGGGCACCCTGCTGCTGGTCACTCATGACCGCCGGATGCTCGATACCGTCCGCGCGACGCGGCGGTGGACCATGAAGGCCGGTCAGCTCACCGAAGCCTGACGCGGCAGATCTTTCGGAGCTGCCGCGCCGTGTTGGCCCGGTTGACAGATCGTTGGGTTTATACAACACTTTGTTCCATGAGCCCCGTAAAGCGTGGGAACACGCTCCCGATCTTCAACCGGGTGGGAGTTCTGCGGGCCGAACGAAAGATGAGCCGCGCGCAGCTTGCCGAACTCATCGAAGTCAACCCACAGACCGTGGGCGCCCTCGAACGGGGTGATCACTACCCGAGCCTCGACCTCGCGATGCGAATCTGCGACGTCTTCGACCTCCCCGTCGAAGCCGTCTTCTCGAGGAAAGAACTCGGTCCACTCTCCGCCGAACTGTTTCGAAGGGAGAACGGCACATGAGCACCCCCGACTCGAACGTCCTCACCAGATATCAGGCCTACCGCACACGACGGTTCCTGGAGAATGACGCCAGGACCCGAAATTGGCTTCCGAATTGGCGAAATCGGCGGCGGCGCCGCATTCTCGTACTCGCGTTGGCCGCGACATTCGTCGCACTTTTGATCATCGCGATTCTGAGCCTGTTTTGGGATTGGGCACCAGTTCTCTGGGTGCCGGCGACCGTGCTGTTCATCGGAACGTGGTCAACCTTGCAAATAGTCTCCGGACGACAGAGCGACGCTCCAATGGGCGCACTCGACGAATGGGAAATACAGCAGCGCAACGAAGCCCGCTCGATCGGCCTGACCATCACGAGCAGTGCGGTCTTGGTAGCGGTGATGGCATTGATTCTGCTGTCCAACGGGATCGACAGTGAAGAACTCGCCTACGCCGGTGGCCTGTGGACGCTGGTTGCGCTGCTCTTCGGCGGCTGCTCTCCCGCGATGATTCTCGCCTGGATCACCCCCGACCCCGATCCCGAAGACCTGTAGATCAAAGAAAGGGCACCATGAGCACCCTCACGATCGACAACATCTCGAAGAGATACGGCGACAAGATCGCCCTGGACTCTTTGAGCTTCGACGTCCGCCCCGGCGAACTGTTCGGGTTCGTCGGCAGCAACGGCGCAGGCAAGACCACGACGATGCGCATCACCCTCGGCGTCCTGTCCGCGGACTCCGGCCAGGTCCTGCTGGGCGGCAAACCAGTCGACCTCGATGTCCGGCGCACCATCGGCTACATGCCCGAGGAACGCGGCCTCTATCCGAAGATGAAGGTCGGCCCTCAGCTTGCGTATCTGGCCGAGCTGCATGGACTTTCGAAATCCGATGCCGAATCCGCCGTCCAGCGATGGACCGAACGGTTGGGGATCTCGGAGCGCCGAGGCGACACCGTCGATGCCCTGAGCCTCGGCAACCAGCAGCGCGTTCAGCTCGCCGCTGCCCTGATCCACGACCCGGCCGTCCTCGTTCTGGACGAACCGTTCTCCGGCCTCGACCCCGTCGCCGTCGACGTCATGAGCGAAGTGCTGCGAGAGAAGGCGGCGGCAGGCGTTCCCGTGATCTTCTCGAGCCATCAGCTGGATCTGGTGCAACGACTGTGCGACCGCGTCGGCATCATCGCGGCAGGTTCCATGAAAGCCGTCGGCACCGTCGACGAACTCCGCGGCTCCGGCGACTCGCAGCTGGAAGTACATGCGCCGCAGGCTCCCGCAGGCTGGGCCGGCGACATTCCCGGGGTCGAGCAGCTGCGCCATGGCAACGGCCGCACCGTACTCGCCATCAAACCGGGAACCGATGACCAAGCCGTCCTGCGCGCCGCGCTGGCAACCGGCCCGGTCCACGAATTCTCCTTCCACAAGCCATCGCTGAGCGATCTGTTCCGAGAGGCCGTAGCATGAGCCAGCAAGTATCCAGCCGCCGCGCCATCGGCCTGATTGCCAAGCGTGAGTTCACAGTTCAGGTGATGAAGAAGAGCTTCGTCATCAGTAACGTCATCATCCTTGCCGTCATCATCGGCGGCATCATCGCCTACTCGTTCTTCTCGGGAGGTGACGACGAAGAGCGCGACGTCATCGGAATCGTCGGCAGCCAATCGATTGCAACAGTGCTCGAAACCACTGGAGATGCCGTCGGGAATCCCGTCGAAATCCGTGAGATCGCCGACGCCGCACAGGCCCGGTCGGGTGTCGAATCCGGTGACCTTGCCGTAGCTCTCGTCCCCGAGAGCGCTGGCGCCTACACCGCCATCACCGACTCGGAACTCAACGGCGCACTACGCGCAGTCGTCGAAGGAAGCGTCCAATCCGAGGCCACCACCGCCGCATTGAATGTACAGGGCGTCGACCAAGCATCTCTCGCGGCCGCAACCGCCAACGCGACGGTCACAGTCGACGCAATCGACCCGCCTGACCCCGAAGCAGGGCAACGTGTCGCGCTCTCGCTGGCCGCCGTCTTCATCCTCTATGCCCAGATCATCGGCTTCGGCATGTACGTCGCGATGGGCGTCGTGGAGGAGAAGTCCTCGCGTGTGGTCGAACTTCTTCTGTCTACGGTCCGCCCGCTACAGCTGCTGTGGGGCAAGATCATCGGCATCGGAGCAGTCGGCATCCTGCAGCTGGCGCTGTACGGCGCCGCGGGAGTCGGCGCGGGTCTCGCGACCGGAACGTTGACCGTCACCGGTACCGCGCTCAGTGTCTTTGCCGGCACGCTCGGATGGTTCGTGCTCGGCTTCGCGTTCTTCGCCGTCCTCTACGCCGCAGGCGGCTCGATGGTCTCGCGCCAGGAAGACGTCAATTCGACGACGATGCCACTACTGCTGCTGATCATGGCGATGTTCTTCGCCGCGTTCTACTCTGTCGGAGATCCGGAGAGCACGCTGAGCAACGTGTTGAGTTGGATCCCGCCGTTCTCCGCGGTCATGATGCCGCTGCGCATCGCCGCAGGCGTCGCTCCGATCTACCAGATCGTCGGCACTGCACTCATCATGGCGGCCACCACAGCCGGGCTCGCCGTCGTCGCCGCGAAGATCTACCAGCGCTCGATACTGCGCATCGGCAAGACCGTCACGTGGAAAGAAGCGTTTGCTCGTTAAACTTCGTCCATGAACCCGCGAACGTCCGCCGCCGAGATACTCGATGCAGTTCTCGACGGCGGATCGTTCGCGTCCTGGGACGTAACTCCGCTCGACGTCTCCCCTGGTCCCGCCTACGCCGCTGACCTCGTCAAAGCCCGGGACAAGAGCGGTGTCGACGAGTCGGTACTCACCGGGCGAGGCCTGGTCGACGGCAGGCCGGTAGCCATCATCGCCTGCGAGTTCGCTTTTCTCGCGGGCTCGATCGGAGTTGCGGCAGCAGAGCGGATCGTCACCGCAATCGAACGAGCGACCGCCGAGAAGTTGCCGCTCGTCGCGTCGCCGACCTCCGGTGGCACGAGGATGCAGGAAGGCACCCTCGCATTCGTGCAAATGGTGAAGATCGCCGCATCCGTCACCCTGCACAAGCAGGCTGGGTTGCCCTATCTGGTGTACCTCCGCAATCCGACGACGGGCGGCGTGTTCGCCTCCTGGGGTTCGCTGGCCCACGTCACCTTCGCCGAGCCGGGAGCACTCATCGGATTTCTCGGGCCGCGTGTCTATCAGGCGCTGTACGACAAGCCATTTCCCGATGGGGTCCAGACCGCCGAGAATCTGTACCACCACGGCGTCATCGATGGCGTGGTGCCGGTAGCCAGCCTGCGGCACTTGATGGTGCGGGCCCTGCGCGTCGTCAGCGGTGATTCCGAGCCGCCGCGAGATCTCGAGCCCGCACCGGCCGTCGCCGATATCCCCGAGCACTCGGCCTGGCACTCGGTCGAATCTTCCAGGCGCCCCGACCGACCCGGTGTCCGCCAGCTCCTCGAACACGCTGCCACCGAACAGGTCCCACTCTCCGGAACCGGCCAGGGCGAGTCGGACACCACCATTCTGCTGTCACTGTGCCGATTTCGCGGGATATCGTGCGTGGTGTTCGGCAACGATCGCAGCAGTCACAGCGTCACCGCGACGATGGGGCCCGGTGCTCTCCGCGAAGCGCGCCGCGGCATGAAACTCGCCGAGGAGCTGGGCATTCCACTGGTGCTCGTCATCGACACATTCGGTGCCGCGTTGTCCAAGGAAGCCGAAGAGGGCGGCATAGCACCCGAGATCGCACGCTGCATCAGCGATCTCGTCACCGTCGCCACACCGACCGTGTCGGTTCTACTGGGGCAAGGCACCGGCGGCGGAGCACTCGCTCTACTGCCCGCCGACCGAACACTGTGCGCCCAGAATGCCTGGCTTGCACCGCTTCCTCCCGAGGGCGCAAGTGCCATTGTTCATCGTGACACCACCCACGCTGCCGACATGGCCGAGGCACAGGGAATACGTTCCGTCGACCTGCTGCGCGATGGCATCGTCGACGCGATCGTCCCCGAACACCCGGATGCAGCAGAGGAACCCGTTGAATTCTCGATGCGCGTAGCCGGCGCAATCGCGCGGGAACTCCGCGGCCTCGAGGGTTGCAATCCCGACGACCGACTGACCACCCGCATGAGCCGCTACCGGACACTAGGCCTTCGAGACCAGCGCTAGAACATCCCCCGCCCGGACGTCGGACGGCAGTTCGATCTTGGTGTCGCCGAACGCGAAATGTTCGCGGCGAGCGACGGAATGACGATTGGCAATCTCCCCATCGACGGGGTCGACGTCGCCGTCGACCGTCACCATCCCCGCAACGACGGACCGGACCCTGGTGACGACGATGTCGCCCAGCATGGTCGGAGTTCCGTAGCAGTCGGCGAGATCCTCGGCCATCGATCCGTCGATCATCAGACGACCGAGGGTGAAGTGAGTATCCACCGGCCAGCAAGGCGAGTCGAAGCGATAACGACATGCGGCCCTCAACGAAGGCAGAAGTTGGAAGAGTGTCACCTCTGCGAGTCTTCCGACGCACCATGCACGGCGCCACTACTTTGACGAATGTCTTACGCCGCGGGTTAAGACAGGAACGCCGCGGTGACACCGACGAAATACGGACGCAACTCTTCGCTTCTACTGTCCGGGGAATGATCGGCACCAGCACCGGCCTGAACATCTCAGGTCTCGGCAAAACCTTCAGCCTCGGCCGCACGTCCGTCGAGGCGCTCACCGACGTATCCGTCGAGACGCCCGAGGGAACGTTCCTCTCACTTCTCGGGCCGTCGGGCTGCGGAAAATCGACGGTTCTGCGCATCCTCGCCGGCCTCGATACCCCCACGACCGGCACCGCACTGATCAACGGCCAGTCCCCCGCCGAACTGCGCAAACGCCACGAGCTGGGGATCGCCTTCCAGGACTCGGCCTTGCTGCCGTGGCGCAGCGTCATCTCGAACATCAAACTCCCGCTGCAGGTCGCCGGTCTCGATCCCGACCCGGAGCTCATCGCGGACCTGGTGACACTCGTCGGGTTGGAGGGCTTCGAAAATGCAAAGCCCGCGCAGCTCTCGGGCGGCATGCGTCAGCGTGTGTCGATTGCCCGCTCGCTCGTGGTGAAGCCGAGCGTGTTGCTGCTCGACGAGCCATTCGGCGCCCTCGACGACATGACTCGCCAGCGCCTCAACCTCGAACTCCTGCGAATCTGGACCGAGAAACCCGCGACGACTCTCATGGTCACGCACGGCATCGCCGAGGCGATCTTCCTCTCCGATGTGGTTGCCGTCATGACGCCGCGACCCGGGCGCATCCTCGAAGTGGTTCCCATCGACCTGCCGCGCCCACGTACCCCCGAGATGATGCGCACCCCCGAGTTCCACAAGATCCACGACTACCTGTCGGGCCTGCTGTTCGGCAAGGCGGCTCTCGCATGACCATCGCCGACATCGAGAAGGTCGCGGAAGCACAGATCGAGACATCGAACCGAAAGACGTCTTTCGGCCGACCGAAGTGGCTCGGTGGGGCCGTCGGCATCATCGGACTCGTTGCGCTCTGGTGGATCCTTGCCGCCCTCGGTGTGGCCGGCGGAACCGTTCCGAGTCCGTGGGCCGTCGTCGAAACAATGCTCGACGACGGCTGGGCCCTCTACGGCCCCAACTTCAGCGTCACCGCAGCGGGCGCACTGCAAGGGTTCCTATGGGGCAATCTGCTGGCCGTTGCCCTCGCGGTGCTGGTGGTTCTCGTTCCGCCCGTCGAATCGTTGGCCACCCAGCTCGCGATTCTGAGTTATTGCACGCCGCTGCTGGCGCTTGGACCGATCATCCTCGTCGTCTTCGGCGGGAGAACGCCGACGATCTTCCTCGCGGCGATGTACTGCTTTTTCACCACCATGGTCGGCACACTGACCGGCCTTCGATCCGCCGACACGGCGAGCCTCGATCTCGTCGCGGCGTACGGCGGAGGCCGATGGCAGAAGTTCCGGCGCGTGCAAGCGATCGCCGCGCTGCCGTCCATGTTCGCGGCACTGAAAATTGCAGCGCCCTCGGCGGTGCTCGGCGCCATCCTCGGTGAATATCTCGGCGGCGTCGACAGCGGTATCGGGGTGGCTCTGACCGCCGCCCAGAGTTCCTACAACGTGCCGCGGACCTGGGGCATGGCTTTGGCCGCAGCGCTTCTCGCGGGTCTCGGCTATGCCATCGTCGCAATCATCGCGCGGTTCGTCACCCCATGGACGTCGGGAAAGACGTCATGACCGCAACGCGCGGGCTGCTGCGCTTCCTCGCTCCGATCGGCATCGCGTTCGCGTTGCTCCTGGTCATGTGGGTGTTATTCCTGCAAGCGTTTCCACAGGTCGGACCACGCGTCGGCCAGACCCCCGCGGCCGTCTGGAAGTATCTGTTCGGCAGCGACAAGTCAGCAGCCAATCGCGAGACGATCTTTTCGAACCTCGAGATAACCCTGCGCGACGCCGGCGTCGGCTTCCTCGTCGGTATGAGTGCAGCGTTGATCGTCGCGTCGATCTTCGTGATTTCACGGACCGTCGAGCAGACGTTTTTGCCGGTCGCGATGCTGCTGCGGTCGGTTCCGCTCGTCGCTCTGACGCCGATCATCGTGCTCATTTTCGGTCGCGGGATCTTCGGCGTCACGGTGATGGTCGCGATCGTGGTGTTCTTTCCCGCCCTGGTGATGATCATGGTCGGTCTGCGTGAAGCACCAACGGGTGCACAGGATCTGATTGCCGCGTACGGCGGCAGCAAGTGGACGGCGCTGCGGATGGTCGCCGTGCCGTCGGCGCTGCCCTCGGTGTTCGCCGCCGCCCGTATCTCCGTTCCCGGCGCGCTGATCGGCGCACTGATCGGCGAGTGGCTCGGCAGCGGCCGAGGTTTGGGTTCGTCGATGATCAAGGCTATTCCGAAGTATCAGTACAACGAGCTGTGGGCGTCGATCGTCGTCATCACTGTCGTCTCGATCGTGTTGTATGCGATCGTCGGCGTGCTGGAGAACCTTGCGCTGCAACGGATGAAGTAGTTGTTTACACGAGCTCAACAAATGGAACGGTTTGAGCAATTCGATTGAAACGGAGGGCATTTACAGTTCCGTTTCATGAACCTTTCCTCACAGTTCGACCGCCGGTCGTTGTTCCGTTTCGGCGGCATGGCATCGCTTGCCATCGGCGGAGCTACGGTCCTCGCTTCGTGCAGTAGTGATTCTTCCAGTTCGAGCGGCGGCTCGACCGACGACGGATCCGCGTTCGGCACCGTCGCGGTGCAGCTGTCGTGGATCAAGAACATCGAGTTCGCCGGCGAGTACTTCGCCACGGAGAAGGGTTACTACTCCGATGCAGGGTTCGGCAGCGTCGACCTCGTGGCCGGAGGTGCCGCCGGTACCGGTGTGGAAGCCGGCCTCGACACCGGGAAGGTCTGGATCGGAACCTCCGCACCGCAGCTGACAGCTCCTGCAGTCCTCGGCGGACTGGAAGCGAAGATCGTCGCTGCGACGTTCCAGAAGAACCCGTTCTGCATCGTCTCCTCCGCCGCCGCACCGATCAATTCGCCGCAGGACATGGTGGGCAAACGAATCGGAGTCCAAGACTCGAACCAGCTTGTATTCGCCGCACTGCTCGCCGCCAACGGGCTGGAGGAAAGCCAGATGACGATCGTGCCCGCTCAGTTCGATCCAAGCCCCCTCGCCAACGGCGAGGTCGACGGCTGGGTCAGCTACGTCACCAACGAGCCGATCACATTGGCAGGCAAAGGTTTCGAGAACGCTAACTTCCTGTTTGCCGACTTCGACCTGCCGCTCGTCGCGGAGACACTCACGGTGCTGCAGTCGACCATCGACAACGAGCGCGACAAGCTCAAAGCCTTCCTGAAGGCCGAAATCCTGGGCTGGCGCGACGCCGTCGCCGATCCTCGTGAATCTGCTCGCCTTGCCGTCGAGGTGTACGGCAAGGATCAGAATCTCGAGCTGGAGGAGCAGGTGCTCGAAGCGACCGCCCAGAACGGCTTGGTCACCTCCGCCGACACCGAGGCGAACGGCCTGTTCACGATGACCCAGTCGCTGATCGACGAGAACATCGCAGCGCTGGCCACCGCTGGCATCGACATCTCGGCCGAAGAATTGTTCGACATGTCCGTGCTCGCCGAGGTGTATGCGGAGAATCCGGACCTGAAGTAGGCCGCCGGTGCAGCCGCTGCCCCAATCGCTACCCACATCCACCGTTCCCGCCACTAGGCTGCCGGTATGACCGGCGAGTATCGAAGCGCATTCGACAGCAGCATCTCCGATCGAGAGAAGTTCTGGCTCGACGCAGCCTCCGAGGTCGACTGGGTAACCCCGCCCACCACCGCTTTCACCGGCGGACGGTGGTTCCCCGACGGCAGCCTCAACACGTGCTTCAACGCGCTCGACCGGCACGTCGACGCAGGAAACGGCGACCGAACCGCGTTGATCTACGACTCGGCGATGCTCGGCACCACCCGCTCCTACACCTACTCGGAACTGCTCGACGAGGTTGCACGGTTCGCATGGGTCCTGCGTACCAACGGCGTCTGCGCGGGTGATCGGGTGATCCTCTATCTGCCTATGATTCCCGAGGCCGTCGTCGCCATGCTTGCCTGCGCTCGGATCGGTGCGGTGCATTCCGTCGTGTTCGGCGGGTTTGCCGCGAAAGAACTGGCGGCCCGCATCGACGACGCGCAGCCCGTACTGCTCGTCACCGCCAGCGGAGGTTTCGAGCCGGGCCGAACCATCGAGTATCTGCCGATCGTGCAGAAAGCGCTGTCCCTCACCACCACCGCCGCCCAGCCGAACGTCATCGTCAAAACCCGTGACGGCATCCCCGGCGAACACCCCTGGCTCGATTGGGACGATCAATACGTCAACGCCGTTGCTTTGGAGCCAGTTACGGTGCAGGCTACCGATCCGCTCTACATCCTCTACACCTCCGGCACCACCGGCAAGCCCAAGGGCGTCGTTCGCGACAACGGCGGCCATGCCGTCGCGCTCACGTGGTCGATGCGCAATATCTACGACATCGGCGCAGGCCAGGTGATGTGGACGGCGTCGGACGTCGGCTGGGTCGTCGGCCACTCCTACATCGTCTATGCCCCACTGTTCGCCGGTGCGACGACAGTTCTCTACGAGGGCAAGCCCGTCGGGACTCCCGACGCCGGGGCCTTCTGGCGCGTAATCGATGACTACAAGGTCCGAGCACTCTTCACTGCGCCGACAGCGTTGCGGGCCGTTCGCAAAGTGGACCCACACGCCGAAGAACTCGCCAAGTACGACATCGGCAGCCTGGAAACGCTGTTCGTCGCTGGCGAGCGCCTCGATCCCGATACCTACGCGTGGGCGTCGGACACACTCGGTGTTCCCGTAGTCGACCACTGGTGGCAGACCGAGACCGGTTGGCCGATCTGCTCGAATCTGCGCGGACTGGAACCACTTCCGATCAAATCCGGATCGCCGACGGTCGCAGTGCCCGGATTTCAGGTCGAAATCCTCGATGCGACAGGCACACTCGTAGACGCAGGAACCGAAGGCAACATCGTAGTCAAGCTTCCGCTGCCTCCCGGCACACTCGTCGGCCTGTGGAACGATCAGGACCGATTTCAACGGTCTTATCTGGAGACGTTCCCCGGTTACTACCTCACCGGCGACTCCGGCTACATAGACGCCGAAGGCTACGTCTACGTTCTCGGTCGCAGTGACGATGTGATCAACGTTGCAGGCCATCGACTTTCGACGGGTTCGATGGAGGCCGTCGTCGCGAGCCATCCCGCGGTGGCCGAATGCGCCGTCATCGGGATCCACGACGAAATCAAAGGCCAGCGGCCGAGCGGGTACGTGGTGCTCAAGGCCGGCGAAACCATCACCGAGGATCGATTGCGCGAGGACCTCGTCGCGATGGTCCGCGATCAGATCGGTGCGCTCGCAACCTTCCGAGACGTCACCGTCGTCGGGGCACTGCCCAAGACGCGATCGGGCAAAATCCTCCGCAAGACGATGCGTCAGATCGTCGCCGGTGAGGAATACGGGGTGCCGTCGACCATCGAGGATCCTGCGGTTCTCGACGCGCTGGAGAAGCTGCTGCGCCGCTAGCGGCACCACTGGGCAGTAAAACGAGGAACGATGTCCGAAAACCGCGCGCCCGAACGGCCGTGCGCCGGATAACGTCATCGGTATGACACAGGTCGATCCCCGTCCCCCGGCCGTTCGTCCTGCGGTCGATTGGCGCGCACTCGCCGCCGTAACGGTGACGGTACTGGCCTGGGCCTCGGCTTTCGTTGCCATCCGCGGTATCGGTACGTCGTTCGGCGCCGGGCAGCTCGCACTCGGGCGTTTGCTGATCGGAACCACCGTGCTCGGGCTGATCCTCCTCGCCAAGAAGATGTGGGTCCGCCCCAACCGGACGCAGTGGATTCAGATCGTCAGCATCGGGGTGTTCTGGTTCGCGATCTACAACGTCTCGCTCAATGCGGCCGAACAGCGTGTCGACGCCGGAACCACCTCGATGTTGATCCAGATCGGGCCGATTCTGGTAGCCATCTTCGCTGGACTGCTTCTCGGCGAAGGCTTTCCCAAGTGGCTCGTCATCGGGGCCGCCATCGCGTTCTCGGGCGCAGTCATGGTTGGCCTCGTCACCGCACTGACCACCACCGACACGACGAAAACCGACGCCGATTTCCTGGGCATCGCCCTGTGCCTGGTCTCGGCGGTGACGTACGCCATCGGAGTGTTGAGTCAGAAACCGGTTCTCCGAGGCATTCCCGGCCTTCAGGTGACCTGGATGGCGTGCGCGATCGGCGCACTGTGCACCTTGCCGTTTGCACCCGCCCTCGTCGAGGACGTGGGAACGGCGTCGACGCAGGCGACCGGCGGCCTGATCTACCTCGGACTCGTCCCGACCGCACTGGCGTTCAGCACCTGGGCCTACGCCCTCTCGCGGATGAATGCCGGCCGACTCGGCATCACCACGTATGTCATTCCCCCGCTGACGATTCTGCTGGGCTGGCTTCTGCTGGGCGAGATTCCGCACGTCCTCGCTGTGCTCGGCGGCGCGATCTGCCTCGTCGGCGTCGGGCTCTCCCGTAAGCGTTGAATGATTGTTCCGCAGGCTCCCGTCCGGCCGCTAGAGCGACTTGAATCGCGCGATCGCCACTTCGCGTTCATGCTTGTGGTCAACGATTGCGTCCGGGTATTCCTTGGGACGACCGAACTTCAGGGTGTGCACGGCTTTGCCTTCTTCCCCGCGGAGCTCGGGTACCCACCGTCGAACGTAATCTCCAGTGGGATCGAATTTCTCACCCTGCGTGATCGGATTGAACACACGGAAATACGGTGACGCATCCGTGCCGGTTCCGGCGGTCCACTGCCATCCGTGCTGGTTGCTCGCGAGATCGCCGTCGACCAATCGATTCATGAAGTAGCGCGCACCCCACCACCATGGCAGGTGCAGATCCTTGACGAGAAACGACGCCACGATCATCCGGACGCGGTTGTGCATCCACTTCTCCGAATTCAACTGCCGCATACCGGCATCGACGATCGGGAATCCGGTCCGGCCTTCCTTCCACGCATCGAAGAGATCCTCGGCGTGCTTACCGGTGTCGAGTTCGATGCCGTCGAACTTCTTCACATAGTTCTCGCGCGCACTGTCCGGCCGCTGGAACAGTATGTCCCCGTAGAAGTCTCGCCAGGCGATCTGGCGGCGATAGGACGCAGCGCCTTCGTTACGCAGTTTCCCGAGGTCGCGCAGCATTGTTCGCGGGTGAATATTTCCGTACTTCAGGTACACCGACATCCGACTGGTGGTGTCGAGATCGGGTCGGTTGCGTTCGTCGTCGTACGACGCGACATGTTCGAGGAATTCGCTCCATGCCTCCGATGCCGCCTTCTCTCCCGCAGGCACGTCCGACGCATCCTTTTCGGTCGGGATCTTCACCCGTTTCGGTAGGCCAGAGACGTCCGCAGGATCGAGCCACTTCACCGTCTTCGCCGACGTATCGGCAGGTCCGCGCCACCCGTGTTCCATCCACTGGCGAAAATAGGGCGTGAACACCTTGTACGCACCGCCGTCGTCCTTCGTCACCCGCCCGGGCGCAACCGCGTAAGGCGAACCGGTTGCCACCAGCGACACCTTCTTCCCGACGCGTTCGTCGCGTTCCCGTCCGTAGGGGCCGTAATCAGCGCTGATGTGCACCTCGTCGGTGTCGAGGGCCTGTGCCACCTTCGGCACCACCGTCTCCGGATCGCCCTTGACCACAAGAAGCCGTCCACCCAATTGCTCGTCCAACGCATCGAGACTGCGATACAGAAAATCCCGGCGCGGCCCGCCTGACGCCTTCAGCAGGGTGTCGTCGAGAACGAACAATCCGAGCGCAGGACCGTCCGAATCCGCGGCGGCATCAAGCGTCGGGAGATCGGAGGTTCGAAGGTCACGTCGAAACCACACCACAGTCATGCGGAGAGTCATACCCGGATTCTCACAGTTCTCCCATAAATGCCTCACCACGTGCCCAACATCGGCTTCTAGCGTGGGAAACATGAAAAACACAGCAACCCCGATCTTTCCGGGAGCAGCATCTCTGGTGAACAGCACCTGCAGCTTCGAGGCCTTCTACGCCAAGCTCTACGCGAACGCCCCCGCGGTCGCCTGGACGCTCGACGCCGATCAGGACCGCCGCACTGCGCTCGAAGAATTCTTCGCCAAATCGCCCGAGGAACGTCAGAGCACCGTGGACGCTTGGGCAGCATAATCAAGGTGTGCCCCAAACTGCCACAGTTCTCGTCGTCGACGACGACGCGGACGTCCTTGCTTCCCTGCAACGTGGACTCCAACTGTCCGGGTTCACCGTCATCACCGCCGTCGATGGCGGCCAAGCCCTTGCTGTCGTCTCGAAGCAGTCTCCGGACATCGTCGTCCTCGACATCAACATGCCGGTCCTCGACGGCGCCAGCGTCGTCAAGGCGCTCCGTGCGATGGGCAACGACGTCCCGATCTGCGTCCTCAGCGCCCGCAGCTCGGTCGACGAGCGCATTTCCGGCCTCGAGTCCGGCGCCGACGACTACCTGACCAAGCCCTTCGTTCTCGCCGAGCTCGTGGCGCGTATCCGCGCCATGCTGCGCCGGCGCACCGCCACGCCACCCGCACCCGTCAGCGGCACCGCCGTGGTCATCGGCAACCTGCGCGTCGACATCCCCGGCTATCGCGCCCACGTGCACGAGCGCGAGCTGGATCTGACCAAGCGCGAATTCGAACTCCTTGCGGTCCTTGCCCGCAACTCCGGCGTAGTACTCACCCGCGAGCGTCTGCTCGAACTCGTTTGGGGATACGACTTCGTCGCAGATACCAACGTGGTCGACGTCTTCGTCGGTTATTTGCGTCGAAAAATGGAGGTCGACAGCGAACCTCGTGTACTCCACACCGTCCGCGGCGTCGGATTCGTTCTGCGGACCACCTCATGAGCGCAGCGTTCAGGACCACATCGTTCAGGAGACTGCGATGAGGTTCTCGCTCCGCGCCCGAGTCGCCGTGGCCACCGCACTCGGCGCCACCATCGTGGTGCTGACCGTCGGTGTGGTGGCGTCCCTCATCATCTCGCGCAACAACGTGAACAATCTCGACGAGCGTCTGACGACGGCATCCCAGGTCCTGATTCCGAGCGCCGCAAGTCTCGAGCTATTCCTGGGCCAACTCGGCAGCTCCGGCGCCTTCGCGGTGACCATTCGCACCGGGGACACCGTGATCGCATCGACGCCGACGGAGCTTCCTGAGCTGTCCGAGGGCTCCGAGACCGTCAACGTCGACGGCAATACTTTCCGCGTGTACACCTCTTACGCTGTGTCGGCGACGAACATCGTCATCTCCATCGGGGTCCCTGCCATCGAGGCGCAGCAGGTGACCGACGATCAGCAGCGGTGGGTGATATTCGGCGGCCTCGGTGCGATCGCCGCGTCGACTGGACTCGGCTGGATCTTCGGCGGCCGGGCCGTCAAGCCGCTCGTGACGTTGACCCGCCAGGTCAGCGCCCGCCCGCCACAATCTCCCGACACCCGAACCGGCGTGCGAGAAGCGGACGAGCTGGCCGTCGCGATCGCCGACATGCTTCAGCGAGTCAACGATGCCCAGGATCGCACCAACGAGGCCTTGGGTACTGCTCGTGATTTCGCTGCCGTATCGGCGCACGAGCTTCGAACTCCGCTCACCGCTATGCGCACCGACATCGAAGTTCTGCGCACTCTCGACCTGGAGCCGCCGCAGCGATTCGAAATCCTCGAGGACCTGCAGCGTACGCAGGGACGCGTGGAGGCGACGCTGTCCGCGCTGGAACGCCTCGCGTCCGGCGAACTGTCGAGCGAGAAGGACCGTGTGGACGTCGATGTCGTGGAGATCTGCGATGTCGCCGCCCAGGACGCCATGCGCCAGAACCCCGAACTCGCGGTCCGCATCGACTCGGAACCGTCCGTCGTTATGACGGCACTGCCGGCCGGACTCCGACTGGCCCTGGACAACGCGATCATCAACGCTGTGCGGCACGGCAACGCCACCCAGGTCGCGATCGCGATCTCTCGTGGAGATGGACGCGTCAAGATCACCGTCGACGACGACGGCACCGGAATCCCGGAAGCCGAACGCGATTCGGTGTTCGAGCGGTTCTACCGCGGAGCGTCGGCGACCAAGGGCGGCTCTGGCCTCGGGTTGGCACTCGTCGAGCAGCAGGCCGAACTGCACGGTGGTTCGGCGCGCTTCACCGACAGCCCGCTCGGTGGTGCGCGGTTGGTGCTCGATCTCGAGGCGGCTGCGCCGCCCGTGCGCGTTTAAGTACGGCGGGGTGTCACCAAACACTCACCGGCGCGAAGCGCATATTTACATCGAAGAAACCCACGAGCGACCCAATTTTTGCCAGAATCCAATGATGCCTCTGTCCCAGTTCGACGTTCCGGTCATCGACATTTCCCCCTACGTCGACGGCGGCTCCGCGGAGCGAAGACGCGCGGTAGCGGCGGATCTCGATTACGCCTGCAGCGCGGTAGGTTTCATGTCGGTCACGGGCCACGGGATTCCCGACGACGTCCTCGTCGGGCTGCGCTCGGCAATCGACGGTTTCTTCGCGTTGGATGCGGGTGAAAAGTCGATGTACATCATGCCGCCGGACGTGAACCGCGGCTACACAGCGCCCAAGAGCGAATCACTGAGCCTGAGCCTAGGGGTGGAGTCGTCGACGCGTATGAACGATTTCTTCGAGGCGTTCAACGTCGGGACGGGCGACGGGGTGGCCAACGTGTGGCCTGAAGTGGAGGGATTCAAGAAGGCGGTGAACCGCTATTTCGAGCATGCTGCCCGCGTGGCACGGACACTGACGCGAATATTCGCCGACGCCCTCGGATTGGCACCCGATTTCTTCGACCGCATCACGACGGACTCGCTCGACACCTTCCGCATGAACAACTACGCACTGCCGCCGGGTGAGATCGAACTCGACGGGGAACTCGACGGAATGGGTGAGCACACCGATTACGGACTCGTGACCGTGCTGTGGGCGGACCAGGTGGCCGGACTACAGGTGGTGGGAAGCGATCTGCGCTGGCACGACGTATCGCCTGCCGACAACGCGCTGCTGGTAAATCTGGGTGACCTGACCGCGCGTCTCACCAATGATCGTTGGATGTCGACGCTGCACCGTGTGCGGCCACCGATCGTCGACGGCAACATCGTGCGTCGCCGATCCGCAGCGTTCTTTCACGACGGCGATCTGAGCGCGACGGTCGCGCCGGTGCCGTCGTGCATCGAGCCGGGCGAAGAGATTCGGTACCAACCGGTCACCGTTGCCGACCACATCGCAGTCAAACTAGCCGGCTCACGCGGGGGCAAGAGCAATGAGAGCGCCACCAGGGAGGCAGCCCGTGCCAGGGCCGCCGTCCCGGCGATCAGCTGAAAGCTACTTGACGTCGAGCAGATCGATTACGAACACAAGGGTCTTGCCGGAAAGGCGGTGACCCTGACCTGCTGGACCGTAGGCCAGCTCGGGCGGAATGGTGAGCTGGCGTCGTCCGCCGACCTTCATTCCCGGAATACCGTCCTGCCAGCCCTGGATGAGGCCGCGCAGAGGGAACTGAATCGACTCCCCCCGGTTCCACGAGGAGTCGAATTCTTCTCCGGAGTCGAACTCGACGCCGACGTAGTGAACCTCGACATTGCCGCCGGGGACAGCTTCTGCACCGTCTCCCTCGACCAGATCCACCACCACAAGATCGATGGGCGGGGGGCCTGCCTGGAACTCGATAATTGGCTTCGTCACGCCCTGTACCTTACGTCGCAGTGGTCAGCCGATCGGTGCAGGCATCAGAATTGTGCGATACTCGCAGGTCAAAGCATTGCTGGTTGCGGGATCGCGCATCTCGACCTTCCACGAGTCGGTGAACTGGTCGACGCCGGGATGCATCGAAATTGTGCCCGAGAGCAGGACGGTTCCGCGTGTGAACAAACCGCGTTCGCGAAGGACGTCGAGCCAGTACTTCGGTGCAAGCAGATCTCCCAGTGAACCCGTCTGAATCGGGGTGTCCCCGACCCACGCGTTCAGAGTGATGTCGTCGATGCGGTCCGCGACGTCCGTCAAGCGCCAGGCACTGGTTCCCAGGACGTCCGGTGACGCGTTCTTGCTCCACGCAACACTGTGAACTTCGAGCTCGCGGTCGGTGTGATCGCACGCGACGGTCAGCAGCACATCGTCGTCGGTGTCGCCGAGGATGACCAGCGCCCATTCGGCTTCACCGGAGGTGCGGCCGTGTTGGACGTGGACGGCATCAGTTTGCTGGGCCAGGTACGGCGAGATGGGGTACATCGCCGGGGTGACCGAGGGTGCAGGAACTCCGAGCTCTGCCAATTCTGCGATGTGATGGGCCACGTCGTCCTGGTTGCGGCCTGCGTACCCGGCGTTGAGCAGATTGCGCGGCTCGACAGTCTCCGTCGATCCGTCGGGGAGCGTGAACGTCAGCATCGTGAAGGCCTCTCGTTAATTGATTGTTTCCAATACGCCGAAACACTTGCGCATACGTCTTGTATACAGCAAGTATGGACGCAGTTCAATGGCAACGGAGACCCACAGCACACATGAAGGAGCTGCCATGACTGCGCAGACAGTCGACAAGAAAGGCCTGGCCAAGGCGTTCGCGGCGAGCCTGACGGGCACCGCGTTGGAGTGGTACGACTTCGCCGTGTACTCCGCGGCGGCCGCGCTGGTCTTCCCGCTGATCTTCTTTCCCGACAGCGACCCACTGACCGGAACGCTCCTCGCTTTCTCCACCTACGCGGTCGGGTACATCGCTAGACCGATCGGCGGATTCGTCTTCGGCCGACTCGGCGATGTGATCGGCCGCAAGCAGTTACTCGTCATCACACTGATGCTGATCGGCGTCACAACGTTCGCCATCGGACTCATTCCCGGCTACGACACGATCGGGATCGCCGCGCCGATCCTCCTCGTCGCGATGCGTTTCGCCCAGGGCGTCGCCGTCGGCGGCGAGTGGGGCGGTGCTGTCCTGCTGTCGAGTGAGTACGGAAACCCCCGCTAGCGCGGGTTCTGGTCATCCGCCGCTCAGATCGGGCCACCCGCCGGTAACCTGCTGGCCAACGGCGCCCTCGCCGGACTCACCCTCGCTCTCACCGAGGAGCAGTTCGAATCCTGGGGATGGCGCGTCGCCTTCCTGTTCTCGGCAGTTCTGGTCGGCTTCGGCTTGTGGATTCGACTGAAGCTCGAGGACACCCCGGTGTTCAAGGCCTTGCAAGAGAGCGGGGATCGATCCGAGGCTCCGATCAGCGAGGTATTCGCCACGCAGCGTCGACCCCTTGTCGCAGCGATCCTCTCCCGTATCGCCCCTGACGTCATCTATGCGCTGTTCACGGTCTTCTCGATCACCTACGGCACACAGAAACTCGGCTTCGAACGCAGCGAGGTGCTGATCGCCATCCTTGTCGGCTCGGCGTTCCAGTTGGGATTGATTCCCCTGGCCGGAGCCATCTCCGACCGCATCAACCGTCGCCTGGTCTATGCCGTCGCCGCAGTAGGCGGAGTCGCCTGGAGCGCCATTTTCTTCCTGATCATCGGCGGAAGCTCTCTGCCGCTGCTGATTCTGGGCGTCGTGGTCGGCCTCGCGTTCCACTCGTTCATGTACGGCCCGCAGGCAGCCTTCGTGACCGAGCAGTTCACCGTGCGTCTTCGTTCGACCGGCAGCTCGCTCGCCTACACACTCGCCGGAGTACTGGGCGGGGCCATGGCCCCGCTGATTTTCGTGTACTTGCTCGACAAGACCGACAGCTGGGTATTGATCGTGGTCTATGTGACGTTCGTCGGAATCCTGACGCTGATCGGACTTGCGTTGGGCCGCAACCCCGATCGGGCCGAGGAAGAAGAATACTCGGTCATGCGCGCAACAGAATCTGCAGTGTGACCTCCAGATGATCATCGATTGCGCCATGCACGACGGTCTCGTCTCCCGCTTCCAAGGCGTAGACGATAGCCGCGTGTTCGGTGCAGACGTTGTGCTGCCGGTCCGCCGCCGAGAACAACGCCGTCAGTCCCACACGCAGTTGGCGTGCCCGCAGGCCTGCATAGGTACGGGAGAGCAGTTCACTGCCGGCCGCATCGACGAGAATCTGATGGAATTCACCGTCGAGATCAATGAATTCCTTTGCTGCCTCAGCAGTTCGCGTGTCCGCGAGCTTTTCCTGACGATCGAGCGCGTCCCGCATCGCCGAGACCGGCGGAACTCCGGTACGCAGCGACGTCGACGCGGCATGGCGCTCGAGAACGCCGCGCAGATCCATGAGCTCACCGATCTGACGGCCCGACATGGCAGGCACGTGAGCGCCCCGCTTGGGTACCATCTCGACAAGACCCTCGGCCTGCAGCATCAGCAAAGCTTCACGAACCGGTGTGCGGGACACGCCGATTCGCGTCGCGAGCTCCTGCTCGTTGAGGAACGTACCCGTGGCGGCCGGTGACGAGAGCACCTGATCGCGCACGAAGGCATACGCTTTGTCCCTACCCGACAGCGATTGCATACGCTATGTATACCTCTAGAAGCCGGATGAAACCAGGAGTTACCGCATGCGCACCAGCATTCGAATCAGCCTCGCTCAAGTTACGAGCGGAACGCAGCCCCAGGACAACCTGAAGATCATCGAGACGCACGCTCGCGCAGCCAAGGAAGCGGGTTCGTCTCTCGTCGTGTTCCCCGAGGCAATGATGCGTTGCTTCGGCGGACCCATCAGGGGCGTCGCCGAACCACTCGACGGGCCTTGGGCCGACGCCGTCCGCGAGATCGCCCGCGCGATCGACATCACCGTCGTGGCAGGCATGTTTACACCGGCAGACGAAGGCCGCGTCGCCAACACCCTGCTGATCACCGGCCGTGGAATTGACGCGCACTACAACAAGATCCACCTGTTCGACGCCTTCGGATTCGCCGAATCCGACACCGTCGCACCCGGATCCGACCCACTCGTTCTCGACGTCGACGGCGTAGGCATCGGGTTCGCGACCTGCTACGACATCCGGTTCCCCGCACTGTTCCAGAAGCTCGGCGATCTCGGCGCGCAGCTGATCGTCGTCCCAGCATCCTGGGGAAGCGGGCCGGGCAAGGTCGAACAGTGGTCGCTGCTCGCCCGGGCGCGTGCCCTCGATTCCACGGCGTTCGTCGCGGCCTGCGATCAGGCGGAGCCCGAGGAAGCGGCCGGGACTGCGCCACTGGGCGTCGGGCATTCGGTTGTCAGCTCCCCCACCGGGGAGGTTCTCGGCGAGCTCGACGCAACTCCCGGATTGCTGACCGTCGACATCGAGACCTCGATCGTCGACGCGGTCCGCACGAAGCTGCCGGTGCTCGAGAACCGTCGCCAGTTCTAGCCCCGTCCCGCCTGCACCAGGTACGAAAAAGCCCCCCGGACTCCCTACGGAGTCGGGGGGCTTTTCACAGAATAACTAGCGAGCGCCCAGATCTTTGTAATCACGCTCGGTGTAGCCCGTGTAGATCTGCCGCGGACGGCCGATCTTCGTGGACGGATCCTCGTGCATCTCACGCCAGTGCGCGATCCAGCCCGGGAGGCGCCCCATCGCGAACAGCACCGTGAACATCCGCGGCGGGAAGCCCATCGCGCGGTAGATCAGACCGGTGTAGAAGTCGACGTTCGGGTAGAGCTTGCGCTCGACGAAGTAGTCGTCGGTCAGTGCGGTCTCTTCGAGCTTGAGGGCGATGTCGAGGAGCTCGTCACCGTTGCCCAGCTTGCTCAGGATCGTGTGCGCGGTCTCCTTGACGAGGGTCGCGCGCGGATCGAAGCTCTTGTAGACGCGGTGCCCGAAGCCCATGAGCTTCACGCCGTCTTCCTTGTTCTTCACTCGACGAACGAAATCGGTGGCGTCGCCGCCCTCGGCCTTGATCTTGTCGAGCATCTCGAGAACGGCCTGGTTGGCGCCGCCGTGCAGCGGGCCCCAGAGCGCGTTGATGCCGCCCGAGATGGACGTGAAAAGGTTCGCGTCCGAAGATCCGACGAGGCGGACCGTCGACGTCGAACAGTTCTGCTCGTGATCGGCATGCAGGATGAGCAGCATGTCGAGTGCCTTGACGATCTCGGGGTCAACCTCGTACGGCTCGGCCGGGAAGCCGAACGTCATCCGAAGAAAGTTCTCCACGAGGCTCTTCGAGTTGTCCGGGTACAGGAACGGCTGCCCGACGGACTTCTTGTAGGCGTAGGCCGCGATGGTCGGCAGCTTCGCGAGGAGGCGAATTGTCGACAGCTCGACCTGCTCCGGGTCGTCGGGATCCAGCGAATCCTGGTAGTACGCCGACAATGCATTGACCGCGCTCGACAGCACCGGCATGGGATGCGCGTTGCGCGGGAAGCCGTCGAAGAAGCGCTTGAGATCCTCGTGCAGCAGCGTATGCCGACGGATCTTGTCGGTGAACGTCTCGAGCTGGTCCTCGCTCGGAAGCTCGCCGTAGATCAGCAGGTAGCTGACCTCGATGAACGTGGACTTGCCTGCCAGCTGTTCGATCGGGTACCCGCGGTAGCGCAGGATTCCCTGGTCACCGTCGATGTACGTGATCGCCGACTTGGTCGAGGCGGTGTTGACGAACCCACCGTCGAGGGTCGTGTAACCGGTGGTAGCCAGCAGCTTTCCCAGTTCGATGCCGTCATTGCCTTCGGTAGCCTTGGCAATGGACATGCTGTATTCGCCACCGGGATAGGTGAGGGTGGCTTTGGCGTCATTCTCAGCGGGCACGAATGGTCCCTCTCGAGCTCTTGTATCGGACACGTACATAAATCGGACACTTTTAACAGTCGATAAAGAAACTAGTCTCTCCGCGCCTCGGACGCCCACGGAGGGTCGGCACCCGGACGAGAAACGGTGATGGCAGCTGCTCGCGCGGCGAACCCCAGTGCTGCCTCCCAGTCTGGCGCGCTCATCTCACTGAGCGCGACTGTTGTGACAATGCTCTCGTTATCCAAGAACGCGAGCAAAGCCCCATGGACAGTGTCACCTGCGCCGATGGTGTCGATGACGTCCACCTCCACTCCGGGTACCGAGGTTTCGCCTGCGGCCGAGAAAACTGAAATTCCGTCGCCGCCGCGGGTCATCACGACCGCCGTGACACCAGCTGCGAGCCAGTCGTCGACAGTGGTGCCCTCTGGGCCCAATCCCAACCAGTGGGAATCGTCGTCGGAAACCTTGAGGATGTCGACAGCGGGGAGCCACGACTTGAATCGGCGCCTGAAGCCGTCGGCAGTGATGTCGCCGCTCGTGCTGTCGATGGCGGCCGGCCGAATGTTCGGGTCGAGCATCGTCAGTTTGCCCGCTTCATGCGCGCGATGCAGAAGCGCTGCATACATCGACGCTCCCGGCTCGTACAGCAGCGACAGGGTCCCGAACGACAGCACGGCGATGTCGTCGGGAAGGTCACCTGGATCCTTCACGAGCCGGTCCGCCGTCCCGTCCGCGTAGAACGAGTACTGAGCACTGCCGTCCTCGGCCAGCGTCGTCATAGCCAGCGTCGTGGGCTCGTCGCCGCGTTGGACCCACGAGACGTCCACGCTTGCATCGCTCAAACTGCCCAGGATCTGCTCACCGAACGGATCGCTGGACACTCGCGAGAGGAACCCCACATCGGTGCCGAGTCGCCCCAACGCCACCGCCACGTTGAACGGACCGCCGCCGAGCTTCGGGGCAAGCAACGGTCCTTCATGGACAGGTACGAGATCGACCAGAGCTTCACCGCACACGAGAATCGTCATACCGAACGGTGCTCCATTCCCCAGCTGCCCGTCCAGGATTCGCCCGGCTCGAGCACAAGCAGGTCGATCCCGGTGTTGAATGCGTCGGGAGGGCAGGTCATCGGCTCGATCGCCAGCGCACGCCCCCGCTCGGGATAGGCCTGGTCGTTGACCGGATCCGCGACGAACACCTGAACCCAGTCGAACTCACGGTCGGTCCACAGCACCGTTGCCGACCCGTCGGGGGCGCGGAGGTAATGGCGAGCCTTGCCATCTTCGTCGGGCAACTCCGCGCTGAACGGCGTATCCAATCCGACACCCTTCAGCAGCCTCGGCGAAGTGAAGTCGTAGTCCGATCCGGCCGTTTCGACCGAAGGCCCGGTCGGCAGATTTCGCACCGGATCGAGTTCCAGGCGCGTGCCTGCGGAGAACTCGAGCGTGCACTCGTCGAGCGGAACGTCCCCGACGCGCACGAAGGAATGAAAGCCCATTCCGTACGGGGCGTCGATTCCGCCGGTGTTCGTCGCCGTAGCAGTCACGACGAGTCCGTCCTCGGTCAACTCGTGCACCACGGTCACCGTCAGCTGGTAGGGCCAGCCCTTGTGCAGACCGACTTCCACCGACTGCTCGACCCGAGACTGCGTCCGGTCCACGAGCGTCCAGTCGACACGCCGGACGAACCCGTGGCTCGCATTGTTGCGGGACGGCTCGGTGATCTCGAGTTGGTGTTCGGTACCGCCGAAAGTGAATGTGCCATCGGCAACGCGATTGGGCCACGGCGCCAGAACCAGCCCCGCGGACAGGGGAGGTTTGGTGCCGGTATCCCACGTCTCGGTCATCGGCGAGCCGTCGAACTCGAGCATCCGCAGGCCCGCGCCCGTCGAAGCGATCTCGGCCCGATACTTGCCGCTGGTGAGCCGGTAGCTCTCTGGTTCAGCCATGGGTGCCATTGTCCACCCTTCCCACTCGATAACGGATGAAAGCGGGCAGGGCAACGGCCGCAATGACGACTCCGACGACGACGAGCACTCCGCCGCCTGCGGCCGCCGCCGCAGTTCCCACCGACGCAGCGGCAGCGCCGTGCATCACGTCGCCGATCCTCGGACCGCCCGCGACGACGACGATGAACACGCCCTGAAGCCGCCCGCGCATCTCGTCGGTGGCCACCTGCTGGAGCATCGTGGATCGGAACGCGGCCGAAATCATGTCCGCACCGCCGCCGAGTGCCAGAAACGCCAACGCGAACCACAGCGCGATGGACACCTTGCCTTCGGTGGCAAATCCGACGCTGACACCGAACCCGACCATTGCCATGCCCCAAACCACGATGCAGACGATCACCGCGAGCCCTTGACGCTGCACCCGAGGAAGCCAACCCGAGAACACGCCGCCGAGAACGGCGCCGGCCGAGAGCGCCGCGAAGAGCAAACCGAGAACCAAGCCGCCCGATGCCGGATCACCGAACGTCTCGTGTGCGATCTGCGGAAACAGTGCGCGCGGCATGCCGAACACCATCGCGATGATGTCTACGACGAAGGAGGCCAGAAGCACCTTCTGGGTTGCGAGATAGGTGAATCCCTCGATCACCGAACGCAGTCCAGCTCTGCGGCCCGCTTCGGCAGGCGGGACCTTCGGCAGCCTGATCACGGCCCACAGCGTCGCGAAGAGCGCGATCGAGTCGATCAGGTACAGCGCCTTCAGGCCTGCCAACGGAATCATGGTGCCCGCTACCAACGGTCCGGCGATGGCGCCGAAGCTCATCACGGTCATGTTGAGCGAGTTGGCCGCGGGCAGTTGCTCTCCGGGCAGCAGACGCGGGATGATCGCGCTACGGGTCGGCTGATTGACGGCGAAGAATGCCTGCTGTATCGCCAACAGGCTCAGCACTATCCACACGTTGTTCAACCCGAGCTGCGCCTGAATCCACAGTAAGGTGGACGTCGCGATCAAGCCGAGAGTGGTGATACCGAGCAGCGTCCGCCGGTCCATCACGTCGGCAAGCGCACCTCCCCACAAACCGAACACGATGAGCGGGACGAGGGCGAAGACACCCGTGAGACCGACGTAGGCCGAGCTCAGGGTGATCTGAAAGACCTGTTGCGGCACAGCGACGATACTGAGTTGCGCACCGATGACCGTGACGATGTTGGCGATCCACAACCGCCGGTACGCCGGAGTCTGCAGAGGCGTCGTGTCCGCGAGGACGCCACGGAACCTGTTTTTCTTCAACACTTCGGTCACGGCTGCAGGCGCTCGACCGTCGACGTTGCCACCGTGAACCGGATTCTGTTGTGCAAACGTGAGGTTCGGCCCTGCCAGAACTCGACGGTATCGGGCCGCACCAGGAAGCCGCCCCAGTTCGGAGGCACGGGTACGTCCTGCCCGTCGAATCTTTTCGTCACATCCTCCAACGCCTGTTCGAGGTCCGCTCGTGCGCCCACCGGACGAGACTGCTGCGACGCCCAGGCTCCCAGCTGAGATCCGCGGGGGCGACTCGCAAAATATTCGGCCGTCGTTTCTTCGGAGACCTTTTCTGCGGCACCACGAATGGTGAGTTGGCGGGCGATCCCGATCCACGGGAACGTTACCGACGCATAGGGCGTGTGCTTCAGATGGAGGGCCTTGTCGGACCCGTAGTTGGTATAGAACACCACGCCGTCGGAGTCGAGTCCCTTGCACAGAACGGTGCGCGAAGCTGGGTGCCCAGCGGCGTCGACGGTGGCCAGCACCAGCGCATTGGGCTCGGGGATATCAGCGGAAACAGCGTCGGACAGCCACTCCCGAGCGACCGCGAGCCAACCGTCGGCGAGCCGCTCGACCTCGAGGTCCGCGTCTTCGGCGTAATCGACCCGCATGTCGGCGAGGGCATGTTCGTCGCGCGGTCGATTGTCACTGTGCACGAACCCAGACGCTACCCCCGAGTAGGACCGGCTAAAGTTCTGACCAGGCAAGCCCCGAACGCGACTCCGTTCACGGGTCGTACGTCTACGAGGAGAGTCCACAGGTAATGGCTGTTCAACAGGTACCCGAAGATTTCGTCAGTGGTCTCGAAGGCGTCGTTGCCTTCACCACGGACATCGCCGAACCGGACAAGGACGGTGGCGCGCTGCGCTACCGCGGCGTCGACATCGAAGACCTCGTCTCCAAAAACGTCACATTCGGAAACGTATGGGCACTCCTCGTCGACGGACGCTTCGGACCAGGGTTGCCGCCGGCCGAGCCGTTCCCGCTTCCGATTCACACCGGTGACGTGCGCGTCGACGTTCAGGCAGGCCTGGCGATGCTCGCACCGATCTGGGGCTACCAGCCGCTGCTGGACATCGACGACGCCACCGCCCGCGACCAGCTCGCCCGCGCATCCGTCATGGCGCTGTCCTACGTAGCGCAATCCGCGCGTGGCATCTACCAGCCCGCAGTACCGCAGAAGAAGATCGACCAGTGCGAAACCGTCACTGCACGGTTCATGACGCGGTGGAAGGGCGACCCCGACCCGGCGCACACCGCGGCTATCGATGCCTACTGGGTTTCCGCCGCCGAACACGGCTTGAACGCGTCGACCTTCACCGCTCGCGTCATCGCCTCGACCGGCGCAGATGTCGCAGCCTCGCTCTCGGGAGCCGTCGGCGCAATGTCCGGCCCCCTGCACGGCGGCGCACCCGCACGCGTGCTGCCGATGATCGAAGCCGTCGAGAAGTCCGACGACCCCCGCGGACTCGTCAAGGGCATCCTCGACCGCAAAGAAAAGCTCATGGGCTTCGGCCACCGCGTCTATCGCGCCGAGGACCCTCGTGCCCGCGTGCTCCGCGCAACGGCCAAGCGCCTCAACGCGCCTCGCTACGAGGTCGCCGCAGCACTCGAGCAGGCAGCGCTGGCGGAGCTGCGCGAGCGTCGCCCCGATCGGCCTATCGAGACCAACGTCGAATTCTGGGCAGCGGTCATTCTCGACTTCGCCGAGGTCCCCGCGCCGATGATGCCCGCCATGTTCACCTGTGGCCGCACCGCGGGCTGGTGTGCGCACATCCTCGAGCAGAAGCGCCTAGGCAAGCTCGTGCGCCCGGCCGCCATCTATACCGGGCCCGCGCCGCGCTCCCCCGAGTCCGTCGACGGGTGGGGCCAGATCATCTGAAGTCGTCCCGGGCCGCCGAGGCCCGGGACGCACTCCCAGCGCCGGGGAAACAGCCCGCTCCAAACCTGCACGTAAGGGCCCGACGTGCAGCGACTACCCTGTAGAGGCCATATCCATTTTTTTTCGACGCTTAGGATGCGCTGTTCAATGGCCGATTTGCCGATCATTCCCGCCGATCTTCTGCCCACCGACGGCCGTTTCGGCTGTGGACCGTCCAAGGTTCGCCCGGAGCAGCTGCAAGCCCTGGTCGACGTCGGTGCATCCGTGTTCGGCACGAGCCATCGACAGAAGCCGGTCAAGGATGTCGTCGCACGCGTACGCAGCGGACTCAAAGATTTGTTCGACCTCCCCGAGGGCTACGAGGTGGTTCTCGGGAACGGCGGCACCACCGCATTCTGGGATGCTGCCGCGTTCGGTCTCATCCGTGAGAAGTCGCTACACCTCACCAACGGCGAGTTCAGCTCCAAGTTCGCCTCGGTAGCGAAGAACAACCCGTTCATCGGCGATCCCATCGTGATCAAGGCGGAGCCGGGCAGCGCCCCCGAGCCTGTGTCCGACCCTTCCGTCGACCTAATCGGGTGGGCCCACAACGAGACGTCGACCGGTGTCGCGATTCCGGTGAGCCGTCCGGCAGGGTCGGAGAACGCGCTCATCGCGATCGACGCGACGTCGGGTGCGGGCGGTCTGCCGGTGAACGTCGCCGACTCGGATGTCTACTATTTCGCGCCGCAGAAGAATTTTGCTGCCGACGGCGGCTTGTGGGTTGCGCTGATGAGCCCGGCTGCGCTCGAGCGCGTCAGCGAAATCCAGACGTCGGGTCGCTGGGTTCCGGACTTCCTGTCGCTGCCGATCGCCATCGACAACAGCAGCAAGGACCAGACGTACAACACCCCGGCCGTGGCGACCCTGCTGCTGTTCGCGGACCAGATCGAATGGCTCAACGGCAACGGCGGTCTCGACTGGGCCACCGGCCGCACCGCCGATTCGTCTTCGCGTCTCTACAACTGGGCCGAAGCAAGCGAATACGCGACGCCGTTCGTCACCGATCCGGCGCACCGCAGCCAGGTCGTCGGCACCATCGACTTCGACGAGAAGATCGATGCAGCCCAGGTCGCCAAGATCCTGCGCGCCAACGGCGTCGTCGACACCGAGCCGTACCGCAAGCTCGGACGCAATCAACTTCGCGTCGGCATGTTCCCGGCTGTCGAGCCGGAAGATGTCACCGCACTGACCAAGAGCATCGACTGGGTCGTCTCCGCCATCAGCTGATCGGTAGCAAGCTCACAGCTCGGGCGTTCCCTTCTCTGCTTACACTGGCAAGTAGTTCGCAAGTGTAAGCACCCAGGAGGGAGCGCCCATGCTTTTTCGTACACCGTGGCGCGTTCTGTCACCCATCCTCCGACTCCGCGTCACCATCCCGACGTGGGCGTCAGCTACGCCGCAGCAGTGGGCGCAGGTTCGATGATTCGCTCTCTACGCCCGCCGACCCGTCGTTCACGGCATTCGGTCACGTCGCCGCGCTGTCGATCGGCCTCACTCTCGGAGCCCTCATCCCCGGCGCGATGGAAAGCCTTGTTTCTCAGTCAATCTCATCGATCGACGACGATCCGTGTGTGCCCCACCGCTGCAATGACTAGTCTTTGACACCGGGGCTCCGACACCGAAGACACGCGTGTCGGACACACTCCGAAGATCACGAGTGGATTACAGTCGAGCAAGACGATATCGCGAGTCGGCGCGATGAGGAGGTCAGGGTGCGAGATCTACGCGTGGTCGGTCTCGAACCCGACGGGCAATTCGTAGTCTGTGCGGATCCTAAAACCGGCGACAAATTTCGGCTTCCGGCCGACGACAAGCTCCGCGCGGCCTCTCGCGGTGACATCGCTCGACTAGGACAGATTGAGATCGAAATGGACAGCTTGCTTCGACCGAAAGAAATCCAGGCTCGAATTCGCGCAGGCGCCACTGTCGAACAGGTTGCGAACGATTCCGGTATGGCGCTGAGCCGCGTCGAGATTTTTGCGCACCCGGTCCTACTCGAGCGGTCACAAGCGGCATCGCTGGCGCAGGCAGGACACCCCATCCGTCACGACGGCCCCGCCGTGCAGACGCTGGCCGAGGTCATCGCGCTCGCCTTCCGCGCCCGCGGCCACAACCTGGCCGACGCGTCGTGGGACGCGTGGCGCGACGAGGACAACAAATGGGTCGCCCAGCTGAAGTGGCAGGCGGGCCGAACCACCAACAAGGCGCACTGGCAGTTCCTTCCCGACGGCCACGGCGGCACCATCACTCCACTGGACGACGCAGCCTCCGAACTTGTCGACCCGGACTTCGGTCGACAGTTGCGGGGCCTCGCTCCGGTCCGCGCCATCGAGGTGGCCCCGCCGGAGGAGCCTGAGCAGTCCCTGCAATTTGCGCCTTCCGAACAATCCTTCGACGACTATTACGGCACCACCGCCGACAGCGAACGGGGCGGTGACGTCGAGGAAGAAGCGTCCACCTCTGTGGAAGAACCCAAACATGAGGCCGCCCCAGCTCCTAAAAAGGACAAGAAGGGCAAGCCTGCGATGCCGTCGTGGGAAGATGTGCTGTTGGGTGTCCGCAGCAGCGGCCACAATTGATCCTGATCAGCTGAAGCTGGTCGAGAAAGGGTGCGGGGAGTGGGGGCCAAAGCGTCAACAATCTGGTACATCGACGCTCCTGATCCGATCTCGGTGCTACGGGACTCGACGACCCCGAACTGGGACGCATCGGCAGCCCTCGTAGCACGCTTGTTTCCGGACCAGGTTGCGGTAGCGACACGTCATGCGCCGATCTCGGACTTTGCGGGTGCCTCCCCGAACGAGGTGTTCGTCGGGTGTTATCCAGGCGTCACTGTTGTCTGCACGGCGGGGCTGTCGCTCGCGAAGCCATCGCTTCTCCCCGAATCTTGGACTGGCCTCTTGGCGTCCGAACACACCTACCTCGTTGCGACCGACCCGGAAACGGCATGGGGCGCATTCGCCTACTGGGAGCGCGGCGTCATGGGCCGATCCTTCAGTGCGACACCGATCTACATCTACGAAGACTCCGGGCTCCCGCTGGTCTGGGAACGCCCCTTCTGGGCAGGTGAACACCCCCTCGTGTATCCGCCGGGTGTGCTTCCGGATCCGCAGTCGCTGCCTTTCCATCCACAGGAGTTCGCCGAAGCCGCGAACGCCGAATGGCTCGGCTTCAGGTACACCGGCGCTCCGCGCGGTGGTGAGTTCGATCCCGATTCACTTCCCGTGTGCGGATTCACGATCTACCCGCCAGGGCAGCGGCCACCGGAGGTGGTCCAGCCGGAACCGGCGCAGCCCGCCCAGCCGGCGCCTGCCGAGCGATCCATCAAGCGTTGGTTACGACGGAAATCCCCAGAACCACGAAGCTGACGACCCCGCCTACGCACGTGCCGTAGACGGGCCACCTCCACACCGGTGCCCGACGCCATCGCAGCACCGTGGGGGCTGCGCCGCCGACGACGATCAGGTTTATCCCGATCGCCAAAAACGCATTGATGTCGGCAAGTTCGCGACCGAACGCCAGCAGAGCTGCGCCGACGAGGACCGCAGCGAAGACTGCGACCGGAATTCCGGTGTAAAGAACATCGCGATCCGTCGCTGCTGTCTCGATCCGCGCTGTCTTGATCCGCGCAGTCCTGGGCGCTGCTGTCTTGTCGGTCATTACACGCGCACTCGTTCGTAGAACGCCATGGCGGCAGCGGTGGCGACGTTGAGCGAGTCGGTTCCCGGCGCCATCGGTATCCGTGCGCGAACATCGGTTGCTCGCATCGCGTGCTCGGTGAGTCCCGGCCCCTCTGCTCCGAGGAGCAGCGCGACCTTCTCCCCCGTCATCGCCTCCGCGAGAGTCATCGCTGATGGATTGGGTGTGAGGGCAATAGTCTGAAAACCGTTGTCCCGCAGTATTTGCAGCCCTCGTGGCCAGTCGGGAACCCGCGCGAACGGAACGCGTAACACGTGCCCCATCGATACCCGAACAGCCCGTCGATACAGCGGGTCGGCGCACGCCGCACCGAACAGGACGGCGTCGGCACCGAGACCGGCGGCATTCCGGAACATCGATCCGAGATTTTCGTGATCGTTGATGCCCTCGAGCACAACGACCGTCTTGGCTCCCTTCAAGACGTCGGCAAGGGCGAGTTCCGGTGGCCGATGCGCCGCGGCAAGCACA
Organism: Rhodococcus sp. G-MC3; assembly: GCF_030063335.1. GTDB lineage: Bacteria > Actinomycetota > Actinomycetes > Mycobacteriales > Mycobacteriaceae > Rhodococcoides. The sequence continues at coordinate 37,207 of NZ_JASISW010000008.1, read as the reverse complement.
CCGCGATTGAGGTGGAAGCCGATAGCGTCGGCCATGACCTCGGCGCTCGCGCGATAGAACGGCACGTCCACCTCGTCGAGCCGTGAACCGAGTTCGTTCAGGCGACGGTCGACGCCGAGGAGACTGATGGCCTCGAACCTCGACGACAGCAGCCGCTCGGCGACGAGAACGCCTTCGGCTATGACCAGCCCCTTGCCCTCGGGAAGGTCGGGGCGACGGTCCGAGGAATTGAGATCGCGGAAGTCGTCGAGCCGCGGATCGGCGGAGTCGTCGATGTCGATTACGTGTACCACGTGCCCATCTTCCCATCCGTATGAAAAGCTCGACGATGATGACTACCGAAGACACGATCACCATCAGGACTGCCACCGACGACGATTGGGATGCAGTCGCGCTTCTCGACGCCCATGCTTTCGGCGAGCACCAGAACTCCGAGGACCTCGCCGAGACGCAGATCCTGACGAGCTCTCGGCATGTCGTGATGGCGTGGGACGGCAACACGCCGGTGGGCGTCGCGATGCATTTCCCAATGTCGGTGACGGTTCCCGGTGGAGCTCAGGTCGAGGCGTCGGGTGTCTCGTGGGTGTCGGTGGCGCCTACCCACCGCAGGCGCGGAATTCTGCGCCGCATGTTCACCCAGCAGCACCGCACGCTGCAAGAAGCTGGTGCGCCGCTGTCGCTGCTGACGGCAAGCGAAGCGACGATTTACGGCCGATTCGGCTACGGTCCCGCGACGGAAGAACACTATGTCGTGCTCGACCGACGGTTCGCTCAGTTCCAGTCCGAGATTCCGCCGGTCACCGGTGTCCGCCTCATCGAATCCGCCGAGGCGTCGACCCTGCTGCCCGAGATCTATCAGCGTTGGCAGCACAGGACCGCGGGTGCGCAGCCGAAGCCGCCGATCCGCTGGGAGCGCTTCTTCGCCGACCGGGAGAACCGTCGGCACGGGCTCACCGAGCTGTTCTTCATCGCGCACGCCGACGGATACGTCGCCTATCGCCGGAGCCCGACCGAGTCGAAGATCGTCGTCCAGGAATTCATCGCGGTCACCGATCGGGCGTATGCCGAGATGTGGCAGGTCCTCGCCGGAATCGACCTCGTCAACACCATCGAGGTCAGCCAGGCCCCCGACGAGGCATTGCCGTTTCTGCTGACGAACAACCGACTCCCGAAGATCACCAACCACCACGACGCGCTCTGGTGCCGAATCATGGACGTGAAGGCCGCTCTCGAAGCCCGAACGTACGGAGTCGACGCGCAGTTCGTACTCGAAGTGGAGGACTCGTTCCTCGATGCAGGCGGAAAATTCGACGTCACGATCTCGGCGGGAAAGGCGACGGTCACCCGAACCGAAGCAGCTCCCGACGCCACACTCAAGCTGGACGTGCTCTCGGCCCTGTACTTCGGGACCCACAGGGCGACCAGGTTCGCCGCGGCGTCTCGCCTGTGGACCCGCGACGACGACGCACTCCACACCGTGGACGTCGCGTTCGCAACCGACCGCGCATCGGTGATGGGCTGGGCCTTCTGAGAGCTGGGCCTTCTGAAAGCTGGGCCTTCTGAGAGCTAGGCCCGCTGAGATGAGCACGATCGAGGCAGAACGACGACCTCGATTGTGATGCACATCACATCTGAGCAAATCCGCTGGTGAAGTTGCCAGAACACAACAAATCAGCCTCCGAACAGGCCCTCTCTGCTGTGGATTTTTCTCAAAGTGTTGCGTTTTCAAAACATTGGTGGCAACTTGGGTGTTGCGAAAACAGAACGGATCGAAACCCGAAAACAGTGTACGAGTACACCGAAGGAAGGTTCGTCACGATGTCGCTGAACACGATCGAACTGAACGGAACCCTCGATCTGCACGTCACCGATGCGGACCTTCTGGGCAGCATCGGGTTTGCGGTTGATTCGCCGTCGACGCTCCCGGCTTACTTCGACAATCGGCGTAACGGCAGCCAAGACTCCTCCCGCACCGACCGCTAGATCCATCCAGAGCGAAGAACACCGTCAGCGCAGCACACCACCGTAGAAATCCATCGAAGGGATCATTTCTCATGGCTAACGCACGCGACCTCATCGCCAACTACAGCACCTACACCAGCGCACTCGAGATCAACCACTCAGCCGCAGCGGACACCACCGCCCGCACATCGCCCGCATGTATCTCCGCAGCGTCGGCAATCTCCGCAGTCTCGATCGACAACACCTTCGATCACAGCTGCTGATACGACCTTTTCTCGGCACAATCTCTGACTTCATTTCTGCACAAGCGAATCATCAACGAAAGGTTCTTCGTCATGGCCAACGCACGCGACCTCATCGCCAACTACAGCACCTACACCAGCGCACTGGAGATCAACCACTCGGCCGCAGCGGACACCACCGCCCGCACATCGCCCGCATGCATCTCCGCAGCCTCGGCAATCTCCGCGGTCTCGATCGACAACACCTTCGATCACAGCTGCTGATCACTCCACACTTCGACGCGCGGGAAGATCCGGGGAGGACCCCTGGCTCTTCCCGCGCACAGTGGTCTGTACCGAGGCTGCGCCGGTCGAGACCCGTACTACACTGTTCTGACAACACAATGCCCGGGGAAATTCGGGATCAAGGTTCGTCGAGACGAGATGGGAGGACAGACGCCAGGATGCCCGTAGCCGGAGAAGCACGGCGCCCCATGTACAACAACCTGCGGCGCTTTCGTGCACACGCCAAGATTTCGCGAGCGGAACTCGCTGCCACCATCGATGTCAATGTGCAAACCATCGGTGCGCTCGAGCGCGGTTCGTACTCTCCGAGCCTGTACCTCGCACTGTTGATCGCCGACGCGCTCGACGTTCCCCTCATCGAACTGTTCGGCCTTGCCGACACCGTCAACAGCAATCGCACTGGAACTCACTGACTCGCCTCACATTCGATGCTTTCGACGGGTAACATCCCCGATCGTGCCGACGCTGCCCGACAACGCCAAGACCACTTCGGGCCTTTTGTATCTGAGGTCGGCTCTGGCCGTACTGTTGATCGTGATTCCGCTGTTCGTGGACGTGGCCGTTGATCAGATCGCGTGGATCGCTGTGTTAGTGGCCCACATTGCAGTCTGGACAGCCGCAACTCACACCGGCAAGACGGTCATGGAAACAAGCGAAAACGATTTGGACGAGCGCGAAATCGGCATTCGCAACAGTGCATCGTGGTGGGGCCTGACCACCCTGTGCTCGCTCGCCGCGATCCTTTCCGTCCTGCTCATCATCTCGGCCGATCGAGACGGCGCACTGTTCCACGCGATCCTTGATCGATCGGGGTACGTGCTGGTGGGAATCACGCTGACGTCGCTCTCGGTACCGAGTGTCGTCGCTCAGATCGAGCTTGTGCGGCGCAGGACCGATCTACCCCTCTTTGTCGATATCGACGACAGCGAGTTCGAGGACGTCGAGTTCGACGCGGATGACGATTTCGCGTGAGCCCCGACGTCCCGAAGTCTCCCGCCGCGCTCGATTCTCGCGCTCGCGCCCTGCTCGAGTCGACCAGTTTCGCAGATGTACTCAGCGACGCGAATCTGGGCACGGCCGTCATCGACTCCGCACACGTCCTGTCGGGGCGAAACACCAACGTTGCTGTCCACACCGACAGCGGCGTCGGCCTGTTCGTCAAGCTGGTCGATCCCGATCCGTCGAACACCGGATTCGACCACACCATGAAATTCGAAAACTTCGCCCGCATCAATCGTGCCTCCATGCACTCGGCAGGTGTTCCCACGCTGCTGGCATCGAGTCACGAGCACGGAATTCTGGTCTACGAGTTGGTTCCCGACGCACGCACTCTCGCCGCTACGTTCGACGAACGCGACATGGATGCCACGAAGTTCGAGGTCGTCGGCCGCCAGTTGGCGGTGTTTCACTCTGCGGCGGAGGGAATCGATTCGATTCCGGTCACCCCGCACCGATTCCCACCGCTCGGTTCACTTCGCGCGTTGCCACTGAGGTACTGGACGCAGTGCAGCGCCGGCGAACTGGAAGCATGGTCGCTGATGCAGTCAGACCGTCCGTTGCTCGACGCTCTCGCCGACCTCCGCGCCCAAGAGGCCGCTGCACCCCAGCGCCCCATCCACGGTGACATGCGACTGGACCAGGTGCTCCTCGACGAGACCTCGGTCTACCTCACCGATTTCGAGGACTTCCGACTCGGCGACCCCGCGCGCGACATCGGGGCGCTTCTCGGCGATCTGACGTACCGCGCAGTGTTGTCGATAATCAAGGATTGGTCGGGAGACTTCGCACTCGATGCCGATCTCACCCACGAGACCATCCTCGATCGCGGTACTGATGCGCTCGACGCCCAACGCCCGGCGTTCACCGAGTTCTGGAACGGGTACCGAAGTGTCACCGAACATCTCGACTCCGATCTGACCACTCGCGCAACGGCGTGGGTGGGATGGCACATGTTCGACCGACTGTTGGCGGCAGGCAAGGACCGAAATCGACTGCTGAGTGTGCACCGGGCTGCGGCGGGTATCGGGCGGGCAGCAACGATGGACCCCGTCCGCTTCAGCGCAACGTTCGAAGCGATCCCGACCGGACGGCCATCATGACCGCGACGGCTCCCCTCTCACCGGCGATCGTCGAGCGTCTATCCGACATTCGAATCGACCGCACTGCCGTATCCGTCACGATCGACGGCACCGAGCTGAACGCCGAGACGCTCAGGGACCTGCGCCAGCTGCTGTCCGGACACCTGTACAGCAGCTGGCACATTCGTCGCGAATCGACCGACGATGACTCCGATCCACACCGTGACCCCGCGTTCGAGAAGGTACTTTCGGCGCACACTCCACACGAGACCACCATCGCGCTCGTCACCGTCGTGGACGACCACGATCCCGACGGCTCGATCGTCGTCCTCGACGGGGTCCGAGTCCGGTTGCCCGAACATACGAAGATCGAACATACGAGGATCGGGGACACCGGGATCGGGGACACGAGGATCGACGGCAGAGCCGTCACGATCCCATCGACCCGTCCAGCTCTCTCCCCGGGTTTCTGGTTGGCGGATTCGTCGGTTGGGCGTCTGTTACGCGCCGGCAGCATCCGCCGGTTCTATCTAGCAATCGATTCTCGCGACGACGCGCCCCTCGTCTGGCGGCACACTCTCGATGCGCTCGAATCAGCAGGAATTCGGTACCGCGCGAAGGTCGGATCGACGCACCGGACCTACCCGCGCTCCGATTCGATGGTCATCTACGTCGATGACAACCCCGACCTGAGACAGCGGGTAGCGGGCATCCTCGGCGAATTGGTTGCAGGCGGAATGCCGGTGGGGTCGTCGTCCTCCCTGTTCACCGAATCGGTCGCCCACGGTATCGGTACCGCCGAGGAACCACGCGACGCGCGACCCGGCATGAGCCGCATGAGTTTCGGAGAACACCGATGTTTTGCGCTTGCCACCGGAATACTCGAAAGCGGTCATGACGGCGATGAAGTCTCCGACGTGCTCGTCCGCGTGCACCGCGCTTTTCTCGATGCCAACATCCAACCCGACAACCCAGCGCTCAACAACGACACACCACGCGGCAACCACACACCCTGAGCACGCGACACCGGGAGGACCACCTGCCTATGTTCGACGCAACCGAGTACGGCCGAAAGTTCGCTGAGCAGTACGACTCTCTGTATCCGCCGGGCCCGGATGTCACGGCGGCCGTCGACTCGCTCGCCGGGCTCGCCCCTGGCGGGTCGATCCTCGAACTCGGAGTGGGAACAGGGAGATTGGCGCTCGCGCTGGCCGAACGTGACGTGTCGGTCACGGGCCTCGACATCTCCGTCGACATGCTTGCGCGTCTCGACGAGAAGTCGGAGGGTCGAGTCACCAGCGTTGAAGCTGACATGACGGACTTCGAGCTCGGCGCGACATTCGACATCGTCGTCATGTTCGCCGATTCCCTCTACGCACTGCCCAACCAAAAGCTGCAGAAGGCAGCGATCGAGCGAGCTGTAGCGCACCTGACCGACAACGGCCTGCTCATCGTCGACACGACTTGGCCTGCATCCATTCCCGATGTCCCACAGGGTTCGCCGGTCAGCATGAACGCGGTGTCCGAGACCCGGTTGATGGTCACCGCATCGTTCACACGCAAAACCGATCAGATGATGCTGTACGCCCATACGATCATCGGACCGGACGGGCTGGAGAAGATCAACGAGCCCTTCCGCTACGTGTGGCCGCCGGAGCTCGACCTGATGGCCGAACTCGCCGGTGCCGAGCTCGTCGTTCGTCACTCCGGCTGGGCAGAGCAACCACTCGGGGACGCACCGGCTCGGGTGATCAGCCGCTACCGGAAGACCCGCCCGTGAGGTTGTCGATTTTCGTTCCGCATTCACCGCGCTCCGCTTCGGAGATCGAACCATATGTCGGGCCACTCCGTGACGGGCACGACGGACGACTGTGGCTCGGACAGTCGATGGTCGTCGAACCCCACCAGCTGCTGTCGACTCTCGACGGAATCGACACCGGCACGGCGGTGACACTCGCGCCGCTTCGCCACCCTGTGGACGCTGCAGTGCAGGCGCGCTCGGTTGCGCTGCGTACCGGCCGAACTCACGTCGCGGGGTTCGGCGCCGGGTCGCGGCGATTTCAGGCCGGTCTACGTGGCGAGCCCTACCGGTCTCCCCTGACCGCCATGGCCGAGTACCTGTCCTCGGTCCGCGAGCTGATTTCGAAGGGCAGCGCTCGTCGTTCGGGCGAGTACTACACCGTCACAGCAGATTTGCCGCCCCTCGAATCACCTGCCCACGTCGAGATCGCGGCTGGTGTGCTGCGATCGGGAATGGCCGGAGTCGCCGGACGTTACTGCGATGCGGCCGTCACGTGGTTGACCCCGCCCGAATTCATTCGGGACGAGCTCGTCCCCGCGATGGCCACCGGAGCCGATGCCGCCGGACGGACGTCGAGGCCGCGAGCAGTAGCGGTGGTGCACGTGATCGTCGACCATCCCGGTCGGGACCCGCTGCACCAGGTCATCACCGCCTCGCGCATGCATCTTGCCATGCCGCACTATCGGAAGATGCTGACAGCAGCCGGAGTTCCGCTCGACGGAGATGTCGTCGTCGACGCCGCTCTGCTGGTCGAGCGAGGGGTGTACTGCTTCGGATCACCAGCGGACATAGTCGACCAACTGAAAAAGTGGGAGGACTGCGGCGTGGACGAAGTCGCCCTGAATCTTGCAGGTGCGGCCTTCACCACCAACGACGAGGACGCGGTCCGTGCAGACCTCGACGCCATCCTGCACGAGTGGGCACTTCGGCAGTCGACGGAAACACTTGTATGAGCGGACCGAAAGCGAACGCACCCGCATCGAACGGCGCCGCACGTGCCCGACGACTCCTGTGGGTGGTCACGGGTTCGGTGAGCGCCTCGTTCGTCCCGTTTCATCTGACGTCGCTTCAGCAGCTCCGGCCGGACATCGAGATACGCATGGTGCTGACCAGATCCGCCGCTAAGTTCGTCTCTCGCACAGCGTTGCTCGCGCTCTCCTCGGATGCGGTGTGGGTAGACGAGTGGGACACTCTCGGAGAGGGGCACTCGCCGCACGTCGAATGGTCACAGTGGGCCGACGCCGTACTCGTGTACCCGGCAACGTTTTCCTTCGTCACCCGGCTCGCGTCGGGTAATGCGGACACACCTGCAATGCTCGCGCTTCAGGTGGCCGGGGCACCGATCGTTCTCGCTCCTGCACTGCCACCCGGAGGGGACAGCGCGCCTGCGTATGTGAGCGCAGTCCAGACTCTTCACCGCAGACCCGCCGTTGCCGTTCTGCCCACCGCCGACGCGATCAGTACTCAGACGCGTCGACGCGACGCCCACGCTCCCGCATCGTTCCCCGCTGCAGTCGATATCGCGCTGGGTGGCCCCGGACCGTCCTCGGCCGAGCAGTGGGGCGCGCGAGGCATCATCGGCCATGCGTCGAATGCCAACGTGGAACTGATCATTCGTGATCTCGGTAGCGCTTTCGCCGTAGAGCGAACCACGTGGCTCGCCCCGTCGTCACAGCTACCGACAGTCGTAGGCTCGTGGGAGAAGCGAGCGACCACGGTGCGCTGTCCCGTGTGGTTTCGCGATGCAGCCCTGACGTTCACCGACGGCCCCGCCGCGGCCTCGAGGTGGCTGACGTCGAACATCGAACCCCAGATCGATGCTGCTGTGGAAGCGTTGGCCACCGCGGTGAACGATCTCGGCGAATTGCTGGTCGAGTTGCCTGTGCGGGTGCCCGACGTGCACACGCGAGCAGCGCCTGCTACGTTACGGCGACTTGCGTGGCATCTGGAAGACGGACCAGAACCGACAGGCGCGCAGCACCAGTTGGGCGCGAACTGGCGCAGCGATCTCCGGACACTGCTCGACGCATCCAGTGGGACCACCCCATGTTTCGGCGACTTCGGCCTTGGCACGGTGTTCCCTGTCCCCGGCAGGGACTCCCCCGCTGTGGACCTGCTGAGCAGCGAGTGTATCGGCGTTGCCGGTCCTGGGCACGATCGCGGAATGCTTCTGGGCGAACTCGCCGAGTTGCGACGCAGCATCGCCGGGCTACAGGCGAACGAGCGACTCGACGCACTGATGAGCACACTTGTGACCGCGGACGACCCGGCGATACTCGCCGGGACCGTTCGCACTGCAGTTCTCCGAATGGCACTGCACCTGTTGGATTTTGCACGTTTCGAATCGGCTACCGGCGATCTCACCGACAAGTGGACACACCTGAGCGAAGCCATGGCGGCCGTGCACACCGACACCGCCGACGCTGCTCGACTGCTCAGCCGCGGGGTTCCCAACGGAAATACGTGAGCGCACAGCCTGCGGCAAGAACGATCCAACCGACCAGAATTGCCAGCGGTTGCCACGAACCCACGAAGCTGTCGATAAAACCGACCACCGTGCCGTCGTACATCTCACCACCCCACCCGAGCCGGAACAATTCCGACACCGGTGACATCGGCGTGAAGCGAGTCGCAAGCTGGGCCCACTCGGGCATCCAGTCCACCGATGCGAATCCCACGCCCAGCATCGAGACGAGAACGATCGGCAAGCTGGTGATCTGCGCTGCCTCCGAACTCTTGGTGAACGTCGTCGTCACCAATGCCAGCAGAACGAACAGCAGCGATCCGCCCAGCACTGACACGGCCAGCAGTACCGGGTTTATCGGCGGCGCCTGCCCAAGCACCAACCAGGCGACGAGCGTCATGGCGACGAACAAAATGACCCCGATTGCCATCGACGGCAGCGCCAGGCACGTCAGAATTTCCTTGTCCGACGCCTCACCTGTTCGTAATCGTTTGAGCACCAACTCGTCTCGTCGGGCAACTGCAGCCGAGAGAACGTTGTAATAGATGACGAACAGCAAGATGAGCGCGAGTGAAATCGACACGAACAACATTGTCTGCTCTTGATCGAGCTTGTCGTTCAGCCTCATCGGAATCAGCAGCAGGAACGGCAAAATCGGCATCACGAACGCGTTGAACAACATCAATTTGTTGCGACGCAACAGCCTCGTTTCACCGCCGACCAGCGACGACATCCGGGCTGTGCTCGAGACCGGCTTACGGTCCAGTTCAACCCCAGCGAACGAGGGTGTACTCATGACATTGCTCCGTCCTGTGCGGGGTTCGGGGTGTCGAGGATGCCGGGGTCGTTGTCGACAAAGGACAAGAAGACAGACTCGAGAGATGCGCTGCGCGCGTCCAGTTCGGCCAGAGACGTCTCGGAGCGGCGCGCCCAGTCGAGTAGGTCGGTCAACGTCGACTGCAGATCATGGGTGGTCACAGTGGTCCGACCGTTCGAATCATGTACCGACGCCGACGTTCCGACCGCTTCGGAAACACCGTCGACAGTTGCGAACTTGATTGTCGACGGCTCGCCTGCGACTATTTCCGCCGGTGTACCCTGCACCCGGATCACACCTCGGTGCATGATCGAGAGCCGGTCGGCGAGCGATTCGACCTCGTCGAGGTAGTGCGTCGTCAGGACGATGGCAGTGCCGTCGTTCTTCAGATCGGTGATGAGGGACCACAGGTTTCGACGACTCTCCGGATCCAGACCCGTGGTCGGTTCGTCGAGGAACAACACCCGCGGTCGATTGAGCAGGGCAATTGCGAGGTCGAGTCGCCTGCGTTCGCCGCCCGACAGCTGGCTGATCACCACATCTGCTCGATGGGCGACGTCTGCCATCTCGAGCGCCTCGTCGACCGGCCGACTCACCGCAAGCGTTCCCGACCACATCTGCGCAGTCTCGCGAACGGTGAGATTGCTCGGAAATCCGCCGGACTGCAACATGATTCCCATGTAGGGACGCACCTCGCGGCGTGAGGTCCACGGATCCATCCCGAGCACCCGAACCGAACCGTCACTCGACGGCGACAGACCCTCGATCACTTCGAGTGTGGAAGTCTTTCCTGCACCGTTGGTGCCGAGCAGCGCATACAGTTCGCCTGCATCGACATGGAAGTCGATACCGCGGACCGCCTCGAATCCGTCGGGACCGCCGTACCGTCGGCGCAATCCGCGGACGTCGATCACATGGTCGCCCAGCGGGGCCTGCGCCGGTTGCGGCGCAGCCTCCGTCCGGTGGACTCCAGGCTCGCCTGTCGCGGTCCTCATGACACCCTCCTCATGGTTGCGTCGTGGTCCCGCGTCTTCGCGAGAAGTTCGGTGAGCCACTGGACTGTTCCTGCGCGATCTCCGGTGTGGCCGCTCTCGGTGATCACTCGGACGACGTCCACCTCGCCCAACCGGTCCAGCCAGCGCTCGATATCCGCGAGCGGCGCCCGCGGATCGTGCTGTCCCGCCGTGACCCGCAGTATTGGATGAGGTCCGGGGCCTGCATTCTGCAAGGGCGAATAGCGTTGCATTGCGGCAAGGACCATCGCGTCGTGCACGGGGTCACCCCACTCCGCGCGATCTCGCAGTGCGAGCGGTGCCTTGTCGTCGCTGAGGGTGCCGAGTGGATCGACGAAGGGAACGTCCAGTGCTGCGGCGAACATCAGGTGTGGTGCTCGGTTGATTGCGGCGCAGACTATCGTTCCGCCTGCACTCGTGCCCCACGCAGCGACCCTGCGTGGGTCGACCCAGAGGTGACGACCGATCTCCTCTAGGCACGCGAGGAAGTCCGATACCGAATCCTCTTTTCCTGCACCGATTCCGAGCGCATGCCATCCTGGTCCGCGCTCCGATCCACCGCGAACATGCGCGATGGCCACTACGATTCCTGCGTCGAGCAACTGGGTGACGGTCGGATCGAACTGACGACCGAGTTCGACGCCGTACGCGCCGTACACCTCGACTGCGCACGGAGCACCCCAGTCAGCCCCGCGGCGACGTAGCATTGTCACCGGCACCGACAGTCCATCGGGCGCTACCGCGCCGATCTGGGTCATTTCGTAAGTGTGTGATGTTTCAGGCGTGCGGCGACGGGCGCGACCTGCACCATCGACGTCGACGACGAACGGCGGGTCGAGAGGCGTCGACACCGTGAACGACGTCGTATCACCCGCGGACGAGAGGTCGAGGACGTACCGTGCGGGGCGCCCGTTCCAGATATCGGTGCGCTGCACCACGTGTGCCGTTCCGTCTGCACTGACGAACATGTACCGCTCACCCTCGGGTCCTACTTCTTCGACGAGCGCATGGGTTCCGCGAGAGTGAAGCGCACGAATGTGGTTCTCTTTCGGCGTGTACACGATAGTCCAGCATTCGTCACCGGGAACTCCCGTCGCCGTCATCACCCGAAAGCGTCCGTCCTGGCCGTTGTCTGCCAACGCGATCCAGCGGCGGGTTCCGTTGTCTGCGAACACAGTATCGATGTGCCATCGCGCGTCCGAGCGGTCAGGCCCGGCGAATCGGGCGACCGTCCCGGTGTCGTCCACTGCATGAACGTGTGTCGAGACCGCGGACGCCGAGTGCACGACGAGGGCATCACCGGTAACGCAGCGTGCGACGCGGACCGATCGTTCGGGATCATGTTCGACGAGAACATCTTTCGTGTCACCGCTAGCGGTCGTGCGCGCCACCGCATACGGCCGCAGGGTGTCGTCGATCTTACAGAAGTAGAGGTGATCGGCGTGATCGCCGACCCCCCAGCACAGGGAGTGCGAGACAGAATCGGCGAAGACTTCGTCGTGACCGGGTTGATCGATCCATCGCACATACAGACGGAGATGTTCGGTTCCACTCGAATCGCTCACGTAGGCAACACGATCACCCGACGGATGGAAGGCCACAGCCACAGCCGAACCGAGAAGATCGGACGGAGAGTCGTCGCCGATCCGACGTGCGCCCGGTCGAGCAAGGAGAGATTCTGCGACGACCTTGCCCTCCCCCGACCCTTGGTCGTCAGGACGTCGTGGCGATGCCCACCGGGCGACTCCGGCGGCCGTCCTACACTTGAAATGCCACCATTGATCGGTTTCGACGGGTGTCGAGAACGTCGACATTCCAGCGCTGACGTCCGCAACGTCGCTCACGGGGGCTTACCGTTTGTTCTTGCGCTGCTGATTGACGCCGAGGTACACGCCGAAGGCGAGAAGCAAAACGATGATGACGATCAGAACAGTGCTCATGGAGCACTCCTTTCAAAACGAGGGAAGGCGCACCGAACCAACGGCAAGCCGATGACGTGATGTTCGGTGTAGACGGCGGTCCGCAGGGTCAGCGGATACCGACAGCAGTACCGCGACTACGCGTCTTGCTCAGCGCTGCGCCGGCGAGGCCGCCAACGATGGCAATAGCGATTGCTGCGGCAACCGGAGCACCCGCGACCACGAGAACGATGGCGACGATTGCGGCGATCAGTGCGACGATGGTTCCGAGTTTCATGGTTCGGCCTTTCAGTTCGATCGGTCCGGATGTTGTCTTGTCACAACACTACGGAAGCTTTTGCGATAACACAACACTTTGGGTGGTGGCACCGCTCCGAACTGGGCTCGAAGGCTAGGCCCGAAGGACTTCGAGAGCCGGCAGCCGATGGCCGGGCGCGGGCCGAGTGACGCTGAGCCTGAGATTGTTGTGCCGCAGGAGGTACACCGCCGCGACCAGTCCGGTCGCAAGCGAGACCACCCCGCCGAACAGTAGGGGTGCCCGTGGATCGAGAACGTCGGCGAGCCAGCCGAGCACCGGGCTTCCGATCGGGGTACCACCGAGGAAACACAACATGTAGATCCCCATGACGCGGCCACGCATCTCCGACGGCACCGACATCTGCAGAATGTTCATCGCCGACGTCGTGAACGTCAACGTGAGAGCGCCGGTGGGAATCAGCAGCACTGCCACGAGCACGGCGTTCGGCATGAGACCGACGAGCAGCTCGAAGATCCCGAACCCGATGACCGCTCCGACGAACAATCGTAACCTCGGTGCCTGTGCGCGACGAGCAGCAAGAGTGGCCCCGGCAAGGGTGCCCACGGCGAGCATCGTCGACAGCAACCCGTAGGCGTCGGCGCCGGAGCCGAACGAGTTGCGAGCCAACACCGCCAAGCTCAGAGGGAAGTTCAGTCCGAACGTGGACACGACACAGACGGTGGCGAGAAGCACACGCAAATCCGGTCTGCCGAGGACGTACTCGAATCCTGCCCGAACTTGTCCCTTCGCCCGCGGCGCGCGTTCGACTCGAAACAGGTCGGCAGTTCGCATGACCAGTAATGCGCCGAACACCGCAGTGAACGAGAAAGCGTTGATCAGGAACACCCAACCGGTACCGATCAGAGTGATGAGCACACCCGAGACAGCAGGACCGATTATCCTGGCCATGTTGAACGTCATGGAGTTCAACGCGATTGCGTTGGAGAGAGTCTCCTTGCCGACCATCTCGATGGTGAACGACTGCCGGACAGGTGCATCGATCGCCGACGAACAACCCAACACGAACGCGATGACGTAGACGTGCCACAACTCGACGATGTTTCCGACATCGAGAAGCCCGAGAACCAACCCACACACAGCAGCGAACGCCTGCGTGATCATCAGAAGTCTGCGTTTGTCGTACCGATCGGCCAGCACACCGCCCCACACGGACAGCAGCAGCGTGGGACCGAACTGAAGCGCCATGACGATTCCTACTGCGAAACCGTTTCCGCCGGAAAGGGTCAGGACCAGCCAATCCTGAGCGACGCGCTGCATCCACGTTCCGACGAGCGAGACGATTTGACCCGAAGCCCACAATCGATAGTTGCGCGTTCTCAGCGCAGCAAACATGGGGGTCGCAGTGGGCACTCTACAAATACTAACCCTAGGTAACTACTCTGAGTCACTCACCAGCGCGCCGATAATGTCCACGGCGTCACGCAGGACCACGAGCTGCGTCTCGTTCAGGCCTGCCAACTGCGCCGTCATCCATGCTTCGCGCGCGCTTGCCTCGTCGGCGATCAATGTCCGCCCCGAAGGAGACAGCGAGACGATGACCTGCCGACCGTCGGTTGGGTGCGCGGTGCGCACCACGAGTCCGAGCTCCGCCAACGACGCGATCACCCTCGTCATCGATGGCGGTTGCACCCGCTCACGTGCAGCCAACGACCCCGGCGTCATGTCCCCCTCGCGACTCAGCGTGGCCAAGGCAGACAGCTGAGTCAGCGACACCTGCGAGTCGATCCGTCTACCCCTCAAGTGGCGCGTCAAACGCACCACGGCCAGCGACAGGTCGCTAGCCAATTCACGGTTGTCCTTAACGCTATTTCCCGACGTCACAGCGCAGAGACTACGCCAACGTAGCCGAAACAGCTTAAGTGACCGCGTCGGTGATAGGTCCGAGAGAAAAATATGCGACGAACAATGTGGCGACCACCCAGAGCAGGGGATGCACCGACTTTGCTTTACCGCTTCCGACAGCGAGTACGACCCAGGTGATGAAACCAACGCCGATCCCGTTGGCGATCGAGTAGGTGAACGGCATGACCATGATGGTCAGGAACGCCGGGAGCGCGACGTCGAACTTGGTGAAGTCGATGTCTCGAACCTGGCCGATCATCAGCGCACCGACGACCACCAGCGCAGGAGCAGCAGCTTCGATCGGAACGATCGCCGTCAGAGGCGTCAGGAACATTGCGGCGAGGAACAGCACGCCGGTAACGACGTTGGCCAATCCGGTGCGCGCGCCCTCCGCGATTCCAGATGCGGACTCCACGAACACGGTGTTCGACGACGCCGACGCTCCGCCTCCGACGATTGCCCCCGTGCCTTCGACGACGAGAGCCTTACCGATCCCCGGCAGAGTGCCCTTCGAGTCGACGAGCTTGCCTTCCTTACCGAGGCCGGTCATGGTCCCCATGGCATCGAAGAAGTTGGCGAGCACGAGGGTGAACACGAGCAGGCTTGCGGCGAGAACACCGATGCGAGTGAAGGCGCCGAACAGGTTCACCTCGCCCACGAGCGCAAGATCGGGCTTCTGGAACAGCTGTTCGGGCAGCATCGGAACGCTGAGGTTCCAGCCCTTGGGGTCGACGCCATTCGAAGGCCCGACGTCGGTGATCGCCTCGATGATCGCGGCGACGACCGTCGTGGTGACGATTCCGATCAGCAGACCGCCGCGGACCTTGCGCACCACCAGGATGCCCATCAACAGAACCCCGAAGACGAACACCGCCGTAGGCCATGACGCGATCGACCCGTCGATCCCGAGGCCGACGGGCACCGTCGTACCGGCGGCGTCGGGAATCCTGCGAACGAATCCGGAGTCGACCAGACCGATGAACGCGATGAAGGCGCCGATGCCCGCGGCGATCGCGGCTTTGAGCTCGGCCGGAATCGCGTTGAACACCGCGGTTCGGAAGCCGGTGACCGCGAGAAGCACGATGATGATGCCGTCGATGACCACCAGGCCCATCGCCTCGGGCCACGTCACCTGTGGCGCGATCGTCACCGCAAGGAGTGTGTTGATACCGAGACCGGCGGCGATGCCGAACGGGTAGTTGGCGACGATGCCGAACACGATGCTCATGAACCCGGCCACCAGCGCCGTGACGGCGGCAACCTGCGCGACGGGGAGGATGTTGCCGAGTACGTCGGTCTTCGCCGCCGCATCCTCGGCGGAGAAGCTGCCGAGGATCAACGGATTGAGCACGACGATGTACGCCATCGCCACGAAGGTGACGACGCCGCCGCGCACTTCGGATCCGACGGACGAACCGCGTTCGGTGATCTTGAAGTAGTTGTCCAGGAGCCGGGACTGGAAAGCCATGGGGGTAACCTACATTTCGTGACCGAACAACCGAAAGCGTTCGAGATCGGTCCGCGTCTCACCGACCCTGTGCCGGTCCTCGCGGCCGGAATCGTTCTGTGGATTCTCGCTACGATCGTCGTTCTTGTTGCGGGTGGTCGCTGGGCATCCGCATTACCGACATGCTGGGCTGGAATCATCGTCGGTTCGCTCGGCTTCGCATTGTTCCTCGCCCAGCGGGCGGCATCGCGGCGTGGAAGCAAGACGGCTCAGCGCGGTTTGAACTAACTGAGACCGGCATCACGTAGCCTGGGTCACTCGGCTCACACATACGTAAGCATGGTCACCCAAAATGGCCTCTGACGTGCGGTAACTCACCACTGAATCGGTTGAGTTACACAGATTTAACGTGGAGTATTGGTTACGTCAGTCAATACAACCTCTGAATCCGAAAGCAAGGCCATGAAGCTCGTTTCCCAGTTCCGCACCCGCCGCAACCACACTCGCTCCCTCCGCGCCCTCTACGCCCGCGCTCACGCAGTCAGCAGCCCGTCCATGCGCGACGAGCTCCTCGTGATTGCCCAGCGGAGCGATTTCTCCCGCTAGCACCACGCTCCACCCGGGGACCGACCTTGTCAGGTCGGCCCCTTTTTCGTGGCCGAGGGCCCACGCTCGGTGCGCCCGGCGCGCGAGGCGAAAGCATAGATCCACAGCAGTCCCCACGCGGCACCGAAAACCCAGCCGGCCAGCACGTCCGTCACCCAGTGCGCGCCGAGGTAGATCCGCGAGACGCCGATCGCGAAGGACGCCACCACCGGTACCGCCAACACGAGCGGTCGGTGCAGCCATTCGGTCGTCGATCGCAACATCACCCCGATTGCCAGGGTCGCGAGCAACGCCGACATCATCGCGTGGCCCGATGGGAACGAATGCGTCGAGATCTCGACGAGCCGCTCCGGTACCGGCGGCCGGTCCCGCCCGAAGATCAACTTCGACAGGCTCATCGCGCCCCAGCCGGTCAGCATGCCGCCCGCGACCATGACCGCGTCCGCGCGTCGGGCCGTCCGCAGCAGAGCCACGCAACCGGCGATCGACCAGGCGAACATCGCCGCCGTGCTTCCGGCGGTGGTGATGATCCAGAAGAGGCTGGTCACCCACACGATTCGGTGCTCGACCATCCACTGCAGTACGTTACCGTCCACGTGGGCGGTCCCATGTCTCGGCGCAGTGCGTGATGCCCTCGGGCGTGACCCACCAGGCGAGACGATGCTCCCCCGTGACCGCCCCGGTCAGCCTTACGACGAGATCGTGATGCACGACAACCTGCCCGACCGGCAGTTCCACTCCCAATGCCGCACAAGCGAGTACTGCGCCGGGCTCACGGTCCCACGTGCTGACCCGCCCGACTCCCACCACCTCGGACTCGATCGACTCGGATGCGATTCGCACGTCGAGTACCGACGCGAGCGAGATCGCGGTATCCATCGTCGACAGGATCGCAACATCGGCAGGGACGACCGCCACGAGCCACGGCTGGTCGAGCACAAGCGCGTCCACCGGGTCGACGAGCGCGCCGGTCACGGCGCGCACACGCCCCGGGACATCCAGATCATCGAGTTCGACCCGCCCTGAGGACACCGCTTCGGCGACGAGTCGATGAGCCCGCGCGATGACGACAGGCGTCGGCTGTCGTGCGGGATCGGCGAGTCTCGAGATGATCAGGCGGGTGAACCAGGCGCTGTCACACACGTTCGGGGCCAATGCAGCAGCGACATCGTCGGCATGCGGATGGTCGAGTGGATCGAGCAGACCGGCGAACGTCTCGTCCGAGGGCGCTCGGAAGCACCCGAGTCGTACCCCGTCGATGCGTGCGTGCGTGCGCAACCACCATGCCGTGTATCCACCCTCGGCCTGCAGCGCTGCCCGCGTAAGCGGTTCGGAGACAAGTTGAGTGAGCGCATCGGGCCAGAGACCCTCGTCCACCAGATCGAGATCGCGGACAGCGGTGAGCACAGCAGGATCCTCGGGCAGCGACGCCCACCAGGACTCTTCGTCGTCGAGATCGTGGTCGGGGCCGGTCGGAAGATCGTCGATCAACGCGGCGAACCCCCAGCCGACTCCGACGGCTCGGAGCGCCTGCGGTCCATGGCGACGGGCGACAGATTCCGCGACGAGACCGAACGGTGAGTCCTCGGTCAACAGCCGCGCGAGGGGGGCGTCGGGCAGCAGTAGTTCGTCGGCTGCCCGCAGCTCACCGTCCGAATCTTCCAGCGGCAACAACCCGATCCACGACGGCAGGTCGCGGGCGCCCGCGGCGAGCGCCAGAACCGAACCGGTGACATCCCGAACGGCGTCGGAGTCGTCCCAGTCGAGATCGTCGAGAAGAGCCTGCAATGCCGGGTCTGCCAGCAAATCCGTCGCCGTCGCCGTCGCTGCTCCCAGCCGGGACAACAATCCGCTCGCGGCATCGGGGTGAATCAACCGGGCCCAGTGCACCGCGCCGACCGATCCGACGTCGGTTCCCAGAACCGCAGTGCGAGGGCCTGTCACCGTACGGCCGTCTGCCAGTGGAACCGGCAGGGCAGCAAGCTCTTCCGCGGCGACACCGTCGGCGACAAGCGGGGTCAGTGCGTCGTACAGCCGTCCCCACCACGACGGCTCGCGGTCGATGCCGGTGAGCATTTCCGCAAGCCTGGCGAGCCCGATCCGGTGAACATCGACGGCGGCAAGTGCTGCGGCGTGCCGCGGACCCGAGAGCGCGGCGGCCACCAGATCGGGGAAGACCTCGGCGAGGAGGCTGCCGAGTTCGTCGGTCAGACCCGGCAGAAGCATCGCCCGAAGAGGGATCAGATCGGCGCCCGCCGCCGAGGAAAGCCAACGGGCAGAAGATGATTCCTTGATGATCCGCTCTCGCAGGATGCCGTCGACCTCACTGCGAGCGAAGCCGGGGATCGGAATCAGTAGCGGCCTGAATTTCGGTGGCAGCGCCGCAAGGAAAGCGCCGTAGCCCTCGGCGATACAGTCGACGGGTGCCCCGGGAAGGATGCGTCGGCGATCCGGTTGCATCGGTACGTCCGCGATCACGATCGCAGGCAGTGACAACTCCTCGTCCGAACGTGTCGGTGCGCGAAGGACATCCGAGCCCGCGGGGACCGGGATTCCGTCCACGACGGGGACGAGCCACCTGGCATGGTCGGTGCGATACTGCCACCAATGCCGATCACCGATGGCGACGGATTCGAGGCCGTCCCCGGTGACCGTACGCTCCAACACCTCGCCTGCCACCTCGATCGAGACGAGCGCTTCCAACTCGAGCAACAAGTCGAGCGCTTCCGCACGCATCGTCTCGACGAGATCGCCGCCCACGCCGCGAAGTACGATCTCGGACGAAAAGCCTTCGAGGGGAACCTCGTCGACGGGCCAGGCAAGTCTCAACACCGGAACTCCCGCGTCCGGAATCGTCAGTCCTGCGTCTTCGAGAGCTGCACGAGTATCGTCAGCGCTGAAACGCACTCCCCCTGCGGTGGAGCGGAATTCGATCTCGTCGCTGACCGAACGAACAGCAGTGAACCCGACACCGAAGCGCCCGACACCGGACGTCTTGGCCGAGACCCGCAGAGCCGTAAGCGCATGGACGCCGCCTAGGTCCAGCGGCGCACCCGTGTTGGCGATGTGCAGATCCTTGCCCGCCGCCCAGACCGCCAGACGTCCGCCAACGCCCCCTCGGCCCGCCGCATCGGCGGCATTCTGCGCAAGTTCGGTCAGCAGTCTGTTCCGGTAGCCTCCACGAACCAGGTCCGCCTCGGTAGCGGCGTCCTCGCGCAACCGGGTCGGCGAATCCGTCCAGGCAGAAAGCGTCGAGGTACGCAGCGCCTCGGTCCCGAACGGATCTTTCAGTTTCTCGATTGCGTGTCCTGAAATGACGCTTCGCTGCTCGCGTCGGCTTCAACGTCTGCGGCAGCAGCCGGAGCGTCGGAAGCTACCGCGACCTCTAGCGCTGCATCGTCGTACGGTTCGAACTGCGGCGAACCGGCGCCGGTGGGGAGTTCGGTGTCCGAGTGCGCACCGCAACCGTATTCGGCGTGGACGACATGGCCGTCGGCCGCGTTCTCGTTGCCGCAGACTCCGAACGCTGCCGCGAGCGAACCGGCGATCGGAAGGTAGAAACCACACAGCCCACACGTGGACGGAGCCGCCTTCGCCATCTCGCTGTCGGGGCCGAAGTCGCCGTCGTGCCAGCGTTCGGCGGCGCCCAGACGGCCCTCACGGCTGGTGACCTGCTTGCGGCCGAACCCGAGTTCCAGGGCGACATCGTCGATAGCGGGGTCGCCGGTGGCGACGTACCCGGGAACGAGACGCGGATCCTGAAGCCGAGGGGGCAGAAGGTCGCCCGGTCCGAGGTCGCCGGGACGGACGCGCTCGTCCCACGGCAACCAGCTCGGAGCCACGAGCGCGTCGGGGCCTGGAAGAAGAGCGATTTCGCTGATGGTTGCGGTGTCGGCATCGTCAGGAGCAGCGACGACCACGGCCCACTGCCACCCGCGGTAACCCGGAAGATCGGCAACGAATCGGTGGGTTGCGGCGCTCGGATCGTCGGCGATGACACCGAGATATTCGCCGACGCCGCCGTCGACGGATTCGCGGAGAGCCTGGCGCGCCAACCCCTCGGCCTCGGCTAGGACAGGACGAATCTGGTCGAGCTCTGGAGAAGATGTGAAACTCACACATTCATTTTGCCGCATCACTTCGAAACCGCCCAGTTCGGGCTGCCATGATGGGCCGATGACGGCTTCCCAGCGCTCGCGACCGGCCTTGCTGACACCGGTCGTTGTGACATCGGCTCTGGTTCTCGCGGCCTGCTCGTCCTCGCCCGCAGCACCTACCGACGAGGCCGCCGAGCGTCTCACCGCCAGCGTGGTTCGCACACTGGCGCACGACACGTCGTCGTTCACCCAAGGCCTCGAGATTTCCGGCGACACTCTGATCGAGAGCACAGGACGGAACGGTTCTTCTCACGTTCGAATCAGTGACCTCGATACCGGATCCGAACTTCGCCAGGTCGACCTCTCCGAGAACTACTTCGGAGAGGGGATGACCGTCGCCGGCGACACCATGTGGCAGATCACCTGGCGAGACGGCGTTGCTTTTGCACGCGACCCCGAGACGCTCGCGGAGCGGCGTCAGGTCACCTACGACGGCGAAGGGTGGGGAATTTGCGCCGACCCCGACACCGGCCTTGTGATGAGCGACGGGTCCTCGACGCTGACGTTCCGCGACCCTGTGACGTTCGAAGAAACGTCCACGACCGACGTCACGCTCGACGGCACGCCGTTGGAAAATCTCAACGAGCTCGAATGCGCCGAGGACGGTTCGGTCTACGCCAACCTCTGGCAGAGCTTCGACATCGCTTGTATCGATCCGAAGACCGGGGTGGTGACGGCTGTGATCGATGCGCGACCGCTGTGGGATTCGATGACGTCCGGCGAGCGGTCAGGGGCTGATGTGCTCAACGGAATCGCACAGATCCCTGGTACGGACCACTTTCTGGTGACGGGAAAGCTGTGGCCAACAATGTACGAAGTGAGGTTCACAACGCCGAAGTGAGTCGGTGTTCTCGTGTGCCGAAGATTTAGGACAGAATTGATCTCGTGACCGACCCCAGCAACTCCGACGCCTCTCCGGGTGAGGACCACCCTGGGTTCGCCAACTATCGCCCAGCTTCCCGCGCCGCGAGTCGGCAATCACCCCTGCCGCCCCTGCACCCCACGCAGGCCCTTCCGCCCAGTCAAGCCCTTCCGCCCGCAGGCAAGTCGCAGGGCCCCAAACCGCCGCCGATGCCCCGCAAGCTCACGGTCACCCGTGTCGCGGCGATGCGGAGCCGCGAACTCACGGGCAAGGGAATTGCGAAGTTCCAGCGAGCCGCGAAGGCAGACGGTGCCGACAAGTCAGGTCTCACGGCACTGACGTACGCGACGATGGCGAACTTCGCCTCCGATGCCGCCATCGCCGTTGCGCTCGCGAACACGCTGTTCTTCTCTGCCGCAACCGGCGAGGACAAGACCAAGGTGGCGTTGTATCTCGTCATCACCATTGCACCGTTCGCCCTCATTGCCCCGCTCGTCGGTCCGATGCTCGATCGGCTGCAGCACGGGCGAAGAATCGCCCTGGCGTCGTCGTTCCTGCTTCGCACGGTTCTCGCCGTCGTTCTGGTCTTCAACTTCGACAGCTGGGTCCTCTATCCGGCGGCGCTCGGCATGCTCGTGTTCAGCAAATCCTTTGCTGTCCTCAAAAGTGCGGTGACGCCTCGCGTGCTTCCTCCCGAAATAGACCTCGTGCGCGTCAACTCCCGTTTGACGGTGTTCGGGTTGATCGGCGGGACGATCGTCGCAGGCGGCATCGCCGCGGGAATCGCGTTCCTGGCAGGTTCGCCGGGCGCACTGTGGTTCGTCGTCGCCATCACGGTGTTCGGCGCGTACTTGAGCATGCGAATACCAGCGTGGGTCGAAGTGACCGAGGGCGAAGTGCCCGCGACTCTGAGTTATCACGGTGACGACGGCTATCGCGGCGACGACGCCGAGACCGAGGTGATCAGGCGCAGCAAGTCTGCCGACACCGCCGCGAGCGCCCCCGCGAAGTCACGCAGACAGCCACTGGGCAAGGCCGTCATCATCGGGCTCTGGGGCAACGGGACGATCAGGGTCCTCACCGGCTTCTTGACCTTGTACGTCGCATTCGTCGCGAAAGCGCAGACCGACCACGAGCCGATCAAGCAGGCCGCAATGCTCGGACTCGTCGGAGCGGCTGCCGCGATCGGCAACTTCTCCGGCAACGCTGCGGGTGCCCGCATCAAGTTGGGCAGGCCCGCGATCGTCGTCCTGCGGTGCACTACGGCAGTCACCATCGTCGCCATCGTCGCCGCGATCACCGGCAGTTTGCTGACGGCGGCTCTCGCAGCACTCGTCGCGTCCGGTGCGAGTGCGCTGGCCAAGGTCTCGCTCGATGCGTCGCTGCAGTCAGATCTTCCGCCGGAGTCCATCGCCTCGGGGTTCGGGCGGTCCGAGACGGTCCTGCAGTTGTGCTGGGTACTGGGCGGAGCGCTCGGGGTATTGCTGCCGACGGAGTTCTGGCTCGGTTTCACCGTCGTATCGGTGGTGCTCACGCTCGGACTCGTGCAGACCTATCTGACCTACCGCGGTAAGTCACTCCTCCCCGGCTTCGGCGGCAACCGCCCCGATCACGCGGAGCAGGAAATTCCAGACGCGACAACTCGATATAACGTGAGCTAAGTGAACCTCGCACCGAAGACCAAGAAGATCGTGGCGATCGGCGCAGCCGGCCTCGTCGTCGTGGGCGTAGCTTTCGTCGCCGTGCTTGCACTACTGATTCGCGACGCCCCGTCGCACCGACCAGCGATTACCGCATTCGCCGATGGCAACACCGTCGTCGTGGAGCCCTATCTCTATTGCCCGGTCGAAACTCCGCTGTGCGACAGCGACGGCAGCAGCGCGCGAGTGCCGGTACGCGAAGGCCACCCGCTGCAGCTCTCGCTGCCGAACGAAGTGACCTCGGCGCCGTGGATTCTGGCAGCGGTGTACGCCGACAACAGCGGCGGAGCCGTCGAATCGGACACATTGTTCCTGCCCGACGAACGGGTCAGCCTGACGATTCCGCCGGTCGACGACGATGGACGCGACCTCCTCGGTGTCGAGATCCGCCTGCCGTCAGGTGTCATCGACTCCGACACCCAACAGGAAGAAATCATCAGCCACGCGATCTGGTCCATCGCGACTTCGCCGGTGTAAGCACGACTTATCGGCATGAATGGACCATCGCGAAGGCTGGACGGCTGCAATGGTCCATTCATGCTTACGGGCGGACTGACAAAAGCCGAAACTAGCTGTCGAGTTCCCTGGCGACGGCCCGCACGACCTCGGAGATCTTCTGCGCGGTCTTGCGGTCCGGGTACTTGCCCTTGCGTAGGTCCGGCTGAATGGTCGCTTCCAACAGCGTGATCATGTCCTCGACCATGCCGTGCAGCTCGTCGGGTGTGTGCTTGCGCTCGACCGGCTCGCGGCGGTTCGCTGTGTTCTGCCGCACAGTAGGAGCTGGTTCGAGAACCTTCAGGCTCAGAGCCTGAGGTCCACGACGCCCCGCAGCCATGCCGAACTCGACGCGCTGGCCCGCCTTCAAGCCCTCGACACCAGTCGGGAGAGCTGAAGAACGGACGTAGACGTCCTCGCCTTCCTCCTGCGACAGAAAGCCGAATCCCTTGTCGACGTCGTACCACTTCACCTTGCCGGTAGGCACTGCGCTCACCCGTCCATTTGTCTCGGTTCGTCCTGATTACACAAATATTCGCGCCCTGCACGGTCGGCAGAACGCGAATACGTAAGTCTAGCGCGCAGGGAGCGTGCAAAGCACGTCGGTTAACGGCGCTACCGTGGACACCGTGACCGATCAACGACGCCGCACCGGCTCTGCTCTCCTGCGTATCGCCCTTGCGATCTTCGTAACCGGGCTGCTGGCCATCGCCGCCATCTTCGTGGTGCCCGCCGTCAACGGCGATCAGCCGCCCCTGTGGCTTTATCTGACTGCAATGATCGCCGCACCCCTTGGATTCGTGCTGGCGATAGTGTTTGCACTGATGTCCGGCAGGCGGGCCCGATAGCCCGCACACCACAACCACGAGGGACCGACATGCGAGTGATCTTGAACATCATCTGGCTGATCTTCGGTGGATTCTGGCTCGCACTCGGGTACTTCGCAGCAGGGATCATCTGCTGCATCCTCATCGTCACCATTCCGTTCGGAATCGCGTCGTTCCGCATCGGTGTCTACGCACTGTGGCCGTTCGGGTACACGGTCGTCGAGAAACCGACCTCCGGAGTCGCCTCGATCCTCGGAAACGTCGTCTGGGTAATCGTTGCGGGCATCTGGTTGGCCATCGGACATGTGGTATCAGCCGTTGCGATGGCCATCACAGTCATCGGCATTCCGTTGGCGATCGCGAACCTCAAGATGATCCCGATCTCGCTGATGCCGCTCGGCAAAGAGATCGTCGAAGTTCCGTAATCCTGCGATCAGTCCCTCCAGCCACTTCAGCCCCACTCTGGATTGGTGTGACTTCAATCACATAACAACCGGATAACGGAAGCGCAACGAGCAAGCGTCACCCGCGCTGCGACGCCACTAGCAGCAGGTTCGTTCGTTACCCGAAATCGACGGCAATCCCGCACTCGCAAGCCGCAAAAAAGCAACAGTTACCAAATGGTGACACTTCGCCATGTGTCCATTACGGTCGTGCACGGCTGAGAAACTTCGGCCGATCCCGATCCCGCAGCGCCAAACCTCGTCCCGCGGATATCGGAACCCTCGACGAACACCCAGGGGACGAGGACGGGGGACCCACACGTCCTCTCGGATAACCGGAACGCTCTGCTCAGGCAGAACATTCCTTGAGGTTAAGCCCGACTGTCCTCCGGGACCGTTGGGCCGGGCTACCTCTCAGCCCGAACCCGACAGCTGACCTCGCAGGCGCCAGTGGAGAGGATTCAACTCGTATGAGCGGACGTCATCGTAAGCCGACCACCACCGGCCGAACCGTTGCCAAGGTTGCCGTCACCGGCGCGATTATGGGCACAGCGGGTATCGCATTCACCGGTACCGCCAGTGCAGCCCCCGATTCCGACTGGGACCGTCTCGCCCAGTGCGAAGCAGGCGGTAACTGGGGAATCAACACCGGCAACGGATTCCAGGGAGGCCTGCAGTTCTCGCAGAGCACCTGGAGCTCGCACGGCGGCGGTCAGTACGCAGCCAGCGCCAACCAGGCCAGCCGCGAAGAGCAGATCGCAGTCGCCGAGAAGGTCCTCGCATCGCAGGGTTGGGGCGCGTGGCCTTCCTGCTCCTCCAGCCTTGGTCTGAGCAGCTCGCCTTCCGAGCGCAGCGTGCCTGCCTCGCCGCAGTCCGCTCCCGCCGCTCCGAAGCTTCCCGACCTCACCAGCATCCCGACGGTCGACGGCACCTCCGAGGTCATCGACGGCATCACCAGCGCCGTCCAGACGATGACCAACGATCCGCAGATCGCCAGCCTCATCCAGAACGCGACGCAGGGTATCCAGCTCGATCCCCAGGTCGTCAACTTCTACCAGGCCAACAAGGCATTCCTGCCCCAGTAAGTCTTTCGCCTGTACGAGAAAAGCCCCCGAGTGATCGGGGGCTTTTCTCGTCTGTACAGACGTGGATGGAGTTGTAGTTGTCAGCGATTGACGACGGTCACCGGGTGGGCATAGAGCAACTGTTCGACCGGCAACGGGAACTCGGTGTCCTCGCCGTAGGGCGACAACCCTCCCGCGCGTGTGGCCGCCAATTCGCTCACCGCATGGTCACCGCGCGCGGTCTCCGGCCAGCCTGCATCGACGTAGGGCTTCTTCGACTTGTTCACCATGCGCCCATTTTGGCACCTGCACTGCGGCATGCACCAGCCCAGGTCACTAATCTGGGAGCCGATGACCGAAAAACATGCACCACCGGACCTCGCCACGTGGCTGTCCTCCCGTACCGATACCGAGCTCGTCGGTACTTTGACGCTACGACCCGACCTGACCGTGCCTCCCCCGTCGACCATCGTCGTACTGGCCGGGAGAGCGGAGCAGCGTGCGTCGATCCTGCGCAGCGCCGACTCGCTCGATACGCTCGCGTTGACCATTCTGGAGTTGCTGGCCATCGAGGGCGCCCACGAGATGCCGGTGACGCGTGCACAACTGGATGCGATGATCGGCAAGCGCGCAGGCGTCAAAGCCGTCGACAAAGCACTCTCCGCTCTGCGTGAACGTGCACTGGTCTGGGGTACCAGCAGTCTTCGGATGACACCCGCGGCCCGCGATGCCGTCCCGTGGCGAATCGGCCGCATCCTCGACTCCACCGAAGGACTGACGCCCGAACGCATCACCGAGGCGCTGGCGAGTATCGACGACGGTGCACGAGGACTCCTCGAGACCCTCGTGCGATCGTCCCCCACCGGACGTACCCGAGACGCTGCCCCCGGCACGCCCGAAGATCGACCGGTGCAAAAGCTTTTGCGCGCAGGGTTGCTGATCTGGCTCGACGAACAAACCGTCGAACTTCCTCACCAGGTCGGCCAGGCCCTGCGCGGCGAACCGATCTCCGACCCGACGGCACTCGCACCGCCGAAACCGTCGACCACCAAATACATCCTGTCCGATGTCAACGCAGCCGCAGCGGGAGAGGCACTCGAGCTCATTCGCCATTGCGGTTCGATCATCGAGGCGCTGTCCGCGGCTCCTGCCCCGGCGCTGAAGGCAGGTGGGCTGGGCGTACGCGAACTCAAACGGATCACCAAGGCCACCGGCCTGGACGAGTCTCAGGTGAGCTTGCTCGTGGAACTGTTGGCGGCGGCCGCGTTGATCTCGAGCGGTACTCCTGACCCGTTGCCCTCGAACGATTCGGGTGAGGACTACTGGGCCCCGACGACGGCAGTCGACGCCTGGATCGCGGCAACCCCGGCTGCTCGGTGGCACGCCCTCGCTTCGGCGTGGCTGGAACTGCAGCGGGCACCGTGGCTTATCGGGATGCGTGACCCCAACGACAAGCCGGTAGCAGCGCTCTCCGAGGAAGTTCGGTCGCCTGCCGCGCCGCGCGACCGCCGTGCCATCCTCGAATATCTCGCCGAACTCACCTCCGGCACCGCGACCACTGCAGCGGACATCTCGCGCGGCCTCGCCTGGAGGCGGCCCCGATCTGCCGCGAGGTTCACTTCACGGCCGGTCACCAGGATGCTCGCCGAGGCCACCACCTTGGGTATCGTCGCCCGCGGGGCGCTCTCGACTCCAGGCAAGGCACTGCTACACGGCGGCGACGCCGAGGCCGCAATGCGTGACGCGTTGCCCTCACCCATCGACTACGTGCTGCTGCAGGCCGATTTGACGCTCGTGGCGCCCGGCCCCCTTGAGCCGGATCTGCACGACCGAATCGAACTCGTCGCCGACGTCGAGTCCGCAGGAGCGGCGACGATGTATCGCATCACCGAGAACAGTCTCCGTCGAGCACTCGATGTGGGAATGAGTGCGGCCGAACTGCAGTCGCTCTTCGCGACACACTCGCGCACTCCGGTTCCGCAGGGGCTGTCGTATCTGATCGACGATGTGGCGCGCCGACACGGGCGACTGCGCGCAGGCGTGGCGTCGTCGTTCGTTCGATGCGAGGACCCGGCCCTGCTGGCCGAGGTGTTGGCGTCGGGGGCAGCCGAACAGCTGGCGCTGCGCGCGCTCGCTCCGACCGTCGCGATCTCGCAGGCATCGCTCGCCGAGGTGATGAACGTGCTCGGCGCCGCCGGGTTCGGGCCGGCAGGCGAGGATGCAAACGGCGCGATCGTCGATCTGCGCAAGCGAGGGGCCAGAGTTGCGCTCCGCCGTACCAGGGCCCACTACCGACACCCGGCCGTGCCGACCGACGTGCAACTCGGCCGTCTCGTGACGGAACTGCGGGCAGGTGAACGCGCGTCGAAGGCAGGCGGGCAGCCCGTGCGCTCCGATGGCACCCGGGCCACGGGCACCGCCACGATGGCGCTGCTGCAGACGGCACTCCGAGTGAAACGAAGCGTCACCATCGGGTACGTCGATGCCCAGGGGACGGCTTCGCAGCGCGTCGTCGACCCCGTCGGAGTCGGGGGCGGTCAGCTCGACGCGTTCGACCCCGCGACCGGTGAGGTCCGCCGGTTCACGCTGCACCGCATCACCTCGGTCGCACTCGTCGAGTAGGCGCTCCCGCGCATGTGAGTGCGAATACACACCAGGGTGTGTATTCACGCTCACATGCGCCGATGGCGTCAGGTGTGGACAATGGAGAAGTTGCGCACTTTCGGGCGCGACGATGCACGAAGTTCTCTAGGAGGAACCAGTGACCGACGGACCCTTGATCGTCCAGTCCGACAAGACGCTGTTGCTCGAGATCGACCACCCGCAAGCCGGGGCCGCTCGCGGTGCCATCGCTCCGTTCGCGGAGCTCGAACGCGCCCCCGAGCACGTGCACACCTACCGCATCACCCCACTGGCACTGTGGAACGCCCGTGCGGCCGGGCACGATGCCGAGCAGGTGGTGGACGCACTGGTGAACTTTTCCCGCTATGCCGTGCCGCAACCGTTGCTCGTCGACATCGTCGACACCATGGCCCGCTACGGACGCCTTCAGCTCGTCAAGAGTCCTGTGCACGGTCTCGCGCTGATCAGTCTCGATCGCGCGGTCCTCACCGAGGTCATGCGGCACAAGAAGATCGCCCCGATGCTCGGCGAGAAGGTAGACGAGGACACGGTGATCGTCCACCCGAGCGAGCGCGGGCACCTCAAGCAGATGCTCTTGAAGATCGGCTGGCCCGCCGAGGACCTCGCCGGCTACGTCGACGGTGAAGCTCACCCCATCGAGCTGGACACCGAGGGCGGCAAGTGGACCCTCCGCGACTACCAGGAGATGGCGGCCGACTCGTTCTGGGCAGGCGGCTCGGGAGTCGTCGTGCTGCCCTGTGGGGCAGGCAAGACGATGGTCGGTGCCGCGGCGATGGCCAAGGCGAAGGCGACGACACTCATTCTCGTCACCAACACCGTCGCTGGTAGGCAGTGGAAGCGCGAACTGATTGCACGAACCTCGCTCACCGAAGAAGAGATCGGCGAGTATTCGGGCGAGCGCAAGGAAATCCGTCCTGTGACGATCGCCACATATCAGGTGATCACTCGTCGAACCAAGGGTGAGTACAAGCACCTGGAACTGTTCGACTCCCGCGACTGGGGTCTGGTGATCTACGACGAGGTCCATCTCCTCCCGGCACCGGTTTTCCGCATGACTGCCGATCTCCAGTCGCGTCGACGCCTCGGGCTCACTGCCACGCTGGTACGTGAGGACGGCCGCGAGGGAGACGTCTTCTCGCTCATCGGACCCAAGCGTTACGACGCCCCGTGGAAGGACATCGAGGCGCAGGGCTGGATTGCGCCCGCCGAGTGCATCGAGGTTCGCGTGACGTTGACCGACGCCGAGCGCATGGCCTACGCCGTCGCCGAGCCGGAGGAGCGCTACAAGCTCTGCTCGACGGCCCATACCAAGGTCGCTGTCGTGAAGTCGATTCTGGCCCGGCACGAAAACGCTCCGACGCTGGTGATCGGGGCCTACCTCGATCAACTCGACGAGCTCGGTGAAGCGCTGAATGCCCCGGTGATTCAGGGTTCGACCAAGAACAAGGAACGCGAAGTGCTGTTCGACGCCTTCCGAAAGGGCGAGATTCAGACGTTGGTGGTCAGCAAGGTCGCCAACTTCTCCATCGACCTCCCGGAAGCATCGGTGGCAGTGCAAGTTTCAGGAACCTTCGGGTCGCGCCAGGAAGAAGCACAGCGCCTCGGCCGACTACTTCGGCCGAAACACGATGGCGGACAGGCACACTTCTACTCGGTCGTGTCCCGAGACACCCTGGACGCCGAATATGCTGCGCACAGGCAACGATTCCTCGCCGAACAGGGCTACGCATACCGCATCACCGATGCCGACGACATGCTCGGACCGGCTATTTGATCTTGGTTCCGATCGCGGACAGTTGATTTACCTCAGGGTTCCGGGATCGTGCTACTAATGAGCGTGTGCGCCCATTCCAGTTTTCTGTCGATGTAGCCCACGCCAAGTCGGTGAACGAGACGATGGCCGACGTGCGGCGGCTTCGTGCCTCGGCCATTGTCACCGCGGTGATCCTGCTCGCGGCCGCAGCATGGTTCTTCTGGTTGGCCCATCCTTGGTCCTACATCCTCGGGGCTGTCTTCCTCATCACCGCCGCAACCTCCTTGTGGGTCACCGTGTGGGCACCACGGAAGATCGGCTCCGTGGAGGATCTGTATGCGAAGGGCAGCCTCGTTCCTGCGGTGATCGCCGAGACACGGGCACGCGGAGTGACGTTGCTGGCCCTGATCGATATCGCCAAACCCGGCGCCGAGGGTCCCCATTACGCGCTCGTCACCCGAAGCATCCGCTCGCTACCCGGCCACGAACTGGTCGAGGGAGAATTGGTGCCGTCGATCTCGGTACTCACCGACCGCAGCAAGAACACCATCGGCGACACCTGGCAGATGGTCTCCCCCATGCCTATCGCATGGGGAACGACCGATCATGCGGTGATCGAACGTGCGACCGCAGAGATCAGCGAAGACGAGTGGGCTCTGCTCGTCGCAAACATCGGCCTGTCCGAGAAGGTTCGTGAGGCCGAGAACCAACAGTTGATGGTCAGCCCTCACGACCTTCCGGACGACCTCCAGTAGAACGAATTCAGGCTCGCGAAAGCGCCGGAACGACTTCTTTCTCGAACAGTTCGATACCCGAACGATCGTATGCTGCTTCGGGGAAATAGAAGATCCCGTAGTCCAGACCTTTGTCCGTCAACTTCCTCAGATTCTCGATGATCTGCTCCGGGGTTCCGACGCCGGGCAGATCGCGGAATGCGCCGAGAGCGCCTTCTGCTTTTTCTACTCCGATGTATGGCGTGAGGCGATCCTTCAGCTGCTTCAGCCGATCCTCGACCTCGGCTTCGGTGTTACCGATCGCAACGTTGTAGTTGGCCGAGCGGACGATGGCGTCGAAATCGCGCCCGAGCGTGTCGCAGTGCCCCTTCAGCAGATCGGACTTGCGGGTGAAGCCCTCCAGGGTGCCGTCGAAGTTGGTGTAGTCGGCATATTTGGCGGCGATCTTCAACGTCACCTTCTCGCCTCCGCCAGCGATCCAGATCGGAATTCCACCGTCCTGCACAGGCTTGGGCCAGCAGCGTGCACCGTCGACTTGGTAGTACTTGCCGTTCAGGGTTGCAGAACCGGTCTCCCATGCCTGCTTGAAGATCTGAACACCTTCGTCGAGGGCGCCCAATCGCTCACCGCCGGAGGGAAACCCGTAGCCGTACGCGCGCCACTCGTGCTCGTACCATCCTGCTCCGATTCCCATATCGACCCGGCCACCGGAAATCAGGTCGACCGTTGCGGCAACCTTGGCCAAGTACGCGGGATTGCGGTAGGCCATTGCCGTGCACATCTGGCCGAGGCGAATTGTGGACGTCGATGCCGCGAATGCCGACATGAGCGACCATGCTTCGTGCGTCGCTTCTTCGGTCGGCTCGGGGACGGTATGAAAATGGTCGTACACCCACAGTGATTCCCACGGTCCCGAGTCCGCGGATGTCGCGAGATCTCGCATGACGTTCCACTGGTCGGAGGGGTCGATACCGACGAGGTCGAGTCGCCAGCCTTGAGGAATGAACAGTCCGAATCGCATGGCTGCGACGATACCTCCGACGAGTGAGAACAATCATGGCTCCGAAGTGGGCTCCGTAGTGAGCTGCTTAGTGAGCTGCGGGCCTACACTTGCCGACCATGAGCACACCGGCGTCGCTCGCGGAGAGTTTCCAGTCCCACCGCAGTCACCTCCTCGCGGTCGGATACCGAGTGACCGGCAGTGTCGCCGACGCCGAAGACGCGGTTCAGGAGAGCTGGCTTCGGCTCGTCGGCGCCGATCCCTCCGCCATCACGGACCTGCGTGGATGGCTCACCACCGTCGTGGCCAGGATCTGTCTCGACCGGCTCAAATCGGCAGCGTCCAGACGTGAAACCTATATAGGACAGTGGCTTCCGGAACCCATCGTCACGGCGTGGAACTCACCGTCTGCCGATCCACTCGACGTCGTGGTGCAGAGCGAAGACGCCAGGCTCGCCGCTCTCGTCGTTCTGGACTCCCTCTCCCCGCCTCAACGGGTCGCGTTCGTGTTGCACGACGGCTTCTCGGTCCCGTTCGACGACGTCGCCTCCATCCTCGACGTGAGCACGGCGGCGGCACGGCAGCTCGCGTCCCGAGCGCGCAAACAGGTCGATGCCACGCCCTCGCCTGTCACCGATCCCGAGCACGACGCCGCCGTGACGCGGCTGATGGCAGCGATGGCGAGCGGCGACGTCGGCCTGGTGGCGCAAGCCCTGCACCCTGATTGCCGCATGATCGGCGACAGCGGAGGAACCACCCGCACCGCGGCCCAGATTGTTCGGGGCCCGGACAAGTGCGCCCGCTTCTTCCTCGGACTCGTCGGCATGTACGGCGTCGACATTTTGGGATCGATGAGCCCTGCCTCGGTCAATGGCCAGCTGGGCTATGTCACCCCCGGCGGCGGCGCCGGTCGAACCTTCCCCGCCAGAGCCGGCGGATTCACGGTGCGCGACGGTCTCGTCTGGGCGTCGTACGATTTCGCGAATCCCGCAAAGTCGAGAGGGGTCACAGTGCCGTTCGCTGCCCGTCTTGCCACGGCACCCGGCACGCATCCCCCGAGCTGAAACCCTGCTCGGTGATGCCGAGCGAGGAGTTGATTCGAGCACGCATGTTCTCCAGACCGATCTGATACGTCAGTTCGACCACTCCGGCCCGGCCGAATCTGGCTTCGAGATCGACGACCTGCTCGTCCGTTGCCGTACTCGGGGTCCCGGTCATCGCATCGGCGTACGTGATCGCGGCTCGTTCGGCGTCGGTGTACTTCGGTGACGTCGCGTAGGCCCCGATCTCGCGGAGGCGATCGATGTCGAGACCGTCGAGTCGCTGCATCATCGTCCCGAAGTCCACGCACCACGCGCAGCCGAGCGTCCATGCAACCCGGTACACCGCAAGCTCCCTGACACTGACGGGCAGCCTGGTCGACGCCTTCCCCACCGCTAATTCCTGCGTCAACGAGGCGAAGAAGAGTTTTGGGTGATGCGCGAACACAGCGAAGGGCTCGGGGACCTCGCCCACCATTTTCGCTGCAGCTCTATAGGCCAACCTGACGAGTATCGGAGCATCGGCCGGGGCGAGAGGTGGGATTCGCGACATGTCTTCTCCTCTTGTAGTGGATTGCTACTGCATGGACGAGACGCAGGTTCGGAACGTGACACCAGCTACGCTGCAAGAATGTCCGCGGAGCAACCGAGCCGAACAGTGAGGCGCCTACGCCCTTTCGGATCCACGATTTTTGCCGAGATGACGGCACTCGCCATCGCGAAGAATGCCGTCAACCTCGGTCAGGGATTTCCCGACACCGATGGGCCTGCGTCGATGCTGGCAGCCGCGCAGGACGCGATTGCTTCCGGCTTGAACCAGTACTCCCCCGGACCCGGCATGCAGGTGCTGCGCGACGCCGTCGCCGCTGATCGCGCTCACCGGTACGGCACCGACTACGACCCCGCCCGTGAGGTGCTCGTCACCGTCGGCGCCACCGAAGGCATTGCCGCAACCATTCTCGGGCTCGTCGAACCGGGCGAGGAGGTGCTGCTGATCGAGCCGTACTACGACTCGTACGCTGCCGCGATCGCCCTTGCCGGAGCCGCGCGCGCCACGGTCCCTCTCGTCGCCGACGGTTCGGGCTTCGCACTGGATCTCGATGCACTCGAACGTGCCGTCGGACCGAATACGAAACTGCTCGTGGTGAACTCGCCGCACAACCCGACCGGGACGGTGCTGACGCGGGACGAAATGATCCGCATCGCCGAGATCGCCTGCGAGCACGACCTTCTGGTGCTTACCGACGAGGTCTACGAACGCCTGGTGTTCGACCGTCGCGAGCATGTTCCGCTTGCCTCGCTACCCGGAATGTTCGAGCGAACCGTGACGGTCTCGAGCGCCGCCAAGACGTTCAACGCGACCGGCTGGAAGACTGGATGGGCCTTGGGGCCAGCGGAACTGATCGATGCCGTGCGTTCGGCCAAGCAATTCATGACATTCGTCGGCGGCACACCGTTTCAGCCTGCGGTTGCGCACGCACTCGCGTACGAAAGCGCGTGGGTCGAGAACCTGCGCGAGCAATTGCAGACCAAGCGCGACGTACTGTCCTCCGCTTTGACCGCGGCCGGGCTCGACGTGAAATCGAGCGGTGGAACATATTTCGTGTGTGCCGATATCGCCGGTCTCGGAGAGAGGGACGCACTCGCGTTCTGCCGTGCCCTGCCGGATCGCATCGGCGTGGCCGCTGTACCGGTGACAGCCTTCGTCGACCATCCAACTCCGTGGAAGACGTTGGTGCGCTTTGCTTTCTGCAAGAAGGACGACGTGCTGGCCGACGCGTCCGACAGACTGCTGACGTTGTAGGACGTACCATGGCCGCTAGAACGATACCCGTCGATTTCGTTGTGAAGGCTGTAGCGCTTGCCGCAAGCGGTGGCCTCGAGCTGTCGTATCCCCTGTCGATCGCAGGAATCGACGCCGAAACGTTGAACGATCCCCATGCCCGGCTCACAGCCGAGCAGGTCACCTTGTTCACTCAGGCGGCGTGGCAGATCACCGACGACGAGTTTTTCGGATTGGCGTCGACACCAATGCGGCGCGGCAGTTTTCGCGTCATCTGCCTGACGCTCATTCACACACCGGACCTTGCCACGGCAATGAGCAGGATGGCGGAGTCAACCCGTGTGGTATCGGGAATGCCGCCGATGCTGATCACCCGCGGCGAGACCACGACACGGTTGACGGTCCCACCCGCCGACAACAGTCACCTGCCCGAGCAAGCGCGCGAAAAGGCCGGTCAACTGCTTACCGACTTTCGGATGGTGCTCGTCCATCGTTTTGCAGCATGGCTCATCGGCGGTCGGGTGAAACTGCACTCCGTCGAATTGCCCTACCAGATGGAAGACCCGGCAACCGGCAAGCTGTACGACCGAATGTTCGGCACCCGAGTTACTTTCGGCGCATCGGCGGCCGTGCTCGAATTCGACAACTCAGCGATGCGGTTGCCGATCGTTCAGACCGAGGAGACCCTCGCGGACTACCTCCGGCAGTCGCCGAATCTACTGTTCACCGCGCGTGACTACGACAGCACAGCCTCGAGCCAGGTACGACGAGCGCTGGAACTGGGACTGCACGGAAATGCACCAGGTACCGACGATATCGCAGAGATGTTGTCCGTCAGCACCGCTCACCTTCGGCGCCTGCTGAGGCAAGAAGGGACGTCGGTCAACCAGATCCGCGAGGATGTGCTGCGTGACGCTGCCGTCTCCGGCTTGAGCCGCGGGGATTCGATCGACGAGCTCTCCAACAAGCTGGGCTTCTCGGAGCCGTCGGCATTCCGGCGGGCGTTCAAACGATGGACCGGTCAAACGCCGGGCGCATACCGATGAGCCCGCTATGGTGGGCCGGTGGCACCGGTCCACCACTTTCAAGTCACCTACGACTGCGCAGATCCTGAGCGGGTGGCTCATTTTTGGAGCGAGGTGCTGGGGTACGAGGTACCGCCATCCGCCGAGGGTGATGCGTCATGGTCCTGTTGCGTCGACCCGTCCGGCCCGCGCCTTTACTTCCAGCGCGTCCCCGAGGGCAAGGTCGCCAAGAATCGACTTCACCTCGACGTGCGGGCAGGCACCGGCCTCGCCGGAAAGGAACGACTGGCGACCCTGGAGGCCGAGTCCGCACGAGTGGTCGCATTGGGGGCAGTACAGGTTCAGATATTGCTCGCCGACGAGGACAACGAATCCTGCATCGTGATGCGGGACATCGAGGGCAACGAGTTCTGTCTCGACTGACCGGATCGTACTGTGAAGGACCGAATTCCGTCGGTGTCGACGCCGCTGCCGGCGGCGGTCAGTCGCATCGCCATGGTCTCCGAAGGCGCGGAAGGCATCGGGGTTGCATCACCCGCAGTGAAGCGACAGCACACACGGTGTGTGCGAGATTCATGACGCCTCGAAACTCCGGGAAGTTCTGTTTCCAGGGCTGCTGATCGAATTTTCTGCGAGTGCCGTTCGAGTCGAACATCATTGGACAGATCCCGAGACAACAAACCTTGCACTCGAACATACGTTCGACTACTGTAGTTCGTATGGAACAGCCGGGGGGCTCCGCACACATTCGATCCGAGGCAGACGCTGCCGCCTCGGAATCACTCGCACGCCTCGCCGACGCCCGCCGCGCCGAGAACATCACCGCCGCAACCGTCATCCACGAACTGCACGAGCTCACCGAAATCCGGATGGCAGCAGAAATGGA
>NZ_JASISW010000089.1 GCF_030063335.1 Rhodococcus sp. G-MC3 | reverse complement strand
GTGCCGAGCGCCATCGCAGCGACAGCCTGAACACCGCCGAGTAGGTAGATGTCGTCTGCGCCGGCCAGATGGAATGCAGCGACGGTGGCTGCGGGTATTTCCCCTCGAATTGGAGGTGTGCAGGCGGTTACATGTGGCACCCCCGCTACTTTCGCGGTGACTGTCGTCATGTGCGCTGACGCTACGAGGGGGTATCGGCCACCCGGTGCATAGGCGCCTGCCGCCGACACAGGAATGTTCCGCTGTCCGAGCAGAACTCCGGGAACAGTTTCAACCTCGAAATCCAAAATCGAGTCACGTTGGTGCTGAGCGAAGGTGCGAACGTTGTTCTGCACGGTCTTGATGTCGTCGATCACCTGGCCGGGAACCGACGCGACGATCCTGTCGATTTCTTCCTCGGACAGGCGAAACGTCTCTGGTGACCACTTGTCGAACTTTTCCGAATACTCACGGACTGCATCGTCTCCTCGCGAACGAATGTCCGCGATCACGCCCGAGACTGTCGCGGCCACGGCGGGATCTCCCGTCGCCGATACAGTACTTTTCGCGGACTTCAGATAACGGGGCATGCGCGCTCCTTGGGAGGGTCTGATCGAATGTATACGTATACAGTAGCCAGATCTTTTTACTATGAATACGTATGCATTTCAAGTCGCCGCTAGGTATCTAGGCTGGCGATGGCCGTGTCACGCCTTGGCGTGATCCGTAGATCCACGTACGACGAGCCGACAGGGGAACGTGGAATGCCCGTAAGGTACTTCTGGATCCGCAATGCGGTCCAGGAGCATGCGCACAGCTGATGCCGCCATCTCCCTACTTGGTTGATGGACTGTTGTGAGGTCGAATGAGGGCCACTGCGCCATGTCAACATCGTCGAAACCGACGATCCATGCATCACGCGGAACAGAGAGCCCGAGACTGCGCACCGCATCGAGCGCCCCGAAGGCAATGAGATCGTTCGTGCAGAAAACCGCAGTCGGCACGACCTCGCCCCTCATCAGCCCCGTCATGGCGCAGAAACCGAATTCGTGACTGAACGGCCCACGCTGGTTCCATTCAGGTTTGAGCGAAGCCCCCGAGCCGACCAATGCCGCTTCG
>NZ_JASISW010000088.1 GCF_030063335.1 Rhodococcus sp. G-MC3 | reverse complement strand
CCGCCACCCTCTCCGACGGCACCGTCCTCGACCCCGCCACCGCACGCCTCATCGCCACCGACGCACGCTGGCAAGCCATGCTCACCGAAATGCTCCACGCCGCAGACGCCTACACAAACACCACCACGCACGGCGACAGCGGCGACAGCGACGACAGCGGCGACAGCGGCGACAGCGGCGACAGCGGCGACAGCGGCGACAGCGGCGACAGCGGCGACAGCGGCGACAGCAGCGACAGCAGCGACAGCAGCGAGAACGCAACCCCACCGCCGGCCGCGCCACCCAGCCCACCAGCACCGCCGCCCACACCACTCAGGCCCACAGCCACACCCGCCCGAGCACGACGACTCATCGCCCGCGGCCGCACCAGAAAAGCAGCCACACTCCCCACTCCCGCCACCGGTCCAGGGTCAGGGTCAGGGGCACAGAACAGCAACTCTCACCGACCTACTCGCCGCTCCATCCTCGGCGAAGAAACAGCACTCTCCCGCGCCATCGCCGACTTCCTCACCGCCGCAACAGCCGACCCCACCCTCACCCACGGCATCCACCCCGACGGACACGGCGGATACAGCACACCACCCCCAGGAGCCCTCACCTACCGCCCCAGCAACGCACTCGTCGCCCTCGTACGCGCCACCTACCTCACCTGCACCTTCTCAGGATGCAGCGTGCCGGCAGCACGCTGCGACATCGACCACATCGTCCCCTACAACAAAACCGACCCCACCTCCGGAGGCTGGACCATCCTCGCCAACCTCCACCCCCTCTGCCCCTACCACCACCACGCCAAAACACTGAAACTCTGGACCTGCGCCAAACTCGACGGCAACGCCATCTACTGGAGGTGCCCCACCGGACTCCACCGCATCACACCCACAATCCACGGAACCGTCACCATCCCAGACGATTTCACCCACCGTCACCGCCGCTACCGACCACCCACACCGACCGCACCCAGCGACGAAAACAACGACACCTGCTTCACGGCTGAATCACCCTAGGTTTGATGCCGCTTCCTTCTGAGTCAGGAAGGATGAGCACATGCCCAAGAAAATCGATCCAGAGGTCCGTGCGAGGGCCCTGCGGTTGCTGGAAGCACACGGAGCGGAATACG
>NZ_JASISW010000087.1 GCF_030063335.1 Rhodococcus sp. G-MC3 | reverse complement strand
GCTGGCAACCGCATTCGAACTGTGCACGTTAAACCGACCAACTCTCTTCGAGCTTCGACCCTGCAAGCATCTATCCTGACACGACATAGCGATTAT
This sequence comes from Rhodococcus sp. G-MC3, assembly GCF_030063335.1. Lineage (GTDB taxonomy): Bacteria > Actinomycetota > Actinomycetes > Mycobacteriales > Mycobacteriaceae > Rhodococcoides. The sequence goes on along the minus strand of NZ_JASISW010000087.1, from coordinate 1,059 downwards.
CCCGCAACCCTCACGCAAGGTCCGTATCCACGTTCGGATCAGGTGCTTCGTCAAGACTTCCTTGACGGTGCGGTAACTGCGTTTTGCGCACCAAGACTTCAGTTCACCACCATCGAAGTCACGCGCCGGCCCGCGTTTCTCGTGCGCGTCTGTATCGCGCCGAAGGATGGGGGCGAGCGCACCCGAACTTTTGGCGTGAGTTGGCGAGTTTTTGCACGGCGTCGGGGACCGGCCGACCGGTTTTGGCGCTTGCTGCGACCGCGGCCTGTGCCGCTGCCCGGCGGACGGCGAGGCTACGAATGGCCGGGGCCGGATTCTTCGGTGTTGCTGTGGTCATTTCCAGCCTCCTCGTCGTACTCGGTGTCCGAGTCTCCGAGCGCTATTTGCTCGGCGATGACTTGGACGATGTCGGAGTCGCTGCGTGTAGCCAGTCTAGATGCGACCAGAGTTTCGATCACCTTCCATCCGAGTTGGGCTTCGGTGTCGGAGGTGCTGAAGGTGCGATCGAACGCCCAAGTGGTCCGTCGAAACCACTCGGAGCGGCGGTCTGCGGAGTTCTTCTGTTGCCAGGTGATGATGACACCGATGGTGGCGACCAGTCCGATGATCAGAGTGACCCACGCCTGCGCTGGCATCGTCGATGACTCCTTTCTGTCATGGGACGAGCTGGATGGGCAGAAGGCTAGGTGAATGCTCCGACACGGACGCCGCCGATCTGAGTTTCGGCGAGGAGCCCGGCAGGCTCGTCAGTCGGATACTTGGAGGAGGTCACTCCTTTGCTGTTGGTGGAGTCGAGTGACCATGTGAACGAGGATGGTCGGTGCAGAATGTTCTTGGTGTTGGGCGGATTCGAAAGTGCCATCTTTTAGTCATCTTTTTGAGTTGAACGCGTGCGAATCCTGCTGGACGTCGGTGGTCACTCGACTCCCTGAACTGAACCGCACCGGGTTGTCCGGAGGCTTCACTTCTTAGGAGAATGAAGCCATGGCACGACCGGCAAGCAACTACCCCACCGAGCTGCGTGAACGCGCTGTCGGCATGTTCACCGAGATCCGCAAG
>NZ_JASISW010000086.1 GCF_030063335.1 Rhodococcus sp. G-MC3 | reverse complement strand
AACATGGCTGGACGAAAGCGCAACTCTGCTGAAGACATCGTGCGCAAATTGCGCCGTGCCGATGAGCTCACCGCTGCAGGCAAGACGCAGGAGGAGATTGCCGCGGACCTCGAGGTGTCGGCGGCAACGTTGTACAACTGGCGCCGGCAGTACGGCGGGATGGATACAGACGCCGCGAAGGAACTCAAGGAGCTCCGTGAGCAGAACAGCAAGCTAAAACGCCTGCTCGCGGATGCCGAGCTGGAAAAGGATGCTCTGCGGGAGGTTGCGCGGGGAAAATTCTGAGCCCGGCCGCCAAGCGCCGCGCCGTCGACATGCTCGTCGCCACGATGAGTATCTCGAAGCGGTTGGCATGCAAAGCAGTTGGGCTCGCCCGCTCCACATACGCTCGTACACCGATCGCAGAGACGCCCGCCGACCCTGACGCGGCCCTGAGGGCGACGCTACGCAAGTATGCGGGCTCGAACCCGTTGCACGGTTTCCGTCGCGCCTGGGCTCATCTCAGGCACGATCAGGGCATGTCGGTGAACAAGAAGAGGGTTCACCGGCTATGGAAGGAGGAGGGCCTGCAGGTTCGGATCTACCATCCACGCAAGCGTGCCGGTGTCAGTTCGTGCCCGCAGATCGAGGCCGACTCCCCGAAGGTGGTGTGGGCAATGGACTTTCAGTTCGACTCTACCGTCGATGGGAAGGCGATCAAGATCGCGTCGATGATCGACGAACACACCCGGGAGTCCTTGTTGAACATCGTGGAGCGGTCGATCACGGCGCAGCGGTTGACCGATGAGCTGGAGAAGGTGTTCGCGTTGTGGGGTGGTCCGCCTATGGTGTTGCGGATGGACAACGGTCCGGAGTTCATTTCGCATGTGCTGCAACAGTTCTGCCGCGACCGTGTCGGAATTTCCTACATTCCGCCGGGGACGCCGTGGAACAACGGCCACATCGAATCCTTCAACAACCGCCTACGGAAGGAGTGCCTGAACCGCAACTATTGGACGAGCCTGCTCGAAGCCCGGGTGGTGATCGGGGACTTCAAGGACGACCACAACAACCGGCACCGGCACTCATCGCTGGGCTACCTCACCCCGGCTGAGTATGCTGCCCAATGCACCCACAACCACCAACCGGTGGACGGCTGCGAGATCGACTGAAGATCAAACCGAAGCGGCTCTA
>NZ_JASISW010000085.1 GCF_030063335.1 Rhodococcus sp. G-MC3 | reverse complement strand
CGTAGAGTCGGTCGTGGTTGAACCACCGCAGGTAGTCGGCGGTGGCAGACTCTACGTGTGCCGCGTCCCGCCAGGGACCGGTACGTTTGATCAACTCCGCTTTGTAGAGCCCGTTGATCGATTCCGCGAGGGAATTATCGTGGGCGTCGCCGACCGTCCCGATGGACGCGTCGATGCCGACTTCGACGAGACGATCCGTGAAAGCTATTGCGGTGTACTGACTTCCGGCATCATTATGATGTACGAGACCGGTCAGATCGGTGAACCCTTCGGACCTGCGAACCCAGATCGCCTGGTTGATCGCATCGAGCACGAGCGGTGTCGTCATGCGGTTGGAGACCTTCCAGCCGAGGATCCGCCGGGCGTACGCGTCGATGACGAACGCGACGTAGACCCACCCGGCCAACGTTCGAACGTAAGTAAAATCGGCAACCCACAGAACGTTCGGTGCCAACGGTTCGAAATCGCGGCCCACCAGGTCCTTCGCCCGATCGGCCTTCGGATCCGAGACGGTGGTCCGAGGGTCCCTTCCGCGCAGGACACCGCGGAGCCCGAGGGCGGGCATGAGGCGCTCGACGGTGCACCGGGCAACATCTGTTCCATTGCGCCGCAGCGCTATCCATACTTTCCTGGCTCCATACACCGAGTAGTTCTTCTCGTGGACTTTCTTGATTTCGACCATCAGTTCCTCGTCCCGGACATCGCGCGCCGAGGGTGGTCGGTTGCGGGCGTCGTAGTACGTCGACGGGGCGATCGAAGCTCCGAGCTCGGTGAGCACGGTGCAGATCGGCGCGACCCCGTGAGCGTCTTTGTGCGCGTCGATGAACGCGCAGATCACTTGTGTGGGCGGTCGAGCTCCGCCGCGAAGAAAACCGATGCCGCCTTCAGGATTTCGTTGGCGCGCTTGAGTTCTCGGTTCTCTGCCCGCAGTTTTCGGATGTCCGCGGCTTCGTCGGTGGTGATACCGGGTCGGGTGCCGGCGTCGACCTGGGACTTGCGGACCCAGTTCAGGACGGTCTGTGTGGACTTGATATCGAGCTTGTCGGCGATCGATGCCGCGGTTGCCCAGTCCGAGGTGTAATCCTTGCGGATCTCGGTGAACATGCCGACAGCGCGTTCACGCAGCTCGGTGGGGTAGTTGCTTGCCGGTCGTGCCATGGCTTCATTCTCCTAAGAAGTGAAGCCTCCGGACAACCCGGTGCGGTTCA
>NZ_JASISW010000084.1 GCF_030063335.1 Rhodococcus sp. G-MC3 | reverse complement strand
CAATACCGTTCAGTTAAGGACCTTCGAGGTATGATGAGTTGTGCCTCGTAGCGGATGGGTGAAACCGGTCTCGGATCGTCGGCTGTCGGATGTGGTGTCGGTGGGGTTGTTGACCAGGGTCTTTCCGCCGGATGTGGTGGATGCGGTGATCACGGAATGCGGTCGTACCGAGCAGCGCAGTAGAACGTTGACTGCTCGGGTGACGGCGTATTTCGCGATCGGGATGGCATTGAACGCCGATGCGTCGTACGAGGAAGTATTCGAACAGCTCACCGACGGCTTGTCCTGGTCATCGGGGTGGTCGCAGCATTGGTCCGCCCCGACGAAATCGGCTATCTTTCAAGCACGTTCACGCCTTGGTCCAGATCCAATGGAAGCATTGTTTCGTCGTGTCGCGCAGCCTGTAGCAGTCGACTCCACACCCTCATCGTGGTTGGCGGGCCGCCGCGTGGTGGCCATCGACGGCACCTGCCTGGATCTGGCCGACACGCCCGCGAACACCGAACACTTCGGTCGACCACCGTCGAGCCGCGGAGAGCAGTCCGCCTACCCGCAAGCCCGGCTGGTCGCAGTCGCCGAATGCGGTACCCATGCCGTATTCGATGCCGCTGTCGGCAGCTGCATGACCTCGGAACGCGAACTAGCGAACACTCTCGTCGACCGTCTAGAACCCGGCATGCTGCTGCTGGCGGACCGCGGCTTCTACGGGTTCGAGATGTGGACACGCGCCGCCGCCAGCGGCGCGGACCTGCTGTGGAGAGTCAAATCGACACTGTCACCGAAACATATCGAGACCCTCGACGACGGATCCTGGCTGGCGACGATCATCCCGACCTCGGGCATCCGGCGTCAGCATCGAACACCGCTGACCGTTCGGGTGATCGACTACACCCTCGACGACGGACGCGAGAACCCCGAGCAATACCGCCTGCTCACCACCATCCTCGAGCCCGCCGAGGCACCCGCCCGCGAACTCGCACTCGCCTACGCCGAACGCTGGGAAATCGAGAACACCTTCGACGAACTAAAAACCCACCAACGCGGACCCCGAGCAGTCCTGCGCTCGAAATCCCCACCACTGGTACTCCAAGAAATCTGGGGCCACCTGTGCTGCCACTACGCTATTCGAACATTGATGGTCGACGCCGCGCGAGCAGGCGGACAGGACCCCGACCGCGCCTCATTCGTCGCGGCACTGCGGATAGCGCGA
>NZ_JASISW010000083.1 GCF_030063335.1 Rhodococcus sp. G-MC3 | reverse complement strand
GGCTCAAGCCAAGGAACAGGGCATCGAGTTGATGGGTCCGAACGGGCTCCTCAATCAACTCACCAAGAATGTCCTCGAAAGCGCGTTGGACGCGGAAATGACCGAACACCTCGGCTACGAGAAACACGACGCCGCCGGCCGCGGCAGCGGCAACTCCCGAAACGGCACCCGCTCGAAGACAGTACTGACGGAGATCGGGCCAGTGGAAATCGAGGTTCCACGCGACATCGATTCCTCCTTCGCACCTCAGATCGTCAAGAAGCGTCAACGTCGCCTGACAGGCATCGACGAGATCGTATTATCGCTCACTGCAAAGGGTTTGACGACCGGCGAGGTGTCCGCGCACTTCCAGGATATCTACGGGGCGACGGTATCGAAGGACACCATCTCCCGCATCACCGACAAAGTCGTCGGAGAGATGACCGACTGGCAGAACAGGCCACTCGAGCGCGTATATCCGGTGATGTTCATCGATGCTGTGCACGTCAAGGTCAGGGACGGGCAGGTCACCAATAGGCCGATGTATGTGGCGATCGGTGTCACCGTCAACGGTGAACGCGACATCCTCGGGATCTGGGCCGGCGAGGGCGGTGAAGGCGCAAAATTCTGGCTCTCGGTGCTCACCGAGATCAAGAACCGCGGTGTCGCCGATGTCTGCATCGTCGTCTGCGATGGACTCAAGGGATTGCCGGATGCGATCAATACTGTCTGGGAGCTGGCGGTGGTGCAGACATGCATTATTCATCTGATACGCAACACCTTTCGGTTCGCATCACGGAAGTATTGGGACGAGATGGCTCGCGATCTCAAGCCGGTGTACACCGCTCCGTCGGAGTCTGCAGCGAAGGAGCGGTTCACTGAGTTCGCAGAGAAATGGGGTCAGCAGTATCCGGCGATCATCAGAATGTGGGACAACGCGTGGAGCGAGTTCGTTCCGTTCCTGGACTACGACGTCGAGATCCGGCGGGTGATCTGCTCGACCAACGCGATCGAGTCCGTCAATGCCCGCTACAGGCGAGCTGTGCGGGCTCGTGGACACTTCCCGACAGAGCAAGCGGCGCTCAAATGCCTCTATCTCGCCACGCGAGCACTGGACCCCACAGGGAAAGGCAAGGCACGATGGGCAATGAGGTGGAAGCCCGCGCTCAACGCGTTCGCGATCACCTTCGAAGGACGCATCACCCCGAACGGTAACTAACCGACGCCAAGGTCGGATCAACCGTTAATCGGACACTCCC
>NZ_JASISW010000082.1 GCF_030063335.1 Rhodococcus sp. G-MC3 | reverse complement strand
TGAATCACCCTAGGTTTTGTGCCGCCTCCAATGTGGGCTGATCCCCGGTGGTGAGGTCAGCGTAGTGGAGCGTTTCGTATTCGATCGGTGGCATGTGACCGATGCTTGAATGAAGCCGCTTGACGTTGTACCACTCGACCCAACCGGCGGTCGCGAACTCGACGTCCGTGATCGTCTTGTACGGCCCGGAATGGAAGATCGTCGTTCGGATGCACTCGGTCTTGTACAACCCGTTCGCTGACTCGACGAGGGCATTGTCGTAGGCGTCCCCGACCGATCCGATGGACGCCGCGATGTTCTCGAGCGCCAATTTCTCGGTCAGCTTCACTGACGTGTACTGACTTCCTGCATCCGAATGATGTATCAGCTCAGCAGCTTTCACTGGATATCCTTCTCGCATACGTTGCCACAGCGCCATCCGCAGTGGGATCGTCACCAGGTCCACTGTCTTGGACATCGAGGCGTGCCAGGCGACGATCCGACGGGAGAACACGTCGATGATGAACACCACGTAGACCCACCCGGCCCATGTTCTGCAATAAGTAAAATCGGTGACCCATACCCGATTCGGTTCCTCGGCCCGGAACTGCCTATTGAGCAGGTCGCCCGCTCGCACGCCGTCCGCTGATTGGATCGTCGTTCTGATTCCTTTCGATCGTCGAATTCCGTTGTGGCATAGCGTCTTCATTGCGCGATCAACTGCCCCGTAGGACACTCCAGGGATCGCTGTCCGGTCGAGATGGGCGCGCATTTTCACCCTCCCGTACAGCCCCTCCGGTGTCATCTTCTTCCGGCCGTCGGCATCGGTGTGCCACACAGTCGACCGCACCGCATGGACGACATGGGCATCGGAGACAGTGCGCGGCGCGGGCCGGCGTGATTTCCAAGCCCGGTAGGTTCTCGCGGCGATCGTGCAGCCCTGATCTTTCAGGACCCGGCAGATCGACTCGACCGCAAAACCGTTGGCACGCAGCGAATCTATGAACCCGATGATCATCGGTTGCGGGGGTCGAGTTCCCCCGCGAAGAAAGTTGTCGCAGCTTTGAGGATTGCGACATCCTCGCGCAGCTGCTTGTTCTCGGCTTTGAGCTTTTTGATCTCTGCCGTTTCCTTCGAGGTAGTGCCGGCGCGGGTGCCTTGGTCGACCTGGGCTTGCACGGCCCAGCGCCGCACCGTCTCCTGACCGACACCGACCTGCTTGGCGATCGCCTCCGCTGCGGCGGTCAGCGAGGCGTATTCCCCACCG
>NZ_JASISW010000081.1 GCF_030063335.1 Rhodococcus sp. G-MC3 | reverse complement strand
TGCCTGTTGACCGGCTAATCCACCCGATTGTTACCGCGAATCGACACGCCGACCCGCGAAATGCTTGATTAGCGGTGACGTTGGGGTTACACCTGTCTCATGATGATTCAGCACGCGCTGCATCTCGAACCCGGCACCGATGTCGCCTGGACACTGTCCGGGGCCCACGCCGGTAGGTACTCGTTGGTCAACGACTACCTCGCTTACCTTTCCGATCGTAACTACTCACCGCGCACCGTCCGCGCCTACGGTTACGACCTGCTGGCCTTTTGTCGGTGGCTCGACTCCGAGACAATCGATTTCGACGCGGTGACCGTGGAGACCGTGCTGGATTTCATGCGATACTGCCGAACGACTCCGATTTCGGGGCGGCCCGCCAACGTCGTGTCCATGACCGGAAAGCGACTCGATCGATACTCCGCGACCACCATCAACCATCGACTCGCCGCCCTGACCAGCATGTTCGCTTTCCGCTCGATGCGTGAGCCAGACCTACGTAGTCCCATTCCGAGTGGCCGCGAGGCCCGGCGAGTGAGCGCAGAAGAACGCAACGCCCTCCTCGGCCACCTCATCCGGCCGAAGAAGCGGTCCGCGCTGCGACTGCGTGAACAACGACTGCTCCCGCGGGCATTGGACCGCAAGGAAACCACCGATCTGCTCTCAAGCTTGCGGACATGGAGAGATCGCTCCATCGCAGGGCTGATGTTGTTGTCCGGATTGAGATCCGGTGAAGTGCTCACCCTCGATGTCACCGATATCGACATCGGCACCAGGTGGATACGGGTGCTCGGCAAAGGCGGCAAAGAGCGCCGCGTCCCACTCGATATCGAAGTCGCGGGATTGATCCAAACATACCTACTCACCGAGAGACCCGAATCAAACTGTGCACGTCTGTTTCTCGTCGCTAAAGGGCCGAACCGGGGACAGTCCTTGACGGCCGCAGGACTGCGCACCATCTTTCGATACCACCGGATCAAATCAGGTGTTCTCGCCGGACACCCGCACGCCCTGCGCCATACCTTCGGAACCGCCATGGCCGAAGCCGGTGTGGATCTGGCAGTGATGCAAGCACTGCTCGGCCACGCGCACGTCGACACCACAGCCCGATACATTCATCTCGCTCCGACACACGTCAAGGCAGAATTCGATGCAGCTCGCACCCGACTACGCACCCGCCCCTGAATCACCGGTAGAGATCTACGATGCCTATCTGGTGCATCTGCAGCGACGGCATCGAGGCAACCCCG
>NZ_JASISW010000080.1 GCF_030063335.1 Rhodococcus sp. G-MC3 | reverse complement strand
GACGAAAACCCCAGTGGAACAACCCGATAGCCGAGATCGGCCGAACAATCACGCCTCGTATCCAGGTCGATACCGCGCAACATCATTCAGAACAAGCGAGTCAGCTCATCGGTGCATTCAGGTTTAAGCCACAGCAGACGGCCGACACCGCGGCAGCCCAGGTCGGATTTGAAGTCGCTGTCCAATGTCTCGAACGAGGTCATATTCTGCGCAGTAAACCCCACGCCGTTGTCCAGGACGGTAAAGCCGATAATCGGCTTCATGGGAACGCGTCCGCCTACCGCCGAGCCGAAGTCGAACTCCGCCTGAGAATCCCGGTGCACCCTCACGTTGAGCCGACCTGACTCGTCGGTGTCGCCCCGGGCGTCGATTGCCTGAATGCCGTTGACGATCGCTTCGAGTAGCGGCAGGAGCGCATGGCTCTTGGGCAGGCTTGTGTTCCGGACCCTACCGGCCAAGGAGGTCGTCAGGGTCATAATGCATCCCTTCCCAGAATTTGGAGCGACGCTACCGATGGGCACCGACAAACACGGTGAACCTGCAACATCGTAGAGGCAAGCACGTCAGTCGTCGTCCCTAGGCTCGGTATAACAGGAAGTGACATTCTGCCTCATGTCCGTCCTGATTCTCATCCCACACGACGCCCCACATCCGAGAGGCAGCGCTATCGAATCACACCGACAAATGCACGCTGCTAGCTGCACCCAGATCGGTACCTTTAGGCGTATGGCACAACAAGAATATCTCGTGGAAATTGGAAGTGCCGAGGATCATCAGCCTGTCCGGAAGCATTTTGACGATAACGGGCTTTCGGCCTGGGATGCCGACGAATCATGGATCGAAACTGCGACCGAGAAGAAAGGTCGCTCAGCCGACGGCCTCTACTTGTCCGTGCGGGCTGACAGCGCTGCAGATCTCGACCTGCACGGGCACGGCTGGGACATCTAATTGATTGATGAACGCGAAGCGCCGACTTACCCGGCTACCTAGGCCCGGCGTGATGTCGTGTGCCGGGGCACCGTCTTGCCGCGACCTGCCCATTGTGTCCGAGATTGTCAACGACGGAGTCAAAATTCACCCATACTCTTGGACAACGCTGTCTCGGTTGTCGAAGTTCTCCGTGTTCTTGATCGGCCCAAGGATTTCGGACAGTGGACCCGCTTAGAATAGGAATCTACTGAAATGAGTCCGACCAGCATGAGCAGATCTCGGCGATCGTTCTCGGCAGAGTTCAAAGATGAACTGTGCCGAGA
>NZ_JASISW010000007.1 GCF_030063335.1 Rhodococcus sp. G-MC3 | reverse complement strand
GACTGGTACAACAACAGGCGGTTGCATTCGAGCATCGGACAGATGCCCCCGATCGAATACGAAACACTCCACTACTCTGACCTCGACGCCGAGGATCAGCCCCAACTGGAGGCGGCACAAAACTTAGGGTGATTCACGGCAGACGTCTGCGACGACGCCGCCACAGGACCCGACAGCAACGGCAACAACAACCCCGACAACGCGCCCACCGAACCACCCGACGAACTCTACGAACCCACCTGGTGGGAACAAAACATCACCGACCACGACACCGACTGGTACCGACTACTACGCATCGACACCACCACCGGAGCACCCACACTCCGCGACATCGCCGAAATCACCGACCCCCGAGCACGATCCGACGCCACCTACCTACGCACCAAATTCCTCGAACACCGCGCCATCATCGCCGAACGCCACAAACACCAACCCCCACCGTTCTAGAAGACGTCGCGTATCGCCGAGCGACCAGGGCACCAAGCCGAGCCCACCCTCCTCGAGGGCTCCTATGACCCCGGCCAATGCTCTGGGCCCCACGCCCGGTTCCGCTGGGAAGATAGTCGATGGGTACGCCCTCCGGACCAGACGTCACGGGCAGATTCTATTTGTCACAGGTACCCTGGGCGCCGTGTCGAACAACAAGCAGCGACGTGTCATCCTTACCGGCGGAAACACCGGAATCGGCTACTTCACCGCTCTCGAGTTGGTGAAACAAGGCGACCACGTGACGTTAGCGTGCCGGAACCTCGACAAGGCCAACGCCGCCGCGCAGAAGATCGCCGCCGAAGCACCCGAGGGCACCGTCGACACGGCACACCTCGACCTGGCCGACCTCGGTTCGGTCCGGTCGTTCGCCGAGTCCGCACCCGACACCATCGACGCACTGATCAACAACGCAGGTGTCATGATGCCCGCGAAGCGGGCAGAAACGGCAGACGGATTCGAGCTTCAGTTCGGAACCAATCACCTGGGCCACTTCGCCTTGACCGGCCATCTACTCCCCAACCTTCGCGCTGCGGGCAATGCCCGCGTCGTCACGGTTTCCTCGGTGGCGCACAAGCAGGCACCGAAATTGAACTTCGACGACCTCCAAGCCACCCACGGATACAACCCTCAGCGGATGTACGCCAATTCCAAGCTCGCGAATCTCCTTTTTGCGCTTGAACTTCAGCGTCGCCTCGACAAGGCCGGCGTGCCGATCATCAGCACCGCGGCTCACCCGGGTATCTCCGAAACAGCGTTGTACACCAGCCCCGATGGCTTGGGTAGTTCGAGAATCATGTCCTTCGCCGCCTCGATCGGTTTGAAGTTCATCTCGCAGTCGGCCAAGGCAGGTGCACTTCCCACGCTGTATGCACTCGAAAGCGGCGGGCCAGGTTCCTACACGGGTCCAAAGTCCTTGTTCGAATCACGCGGCGCGCCCGGGCCTGCCAAAATTTCGGACAAGGCCCAGGACAAGGAACTCGCCGAAAAGCTATGGGCCGTAAGCGAAAACCTCACTGGAGTCGTCTACGACCTAGGTTAGCGGTTGACGCGCTGCGCGCGGACATCTCGTCGCGCAAGATCTGTTCATCGGCGTCGAGACCGTGAAGACTTATGGGAGAACACTTCTCGCGAAACTCGGTGTCCGCGACCGAACACAAGCGGCCATCGCCGCCTACGAATCAGGTTTCGTCAAGCATGACTGACCGTCTACCTCGCACACCGTTGACCTCGATTCCTGCACCCATCAGGTACGTGACCAGCGGAACTCGCAGCTCTTTTGTTTTCCGCCCGAGGCCTGCGATCACGAGACCCTCGCACAACGCGACGTAGCCCTCTGCCGTCGCCCGGTCGTCGAACAGTTGAGTCGCCCGCTCGATGGAGAACAGACACCCGACGAGCTTCTCCCGATCCGCGGGATCAATACTTGGATCGACGAGCAGCGCATGTCGCGCTCGGATCTGATGAGACCTTTCGTCGAGTAGCAGTTCGAGGTAGCGAACCGTCGTCGCGACGGGGTCCTGCCCGGCTTCGGCGAAGAGCACCGCGAAATCCGCCCTGGACATTTCGGTGATCCGCTCGGTGACCGCGGCCAGCAATGCGTCCTTCGTTCGAAAGTAATACGACGTCGATCCTGCGGGGAAATCGAGGGCAACGTCGATCGCGCGATGGGTAAGAGCCCGGAGTCCCGAGTCGGCGATGAGCGTTGTCGCTGCGTCGGCAATCACACTTCTGCGGTCCATCGGCCTTACTCTACAGATGTAGAGTCCAGTTCATGGACCTCAGCGCGAGTCGCCAGGCTTTCGAGTCCGACTACCGGCTCGACGCAGCGCAACTGGCAGCAATCGATGTGCTCACCACTCCGCACAGGGTCGGCCCGTGGGGAGGGGCATACCTGTGGGGACCCGTCGGCCGAGGAAAGACCTGGCTGCTCGACCGTTACTTCGACAGCGTGGATTCTCGCGCAAAGACCCGCGTCCACTTCCATAGCTTCTTCAGAGATCTCCATGCGTCGTATTTCAGGCACGGGTTCTCTCTCGAAGGCGCTATCGGGGAATTATTGGGCGAGATCGACCTACTGTGTTTCGACGAGTTCCATGTCCACGACGTCGCCGACGGAAGGCTGGTGTCCCGCGTACTCGACGCGCTGTTCGCCCGCAAGATTTCGCTGGTGACCACGTCGAACTACCCGCCCGACGGTCTACTGCCCAACCCGTTGTTCCACGAAACCTTCGTGCCGACGATAGAACTTCTGAAATCTAAGCTTCAGGTGGTCCGAGTCGACGGGCCTGTCGACTACCGAACTGTCGAGAACCACCATGCCGAGAAAAGCAGAGTTTCCGACTTTTCGAGGGGAACGTGGACGCAGGAGCGTCCAGGCCGGGGCGCGACCTTCAGCGAACTGTGCGACGCCCCGAAGTCGACAGGTGACTATCTGGCCATGATCGACAAGCACGACATCGACGCGGTGACGGATATTCCTCCGTTCTCGGACACGAACCGAGACGCGGTCCAGCGCTTCTCCAACCTCGTCGACGTACTATACGACCGAGACGTTCGTATGGTTTTCCACTCGCCTGCGCAACTGAGCGCCGTCGCGGCCGGGTGCACGGGACTCGATATCGAGCGCATCCTCAGTCGATTGTCGCAGCTCCGTGGAGCGCGGCCCTGACACCGGCGATCTCCGAGCGTCCTTGTTTCTCTTGGACAGAGTCCAGATATAGGGAGACGCCCACAGCTGACGGCGGTCGGGGGCGACAGCAGCGGCGGGCGTCTCATCATGCATTCGCCACAGTCGATCGGGTGGATGGGTCGGATGGAAAAGTTTTTTGGGAAGAAATCTTCTAACCTCGTGCCATGTCCTACACAGCAGCCAACCATTGGGTTTTCGACGGCAACGACGTCTCGGGAACCCTCGACTCCGTCTCGGTAGCGGGCGTGCTCGTCGCACAGATCGTTCTGAGCGGTGCCACCTTCGAATCGACTCAGGTGACACGTTCGGATCTGGGGTGGGAAGTTCGCGCGATCACCGAGCAAGAACACGACGGTTCCTCCACCCACCTGCTCGTCGTCCTGCCTCGCGTGAACATCGAGAACGATCCGGTCGACTTCACCGCCTACGCGGTTCTGTACACCACCCGCGGCAACGTCGCAGGTGACCGATACGTGCATGGTGCGTTGGAGTCTTACGACGTCAGGACCCTGACGGGCACCGCAAAGTTGGTGACCAGCTAGAACCGGAATACTGGGGCCACTTCCTCGGTTACGGCAGAAGTCAATGCAAACGCATGAATATGTGCTTGCGGGAATTCGGCCAGGGAGCAGACCATGCAATTCGGAATCTTCACCGTCGGCGATGTCACAGTCGACCCCACCACCGGTCGGGCACCCACCGAGCACGAGCGCATCAAGGCGATGGTCACCATTGCCAAACACGCCGAAGACGTGGGACTCGATGTGTTCGCGACCGGCGAGCACCACAACCGGCCGTTCGTCCCGTCGTCGCCGACCACGATGCTCGGCTACGTCGCCGCGCAGACCGAGAAGCTGATCCTGTCCACGTCCACAACCCTGATCACCACCAACGACCCGGTGAAGATCGCCGAGGACTACGCCATGCTTCAGCACCTGTCCGATGGACGCGTCGACCTGATCATGGGCCGAGGCAACTCCGGGCCGGTCTATCCGTGGTTCGGCAAGGACATCCGCCAGGGCATCCCGCTGGCACTCGAGAACTACCAACTTCTCAGGCGCCTGTGGACCGAGGAGTCCGTGACGTGGGAGGGCAACTTTCGCACGCCTCTCGACAGCTTCACTTCGACGCCGCGTCCGCTCGACGACATCCCACCGTTCGTGTGGCACGGCTCGATTCGTAGCCCGGAGATCGCCGAAATCGCCGCGTACCACGGTGATGGTTTCTTCGCGAACAACATCTTCTGGCCGAAAGAGCACTACATACAGCTGATCAACCTCTACCGCGAGCGGTACGAGCACTACGGACACGGCCGCGCAGACCAGGCCATCGTCGGCCTCGGCGGTCAGGTGTTCATGCGAAAGAACAGCCAGGATGCCGTCGAGGAATTCCGTCCGTACTTCGACAATGCACCGGTCTACGGCCACGGCCCGACGATGGAGGAGTTCACCGATCAGACGCCGCTGACCGTGGGGTCGCCGCAACAGGTCGTCGAGAAGACGCTCGCGTTCGCCGACTTCTTCGGGGACTACCAGCGCCAGCTGTTCCTGATGGATCACGCCGGACTGCCCCTGAAGACCGTGCTCGAACAGCTTGATCTGCTCGGCGAAGAGGTCGTGCCCGTTCTGCGCAAGGAATTCGAGGCCCGACGCCCGGAAGGCGTGCCGACGAATCCTCCGACCCACGCGAGCATGCTGGCGAACAAAGAGGCAAACGAGACGTCCGTTGCCGTCTAGCACCGAACTGTCGGTCGACGCCTGGGAAGCATTGTTTCGCTCCCAGGTGTCGCTGATGCGGCGGTTCACCTCGGACGACATCTGGGATCCGATCAGCCTGCGGGAATACGACGTTCTGTTCACACTCAGCAAGTGCTCGCCCAAGAAACTCCGATTGCACGACCTCAACAACGAGATCCTGCTCAGCCAACCATCGCTGAGCAGGCTGTGCGAGCGGCTCGAGAAGCTCGGACTACTGACCCGCGAGCCCGATCCGGGCGACAAACGCGGAACCGTCGTCGTACTCACCGACGACGGGCTCGCTGTCCAACGCGACATCGGACGCAAACACGCCGCGAAGATCCGGCGCTACGTCGGAGACGCCCTCAACGACGAGGAGCTCACCACGCTCGAAGCGTTGTGCACCAAACTCAGACTCGCACAAGGAGACATCAGGTGAACGTCGAGATTTTGAAGCCGCGAGACGTGCCGCTGGGTGGGCCACGTGCCATGACCGTCAGGCGGACGCTGCCGCAGAAGCATCGGACACTCATCGGCGCCTGGTGCTTTGCCGACCATTATGGGCCCGACGATGTCGCCGACAGGGACAGTCCGGGAATGGACGTCCCGCCTCACCCGCATACGGGGCTCCAAACAGTGAGCTGGCTGTTCTCCGGCGAGATCGAACACCACGACAGCATCGGGTCCCACGCCATGGTGCTGCCCGGGGAACTGAACCTCATGACGGCGGGCCGCGGGATCTCGCATTCGGAGGTATCCGTCGTCGACACCGAGCGACCCAGCACAAGAATTCTGCACGGCATGCAGTTGTGGGTGGCACTTCCCGGAACGGCACGGTTCACAGCTCCGGAATTCCGGCACTATGTGCCCGAGGCGCTTTCGCTACCCGGCGGCATCGTACGAGTACTTCTGGGATCACTTGCCGGCACTCGTTCACCGGTGAAGACATTCACGCCGCTGCTGGGAGCAGAACTCGTCGTCGACGCAGGTAGCTCGCTCACACTGGACATCGATGCGAACTTCGAACACGGTGTGATTCTCGACGAGGGTGCTGTCGAGATCGAGCGAACGACGCTCGCTCGTGCAGAGTTGGCCTACCTCGAACCGGGGAACATCACGCTGACCATCCGCAACACCGGCACCGCGCCCGCGCGCATGCTGATCCTCGGCGGACCACCCTTCGGCGAGCAGGTTGTGATGTGGTGGAACTTCATGGGACGCACACACGACGACATCGTCGCCTACCGGCAGGCATGGCAGGACGAAAGCGAACAGTTCGGCACTGTCGAGGGATACGGCAAGAGCGGCACGCGACTCAGCAACACAGGACTCAGCAACACAGGACTCAGCAACACAGGACTCAGCAGCACACGACTGCCGGCGCCGGAACTTCCGAACTCGGTGCTGCTACCCCGCGGCTGAGGTATTCGGCTGAAAGTATTCGTTCGAAGTCCGTCGTCTTCAGAACAGGGTGGCAACCTCGTCGGCTGACTCGACTGCCGCAGCAGCCACCCGCGGCGCCTTGAGGGTCCGCGTCGCCCGTGCACGTGTGGTGACCTTGGCAGGCCCGTGGGTCTCAGCAGCCGTAGATGTTACCGACGGGGACTCGGCGGCGGGCGCGGATACCGAACCAACTACTGCCGAATCAGCAGCTACCGCCCGGGCTGCCTCACCGGCGAGCACGTCGGCTGCTTCGTTGAAGTGATTTCCGACGTGTCCACGGACCCAGCGGAACCGGACCGGTCCGGTGCGTTCGGTGATGGCGCGATCGATGTTCTTGATCAGTTCGAGGTTGCTGACCGGTGACCCCCCAGCGGTCTTCCAGCCCTTGCGCTTCCATCCAGGAAGCCATTCCGACGCGCATTTGATGGCGTACTGCGAGTCCGACTCGATCAGCATCGGCTCGTCACCGGGATGGGCGAGCACAGCTTCCAACAGCGCACGCAACTCCGCGATCTGATTGGTGCCCGAGGGCTCGCCACCGGAGGCACTGGGACCCGTGTGATCGACCCAGGCCCACCCGATGGCGCCACCCGGATTGCGCAGACAGGAACCGTCAGTACTCACGATGATCACGGAACAGGACCCTACTTCGGCCCACCGACAAACAACAGACGCCGCGCCCTGAATGGGTAGTGTGGGAAAGCATCCGAGATCGGAAGGACACCCAATCGTGACTGAGACCGCCCCGGCAGGAACTTCGGCAGGCACCCGAACGGGAGCAGCTCTGCCATCGTCGTTCGCAGCGCTCGTCGCCCGTGAGTCCGGAGGAATCACTCTCACCCAGGAGATCGTCGAGTCCTCGTTTCTCCCGAATATCGACGGGCCCGTGGTGACCATTGCCGTCGAGTATTCGTCGGTCAATTTCAAGGACGCACTGGCGATCACCCCGAAGGGCGGAGTCGTTCGTGAGTATCCGATCGTTCCCGGAATCGACATCGCCGGAACTGTCGTCGAATCCACGAGCGAGACCATTGCTGTCGGGCAGAAGGTGGTCGCCCACGGCTATGACATCGGCACCGCGCAACACGGTGGCTACGCCGAATATGCACGAGTGTCCGCCGACCAGGTCGTCGCGTTGACGACGCTGTCCACCCGCGAGGCCGCCTCGATCGGCACCGCGGGCTTCACAGCGGCGATGAGCGTCGAAGCGCTGCTTGCCGCAGGAATCACTCCGAGCGACGGCCCGATCCTGGTCACCGGAGCCAGCGGCGGCGTCGGCACGGTCAGCGTAGATTTGCTCTCGGCCGCAGGCTTCGAAGTGCATGCATCGAGCGGCAAGAAGGATGCGGCCGGACTGCTGACCAGCCTCGGGGCGAGCACAATCCTCGGCAGACTTCCCGGCGATCCCGACGCCAAGCCGCGTCCCCTCGGGCGCGCCGAGTGGGCGGGCGCGGTGGACTGCGTCGGAGGCAAGACTCTTGCTCACGTTCTGAGCACCACCCGTTACGGCGGCGCGGTCGCTGCGAGCGGCCTCACCGGCGGAGCGCAACTGGCCACGACGGTATTGCCGTTCATCCTGCGCGGAGTCTCGCTGCTCGGCATCGACTCGGTACAGCTACCGATCGAGAAGCGTCGGGCAATATGGCAGCAACTCGAATCGAACCGACGCCCGCATCGCCTCGAACAGCTCACCACCGAAGTCGCAATCGGAAACGTGCGGGCCACTCTGGACAGCATCGCTTCGGGCGGGGCCACCGGTCGAACCGTCGTCGCCGTCGAGGGCGGTTTCAAATAGCCCGTCGGCCCGACGTCACTCTGAAACACGGGGGATGCACCGAGACGGGGTTACCCTGACAGGCGATGCTGTCCTCTGCCCCCGCGGCCGAACCCGGTCCTGAATTCGGCACCGCAACCGGTGCCGAACCAGTCGTTACCGTGTTCGAATCCGATCGTCCGGTGGACATGACGATGAGCATGTCGGGTCTCCGCCGCGGCAAGGGCGACCCCACGTTCGAACGCGACACCTCAGGGCGCGTGTGGCGAACATCACGCCTTCCCTCGGGAACGGTCACGTACCGGTTGACGCAGACGACGCGCCACTCGATTCACTGTCACGCGTGGGGCCATGGCGCCGTCGAATTCGCTACGAGACTTCCTGCTCTACTCGGCAGTGAGGACGATCCGTCGGGCTTCGAGCCCGAACACCACACGTTGAGAGAAGCCCACCGGCAGTTCCCGCACCTGCGTCTGGGTCGGACCGGTCTCGTCATGGAAGCACTCGTGCCTGCAGTGCTCGAGCAGCGAGTCCACGGGGTATCGGCATTCGCGTCGTGGCGGATGCTCGTCACCAAGTTCGGCGAGCGCGCCCCCGGTCCGACGCCCCGGCCGATGTTCGTACCCCCGGTCCCCGAAGTGTGGCGCCGCATTCCGTCGTGGGAGTACCACCGCGCCAATGTCGATCCAGCCAGATCGAAGACCATCGTCCGATGCGCACAGTCCGCGAGTCGGCTCGAAGAAGCCGTGGTCATGGCGCCCGTAGACGCACTGAAACGGTTGCGCGCGATACCCGGCGTCGGAATCTGGACGGCCGCCGAGGTCGCCCAACGTGCGTTCGGCGACGCCGATGCCCTGTCGGTCGGCGACTACCACTTGGCAGCGGTCGTCGGATGGTCATTGCTCGGCCGTCCACTCGACGACGACGGCATGGTCGAATACCTGAAACCTCTTGCTCCGCACCGGTACCGCGCGGTGCGGTTGCTGCAGGTGAGCGGCAAGGCCGTCAAACCGAAGTTCGGACCCCGAACTCCGCTCGTCGATCACACCTGGCACTAGTGAGGAAATCCCGTCACCGACGGAAGAACCGGGTGTACAGTTGAGTTGAAGGTTCAACCTAGCCTTCGTTCACCCAGTCTTCGATCGAGGTTCCCATGGCAATTCAACGTCTCAACCACGCCGTCCTGTACGTCAGGAACGTCGAGAAGTCCGTTGCCTTCTACACCGACGTACTCGGGTTTCGGACGGTCATGCAGATGGGCAGCGCGGCCGCGTTCCTTCAAGCGAGCGCCAGCACCAACGACCACGACCTCGGACTGTTCCAACTCGGCGACGCGGGCCCCATTGACCAGGCGGGACACAGTGACGCAGGCGCCAGGACCGTCGGTCTCTACCACCTTGCGTGGGAGGTGCAGACCCTGCGCGATCTCGCAGAAATTTCCCAGAAACTCACTGCCGCAGGCGCTCTCGTCGGTGCATCCGATCACGGCTCCACCAAGAGCCTGTACGGCAAGGATCCCGACGGCCTCGAATTCGAGATCGTCTGGCTCATCCCACTCCATCTTCTCGACGACGCTGCCATCGAGGCGAGCAAGTCCATCCGGGCACTGAACTTGCAGGCAGAGATCGACCGGTACGGGATCGACACCCCGAGCGGAACGGGCGTCTCGAGTCCGGCGCACGCCTGAGAACATTCACCACGGAACATCCACCACGGAACAATCAGCACGGAACAATCAGCACCACGCCCGGCGTTCTTGTCACGGATAGTTCGCGTCATCGAAGCTAAGCGCAGACAAGGAGTGCCCTGGTGGTTGCCATCGGAAATTCGAACCTCGACATCTACCCCCTCGCCCTCGGCGGTAACACGTTCGGCTGGACGAGCGACGAAGACTCGTCGTTCGAGATCCTCGACGCGTTCACTGCGGGTGGCGGCAATTTCATCGACACCGCTGATTCCTACTCCGCATTCACCGACGGTAACTCCGGCGGCGAATCCGAGACCATCATCGGAAACTGGACGGCGGCGCGCGGCAACCGCGACGAGGTCGTCATCGCGACGAAAGTCAGCCAGCACCCCGAGTTCAAGGGGCTGGAGCCAAAGAACATCAAGGCCGCCGCCGAGGCGTCGCTCGCGCGCCTGCAGACCGACCACATCGACGTGTACTACGCGCACTACGACGACGAGAAGACCCCACTCGCGGACTCGCTCGGCGCCTTCGACGAACTGATAAAGGACGGCAAAGTCCGCTACGTCGCGATCTCCAACTACTCGGCGGACCGCATCCGCGAGTGGCTGTCCATCGCGGATCAGAACGACTTCGCTAGACCCGTTGCACTTCAGCCGCACTACAACCTGGTGACCCGGAAAGAATACGAATCCGAGCTCGCACCGGTGGCGACCGACGACAACCTCGGTGTCTTTCCCTACTTCTCCCTCGCAGCGGGCTTCCTCGCAGGCAAGTACCGCACCCGTGAGGATCTCGAAGGCCAGGCGCGTGCTCGACTCGCCACGGGCTACTTCACCGACAAGGGCCTCGACGTGGTGAGCACGCTCAGCGAGATCGCCGACGCCCACGATGCCGAGATCTCGACCGTCGCGCTGGCGTGGCTTCTGGAGCAGCCGAGTGTCACGGCGCCGATTGCAAGTGCCAGCAAGATCTCACAGCTGTCCGCGCTGCTTGCGGCGCCTCAGCTGAAGTTGGCGGCCGACGAGACCGCACGACTTACCGAGGTGTCCGACCGAATCTGAGCCGAAGCTTCGCTTGGATGTGGTGGATGGTGCCGTCGGGGACGAGGAACGTCTCCTCGACCGCGACGGTCACCACCCGCCTGCCCAGCAGGCCGGCGTCGATCAAAAATTTCGCGTGCACCGTCTCGCCCGACTCCGTCAGCTCGACGTCGCGAACGGCCTGGATCGCACGGTAGTAGAAGGCCGAGTCCAGTCCCTTCGATAAACCAGGGCCCGAGCGGCCGGTCGTGATGCCGTTCTCGACCCGGCGCGCACCGGGCGCGAACTTCACAGCCTTGGCGTCGTGGCTGGCCAATGCATCGATGTACTGCCGCACGATTGTTTGCCTGCTGCTACTCACGACTGCGGACTTTAGCTCGAATACATCACACCGGGAACAGATCGCAGGATTGCATTGCTGAGAATTGCGTGTCACATGCAACCGAACATGCAGCCGTGCCCGCCCAGTCCGCAAGCGCCGAACCCACCTCCCGTGAACGTCTACGGATCATTCTGGTTCTCGGTGCGTTGATCGCACTGGGACCGCTGACCATCGACATGTACCTGCCGGCGCTTCCGTCGATCGTCGACGACCTGAACTCGACGCCTGCGGCAGTCCAGCTCACCCTCACCGGAACACTGATCGGCCTCGCACTCGGCCAGTTGGTCATCGGACCACTCTCCGATATCGTCGGGCGCCGACTTCCCCTCATCGTCGGCACGGCCGTGCACATCCTTGCTTCGATACTGTGCGTGATCGCTCCGAACGTGGCGATCCTCGGCCTCTTCCGCGGCCTGCAGGGGCTCGGTGCTGCCGCAGCCGCCGTGGTCGCCATGGCAGTGGTGCGCGATCTGTTCACCGGGCGCGCCGCAGCGACCGTACTGTCACGTCTGATGCTGGTCATGGGCGTCGCACCCGTTCTCGCGCCGTCCATCGGCGGCGGAATTCTTCTTGCAGGATCATGGCGCTGGGTGTTCGGTGCATTGACGATTCTTGGCATCGGGCTGCTCGTGCTCGCCGCGTTCGCGCTACCGGAAAGCCTGCCGCCGGAGCGTCGACGCAGCCGCGGAGTCATGCCCATCGTTCGTACCTACGGCGGGCTCCTCCGCGACGGCCAGTTCGTCGTTCTCGTACTCGTCGCAGCTCTCTCGATGTCCGCCTTGTTCGCCTACATCGCCGGATCCTCGTTCGTGCTTCAAGAAGAATTCGGCCTGAACGAGCAGGAATTTGCGATCGTCTTCTCCCTCGGAGCGATCGCGTTGATCGGCGCATCCCAGCTCAACGTCATCCTCCTCGGTCATTTCACGCCGGTCCGCATCGTCATCGGGGCCCTATCGGTGGCCGTCGCCGCAGCGCTCGCGATGACGGTGATCGCCCTCGCAGGCGTCGGCGGCATACTCGGCTTCCTGGTTCCGCTGTGGTTCGTGCTCGCGGCCGTCGGATTCGTGATGCCCAATGCGCCTGCCCTCGCCCTGTCGCGTCACGGTGAAGCAGCAGGTACCGCGGCAGCACTACTCGGTGCGGCACAGTTCGGATCGGGTGCGATCGTCGCTCCCATCGTCGGTGTGCTCGGCAACGATAACGTGGCAGTATCGGTCACGATGGTCGTCGTCTCGGCAATTGCACTCGTGGCGCTCATAGCCGTAACGATCAAGACGAACAGGGCCGGCAGGAGTAGCAGCAATGCCAGCATCACGAAAAGCACCAGCACCGAAAGCAGCGTCACAGAAAGCAGCGTCACCGAAAGCGCCAGCACACCAGCAGCAGCGGGAACGGGACAGCACCGGTAAACCCCTGAACGGACGCCCCCGCGACGGCCTGGGAAGGCCGCTTCCCCGGGGCTCCGTCGGCGCTCCGCGGATTCCCGACGATCTCAGGCTCCCGCCCGAGGAGTCCATCGCGAAAGCCCAGGAACTCCTCGACGCTGGGATGCCGTTCCACGCTCACGAGATCCTCGAAGGCACCTGGAAGGACTCGCCCGAACCGGAGCGGATGCTGTGGCAGGGCCTTGCCCAGCTCGCCGTCGGGCTCACTCATCTGATGCGCGGGAACCTCGTCGGCGCCGTGTCGCTGCTCGGTCAGGGCCACGACCGTATCCGCGGCTACGAGGTGGATCCGCCGTACGGACTCGACGTGGCGGGTCTTCTGAATTGGTCGGATTCTCTGCTGAGCAACATCGACTCCGGCGATCTCGAGCAGCCGCCCATCGTTCCTCACCTGCTGTTCTGAATGTTCACTCGCTATCGAACGCGTTCATCGCTACAGTGGCAAAAGGTTAGGTAAGGCTAGCGATATGACGACGCGAGATTCGAAGGCGGTGCGGTGCTCACAGTGACGATCGACCACGACGGCCTCTCAGCGCAGATTCCCTATTGGACAGCAGTGCTGACACCCGAGGAACGCTCTTTCGGTTGTCGTCGGACAGATCCGACGATCGACACGATCGGCTCCTCCGTCGTCACCGAGACCAGTACTCAGTATGCAAGGGCCGGCGCAGAACATCCCTCCGCGACCATGTTGCTCACTGTTCTCGCGGCCACCGTCGGTGCGTGGCAGAGTGACCGCTGCCGTAGCTGCGTCTCCGGAGTGCTCGTCGATATCGAAGCGAACTCGGACACGCCTTTGTTCCCGGTGCGTCTGCCGACCAGCGGAGACGCTGCCGTTCTCGCAGCCGAGGTCCGTCGCCGCGTTGCGGTTGCTCCCTATGACGGCAACGATTTCGAGGCTGCGAAGCACACCGCCGCTGCACTCGCCAGGAAATCCGGAGCACAGATCGCGTTCAGGTACGGCAGCAGCTCCCGACTCCCCGACGATGAATTGGCTCTGCAGCACAGCCTCACCGTGACGTGCGATGTCAACGAGTCCGACGGAGTGACCACCGTCGATGCGAAATTCCGCTGGAACAGCCGGATCTTCACACGAAGCGACGTCGACGATTTCGAGCGCTTCTGGGAAAAGACACTCGCCACGTTCGTCTAGTGGGGAGAGCCCCGTCAGAGTAGTGGGGAGATCCCCGTCAGAGCCCCTTCAGCAGTGTCACATCGTCAGCGAGTCCTTCGGCGGGCGTTTCCAGAATGACCGGGGCTCCCGATGCCTCGGCCACGGCCGTCAGAACCTCCGCGTCGATGGTTCCGCCGGCGAGATTGGCATGACGGTCTCGTGCCGAGTCGAACTCGTCGCGCGAATTGTTCAGGTGCACCAGATCGATTCGACCGGTGATGGCCTTGATTCGATCGACGACGCCCACCAAGTCTTCACCGCCCGCCCACGCATGACAGGTGTCGAGGCAGAAGCCTGCCCCGAACTCGCCGACCGCATCCCACAGCCGTGCGATGTCGTCGAAACGGCGTGCCATCGCGAAGTCGCCGCCTGCGGTGTTCTCGATGAAGATCGGGACACCGAAGCCGCCTTCACCCGCCTGACGCTCGAACAGTTTTCGCCAGTTCTCGAACCCCTTCGCGGTGTCCTCGCCGTCGCGCACGTGACCGCCGTGCACGACGAGTCCGATCGCCCCGATCTCGGCTGCTGCCGCCGCCTGTTCGATAACGGCCTTGCGTGACGGGATGCGAATTCGGTTGTTCAAGCTCGCGACGTTGAGCACATACGAGCTGTGCACGACGACGTCGACGGCGCTCGCCTTCAGCTCCTCGCCCTGAGGATGCGGCTTCAGCTTCTCCCACTTCTGCGGGTCCGTCAGGAACATCTGTACGAAATCGACTCCGAAGCTTGCTGCGGAACCGAGAGGGTCGGCACTGTCACGAACGTGGGCTCCGATGCGCATATGGCCATAGTAAAGCTCCACTATCAGGGTGTCCCCCGATAGTGGAGGGCCGAAAACACTGAAACACTGTCAGCATGACCGATATCGCCGCCAGCGCGAAAGCACTCACGAAGACGTACGGCACGGGGGACACACAGGTTCATGCACTGCGAGAGGTGAGCGTCGAGTTCGCCCGCGGCGAGTTCACGGCCATCATGGGACCGTCGGGTTCGGGCAAATCAACCCTGATGCACTGCCTCGCCGGGCTGGACAGCGCCACCTCGGGCACCGTCACGATCGGTGACACCGAGCTGACCGATTTGAGCGACAAGCAGATGACGGGATTGCGCAGAGACCGAATCGGTTTCGTGTTCCAGTCGTTCAATCTAGTCCCGACGCTCACGGCGCTCGAGAACATCACGCTGCCACTCGACATCGCGGGACGTGCGCACGATCAGGAGTGGCTCGACACCGTCGTCGACCGCCTGGGGTTGCGCGATCGACTCGATCACCGTCCCAGCGAGCTGTCCGGCGGTCAGCAGCAGCGCGTCGCCTGCGCCCGCGCCCTGGCCGGTCGACCGGACATCGTCTTCGGCGACGAGCCGACCGGCAACCTCGATTCGCGTTCCTCGGGTGAGGTGTTGGGCATTCTGCGCGCCGCCGCGGACGAGTTCGATCAGACCGTCGTCATCGTCACCCATGACCCGCGTGCCGCCAGCTACGCCGATCGGGTGGTGTTCCTCGCCGACGGTGCCGTCATCGACCACCTCGCGAACCCCACCGCCGACACGGTTCTGGACCGCATGAAGCAGCTGGAGACGGTCTGAGATGTCGACCAGCAATCCGATGCGGAAGGTTTCACTGCGAAACCTCGCCGCCCACAAGGTCCGACTTGCCCTGACAGTTCTGTCCGTTGTGCTCGGAACTGCTTTCGTCGCAGGCTCTTTCGTGTTCACCGACACCCTGCAGCGCACGTTCTCCTCGATATTCTCCGACACGGCCCAGGGCGCAGACGTCCGCGTGAGCGCCGAGGACGCCCGCTCCAGCGGGGTACCCGTCGACGACGCCGCCGTCATCTCGGCGCTTCGAGACGTCCGCGCCGTGGTGCCCTACGTGAGCGGTCAGATCGTGCTCCTCGACAAGTCCGGGTCGGCTGTCCAGTCGGGTGGCGCCCCGACCATCGGTGAGGCCTACATCCCAGCGGACCAGCGCCTGGGCGAGGACGCTGTCTTCGCTCAGGGAACGGCCCCGATCGCACCGGGCGAGGTCGCGATCAACGAAGGCGGAGCCACCCGTTCCGGCCTCGGCGTCGGCGATCGAACTCAGGTCCTCGTGCCATCCAAGGGCACGATCGATGTCGTGGTCACCGGCGTCTACGACACTGCTGTCGAATCCGGTGGGTACATCGGTCTACAGTTCACGGAAAGCCAAGCGAACGAACTGTTCTCGGACGGTACACACGTCCAGTACTACGACATCGCCGGCACTGGAGTAGCTCAGAACGAACTACGCGACGAGGTCGCTGCCGCCCTGCCGGATCTGAAGGTTCAGACGGCCGACGACGTCCGCGCAGAAGCGCAGGCAGAAATCGAGCAGGCGCTCTCGTTCGTCAATTACTTCCTTCTCGCTTTCGGCGGAATCGCACTGCTGGTCGGCACGTTCATCATCTACAACACGTTCTCGATGATCGTGGCCCAGCGCGTTCGCGAGCTCGCACTGCTGCGGGCTATCGGCGCGAGCCGAAGCCAGGTCAGCCGGTCCGTCGTGCTCGAAGCACTCGTCGTCGGTGCTATCGGTAGCGCACTCGGCTTCGCGGGCGGCATCGGCCTGGCCTATGGCCTCCGCGCACTACTGAATGCATTCGATCTCGGATTGCCCAGCGGCACATTGGCTCTCGAACCGAGAACCGTGATCGTTGCGTTTGCCGTCGGCATCATCGTGACGGTTCTCAGCGCCTACGCGCCCGCACGCAGGGCCGCGAAGATTCCCCCGGTCGCCGCCATGCGCGAAGAGTTCGCCTCCGCCGGAGACAGCCTACGAACGCGGACGATCATCGGCGCCGTGCTCGCAGCGATCGGAGCCGCAGGCATTGTCGTCGGTGCACAGTCCACCGGCGGCGGCGCCGCAGCAACGGTCGGCGCAGGGGCTGTGGCCATCATCATCGCGGTCTCGCTGGCCGCGCCCTCGCTGTCGAGGCCGATCGTCGGAGCACTCGGTTCGGTACTCACGAAGCCGTTCGGACCGATCGGCCGACTCGCACGCACCAACTCCGTCCGAAACCCGCGGCGCACCGCGGCGACCGCGTTCGCCCTCATGCTCGGTCTGATGCTCGTATCGGTGATCGGAGTGCTCGGATCGACTGCGAAGGCAAGCGTCGACGCCCTCGTCGACAACGGTATCGAGGCCGACTACATCTTCAGTGGCCCGCAACAGATCGGAGTTCCGACAGGGGCAGGCATCGCCGCGCGTTCCGTGCCGGGCGTCGACCATGTCGCCATCCTGCACCCGGTGTCGGTGGACATCGACGACGAGTCGACTTTCGGAGTCGCACTGGACGGAAGTCCCGCCGGCTTGTTCGATCTCACCGTCACCGCCGGGACAGGCGAACTCAGCGGGGACAGCATCGCCGTGTCGCAGACCTACGCGGAAGAGAAGGGCTGGCAACTCGGAACCAACACCCGACTGGACACCGTCGACGGCAAGCAAGTACCCGTCACCGTGACCGGCGTCTATCAGGACAGCCAACTTCTCGGCAACTGGCTGGTGTCCGAGGATGTCTACGAACAGGTGATACCGAGCATTCTGCGGTCCGACATCGTCGTCCTCGTCGGCGCCGCGCCCGGTACCGACCTGGAGACGCTACGTACCGATCTGGAAGCGGCAACCAAGCCGTTCATCGTCGTACAGGTGCAGGACCGCGAGGAATTCAAGGGCTCGCAGAGTCAGCAGATCGATACCCTGCTTGCAGTGCTGTACGGCCTGCTGGCGCTCGCAGTGGTCATCGCGATCCTCGGCATCGTCAACACCCTCGCGTTGTCGGTGGTCGAACGGCGCCGCGAAATCGGGATGCTGCGCGCTGTCGGCATGCAACGTCCGCAGGTACGGAGGACCATCTACCTAGAGTCGATGCTCATTGCCCTGTTCGGGGCGATCGTCGGGCTGGCCCTCGGTGTGGTCTTCGGCTGGGGATTCGTCCGGACGCTCCGAGACGAAGGACTGAGCACGTTGACCGTGCCCTGGGGCCAACTGCTGGCGATGCTCGTCGGATCGGCCGTCGTCGGCGTACTCGCAGCACTGTGGCCTGCAATTCAGGCCGCTCGCACGCGCCCTCTGGAGGCGATCACCGGGGCTTGACACACGTTCTCGGACGATCTGTCCGTAGAAGTTGCGCGTAAAAGGACCACGCGGCTACCTTGAAGGTGTAAAACAGACTTGATGATGGTTTTCATCCGAGAACCCGACCATTCTGCACGCACGCGCAAGGAGAGCCATGTCGATCCAGGACCTGGACGCGCGTACGTATCCCGCGTTGGCACCACTGTGCAGGCCGAACGCTCGGGACACACTGATGGACAGATTGTGCGAAGTCGCCTACACCACGCCACATGCAACAGCACTCGTGGCCGAGGACGGTGCAGTGACCTTCGACAGGTTGCTGCACCGGACTTACGCGCTCGCGCGCAAGATCGCCAGGATCGCACCGGACGTCGCGCGGCCCATCGCGATCGAAACCACGTGCACCGTAGAAGCGATAACTCTGATGCTGGGAGTCATCGCCGCAGGGCGTGGTCTCGTCCCCCTCGACCCGAAGCTTCCCGATATCCGCCGAGACCACATCGTCGACCAGTCGAATGCGGTAAGAGTCCAGGGCAGCGACATCGAGAACGTCGAGGAGTCGTCGATTCCGCTTCCGGTCGCCACCGGTGAGCGCATCGCCCTCATTGCGTTCACGTCCGGTTCGACGGGCACAGCCAAGGGCGTTCTCCTGAGCAATCGGATGTGCCTCAGCAAGGCGTACGAGGTTGGTGCGGCGTTGGGATTGTCGCCATCGGATCGAGTCGGGAATGCCCTGCCGGTCAGCTTCGGCGCCGGAATCAACACCGTGTTCGCAGGCATATTGAGCGGCGCGACCGTCTACTGCCGAGACCCGAGAAACACCCATTCGGACGGTCTCATCGAATGGATCTCCGAGCACTCACTGACAACGTTGCACTGCTCCCCATCACTCGTGCGCAGCATCGCCGCCGTCACCTCCAGTTCTCATTCACCAAGCTCTCGTCCAGGGGCGGTGCACGCCGTGCCCGACAACATCATTCCGTCGCTGAAGTTCGTCACCACCTACGGAGAACCGCTTCACGCTCGGGACGTCATCGCCTTTCGCGGCGATTCGAGCAGTGTGGCGACGTTCGTCAATTGGTACGCCACCACCGAAGCGGGAGCCGTCGCATTCCACAAATACCGGGTCAACGATCCGCTCCCGCAGGGTTTCCTGGCAGCGGGCATGTCGCCGAACGGTAAGTCGCTCGACATCGTGCGATCCGATGGCAAGCTTGCTCGACAAGGTGAACTCGGCCAGATCAGACTCACGGCCGAGTGCCTTGCCGTTGGCTACCTGGACCTCCCCGAACAGACTCGCGAACGATTCACCACAGACTCGGGTCATCGGCGCTATTGGACCGGTGATGTCGGACGTATCGACGACCGCGGCGTACTGCAACTCGTCGGCCGCGTCGACGACGCCGTCAATATTCGCGGGTACCAAGTGGAACCGGCCGAGGTCGAGAGCGCTCTGCGCTCACTGGACGGGCTCTCGGACGCCTTCGTCGCAGCCTGCGAGGACGATTCGATCACCGAGTTGGAGGCGTTCTTCGTTGGGGATGCGTGCACGGAGGCAGATGCTCGCGTTGCACTCCGCGAGCAACTTCCGGAGTGGATGGTGCCGAAGTACATCACCAGACTCGATGCGCTGCCGCGCACCGAGCGCGGCAAGGTCGACCGAGCCGCGCTTCCCAGTTCCGCACACCGCGATCCGCAGGGCTGTACCGCTGTGCTGGTCGGCGCAACGGAGAATTGGCTTGCTCACATCGTGGCCCGCGAACTCGACGTGACCTCGTTGCACCGGGACGACGATTTTGCCGAGCTCGGTGCGACATCGCTCGTGACCATCAAGATCCTCGCCGAGATCCGGGTGGCATTTCACGTCGAACTGGCTGCCGAAGATCTCGTCGACGCCATGACGGTCCGCACTCTGGCGAGAGTCATCGACGACCGCCATGCTGCGGCCGATCGCGACACGGCGAGGTCGAGCAACAACCCGATACTCGTCCCCTTGCGGTCGGAGGGCACGGGGACTCCGCTGTTCGTTGTCGCAGGTGCAGGCGTGCCGGCCGTGGGGCTGACTCCGCTTGCCCGTCGACTGGGGGGCCGCCCAATCTATGCGCTGCAGGCGAAGGGACTCGAAACCCGAGCACTGCCACATCGGACCATCGCCGGGGCGGCACGCGCCTACGTCCGTGAGATCCAGAAAGTGCAGCCGCACGGGCCCTACACACTGGCGGGCCACTCGCTCGGCGGATGGATCGCGCTGGAAATGGCAGAGATTCTGAGTTCCCGGGGCGAGAGCGTCGAGCGGGTCATTCTGCTGGACCCTCGCTTGTTCCGCTGGCTGCTCGACAAACTTCCCAACGGCACCGATTTGGTGGCAGCTCCGCCCGATCAGGGCAACCCAGTGTTCAAATCCAGCCCCGCGGTCGTGCTGGAGCGAGCGTGGCGAGTCGCATCCGCGGGACTGATTCGCTTCCCGGCCACCGAGCGATGGCTGGCATTCGGAATCATCGGAGGCATGGCTCTCAAACGACACACACCGAAGCCGTGGGACGGACCGGTCACCGTGGTCGTCACCGAAAGCAATACACCCGAACGGCGCTCGTGGAGCGCTATCGCAACCGGCGAACTGGACATCACCGAGGTCCAAGGCCACCACATCGGTCTCGTCCGCGAACCGGTGGTCGCCACCGTCGCGGCCATCCTCGACACAACATTGGATTCGACACAGTGACCATTGCGCGCAGCAACACACCCACGCTGACCGACGCTATCGCAGCTCACCGGAGCATCGACTGTTCTGGATCGGTGGATACGCGTAGGTTGAGCACGAATGCTCCCGATGCGCCTCGAGGAGGTAGACGAACGATGACCGAACAGATTTCGCCCTACGAACTCGACTCCGTCGAACTTCACAAAGATGTACTCCGCTACGTCGACGTCGGTGACGGACCGCCGGTGATCCTGGTGCACGGACTGCTCGGATCCCACCAATCTTGGGCAGGCCAGATCGAACGCCTGTCGGAGAAGTACCGTGTCATCGCACCGGACCTGTTCGGCCATGGCAGCTCGGACAAGCCGTCAGGGGACTACTCGCTGAGCTCGCACGCCGCAACCATTCGCGATCTGATGGATCATCTCGACATCGCATCAGCGCCCATGGTCGGCCACTCGCTCGGCGGCGGAATCGTCATGCAACTCGTCTACCTGTTCCCCGAGCGCATCGACCGCCTCGTTCTCGTCAGCAGCGGCGGACTCGGCCCAGAGGTGAGTTTGGCGCTCAAGGCCGCGACACTACCGGGCAGTGGACTCGTACTTCCGGTGCTGGCGTCCGATTGGGTTCGCAAGAACACCGAATCCGTCATCGGCCAACTCGGCAAATGGGGACTGCCCGTCCGCCCGGGTAAGAGCATGGAAGAAACCTGGCGCTCGTTCCAGACCGTCGCCGACAAGGGCTCTCGCGAGGCGTTTCTCGCTTCGACCCGCGCTGTGGTGGGGCCACGAGGCCAAACAGTCAGCGCGAAGCAGCATTTCGAGAAGTTCGGCGCCCTGGCGTCCCTGTTGATCTGGGGCGGCAAGGACCGAATGATCCCGGCCTCGCACGCCGACAACATCCGGCGCGAAGTTCCCAACTCGAAGGTCGAGATCTTCTCCAACGCGGGCCATTTTCCTCAGCTGGACGAGCCCGAGCTGTTCTTCCGCATCCTCGACGAGTTCCTCGCCGCAAACCGAGTCGTCGAGGAACGCACGCAGGCAGCGATTTCGGACTGAATGAACGACTGAAAGAACACCGTGGCCGTCATACCCATGTTTCCGCTCGGTAGCGTACTGCTACCGGGTGAGCAGTTACCGCTACACATCTTCGAGCCTCGCTACCAGGAGATGCTGCGGGACTGCCTGACAACCGAAGACCCGAGTTTCGGGGTCGTTCTCATCGAGCGCGGCCACGAAGCGGGCGGCGGCGACGCGCGGCACGACATCGCGACCATGGCACATATCGTCGCGCACCAGGACATCGGCGACGGTCGTCATATCGTCGAATGCATAGGTGCCGAACGTATTCGCGTCGATGCTTGGCTGGAGGACGACCCGTATCCGCGCGCCGACGCACGGAAATGGCCCGACGACGACGCACCGGTCCCTGACGCGGAGTTCGACGCGCTGCACGAGAAGATCCGCGAGCTCTACCACCTGATCGGTAAATTGGCCGAAGCCGAAGGTTCGGAGCCACCCGGGGAACCTGCCTTCTCGGAACTCCCGGCCGGTGCAGGCGAGCGACTGTTCACGCTTGCATCGATGGTTCCGATGGGCCAATCCGACCGCCAGGACATCCTCAAGGCGCCAAGTGCGTCGACCCGGATCGCGGCGTTGACCGACGGACTCGACAACATCACGGACATCGTGCGGTTCAGACTGCAGTAGCCGCAGCTCGAACAGAAACGCCGCCGGCGCAAAAGAAATACCCCGGAAGCTGAGCCTCCGGGGTATTCAGTACTGCTTGCGAAAGATACTGCTTGTAAAGAGATACTGCTTGTAAAGAGGTACTGCATTTGTAGCGGGGACAGGATTTGAACCTGCGACCTCTGGGTTATGAGCCCAGCGAGCTACCGAGCTGCTCCACCCCGCGTCGTTGTTCCTTTACCGTACATGCACCCGGCCCCCAGTCCCAATCGCCTGGTCAAAGCCACCTCGGTGGCGCTCTGCTGTGAGCTACATCTGCCCTGAGCAGAGAATCCTTCCCCTCGGACCCGGAGCTGGCCAGTGTTGGTGGCGCATCCCCGCCACATGAACCCCCGCCATATGAACCGCAGCGAAAGGACCGCCACGATGGCCGACCACGAACAACTTACGTCGCCGTTCGACGACCAACTTGCTTCCCGACTACTGGACCAGCGGATCGTCGTGCTCGGCGCCGCGGTCGACGACGCCGTAGCCGGACGTATTTGCGCCCAGCTGCTTCTGCTGTCGGCGTCGGATTCTCACCGCGACATCGGCCTGTATATCAATTCGCCCGGCGGATCGGTCAGCGCCGGGCTGGCGATTTTGGACACGATGCGCCTGATCCCCAACGATGTTTCCACTGTGGCAATGGGTTTCGCCGCCAGCATGGGGCAGTTCCTGCTGACCGCTGGAACGAAAGGCAAGCGATTCAGTTTGCCGCACGCTCGGATCATGATGCACCAGCCGTCGGCAGGCATCCGCGGAACAGCAGTCGACATCGAGATTCAGGCGCAGAATCTCGAATACACGAAAGCGTTGATGCACAAGCTCAATGCCGAACACTCCGGACACGACATCGACACCGTCACCGCCGACAGTGAACGCGATCGATGGTTCACCTCCGACCAAGCTCGTGACTACGGACTCATCGACAATATTGTCACCAGTCTGGACGACATCCGGCCTTCGGCGACCCAACACAAGGTAGGGCTGCGAACATCATGAGCCAATACACGATTCCTACCGTCATCGAGCGAACCCCCAGCGGTGAACGCGCCTTCGACATCTACAGCAGGTTACTGTCCGAACGCGTGATCTTTCTCGGCACCGAGATCGACGACGGAGTCGCGAATGTGGTTATCGCGCAACTCTTCCACCTCGAATCCGACAATCCTGACATGGACATCAGCCTGTATATCAACTCACCCGGTGGATCGTTCACCGCGATGACCGCGATCTACGACACGATGGAATACATCAGGCCCGACGTGTCCACCTTCTGCGTCGGGCAGGCCGCGTCGGCAGCGGGGGTCTTGATGGCGTCGGGAGCACCGGGGAAGCGAATCATGTTGGCGCATGCCCGAATATTGCTGCATCAACCGTCGGGCGGTGGCGAAGGAACCATCTCGGATCTGACGCTTCAACGCGACGAAATCGTCCGCGTGCGTTCGGAAATGGAGACCATCCTCGCCCTCAAAACCGGGCGGCCTGCAGAGACGATCAGGCGGGACACGGACCGGGACAAGATCTTCACCGCCGTCGAAGCCGTCGATTACGGGCTCGCAGACCTGATCGCGACGAACAGAAATGACGCAGCCGAACTGGAACCGAAGGTCAAGCTGCCATCATCGTGACCGGCGCCGGGCCACGTGAGACTCGCCGGATCGCCGATGCTCCGGCGAGCTCGCGGCCTGTCAGGATCAAAAGGGTGGACGAAGTGATGTCGAGCGCTCCGCACAGGGCGGCGAGAACCTCCGACGACGCCTCCTTGCGCCCGCGCTCGATCTCGGACAGGTAGGGCATGGACACTCGCGCCTCCGCGCCGACCTCGTCGAGGGTACGACCCTGCTCCTGCCGCAACCGTCGAAGCACCCGGCCGAGACCATCGCGCATCAACGGTTCACGAACAGCCGGTTCACGAACAGCCGGCTCACGAACAGCCGGTTCACGCGCGGCGGGCTCGCGGGGTCGCAGCGGCAGAACTTTCGCGGACTTGTCAGCAGTCACATACCGTTCGTCGGCCATGTGCTCAGGCTAGAAGGTCCGGGGCTGATGCGCCGGTGGACCGGCCGCTTTCTGCTCACGGCAGAAACCGGTTATCAGAGTGGGCCGATGGCCGCTGTACATTTCGACTTTTCCGACGGCATCGCCGTTCTCACCCTCGACAACCCGCCTGTCAATGCGATGACACGCGGCGCAGCACGACAGCTCAACCCACTGCTGCGGCAATGCGTCGCCGATGAGACCGTCAGAATCGTCGTGCGACTGAACAAGCAGGCACTGGCACGGACGTTCGGCGACGAGCCCAATCCTCCGGCCCGGCGGTCTGTTCCGTTGTTCGAGCAGCCCTTCGGCTCTAGTGACGGCCGCGAAGGCGTGCGAGCATTCCTCGCGAAGGAGAAGCCCCGGTTCGGTGTTGTTCAGCAGTACGGAGCAGAACTGCAGCCGTGAGCATCTCCCAACCGGTGAACGTGTAGATCGCGGTCCGCTCGGCCACTCCGACCGGGCCGATCCCGGCGATCAGGCACGCCGACGCCGCGAACCCCACGAGACCGAGTGCGACGCTCCCCGCGCGATACCACTGCGGGCAGGCAGGTACTCCAGTGCCGACCACAAGCGCGATGACGTTGCCGGCAGTGATCGCCATGACCGCACCGACCACATGGGCGCTCCCATCGCCCGCGTGGACGGTAGCGACCAGCGCGGTGCCCGCCGAGTACGCCGCGATCGCCGCCAGATACGGCGTCCTTCGGCTTCCGAGCAGCCCGGCCGAGCAGATGCCCGCGGCCAGCACCGACACCGCCGACACACCGAACGCCACGTTCATCACGGCAGAGGCGTCTGAGGTGCCGGGCACCCCGAGCTCGCTGACCGTGTCCCGAATGTAGGAGTAACCATCGGAGACAGTGGCTACAACAGCCTCGAGCACCAAGTATTGCGCGGCAGCGAAGCCGAAAAGGCTTCCTGCCACGAGTTCACGTGTGCTCCTGATCGGATGCTCCCGTTCTGCTCGTTGTACCGATGAGTACAGTCGGAACCGTCCCACACAGCGCTGTATGGAACACCCCCTCGAGGAGCAACTGTGGCACGAGCCGCTGCACAAGGTGAAACTCCGTCACGATCGACCGTGGTCCCCGTTCTCGCGGGCGTCTTCGGAGATCACGGCTGGAACGGTACTTCGCTGTCGGTCATCACCAGGACGACCGGCCTCGGCAAAGGCAGCCTCTATCACTACTTCCCGCGGGGAAAGACCGAGATGGCCGAGGCGGTTCTCGACGATGTCGACGCCTGGTTCCAGGTCAACGTGTTCGCGCCGTTGCAGGCCGCAACCGATGCACGCCTTCGTTCCCAGCAGATGTTCGCGCAAACCCTGAAATACTTTCAGTCCGGACGCCGAGTCTGCCTGTTCGGTGCCTTCTCTCTCGGCATGGAACGCGCACTGTTCGGATCTCGGGTGGCCAAGTACTTCAGCGACTGGATCGACGCGCTGACGCCGGTGTTGCGTCAACTCGGACACGGCGAGGATTCGCGCGGGTTGGCCGAGGAAATCGTCGCCGGAATTCAGGGCGCTCTTGTTCTCGCGCGGGCATCGGACGACGGATTGAGCTTCGAACGTTTGCTCACCCGCCTCGAGACCGCGGCGCTTGGAGTGACGCGATGAGCACAACACCGGCACCCCCGTTGCGCAAGTTCGGAATTCGAGAGCTTCTGCGACTCATCGTCATCGGATTCGTATTGGCGTTCTATCAAGTTCTCGCAGTGGGCAAGTGGGTTCGCCATCCACGACGAGGATGGGCGGTGCACGCATCCGAGGGCATCGTCGACGCGTTCTTCTCGCTCGGTCCGACATTCGTCAAGGTCGGGCAGTTGATGGGCTCCTCTCCCGGCCTGTTCCCGAAAGTCCTTGCCGATAACTGTCTTCGATGTCTCGACGAGGTACCGCCGTTCCCCGGCTCCAAGGCGCGCGCCATCATCGAAGCCGATCTCGGGCGTCCCATAGACCAACTCTTCCAGAGGTTCGACGACACAGCGCTCTCCTCCGCCTCGGTCGCCCAGGTGCATCTCTGCGTGCTGGAGGACGGCCGCGAAGCCGTCATGAAAGTGCAGCGCCGGGGCATCTATCACCGGATGAAGATCGATCTACGTATCGCCTACGTCGGAGCGCGTGCGCTCGAGAAGTACATCGCATTCTTCAAAACTGCCAACGCTTCTGCCATCATCGTCGATCTGCACGCGGCAACGTTCGCCGAACTCGACAGCGTCGTGGAGGCACGTCGCCAAGCATCATTTCGAGCAGCCATCTCGGCGTTCGGTGACAACGAGTTCGTCACCGCCCCCGAGATCATTGCCGAGTACTGCGGCAATCGCGTCATCTGCATGGAACGCATGCATGGATCGCCGCTCGACCAGTACTCTCCGGGAGAGCAATCCGAACTGATCGTACGGCGCGCCGCCAAGGTATGGATGGAAGCGCTTGTGCTGCACGGTCTTTTCCACGGCGATGTCCACGCCGGGAATGTGTGGGTGCTCGACGACGGGCGAGTGTCGTTCCTGGATTTCGGCGTGATGGGCGAACTCGACGAACAATGGCGATCGCTACTACAGGACTTGTTTCACGCCACCGTCATCGATGGTGACTTCACCCGTCTCGCGGGAAGCGTCAAGCGACTCGGAATCGTATCCCCGGACGTAGGCACCGATGCCGAAGTCGGACTCATTCTGCAAGCCGTCTTCGCCCCGATGCTCTCGGATACGTTGGCGCACTTCAGCCTCACCGATTTCATCAAGGCACTCGTCGGCATGGGAAAGCAGTACCGCACCTCGAGTCCCGAGGAGCTCATTCTCGTCGGCAAGCAGCTCGGCTACTTCGAGCGGTACGCGATCGAATTGGCCCCGAACTGGGCGCTCGGGACCGATCCGTTCGTCTTCAAGAATGTGTTTCCCGCCGAGGTGGCTGCCCTGTCGCAGGCGCGCGGCGTGGAACTGCCGGACTAACCGAGTTCGAGCACTACCTTGCCTGCAGCGGTGCGATTTTCGAGGGAAGCGATTGCCTCACCAGCCTTGTCGAACGCGAAGACCGACGGCTCGGGAGCGGTAAGGGCACCCGAGGCGAACAGCGGCTCCACATCGGCCCACTGCGTCTTCAGGTAACCGGGCCGCGTCATCCACCATGCACCCCAGCCCACGCCGACGACATCGACGTTGTTGAGCAGGAGGCGGTTCACCTTCACCGTCGGAATCTCCCCGCCGGTGAAGCCGAGCACCAGAATGCGGCCTGACGGGGCAAGGCTTCTGATGCTGTCGGTGAACCTGTCTCCGCCGACCGGATCGACGACGATGTCGACGCCCTTGCCACCGGTGAGTTCCTTGACGGCGTCCTTCCATCCGCGTCGTCGATCCCGGTCATCTACCAGCACCACATCCGTCGCTCCGGCGGCACGTGCCGTGTCAGCTTTTGCCTCGGTGCTCACGACAGCGATGACGCGCGCTGCACCGAGCGCAGGGGCCATCCGCAGCGCGGACGTTCCGATGCCGCCCGCAGCGCCGTGGACGAGAACGGTCTCACCCTCGGCCAGACGACCACGTTGCTTCAGCGCGAAATGCACCGTCAGATCGTTGAAGAGCAAGCCTGCTCCCGCCGTCAGCGAGACCGCGTCGGGCAGAGCGAAGACCGTATCCGGCGACACGACGGCGACCTCGGCCATGCCGTCGGACAGTCCGGTGAGCGCCGCGACCCGGTCGCCCGGGGAGAATCCGGAACCCTCCGGCGCCGACCGCACGATGCCTGCCACCTCACTACCCGGCACGAACGGCAATTCTGGTTTGTACTGGTACAGACCTCGCGTCAACAGCGCATCCGGGAACGCAACTCCCGCCGCATGCACGTCGATGACCACCGCATCCTCTCGCGCTGTCGGTTCGTCGACGTCCACGATCTGCACCGATTCCGGGCCGTCGAGACTGCTGATGTGCACCGCACGCATGAACTGTCCTCTCATCGAGTCGACTTCTTCGCTAGTCACCGTACAACCGGACGCTCAGGGGCAGCTTTCGCGTGGAGACAGTAGTCGCCCCGTGGGCTCCACCAGGACCGCTATCGGGCTGTGATCCAATCGAAGGATGAGCACCCCCCTCACCACTATCGTCCCGTCCGGGACTCCCCGCGGCGGCATCGTCGTCATCCAGGAAGCATTCGGCGTCACCGACCACATCGTCGACGTGTGCCAGCGCTTCGCCGACGCCGGTTGGGTCGCCACGGCTCCGCATCTGTTCCACCGTCAGGACAAGCAGATCCACGACTACACGGACATGGAATCGGCAATGGCGTCGATCGGCGCATTGGTCGCGTCCGAGATCGACAGCGACGTCGACGCCGGATTCAGCGAACTCGCCGAACGCGGATTCGAGCCGACGCAGTCTGCGATCGTCGGATTTTGCATGGGAGGGACGGTTGCCTTCCAGACCGCAGTACGACGCCAGTTCGGCGCAGCCGCAACATTCTACGGCGGCGGTATCTCGACGGGCCGCTTCGGCTATCCGGCAATGCTGCCGGTGGCCGACGCTGTGCAGACACCGTGGCACGGATTCTTCGGAGACCTCGACACGAGCATTCCCACCGAGGAGGTCGAGGAACTGCGCATCGCTGCAGCAACATCGCCGGTGTCCACCGACATCACGCGCTACGCCCACGGTGAGCACGGGTTCAACTGCAACGACCGCCCCGCCGTCTACAACGCCGAGGCCGCTGCCGACGCGTGGGCGCAGACCTTGGAGTGGTTCGACGCGCATGTCGCACGGTGACATAGAAGATTCCTGGCAGACCCAGGGCCGGGAGATCGCGGACGTTCGGTCCTTCGCCGAGGAACTGGGGCTTCCCGGTCTCTTCGACGTGCACACCCACTTCATGCCGAAGAACGTCATGGACAAGGTGTGGGCCTACTTCGACAGCGTCGGTAACTCATCCGAAGTGGTCACTCCGCAGGCTTCGCTCCTGCCGACGGGGAAACAGTGGCCCATCCAATACCGCGACAGCGAGGATGTTCGACTGAACACGTTGCGGGCGTTCGGTGTTCGTGGGTTCACATCGATGATCTATCCGCACAAGCCGGAGATGGCTGCGTGGCTCAACCAGTGGGGCGCCCAGTTCGCGCGGCGCACCCCGGACTGCGTCCGAACCGCGACGTTCTACCCGGAACAGTCCGCTGCCACCTACGTCGAGGAAGCTATCGAGGGCGGTGCACGAATCTTCAAGTCGCACATCCAGGTCGGCAACTATTCTCCGAACGATCCACTGCTGAAACCGGTGTGGGGAGCGATCCAGGATGCGTCGATCCCCGTTGTCATCCATTGCGGGTCCGGACCGACGCCAGGAGCACACACCGGACCAGGACCCATCGCGGAATTGCTCGGCCGGTTCCCACGACTACCGCTGATCATCGCTCACATGGGAATGCCGGAATACGGCGAGTTCCTCGATCTCGCCGAGAGATTCGACGAGGTGAGGCTGGACACGACAATGGCGTTCACCGATTTCTCGGAAGCCTCGTGGCCGTTTCCCGAGGCCGACAAGCCCAGGCTGCGAGACCTGCAACACCGCATACTGTTCGGAAGCGACTTCCCGAATATTCCATACTCCTACCTCGATGCGCTGACCGCCGTGCAGCGACTCGATCTGGGCGACGACTGGGTGCGAGACGTCTGCTACCACAACGGGGCAGACCTGTTCGACCTGTCCTGACAGCTGGTCCAGTCCTGACAGTTCTGTTCAATCCTGACAGTTCTGTTCAATCCTGACAGTTCTGTTCAATCCTGACCGCTCTGTTCAGTCGGCCTTGAAGGCACGCACCTGCTCGGCGAGGGCCGCGCCCTGCCGGAATCCCGCCTCCGCCGCTGCGGCACGGACGCGGGGATCCGTCGGGTCGGGCCCGATCGCGGCGAGGCTGGCTTCGTCCGGGCTCAGAATCTCGACGACAGCACCGCGCGAAGAAAGGAACGCACGCTCACGATCGATTGAATTATCGACCGCGGCTTCGTCAGCGGCAACGTCAGCAGGGGCAGCCGGGAACACACCGACCTGAAGAACCAGAACATGCGCGAAACCGACTGCCAGGTCTGCGTTCTCGCTGGACCGGACGCCTCCGTCGATGTAGCGGTGGACTCCGATGGTGACCGGCGGCCACATGCCAGGAATCGCACAGCTCGCAGCGACAGCGTCGACAAGGCGCACTCCGGAGTCCCGGTCGAGCACTCGGTGGCGTCCGGACTCGGCGTCCACCGCCACGATCCGGAGATCCCGTTCCGGCCATTCGCGGCCTGGCAACCGATGCCCGATGACGACTCGACGGTCGGCTTCCGTCGGCGTCGATGCAGCAAGGGCGGCTTCGCCGACGTAGCGTGCAAATTTCTGCCGGTCGCCCGCCGCTCGCTCGGTGGCACGTTCGAGCATGTCGTTCAATTCCTCGATCGCCACGTCTGGCCGGGGTTCCTCGATCTGCTGAGCGGGATCGACCTGCCGAGAGTACAAGTCGCTCAACGTGATACCACTGGTTACTTGGGCTGCGACGGTGGATCCCGCCGAAGTCCCGAGAACCGTGTCCGACCAATCCGGGGCGGTCACGTCGACCCCGGCATCGGACAAGCCGTGCAGTAGTCCCGTCTGCCACGCGATACCCGCCACTCCGCCACCACCGAGAACCAACGCCGTCTGCGCCAAGTGAAACCCCTCCTCGATTTTTCGCCCCGCGAATGTTCAAGCCCGCGAATCTTCTACCCCGAGTGAGAAACTACTCGCTCTCACGCACACGTGGCGCCAACCACCGGATCAGGTCGTCGAGCACCCGCTCGTTCTCGGGTTCGTTGAACACCTCGTGATAGAGGCCGTCGTACACCTCGATCGTGAGATCGCTGGAACCCGCCTTTTCGGCGATCATCCGACTACCGGAGACGTCCGCGAGTTTGTCGTCGCTCCCGTGTTGTAGAAGTACCGGAAGCGTCAACGACGGCACTCGCGCGGGAAAGCTCTCCATGGCCCCGACGAACTGGCCGGCCAGCCCAGCCGGGATCTTGCCGTGATGGACGAGCGGATCGTTGTCGTAGGCGGCGACGACGTCGGGATCGCGGGAGACATCGGCCGAGTCGAGGGACTGGACCGGCACGCCGGGGGCGATTCGGCCGAGGATCTTGCCGACGAAGACCAGAATTTTGGGGGTGCTGTCGCCGAGGACGACGGCCGGCCCGGACAACATGAGCGCATCGAGATCCTGTTGGTGATCGAGCGCGTAGGACAGCGCGATCGCACCGCCCATGCTGTGGCCGAGCAGGAAATTCTTGGTCGCCGGGTGCGCTGCCCTGGCGATTCGAAAGAGTTCGTGGAGGTCGTCGGTGAAGTCAGCCCACCGTGTGAGCTCCAGCCGCTTGCCACCCGAACGACCGTGACCGCGGTGATCGAGCGCATACACCGTGAGACCGAGGTCACCGAGCCGTGCAATGACATGATCGTATCGGCGAGCATGTTCACCAAGCCCGTGCGAGAGGACAAGCAGACCGGTGCATTCGGTGTCCGGAGTCCACACGTCGTAGACGATGGGGGTTCCTCGGGCGCCGGTGAACGTGGATTCTGTTCGTTGCACGGGGTGTTACTCCTCACGTTGGGGGGGTGATCTGTCCCATCCGACCACGGTGTTGTGCCGATGAATACAAGATCGGTCGAAAGATTTGCTCGATAGTTACTGTTAATGTTTAGTCCAAGTAAACTGCGATGTGATCGGTAGATTTCAGTGGTCGACAGGTCGAGAGGGGGTAGCACCTCTATGAGCGTGCCCACAGGAGCGAGCGGCACAGACGCGTGGCGTGATCCGAAGCGATACCTATGGCCGCTCGGTCTCGTCATTCCCCTCAGCCCTTTCATGGCCTGGGGCCTGGTCTCCTGGCTCGGCCCTGGCGCATTCTGGCTGCTCGGGTTGATCATAATGGGGGTCGCGATCCCGCTGGTCGATGCTTTCGCCGGAGTCGACAAGAGCAATCCGCCGTTGGAAGCGGCAGAAGCGTTGGAGAACGACAAGTACTACCGCTGGTGCCTCTACCTGTTGATTCCATTGCAATACGCAGGTCTGGTGACAGCGTGTTATCTGTGGACCTACGGACCGCTCGGCGTGCCGGAACGGATCGGGCTTGCCATCACGGTCGGTGTCGTCGGTGGTGTCGGCATCAACGCCGCACATGAGCTGGGCCACAAACGCGAAAACGTCGAGCGCTGGATGTCCAAAGTCACCCTTGCACAGTCGTTCTACGGCCACTTCTACGTCGAACACAACCATGGCCACCACGTCCGCGTGGCCACTCCCGAGGACCCCGCGTCGGCCAAGTACGGCGAGAGCTTCTGGAGATTCCTGCCCCGCAGCATGATCGGCGGCATCGTCTCGGCGTGGGATCTGGAACAACGACGCCTCCATCGCGTCGGCTCGACGAAGTGGACCGCACACAATCACCTGTTCAACGCGGCAGCGATCTCCATCGTGCTGTTCGCGGTGCTGATCGGGGTGTTCGGCTGGCAGATCGCGCCGTACCTCGTCATCCAGGCAATCGTCGCGGTCGTTCTGTTCGAGGCGGCGAACTACCTCGAGCACTACGGGTTGCTGCGCCGCAAGAGGCCGAGCGGCCGCTACGAGCGCTGCAACCACACCCACAGCTGGAACAGCGACCACCTGTGGAGCAATCTGTTTCTCTACCACCTGCAGCGCCACAGCGATCACCACGCGAACCCGGTACGCCGGTACCAGTCGCTGCGCACGGTCGACGAGTCCCCGCAGTTGCCCGCCGGCTATGCCGTAATGATCTTCTGCGCGCTCGTCCCGCCCCTGTGGCGCAGGGTGATGGACAAGCGGCTGATCGCGTACTACGACGGGGATATGTCCCGCATCAACGCCTGAGGCGGCTGCGCCGCACGTGCGCGGAAATACGTCGCAGAGGACGTATTTCCGCACACGTGGCGCGAAGCGCCCTACTCGTCAGTCTGAGCCCTCAGATACCGCCCGAAGTGGGGGACTGTGAACGCGATGGTCCCGCGCTCGGCCGAGTAGATCAGCCCCTTCTTGATCAAGCCGTCGCGGGCAGGGGACAACGACGCGGGCTTGCGCTTCAGCTCAGTCGCCACGGCGGACGTCGGCACCGACGCATCGTCGCTGGACAGGTCGGCCATCGCGCGCATGTACTCGCGTTCGGCGGGCGTCGCTCGCTCGTAGCGCGAACCGAAGAAGCCGACCGCGAGCTCTTCCTCGGCGGTAGGCATGGCTACGCGCACATCCTCCGCGGTGATCGGCGATTCCGCCGCCAGATCCCACGTCGCCTTGCCGTAGGCCTGCACGAAGTACGGGTACCCGTCGGCCGATGCGTACAGGGCGTCGAGCGCTTCGGGGGTGTACTCGACGCCCTCACGGTCAGCCGGCGCGATCAGCGCGAGGTCAGCGGCAGTCCGTTCGAGTCGACCGATCCGGTGGTAACTGAACAGCCGCTCCGAGTAACTCTTCGACGCCGACAGAACTGCAGGCAGATGCGGCAACCCAGCGCCGACGATGATCAGCGGCGCCGCATCCTGACTGAGCTCGTGGCACGCAGCGCACAGGGCGGAGATGTCGGCAGGTCCGAGATCCTGCATCTCGTCGATGAAGATTGCAATGCCGACGCCCACGTCAGCGGCAAGGGATGACGCGTCGAGCAGCAGTTCTACCAGGTCGATCTCGATGTCACCCGAGTCGGCGCGACCGGTCTTCGCCGGCACGTCGATGCCCGGCTGCCAGCGCTCGCGCATGCCCTTGTCGACGCTCGCCCGCAGCGCGAATGCTTTGAGGACGCCGAGGAACTCGTCGACGCGTTCGGGATCTCGGTGCGAGGCCGCGATACCGCGGACCGCCATGTGCAGCGCCGAGGACAGTGGCCTTCTCAGCTCCTGATCGGGCCTGGCTTCGATCTTTCCGGTTCCCCAGCCGCGTGCGACGGCTGCGGATCGCAGGTGATTGAGCAACACCGTCTTCCCGACGCCTCGCAACCCCGTCAGTACGACGCTTCGCTCGGGTCGGCCGCGGGTAATGCGTTCGAGTACGACATCGAAGGCGTCGAGCTGCTTCGATCGACCGGCGAGCTCGGGTGGGCGCTGACCTGCGCCGGGAGCGTATGGGTTACGCACGGGGTCCATGGGGCCAAAGTAACAAGCGTGATAGCGAATTATGCGGACATCTAGTGCGTGTCCTAGAGAGCCTTATGGAGTGGTATCGAGTGTCTGCGGCGATATATTGCTATCTTATCTTTTCGCTAGATAGAAGTAGAAAGCCCGATGCTTGCGCATCTTCGAGCCGGGCGGCTAGGTTGACACTCGTGAAGAGCACTCTCGTAGTACACCGCCGTAGCGGGGTCTGATTCGGACCGACCCCCGCTGCGGGTCGTTGTGCTACCCCG
This sequence comes from Rhodococcus sp. G-MC3, assembly GCF_030063335.1. GTDB lineage: Bacteria > Actinomycetota > Actinomycetes > Mycobacteriales > Mycobacteriaceae > Rhodococcoides. The sequence goes on along the minus strand of NZ_JASISW010000007.1, from coordinate 261,036 downwards.
GTCCTTCCTTCACATTCGGAAAGACCACTCCCATGAACGCTCTCACTTCTTTCTCTTCCGACGACACATTCGCCGCATTCCTCCCTGCCGCGTTACGCGACCGCGCCGCGAACATGAGCTGGACGACCTTCACGGACACCTTCTGCAGAACAAGCGGACCCATCCGACTCGGCAACTGGACCACCAGCCGCGCCCGCGGCGGCCGGACGACGTTCGAGGCCACCTTCGGAATCGCCGCCAACCACACCGCCTCCAACCACACCGCGTCCAACCACACCGCGGGCGAACCTGCCTACATCCGTTCTGCGACGGCCACCTCTTTCGGCCCGATCGATGCGTTGACCTCGATGCTCTACGACGCCGGCTTTCATATCGAGATCACCTCGTTCCACCAGCAGACGATGGGGACGGGCGACACCGCTGAAACCGCGACTTTCGTCCTCTGCGAGTACGACGGACGTCACGAGTGGTCGATGGCAATCGGGCACGACAGCGCAGAGTCGTCGATCCGGGCGATCATCGGTGCCGCGAACATGCTCCACGCATGAAAGCGATTACCTTGGATAGCGTCCTCTACAGCACTCTCGGACTTTTGCTAGATATAGTTAGTTACCGCTAGGGCATCTCGATCGTCTGCGCACGCCGCACTTCGGCGACTGCCCGGCGGATATAGATCTCGGCAGAAGCTTTGCGTCTGACCAGCAGGTCCGTGATGATGAGGACGGCATGCTCAGGCCGAGGAGCCGGACGCTTCTCCTCGGCGTCAGCCACTCCGAGCGCGCCCGTCAGGACCTCGACGAACCCTGGCACATCCAGATCGGGGATCCATTGAGCCGCCGAGCGGACCGTGCTCGCCAACGCATCCTGCACGTTCTCCCCGGTCAGCCCGTCGGAGTGCAACTCTTCGAGTAGCGAGCGCACGATCTCGGCGTGAATCAGTCCGACCCTGGCCGCATCCTCGGACGCGAGTGCGCCCACGGCGTCAGCGAAGTCGGCGTTGGACCTGGCGCGAGCGGCGGTCACGGCATGGTCGGTGGCAGTCGCGATCGCGCGGACGGTGGGTGGCCACTCAGGCATCGGAATCACCTGGCGATTCTTGCAGCCGGTACCGACAGACCATGTACATGTAACCAGTGTTCATACTAAAGTCGGCTCGTATGAGCACCACCGTGGAACGAACAACAGTCGTCAACGAGGGCCTGAGCCTTGCCGTGTTCGAGACCGGCAACCCCGACGGCGAGACGATCGTTCTCGTCCACGGTTGGCCGGACACCCACGAACTCTGGAGCCACATCGTCCCACTGCTCGCCGACGAGTACCGCATCATCAGCTACGACACGAGGGGCGCCGGGGAGAGCACGGTGCCGCAGGAGCAGTCGGCATACCGCCTGGCGAACTTGGCGTCGGACTTCTACGCGGTGCTCGACGCCGTCAGCCCGAACAAGCCGGTCCACGTACTCGCCCACGACTGGGGCGCAGTCGAGGTATGGGAGGCCGTCGCCGAACCTCGCGCGATCGATCGAATCTTGTCGTACACATCCGTTTCCGGTCCGAACCTCGACCATCTCGGAAAATGGTCACGGTCGAGACTGACGAAGCCGACATGGGCCGGGCTACGGCAGCTGCTCGCGCAGACACGCGCGTCCTGGTACACCGTCACGTTCCACATTCCCGGACTGTCGACGCTGCGAATCAAACGTCAGTTCGCCAAGGGATGGCCCGCGTTCCTCCAAGAGTTCTCCAACGTGGATCCCGCACTCGTGACGCAGAACTCGACGCTGTGGTCCGACGCGGTCACCGGAACCAACCGGTATCGCGCGAACATCATTCCGCGCCTGACGAAGCCACGTGAACGTTACGTCGAGGTCCCCGTGCAGTTGGTGATCAACACCGAGGATGTCGCCGTTCGCCCGTTCTCGTACGAGGACACCGGCAAGTGGGTCAAGAACCTGACGCGCAACGAGATTCCCGCCGGACACTGGTCACCGATCTCTCACGCGTCGGAAATCGCTGCCCTGACGAAGAGTTACATAGCCTCGCTGCGCTGAGGTAGCCCGACCCCCGATGCCGGGCATGGCCGGGCACTCAAGCTAGATGACCACGCAGCGTGTCGGCTGAGTACTCCCGTCGAAACACGCCACGGGACTGCAGGATTGGCACTACTTCGTCCACGAAATCGGTCAGACTGTCCGGGTACAGGGGAGGCATCAGGTTGAAGCCGTCTGCAGCGCCCCGATGCACCCAGGCTTCGATATCGTCGGCGATGGATTCGGGAGTGCCGATCATCGTCGCGTGTCCACCGCCCGCAGCGAGGGTGCCCAGAAGTTCGCGAACGGTGGGAGAGTCCTTGGCGATGATCCGCAGAATCGTCTCGTACCGGCCGTGCGGGCCCGTGAATTCCCCGATGGGTGGCAGCACCGGGACCGGAGCATCGAGTTCCCAGCCACTGCAATCCTGTTCGACGAACATGCCGAGCTGACGCAACGACTGGGAGACCGGCAACAGTGCGTCCAGCTCTGCCTTTTTCGCGCGTGCCTCCGCCATCGTCGAACCGACATAGGTGACCAACCCCGGCATGATGCCCACTGCCGAAGGGTCACGGCCTGCCTTGTCGATCCTGGCTTTCACGTCGGCGTAATAGCTCGCCCCGGACTCGATGTCATAGGCAACCGCATAAATTGCCTCGGCGTACTGCGCTGCAAGATCGCGTCCCTGTCCCGACGCCCCGGCCTGGAACAGCACCGGACGCCCCTGCGGCGAACGCGGCACCGTCAACGGTCCGTCCACGGAAAAGTGTTCACCCACATGATCGATCGGATGAACAGCCTCGGGATCGGCATACATTCCGGCGCGATCGAGAACCAGAGCGTCGGCGTCCCAGCTGTCCCACAGCGCGAGCGCCACTTCGACGAATTCCTCGGCACGCGCATATCGCTCGGCCCGAGCGGGGATCTCGTCGTACCCATGATTGCGTGCTTCGGCGTCGAACATGGAGGTGACGACGTTCCAGCCCGCTCGCCCACCACTGATGTGATCGAGCGACGCCAGCAGACGCGCAGCGTGGAACGGCGTGTAGAAAGTCGTGCTTATGGTCGTGACAAGCCCGATGCGTCTCGTTGCCCGCGCCATCGCCGTCAACGCGGTGATCGGTTCGAGGAACCACGTGCCCGCACCAGCCGGGTCGCGAACAGAGTGGCCGTCGGCGAAGAAGACAGCGTCGAACTTACCGCGCTCGGCGGTCTGTGCGAGTTCCTCGTAGTAGCGGATGTCACCCAGATCCTCGACGCGCGAACGCGGGTGACGCCACGCAGCACTGTGGTGCCCGCAGCTGTGCAGAAATGCGTTGAAATGCAACATGTGTCGACTGTCCCGGTCAGTTCTTGACCAGACCGCCATCCACCACGAGGTTCTGCCCGGTGACCGAGCGCGACCACGGCGACGCGAAGAACAGCAGAGCGTCGGCAAACTCTGCGGGCGTGACCACGCGTTGCAGCGGAGTCGATGCCGCGATGATGTCGAAGACTGCCTCCGGCGTCGCGGCGCTGGCATCGGTGGTGCGCAGCAGTCCGCCCGAGACCATGTTGACGGTGATGCCGTCGGCACCGAGATCAGCGGACAGTGTGCGGGTCAGCGACAGCAGCGCAGCTTTGGAGGCGGTGTAGTCGTGGTACGGCACAACGGGGTTCTGGAACAGGTTGGTGCCCACATTGACGATCCGGCCGAATCCGGCGGCGCGCATGCCGGGTACAGCGCGCTGGGTCGTCGTCAACGCTCCGCGGACCGCCCCCTGGAACTGAGCGTCGAACTGCTCCCAGGTGATGGAGTCAGCCGTGCTCCGTGCGTCACCATTGAACGAGAAGTCGGCGAGAGCATTGTTGACGACGGTGGTGATCGTGGTGCCGAAGTGCTGCTCGGCAGCGGTGAACAGAGCGTCGATTTGATCGGCGTCGGTCACATCGGCCTGTACTGCAAGGCCGCCGACCTCGGCCGCCAACTTTTCCGCTGCCTCCCGGCTGTTTCGGTAGTCGACCACGACCCGTGCGCCCTGGGCCGCGAATGCGCGGACGATTGCGGATCCGAGTCCGCGCCCACCGCCGGTGACCAGAACCGTCTGGTCCTGTAGTTCCAAGTCGTGGTAGTTCATGCTGGTGCCTCTCGTCAGTCGGTCGGACCTTCGACAGAGACGGCAATGCACCCGGTGACGGATGCCGACATCCCTAAAGGAGTGGGCCCGTTTCGCAGGCTCAACTCCTGTCGCTGGTGCTAACCAGATCAGGTTCGACGGGTGTGTTCTCAGCCGCTTCATGTGAAAGCGGCACCCCGTGTCGAGAATCGATTGTAGTCCCTATCGCTCTCTATCTTCGAGACTAGAGTCGGATATAAGCTCCTACGATGACGGAGCGCACCTATCTGGAATGCCCGCTCGACGAGAATGTCCTGCTTGTACTCGATCACCGCACCGTCGATGTATTCGACGCCACCGAGACTGTTGCCTCCGGTGGTCACAGCCGCTGGCACGTCGATCACCTCGGAGTCGATGCGAAGCCGACCAAGGCGGGCATGCGGTTCACTGTCGGACTGAGGATGCCGAACGGCGACATCCGCTACACCGGCGGGCGGATCAAGTTCACCGTCTCGGAAGATCGGCTGCCCAGCGTGTTGAACTTCTTCGAGCACGCAAAGGCTGCCAGCGCGCTCAACCTATGACAACCCACCCATGCGCCGGAACCACCGTCCTACCGCCCTTGACCGAGGCCTCGCCTGCGAGAACCTCCCCGCTCAGCCGGTAGTCGACGGCGTCGTCGCCGAGATTGAGGACGACGTGGATGCGCTCCTCACCACTGAATGCTCGGTAGAACAGTGCCGTATTGGTCAGATCGACAGTCTCGGTGCGGGCCGAATGCAACCACGAATGGCGTCTTCGCAGCCCGATCAGTTCCTGATGCAGATGAAAGATCGGCCATCCGTCAGCAGCGAGTCCTTCTCTGTTCATGGGAAATTCAGGGCGGACATCGTCGTCGCCGCCGACGCGCTCCTCCTTGACCCCGTGGAATCCTTGCTCGTCGCCGTAGTAGATCATCGGCATTCCACCGATCGTGAAGAGTACGACGAGTGCGTGCGCAAGATGTCGCTCGTCGGTGATGGTGCTCGCGATGCGGTTCACGTCGTGGTTCCCGACGAATGTCGCAGGCACGAACGTCTCCAGCCAGTCGTTGTGTCGACCGAGCGCGTGCGAGAGCTCGAAGAAATTCTTCTCCGTGATTGCGCTCCACGTGGCTTTCCACAGTTCATATTGGGTCACCGAGTCGAGCGAACTTCCCGTCACGATCTGCGAGTAGTCGCCGTGAATGACCTCGCCCAGGAAGTATGCGTCCGGATGCTTTTCACGGACCCTCGGCAAGACTGATGCCCAGAAGCGCAGCGGCACAGCGTAGGCCGCGTCGAGACGCCAACCGTCGGCACCGAGACCGAGCCAGTGCGACATGACGTCGACGACGTACTGCTGTACTGCTGTGCTGGAATGGTTCAGGGCGACCAATTCATCGTGGCCCTCGAAGCTGCGGTGCTTGCCCTCTCCATCGAGATGGAACCATGATCGAGCATCGGCGTCGCCGGCCAACGCTTCCTGAAACTTCGGAAACTTCTGACCCACATGGCTGAAGACACCGTCGAGCATGATTTTCATGCCACGGCTGTGCGCCTCGTCGACGAGGGTCTCGAAGTCCGAGTCGGCGCCGAGCCTGGAGTCGATGTGAAAATGATCGACGCTCTCGTATCCATGTCCTTCGGAGGCGAAGATCGGTCCGAGTGCTATTCCCGAAGCGCCGAGTTCGACTGCATAGTCCAGCCATTCGACCACTTTGAGTAATTTGTGCTCGCCGGCAAGCGAAGTGCCGTCCCAGTCCCGCACCGGCGCGCCGGCAAACCCGAGTGGGTAGAGATGCCACCAGATTGCGTGCTCGGTCCATCTCGGCGTCATGGCCGCACCTCCAGCAGCGATTCCCGGCTCAGTTCCGACGCTGACGTGTGCCCGGACAAGCTGGTGACAAGATCGAATTCAGCGAGTAGACAGCGCAGTACGTGCTCGACGCCTGCCTGTCCATCGAGTGCGAGGCCATAGAGGAACGGTCGCCCGAGCAGCACTGCATCGGCGCCGAGCGCAAGCGCCTTGACCATGTCCGCACCGGTGCGGACTCCGGAGTCGAACAGCACCGTCAGCTGGTCTCCGACGGCATCGACGATCCCCGGCAGCGCATTCAACGACGCACGAGCGCCGTCGATCTGGCGCCCGCCATGGTTGGAGACCACGATGCCATCCACACCATGCGAGGCTGCGAGCTGGGCGTCGCCGACGGTGCAGACGCCCTTCAGCACGATCGGGCCGTCCCAATGCCGGCGCAGGAATTCCAACTGCGACCAGTTCAACCCTGGATTGGGGAACATTTGAGCCCAGTGCATCGCTGCAGCAACCGGATTGGCCTCGGCGGACTGCTCCAGGCCGGCCTTGAACGCCGGATCGGTGAGGTAGTTCTCGATCCCCAGGTTCGCCAGGAAGGGAAGGTACCCACGATCGAGGTCCGCCGGACGCCAGCCAAGCAGTGTCGTATCGAGAGTGAGCACGAGCGTGGTGAAGCCGGTGTTCTTCGCACGTTCCAGGAAACTCAGCAGAACGGATTCGTCGGTGGGCCAATACAACTGATACCACCGCGGTGCATCACCACCTGCTTCGGCCACCTGCTCGAACGAGTGCGACGCCTGCGTCGAGTGGATGTACGGCACTCCGAGCGCAGCCGCAGCGCGGACGGTCGCGAGCTCGCCTTCCTCATGCGCCAACGTCTGGATACCCACCGGGGCGATCAGCAACGGCGCGGGCATTCTCGTGCCGAGGACCGTGCACGAATGGTCGCGCTCCGCGGCGCTTCTGAGCATCCGCGGCGCGATGGCCCATTCGTCGAACGCCGCTCGGTTCGCACGGGCCGTCGAACCACTGCCTGCACTGGCAACGATGTAGCCCAGCGCCTCCGACGTCAGAGTCGCCGCAGCCTGCTCTTCCAGCTTCGCTAGATTCGTGGTGATCTGCGGCCTCTGATCGGTGAACATGCCTTGCGCATAAATGCCGATCTGATGGTCACTGAAGTTCATCACCCCACCGTAGTACGGGGCCGTAGCGATCTACCCGCCTATTCGTTTGGCCAGGTCTCCTGCAATCCAGGCGTCGAGCAGCGCGCTGCAGCGGGCCCGAGCCGCGGCCGCACCCGTTTTCAGGTCCTGTGTGATTTCCTCGACCAGCTCCTCGTCCTGCTCGATATGATCGCGTACCCAGGCATCGGCCCAGGATTCGAAGACATCCGGGTCGATTTCCGGGTGGAACTGCAGCCCGAGGTGCGGACCATGCGCGAACGCCTGCTGACCTGCACCGTTCCGCGCAATCACCGTCGCCGTCTCGGGAGCGACGAACGTATCGCCGTGATACTCCATCCACGGCCCCTCCAGCGCAGGTTCCGCCGTCTCGATCTCGGTGAAACCATGTTCGGGGTACCGGGACTTCGCGACGGACCCTCCCAACACTCGCGCCAGCAACTGCCCGCCGAAGCAGACACCGAGGATCGGGACGTCCAGCTCGATGGCGCTCTCCAGGTACTCGATTTCCGGAGTGATCCAGGGCGATTCGTCATAGGCGGCGTCGGGCGACCCCATGACCACAACCATCGCGGCACCATCGAGCGGCGGCGGTTCGGTACCGAGTCCGTAGTCGAAGGAATGGACGTCGAGTTGGTAGCCACGTCCCCTCAGTTCGGGGACGAGGGTACCGATGTTGCGGTAGCCCAGGTCGGGGTCTCGGTCGTGCACGAGCACCACGGCCCGGCTCTTGCTCTCGGTCACTGTGCTCCCGTCATTTCTTGCTCTACGTAGGTAAGTCGAACAGTACGGCGGGTGCGCTGTAGCGGCATCTAGAGGCGGCGACTCTCCACTACCCGAACGGACGGATACGGCACGAAGCACCGATATGAAAAGACCATGAGGAATAACCTGATTCACGAGAGATGTTGCCGAAGGAAGGTTCCGACATGACCGAATTTCCCGGGCTGGCCCACGTGGCCGTCACCGTGTCCGATCTAGGCGCAAGCACGCAGTGGTACTCCGCCCTGTTCGGTACCGAACCAGTGCTGGACGAGGACGAGGAATCGGGCAACTTCCACCACTCCGTCTTCGCCTTGGCCGGTGGCATGCTGTTCGGTCTGCACACTCACAAGGGGTCAGCGGGGGAGGGGCCTTTCGACGAACGCCGGATCGGCCTCGATCACATCGCATTCGCGTGTACCCAGGAAGAGCTTGCGGAGTGGCCGGGCACACTCGACGATCTCGGCATCGCGCACACCGGAATCAAGAACGCGCACTATGGGTCGGGCATTTCGTTCCGCGATCCCGACAACATCGCTCTCGAGTTCTTCGCACCGCCTGCCTGACCACTTGTGTCGGTGAGGCGACGTGTCGGTGAGGTGCTCTACGGTGTTTTCGTGCCTCCCCGTAGACGTAAACCCACCACCACCGCGCGAACCGTCGGCGCGGGCAAGAGCGCAGCGGCACGAAAGTTCAAGGCCTCGAACGGCACAGCTTCCAAAACAACAGCTTCCAAGACAACAGCCACGGCGAAGAAGCGCACCACGACGCGCCGGAAGCCGGTACGCAAGACCGCCTCGCCCGAGCTGCGGCTACCCGATCCGGGGGAACGGGTGTGGGTTCTCGACGTTCCCTTCGAGGATCGGGCACTGGCATCGGCGTCGGGCGCTCGCTGGCATCCGGGGCCTCGCGTGTTCGCGTTCTACGGCACCGAGCTTCCGGTCGGTCTCGCCTCGTTCGAGTCCATGCCGTACAGCCTGCAGCGGTGGGTGGAGGACGACGCCAACGACACCTGGCGCTCCGAGGTGGTTCATGAGCGGTCGATGACGCCGCGTGAGACGCAGCTCGAATCGGTGCGTCGGCAGCTGGGCGCCATGGACAACGGTTTTCCGTACTTCGCCCAGATGGATTCGACGGGCCTCGGCAAGACCCTCGCCGTCTGTGAAGCGGTTCGCCAGATGGACGATCCCGCCATCTCCACAGTGTTGGTCGTTGCTCCCAAAGGGGCGCTCCCAGGCTGGCGTCGTACCATCGCTGACTCCGAGGCCGACCTTGATCCGACCGATCGTAAGCGCTGGCTGCTGCTCACCTATCAGTCGACGAAGAAGCTGCTGACTGTCCCCGAGGACACCGATCTCGGGAAACGAAAGAAAACGCAGAACAAACGGACCATCACCCTCGGTGAGCTGCGCTTCGAGATCGACATCGTGGTCGCCGACGAGTCCCACGCTCTGATGAACATCGAGTCGCAGCAGTCGCAGATTCTGTGGCGCTATCAAGAAGCGGCGCGGGCCGTCGTATGGATGTCCGCAACCCCCGGCTATCAGCCGATGCACTTCGCGTACATGGCACGCGCCATCGAGCAGAGCAGGGCGGACGGCGACATCATCACCGGCGAAGATGCCCTCGGCTACGCCGTCACAACTCAGTGGGCGAGCTTCCTGGAGGAGTCGGGCTTCGCGATCAAGGAGGGCAAAGCCGGCACCGGGCTCAAGACCTGGCGATGGGAACCGGAAGATGCTGCGCGACGCGAACGAGACATCGGCACCATCCACCGGTGGCTGGCCGGCGGGGCTGTGCCGTGGTCTATCTCGCGTCCGTCGCCGCCGACTCCGCGCGAGCCACTCGGCCAGGAACTCACCGCTGCCGAGAAACGCCTCTACAACTCGGCCTGGGTGGACTACCGCAAGGAAGTCGGTCTGCCATTGTGGAAGTCCGTCGGCGGTAGACGGGTCCTGCAGAAGAACCCGAGCACGAGGGCTGCCGCCCTTCGTTTTCGACAGAAGTGTTCTTACCTGCGCATTCAGTCCTCGGCCGATCAGGTCCGTGCGTGGGTGCGCGACGGCAACCAGGTGTTCGTCTCGATGTTCTACCGTGAATCGGTCGCTGCGTTGGCGAAGACACTGCGCGAGGAAGGTCAGGATGTCGCCGTCGTGGACGGCGGCATGAGCAGTCCCGCGCAGGAAGCCGAGATCCGACGCTTCCAGACCGGCGCTGCCCGCGTCATCATCTCGACGACCACCAGCGCCATCAACCTGCACTCCAACGAGCTACTGCTGCCGGAGTCGCGCAATGGGGTCACTCCGCAGGCTCCGCTCCTGGCAGTGTCCACGGCCGCGCCGCGGGTGACGCTGATTCACGATCCACGGTGGACGCCCATCGAGATCCGTCAGATCGAGGGTCGCGCCAATCGCATCGACAAGGACCACAACCACACAACGTCGACCTGCTACTACGGCTACGCCGAAGGCACCGTCGAGGAGGAGATGGTGCTCGTCGGGATCGAGCGGATCGCAGATCTGGGTTCTATAGTCGGACAGGCCGACCTGATCGATCCCGAGGCGTTCCTCGCAGCTCGCGCAGAGAAGTAGCGATACGACCGGTGAAGTAGCAATTCAAGACGTGGAGGCACCATGAGCGAAGAATTCGACCCATACGCCCTGCTGGCCGAGGGCCGGGTCAGCGTCCTGGCCACCATCAAGTCCGACGGTCGGCCGCAGCTGTCGCCGGTTACGCCGTTCTACGACCGAGCCGAAGGCGTCATCTACGTCTCGATGACGGACGGACGCGCCAAGACGAAGAATCTGCGCAACGATCCGCGGGCGACGCTCGAGGTCACCAGTGCGGACGGAAGGTCCTGGGCCACAGCCGAAGGCGAAGCGACCCTCGTCGGTCCCGGCGCGGGCCCCGACAGTCCCGAGGTGAACGCTCTGGTGGACTACTACCGCTCCGCGGCCGGGGAACACCCCGATTGGGACGAGTACCGATCCGTCATGGTCACCGACCGCCGAGTGCTGATGAAGATGACGGTCGACCACGTGTACGGGCAGCGCCTCGGCTGAATCGTTGCTTCGGCCCCTACCGGTGACGTATGCCGTCGAAATATATGAGGGCTTATCCGGACATCAACGTACGAACGGCATGACTGCGCGCACCTTCGGTTCGCGGAGGTACAGCGCAGCCCATACGACGATGCCCACATATACGGCGAACAGGACGGTGCTGAAGAGCGGCTTGTCGACTCGCCAGTTGGTCAGCACCGCTCCGCCGAGGTAACCGGTCAGCAGAACAGCACCGAGAAATGCGGTGCGCGGCACCAGATACAGCGCTAGGGACACCAGGAGCACGATGCCGATGACCGGCGTCATCTCGTCCCGCAGACCGAGCTCGACGGTGGCATTCTTGACGTCGTCGACGTTCAACAGCTTGGACACTCCGTCGATGATCAGGAAGATTGCGATCAACCCCGTCAGCACCCAGCCGATGCGGGCTGCGATGCGAGAGTTGGTCCTTGCAGTTGTTGCGGTCGGTGCGGTCATGGCATTCTCCGATGTTCAAGGGGTGGACGTACTTGCCTGTATCGACACGCCTCGACGCGAGAACTCATCGCGGCCTGATACCGGTCCGCGTCGAGACCATCGATGAGCCACCGCACCTGCGAAACAGCGTTAGAAAGATTGGATCAGCGCAAACCCAGAGAGCGGGCGGTCCGATGGGAACATACGTTCGAATACGTGTTAACCTGATCGAGCCGTCCGGAACCTCCCCCGGCACCGGACGGTCCATACCTCACAGGCAGGTGTCGCACGTGGATGTTCCCGACACCCCAGCAACGCTCCATCGATTGGGCGATCGATGGGTCGAGAGCGCACCGGAGACGTGCGCTCGCGGTCATGCCCTCGTCCCGCGAACCGTGCTGGTCGGGTCGAGGGCATGTTCCTGCGGCCGCGGACACCACCGCACTCACGCCTGCAGAACATGCGGGCACATCACCTTCACGCCGCCGCTCGGCCCCCGGTGCTCCGACGCCAGCTTCGACTCGCGTGCCGGCGGCGCAGCCGCCGGACGTGAGCCAGCAGGCAGTGACCCAGCCGGCAGTGACCCAGCGGCCGGTGACCAGCGCTGATGCAGCCAAGTCGGATCATTGGTACAGAATCTTTCACTATGGACAGCATCGACCCAGCGGCGATGGATTTCGCGCAGTTACGAAACGACTTCACGCGCTTCATGATGAGTTACAAGTTCGGTATCGACGAGCTGATGACCAAGATCACCATCTTGAAAGAGGAGTTCACTCACATCCATCGGTACAGCCCGATCGAGCATGTCAGCTCCAGACTCAAGACGCCGGAAAGCATCGTCACCAAAGCCGGACGTAAGAACTGCCCACTTACGCTCGACGATATTCGCACCAACATCGTCGACATCGCCGGTATCCGAATCACCTGCAGTTTCATCTCCGACACCTACCGCATCGCGGACATGCTGAGCAGTCAGTCTGACGTGAAAGTTCTGGAGGTCAAGGACTACATTGCGAACCCGAAGCCCAACGGCTACAAGAGCCTTCACGTCATCGTCGAGATACCGGTCTTCATGAGCGATCGTGTACAACCAGTCCCGGTCGAGCTCCAGATCCGAACGATCGCAATGGATTTCTGGGCCAGCCTCGAACACAAGATCTTCTACAAATACGACGGCACCATTCCTGCGCCGCTGCTGACCGAGCTCACCGAGGCCGCTACCAAGGCCAACGAGCTGGACGTGACAATGGAACGCCTGCATGACGAGGTTGCCGAGTTCAAGAGCGACCAGGGCGACGACGCAATACATCTGGATTCGATGCCCCCGTTGGCGCTGCCGCGCGAGTTGCTCATGACGATCATGAACGGGAGCAGGGAAGCATGATGTGCCGTCGATTGCATCATCTACAGCACTCTTTGCTTGGCGCTAGTTAACTCTAGAAAGAGTTACAGACGCTCGATCAGGCGCATAGCGTCATGCGGCGCGTAGCCCTTGACGTCGTTGTCGAAGTACACGAACACATCGAGCTTCTGCGTCGTCCATTCGGCGATACGCTCGGCCCACACCGTCAGTGCATCGTCGTCGTATCCGCTCGCATAGAGTTCCTCGGCGCCATGAAGCCGGACGTACATGAAGTTCGATGTTGGCGTCTCGACGTACGGGTACTTGCCTGCACTGTCCGCAACGACGAACGCAATGTCCTTCTCACGAAGCAGTTCGACGGCTGCCGGTGTGTCAAAACTTGGGTGCCGCACTTCGAGTGCATAACGCAGCGGCTTGTCAACGTCCGCAACGAGACTGACGCGATCCTCGGCCAACTTGTCATCGCGCTGCTCGGCAAGTTCGATAGCCTCCGTTGTTGTTCGGGGAAGCAGATCGAAGAACGCTTCGAGCTTTGCCGCGTCGAACTGGAAGTTGGGCGGGAGCTGCCACAGGAACGGGCCGAGCTTCGAGCCCAGACTCAACACCCCGGTGGCGAAGAAGTTGGCCAGCGCAGGTTCGGCACCGACAAGCCTCTTCACGTGGGTAATGTAGCGACCGCCCTTGATGGAGAACACGAAATCTTTCGGCGTCTCGTCGCGCCATTTCACGAAGCTCGACGGCTTCTGCATGGCGTAGAACGTGCCGTTGATCTCGATGGAGGTCAGGTGCTCCGACGAGTACTCGAGCTCCCGCCGATGGGGCAGTCCCTTCGGGTAGAAATCCCCACGCCATGGGGCGTAGGTCCAACCCGAGATGCCGACCCTGACTTCCGGTGCCGCGCGCTCGGGCGCTCGCCTTCCTGCTGCTGACGAACGCAATGACGAAGGACGGAGCGGTGACATGCGGAACAGCCTAGGTCGCCATACCCCAGTGTCGCCATACCCCAGTGTCGCCATACCCCAGTAGGGGTACGAAGTCACCCCGTGGAGCTACGACACAGGCGAGATCGTGTCGTAGCGTCATCGTCATGCGGTTCACACCCAACGTGCGAGAACATCTCCGGCGAGCGAGCAACGCGCTGTGGTGCCCGGCGGGCCCGCCTACGAAGGTCGCATTGTTCGTCCCCGTCGTTCTCGTTGCCTGGTTACTCCTCGGATTGACAGCAGTGGCTATGTTTCGGGCGCTGTTCTACGGCTTGATCACCGACGATTCTTACGAGTATTCTTGGGGCGGTCCAACTCTCGTAGGTGCGTGGGCGGTCCATCTACTCGGCATCCTGCTGCTGCCGGTCGCCGTCGTCCTGCTACAACTGATCGCCAGACTTCGAGAGCGACTCTTCTCTCGGACTTGTCCCTGGTGGATCACCGTCGTTTCCATCCTGCTCAGCGTGGGCGGCGTTATTCTGTTCGTCTCGTGGATTCACCAGATCTGACGGCAACCGCATCACACAGGGAGCGAGGAATTTCCAGTCTCGCGAATCGTGAGCACGGTGCCTACGCCGATCGCACAAACTCCCATCACCCAGTACGCAGGGGACATGCTGTTGCCTGTTGATTCGACCAACTGAGCAGCGACGTAGGGTGCTGTGCCACCGGCTGCAATAGTGCCGATATTGAATCCGAGCGATACCCCGGTGTACCGAACCGAACGGGGAAACAGCTCCGTGAACAACGGAAATGCAGGAACCTGAACCATGCCGTTCAGAACCATGTACACGAAATACACGACGCCGACCACCACGATGCTGGCCGTGGATCCCAGAATCATGAACGCGGGCAACGCAATCACAATGTACGCGAGGTAGCCGGTGAGAAGCACGGGCTTACGTCCGAAGCGATCGGTCAGCATGCCGCTGAGCGGGAACGTGGCGCACGCCAACGCAATACTGATTGCCGATGTCCAGTACACCGAATCTTTGGAAAACCCGAGATCGTTGATCAGGTACACGCTGAAATAGGTGAGCCCGATGTACCCGGAGCCGTTCATTGCAATGGCGATACCGATGACCCGAAGCACCGAGTAGGGATTCTTCTTGACGACATCCGACAATGGACTCTCGGCGACCTGATTCTTCTCGGCCATCTCCTCGAATTCCGGGGTGTCCTCGAGCTTCAGACGAACCCGAAGGCAGACCGCAGCAAGTGGAAGGGCCAGAAGGAACGGAATGCGCCAACCCCAGGACGACATCTGCTCGTCGGTAGTTCCGAGAGCCACGAGGCCGACCACCGCTGCAGCGACAGCGAATCCGAGCGTGGATCCGATCGGCGTGAACGAGCCGAAGAATCCCCGACGATTCGGCGGTGCCGATTCCGCAATGTACGTCGCGGCACCGCCGATCTCTCCGCCGGCCGAGAAGCCCTGCGCCAGTCGAATTATTACCAGCAGAATGGGAGCCAGGAAGCCTACCGACGAATGTGTCGGAAGGAGACCCAGCACGCCGCAGGCGATGCCCATACACACGACGGTGATGACGAGCGCAGATCTGCGTCCACGTCGGTCACCGAGCCGGCCGAAGAAGATTCCACCGAGCGGGCGCGCCACGTATGCGACTCCGAATACGGCGAGCGTGGCCAGAATGGAAACGCCGGGACTCGTAGAGGGGAAGAAGAGCGGCGCAATGACGACGGCAAGAAATCCGTACACCGCGAAGTCGTAGTACTCGATGAGCGTTCCGACGCCACCTGCTATCGCGGCACGCCGCGCCGTGGTGTTGGCGGCCTTACCTTCGGAGATATTCGTGGTCGGCTTGGCGGAAGGATGTTCCACGTTGGTCATGTCGACTGTCCTTGCTGTGCGAGTGAGTGTTCGGCGAGGAGAAGTTCGTAGGAACCGCCGGCCTCGATGACCTTGACAGTTCTGGCGTTCGGTGGTGTGCCGATCAGTTCGGTGTCTCCGGCTGTGCGAAGCGACGCCGCACGCCAGTCCAGCTTCACGGCATCTCCGATCGCCACCGCTGTGGCCACACCGGGAATGGCGATGAGCGGCATACCGTTGAAAGTTTCACCCCGCCAAAAACCGGGAGAGAAGGATTCGGCGACGATTGCGGCGATTCCAGCATTGCGAAGCGCGACCATCGGCGGATAGTGCGGATGACCGTACCCGAAGTTGCGGCCGCCGACGATGATGTCTCCATGTCGAACCCGGTCGACGAATGTCGAGTCGTATGCAGTCATGCACGCCGAACGAAGATGGATCGGATCGTAAGACTTGATGTTGGAGACTCCGACGACGAGGTCGATATCGAAGTCGTCGCCAAAGATCCAGGCGACAGTACCGTCGATGACGTCCGGCGGTGGGGGATATGCGCTCACCGCACTACCTCCGACTGTGTCCACTCATGTAGCGCGCCGGCGAGCGCGCTGGCCGCGACCGTGTACGGCGATCCCATGTAGATGTTGGCATCCGAGCTTCCCATTCTTCCCGAGATATTCAGCACACCTGTCGAAATGCAATTTTCGCCTGCCTGCAAAGGTTTCTGGTACCCGAAGCAAAAGTCGCAGCTCGACACAGCGATGTTCGCACCGGCAGCACGCAGAACATCGAGAATGCCCTCGCTCTCGGCCTGCTCGTGCACCTTCTGTGACGTCGGTACGACGTTCAGTTCGACGCCGGGTGCGATCGTTCGTCCGTCGAGAACCAATGCTGCAGCTCTGAGGTCTTCGATTCGGCCACTGGCGCAGGATCCGATGAATGCCTTCGTTATAGGCGTACCGGAGACCTCGGACGCGGTTTTCGTATTCGCTGCACGAGCCGACCCCGGCTGCACGACGCGAGGCACCACCGTCGCCAGATCTATCGTGTGACGAGCTACATACTCGGCGTCAGCGTCGGGGTAGACCGGATCGAATCGTTGCCGCACAACATTATTCGAGTAAGCGAGAGAGAGCTCGTCAGGCTCGAAAACCGCGGAGACTGCGCCCGTGAACATCGCCATGCCACACAAGCCCTGGCGGTGATCGATCTTCATCGACCGTGCACCGGGGCCGCCGAATTCCATCACCTGATGAGCGCATCCGTCTGCACCTACGAGATCGATGATTGTGTGAACGAGGTCGCGGCTGTCGACTCCTGGCGAGAAGTCACCGACGAGGTCGAATCGAGTGGTTGCGGGAATATCGACGTGCACCTGGCCGGTCACCCATGCCTCGATAAGGTCACGACGAATTCCCCAGCCGAGCGCGCCGAAGGCTCCGATGCCACTGATGTGGCCGTCGAAGTGCACGAGGAAGTCCCCTGGAATGGCGAGTCCCAGTTCGGCAGTCAACTGATGCCCGATCCCGCGGCCCTCGTGAAGCTCGATTCCGTAGTACGTGCACCAGTCGCGGGTGACCCGATGAACTTCGGCTTCTTTTTCGTCGTTCTTGGTCAGCATATGATCGATGAACACCACGTAGCGGCTGGGATCGGACAACTCGGTTATGCCGAAATCGTCCCGCATCTGACGAAACATCACGTCGGTGTACCCGGGAAAGTCATAGGCGATCATTCGAGCCGGGCGCACGGCGTGGTTCTCCCTGGCTCGCACATTTGCCGCTTCGGATGTTCTGGCCAGTATCTTCTCGGTCATCGTGTATCCCATACCGGTCACCGAACCGATTCGGCGGGAAGATATTTGCGCTGCTTCGCTTCGACCTCAGAGAATCCGATGAGGTCGACGAACTCGTGATGAGAGAGCGCGTCCGCACTGACAGACGCAGGCGCCTCCCCGCCGGCGAGTCGTCGCAACGCCTCCTGTGCGGCTCCGGTGGCCGCCATGAGCACCTGGGTCGGAAGTAGTGCGAGTCGAACTCCGATCCGATCGAGCACCTCGGGGGTGAAATCGCGCTCGGTCCACGTCGACGCAGTGAGGGTAGCCATCAATGGAACTCCCACCTCGGCGTGGCATCGTTCCCATTCCTCGATCGTCTCGAACGTCTTGGTCACCGGCATGATCATGTCTGCACCGGCGTCGACATAGGCATGGGCGCGGCGGATCGCATCGTCGCCCATGGAGTCGGTGCGTGCGATCAGCAAGATGGAACTGGGAATCGAGTCGCGCACCGCTCGGATCTTGCCGCTTGCTTCGGCGATGTCGACCAGCGCCACGGGGTCACCGACGCATATCGGGCAAGATTTCGGAGACACCTGATCCTCCATGAACATTCCTTGGACACCGGCATCAACGAATTTGGACGCGGTCCGCGCGGCGTTCACCGCATTGCCGTAGCCGGTGTCGATATCCGCGACGAGCGGGAGCTTCGAGGATTCACGGATAGTTCGAACCGCGGTCAGATTCTCGGTCATCGTGTAGAGCTCGGCGTCCGGCAGGCCGAGAGCGGCTGACACCGCAAACCCCGACGCACACAGCGCGCTGAATCCAGCCTGTTCGGCAAGTCGTGCGGTGAGTCCGTCCCACACGCCCGGCGCATACACGAGACCGCCTTCCGTGAGTTCCTTGAGAGTTGAAGCTGACATGTTCACCCCATCCATTTCACAGCACCGCGTTTCGCACTGCGGAATTCATTCCGCATATCGTCATTCGGAATGTAGAGTGGCACGAGTCACATGTCAAGGCGACTTCACCAAGACCCGGCTTCGTATGATGACTGGACCGATCGGGCATCGAATTTGAAAGTGGGGACCTGTGGCTGCGCCTATCGAGCCCGAAAATCAGGCAGTGGTCCAGTCGGGCCGCGACATCGTCGGAGCCGTACTGAAGGCATGCAGTCTCCTCGAGCACTTCGATGCCGCAAATTCTGCTTGGACCTTGAACGACCTGACGTTGGCAAGCGGAATGAACAAAACTACTGTGCATCGTCTGATGACGACGCTCATCCACGCCGGGTGGATCGATCGAACCTCGGACGGGGAGTACCGCGTGGCAATGCCTGTTTTCGAGATCGGCTCCGCTGCCCTCGCACACCTCGACATCCGGACGGCAGCACGGCCATACATGGCGCAACTCGCCGAAGCATTCGGCGACACAGCGTATTTGATGGTCCCTGCCGACGAGGGTGCAGTCTGTATAGACCGCGTGGAAGGAAACAACCCTCTGGTGGTCGCGGGCATAAATATCGGTTCGGTACTGCCCTACCACGCTGCAGCTGGTCCGATAGTGATGCTCGCACATTCCGAGAGGTTGCGCGAACGCTGGATTCGGGACGACCTCACGACCTACACCGACCGGACATTGACCGACGCAGCCGCCCTCACAAAACATCTCGACTCCGTCAAGGCCCTCGGATACTCGGTGAGCAACTCCGATTACCTCTCCGGCGTAGCGGCGGTGGCCGCGCCGATTCTGGGCCGAGGAGGTGCAGTCGTCGCGTCGATCAGCATCGGTGGACGTACCGAGGCGTTCGAGGGAGATGCGCTGACACGGAAGATCGATCGGGTCAGGGACGCAGCGGCTCGGCTGACACGAGCAGCAGAGGCATTACAACGTCAAAACTGACGACCCGTTACTGCGTCGCTACCTCTGGGCAGAGCGAAGGCCGCGCCGACAATTGGACCTGTAGTTCTCGCCCGCGGGCTCGTCGGCACCGATGCCGTGGCCGACCCACATCGAACATGCCGGCAGGCGTGAGTAGCGGTATATCTGGAGACGGCGTCACCCGAGGTGCCGAGAGTTCTGCGGCGCAGTCCCTGACATCAGGGCGGGACGACTATCCCTACCTTTGCTACACAGCGACGCCCCCAGCCGTCCACTCGGCCGAATTGCTTTGGCAGGGAATATCGGTCAACACGAACGATCTCACCTTGCACGTGTTCGTGTGCGGACATGCACCACGACCTGCTCGATATCGCCGGCGCGAAATTCCTGATGCTCTACATCGGCTACAACCTTCCGGAGTCGGTGATGAGGAGGACCGAGCAAGTGCTGGCCGACTTCCATCACTTCGAGGACGAAGACGCAACAGCTTCGCCGTTTACTGCAGTTCGACCCAGTACGGCGAGTTCGTCACCGACTTCACCCCGCGCTCGGATGTGCCGCGAGCAGTCGGCGCAAACTGCCAACCGACGCCCGGTACACGCAGTAGCTTCGAAGTCGTGCGTACCGCCGAGGAACTGCTGGCCACTGTCCAAGGATCACCCGATGCTGTTGCAGCGGGCGACAGGAACGCATGGGTGGATCTGTATTCCGCGGAAGGCATCGTCAACGATCCGGTGGGCTCCAAGCCACACGTCGGAAAGGCGGCGATCGCCCGGTTCTACGACACGTTCATCGCCCCCAACACCATCAATTTCCACGTCGAGAACGACATCGTCTCCGGTATGTCCATAGTCCGAGATCTCACGCTCGAGACCATCATGTCCACCGGGGCCACGCTGAACGTACCGATGCACCTGCGCTACGACCTCGTCGACGAAAATGGTGTGTTGAAAATCGCCCGCCTCGAAGCACATTGGGAACTCGCGAAGATGATCAGAGGGCTGCTCGGCGCAGGAATGGCGGGGTTGACCGCGTCCGCAAAGCTGACGCCGCAGCTGATCGGAAACCAAGGATTCGGCGGGGCGCTCGGTTTCATGCGCGGACTGAAAGGCGTCGGCGAGGAAGGGAAGCGTGCAGCACAGTCGGCTCTCGACGGCGACGGGACGCTGGAAGTAGAACTTGCTTCCGGCGAGCCCATTTCGCGCGAGAGCCTGAGCGGGTCCTACCGCAAATTCATCGCGGCAGGCCGGACGGTGAGTGCGACCGTCGAGAGATCCACGGGCAACGGCGTCGTCTTCGTTCGGTTCGCGCCAAGTGGTCTCGACATCGAGTCCGTCACCCTGTTCCCTGGATGAGCAGCGCGCATCGGCTGCTTTCAGCGCTTGGCGGCGGTGATGATCTCTGCTCCGTCGTCGGTGATAGCGATCGTGTGCTCACTGTGCGCGGTACGGCAGCCGGTTGCGCTTCGGAGCGTCCAACCATCGTCGTCGATGACGAGCTCAGCGGTATCAGCCATGACCCACGGCTCCAATGCCAGCATCAGCCCGCGGCGCAGCTTGTACCCACGGCCTCGGCGTCCCGTGTTGGAGATGTGCGGGTCCTGATGCATCGTCGACCCGATGCCGTGGCCACCGAACTCCGTATTGATCGGATAACCCGCCTCGCCCAGAACCGATCCGATGGCGTGGGAAATGTCGCCGATGCGAGTTCCGGGGCCTGCTGCTGCGATCCCTGCAGCAAGCGCGCGTTCGGTCGCGTCGATCATCGCGACGCTCTCTGCAGGCTTTGTGTCGCCGACGATGAAGCTGATCGCGGAGTCGGCCGCAACCCCACCGAGGACTACGGCGAGATCGAGGGACAGCAGGTCGCCGTCGACGAGGGAGTAGTCGCGCGGGAGCCCGTGCAGCACTGCATCATTGACGCCTGTGCAGATGTAGTGGCCGAACGGGCCGCGGCCGAACGACGGTGCGTAGTCCACGTAGCAGGAGGTCGCGCCGGCGTCGACGATCATTTCCTGGGTCCAGCGGTCGATCTCGAGGAGGTTGGTGCCGACCGTGCACTTCTCTTTCAGAGTGTGAAGGATATGACCGACCAGGGCACCTGTCTCCCGTGCTCGGTCCAGCTGGGCGGGGTTCAGAATCTCGATCATGCGGTGCCTTCCTCGGTCTGTTGTAGCGATCCAATAACTATACCGGCCAAACTATCCCGTACTAGTATCGGACTCATGGTCAGGTTGCCACTCACATTTGCCGAGGTCGAGCGCGGACGACGCCTCGGCGCCCTGCTGCGTCGCGCCAGAGGCGATCGGACGATGCTCGAAATTGCGCTCGACGCCCGAGTCTCGCCGGAGACACTCCGAAAAATCGAGTCGGGCCGCGTTGCCACCCCAGCTTTCCCGACCATCGCGGCCATCGCCGCTGTTGTTGGACTCTCGCTCGACGCGGTGTGGGCCGAGATCAACCAGCCATTGGACGGCATCGAGCGCGAGACACCGGAGCGCTTGTCCTCGTAGCTCAGATTTATTCGAACATGTGTTCGACATTTGCCTGGATTTGGGTTATGTTTGTCGTATGGATTCGGGGGACGAGCACGCAGGGGTGACCGACACAGCGGATGCTGTGTTGTCTATTCTCGATCCCGAACGGCACTGGGGCGATTCCGAGGATTGGTTCGAGAATCTGCATTCGCCGTGCGAACTGTCGCCGACCGATGCCGAGTTCGAGGTAGAAAAGTTCGCGCGGTGGTTCGAGAGCTTTCCGTTGGCGTGCGATCCGTTCGACACTGCCGCCGGGCATGATTCGGGTGTCGAACCGGCTGAGGCGGTTGATCCGTCGGTGCCGGTGATCGAGGCTGCCTATCTCGCGAAGGTCGTCGCGATCATCGAGGAGCAGGTCGAGATCCTCGGCCGCATCGACAACGTCGTACTGTGCAATTCCGATCGGCGTGCTCTGCTGGTACGTGCCGAGGCGGTGCACCGGGCCCTGTTCGGGTTTTCGCACACCTGGATCGCTGATGTCATCGCCCAGCACGGTCTCGACGACATCCCCGGTTCGGTCCCGTATGCACTGTCGAGTTTGATGCGGTTTTCCTCGAAACGTGCGGGGCAGCGGATCCGGCTTGCGAACCACTTCGGTCACCGCTCGGCGATGTCCGGGGAGCGACTGGCCCCGGAGCATGCGGCGACCGCCGCTGCCGCCGCGGATGGTGTCCTCGACGAGGAACATCAGATCATCGTCAAGAAGTTTTTCACCAGCCTGAGCCGCGACATCGACATCGAGACCCGGGAGAACGCCGATCGGCAGTTGGCGGAGTTGGCGCGGCAGTTGGGTCCGGAGGAGTTCGATGCGGCCGCCAAGCGGCTTTTCGACACTCTCGATCCCGACGGAAAGCTTGTCGACGAGGAGCAGGTCGCGAATCGGTGCTTCTTCAAGTTCAGCGATCAGGGCGAGGACGGGTTGTCGAAGGGCACGTTCGTCGTCGACGCCGAGACGCGGGCGTATCTGGAGGCGGCGTTCGCGAAGTGGGCGAAACCAGGGATGTGCAATCCCGCTGACGACAAGCCTGTCGTCGATGATCCAGCCGATGACCCAGCAGAGAACCCCGCGGACGGCCCAGCGGACGGGGCGACCGGCGGGGCGACCGGCGGCTCGGGTTCAGGTCCGGGTGAGCCTGGCGGTTCGGGCTCGGGGAACACCGGCGCCGACCTACCGGATCCGTCGTTGTTCGACAGCGACAGCCCCAGTCCGGATGACACTGACACTGACGGTGAGAGCGACCCTGACAGTGATCGGGATTCGGTGAACGACGCCGATGCCGATGCTGCACGCCGCGCCGAACGTGATCACCGCAGCCAAGGACGGCGTCAGCACGATGCTCTGAAAGTCATCGTCCGGCAGATGCTCGCTTCCGGGCAGCTCGGTACCCACCGTGGATTACCGGTCACCGCGGTGCTCACGATGACCCTCGCCGATCTCGAAGCCGCCACCGGGTACGCCGTCACCGCGACCGGGTCTTTGGTGCGGATGCGTGATGCGATCCGGATGGCTGCGCATGCTCATCACTATCTGGCGATTTTCGATGACGACGGCAGGGCGCTGCACTTGGGGCGTTCCCGACGCATCGCCTCCGCGGATCAGCGGATCGTGCTGATCGCTTCCGACCGTGGCTGCACGTTCCCGGGGTGCACCCGTCCCGCGACCTGGTCGCAGGTTCATCACATCGATGAATGGGGTGCTGGGGGCGGTACCGATATCGCCTCGCTCACCTTCGGTTGCGATATGCACCACCGACTCGTCGGCTCATCCGAGAACGACTGGGCGACCACGAAAGCCGGACCTGATCATCCTTACCCGGGGCGGACACTGTGGCATCCACCGGTGACGTTGGATCCCACCAGAACTGGTGTGGTCAACCATTATCACCACCCGAACGAATACATCTACCCCGCCGCACCAGGCACCGAAGGCATCCCCGGCCCTAGTCCTGACCCTAGCCCTGACCCCAGCCCTGCAGATCAATCACCAGGGCCAGGCGATACCGGCGGACCCGAGCCCGGAGGGCCCTAGAACCGGCGCATGCCGGCAGATCACAGCCACACAGCTACACCGGCCAGCTGCGACGCAGAAAGACACACCTGCGGCGACGCACAGCCATGTCCAGGGTGGCATCTCGCGCGCGGAGACCTTGACCACGCCGCCTGACCCACGTCTCGGCGCAGGCGCGCAGACCATCCGCTGCTCCCGGATCACCCCGATCTACACAGGACTGCGGGCCGCAGGCAATAATCGGTACCTATGCAGGCGACCAGCCGGGCGGCGTTTCTCGTAGCGGCGACGCTTGCTGTGTCCGCGCTGGCTGCGCCCCTCGTACCTCTTGCGCCGGGATTGCTCGTCGAGACTCCTGCACCTGCAGTCGTCGCGCTGCCCCCACCCCCTCCGCCGCCGCTGAGCCCGGAGCAGATAGCGGAGCAGGTCGATCCGATCGTCGTGACAATCTCCGCCGACTGGGGACCTACCGGTGTCGCCGGGACCGGCTTCGTCATCGCACCGGAAGGTCTCGTGGTCACCAACTTTCACGTGGTCGAGCAGGCCGCGGCAGTGTCAGCCGTACACATGGGCAACGGCCTGATCTACGACGCTTCGGTTCTGGGGTACGACAAATCTCGCGATCTCGCGGTTCTCCAACTCGCCACCGCATCCGACCTGCCGGTGGCGACGCTCGGTGCCTCGACGGAACTTGGCGTCGGGGATTCGGTTACGGCAATCGGAAATGCCTCGGGCGGGGGAGTTCTGGTGCCGGCGCCAGGCAAGGTCGTTGCGCTGAACAAGACCATAACCGCACAGAACTCGGTCGACGGATCGACGAACGAACTGACCGGGGTGATCCAGATCGATGCCGACGTTCGGCCAGGCGATTCGGGCGGACCGCTGGTCGATGCCTGGGGAAACGTCGTCGGCGTCGACGCAGCGGGTCTCTCCGACGACGCGCGACAGACACAGGCTCCCGAGGCGTACGCGATCCCGATCGATGCCGCTATGGCCGTCGTCGCGCAGGTCAGAACGGGTCGATCCGACGGAACAGTACATGTCGGCCCGACGCCCTATCTCGGCGTCTCGGTGCGAGACGTCTCGACCTTCCGGAGCGCGGGTCCGTCCGAGGGCGCAGCAGTCGCATCCGTCGAATACGGTTCGCCGGCCATGCGCACCGGCCTCGAGAGCGGGGACGTGATCGTGGCGTTCGACGACAGACCGGTCCGGACGTCCGACGAACTCGCCGAGGAAATGGTCGGACGCGAACCAGGGGACATCGTCCGCCTGCAGTGGGTGACCACAGAAGGTGACCGCCAGGAACAGACGGTCACGCTCGAACAGGGAACTCCGACGGCCTGATCAGGCTTGCAGTACCGACAACACGTTGCCTGCTGGGTCGGTGAACCAGGCAATGAGTGGTCCACCGTGACGGAAGATCCCCTTCTGGTCGGTGCCCATGTCCGGGTATTGCTGGAATACAACGCCTTTCGCGATGAGCGTGTCCACCGCGGTCTCGATGTCGGCGACGGGGAAGTTCAGAATTGTGTACGGGGCGGCCACGTGTCCATCGCGCGGGTAGATCAGCACCTCGTGGGACTCGTCGAGCGTGAGGTGGAGGAGCCCCATCTCGCCGTCGACGATAGTGAGCCCGAGCGTGTCGGCATAGAACGCTCGCGCTGCGTCGATATCGTCGACGGCAAATCCGGAGAACGGTGGGCGGGTCAGATCGAGTGTCGGCATAGGCCGATTGTTCACCCGATTCCCCAACCCTGCACCGGGTATCTTGATCCGCTGGAGCTATATCCGTTCGAGGATCGTCGCGTTGGCCAGCCCACCTGCTTCACACATCGTCTGCAGCCCGTACCGCGCGTCGTTCTGTTCCATTGCGTTGACAAGCGTGGTCATGATGCGTGCGCCGCTGGCACCGAGCGGATGCCCGATCGCGATGGCACCGCCGTTGACGTTGACTTTCGTCGGATCGGCGCCGGTCTCCTTCTGCCACGCCAGCACCACCGATGAGAACGCCTCGTTGACCTCGAACAGGTCGATGTCGCTCAGCTGCAGACCGGCACGCTGCAACACCTTCTCGGTGGCGGGGATGACGCCGGTCAACATGTACAGCGGATCCGATCCGACCACCGCGAAGCTGTGCAAACGCGCCAACGGGCGCAGACCCAACCGAGCCGCGACGTCACTGGTGGTGATCAACAAGGCGGCGCTCCCGTCGCTGAGGGGGCTACTGTTCCCCGCGGTGACCGACCAGTCGATCTGCGGAAAGCGCTGTGCAACAGCATCGGAAACGAATGAAGGTGTCAAACCAGCCATCGACTCGAGAGTCCCACCGCTGCGGATGATCTCGTCGTGATCGAGTTCGAGCAGCGGCGCGAGTTCCTTGACGAACCTTCCTCCGGTCGCAGCGGCGTAGGCCTTGGCGTGACTGTTCAGCGCAAATTCATCCTGCGCCGTTCGGTCGAATCCCCATTTGGCCGCGATCAATTCGGCGCTGTGGCCTTGGGCGATCAATCCTTCGGAGTATCGCTCGGCGAACGCAACGCCACGAGGGTTTGCGCCGGGCCTGATGTTCGAACCCATCGGCACCCTGCCCATCGATTCGATACCGGCCGCGACGACGATGTCGTAGGCACCGGACATTACCCCTTGTGCCGCGAAATGCACTGCCTGCTGGCTACTTCCACACTGCCGGTCGACGGTGGTGCCCGGCACCGACTCCGGGTATCCCGCGGCGAGCAACGCTGTACGTGCAATGTTGAACGCTTGCTCGTCGACCTGGGTTACCGCGCCGGTGATGACGTCGTCGATGAGCGCCGGGTCGATTCCGGTTCGCTCGACGATGGCCCGCAGACTGTGCGCGAGCAGATCCGCGGGGTGTACACCGTGCAGTGCGCCGCTCGCTTTGCCTTTGCCGACCGGCGTCCGTACTGCTTCGACGATGACCGCGTCGCGTCCGAATGTGTGTGACCGTCCAATATTCGAAGACATGAGCAAAGATCCCTTCCTCTGGCTCCAGTAAACTATAGCTAGCCTGACTTTAGCGCGGCATAGTCACTACGTCCAGGTGGCACACATCACCGACGGGAGTAGCGTTGACCAGGTGACTATTCGTCTCGGTTACCAGATGCCCAACTTCAGCTACTCAGGCTCCGTAAAGGACCTGTTCCCCAAGGTCATCGCGCAGGCGCGCGAGGCCGAAGCCGCGGGATTCGACACCGCGTTCGTCATGGACCACTTCTACCAACTGCCCGGGATCGGCAAGCCCGACGAGCCGATGCTCGAGGCCTATTCGGCGCTGTCCGCCCTGGCCACGGCCACCGACACCATCCAGCTCTCGGCCCTCGTCACCGGAAACACTTACCGCAATCCCGCGATCCTCGCCAAGACCGTCACCACCCTCGACGTGGTCAGTGGAGGCCGCGCGATCCTCGGTATCGGTGCAGGCTGGTTCGAGCTCGAGCACAAGAGCTTCGGCCTGGAGTTCGGCACCTTCACCGACCGGTTCGAACGACTCGACGAAGCGCTGCAGATCATCGAACCGATGCTCCGCGGCACGCGCCCGACGTTCGACGGCCTCTGGTACCAGGTCGAGGACGCCATCAACGAGCCCCGCATCCGTGACGATCTGCCGATCATGCTCGGCGGCGGCGGCGAGAAGAAGACATTCGGTCTGGCGGCACAGTTCGCCGATCATCTCAACATCATCTGCGATGCAAGCGAACTGCCGCGCAAGATCAAGGCGCTCGAAGCTCGGTGCGAGGAAGTCGACCGAGACCCGAAGGACCTAGAGACCAGCTTCCTCGCGTTCGTCATTCTCGACGAGGACGGCGACAAGGCCAAGCAGCTGCAGAGCGACTACCTGCTCTCCAACGGCGTCAACCTGTCCGACCTGTCCGACGACGACAGAGCGAAGGCCACCGACCGGCATTTTTGCGGCACACCGGACGATGTCGCCGAGCAGGTACAGAAGCGCGTGCTCGATCAGGGCGTCGACGGCATCATCATCAACCTGATCACCAACGGCCACGAGCCGGGAGTCGTCGAACTCGCCGGTAAGGCTCTGAAGCCGCTCGTCTGATCGCTGGGCAGACCGGGCCGCAGGGAACTCATCCGTTCCCTGCGGCCCTGTCCGATTTTCCGCCCTGTCCGTTTTCCGCCCAGCCATCATCAACCTGGCACACTCGTGCGACGCGTGGCATAGTTCCCCCGTGGCTCAGCTGACAACCAACGGGCACCGGGTGCTCGTCGCGAATCTAAACCAGGGATCACCGCAGGGCGATTCGCTGCGTGCGATTTCTGGATCGATGGTCGCGTACGAAGGCGATGTTGCTTTCAAACACGCAGGAATGGGCGGCGGCGGAGGTTTGCGCGCCGCCCTCAAACAGAGGGCTACCGGCGAATCCCTCTCTCTCATGGAGGTTTCCGGCAAGGGCATCGTCTACTTCGCCGTCGACGCGCAGGACATCACCATCGTCGAACTCGCCAACGATTCGATGCACGTCGAAGCATCACAGCTTCTCGCGCTGACCGGGGCGCTCAAAACGGAGGTCAAATTCTCCGGGCTCCGCGGTGCGACCTCGGGGCAGGGACTGTTCACGACCGTGGTCAGCGGCAGCGGCTCGGTTGCTCTGCTGTCGGCGGGTGGTCCGCTGATCGCGCTCGCCGTCGATCCGCAGTACCCGCTCGTCGTCGACCCCGACGCATTCGTCGCGCACCGCGGTCAGTTGAACCAGAGCTTCGTCACCGATGTCACGTGGCGTTCCGCCATCGGCGGCGGCAGCGGCGAGGCGTTCTCGCTCCGTTTCGACGGCCAAGGCGTCGTCTACATCCAACCCCAGGAGCGCTGACATGCCGCTCGAACTCGTCAACAGCAAAGTCGTCAAGTCGACTCTCGCGCCGGGTCAGAACGTGTTGGCACGCAAGGGGTCGATGCTCTACTACACCGGCGACGTCCACTTCATCCCGCATTCGATGGGGGGATCCGCAGGCGCTGCGCCCGGCGGGCGGTCGGGGGTCACAGTGGGTGGCGTCGCGGGGATGGCGGGCCGGATGATGTCCGGTGAACACGTCGCGATGATGGCCGCGGAGGGTCAGGGTGAGGTCTTCTACGGTCACGCCGGTCTGTACGTCGAGGTGATTGAACTCGATGGTTCGTCGATGCTGACGGTCGAGGCCGATCGGCTTCTGGTGCACGAGGGCTACCTGCAGAGTTCGATCGTCGCTCTCACCTCGCAAGGGGGTGTGCGCGGCGCGGTCCGCGGCGCGATGACGGGCCAAGGTCTGTTCACAACACAGCTCACCGGCCAGGGGAGCGTCGCGGTGCTCTCCCACGGCGGAGCGATTGCGCTTCAGGTCGGGCCCGAACACCCACAGGTCGTCGTGGACCCGCAGGCCTACGTTTGCCACCTCGGCAACATCACTGTCGACATCTCGGCAAACGTCGGCTGGCGTGAGGCTGTCGGTCGCGGTAGCGGCGAAGCGATCCAGCTGAAGATGACCGGTGTGGGCACCGTGTGGGTCCAAGCCTCCGAGCAGAAGTTCTGAAGGGACGACGAAGAATGAGCCTGAATTCCGGTCATTCCGCAGGCGCTACTCCTGTGGAGATCCACACCCCGCACACGCTGCCGATCAATGACAACGTCCCGGGCAACGACTACGCCTTCTGCGTCGAACTCGCAGGTCAGCCTTGGTTCACATCCAAGGGCGCAATGATCGCCTATTACGGCAACGTTCGATTCGAACCGCTCGGGCAGACGTCGATGCCCGCCATTGTCGCGGCTCGATTCTCGTCGCCGCTGTACTCGAACGACTGGGTACTCGCGCAGGGCCAAGGCAAGCTGATCCTCGGCGACCGCGGGTTCAACATCAACTCCTACGACCTCGACAGCGGGAACCTGACGATTCGCGCCTCGAACCTCTTGGCCTTCGAGCCCACCCTCGATCTCAAGCAGTCCATCGTTCCCGGCTTTTTGACACTCCTCGGCACCGGCAAGTTCCTGGCGTCGTCGAACGGTACGGTGATGTTCGCCGAGCCGCCGCTGCGAATCGACCCCGAGGCTCTCGTCGGCTGGGCGGATTGCCCGTCACCGAGCCATCACTTCGACGCGGGCTGGATGCAGAACTTCCTCGGCGCGGCCCGCGGATTCCTCGGCGCCAACAGCGGCGAAGAACGGCAGTTCGACTTCACCGGCGCCGGAACCGTACTCATTCAGTCCAGCGAGAAGGTACTCGACGACGGCCACCTGCTGCGGCACATCGAGTCCCAGACGGTGAGTCTCGGGCAGAACAGCCTGCGGGCCCTGCACACCACCATCGGCTCCCGGCTGCAGCAGTAGTTCATCAAAAGCACTAGCGAGTTCATCGAAAGCAATAAAGCGCGAGCAGGCGCACTATGGAGTGATGACCAACAACGGACCGTTCAACATCGACCCCGAAGACTTCGATCGCATCGCCAAGGAAGCGAGCGACGGACTCCGTGACGTCGTCGATCAGGTAGGCAAATTCATCGGGCAATCCGGCGCCATCGGGCCATGGGGCGCCTTCTTCGGTGAGGCTGCCGCTCCCAAGCCGAAGCAATCCCCTGCAGCTCCCGAAACCGAGACGACGGGCGCGAAGGGCGACGGCGTGTGGGCGATCTACATCGTCGACGACGCAGGGACAGCGACCATCGATCAGGTTTTCGCCTCCGAACTCGACGCGCTGCGGGCTCACAAGGACAACACCGACACTGCCCGCAAGGTGCGATTCCTCCCCTACGGTCTCAGCGTGAGCGTTCTGGAAAACTGAGCGTCAGCGTGCTGAAAGCCTGAGCTCGACAGCATCGGCGGCCTTCTCGATCCCGCCGTTGCTACGCACCTCGGCTCCCACCTCGGCGAGCCGTGCCCTGATCTGCCCCGAATTCGCGACCGTCTGCACAGCGCCGCGGAGGCCGTCGACAGTGACATCGCCGTCTGCCAACTGGACACCGACGCCGAGTTCTTCGAGCAGTGCTGCGTTGCCGAACTGGTCCACGGCCTGCGGTACAGCGACGGTCGGCACCTCGAACCACAGTGCTTCGGTGCAGCCGCCCATCCCGGCATGTGTGACGAACGCCGACGACGCCGCGAGCACCGCCAGCTGCGGGACCTGCGGATAGATCTCGATGTTGGGCGGGATCTCGCCGAGCGAGCCGATATCCACTCGGTGTCCGACTGCGATCACCACGTGCCATGAACTGGCCGCACCGCTCGACTCCCCGAAGGCCGCGATACACGTTCGGTAGAAGTCCGGCCGCTCGTTGAAACCGGTGCCGAACGAGACGAACAGAACCTTCTTCTCACCAGGCGGAGCTGTCCAGCACGAATCTGCCAGCCGCGCAGGGTCGAGACATGGTCCGACGAACTGCACGGAATCGGGAACCCGTTCGGCGTTGGGTTGCATCGCCCGCGGAATCAGCGACAGCACTTCACTCGGGTGCGAGATCCAGTCCCAAGGATCTACTTCGATCCGATTGTCCTGCAACCACTGTGCGTACGCGGAGTGATACGCGCGGCCCGCATCGGACTCACGAATCGACACGAGCATCTCGCCCATGTCCACCTCGTAACCATCCCACGCAACCAAGGTCGGCGATAGCTGCACTGCACGCAGGTCGTACCGAACTCCAAGAACCGGAGCAGCGAGGCCGCCGATGTCGTACAAGAGAAGATCGGGGCGATTCTCGTCGTAGAACGCAGTGAGAACCGGGAACGATCCAATGGCTTCGTCGAGAAACACACGCATTGCCGATGCTGGGTCCTCGGGCCAGGCGGACTCACCCTGCGGCAATATCGAGTCGAACGAAACAGCCTCGACACCAGCAGGTTCTACGACATCGACCATCGACGCGCCCACCGCGTAGGTGACTCGATGCCCGCGCTTCACCAGCTCGGCGATCAGTCCGAGCGAGGGATAGATGTGGCTCGGCGCGGTACATCCGATCATGGCAATGTGCACGGCTTCGACGCTAACCGGGGGACGAGAACGGCGCCAGCGATTTACGGGCTCTCGTTCGCGATCAGATCCAACAGCCCGGGGAAACGGTCGTTCAGCTCGCGCCGACGCAGAGTCACCTTCCGACTGTTCCCGCGGTCGACCTGGAACACCAGGCCCGCTTCGCGTAGGACCCGGAAGTGATGCGTCAGAGTCGATTTGGTGACTCCGAGCTCGAAGGACATGCACGTACGCTCGGCGCCATCGGCATCGCCCACCAGTTCGGTGACGACCTTTCGGCGAAGCGGGTCGGCGAGCGCCGACATCACCTTGCCGAGCTCCATTTCCGATAGCTCGGGATGCCCGTTTTCGTCTGCCATGTCGGTCCTGTTCGGTACGGGCGACGTCGTCGCATGTGAGCGGAAATACGTCGCCTGGGACGTATTTCCGCTCACGTGCGGCGCAGCCGCATTAAGGTACGACTTGCATCATACCTGGATCTCTGCTCTTCTAGATACGACACTCATCGTACCTAGGGGGAACCGATGCCTACTCAGCGTCCTACAGACTCTCGGCCTTCCAAGTTCATCCTGCCCGTCGTACTGGCGGCGCAGTTCGTCATCCCGATGTCGATTGCCGGGACCGCTATCGCACTACCGGAGATCGCGCGCGACCTGGGCGAGAGCCCGGGACCGCTGCAGTGGGTTGTCAACGGGTTCAACCTCGCATTCGCTCTGTTCACAATCGTGTGGGGCGCGACATCGGATCGGATCGGGCACAAGAATGCGTTCTGCATCGGGATCGCGGTGACCGGTATCGCCGGCGTTCTCAGCGCAGCGGCGCCCTCGCTGGCGGTCCTGGACGGCGCCCGGATCCTGGCAGGCGTCGGAGCAGCGGCGGTGCTGGTGGGTTCCACGTCGATCCTGTCGAACGCCTACTCCGGCGCGGCGCGAGGGAAGGCATTCGCCGCCTTCGGAACTGTCAACGGACTCGGCCTCGCACTAGGTCCCACCATCGCCGGTGCGCTTGTCGGCGGAATCGGTTGGCGTGGAGTATTTCTCGCCCAGGCAGCGGTGCTGGCGGTCGCCTTCGGCGGAACCGCCGCGCTACCCGCGATCAAACCCCCGCGCGACAACACAACCGGAAAGACGCCGATCCTCGACCTCTCCCTGCTCCGCAACCCGAGGTTCCTCGGCCTCTGCCTCGTGCCGGTTGCGGGCGCGATCGGTTTCGTCACACTGCTGACCTACCTGCCGGGCGCGCTCAGCGGCATTGCAGGAATGGGGCCGGGGTCAGCGGGCCTGCTGATGCTCGCCATGACTGCACCGGTTCTGGCAGCTCCGGCCGTCGTCGCGAAAGCGGTCAGCACCGGAAGGATTCACCCAACGACGGTCGTCCATCTGAGCCTCGCGTCACTGGTGGTCGGCGATCTCGGCATGCTCGCGCTTCGGCCGGATATGTCACTGTGGTGGATCTTGGTGCCGATGGCGCTCGTCGGGCTCGGATTCGGACTGCCGATCGGTCTCGTCGATGGCGAAGCACTCGCATCGGTCCCAGCCGAGCTCAGTGGCACCGCGGCGGGCCTGCTCAACCTCTTCCGCATCGGAGGCGAGGCGATACTGGTCGCCGGGTACGCCTGGCTGCTGGGGCTGTTCGTTCATGCCTCGATGCCGGGCAGCCCACGCGCCGACGCCACCGCCGCCGGGCTGCCAGGATTTCCGCACGAGTACGCCGACGCCTTCCACACAGTGGTCGGGATTCTTGCCGCACTTGTCGCACTGACCGCCGTCGCCGCCACACTTCTCGTCCGGGCAGGCTCGCCCGCGAGCGAACAGTCGCGGCACACTACTGAAGTATCGTCGCGCTCGTGACCTTCCTGCGCCCGACGACCCTGACCAACGACGTCGTCACCTTGGAACCGCTGCACCACGACCACCTAGAGGGCCTGTGCGACGCTGCCCGCGACGGCGAACTGTGGAAACTCTGGTACACGGCGGTGCCGCAGCCGGCGGACATGGCCGCGGAGATCGACCGGAGGCTTGGGCTGCTCGACGCCCAATCCATGCTTCCCTTCACTGTGCGTCGCGCGGACACCGGGCAGATAATCGGCATGACCACCTACACGAACGCCGATGCCGCAAACCGACGCCTCGAAATCGGTTCCACCTGGAACGCCGCATCGGCACATCGCAGTGGTACCAACACCGCGTCCAAATTGCTACTGCTCACGCACGCGTTCGAGGAATTGGACTGTATCGCAGTCGAATTCAGGACTCACTGGATGAACATGCAGTCACGGGAGGCGATCGCCAATCTGGGCGCGAAACAGGACGGCGTCCTCCGTAACCACCAACGCATGCCCGACGGCTCCCTGCGCGACACCGTCGTGTTCTCCATTCTCGACTCCGAGTGGCCTGCGGTGCGGAACGAGCTGCAACGCAGGCTCGCGAGATGAACGGGCCTCTCGAGATGAACACGGCTCTCGAGATGAACACGGCTCTCGAGACAAATAGGGCGGGCGCGGTAGGTTGACGCTGGCGCGTCTGCCGACGCCCCTTGACAGCAGACCGAAAGAACAGAAACAACATGCGGGTTGACGGGCGTGAAATTCCGGTGACGGGACGTCTGCTGCAACCACTTGTCCGCCGCACGAGCGACATTCTGCGCGTGGTGTTGTCCGTCATTCTGCTCGCCGCGGTCGTCGGGGGTTCACTCATCACCCGCAACCAATGGGACGCGCTGGAAACATCGGTCTCCAATATCGTCGGAGTGCTCAGCCCCGACCAGTCGGACCTTGTATACCTTCTGTACGGCGTCGCAATACTGGCCCTACCGTTCGGCATCCTGATCGGGCTCATCGCCGGTCGCAAGTGGAAACTTCTCGCGGGGTATGCATCCGCTGCTCTGATCGCCGGACTCGCACTGTCGATCACAGGCACCGGCATCTCCACCCCGGCATGGCATCTCGACGTCCCGGACAGACTCGACACTTTTCTTTCTCAGTTCCTCGACGATTCCCGCTGGATCGCGATGCTCGCCGCGGTGCTCACCGTCTCCGGACCATGGCTCCCTTCTCGGTGGCGACGGGTGTGGTGGCTCCTCCTTCTGGCCTTCGTCCCCATTCACCTGTTCGTCAGCACCGTTGTTCCGGCCCGGTCGCTCCTCGGGTTGTCGGTCGGGTGGTGTGTCGGAGCGTTGATCGTTCTGGTGGTGGGCACCCCCGCGCTCGAGGTCCCGCTGGATGCCGCAGCTCGCCTGTTGGCCGGACGTGGACATGCGGTCACCTCGTTCACGGTGCTGAGGCCTGCAGGGCCAGGCCCCCTCGTCCTGTCGGTCACCGCCGAGGGCACCGAACCGGACATCGTCGTCGAGATGTACGGCCAGAATCAGCGCAGCGGCGGCGCCCTCCGGCAGGTGTGGCGGTGGTTGTCGTTCCGCAGCGAGGAGTTCGTTCCACTACATGCATCCATGCGGCGAGCCGTCGAGCATCGGGCGCTGATGGGCATCGCGATCGGCGACCTGGGCATCGCCAGCAGTAAGCCACTGGCTGTGTCCGCCCTCGAGCGAGGGTGGGCCCTGTACGCACACACCGCGCCCCTCGGCGCAGCTGTCGACGAGTCCACGCCGGATTCGCTGGCAAGAAGCATCTGGAACGGGGTGCAGACGCTGCACGAGAACCAGATCTCGCACGGCGACCTTCGTACCGCCGAGATCCGAGACAACAATGGGTCAGCATTGTTCGGTGGGTTCTCCTACGCCGAACTCGGTGCATCGGTTGCACAGATGCAATCCGACGTAGCGCAGCTGCTGATCTCCACCTCTGCGGTGTTCGGCAAGGAACGGGCCGTGCGCATCGCACTCGACACCCTCGGCGAGGACACCGTGATCACTGCGGCAGGGCGGCTCACCAAGAGTGCGATTCCAACGCGAGTGCTGAAATCGGTCCCCGACGGCCGCGGCATCATGAAGGCCGTGCGCGACGAGGTCGTGAATCAGACCGGCACCGAGAAGATCCAGACCGAGCAGGTCACCAGGTTCACACGCAACCAGATCATTCAGCTCGTCCTGCTGATCGGCCTGGTCTACGTCGCGTACCCGTTCATCAGTGCGGTGCCGACCTTCGTCACCGAACTCGGCAGCGCGAACTGGTCGTGGGCGCTGCTCGGGCTCGCTGTGTCGGGCCTGACCTACGTCGGCGCCGCCGCGGCGCTGTGGGCCTGTGCATCAGGGCTCGTGAGCTACAAGAATCTGACGATCATGCAGGTCGCCAACACGTTCGCAGCCACCACCACGCCGGCAGGCGTCGGCGGTCTTGCGCTGAGCGTGCGCTTCCTGCAGAAAGGCGGGCTCGGGGCGGTGCGCGCGACCGCCGCGGTGGCTCTGCAACAGTCGGTTCAAGTGATCACGCACCTGAGTCTGTTGATCTTCTTCTCCGTCGTCGCAGGCACGTCGGCGGATCTCGCACATTTCGTTCCCGACCCGACGGTGCTGTACCTGATCGCCGGTGTCGCCCTCGGCATCGTCGGGACGGTGCTGTTCGTACCGACGCTTCGACGGTGGCTGCGTAACGCCGTTCGTCCGCAACTCAAGGAAGTGTTCGGCGAACTCGGCGATCTGGCCAAGGATCCGAAGCGATTCTCGATCATCGTTCTCGGTTGCGCAGCAACCACTCTCGGGGCCGCACTGGCGCTGTGGGCAAGCATCGAAGCGTTCGGCGGCGGCACCACGTTCGTCACTGTCACCGTAGTCACGATGATCGGCGGCACCCTTGCCTCCGCCGCGCCGACCCCCGGCGGCGTCGGCGCGGTCGAAGCTGCGCTGATCGGTGGGCTCGCCGCCTTCGGACTTCCCGCGAGTGTCGCCGTGCCGTCGGTGTTGCTGTACCGAGTGCTGACCTGCTGGCTGCCGGTCTTCTGTGGGTGGCCGACCCTGCGCTGGCTGACCGAGAAGGACATGGTCTGACGGGCTAGGCAGTTTTCTCACTGAGCTGATCGACGGATACCATGCTGGCGTGACCAAGGTACTGCATGAACTTCCCGTCGGTGAACGCATCGGCATCGCATTCTCGGGCGGCTTGGACACCTCAGTCGCCGTCGCATGGATGCGTGAACACGGCGCTGTTCCCTACGCTTACACCGCCGATATCGGCCAGTACGACGAGCCTGACCTCTCCGATGTGCCCGCACGCGGCCTCGCGTACGGTGCCGAACAGGCCCGTCTCGTCGACTGCCGCGAACCGCTCGTCGAGGAGGGCCTGGCTGCACTGACGTGCGGCGCCTTCCATATTCGATCCTCGGGCCAGACGTACTTCAACACCACTCCACTCGGCCGCGCTGTCACCGGCACCCTGCTCGTCCGGGCGATGGCCGACGATGGTGTGTCGATCTGGGGCGACGGATCCACCTACAAGGGCAACGACATCGAGCGGTTCTACCGTTACGGACTGCTCGCGAACCCAGAGCTGCGGATCTACAAGCCGTGGCTCGACAAGGCGTTCGTCACCGAGCTCGGCGGGCGCCATGAAATGTCGGTGTGGCTGAGCCAGCGCGACCTTCCCTACCGCGACTCTGCCGAGAAGGCCTACTCGACCGACGCCAACATCTGGGGTGCGACCCACGAGGCCAAGAGCCTCGAATACCTCAATACGTCCCTCGAGATCGTCAACCCGATCATGGGTGTGCGCTTCTGGGATCCCGAGGTGGCCATCGAGACCGAAGACGTCACCGTCGAGTTCGAACGTGGACGACCCGTCGCCGTCAACGGCAAGCGCTTCGACAGTCCCGTCGACCTGGTCATGGAAGCCAACCTCATCGGTGGCCGTCACGGACTCGGTATGTCGGACCAGATCGAGAACCGCATCATCGAGGCCAAGAGTCGCGGCATTTACGAAGCTCCGGCGATGGCTTTGCTGCACATCACGTACGAGCGTCTCCTCAATGCCATCCACAACGAGGACACCGTCGCGATGTACCACAACGAGGGTCGTCGACTCGGGCGTCTGCTCTACGAGGGCCGCTGGTTCGATCCGCAGGCATTGATGCTGCGCGAGAGCCTGCAGCGGTGGGTCGGCAATGTCGTGACCGGCAGCGTGACCGTGCGCTTGCGTCGCGGCCAGGACTTCACCGTCCTCGATACTCAGGGCCCGCATCTGAGCTACCACCCGGAGAAGCTGTCGATGGAACGCAGCCAGGATCAGGCGTTCTTCCCCGGTGACCGCATCGGACAGCTCACCATGCGCAACCTCGACATCGCGGACTCGCGCGCCAAACTCGAGCAGTACGCGGCGCAGCACCAGCTCACCGCGTTCGAAGAGCTCATCGGGGAGGTGCCGGCGGGCGGCGCTGCCGCCATCGCAGCGGGCAGTCAGGAAGGCTCTTCGGTGAACTCCGATGCGCTCGACCATGCAGCATTCGAGTCCGGAACCGACTGACGGTCGACATATTGCGCCCGTAACGGCGCATTGTCAGGTGCTGTAACCAGGTCGCTGGTACGGTTTCCCGACAAGTCTGTTGGCTGGGTCGCGGCCCAGCCACCAGACGCGGCGAATGTGAAGTTCGGCATTTCGTCGCCGCTCGTTCCTAGCGAGAGGTCTTATGCCGGTGGAGGGACCGATCGCGCGAGCACAGCCCAGCCGTCGGTCTGCACACCGCGGCGTCAATTCCTGCCGCCGCGATTCCCACGGCCTCAACACCTTCGATCTCGACAGCGTCGGATCGGCTGTTCCTGACGGCCAGCGGTGGGGGCGTGGGCTCATCGGCCTGCTGACCTTGTCGTTCGGAGTCTCCGGGATGCTGTTGATTCCGTCGGGGCAGTTCAACACCCTGGAGTCGGTGCTCGTCGCCTCCGTATCGGCGACGACCATTCCGGTGGCCATCGCCTGGTTCATCGGATCGTGGCCCAGCAGGTCGACGGCGAATATGTACGTGGCCTACGCGGACATCAGCATCGTCCTGGTACTGGCCTGTTTCGACTCACCGTTCCTCGCGATGCCCGGTTGCGCGATGTTCGCCGTCATCGCCGTTTTCGCCATCGTCGGAACGTCCCCGAAAGTATTGACGGTTCACCTCGCGCTTGCCGCTATCACGTTGCTCACCCTTGCGATCCTGTCTGTCGACGCGGGCGTGAACCCGTGGACCGTCGCCTCGCGGACCCTCACCCTCGGTTCGTTGTTCGTCGCGCCGTTCGCATTACGGCCGTACATCCGATACCTCAGGGTGCGCGCACAGGTTGCCCAACGCGACGTTTTGACGGGTCTGCGAAATCGTCGAGGTTTGTTCGAAGAAGTCCACGATCTCAACCATGTCGGCACTGGCATGAAGGCCGAATCACGCTCCATCGGTGTCGTGGTCGTCGATATCGATCG
Organism: Rhodococcus sp. G-MC3; assembly: GCF_030063335.1. Classification (GTDB taxonomy): domain Bacteria; phylum Actinomycetota; class Actinomycetes; order Mycobacteriales; family Mycobacteriaceae; genus Rhodococcoides. The sequence goes on along the minus strand of NZ_JASISW010000007.1, from coordinate 221,924 downwards.
GTTCAAGACGATCAACGATCGCTACGGCCACCCGTCCGGTGATGCAGTACTGGTGGAGGTAGCCGGCCGGCTGAAGCACGTTGCGTCGAACCAGTCGGTGGTGTCCCGTCTGGGCGGGGACGAGTTCGTATGCGTGCACATCGGAACTCGCAGCGAAGTCGACGACGCCGAGCTCCGCATTCGGTCGGCATTGGAGGAATCGTTCGAGGGGCCGCCGTTCACCACGAGTGTCGGATCCGCGGGCGACACTCTCATTCGCGGCGACACCACGGGTTCGCTGCTCCGACGTCTCATCGCCATCGCTGACATCGACCTGTACCGCAACAAGACCGAAGCCGCTGACGGCACCGTGGCCCCGTCGATCGATCCACTTCTCGTCCGCGACCGAATCGCGGACCTGATCGAAGCAGGTGGGCCGACGGTTGTCTTCCAACCGATCTGCACGACCGCGACGAAGAAAGTGGTCGGTTACGAGGCGCTGTCTCGTTTTCCGTTCGGGCACGGATCTCCCTTGATGTGGTTCCGCGATGCGACTCTGGCCGGAATAGGTCCGCGACTGGAGTTGGCGGCAATCGACAACGCGATGAAGACCATGGAAACTCTGGACGAAGACGCATTCGTGTCCATCAACGCCTCCGCTGCCACCCTCAGGTCGACAGATCTACTGGCTCGGTTGCGGCCCCACATCGCCGTTCGAACGATCTATCTCGAGATCACCGAACATGAACGCGTGGACGACTACCGGTCGGTCGCCCGATCCGTCGAAGGCCTTCGTGCAGCGGGCGTCCGCATCTCGGTCGACGACGTCGGCGCAGGCTTCTCCGGCCTCCGCCAGGTGGTCGAACTGAAGCCGGACACCCTGAAAATCGACTACACACTCGTGCACGGCATCGACACCGACCCGACTCGGCGGGCCGCCGCCGCGGCACTCGCAGCCTTCGCCAAGGAGATCGGTTCCACCCTCATCATGGAAGGCGTCGAGACCGAGGGCGAACTACGCGTCGCCGCCGAGTTGGGATTCGATATGGTGCAAGGCTTCCTCACCGGACGTGGCGAGGCGCCTCACCCACACGGGCCGCTGGTCGCCTAGCCCGCTACTTGCACAGACCGTCAAACGTCGGTGACGGTGTATTTCGTCAGCCCCGGTGCACCGGCGAGCAGAAGACCGAGTTCGGTGGTCTTGCCCGGTCCAGCGCGAAATTCACGGTACTTCGCATCGGCCTCGGCGGATTCCCACCGCTCGTAGGCGATCCAGTGCGTCTCGTCGTCCTCGTCGACGAGGACATCGACTCCGAGGCAGCCTTCGAACGCACGGGTTTCGGTCAACACACGACCGAGCACTGTCTTCGCGTCGTCGAGTGTCTCGGCCTTCAGCTTCAGATCGAGCAGGGCGATGATCGCCATTGGGTCTCCTGAACGTCGCGTTGTTCTCTTACCCGTCCACACTAGCGATGGACGCTGGGTTACAAGGAGTCCCGCAGGACCTTCTGATCGCGGGAGAACGTTCGCACCTGCGCGTCCAGCCAGACCTGGGCAGGTACTGCGCCGCCGAGCAGTTCACGCGCCAACCCTGGATCCTCGCCGAGGGGTACGTCGCTTCCGGCGATGACGACGTTGCCATAGCGGCGGCCCTTGAGCATCGCGGGATCGGCGATGATCACGGTGTACGGGAAGACACAGCCGATGGTGGCGGCTTCGCGTTTGGCCAACGTCAGATCGCGTGTGTCTCCGCAGTTGACGACGTAGATACCACCGGGCGCCAGTACGCGTCGCACATGCTCGGTGAAGTCCACGGTGGCGAGCGGCGCCGGAGTCACGGCGCCGGCGAACACATCTCGTACGACGAGATCGCGACTGTCCTGGGTCAGCGTCTCGGTGACGGCACGTGCATCGCCCACACGGATGCGCAGTAGCGGCGCACGCGGCAGGTCGAACCATTCTCGTACGAGTTCGGCGAGCCTGCCGTCCAGTTCGACCACCACCTGTCGGGCGTCGGGGTATGTCGCGGCGAAGTAGCGGGCAAGAGTGCACGCGCCTCCACCCAGGTGAAGCGCACGGAGTCTCGGGCCTGGAAAGGTGTGGTGCCCAACGAGTCCCGCCATCCATCGCATGTACTCGAAGTCGAGCTGCGTCGGATCATCGACGTCGATGTGCGAGCTGGGCACGCCGTTGATCTCGATGGTCCAGCCGTCGGCGGTGAGGGTGTCCCGCACGAGTTCGCAGGTACCGGTGTCGATCTCGTAGACCCCGGCAACAGGCCCCTCGTCTTGCTGCTTCGGTTGCTGCTTCTTCTTAGCCATCGGTCGCTATTTCTTTTCGGTCATCGGCTGATCGGGCCGACGGCTCCGACGGCTCCGCCGGTTCCGCCGGCTCCAAGGCAAAGTCTGCAAAATCGAAGCCGGGGCTGACGATGCACGAGACAAGTGAGGGCTCGCCCGGTGCATCACCCCCGGAACCCAGGGGCCGCGCGCGCTGCCAATGCGAGGCCGGTACGAACTGCTGCGGCGACTGGCCCCCAAGGATGTCCGGCCCGACGATCAGAGATGTCGGTGTCCCTGGGCGCTCGTCGTTGCCGCCGAGATCGAGCACCACCGGACTGCCCCGGTGATACAACCAGATCTCGGTGCCGCGGACGGTGTGCCAAGCCGACTGCTCGCCTGGGAGCAGGAGGAAGAGAATGGCCGTGCCCGCAGGCCGCGGCGCCGGGTAGCCGTCGGGCAATGCTCTGTGCGGAACGATGACCTCACTGCGCCAGGTCTCGCTGTACCAGCCACCTTCGGGGTGCCGGGTGAATCCGAGGCCACGGGCCCAATCCGGTAGTTCGCTCACGGGGTCATTATGCGGCAGAAGGCACGGCGGGCCGTTTCTGCCAGCGCTGACTTCCGTCGATTGTGAACGGCTACGTCCTCGTCTGCATCGGCGGCACGGACGATTGCCGCTTGCGCCCACGTGGCAGCAAGCGCGATCGTCATCGACCACATGTCCTCGGGTTCGATGTCGTCGACGAGCACTCCGCGTTTCTGGGCGTCGGCGAGGGCGTCGAGGTTGCCGCGATCGTGGTCCTCTCCGCGATGACGGAACAGCGCACCCGTCGGTGTCCGTTCCAGTCGCGCCCATGTAATGAGGCGGACCAACTCGGGATCACCGAGGTACATGTCGTATAGCGCCGTCACATAACCGGCAAGGTCATCCGGATCGAGCGGGATGTGTGCGATGTCGGCGTCGACGCGGTCGTCGAACACCGCATCGAAAAGCTTGTCCTTGCTGACGAAATAGCTGTAGATCTGCGATTTGTTGATCGAGGCGTTCGCGGCGATGCGATCCACCCGCGCCCCCGATATCCCGTACTGGGCGAACTCGGCGGTCGCAGCGTCGAGTATCCGACCTTTCGTGACCGATGCGTCTCCCATGGCCGCCAGCCTAGCGAGCTGACCAACCAGTTGGTTACGGTGTACTGTTACCAACTAGTTGGTTGGAAGCATACGGAGGACAATCAGATGCGATCAGCGACCGGATACCGAGCGCTCGCGGCAGGTGCCCCGCTAAAGCCATGGAACTTCGAGAGGCGAGACCTTCGCGCCGACGACGTAGCCGTCGAGGTCAGTCACTGCGGCGTCTGCCACACAGACCTACACGCGATCACCGACGCCTCGGGCGCCTTCCCGGTCGCCCCCGGCCACGAGTTCGTCGGAACCGTCACTCTCGTGGGTGACGACGTCACCGAATTCGTCGTCGGCGATGCCGTCGCGGTCGGAAACATCGTCGACTCGTGCGGACGTTGCGATATGTGCAGTGCTGGGCAGGAGAACTTTTGCCGCGAATTCCCGACGCTTACCTACGGTGGCCGGGATCGCGTGAACGGCACGGCGACGATCGGGGCCTATTCGAGCGAGTACGTTGTGCGCGACAGATTCGTCTATCACCGGCCCACGAATCTGGATCCCGCTGCCGTTGCGCCGCTCATGTGTGCGGGCATCACCGTGTGGGAACCGTTGCGCGCACACAATATCGGGCCAGGCACACGCGTCGGGATCGCGGGAATCGGCGGCCTCGGCCATCTTGCCGTGAAGTTTGCGCATGCCCTCGGCGCCGAGGTCACGGTATTCACCACCTCCGACAGCAAGGTGAGCGAGGCAGGCGCGCTCGGTGCCGATCGAGCAGTGGTGTCCACCGACCAGGACTCGATGGATGCACAGACCGGAGCATTCGATCTGATCATCGACTGCATCCCCGTCGCACACGATCTCGCGCCGTATCTGAAATGTCTCGCACTCGACGGCACCTTGTGTTCGGTCGGCTTTCTCGGGTCACAGACCGTCGATACGATGAATCTGCTGGTAGGGCGAAAGTCCCTGAGCTCGAGCGGAAGTGGCGGGCACCGCTACACGCAGGAGATGCTGGACTTCTGCGGTGAACATTGCATCACAGCCGATGTCGAGGTGATGCCGTCCGCGCAGGTCGATGTCGCGTTCGAGCGACTGGAGGCAGGAGACGTTCGCTACAGGTTCGTGCTCGACATGAGCGATCTGCACTGACCCAGCAGTTCTACGGCGCGCTCATGCACTGACACCACCGAGCCGGACCACCCGAGAACCCGCACCGCGGACTCGGCGATCACGCGTGCATAGTTTCTTGCAGACTCGCTCCGCCCACTTTCGACGTCTGCCCGACGGTTGACGACGGTCTCGACGAGCCGGAACGGCAGGTCCTCCGCACCCGGCAATGCGTCGACCCCAAGCGCGACAAGCATCGACGACGCAATCTCGCCGTACAGATCCATCAAGGCGTACCGGTGTTCACGGAACGTCTCGAAGCGTTCGTCGCGGAGTTCGGGTAGCAGGTACAGCGCGCCGAGGTTCCAGCGCGAACGGCCGAGCTGATCCGCGTCGAACAGGGCGAGCGCGTACATCTTGACCTCGGGCCGAGCATCGGAGTCGCGGAGCGCCCGCGCAACGGCAAGAGGCTCGTCGACGGTTCCGCTCAACAGCGAGTCGAGCAGATCATCCTTGTTCGCGAAGTGGTGATACAGCGATGCCTGGCGCACCCCGACGGCCTCGGCGATCATCCGCGTCGACGTATTGGTGTAGCCGCGAGTGGTGAAGAGTTCGGCGGCAGCATCGAGAATTTCGTCGCGGGCTGTTGCTCCCTGCCTCTTCTTGTTCGTGAGCCTCGGTCGGCCGGCGGTGGTCATGCGGACCATACTGGCATCGAATGGCCGTCGGTGAAATTTCTGTCACTCGATAGAAATGGACGAAACATGCTTGTTTCATGCGGGCACCAGTTCGATACATGGGCGTCACCCAAGGGGCATGCCGGCGCGGAAAACTATCAACTGACAGAAACCCCGCACCGGCCAGCGCAGACGGGCGGTCACTCCAACTCGTTCAGGAGCCACTCATGAGCTCGACGACCCTGCCCGTACCCGAAGGACCGGCATCCCCGTCCGCCGCCGTTCCGACTGACCATTCAGATCTCGCCGAACTGGGATACGAACAGCAGCTTCACCGTTCACTGGGCAAGTTCGCCTCGTTCGCGGCCGGGTTCTCGTTCGTGTCGATCCTGACGACGATCTTCCAACTGTTCGCTCTCGGTTTCAGTTTCGGCGGGCCCGCCTTCTTCTTCACGTGGCCCCTCGTGTTTCTCGGTCAGTTCATGGTTGCCCTCAATTTCGCGGAACTTGCTGCGCGATATCCCATTTCGGGCGCAATCTACCAATGGGCCAGACGAATGGGCGGGGAGATCGTCGGCTGGTTCGCCGGATGGTTCATGATCATCGCGCAGATCGTCACCGCCTCAGCAGCGGCGATCGCCCTGCAGGTGGTGCTTCCGAGCGTGTGGAGTGGATTCCAGATCGTCGGCGACGATCCGGCACTCACCTCACCGAGCGGCGCCACCAACGCCGTCATCCTCGGATCCGTTCTGCTGGTGCTGACCACCATCATCAACTCCATCGGCGTCAACTGGATGTCGCGCATCAACAGCATCGGGGTGACCTGCGAAATCGTCGGAGTCGTCGCCCTGGTGCTCGTCTTCTTCACTCACGCACAGCGCGGCCCGCAGGTAGTACTGGACACCGGCGCCCCCGGAGCCGAGCCCGGATACATCTGGGCCTGGATCGTCTCCGGGCTCATGGCCGCGTACGTCATGGTCGGCTTCGGATCCGCTGGTGAACTCGCCGAGGAAACCCACAACCCGCGACGTGTCGCTCCCCGCACCATTCGACTTGCACTCTCTGCATCCGCACTCGGCGGCGGATTGATGATCGTCGGCGCCCTGATGGCAGCACCCTCGCTGACGGACGGAAACCTTGCCACACTGGGACTTCCGTACGTCATCGACTCGATCCTGACCTCGCCCTGGGGGACAGTACTGCTGATCGACGTGGCCATCGCAGTCTTCATCTGCACCCTGGCCATCCAGACGGCAGCATCGCGGCTGATGTTCTCGATGGCACGCGACGGACGCCTACCCGCATCCAAGATGCTCTCGAAGGTGAACTCCAAGACCGGAACACCGATCGCACCTTCGGTTCTCATCGGAATTGCCTGTGTTGCAGTGCTCGCCGTCAATGTCGGAAACTCAGCCATCTTCACAACACTCTCGAGCGTCTGCATCGTCCTGATCTACCTCGCGTACATGATGGTCACGGTGCCCCTGCTGGTCCAGCGACTGAAGGGTTGGCCGCACGGCGGTGTTCAGGTCGATGCCGAAGGAATGAAGCTCTTCACCCTCGGCCGACTCGGTGTCCCCGTGAACCTTCTCGCAGTCCTCTACGGCGGGATGATGGTGATCAACCTGTCCTGGCCACGCGCCGAGATCTTCAATCCCACCGGCGAATTCCCCGTTTTGCAGTGGGCAGCACCGATCACTGTCGTGGCCGTGGTTCTCGTCGGCATCGCCTGCCTGCCTCGCGGAAAAGCGCATCCCAAGCCAGTCCAGATCGGAGCCTGAGTTGACTACAGCAACCACCCACGCAGCCAAGGAACACGCACGCTCGCAGGCCGCAGCCGTTTCCGTCCCAGCAGGACCGAAGGGCGTCGAACTCACCTGGGCCGAAACAGTTCCCGGTGGACGCTACACATCCGCAGTGCTGGCACGCGGCACGCGGCTCCGGCTTCGCGATCTCGACGGCTCGGCCTGTGCCAACATCCTGCTCTACCGCGCCGACGCACCCTGGGAGCGCCTGAACGCCGCCGACACGGTCAAGGTTCCGTGGCAGGCATATCTCGGCGCGGGTCACCCATTACTGTCGGATCAGGGCCGAGTGCTCGCAACCATCGTCGCCGATTCGTCCGGTCATCACGACGCACTCTGTGGGACTACCTCTCTGGCCGTCAATGCAGCCAAGTACGGAACCGGCGCCCTGCATTCCGAATCGCCGGCAGGCCGCGAGTTGTTCACGGTGGCCGCGGCGAAGAACGGGCTCGAACTCCGCGATCTGCCGCCGTCCATCTCGTTCTTTCACGGGGTCCGCGTCGAGGCCGACGGCGCTCTGGTGAGCACGGGCAGCGCAGGCGCCGGTACCGAAATCGACCTGCTGATCCATTTGCCTGTCGTTGTACTGCTCGCCAACACAGCGCATCCGCTCGATCCGGCGACCGAGTTCTCCACGACCGCACTGGAAGTTCTGGCCTGGGACGCGACGAGCGAACTCGAGACGCTGAGCAACACCGAACCCGAATATCAACGTGCAGTGCAGAACACAGAATCTTCTTGGAATGCGGCACACCCGAAGGGCACACGATGACCACCACACTTCACACCGCAAATCCCGACACTGTGGTTCTCGATGAGATCGCCGATGCCCGCGCCCCATGGTCGACCGTCGTGAAGGCAGGTGACGTGCTGACCATGATCGATCTGCACGGAAACCAAGCTGTCGACACTCTCCTGTACGCGGCACACGATCACAGCATCCGCTATGCCGCCGGTGCGACTGTTTCAGCGCAGCGAAATCTTTTCCTCACCACCGGAACTGTTCTCCGGAGCGATGACTCGACGGCGCTCATGACGATTGTCGCCGACGAGGTCGGCAATCACGACACCGTCGGCGGTGCCTGCTCCCAGGAATCGAACACACTCCGCTACGGCCACCACACCAAGCATCAGCACGCATGCGTCGAGAACTTCCTCATCGAGGGCGCCAAGTGGGGTCTGGGCAAGCGGGACATCGTGTCCAACATCAACTTCTTCATGAACGTGCCCGTCGATGCCGACGGAACCCTCGGCATCGTCGACGGCCTGTCCGCCCCGGGCAAATCGCTGTCGCTTCGAGCCGACATCGACACATTGGTACTCGTGTCGAACTGCCCGCAGATCAACAACCCCTGCAACGGTTTCGATCCGACGTCGGTCCGAATGATCGTGACCCGGCCATGACGTCTCCAATGCAGACCAAGATGACCGTCGTCCGGCCCGGCATGCTGACCACAGTCCAGGACTGGCCGGGGCGAATCGGTTACTGGAAGGTGGGCGTTCCACCGTCGGGTCCGATGGACGACCTCTCGTTTCGCCTCGGCAACGTTGCCCTCGGAAACCCGGAGGGCGCGCCGGGTTTGGAATCAGCGATGGCCGGCCCCGCTCTGACCTTCGACACCGATACGTACGTCTGTGTCACCGGTGCCGACGCACCGGTGGCAATCGATGGTGTCGACGTGCCACAGTGGCGCCCGGTACTCGTTCCTGCGGGCGCCACTCTCGACGTCGGCATGACCAACGGTGCAGGGCTGCGCGTGTACGTGACGATCCAGGGAGTGGTCCGGGTCGAAGATTATCTGGGCAGCGCTTCGACATTCACACTCGGCAAGTTCGGCGGACATCGCGGTGGAACGCTCACCGCAGGCGACGTGCTGGAGATCGACGGTGGCAATACGCCCGAGAAGATCCGCTCCATTCCCATGGAGCACCGACCGGTTCTGACGCCCGCCTGGAACATCGCGGTCACCGAAGGTCCCCATGGGGCTCCCGAATTCTTCACTCGCGCCGACATGGACACGCTCTACGCCACCGAGTACGAAGTGCACTTCAACTCCGACCGCACCGGCGTCCGCCTGATCGGCCCGAAACCGGAATGGGCACGCGAGGACGGCGGCGAGGCCGGGCTTCATCCGTCGAACATCCACGACAACGCGTACTCGGTCGGTGCACTCGACTTCACCGGCGACACACCGATTCTCCTTGGACCCGACGGACCGAGTCTCGGTGGATTCGTCTGTCCGGTCACCGTCGTTGCGGCCGAGCGGTGGAAACTGGGCCAGCTCAAGGCGGGGGACTCCATCCTATTCGTCGCCGTCAAGGCAGCGCACGCGGCTGCTCTCGGTGCCCTCGGGCTGGAACGTCGAGCGTCTCTGCCGGTCGTCTTCTCCAGCGGGGGCGACGGTGACGACGGCGTCATTGCGCGTCGCGACGCGGAGATCCCGGTGACCTACCGCAGATCCGGCGACGACAACGTTCTGGTCGAGTACGGGGACATGAAGCTGGACTTGTCGTTACGCGCCCGCGCTCACGCGCTGCACCAGCGCGTCGAGGCGATGGCCCCGAAGGGCCTGCTCGATCTGACGCCCGGGATTCGCTCGTTGCAGGTCAAGGTCGACCCCGACGTGCTACCGATCGCTACACTGATGGGCATGTTGGCCGAGGTCGAGGACGATCTGCCTGCCGCATCCGAGCTGGTCGTGCCCTCCCGCACCGTCCGGATGCCGCTGTCGTGGGACGACCCGTCGACCAGGGAAGCAATCAAGCGCTACATGCACGGTGTGCGCGCCGACGCACCGTGGTGCCCCTGGAACATCGAGTTCATTCGGCGGATGAACGGATTGGACACTGTCGCCGATGTTTTCGATACCGTGTTCGCCGCCGACTACATGGTCCTCGGGCTCGGCGATGTGTATCTCGGTGCGCCCGTTGCCACTCCGCTCGATCCGCGGCATCGACTGGTCACCACCAAGTACAACCCGGCACGCACCTGGACGCCGGAGAACGCAGTCGGGATCGGCGGCGCGTACCTGTGCATCTACGGCATGGAGGGACCTGGCGGATACCAGTTCGTCGGGAGGACCACCCAGGTGTGGAATCACCGATACCCCGAGCGATCAGGCGCGTTCGAGCCCGAAAGCCCCTGGCTGCTTCGCTTCTTCGATCGCATCTCCTGGTATCCGGTGGAGCCGGAGGAGTTGATGGATCTGCGCGCGGACACCGCAGCCGGGCGGGGCGGCGGTGTCGAGATCACCGATGGCGAATTTTCACTGGCCGAACACGAGCTGTTTCTCGCCGAGAACAGCGACTCCATCGAAAAGTTCCGTGCCACCCAGGGTGTTGCATTCGACGCCGAGCGAACCGCGTGGTCCGCGGCAGGAGAGTTCACGAAGAAGGGTAAAACCGATGCAGCTGCGTGAGGCACGAACAGTCAACCGTGAGGCACGAACAGTCAAGATTGTCGAGCGAGTTCGTCGGGCCTACAAGCGAATCGCGGAGGTCGACCGCCCCGAGGTCTGGATTACTCTCCGCAGTCAAGACGACGTGCTCACCGACGCCGCTGCCGTGGATACGTCACTTCCGTTGGCGGGCATGCTCGTCGCCGTCAAGGACAACGTGGATGTTGCGGGCCTCCCGACCACGGCCGCATGTCCCGAGTTCTCCTACGTTCCCGCTGTGAGTGCTACGGCGGTGGCGCGTCTGGTCGAGCAGGGCGCGGTTGTTCTCGGTAAGACCAACCTGGACCAGTTCGCCACAGGGCTCGTGGGGACTCGCAGCCCGTACGGCGCAGTGCGGTGCGCGTGGAATCCCGAACTGGTCTCCGGCGGGTCGAGTTCGGGTTCGGCGGTCGCGGTGGCATTGGGAATCGCGGACATCGGGATAGGCACCGACACAGCAGGTTCCGGACGAGTGCCCGCCGCCTTTCACGGGCTCGTCGGCATCAAGACCACCCTTGGAATCATCTCGGCCACGGGCGTCGTACCCGCGTGTGCCGACTACGACGCCGTGACGGTACTGGCGCGTGAGCTCGAGACCGCCACTCGTGCGACCCGCATCATGTCCGGCTACGACAACGCTGATCCTCGCAGTCGCACCTGGCCCGCCGATGTGCGCCTGGCTGCCAGTCCTGCTCCGCGAGTGGCTATCCCTCGTTCCGAGGACCTCGACTCACTGAGCCCGGCGTATAGGGCAGCATTCGACGCCACGGTCGCATCACTGAAATCACGCGGCATTGCATATGAAGAAGTGGACATCTCGGGGCTGCTGGGCATCGCAACGCTTCTGTACGACGGCGCGATTGTCGCGCAGCGGTACTCCGCCGTCGGCGGATTCCTGGCCACCGAACCGCCGTCCGCCGATCCGACTGTCGCGCAGATAGTTCGGGGCGCCGCATCGCCAAGCGCCCACAGCTACGTCGACGACCTTGCCACGATCGCCATGGGCAAACGTGCCGCGGCAACCCTGCTGGACGGGTTCGATGGGTCCGATGGGTTCGATGGGCTTCTGCTCCCGACGACGACGGAACATCCGACCATCGCTGCAGTGCAGGCAGATCCGCTCGGCATCAACCGACGCCTGGGAACCTTCACCAATTTCTGCAATCTGCTCGACATGGCTGCGGTCGCCGTACCGGGGGCCCCGACAGCGGCGGGCGATCCGTTCGGGGTGATGGTCCTGGTTCCCACGTTCGACGATCAGGTCGCGCTCGACCTGGCCGCAGCGATCGTCGGCGTCGATGCACCCGTTCTCGTCGACGCAGGCCTGGACGTTCTGGTCGTCGGTGCACACATGAAGGGTTTCCCGGTCCATCATCAACTGACCGATCGCGGTGCACGATTCCTCGGCGACGTGGTGACCTCCGACGCGTACCGCTTGGTCGACCTCGGGACCACCCCGCCCAAGCCAGGACTCGTACGGCACGGTCCCGGCCTCGGCGCACCGATCGCGGGAGAGCTTTACCGGATGTCCGCGGTGGGTCTCGGGACGTTTCTCGCCGGTTTGCCCGCTCCGATGGGCCTGACCTCGGTCGAATTGTCCGACGGCCGCGCCGTGACGGGATTCTGCTGCTCGTACGACGCAGCCGAGGCCGGCATCGACATCACGGAGTTCGGCGGATGGCGGGCGTATGCGGCTTCGCCGCCCGTGCGTGCTGAGTGACACTGCCTGGCGAAAAGTCGCATCGCGATTGCTCACCGCTGGTAGGTGCTCGGCGGGACTCCGATGAGTTCGGTGAATTCGCGAGTGAAGTGGGCCTGGTCGAACCAGCCGTAGCGGGCCGCGAGATCGGCCAGCGAGCCGGTGTAGCCGGAATCGAGATCGCTGACGGCGTCGTGGATGCGGTATCGCGTCAGCACCCATTTCGGCGGGGCGCCGATGTAGCGCTCAAACAAGCGCTGTAGCCGTCGGGTGCTGATGCCGCAGCGTTCCTCCACCTGGCCGACGCGAACCAGCGAGCGGTTGTGCAGCATCACCTCGATGACATCGAGCACCTCGGAGTAGTCCGTCTGGGGAGTTCGCTCGTACGGTGCCAGCAGCGCGTCGACGACGGTTCGGCAGTGCTCGGGAGTGTCGCCCGGTCCCAGTTCGGCGAGTGCCGCGACGGTGTCGCGATGGAATGCGTTCGGTGCGGCGACGGGCACATCGCGCAGTGCCCGGGCGTTGGTATCAGTGAAGCTCGCGTAGCCGCCAGGACGGAATTTGATGCCCAACACCCAGCCGCTCTCGGCGAGTTCGACGTCGAAGCGGCGCGTCAACACTCCGGTGACGACGACCGGATCGGTGACTCCCGCACGCGTGTATCCGTGCTCGACGCTCAACGTGCAAGCCGGGTGCGGAAGCGTCGAACTGCGGTACGACGCCCCGGCCGGCAGGTTCCAGGTGAGCAGCCAGTAGTTTTCGATCCATGGTGCGAGCGCGGGTGCGCAGGGCAGCCGCGAGAGGTCGACGTGTTGCGCCAGCTGTTTGGGACGCAGCACTCCCGCATAGGTTGCTGTCGGGTTTTTCCTAGCGGCCACCTGCGAAGTCTAGAAGGCTGAACCGACAGATCTTTCCCGAAGGAGAACTCATGATCGCTACCTTGAAGATGGTCACCCTCGATTGCGCCGATCCCGAGGCCAGCGCTGCATTCTGGTCGTCATTGCTGGGTTGGAGCGTCGTCCATGCGGAGAAGGACTACGCCATGCTGCAGGGCCCGAGCAATGCTCTCGGGTTCGGACGCGTCGAAGGCTACGAAAAGCCTGTGTGGCCGGACCCGAACGGCAGCAAACAGTTTCACTTCGACTTGGCGGTCGACGATCTGGACGACGCGGCTGGCAAAGCCGTCGAATTGGGTGCATCCCTGCCCGACGAACAACCGGGGGACACCTGGCGGGTGCTGTTCGATCCCGCCGGTCATCCCTTCTGTCTCACGAAGGCCGAGAACTGGGGCTGACTTCCGCCGAAAGTCGGCGAACTATCAGGAGCCCTCGCCCGTCTGGCCCCCGGCCAGCTCGACGGCGATATCCAGGTGGCCGAGGTGGCGGGCGTATTCCTGTAGTACGTGGAAGCAGATCCAGGAGAGCGTCGGGAGTTCGTCGGTGAATCGTCCACCGACCTGCGCGAGTTCGTCGAGAGCATGCGCGGTGAGCACCTCGTCGGTAATGCGAGCCCCCTCGTGCAGGCGGCGCAGCAATGCAGGCCCGTTCATCTCCTCGGGTACATGCCACCGGTCGTCCTGCCAGTCACCCCACGGCGCGTCGACGTCGCGGCCGAGAAAACCCCAGACGAACCATCGCTGTTCCATGTGGACCAGGTGCGAGAGCATCTGCAGCGGAGTCCACTCCGAGGGCAGTGACGAGCTGGTCAGGGTGATGGCATCGAGTGATTCGATGCGTCGGACGAGCTCGTTGCGGTAGAAGTCGAGGAACCGGCGAAACAGTTCGGCGGGGTCCGAGATGTCGGACGGGGGTTCGGTAAACACAGTCAGCCTGGCCATGGGCAGATTGTGGCATCGACGTCGCCGAGATGGAATAGCGCCGGATACGAATTTATCTCGTCCATTCGAGCGGTGCAACAGTATCTCGTCGCTCCCCTTGATGCCCCAGTACCAGTTACGCCGGGCTCGGACGACTGCCGTCGGTCACCAGGCGTACAGCGAGTAGTCCGAGTACCGTTCCCGTCAGATATCGCTGGACCCGGACCCAGGTGGGCCGCGTAGCGAGGAACTGCGCCATTGTTCCGGCGCCGAGCACGATCAGGGCGTTGACCGTGACCCCGACGAGTATCTGCACACCACCCAGCTGCACGCCTTGCAGGAAGACAGAGCCACGTTCCGGATCGACGAACTGCGGAATGATCGAGATGTACATTACGGCCATCTTCGGGTTGAGCAGATTCGTCAGCAGACCCATGGTGAACAGTCGTCGACTCGAATCTTGTTGTAGGCCTGATACTTCGAATATAGCGGTCGTACCGCGCAGAGCTGACCAGGCTAGCCACAGCAAGTAGCAGGCTCCAGCGATCTTGATTGCGAGATAGAGCGTAGGGACGGCCGCGAACAGTGCAGCGAGACCGAGGTTGGTCGCGATGACGTACACGACCAACCCCAGGGCGACGCCGCCGAGGGAGACCAATCCCGCGGCGCGTCCCTGAGAGATGCTGCGCGAGAGGAGATACATCATGTTGGGTCCGGGAGTCAGCACCATCGCCAATGCGACGGCGAACACCCCGGCCACTGCAGTGGTCGACACCATGAGATCAAGACTGACACCGCGATCTGCAGCGGCAAAGGCCCAGTTTCACGATCCTGGCATGCAGAGCTCTTCTTGCCGCGCACCCAACCGGCCGCCGCGGGTGCGAGCGCGTATAAGATCGGACTCATATTCGGCCATGAGACCGAGCATTCCGATGAACTTCTTGCCCTTGGGACCTGTCGGATCATAAATATTACCGTCGATCGACTGTGCCACCACTCGGGTGGCCAAGCGTTCGACGGTTTCATGGAGATCGCCGGCCGAGCGAGAGAGTCGGTCGAGTTTCGTGACGCAGAATTCGTCACCTTCGCGGCTGGCATTGATGGCGTTTTCGAGCCCCGGGCGTTTGGCCTGTCGGCCGCTCACTCCGTGATCGGTGTACACCCGGTCTGGACGGCGCACTGGATAAGCGGCCAGACTCAACCCTTCATTGCGCCGAGCAGTTGACGATTCCTCGGGGACAGATAAGATACGGACCGTGGCGTATCCTAATGAAGAAGTGAGACCTAGGAGACCAGGGCGCCCCCGTGACGATGCTCGCGAGAGTGAGATTCTCAGCATCGTCCTCGAGCTTCTTGGCCAGAGCGGCATCGATGGTGTGACCTTCGAAGAAGTTGCGCGTCGTGCTCGGGCCTCCAAGCGGACCTTGTACCGCCGCTGGGCATCGAAGCAGGAGATGGTGGTCGCGGCGATCAAGGCGGGCCCGGCCGCGGGCGGTAAGCCTGATCCGATCGATACCGGCACCCTTCGCGGTGACCTTCTCGCTCTCCTTGGACGCCTGGAGGCGACAATGGACGCGGGCTCGGCGGTCAGTCTCACGATCCTGCAAGAGGGCCTGCGCGATCCCGAACTTTGCCAGTACATCGAAGATTCGGCTGGCCCGACGGGCGCCAGGCTCACCGAAACTGTCTTGCGGTCTGCCGTTGAGAGCGGGGAACTTCCCCCCGACGCTGACCCATTCGCCTACGAGGAAGTCGCCGGCGCGGTGCTCATGCTTCGCAAACTCAACGGACTCACTACCGACGAGGCGTACCGCGAAGCACTCGTGGATTCGGTGCTCATCCCCGCGCTACGAAGCGGTGTCGATGCCAGCCAGCATGGCATCTTCTCCGGCCGCCCTACCCCCGTCGACCCCGCCCCCATCATTCAGTGAAAGAGGGACACCTCATGACCACTCTCGCCATCCCCGGCTTCGCATACGACCGCATTTCCGGAACGGACAGGGTCGATCTCTGTGTCGCGCACGGTGGCCAGGGCCCGCCTATCGTCCTCCTACACGGTTTCCCGCAGACGCACCTCATGTGGAACGCGGTCGCTCAGGAACTCAGCCGCGACTACACCGTCATCGCTCCGGACCTGCGCGGCTACGGAGACAGCGACAAACCCCATGAAACGTCTTCCGAGGTCTACTCGAAGCGCACCATGGCAGCAGATGTCGTCGAGGTTGCCGCCCAAATGGGTCACGAGCAGTTCGCGGTTATCGGCCATGACCGCGGCGCGCTCGTCTCGGTCCGCGCAGGGCTAGACCACCCCGACACCATCACCCACATCGGCATCCTCGACGTGCTTCCGACGATGGACACCTGGGATGTTCTTCACGGCGTCGAGGCGAAGGTCGCGTGGCACCTCTATCTGATGGCGCAGCCGAAAGGACTGCCCGAGAAAATGATCAAAGCTGTGGCCGAGGAGTTCTTTGCATCCTTCCTCGACGCATGGGACCCCACCGGAACCACTTTCTCGTCCGAGCTGCGCGAACACTACCTGCGGGCGTCGTCGAGCGCAGTGCCGTCGATCGTTGCCGATTACCGAGCCACTGCGGGCATCGACCTCGACATGGACCGAGCCGACCGCGCAAACGGACGCCAGCTCACAATGCCGGTCGCTGTGATCTCCCAAGACTGGGGCAGCCAGCTCGGCTTCGATCCCACAGTGATCTGGGAAGCCTGGGCTGCGGACTTCGTCTACGAACCGATTGATGCAGGTCACTTCATGGCGGAGGAGAACCCGGCCCATATCGCCGGTTTCGTACGGCAACTCCTGGCTCGATGAGTCGATCCGTGCGATGGCGTTTCCCGCGCTGACGTGTTGCCTCCGCGACGCCGACCGGCACCGAACACGACGGGGACAAGAACGCCGCCGGTGAGCTTTCGGTCTTGTTTCCCAACACCGCGATCTGTTCGAGTAGTTCGTCGAGCGATGCCACGGAAGACCACCTTCCGAGAATGAGCGCGCCCCCGTTGGGCGCGGCTGCTCTAGAGCCTGAGCGAATCGGCGACAACCTGCGCGAATGCCGCCATGCCGGCCGCATTCGGGTGAAGGGGAGCGGCAGGGTTCGCGGGCACCACACCTTCGAGATACCTCTCGTCGGGCGCCGCACACGCATCGTGTCCGACGCTCACCGGGCGAACATCGACGAACGCGGCACCGTGTTGCTGAGCTTGTTCGGCCAGAGCCTCGTTCATTCGGTCGACGCTCGCCTGCAAGTAGTCGGCGTCGCGCGCCCACACGGGCTGCGTGCCGTAGCACCCTCCCGGACGCACATAGGTGCCATAGCCGACCACGACGACGTCGGCGTTCGGAGCGCGCTCAGCGATGGCGTCCAGCACCGCGCCCCAGCCAGGTGCAGCCGCGACGATGGCATCGCCGATCACGTCCGCACCTCCCTCGGTGAGCGCATCGGCACACGACGAGCCGTTCGGTTCCGGCGATAGATTGACGCAGCCACGAGCCGTCGACACAAGATCGACGTCGTTTCCGCCGATCGTGATGGTCACCAGGTCGGTGTCGGCCGACACGGCGTCGAGTTGGACCGGGATCGGGCCATTGTTGGTCGACTGGGGCTCGGTGACGACGTTCTCCGAGCGCGCACCGGAACATGAGACGTCCGTGAACGACGCGGCGCCGATCAAGCCCGCCAGAACGTGCGGGTAGTTGGAGTCCGACTGCAGACATCCGGGCGGCCCAGTCGCTTTGGGAATCAGTGGGCCCGATGCGCCGGAATCACCGAGGGCGACATAGTCGAGGGCGGGCGCTGGCTGGTCTTCCTGCCCTGTCTCGTCCGAGACAGGGCGGGCGGAACATCCCACCACAGCAGTCGCCACTGCGATCAGTGCCAGAAGTTTTGCCGCGCCGCGCATGTGCTCGACGCTACGCCCGCGAGACGACTTCCCTCGTCACGTCGGCGACCAGGGCGTTCATCGCCCCGGCGTCCGGACGGTCGGTTGCGGTCGCGCACAGCACGATCAGCAGAATCCGTCGACCCTGGGGCCCGAGCAGCAGGCCGGCGTCGTTCGACACCCCGTACGACCCGGTTCCGGTCTTGTCGGCCGAGGTCCACCCTGCTGGGACTCCTGCGCGAAAACGCGTATCCGACGTACGGGTGTCGGCCATCCATGCGAGGAGCCGATCGCGCGAAGGCCCGCCGAGTACGTCGCCGGTCAGCAGCGTCCGGTAGCCCTCTCCCAGACTTGTGGGAGTCGTCGTGTCACGGTCGTCCCCTGGAATGGCCGTATTGAGTTCCGGTTCCGTCCGATCGAGACGAAATTCCCTGTCTCCCAGCGATCGAGCGAAAGCGGTGACCTCTTCGGTTCCGCCCGCTGCCTCGATCAGGAAGTTTCCCGACGTGTTGTCACTACGACTCAGGGCCGCGGCACAGAACTCGCCCAGAGTCACCGCGGAGTCGACCGGCCAGTCGATCGCCGAACCGGGAACTTTGTCGTCTGCGGTGACAGTCCGCGCATCCGTCAGCGCCAGCCGACCGGAATCGACCGCCGCCAACACAGCACCCGCCGCGTAGACCTTGAACGTCGAGCAGAAGGCGAACCGTTCGGTGGACCGATATTCGATCGGAGTTCCCGAGTCGAGATCGACTGCGAACACCCCGAGCCGCGCCTGCTCACGCTGCTCGAGCAAGTCGAAGACATTGGGTTCGGGAGCGGCTGGGGATGTCGGTTCAGTCCTGCGGCCACAGGACACCGCCGCCGCCCCGGCGCCGATAACGGCGAGAAATTTTCTCCGTGAGTGTGTGAGCGACATAAACCCCAGCTCACCACAACCACCGGTTTCCCGTTTCGCGAGGATCCAACTGGCAAAGGGACTGCCCTTCGGTCTCGATCGCCGGTACCCTCGACCCGGTTCACCTTGCATACAGTTCATCTGGCACACATACGAAGGACGAGAGACCTACATGATCACCAACTTCATCAACCTCATTCTCGGCAGCGTCGGATCCATCTCCGCCGGCAGCAGCGGCTTCGAACTGGCACCGGGAGTTCTTCCCTTCGGCCTCTGATAAGTCTGCGTCATCTGCGGCGTCCAGTACTCGATACCGAACGCCGCAGGTGGCGATTCTTCGACCACATCCATGCAGCGTGGGGCCCTAATATGTGACGATGCATTACCTGCGGCTCTTCGCCCGGCGTCTCGAACCTGGTGGCTTGTTCCTCGCCGTCGTATTCTTCGCGTTGTCGATGACGCCGTCACTGTTGCCACGGACCTGGTATCTGCAGGGCGTCGCGACCGGCATCAGCATCGTGACCGGCTACGGATTCGGGTGCCTCGTCATCTGGATCGCGCACCTCTGCGGTGTCAGGCCACGCTGGTCCGAGGACACCAAACGTTTCGGATGGTGGACGCTCGCCGTCACTGCAGTCGTGGTGATCCCGCTGTTCCTGATCTTCGGGTCGCGGTGGCAAGAGATCGTCCGCAGGCTGGTGGAAGTCGATGTCGAGGGACCTGGGCGTGTCCTGTACCTCGCCGTGCTTCTCGTCGCACTCGTCGTTGCTGTCCTTCTGCTCAGCGCAGCGCGTGGATTGCGTTGGTGTGCCAGGCGTCTGGTGGCACTGCTCACGCGGTTGTTGCCAATTCCGGCGGCGAAAGCGATCGGTGTTGCTGTCGTCGCACTCATCACGTTGTTTCTGATCAACGGTGCGGTGAACCGCGTTCTCATCGCCGCCATCGCGAGTTCATCCGAAATCGCTGACAAGGGAAGCCATGCCGGCGTCGAGCAACCCACGGCGCCCGAGAACTCGGGGTCACCCGAATCGAACGAGAAGTGGGATTCCCTCGGCATGGAGGGGCGACGTTTCGTGTCCTCCGGCCCGAGTGCCGATGACATCGAGGCATTCACAGGCGAGCCGGCGCTGACACCCATCCGCGCGTATGTCGGTGCTGCAAGAGCTGATTCGATCGACGAGGCCGCGGACCGCGTAGTAGCCGAACTGCGACGAACCGGCGCGTTCGATCGCGAGATCATTGCCGTCGCCACGACCACCGGTCGAGGATGGGTCAACGAAGTAGTCGCCGGATCACTCGAGTACATGTACGGCGGCGACACTGCTATTGCGTCGATGCAGTATTCGTTCCTGCCGAGCCCGATTGCGTTCCTCGCAGATCGGGATTCACCTCGCGAGGCGGGACGTGCACTGTTCGACCGGGTGTACGACGCGGTGCAGGACCTACCCGAGGAGTCTCGGCCGAAGCTGGTGGCATTCGGAGAGAGCCTCGGTGCATACGGCGGCCAGGACGCGTTCGGCGGCGGCCCTGACATGGTGGCGAGAACGGACGGCGCTCTGTGGGTCGGTAATCCGAACTTCACGAAGCAATGGTCCGAGATCACAGCCGACCGCGACGCCGGGTCACGCGAAATTCTCCCGGTCGTCTCCGACGGCCGTTACGTTCGCTTCGCCGGGCGGCCCGTCGAACTCGAACTCGGCACTCCATGGGGTGAGACACGAGTGGTGTACTGGCAGCATGCATCCGACCCGATCATCTGGTGGTCACCGAATCTCATTCTGCATCAGCCTGATTGGCTGCGTGAGGAACGTGGCGTCGACGTCGACCCCCGAGTTCGCTGGTTTCCGTTCGTGACGTTCTGGCAGACGACGTTCGACATGGTGTTCTCCACCGACGTTCCGCAGGGGTACGGCCACAACTACGGCGAAGACGCCGTGGACCTGTGGGCCGAGATTCTTCGACCCGACGGCTGGACCGCCGAGGACAGCGCTCGCTTGCGCGACATCGTCGCGGGTTGAGCCACTCGGTTTCGGGTATGCATCGTGCCATGACAGGAAAACACGAGAAGCCGCACACCGAAGAGACCGGCACGGGCGCGGAGGGCGCCAAGGAAGACGTCCAGTCCGACCCCGCCGCCAGCGAGCAGTCAGGAGACTGGGCCGGCGAAGGTGGCGCGACCCCCGACGGCCTGGCAACCGACCAGGAATAGCGGCTCAGGTGCCGGTCAAACGGTGTTCCGCACGCCGGATCAGTTGCAGATCGCATACAGCGACCACCTTCTGCACCGTGCACCGGCCCTGAAGCCAGTCCCCGCCGACCGTGAACTCGACTCGTAGGTCACCGAGCCAGTCGATGTCCACCACGACGCCACCCGTCCCCGCGGGGATGCCTGCTCGCCACGCTCGCTTGCCCAGATGACGCACTGCTGTCACCGCGTCCCCACGCCGGAACGCCCGTGCCTCTTCCGCATCTGCTTGTGCCTCTGAATTCATTGCTCTCCCCGGACCCGATCGACTATGCCCACCAGTGAACACCGACCGTGCAGTCTGTTCAAGTCGTCTGCAGTTCGCTGAGCTTGGATTACGCGGGCAATCGGTCGGGTTTGCGACGACAATCAGCGCCGTCGGTCGAAGAATGCATCCAGGGACGCGCCGATCCCTTGAATGTCGAGTCCATGGGCGCGGTCGTGGTTCCCCGGCGAGCCGTACTTCCTCGACTCACGACGCGCGACGCCGAGGCCGATGACTCGGTGCCTCACATCGGACAGTGCTTCGGCAACGCGGGGTACCGAAGTTCCGGCGAGATACGGCTCGACGATCGCGATGTCCGGTGCCGTCAATGTCGATCGAAGTGTCCGCGCGTCGAACGGCCTGATCGTCTCGGCGTACAGAACTGTGAGATCTCGCCCTTCGGTGGCCGCGAGAACCGCATCGGCCATCGGCCCGACCGCGACCACCGTGCCCGACGAACCCGTCCGAAGCACTGTGAATTCTGCGCTCTTGGAGTAGCGACGTTGGTTCGATTTACCGTCCAGTCGGATATACACCAGGTCGTCGGTGGCAATTGCGCTGCGAAGCGCCTCCTCGGCTTCGTCCGCGTGGCCGGGAACGTGCACGGTCCAGCCGTCGAGGGTGTCGAGCAAGGCCACATCCCGGGCTCCGAAATGTGTCTCGCCGGCCGCGGCCATGGAGTAGGAACCTCCCGAGCTCACGAGGATGCCTCCGATACCCTGGTGGCCGAAGTCCAGCTTCACCTGCTCGAACGGTCGCTCCAGCAGAAACGGTGCGAAGGTGTGGACAATCGGTCTCATCCCCGCCAGTGCCAACCCGCCTGCGAGCGAGACGAGCAGTTGTTCACGGATTCCGACGTTGATCACTCGGTCTCTGACGTCTGCGCCGATGTCGGGTCCTAGATAACCAGCTCCAATCTCGGCAAGTACGAGTGCAACATTGCTGTTCTCTCGCAACAGTTGCGGGACAAGTCGGTAAAACCGTTCGCGTTGGTCCGTGGTCTTGGTTGCCACTGCAGTCATGGCTAGCTGTCCTTCCGTTCGACGTGCGCCACAACGACGTGTGGTGTGTTCGGCGTCCCGGCGGCGAACGCTCGTCGTAACGCGGCGTGATCACGCCCGTCGACGTCCGTCGAGGTCCAGCCTTCGACGGTGAATCGTGCCGAGATACCGCCGGGCCAGCCGAGTCCGGCGGACTCGTTGTCGATGACGACCGCCGTCAGGTTGCCGAGCCCGCTGCGCCCTGCATACTGAATTGCCTCGATGTTGCTGCCTTCATCGAGTTCCGCGTCCCCGAGGAGAACGACGACGCGAGCCTCGCTGGACCGCAGCCTCAGTGCCGTTGCGGTACCGGTCGCGATCGGGAGTCCATGCCCAAGCGAGCCCGACGAGATCTCGACTCCCGGCACCAGGGTTCGATCCGGGTGATAGCCGAGGGGCGAGTCGAACTCTCCGAACGTGTCGAGCAGGTCGAAGGGAATGAACCCGTGTGCCGCAAGGACGGCGTAGTACGCCATAGGCCCGTGGCCCTTCGATACCAGGAATCGATCGCGATCCGGATCGTTCATATCGATGCGCAGAACGTGATGGTAGAGAACCCAGATCACATCGAGCGTGGATGTCGCACTGGCGCCATGCTTCTCGTCGCCGGTCATCCGAGTCATGAGGTCGGGTAGATCTTCGTAGGTTGCTGTCATGCCCTCCACGATGCAACCTCAACCAGCCTTCAGGTCAAGAGCAAGGTTGAGGTCGTAACGGTCAGCCGAGCCCGCTCGAGACCGAGTTCCGCACACTTCGCCAGTGCAGATGGAGCATCTTCACCTTCGTGGTGGGCATATCGGTTGCGAAGGTACGTGCAGCTCGATCATGCTGCGGCGGTACCGGTATCAGATGCTGAAGCCCCAGTTGTACGGATTGACCACGACCCGGTACCAGACATCGCCCTCCTGAGTACACGGAACCAGGACGATCGACTGGGACGACTGTTCCAACGCCTGCGCTTTGGAGCAGAAGTACTGCGCCCCTTCGCCTGTCATCTCGGCGCGGTAGACGGGCCCGACATGCCAGGGAGCCGCATCTGCGGTAGCCGAGCCGATGCCTGCGCCCAGGGCGACCGGCGCGGCGACGAGTGTTGCCAGTACTGCCATCCGTCGTACTGCACGTTTCATCGTCGGCATCCTTCGACTCGCGTTGTGGGTCACACGGTGCTTGCAACACAGCCTGGGGGATCTTGTAGACACCCCCTCTTCCCCCTCCACCATATCGCGCGCACCTGGGCTTGCCGCAAGACCCGGGTCATGCTGCACACTCGCTCCCCATGATCGATGTAATCGTTGTGGGTGCAGGCCCGACTGGATTGATGTTGGCCGGTGAACTTCGACTTCACGGTGTCGACGTTGTAGTGCTGGACAAGGAAGAAGAACCATCAGCGTTCGTCCGAGCCCTCGGTATTCACGTGCGGTCGATCGAAATAATGGAGCAACGCGGTCTGCTGGACAGATTTCTGGCGCGCGGTCGGAAGTATCCACTCGGGGGATTCTTTGCGGGAATTTCTACGCCCGCACCCACCGGCCTCGACACCACGCACGGTTACGTACTCGGCATTCCGCAGCCCGAGATCGACGCGATTCTGGCCGAGCATGCCGCCGAGGTCGGCGCCGACATTCGGCGCGGAAAGAATGTCGTCGCGGTTCACCAGGACGCCGATGCCGTCACCGTCGAATTGTCCGACGGCTCGGCACTTACGGCTCGCTATCTCGTCGGCTGCGACGGCGGGAGAAGCACGGTCCGCAAGGTGATCGGTGTTGCCTTCCCGGGGGAGCCGTCGACGGCCGACACGCTGATCGGGGAAATGGAGGTGACGATGCCTGCCGAAAAGCTGAGGGCCATTGTCACCGAAGTTCGCCGGACACAGACGCGGTTCGGCGTCGGCCCGTTCGGCGATGGCATTCATCGTGTAGTAGTTCCCGCAGCAGATCTCGCAGCAGATCTACCAGCCGGTCGGAACACTTCGACCACGCTGGACGGCATCAAGAAACAGCTCATCGCGTTCGCGGGTACCGATTTTGGAGTGCACTCGCCGCGGTGGTTGTCGCGATTCGGTGACGCGACGAGGTTGGCCGAGCATTACCGTCGGAAGCGGGTGTTCCTCGCGGGCGACGGCTGGGCGCCTGAGAACCTGCTCGACACGTACGAATCCGAGCGACATCCCGTTGCTGCCGATGTGCTGGACAACACGCGTGCGCAAGCGGAGTTGATGTCGACGGACGCGAAACCGCAAGCGGTACGGCGTTTGATCGCCGAGCTGATGAGCTTCGACGACGTCAACCGCTACCTGATCGAAAAGATCACCGCGATTTCGGTCCGCTACGACTTCGGCGAGTACAACAGCGAGGGCCACGACATGGTGGGCAAGCGGTTGCGGAACGTGACTTTGACCGAGGGCACCCTCTACGACCTGATGCATTCCGGCCGCGGCCTACTTCTCGACCGCACCGGAGAGTTGACGGTGGACCGATGGGCCGATCGAGTCGACCACATCATCGACAGCGCAACCGATCTCGACGTTCCCGCTGTACTCCTGCGCCCGGACGGCCACGTGACTTTTGCCGGAGACTCGCAATCGCAGTTGAATGCCCAGCTGGCCCGGTGGTTCGGTCATCCTGCGTCACACTGACGTCGTTCACGCCAGATCGGGATGTATTCCACGAGCTGCCTCGAGTGCGACGAGTTGCTGGGCGGCGCACGACCATCTTTGCCATATCGGCAATCTCTGTTGCCATTTGATCAAGAGGCCGTCACCATGGTGCACATGACATCGAATCCTCAGTACGACGTGATCATCATCGGCGGCGGAGCCGCAGGCCTCTCGGGGGCAGTCACGCTCGCCCGCGCGCGCCGGAGAGTCCTCGTCGTCGATGCAGGCAGGCCGCGGAATGCTACTGCGGCCCACGCGCACAACTATCTCGGCCTCGAAGGGATCCCGCCGCTCGAGCTTCTGAAGAAGGGCCGCGCGGAGGCGACCTCGTACGGGGCGGAGATTCGCAACGGCACCGTGTCGTCGACGTCCGGGAGCATCGGGGACTTCATTGTCACACTGGACGACGGAACAGATTTGACCGCGCGACGGCTGCTCGTCACAACCGGGCTGACCGACGAATTGCCCGACATCCCCGGCCTCGCCGAGCGCTGGGGCCGTGAGGTGCTGCACTGCCCGTTCTGCCATGGCTGGGAAGTACGCGAAGACACCGTCGGAATTATCGGCAGCCCAATAGGAGTTCACCAGGCCTTGATGTGGCGTCAATGGTCCGACACCATCGTGCTGTTCACCCAGAATTACGAACCGACAGCGGACGAGTACGAGAAGTTGGCGGCGCGAGGCATCGGCGTCGTGACGGAAAAGATCGAGGAGGTCATCGTCGAAAATGGAGTGTTGGCGGGCGTCCGATTGATCTCCGGCAAAGCCATTCCCGTTCAGGCCGTTGTCACCAGACCCAATTTCGCAGCGAACACCGAAGTACTGAAGTGCCTGGACCTCGACGTCACCGACGTCGCGATGGGCGAAGTGAAGATGGGTACGGCCCTCGCGATCGATCCGATGGGCGCCACCTCGACCGAAGGCGTCTACGCCGCAGGCAACGTCGCCATTGTCACCGAGAACGTGATCGGTTCCGCCGCAGCAGGTGTGCGCACGGCAGGCGCAGTCAACGCGAGCCTCACCGAGGAGGATGTTCGGCTCGCAGTCGAAGCACGAGCGCAGGTCTAGCTTTGCAGGCGCAGCTCGTCCATCAGTAGCGCCAGCGCAGGTGCCGCTGAGACGAGTTGCGCTGCAGCATCTTCAGGTAACTTGCCGAGCGCTTCGGTGATGCGCGAGGACCACGCGGCCTCGATGCGCCTGCGATTGCGAACCATCTGCCCGGTGACGTTCAACTCGGCCACTCGCCGGTCCGCGGCCGACGGAGTTCGAGTCAGCAACCCTCGCTGCACCAGGCTGCGCACCGAAGCGCTGACGTTCGACGGCTGCATAGCAAGCAGTCCGGCCATCGCCCGGACACTGATACCCGGATTTCGGTCGACCTCCTTGAGGATCGTCAGCTCCGGCGCCGGGATGCGCTCGATACCCAGGCCCTCGACCGGATCGAGTCGCTGGATCGTCCAAGCAAGGTCGTGCAGCACCGACGCAAGTGGCATATGGGCCAGCTGTGCCGACTCGAGCGGTGCCGACTCGAGTGGTGCCGACTCGAGTGGTGCCGACTCGAGTGGTGCTGATTCAGGCGATGCGGGGTAGGTCACACCACCATGATACATATATTTATATATGTTATCTTTCTTCACAATGACTACCACCGACACCAATGCCGTAAGGACGTCGCCGAGCGCACTGCTCATCGGCGTGCTTGCGCTGCTCACCGCCGTTCCACCGCTCGCAACCGACATGTATTTGCCCGGATTCCCCGCCATGGCGACCGAGCTCGGCACGTCCGCCAGCAGCATTCAGTTGACGCTGACAACGTTCCTGATCGGGTTGGCGGTCGGCCAGCTGGTCATCGGTCCACTGTCGGACAAGCTGGGACGCAGAATTCCGATGATCACCGGTGCGGCCGTGTGCCTGGCGGCAGGTGCCGCAGCGGCGCTTGCTCCGTCCATCGAGTTCCTCATCGCCGCTCGTTTCGTCCAGGGATTCGCAGGTGCTGCGGGCGTCGTGCTCTCGCGTGCGATCATCGCCGACCGAACGGAGGGCAACCAGTCGGCAAAACTGTTCGGCCTCATGATGATCATCGGCGGCGTTGCACCGGTCATCGCGCCACTGATCGGCGGAGTCGTCGTCGACTCGATCGGATGGCGCGGCGTCTTCTGGATCATCACCGCACTGACTGCTGTGATGCTGCTGTGCGCGATCTCGTTCGTCCCCGAATCGCTGCGTAGCGAGGATCGCCGCGACGGCGGGCTGTCGGAGATGATTCAGGGCATCGGATCCGTGGTGCGAAATCCCCGTTATGTCGCCTACACGCTGACGTTCACGTTCGCCTTCAGTGTCATGTTCGCGTACATCTCGGCGTCACCGTTCGTTCTGCAAAACATGCTCGGCCTGTCGGCCGGCCAATATTCGGCAGCATTCGCGGTCAATGCGCTCGGATTGATGATCGGTAGCGCCGTGACGGCCAAGCTCGCAGACCGAATCCCTCTGCATCGCATGATGTCTGCTGGCATCGGCGGGATCGTCGTGACGACCACCCTTCTGCTGATACTGGGAATCGTCGGAATCAGCCTGTGGCCCACGCTGATCCTGCTGTTTCTCACCCTCCTCTGCCTCGGTTTCGTCTACGCGAACGCGACCAGCCTTGCCGTCGCCCAGGTCCCTCACCTCGCAGGTACGGGCTCGGCCGTGCTCGGCGCGCTTCAATTCGGGCTTGCCGCAATCATTTCGCCACTCGTCGGACTCGGCGGTGAGGACACCGCGATTCCGATGGTGGTCGCGATGTTCGTCGGAGCCCTCGTTGCCGCGGCCGCGTGCATTAGGTCAAGTCGCATCACCGCCGCACACAGGAAAGATGCGGACACTGCGTCCCTGTAACGAGACCTGAAGGTGCGAGACGGAAGGGGAAGCGTATTCGATACCAGTTGTGGCGCTTGCTATCACCTTCTGCTGTTGAGCGGGCCGGCACTCACACTTCGAACTGTGCCAACGCCTCCACCAGCTCCGCCTCGACCGCAGCCTTGTCCAACCCGAGACCGGTCAGAACTCCGTTGCCATCCTCGAATTCGAGCAACGCCAAGAGAATGTGCTCGGTCCCGATGTAGTTGTGGCCCAGCCGCAAAGCTTGGCGGAACGTCAATTCGACGACCTTCTTCGAGCCTGCGTCGTACGGCACGAGGGCGGGGAGTTCCGCCGCCGCCGCCGGAAGCAGCGGGGTGACCGCGTGGCGCACGGACTCCGCAGTTCTCCCTTCGGACAGCGCGAGCCTGGCGCCCAAGGACTGGGTGTCGCCCAACAATCCCAAGATCAGGTGAGCAGGCGTGATCTCCGCGTTGTGCGACGCGTGGGCCTCGTTCTGCGAGCACACCATCACGTTCTTCGCGCGAGGGGTGAATCGCTTGAATCCTTCGCTCGGATCCATGGCCGACTCGGAGCCCTTGGCCACGAAACGCTTCTGCGCGGCCTGCTTCGAGACACCCATACTGCGACCGATGTCGGTCCAGGATGCCCCGGAGCGGCGAGCCTGATCGACGAAGTGGCCGATCAGATGATCGGCGAGATCGCCGAGAGAATCTGCCGCGATCACGGCGTCGGACAGCTGCTCGAGCTCGCTGTCGTGAACTTTCTTGATGGCGTCGATCAAGTCGTCGAGACGGACGGGGACGGCGATTTTCGTTGGTTCGGTCATTCGTCAACCATAAGTTGACGGTTCGTTGTCGTCAACTACGGGTTGACGATCTCCATAGACGCGTCCTGACCCACACCGATCCCACGGCGCATTGCCTCTAGTCCCACCGGCACGACAACAGCAATGACCACGTGCATGAGCGCGAGCGCGACAGTGCTCGCGGCATCGAAGTCGGCGGCAACCGTCATCGTGATCGTTGCCAGTGGGGCTACGACGCCGACGAACTGCGCAATTCTGATCACCGCGAGCCAGCGCAGCGACATCGCAGCAGCGACGCCCATACCGACCACCATCGGCAGCACCGTCAGCATCACCACGCCTCCTGGGGCAACTGCCATGGTGGTCCCGGCGTCGGTGAGCTCGAAGTCGCCTCCCGCGGCGAGACCCAGCAGCCAGATCACCAGGTTCACTACCAGCGCGAACAGCGTCGAGAAGAGGACAGCGCGCGGGCGGCTGAGAGTGACACCGGAGAGGGTGCTGGTCGGCGAAGATGTTCTTTCGGTCATGGTCGACTCCTTCGAACTCGGGCGAGGAAAGCGTGTCGAAAGGGTCGACTCCCCGACACCGAGAAATTAATCGCGCACCGACCCCAGCAAAGTAGGGCCTTCCTGCAGTAACCTCGCCGGAGAGCGAATCTGACGAGCGGTTCGTGTACGACACTGTGGCAGCGACAAGGGGGAGCCTTCGATGGATACGGAGGTCCAACCGATCCACCGGGTGCTCGCCAGTGCTCCCCGGTTGGTAGCGATCGCCTCGGTCGTCTTGGCAACAAGCGTGGTGTTCTACATCGGGAGCTCGTCGATCCGCTCTGTAGTTCTCGCGGGGTTCGCGCTGGTGTCCGTCGTGGCCATCAGCGCCGGCATCCGCAAGTTCAAGCCTGCCGACTCGACATCGTGGTGGTGCCTGTTCGGCGCGGCGGCAATGTTTCTGATCGGCGTCGGTCTACGCGGCGACCCCACCGTGTACCCCGTCGGCGTCACAGCGCTTTCCAACGCACTGACCCTGTCCGGATATACCCTGATCGGCACCGCCCTGGCTCGGTGGATCCTGGAACGCCGATCGCGCGACGATCTCACACCCCTGATCGACGCAGGCCTGATTGCGCTCGGCGGGCTGTTCCTGTCGTGGGTGTGGCTGATCTCCCCATTGCTGAACAGCAACATCGCCACCGTCGTCGCAATCATGAACGGCATCTACCCTGCCATCGACGCAGGCATGATCACGCTGATCCTCTACCTGCTGATTTCGTCGGGCCGCCGAAACCGATCGCTTCGCCTGCTGTTGGTGACGCTGGTGTCCATCCTCGTCGGCGATGTCGCCTATGCGTTTTTTCTGTCCCGCGATTCTCCGATCTCACCCGGATTGCTGGACGGCATCTACATTCTCGCCTACGCCTCGCTGGCGCTCGCCGCCCTCGATCCTCACATGGCAACCATGGCCAACCGGCAGCGAGCGGCCCCGCAGCACCGTCGGCGACGGGTTGCGTTCGTCATGGTGATGTTGGCGGTCTGCGCCGCGATTCTGGTGCTCGGATCTGCCGCATCCACAGCCGACCTCGTCGTCAGATCGTCGCTGCTCTCCGCCATCCTCGTCGGCAGCTTTCTCCGCGGCGAGCGGGCAATGGGTCTGATGGAACGCAGTGAGGACGACGCACGATATCGGGCGGCACACGATGCACTCACCGGACTGCCGAACCGGACGATGCTCCCGTACCAATTCGGACGCCTGGCCTCGACGGACACAGCCGGCCGAATCTTCATCCTGTTCGTCGACCTCGACAACTTCAAGATGGTCAACGACTCGTACGGCCACCGCGTCGGTGACGAGATGATCGCGGCAGCAGCACACCGAATTCGCGCGACGGTGCGTCCGTCCGACACGGTGGTGCGGTACGCAGGCGACGAATTCATCGTCATCGGCCGATGCACTGGACCCGAGATCGACGATCTCGTCCGATCGTTGATAGATCGAATCGCCGAGCCTTTCATTCTCAGCGCCGCCAGCACGTACATCACTGCATCGATCGGAATCGCTGCGACGGAAAGCCGAAGCCGTGTACTCGACGACCTCATTCGCGAGGCCGATACTGCGATGTATCACGCCAAGTCCCAGGGTGCGTCGCGGTACGCGTACTTCGACGAGTCGCTTCGCGCTTCATCGACCGCCGCTATCGAAACCGCAACGGCTCTGCGCGGCGCGGTCCGGCGCGGAGAGCTCGAAGTGCACTACCAACCCATCGTCATGACCTCCTCGCGTGAGACCGTCGTCTACGAGGCTCTTGTCCGATGGAATTACGGTGGCCGACTGCGCAACCCGGGCGAATTCGTCGGGATCGCCGAATCGACCAACCTCATCGGCGAAATCGGTAACGAGGTGCTGCGCATCGCGTTGCGGGATCTCGCTGTTCTCCGCGAGGCCGGTCAGGAAGTCACGATGTCGGTCAACATCTCGCCGATCCAGCTCCGCGACGACTCGTTGCCGGGGATCGTTGCCGAACTTCTGCGCGAGTCCGGACTTCGAGGCGCCGACCTGGCCCTGGAAGTCACCGAAACAGCCTTGATCGACGATGTGTTCGCGGCCAAGGATATTCTCGACCGGCTCGCCGCGATGGATGTGCTCATCGTTCTCGACGACTTCGGCGTCGGCTACTCCTCGCTCAGTCGGTTACGTGAACTACCTATCGCACTGCTCAAGATCGATCGCTCCTTCATTTCGGAGATCGGCCGTTCCGAGGGCGGCGATTCGCTGGTCACCGCGATTACCGCGATGGCGCGAGCCCTCCCGGTCTCGATCGTCGCGGAAGGCGTCGAGACCGAGCAGCAAGCTCGCGCCATCGAGGCTCTTCATTGTCGGTTCGCGCAGGGGTACCTGTACGGACGCCCTGCGCCGCTTGATCATTGGCTCGAGCTGGGCGCACAGTCCACCGCCCTGCGGTAGCGTCGGTCCGGTGGGCCCGAAACGACTGACGGTAGCTGCCTGTGTAATCGTGTTGATTCCGATCACGGCGTGCGGACAATCGAGCGACGACCGCGCTGACCCGTGCGCCGCCGCGAGTGGATCGGCCTCGACTTCGACCGCAGCAACATCAACCGCAGCTACATCGGCTGGCGGCGGAGGCGACATCGGTACGAACCCAGAAATAGCTACCGGTTACCGATCGGGCATCGAACCCGTCGATACGCGCGACTATGCCGTCTCGACGGCGAACCCGGTGTCGACGCAGGCCGCGTGCGAAATTCTTCGAGACGGGGGGACCGCGGCCGACGCGTTGATCGCGGCGCAGACCGTCCTCGGGTTGGTCGAACCTCAGTCGTCGGGCATCGGTGGCGGCGGCTTCCTGCTGTACTACGACGCGGCCTCGGGTGACGTCCAGGCCTACGACGGTAGAGAGGTCGCCCCTGCCGCCGCTACCGGCGACTACCTCCGCTACATCGACGACATCAATCGAACTGTGCCTACGCCGGATGCGCGATCCAGCGGACGGTCCATCGGTGTCCCCGGGGTTGTGCGCATGCTCGAGCAAGCCCACATCGACCACGGAAAGCAGGACTGGTCCACACTTTTCCAGCCCGCAGTCGACCTGGCCGACGGCGGATTTCAGATCAGCCCGCGCATGGCACAGTCCATTGCCGAGTCCGCGCCGAAGCTGGCACTCGACCCCGCATCCAAGAACTACTTCCTCGGACCGGACGGGGCACCGAAGCCGCAGGGCACCGTACTGACGAACCCGGCGATGTCGACGACGTTGTCCACCATCGCAACCGGTGGCGCCGACGCCTTCTATACCGGCGATATCGCCCAGGCAATCGTCGACGGGGTCGCCGACACCACCGCCGGTCGCACACCGGGCCGTCTCACGCTCGACGATCTGGCCGGGTACGAAGCCAAGATGCGGACCTCGATCTGCACGAAGTACCGCGAGAGCGACATCTGCGGAATGCCGGGACCGTCGTCGGGCGGGATCGCGGTAGCGTCGACATTGGGCATTCTCTCGAACTTCGACCTCGCTCAGTACGCGCCGACCGGCATGGATGCAAACGGTGGAACTCCGACGGCCGAGGGCGTGCATCTGATCTCGGAGGCCGAGCGGCTCGCATACGCGGACAGGGACTTCTACGTCGCCGACTCGGATTTCGTACCGCTTCCCGGCGGATCGCCCGACACCCTTCTCAACCCGGCGTACCTGTCCGAGCGGGCTGCTCTGATCGATCCACAACGCAGCATGGGCAAAGCCGAGCACGGCGATTTCGGTCCCGTGCGCTTCGCGTCGTCCACCGACCCCGAACACGGCACCAGTCACATCTCGATCGTCGACAGTTACGGTAACGCTGCGTCGATGACCACCACGGTCGAGTCGGCGTTCGGTTCCTTCCATATGGTCGACGGCTTCCTGCTCAACAATCAGCTCACCGATTTCTCTGCCGAGCCGGCGGCGCCGGACGGTACTCCGCTCGCCAACCGTGTGGAACCAGGGAAGCGTCCGCGGAGCTCGATGGCACCGACGCTCGTGTTCGACCGAAACGAGGACGGTACACGCGGCGACCTGTCGCTTGTCACCGGCTCGCCCGGCGGATCGGTCATCATTCAATTTGTCGTCAAAACATTGGTAGGAGTGCTGGATTGGGACATGAACCCACAGCAGGCGGTATCGATGGTCGACTTCGGTGCAGCCAATTCGCCGTCCACCAACTACGGAGGTGAGCATCCGAACGTCTCCGGTCCGGGCGATCCCGTCGTTCAGCAGTTGCAGCAGTGGGGTCACCAGGTGTCCACGGCCGATCAGTCGAGCGGACTGAGCGCTCTGCAACGAACGGACGACGGGTGGACCGGCGGCGCGGACCCGAGGCGTGAGGGCATCGTGCTGGGTAACTAGTGCTGGGTAACTAGTGCTGGGTAACTAGTGCTGGGTAACTAGACCAGCCGGTAGCCCATCCCCGTCTCGGTGAGCAGGTGTCGGGGGTGCGAGGGGTCGTCTTCCAGCTTCTGGCGCAGCTGCCCGAGGTAGATACGCAGGTAATGTGTCTCACGCTCGTGCCGTGGGCCCCACACCGCCTGCAATATCTCGCGCTGCGACACCAGTTTTCCACGATTGCGCGCCAACAGCTCCAGCACTCCCCACTCGGTGCGGGTGAGGTGCACGCTTTCGCCGCGGCGAGTGACAGTCTTTGCTGCCAGGTCGACGGTGAACGAATCCGTCACCACCACAACCTCACCGGCCGCCTGCGGACCGCGCCGGAGCGCTGCACGTAACCGAGCCAGCAACTCGTCCATCCCGAAAGGCTTGGTAACGAAATCGTCAGCTCCGGCATCCAAAGCCTCGACGGTGTCCGCGGAATCGGTTCTCGCCGACAGCACGACGATCGGAATATCGGTCCACCCACGGATCCCGGCGATGACGTCGATCCCGTCGATATCAGGCAGCCCCAGATCGAGGAGGACGATCTCCGGGTGGAAGTTCGCCGCCACCCGCAATGCCTCACCACCGGACGCCGCGGTCGCGACCTCGTAGCCTCGGACATTGAGATTGATCCGAAGTGCGCGAACGATCTGCGGTTCGTCGTCGACGACGAGAATGCGAATCTTGCATGGCGTCACAGCGTTTGCACATCTAGCGCTTGCACATCAGGCGCTCGCAAATCTACGGTGACCGTCAACCCGCCGCCGAGGGTCTCCGATGCGCCGACCCGCCCGCCCATCGCCTGGACGAAACCGCGCACGACCGACAATCCCAAACCGACTCCCACCGTCGCGTTTCGGTCACCGAGTCGTTGAAACGCGTCGAACATCGTCACCTCGGCGCCCACTGCGATTCCTGGCCCGCTGTCCGCGACAACGATCGACGCACGATCACCGAACCGGGTGGCACTGATTCTGATCTCGCTGGCCGGGGCGTGCCGAACGCTGTTGTCCACCAGATTCGCGAGAACACGTTCGAGCAGGCCGATGTCGGCGAGAACCGCGGTCTCACCGACATCGATCCGAACATCTTCGGCTCTGGCAGTGCTTCCGACGACGGCTCGGTGCACAGCATCCTCCACGTACACCGTCTGCAGCGAGGGCCGCACCACCCCTGCCTGCAACCGAGACGAATCCAAGAGATTTCCGACGAGAGCGGTCAATTGATCGGTCGACTCGTCGATGGTCGCGACCAATTCAGCTGTGTCCTCGGCCGAGAACTCGACATCGGTGCTGCGCAACGACGACGAAGCCGCTTTGACCGCAGCGAGGGGAGTCCGCAGATCGTGGCTGACCGCTGACAGCAACGCCCGTCGTAGAACGTCTGCCTCCGCCAGGGCACTGGCGCGGCTTACTTCCTCGGCCAGTCGGGCTTGAAGTACCAACCCGGCAGCCTGATTGGCCACCGCGGTCAGCACTCGACGGTCGTGAGCGTGCGTACCTGTACCAGCTAGCAGCATCGCGAATTGTCCTCCCGGGGCGTCGATCAGGGTGTCGGCATCTTCGATTGCCGCAGGCGGGGATTCACCGACGGCGCCGACCGTCGCACCCGTCGACACCTCGAGGAGCGCGACGGCCCGCTGCCCGTACGTCTCACGCACCCTGGCGAGCAATGTATCGAGATCACCTCCACGCAGGACGGTTCCAGCGAACAACGTGAGGAGTTCGGCCTCCTGCGAGGCACGGCGAGCTTCGCGTGCACGCCTGGCCGCGGTATCGACCAACGCTGCGACGGCGACCGCGACGATGAGCAACACGACGGTGACGACGAAGTTCTCCGGTTCAGCCACGGTGAGGCTGTAGCGGGGTGCGGTGAAGAAGTAGTTCAGCAGGAATCCCGCGATCAGCGCCGACAATGCTGCAGGCGCAACGCCGCCCAGCAGTGCAACACACAGCACCACCATGAAGAACAGTGCGCTTTCCCCGCTCGAATCGAACTGCGGATCCGCCAGCCCCAGCACTGCCGAGGCGCCGCAGGGCACCAGGACAGCAGCGAACCACGCCAGAATGCGCCTCCGTCCGGCGTCGACCTGCAGACGACCGCGCCGCGCGCGTTCGTCGTGGGTGACCACGTGTACGTCGATGTTTCCCGAATTCTGGATCACCGCTGCGCCGATACCTTCGTCGAGCATGCGAGCTGCCCTCGATCGCCTGGATGTGCCGATGACCAGCTGGGTGGCGTTGACCCCGCGCGCGAAGTCCAGAAGTGTTGTCGGGACATCGTCTCCGACCACGCTGTGCACGCTGGCACCCAGCGAGGCCGCCACTTTCCGCACAGCACCCATCTGCGGGGCCGATACACCTGGCAGACCGTCGCCGGCCGCGATGTGCAGGACCATGAGTTCGGCGCTCGACCTCGATGCGATCCGGCTCGCGCGTCTGACCAACGTGTCGGATTCGGGGCCACCGGTCACTGCCACAACCACCCGCTCCCGCGCCTCCCACGTATCGGTGATGCGATTGTCCTTGCCGTACTTCACCAGTGCCGCGTCCACCTGATCCGCGATCCAGAGCAGAGACAGCTCACGAAGTGCGGTGAGGTTGCCGGGCCGAAAGTAGTTGTTCAGGGCCGCATCGATCTTGTCCGAGGCGTAGATGTTTCCGTGGGCGAGTCGGCGCCGCAATGCTTCCGGAGTCATGTCGACGAGTTCCACCTGAGCAGCGCCGCGAACGACGCTGTCGGGCACTGTTTCTCGCTGGACGACGCCGGTGATCTGTTCAACCACATCGTTCAACGATTCCAGGTGTTGCACGTTGAGCGTGGAGATCACGTCGAGACCGCCCGCAAGCAATTCCGCCACATCCTGCCAGCGTTTCTCGTGTCGCGAGCCAGGAGCGTTGGTGTGGGCCAATTCGTCGACCAGGACCACCTCGGGTCGCCTGCGCAGCACCGCGAGAACATCGAGTTCCCGGCTCACAGTGCCCCGATATTCGATCCTCAGGGGCGACACCAGTTCGATGCCCTCCAAGGCCGCGGCGGTTCGCTCGCGTCCATGCGTTTCGACGAGTGCCGCCACGATGTCGCAGCCCCTTCCGCTCCGCCGGTGGGCCTCGTCGAGCATGGCGAGCGTCTTCCCGACGCCGGGGGCGGCGCCGAGATAGATCCGCAGCTCACCCTGTTCCATCCTCAGCTCCTGTCGAACGCCCGTCACACCTCTATATCATCGACGCGCACATCCACCTCGTCGCGAGTCAGTGCGATGCCGAGGACGTCCGCGACGATGCCGATGGCAATCCCGGCCAATTCGTTGCCGACGGCTTGCAAGTCACTGCCGTACACGCCGACGACGGAGATGGACAGACCCGTGCACACATGGTCGTCGAGGTACAGCGAGATGTCTGTGGGCTGGGATCCGCGCACTCCTTGCAAAGACCGAAGAATCGCCGTGCGAACAACGAGATCGCTGATGCGAAGGGTGTCGGCGTCGCGCGCAGACGGAGACGTGGGGAACGCGCCATCGACCGGCCAGGTTCGCCGAGTCGTGGAACGAACCTTGGAGATGATGGAAGAACTGATATCGAGCCACCGGGGCTCAGCAGGCGCATCTTTGAGCTCGCGAGCGGCCCGCGCGAGGATCGAATCCGAGTCGGTCGTCATCGCCACATCACTGCCATGCCGCCAACCTTTCGCTCAGAGTTGCTCGTGCTCGCAGCAGTTGACCGCGGACGGCTCCTGCCGACAAGGTCATGATCTGCCCGATTTCCGGATGTGTCATACCTTCCACCTCTCGCAGCAACCAGCAGGCGCGTTGGCGATAGGGCAGTTCGGTCAGCGCCTTTCCCAGATCACGCATGAAGTCGTCGCTCGACGCGCGTTTCTCGGGATCGACGTTGCTGTCGGTGCTGCGGCGCTCGAAAACCCAGTCCTCGGCGGGGGCCATGGACCTCCGCCGCCGGTGATCGACGACCTTGTGCGACACCATCGAGAACAGCCACGTTCGCAGTTTCGAATCACCGCGAAACGTGTCGAG
Organism: Rhodococcus sp. G-MC3; assembly: GCF_030063335.1. Taxonomy (GTDB): domain Bacteria; phylum Actinomycetota; class Actinomycetes; order Mycobacteriales; family Mycobacteriaceae; genus Rhodococcoides. The sequence continues at coordinate 184,384 of NZ_JASISW010000007.1, read as the reverse complement.
GCCCTTCCACGCCGCGACGAAGGCATCCTGAACAACTTCCTCCGCCGCACCTTCATCGGACAACATGTTGCGTGCGTAACGCAACATTTCCGGGCCGTAGTGCGACACGATTTGCTCGAATGCATCGGTATCGCCGAGGGCAGCGGCGCTCACGAGAACACGATCTGCAGGCCATGTCCCCTCGCTCACACCACAGGTCTACCAGAGCCGCGGTATTGTGACTTAGATCACATCGATGCCGGCGTGCGCATTCCGGAATCGGGTACGACCTACTTACGACATATTCCGAATACGAAAGGTCAGTCATGAGCCAGTCGTTGGACAAGTCGACTACCGCCACCACCACCGCCACCACCGTGGCCCCGAAAACCGCCGACTCCGCCCTCGTCGGTTCCACCGGACGGACCACCATCGCCGACACCGTCGTGTCGAAGATCGCCGGTATCGCGACCCGCGAGGTCGAGGGAGTCCACGACGTCGGCGGCGGCACCTCCCGCGCCATCGGCGCACTGCGCGAGCGGATCCCGGGCGCGCGCGTCAACCAGTCGCAGGGTGTCGCGGTCGAGGTCGGCGAACGTCAGGCAGCGATCGACATCGACATCGTCGCCGAGTACGGCGTTTCCATCGCCGATCTCGCTGCAGGTATCCGACGCAATGTCATCACCGCCGTCGAGCGCATGACCGGCCTCGAGGTGACCGAGGTCAACATCGTCGTCCACGACGTCTACCTCGACGAGGGTGAAGACGACAATCAGGAAGTCGCGGGCACTCGGGTCCAGTGAGCGTCGAACCCGACATTTCCGAGCTGATTGCCGATGCAGTGCTGGCGACCAGCGGTGTTGCTGCGCTGCACGGCGGAATGTTCGGTGAGGCTGCGACCTACCTGCCCGGCCGGCGAGTTTTCGGGATCCGAATCGACGAGTACGGCACCGAGATTCACGTGAGCGTACTCATCGGAAGCCCCATTCGGGAAACTGCGGACGCCGTCCGTCTCGCCGTAGCACCGCTGTCACCCGGACCCGTCCATGTGATCGTGGAGGACGTCGTTCGCGCATGACGCGACCGGGTAAAAGGGACGCCGAACACACAGCCGCACGGCGCGCCGTCGCACGCAAGCATCATCCCGACGTCGGCGGAGACCCCGACGTCTACGCTGCCGAACTCGTAGCGGTCGAGAGACGATATTCGAACCAGCCTCCTACTGCCTACCGACGTGAATCAGTTGTGAAACGGCGCGCCCGGGCAGTGATCCGGGCAGTGACAGCCAGAAGAAAAAAGAACTACTTCGACATCTGAAATTCTAGCCAGGAGCATCACATGACCACCTCGACCATCGGTCTCTTCGTTGGGTTGCTGTTGGCAATCGCCGCAGCCGCAGGCGGATTCACCGGTTTCCTCTTCGCAGTAATTCTCGCTGTCGTCGGTTTCGGCGTTGGCCGCTACATCGATGGTGACCTCGACGTCGCGGCATTCTCCCGCGGACGCCGGCATGACCGATAACGTGACCGACACCGAGCGCGGCACGCTCGAAGTTCGCAGCCAAGTGGTAATTCGAATGGCGGAGATTGCCGCCGCACACGTGGCAGGCGTCGAGCGCGTCACCGGCGGGATCGCATCCCGCTCACTGCCCCGGGTCGACGCAACCATCCGCAGCGGCAGGATCCACGCAACAGTCGAGGCCGCGACGACGTGGCCGACGCCCATCGCCGACGTCGCCGTTCGGCTGCGTTCGGCCGTCGAACGAGACCTCGCCGAGAACAGTGGCCTCGTCGTCGAATCGGTCGACGTGCGCGTCCAGTACAGCGCGCCCGAACCGCGCAACACCAGATCTCGCCCTACCAGATCCCGCCACACCAGATCCCGCCCTACCAGACCAAGGAGAGTCGAGTGATCCCCAAGGCCGCACCGAAGGCAACGGGTATCGCTGTCGTTCTCGCCCTGCTGCTGTGCGTGGCCGGAGTGATCGTGGGCCGAGATGCCCTCATCGCGTTCGGCGCGGTGACGGGTTCTCCCTGGATCGGCCCGGCGTTGAACAGCATCGTCGATCTGACGGTCCAGACCTGGATGCTCCCTGTCGGCATCGCGGTCGGCGTGGTCGGTCTCGTCTTGGTCGTTGCCGCACTGCTGCCACGATCCCGGACTCATCGCCGCTCCGATGCCGAGGGCGTCTGGCTCAGTCGCCGATCGGGTCGCACGCATGTGTCGACGATGGGGCGTGCTGCCGCGACCGCGGATCGACTGGGAACAGCGTTGTTCGGACTCTTTCTCATTGCGCTCGGCACCGCTGCCGTTGCTTGGCAGCGGGACGTCCTTCCCGATCCCATCCACGACGCTCGCAGAACATTCGACACCTGGTCGCCCTCGGCCTGGGACCAGCAGGGTTGGTGGCAGTGGGCACTTGCGGGTATCGCCGTAGCGGCGATTCTCCTCGGTCTCCGCTGGCTGTTTGCGCATCGTCCGCGTCGTCAGCGCGCGCAGCTCACCTCGGACACCGACGAGCATGCAAGCGTGGATCTCATCTCGGCCGCGCGTCACGCCGCAGCGGAATTCGCGGCGACTCCTGGAATCGCTACGGCAACCGCACGGGTGGTCGAGGTGAAGGGTTCGCGCCTTGTACGTATCTCCGGTGTGGCCGACGACTCCGAGACTCCCACCGCCGATCTTGTGGCAGCCGCTGCGAGCCTGCGCACGATGTGCGCATCGGCCCTGACGGGACTTACCGTCGACACCCAGGTGCTGATCGATCGGATGCGCGCACCCGCCGAGCAATCCCGATAACGAGGATCTCCCCGGCCGTAGCCTGAGAAACTTTTCCGGCATTTCGGACTTGTTCTCAGATTGAGGCCGTACTGTCGCGCCAACGACCGATTCAGCAAGTAGGGAGACAGCACCATCAGCCATTCGAATTCTTCGCACAACCTGCGTCACGCTGCAGCAGGAACTGCTTGGTTGCTGAGCTTCGCCTACATGTTGGCCGAAATCTTCACAGCTGCGGCCTGGAGCACTCCGTACAGCTTTGCGCGCGACTCGATCAGCTCTCTCGGGGTCACTACGTGCGAGGTCGGATCCTGCTCACCGCTGCACGACGTCATGAATTCGTCGTTCGTCGCCCTCGGCGCGTTGACCCTCATCGGCGCGATTTTTTTGCACCGCCATATCCGGAGCGGCCGCGAGAAGAAGTGGATTCTGTCGTTGGCAGTGATCATCGCCGTCAGTACCGCGGCCACGGGCCTGTTCCCGGCGAACGACGGGACCTTCATCCACTGGACCGCTGTTCTGCCCGGTTTCATCGCACGACACGTCGTCCTCGCATTGATCGCGTGGCACCTGTGGCATGAGAAGCGCGTGGTAGCGCTGTGGTCGGCACTGTGCGCGTTGGTGGGGGTGGTCGGAGCAATCCTGATGCTGGCACAGACCTTGCACTTCGGGCTCGGCGAGCGGCTCGCCCTCTACCCGATGCCGATGTGGATGGCCGTGACCGGCACCGCTGTACTCGTCGCGCTCGCCCGCCGCACCGTATTGAAAAGGTTCGTCTTCCCTGTCCCCTTCGTCTTCCGGATGCCGAAGCCGTTCCATGTTGGTCCGCTGGACCCGGCGGGCCTCACGCCACACCTCGGGGCCACAGCAGCCTCGGCCGCGGCGAGGTAACACCTCACGACCGCTGGAGCGGTAACGAAAAATCCTCACTGGCTGTGGCCCGGCCGAACAACCAACCCTGACCGAGGGTGGCTCCGAGCTGGACGGCACGTGCATGATCGAGTTCGGTTTCGATTCCCTCCGCGAGGATCACTGCTCCTGACGCCCGGACGTATCGCCGGACCGACCAGACGGTCCACAACGTTCGAATGGACGTGCGATGCCGGAGAATGCGGGCATCGAGCTTGACGATGTCCGGTTGTACGATCGGCAGCGCACGCAGCGTGCTCGGGTTGGAGCCCACATCGTCGAGGGCGACCGAGAACCCCCGACGACGCGCCGAAGCCACCATTGCTCTCAACCGCGCGGGATCGACGTCGAGGCCACGTTCGGTGATCTCGAGTACCACGTCGACGTCGCATTCGAGCGCATCCAGGTGCGCTTCGGTGCGGGCGACGTCCAAGATTCCCGACGGCTCGTAGTTGAGGTAGAGCGACAGCCCCTCCGTTATTTTCGCGGATCTCGCCTGTTCTACAGCAGCGGTACGACACGCGAAATCGAAGTCCGACACCACTCCTTGCGCCCGCGCGAGCGCAAAAACCTCTGCGGGGTCGACGTTCTCGACGGTGGGCCATCGCGCGAGGGCTTCGAGCCCGACCACCTCTCCCGAACGGAGATCGACCACGGGCTGGAAGCACGGGACCATCGAATCGATGGCGACCAGTGCGGCCTCTGCTGCGATCATGCAGATCTCTTCGGATCGAGATGGTCGGCGATCAGTGCAGCATGCAGAGACCGAAGACCCGACGACTTCATGGGGTCGATGCCGGTGATCTGCTCGATACGCTTGAGCCGGTAGTCGACGGTGTTCGGATGCACAACAAGCTGTTTCGCAGCCTTCTTGCGATTCGCTTCCGTGTGGACGAAGGCTTCGAGAGTGGGTAGCAGATCCGGGATGCGGCGAAGCGGATCGAGTAGCCGTTGGAGGTGCCGTTGTCCGACGCCCGGGCGCGCGATCTGAAACTCCAGAGCCAGGTCAGCGATGCGGTACACGGCAGGCTGGTAGTTCAGTCGCTGCGCGAGGCGAAGAAGTTCGTACGCGTTGTCAGCGGCATCGGGTATTCGCTCAGGAAGTGACATCACCGCCGACGCCGAGATCTGCTGCCCGGCAGCAGAGGACAATGCCGCGACGAGTTCTTCGACCGACGTCGCGGTCGGGTCAGGAACAAGGATCGTTCCGCCGGAAGTACTGAGGATCGCCAGTGGTGCATCGGGAGCGAAGAAGTGCGTCACCGCCGCGTGAATCCGTTGGAGCGAGAAGTCGGCATCCTCAGTCGGATGCTGCGGGAAATGAACTGCAACAACTTCATAACCCGATGCAGGCTTCAACCCGATGCGTTCGGCAATCCCCGCACCATCCGGGTCTCCTGCCAGCAAGGCGGTGACCATCGCGTGCGCCAGCTCGTGATGTTGCGACGCCACCGCGCGGTACTCGTCGAGATACGCGGACGACACGGCCTCCGACACCGCGTCGAGGAGACCGAACATCAGTACGGCGCCGTCGACCAGGGCAGCATGTTCTCCATCGACGGCGCGCCCTGCGACCATCCGGAGGCCGACCGAGAATCCTTCGTGAAACGCATGCTGGATCGGAGCGAGCGGCACGCCCTTCCGTGCCCATTTGGTCGCGGCATGCTTAAGGCGTGAGAGGTCTGACACGCAGGGCTGGCATCCGCTGTCCAGCACATCCGCGGCCAGTGCGACGCATCGTTCGGTGATCTCGGCGACCGCACTTCTGCCTCCGGCGTCGGTGAGATCTCGGCATTCCGTGGTGGTGAGGACGTGCTCGACCAGGCGCGCAGTGGTGTCGCGGGCCGTACGCAGGTGATGCGAGGCCGGCCTACCCCCCAAGCTGAGAGTCTCCACCGAGCGCTGGGTCACCACGGTTGTTGCCATGCGAGGTCACCTTTCGATTCCGAGCCGCTACTTCGGCGTGCGACACGAAGGTATCGCATCAAACCAACTTTTGTTTACATTTGAGCCTTCCAAACATTCTTTTAGTTTGTTTTTCTACTGTCGCTGATTCCGTGCCCCCAGCAAGCGGAAGTGTCGATTTCAGCGTTCCTCGATCGTCATCTCCGTGTAGGTACCGCACGAGGCGGTATTGAATGTGGACACACGACCTTCAGGAGCCGACATGCGCTACACACTTCTTCTCAACAACGCCGAACCTGCCGAGGGAGAGATCGACCCCGACGCCATCACTGCGATGCAAGCGGCCTTCGGGGCTTACGGGCGGGCACTGCAGGCTGCGGGAGTTCTCGTCGCCGCCGAGGTTCTCGCATCGACCAGATCCACCACGACGGTGACGATTCGATCGGGAGATCTCCAGATCCAGGACGGTCCGTTTGCAGAGACGAAAGAAGCGCTCGCCGGAGTATTCGTCATCGATGTGCCCGATCTCGATGCAGCGCTGATGTGGGCCGAACAGTGCCCGGGTGCGCAGTACGGAGTGGTGGAGGTTCGAGCTGCGGCCACCTCGTTCATCGACGGTTCATGGACCTGACCGGAAGCAACGCACTTCTCGAGCAGTCGCTCCGGACTTCCTACGGGCGGCTGCTCGCTCTGCTGGCAGCCGTCGACGGCGACATCGAGGGCGCAGAGGACGCATTGGCGGATGCATTCGAGCGGGCCCTCGCTACATGGCCGGAGAGGGGCATTCCAGCAAATCCGGACGGTTGGCTGCTCACTGCCGCACGCAATCGTCGACGCGATGTATGGAAATCGGCCGCTCACCGAACATCCGTTGCTTTCGACCCTGCGGTTCACGAGCCGGTTGCGCCCGCTCCGTCGCACATCGACGAGATCGAACTACCGGACAAGCGACTGCAGCTGATGCTCGTGTGCGCACATCCATCGATCGACAAGTCCGTGCGGACCCCGCTCATGCTCGACGTCGTTCTGGGGTGCACCGCCAAGGAGATCGCACTGGCCTTCGCGCTTCCCACCGCGACGCTCGCCGCCCGACTTGGGCGGGCCAAATCGCGAATTCGAGACTCCGGCATCTCGTTCGAACTTCCGGGCCGCACCACACTTCCCGCGAGAATCGACGCGGTTCTTGCAGCGATCTACGGCGCGTTCGCCATCGACTGGCACTGTACGGCGCCGGAACTCCGCACCTCACTGACAGGCGAGTCGCTTCATCTCGCGGAGACCCTCTGCACACTTCTTCCCGACGACGCCGAGGCACATGGGTTGGCGGCACTCATCTGCATGTCGATCGCGCGCCTGCCTTCCCGGTACTCGAAAGGGATGCTGGTTCCGTTGCAAGAACAGAACTTTCGACTCTGGGACCCGGATCTTCTTGCACAGGGAGAAGAACATCTGCGGCATGCCCACCATCTGGTGGCAGAGGGGACAAGTCCTCTCGGCCGATTCCAACTCGACGCTGCGATCGGGGCGGTGCATTGCGCAAGAAGACACACGGGGGCGACGGATTGGCAGTCGCTCCGCGGACTTCACGCGGCAGCTCAGAGCATCGCTCCGACGGTGGGCGGCGCCGTCGCCCTCGCCGTCGTCACCGCGGAGCTCGATGGTCCCGAGGCCGGGCTGGCAATGCTCGCCGCCATCGGTCGCGATCGGTTCCAGCCGGCATGGGCAGCGCGGGCGCATCTGTTGCAACGCCTCGACCGACGCGACGAGGCTGCAGCTGCCTACGCAAAAGCGATCTCACTGTCGCCCGACGAGCCGACCAGGAGGTTGCTTCTCGCACGGGCGACGCGGCTTCCCATGGGATCGTGAGTAAAATTCCCGTCCCCAGAGATAAGCCCAGGAGGCCACCGCCACCGCCGAAGACCAGGGTGATCCAACGACAGCGGCCGACGCAAGTAGTGCGTGTCATAAGTCTTTGAGTGGTTCATTATCTGAAAACCTTCGAGACGTAATTGTTCTCCAGCAGCGGGCCGAGACCCTTGCCGTCCACGAGGGCACCGCTCTGGGCGGGTAGGGCAGGATCGGCGTCGAGCAGGAGATCGACGGGACGATCTGGATCGGCGGCAGCACCATCACCCTCGACGGCCACGTTGAGCTCTGACCAAGGCCAGCCGTCAAGGGTGCCCGCGGTCCCCGAGCCTGGCGAGCCACTCACGCAGGAGGCTGGCCTCAGCCGGGCTGAACAGGTTCCGGGTGAGCGGGTCGACGCCGCCCTGCGGCGTCAGGACCGCGAGTAGCGCGTCCGCGCGCTCAGACACGATCGCGTCGGGGTCGGTGGCCGGCGTCGGCTCGAGGGTCAGCGAGTCGAGGACTGTGTCGCGCAGCGGACGGATCAGCCGTGGGTCGCGCTGCGGTTCGGGTTGCGCGAGTAGCAGGAGGACCGCGCCGGTGGTGGAGGCCTCGATCGCGCGCGTCGCCGCTCCCACCGGCACTCGAAGGCGTCCCTCGAGATTGGCGCGCTCGAGCATGCGCCGCAGGATGTCCTGGTTCTCCTGGGCTGCCGCCGGTCGCCGCCCGGGGCGCAGGTTGCCGTACATGAGTGCGTAGACCGCGGGATTGGTGAGCCCGAACTCGACGTGGATGTCCCATCCTCGGCGGAGGTCGTCGACGACGTCCTCGCTCGGTTCGAACGCCCGCTTCTCGGCCAGGTAGGTCTCGAACCCGAAACTGGCGACGCTGTCAAGCAGGCCGTCCTTGTCCCCAAACAGGCGGTAAAGCGTCGGGGTCTGCACGCCGGCGGCCGCCGCTACGGCGCGGGTGGAGACGCCAGTCGGGCCGACCTCGGCCAGCAGCTTCACTGCGGCTTCGAGAATGCGCTCCTGCTGGTCGTCCCTGCCTGCAGCAACGGCTCTTGCGGATTCGCTTGCCATGTGTCGATGGTAACGCGCATTGGTTGACGTTGACATTATCAATGTCACGCTAATATAGTTACCAACGTCAACAACAAGGGGGATGAAATGTCCGAAGACCGGTTGCCGCAGGTTCGTCTGGGTGCGGACCGACCTCTACGTGGGCGCTCAGGGACTCGGCTGCATGGCGATGAGCGAGTTCTACGGCGGCACCGACGACGCGGCCGCGCGCGAAACGCTGGAGGAGGCGCTGACGCTCGGCGTCACGCTGTTCGACACCGCCGATACGTACGGGCAGTCACCGGCGCGCGGGGACTGTCCATGGCGCCGGTCGCGCTCGCGTGGCTGCACCAGCAAGCCGCCGTCCACGGCGTGACGGTTGTCCCGATTCCCGGGACCAGACGGACCACGCGCCTAGCGGAGAACCTCGCCGCGGTCGCCGTCACCCTGACCGCCGACGAGCTTTTGCGTCTCGAGCCGATCGCCCAGCAGGTCTCTGGAGACCGCTACCCGGACATGCAGGCGACCGCGTCCGCACGCGAAACCTGATCCCACCCGCTCCGGCGCTCAGTGCATCAACAACGCACGCCCCGCCGGAACTGCTGTCGACAAATGCCTTTTCAACATCCACCACGAGAACGGAACTCACATGCCCGTCAACGTCACCATCGCCTACTTCTCCGGCTACGGACACACCCTCGAGCTCGCCAACGCGGTCCGGGACGGCGTCGAGTCCATCCCCGACACCGACTGCACGATGGTGAACGTGGCCGTCGCGTCAGAGATCAACTGGGACGCGCTCGACGCGTCCGACGCGATCATCTTCGGCACCCCCACGTACATGGGAACGGCGTCCGGCGCCTTCCACGCCTTCGCCGAGGCGACCTCGACCCGGTGGATGAAGCAGGCGTGGATGGACAAGCTCGCCGCCGGGTTCACCAACTCCGGGTCCATGAGCGGTGACAAGGTGCACACCCTGCAGTACCTGTCCTTGCTCGCGGCTCAGCACGGAATGCACTGGATCAGCCTCGGCCTGATGCCCGGCTGGAACACGACAACCGGCAGCGAGGACGACCTCAACCGGCTGGGCTTCTACCTGGGTGCAGGCGCGCAGACCTGGAACGACCAGGGACCCGAGGCCGTCCACGCCTCCGACCTCGCGACCGCGCGACACCTCGGTGCGCGAGTGGCCACCCAGGCCCGCATCTACCGCGGTGGCGTCGTCCTGGCCTGAACGCCTGGGCCTGCACCCGCTGAGCGGCTCAGCCGCCCATCTCCATCCGTCTCCGAACCGAGGTCCCCCCATGTCAAGCATCACCATCGTCGGTGTCACCGGTTACGGCCGGTTCAGCCATCGTCCGGGAGGTCACCGCACGCGGTCATCAGGTCGCCGCGCTGAGCCGCTCAGCGACCGCCGTACGCGCTCGTGTCGGTCAGTTCCGCTGCCCGGTCGTTAGTGACGCCATCGGCAGCCAACAGCACGATCCGCGCGCGCTTCGCCGCTGCTGCTGCAGCCACGGTCGCTGACCGTGCCCATCGCTCGAGCTCCCCACGATTACCATCACAAGGAACCAGCGCAGGAGCAGGACGATTCGCCATGCCTCATGATTTCAGATCATGAACCACTCAAAGACTTACGACAAGCAGCGCTAGCCTAGGCCGCGCGCCGCTCCTCCACGGGCTCGATGCGCTCAGCCCACTTGTCGGTGTACTGGAAGTGGGGGCGACGGTCACCGATGTACGAACTCAGCCACGAGAGCACCGCGACGTAGCGGTTTCGGAAGCCGACCAGGTACATCAAGTGCACTGCCAACCACATCACCCACGCGATGGGTCCCGACACGTCGACCTTGCCGAACAACCTGGCGACGGCACTGAATCGCCCGACGATCGACATGCTTCCCTTGTCGGTGTATCGAAACGACGTGCCGAGATCAGTCTTGCCGGTGATCATCTTGGCAACATGCCTACCCTGCTGCATTGCGACGGGCGATTGCCCGGGGAGCTTGTTCAGCGAGGTTACGTCGCCGATTGCGAAGATGTCTTTTTCGGTGCCGACCGTCAAATCTTCGTGCACGAGGAGTCGACCTGCGCGGTCCGTCTCGCACCCCGTGCGCTTGGCGATGGTCGATGCCAAATCGCTGGCCTGCACACCCGCCGACCAGATGACAGTCTTCGCCGCGATACTCCGCGACGCCTTCGTGTCCACGTTCTGGAACGTGACAGTGTCGTTCTCGATTTCGGTGACCAACGCACCGGTGACGACGTCGACTCCCGACTTCTCGAGTTTCGCGCGAGCATATGCGCTCAATTTCCCACCGAAGGCCGGGAGGACATCCTTGACGCCGTCCACGAGCGTGACGGTGACGTCGTCCGGCGCAATGTCCGGGAACGAGGCGGCGAAGTAGCGGTGCGCCAGGTCTCTGATCTGGCCTGCGAGCTCGACACCCGTCGCGCCTGCGCCGACGACGACGAAGCTCAGCAGTTCTTTCCTGACACTCGCGTCCGTCGTCAGATGAGCGGTCTCGTAGCAGCTCAGGATCTGTTCGCGGAGAGCGATTGCGTCGTCGACGGTCTTCAACGCGAAGGTGCGGTCCTTGAACTCGTCGCGGCCGAAGTACGCCTGCGTCGCGCCGGTGGCGATGACGAGCCTGCCGTATTCGATCGTATGCGTTGCCCCGGCGCCGGTGTAGGTGACCGTGTGCCGCTCCGGGTCCACGTCGACCACGCGTCCCAATCGGACGTCCGCGGAGTCGTACTCAGCGAGGATGCGACGGATAGGAGGGGCGATCTCGCCGGTCGAGATCATGCCGGTGGCAGCTTGATAGAGCAGCGGCTGAAAGAGATGCTCGGTGGTGCTGGAGATCAGCGAGAACTTCACTCCGGCCTTGCCCAGAGACTTGGCAGCGGCCAATGCTCCGAATCCCGAACCGACAATGACGACCTCGAACGTTTCCATGACTTACATGCAACTCCTGCGCCTGCTCGTTATCAACGCGAAAGATGGAATAGCATCAATGAGCAGAACTCATGAATGGAGACAAGTGTGGAACTCCGTCAACTCAGATACTTCCTCGCCGTGGCGGAGGAGCTGAACTTCTCGAGAGCAGCAGAAAGGTCCTACGTATCGCAATCTGCAATCAGTCTCCAGATAGCCAAGCTCGAACGTGAGATGAGCGAGCCACTGTTCGAGCGAACGTCTCGCTCGGTCCGATTGACCGTGGTAGGAGCACAATTGGTGTCCATCGCTCGGCACATGCTCGAACTCGAGCAATCGGCGCTCGCATTGACAGCCCGACGACAGAACCAATTGCGCCTGACCGGCAACATGACGTTCGCCGCGAATGCCCTCGCTGCGATCGTGAGCGTGCGGGAACGTCACCCCGGCGCCGAGATCGACTTCGTTCTCAAGCGATTTGCAGAGCAAATCGACGCCGTCACTTCGGGGGACTGCCAAGTGGCGTTGATCCGAGGCACCGTCGAGCGATCCAACCTCTACGTCACCGAACTGTGGACCGAGGACCTCGTCGTCGTCCTGACAGAAGGACATCCGCTGGCAGGCGCCGACAACCCGAGCCTCGAGCAACTCGCGGCCTACCCACTCCTCCTGCCCAAGCGCAGCGAACAGATCCTGCTGCACCGAGTCATCGAACGCGAAATGAAACGGAGTGGGCTCGGACTGACATTCGGCCCGCCAGTCGCACTCGACCACACCGCGAGCGCCGACCTGCTCAACCAACCGGACTGCTGGTCCATCATGTACGCCAGTACCGCCGAAAGCACACCGAAGACCGGGTTGGTGTTCCGTACCGAATCCGGGCACCGGCTTCAACTTGCCGTCTCGGCCGTCGTCGACGCGACGGTTCCCGCAACCGACATGCAGCGAGATCTCATCGACGCACTCGCGGCGACCGCGCCACCTCAGCTGCCCTGACTGCCCTGACGGCCGATGGCCGATGGAATCATTGCCTCCAGCCGCGGCTGCCATTCATCCCGCTCAGCATCGAAGCATTGATTGAGCACGTCGATCATCGCAGCAGGGGCTACCGACGCGCCGGGCGAAGCACCGAGAAGGCCAGCAATGGTGCCGTCGGCGCCGGTCACGATCTCGGTGCCGAACATCAGGGTTCCTTTCGTGCGCGATGTCGGTTTGACAAGTTGCGCACGCTGGCCGGCCCCTATCGGGTACCAGTTCGCGGGATCGGCGTCAGGATAGTACTTCCGCAGCTCGGCGAACTTCGTTTTCTTCGACGCGACCAGCTGACCGATCAGGTAGCGCACGAGGGGAAGGTTTCTCATCCCGACCGACAGCAGAATCGGTAGGTTGCGCGGACGCACCGTCGTGAAAAGGTCCGTGAATCGTCCATGCTTCAGCAACCTGGTACCGAAGGTCGCGTACGGACCGAACATCAACGACTCCGATCCCTCGACCGCTCGTCTGTCCAAGTGCGGCAAAGACATCGGCGGCGCTCCCAGCGACGGCTTGCCGTAGACCTTTGCGTTGTGCCGAGCCACGACCGACGGGTCGTCGGTGCGGAGGAACTCGGCGCCGAACGGGAACACACCGTAGCCGCGAATTTCAGGAATCCTCGACTTCTGCAAGAGCCGGAGCGCGTAACCTCCTGCACCGACGAACACGAAACGAGCTCGCACGCTGAACTGAGCCCCGGTTGTCCGAATCCTTCCCGTCACGGTCCACATACCCTGACCGTCCCGCCTCAGACCGGTGACCTCGTGGCCCGTGCGAATCAACGCGCCGCGCGCCGTCATCGTTTCGGCCAGCTGTGCGGTGATTGCGCCGAAGTCGACATCCTTGCCGCCCTCGTGCCGGGTGGCCGCAACCTTCTGACTGCTCTCGCGCCCCTCCATCAGCAGTGGTGCCCACTCACGCACAAGATCGGGGTCCTCGGTGTACTCCATCGCCGCAAAGTGCGGGATACGTCGTAATGCCTCCCACCTGCGGCGCAGATACTCTGTGTCGTCGTCCCCGAAGACGACATTCAGGTGCGGGGTCGGAGTCACGAACCGATCGCTACCGAGCGCCGCCCAGAACTCCTGTGATAGCTGGAATTGGTCAGCGATATCGTGAGTTCTCGACGAATCTTCGGGGTCGGGCATGTAATTGAGCTCGCACAAGCCCGAGTGTCCGGTGCCCGCGTTGTTCCACGCTCCTGAGCTTTCACCCGCGAGATGGTCGAGCCTTTCGAAGAGCGCAATCGTTTTGTCCGGCATGAGCTTTCCCAGCATTGCGCCGAGTGTGGCCGACATGATGCCGCCGCCGATCAAAGCAACGTCGAGTATTTCCGAGTGTGCGAACTTCGAATACCGAGTGTTCGAATACGAGGTCATGTTGGAATCGTGACGCCTCACAATCAATCCGTCCAATGAAATTCCGCACCCGTTATCATCCGATTATGGATGAATCCGTCGCGCACTTACTCGCCGCCTTCGACGCTGTCGCCACCACCGGACACGTCACCCGCGCGTCGGAGATGCTCGACGTTCCGCAATCGTCGGTAAGCAGGCGAGTCAAGGCACTGGAGAGAATTCTTGGGGTCGAACTGGTGCACCCTGTCGGACGTGGGGTGGCCCTCACTCCGTCCGGACGCGAATTCCATGCGCGTACCCATGCTGCCGTGCGGATGCTCGACGAAGCCGCGTCCGCAGTGAGATCGGATGCCGACCCGGATGGCGGCCTCGTCCGTTTCGGATTTCCACTGACGCTCGGATCCCGCATGATCTCATCGCTGTTGACCAAGTTTCACCAAGAGGCACCGCGAGTCCGCGTTCACCTCGTGCAGGCACACGGGGAAGCCTTGGTGGACATGCTCAGGGACGGCCGACTCGACTTGGCCGTGATGATCCCACCCGTTGATGATCTCGCTACGACGATCCTCGGTAGTCAGCGAATACTGCTGCACGTGCCACGATCGCATCGGCTCGCCGACTACCGCGGAGAGGTCGATGTCGTGGACCTTGCCGGCGAAGCATTTGTCGCGAGCCCGAAGAGCTTTCATCTTCGTACGATTCTCGACGACTGGTGCTCCGCCGCTGGCTTTGTTCCACGAGTTCCGTTCGAGATCAATGAAATCGATACGATTCGTGCACTCGTCGGCGACGGCCTCGGCATTGCGCTCCTGCCCGCGGGGGATTCACCGAACAACACCGTCGTAACCGTCTCACTGTCAGGAGATCGGACGCGCGAGGTGGGTCTTGCCACCAGTAGATACAGGCCGACCGCGGCCGTTACGCGTTTCCGTCAGCGAGCGTTGGAACAGCGCTGGGCTTTCAATTAGTACTTCATACTTCTCTATCAACGATACTTGGAGTAGTTTACGGACTAACAAGGAGGTTTAGATGAAGTCGATCTACAAGTCCGATACCGGAGCAGAGACCGTTCGACAGCGCTATCGAGAGGTTCTGAGCGCGTGGCCGGTGCCGTCGGAAGAACGCCGAATCGATACGACGAACGGCGAGACCTTCGTGGTGATCTCCGGCACCCCGGATGCTCCGCCCCTGGTGCTGCTGCACGGATCAGGAGCCAATGCCGGAACTTGGATGGCCGATATCGACTCCTGGGCAACGCACTTCCGCGTGTACGCCGTGGACTTGCTCGGCGAAGCGGGCGGGAGCGCGCCCGTACGACTACCCTTGGACTCCGACGCCCTTGCGTCGTGGATGGACGAGGTGCTGGACGCACTGGATGTCGACTCCGCGTCATTCGTCGGGATGTCGCTCGGAGGCTGGACCGCGCTGGACTACGCGATCCGCAGACCGTCCCGCGTCAACCGGTTGTCGCTGCTCTGCCCCGGCGGGATCGGCAAGCAGACGATGGGATGGCTGCCCAAGATGATGCTGCTGCAACTCCTCGGAGCCAAAGGACGTCGACGGTCCGTAGCCCTTGTCACCGGGATGGAAGATTCCCGATATTCGCAAGTCCTCGACGAAGTCGATCTGACCTTCACGCACTTTCGTCCGCGAACGGACAAGCTCCCGATCTTCTCGGACGACGACCTCCGCGGACTGTCGATACCGGTCCAGGTCATCGTCGGAGATCGCGACGTGATGTTCGATTCGGCCGAGACCGCGCGCAGGGCGCGAGAATTCGTTCGAGGCGCCGCCGTGACCGTCCTGCCCGGCGTCGGCCACGCCGTCCTCGAGCAAACCGAATCAGTGCTGACGTTCCTTTCCTCGTGAGAGCATTACCGTGAGATGAGGTGAATTCCTGACGAAAGCTTCACTTGCATAGCGCCTTCGGCATTCCGCACCGAGACGACACTTTCACGCAGAATCAGGTAGGCGTCGTGAAGTGGCACTTCGATAGGGAGGAAGGACCCGTTCGAGAACTCGACGCCGCCGTCACGGCCAACCGATAGTCGAACGACCGTTGATCCTTCGGGTATCGCGTTCCCTCTCGGACTCGGCGGCCGATGGCTCGGCGGCGAATAGTTCGCAGGCGCAGCGCTGCCATCGATTTCGCCACCCGGCAGACACACCATCAGTGCACCATCGGCGGCAGTGAACTCCCAAGATTCGACCTCGGTCCTCGGGACTGCAGAAACCCGAGTTCCGCTGTCGAATTCGAGGACGAGTGCACCTGAATCCGAGACCGCAGACATCGTGCACGCGGTGCCCAACAATCCGACCAGTTTTCTCAGACCCTCGAATTGATTGTCCTCGTCGTACATGTTCTCGTCGACGGCAAATTCGCTGAAAGCTACCATCGAGCCGTCGTCGAACTCCAGGCTCACATCGAAGTCGAGATGGATGCTTACCACGGTACGGGTGTGCAGATTCAGTTGCATCGGTGTTCAACAGCTCAGCAAAAATCCGACTGAAGTTCGACCGCTCTTGCGAACTGCGCCGCGAAGTCGGTCTGGTCCGCAGACGGCTGCAGCACAATGGTCGTTGCACCTGCATCAACCCATCGCTGTAGGTTGCCGGTCGCCGTCGCGGCCTCGGTGGAACTGTCGACATAGACAACGATGTCATGATCGGGACCACCGTCGATGTGACCCCGCGCAGTCTTCAGTTGCTCGGGACTCGTCTCACTCGTCAGGATAGTTCCGGAACTCGTTTCACCGCTCAATGCAAGTGTTTTCGGCCCGGTGGCCCCGATCAGCAGAGGCGGTGGTTGCAGCGGAGGCCAATCCAACTTCACATTCTTCAATGTCACGTATCGGCCTTCGACGTCCACCGTTCCACCGTCGAGCAAGGTGGTCAATGCCGCCATCTGCTCGCGCAGCAACGTCATCGGCGATGCGACACGCGCGCCGATCTGTGCCATCCAGTCCTGGACACCGTGACCGAGACCGACCCGAATCCGCCCCGGGTGCACCCTGGCGAGTGTCGCGATCTCCATCGCCGTCGCCGCAACATTGCGCAGCGGCGTGGGCAACACTCCGATACCGACACGGACTCGGTCGGTGGCGGCGAGAACTGCAGCTGCCGTTGCAATTCCGCCGGAGAAAAAACAGTCCTCCCACAACCAGAGCTCTTCGACACCCGCCTTGTCGGCCTCGCGCGCCGCTGAGACAATGGTTTCCGGTGGAAGTTCAGGACGCAGCACGACGCCGATTTGAGTCATGCATCCGAGTCTAATCAAACGGGTAGACATGGAGGCGTAGACCGAGAAAGCTGGAGACGCCCAGCTACCTGTGAAACGAAGAGGAACCACCGTGCCACCACCGAGCGGCCCATCACTGATACTTCCCGTCGAACCCATCGATCCTGTCTCTCACGGCGATCTCGACGTCTACCTACCAGATGGCGACATTCCTGCGCCGTGCGTTTTGCTCGTTCACGGTCTCTATCCGGCGAGACCAGAGGTTACGCCACGTCATTCGCGGTTCTACCACGATTACGCAAGCCATCTCGCGCGGCGAGGAATCGTTGCAGGCCTGGTCGACCACGATCTGACGGACGGCTTTTTGTACCACGAGGCGCTCGCGACCATCACCGACGCAGTGTCGCAACTGCGCGCACTTCCTGAAACAAATGCCGACGCCGTCGGCCTGTGGTTCTTCTCCGGCGGCGGGCCATTGTCGTACCCGTTCCTCGCGAATCCGGAGCCGTGGCTTCGCTGCATCGAGTTGACCTACCCCGTTCTACCCGGCGCCGGTACGCCCGGTTGGCCTGAACCGGAAGCCGTGGTCACTGGAATTGCCTCGGTGCCGACCTATCTCACGCTGGTACAGAACGAGATTCCCGACTACGTCGTCGGCCAGCAAGAATTCCTCGCCCGTGCGTCTGACATCGATGCACCACTGAACTTTCGGACGGTCGAAGGTGCCGGACACGGCTTCGATGCGCTGCAGGACGAACCCCACACCCGGGCAGCGGTGGCCGATGGTCTCGACTGGATCGTCGGGCGCCTGAACGCTCGTCGGTAAAATCGCCCGACCCGTCGGTAGTATTCACCAAATGGATGCGAACGACTTCCTTGCCATCGTCGAGACCAATCCCGTAATTGTCGAAATCCTGAATCGCGCGGTGGATCTCGAACTCCCGGACTGGTACCTGACGGCCGGCGGGCTGTTCCAGACGGTGTGGAATCACCAGGCAGGCCGAGACCCACAGACCGGAATTCGGGACTACGACTTCTTCTACTTCGACGATTCGGATCTTTCCTACGAGGGCGAGGACGCCGTGATTTCCCGTGCAGCAGCTCTTTTCGCCGATATGCCGGTCGATGTCGAGGTTCGCAATGAAGCCCGGGTGCACCTATGGTACGAGGAGCACTTCGGTTCACCCTTGCGCCCTTTTCTCAGCAGCGAGGACGCCATCGATCATTTCGTAGCGACCACCTGTTGCTTCGGTGTGCGGGGTGACCCCGACGGTGCTCGGCATGTCTACGCACCTCACGGATTCGACGACCTGGAGGCCGGAATCGTACGGCCGAATCCGCGTCTCCCGATGCGCCATGTCTACGAATCCAAGGCCGCCCGGTGGACGACGGAATGGCCTGCACTGACAGTTTTGCCTTGGGAGTAGAACGTCGTGGGATCGATATCATCGAGCGTGACTTGGCTTGCGCCGGACATACTTCGGGGGTCGAAGCCCCTCAGCAACAGCCCCGATCGCGGGTTCTCGTCGATTCGCCTGGCTACCTCGAAGTAGGTAGCCAGGATATGGACGCAGGGCCGCACGCGTTGTGTGCAGCCGCACACGGCGGTCAGCTCGTCGACCAGCGGCGCGACGGACACACCTCGCATCCGTAGCGCTGCATGCAGGGTATCCGGTAAGTCCCCGTCGCTGACACCGTCGACCACCTCGTGCGCTGCGGCCGATCGTCGTGCATCCCACGTTGGAAAGGTCACCGTCACCCGGTAGTCGCTCGTGTCCGATGTCGACACCGACGCCGTCACGGAACCGGCCAACAGGACGACATCGCGAACGTTGTCGTTCCTGGCGAGCACTCGAGCCCGCGGCAGTGCCGGGTTCGGCCGAATGATCTTGGTCGGCTGGGCGAGCCGCGTCCATTCACGACCCCAGGCAGTTACACCGAATTCGTCCGTCATCGGCGTGCACCGATGTCCAATAATTCGCGAAGCTGATCGTCCGAGAGCCGTGCGAGATCGGTCTCGCCGCCGAGTGATGCGGCGGTGGTGGCGATGTCGGCCAAACCGCTCTTGTGGCGGTGCATGTCGTCGATGGCAGACTCCAATGTTCGTTCGGTGAGCAGAGTATGGATCGTCACGGTCTGTGTCTGCCCGATCCGGTGCGCGCGGTCGCTCGCTTGGCTCTCCACTGCAGGGTTCCACCAGCGGTCGTAGTGAACGACGTGGGAGGCCCGTGTCAGATTCAGACCGAATCCTGCTGCTCGCAAGCTCAATACGAATATCGGTGGACCGTCCGACATTTGAAACGCGTCGACCATCTCATCCCTGGCGGCCGGTGACAAACCTCCATGCAGAAACGGAACCGTCGAACCCGTGACTTCATCACGTAGGTGATTGGCCAGCATCGCACCGGTCTCCCGATACTGGGTGAACACCAGCACAGCCTGCCCGTCGTCGACTACTTCCGACAGCATTTCCGTGAGTCGGTCCAACTTTCCGGATCGGCCACCGAGCGGTTCGCCGGTGGCACCGACCAAGTCAGGGTGATTACAAATCTGCTTGAGTCGAGTCAGCAGTGTCAGTACACGGCCGCGCCGGCCGATGCCACTGCCGAGTCCGTCACTCATAGATCGGTCGAGATGATCTCTGTACAACTTCTCCTGCTCGTCGGTCAGCGCGCAGATGACCGAATTGTGGACTTTGTCCGGCAATTCCGGCGCAACATCGGACTTTCGACGACGCAGAATGTGCGGGCCCACGAGTTCTCGAAGCCGTCCGGCGGCGGCTTCCGACCGCTTCTGTTCGATCGCGACAACGAATCGACGGCGAAAACGAGCACGTGCCCCGAGAACCCCTGGTGTGCTGAATGCCATCAAGGACCACAGTTCGTCGAGCCGGTTCTCCACGGGCGTACCCGTCATCGCGATGCGTAGCCGGCCGCGAAGGGCACGCGCAGCTTTGGCCTGCTGCGTATCGGAGTTCTTGATCTGCTGGGCTTCGTCGAGAACCACGGTGTCCCAATCGATTGCAATCAGGTGCGCAGAGTCACTACGAAGCGTCGGATAGCTCGTGATCACCACACCACCGGGGGATATGCCGGTCAGATCGGGCTTGCGCGTCGGGCCGTGGTGGACAACCACATCCAGGGATGGTGCAAATTTCGCGATCTCTCGAACCCAGTTGCTCACCAACGACGTCGGACACACGACCAAGTGCGGTCCTGCCGAACGAATGGTGAACACGGCGATGGCCTGCAGCGTTTTGCCCAACCCCATCTCGTCGGCGAGGATTCCGCCGCCGTGCGCGGACGCCGCATCGAGCCAAGCAACTCCGGCCCGCTGATACGGCCGGAGTTCGGCTAGAAGAACCGCAGGCCCGCGGTTTCGTGTACGCAGCGCGGCATCGACCGTCGCCTCAGCGGACCAGATGGTGGCCTCGTCCATCCCTACCGCCGCGTGAGCTGCCACTGGCATCGCGTCGATGTGATGGACGATCGCTGAATCCTGGCGTGCTGCTGCAGCTATTGCTGCCCATGCTCGAAGCGACTCGCTCGAGTCGGCATTCGGAATCCACGACTCCAGCGCAGCCCATCCATCTCCAGGATCAACCACCGCAGCCGGCATCGACATCGCGACGACTCGGTCCCGTGCGGTGGTGGGTACCGCCATCGCGACGGTCGTGGACTCCCCGGAGGGTAAGCCCGCTCTGGCGGCGTCGGACGCTGGGTCCTCGGTACCCCACCAAATGAACTTCTCCGCCTCGATCGAGTAACAACCCTGGAGGTTGCCGGGCAACGCCGTGGTCACGTTGTTCACTTCGCTTTCAGTCTTGTCAGTTCGGCCGCTGTGAAGTCCGACAAATTCTCTTGCGTCGACTTCGTGAGTTCGACGTAGATCGCAGACACCAGGACCACTTCGGACGCTGTGGTCTCGGTCACCACCCGTCTACGATCCGTACGACCTCCGACGCGATTCGCGGTTCCGACATTCTCGTGCCAAGAGTCCCGACTGCTCGGCTATCAGTGCATTCAGCTGCGCGATCGAGTGTCCTCAATCGGGCAGGATGAGAGATCACGTCGTCGACGGCTCGAAGTTTGTTCATGTTCATCTCGAACCCTTCCCCCGCATCGGCCGGCACGAGGGTAGGCCGGATAGGTGCGTTCCGCAACTACATCGCGATGCAGCATTGTGGGACGAGGATTTCACCCATGTCACAACATTCTCTTTTTCCGTTTTACATAACTGCCGAGTCCCCATATAACTTCTCGTATGGAAAACCCGTACACACCCGAATCGGGCGCAGTGCCGAGGGAGCTGGTCGGGCGGGACGGGATCCGGATTGCATTCTCAACGCTGCTCGAAGGGCTCGAAAGAGGTCATGCCAGGCAATCGCACTTGATCACGGGACTACGTGGAGTCGGTAAGACGGTCCTTCTTCGTGAACTCGTCAAGGCTGCGCGAGCCCGCCGGTGGGCGATCATCGACATCGACGCGGCCAGGCGCGACGATCACGGCTTCAGACGCCAATTGGCATTCGAGTTTCGCAGTGCACTCCTCGCCGTGTCACCGCGCTCGAAGTGGAAGCGTAAGGCAGTCGCTGCATCTGGAGTGCTCGGCGCGTTCTCGTCGTCGCTGGGTACCGACAATCCCCTCACCGCCGAGTGGACCGAACTCGAGAAGGGAACGGCCGATACCGGAGCGTTGTCGGTCGATCTCACGTCGATGATCCTTGCGCTGGGCGAGGCAGCGCAGGAGCACGGCACTGGCGTCGTGCTCGTCATCGATGAACTACATCGGATCACCGTCGGGCAGCTCGGGGCATTGATCGACAGCTTGCATCGCGCGTATCTCCGCGAGCTACCGATCACGTTGGTCGGTGCCGGACTACCGAGGTCCGATGCCATCGCAGCCGAAGTTCAGGTGCGGGCCAAACGGCTGTTCGAGTTTCCCGTTCTCGATCGCCTGTCCGAGACCGACGCAGCGACCCTTCTCCGTGGTCCGATGGAATGGGACGACGATGCCGTGTCATCCGCAGTGGACATCGCCGGCGGTATTCCCGCGTTTCTTCAGACGATCGGCCACGTGATGTGGGCGCCAGATGCCGAGTCCAGCGTCACCTCGGCAGCCGTCGCGAAGTCACGGGAGAGCTACGAGGCGAGCATCGACGGTAGCTTTTTCGGCAAGAAGCTCACTCGTGCAAACGAATTGGAGCTAGCCTACCTCAGAGCCATCGCTGACTCGCCGAAGGAGGCCGAGACAGCTCGACTACTGGGACGCACGTCCCACCAATGTTCGGAGACGAGATCCGATCTTGTCGAGAAGGAAATGATCTATCTGCGACCGGACGGCAGCGCCGCCTTCAGTGCGCCTGGCTTCGACGAGTACCTGAGACGAGCGATGCCCACGCTCGCCGTGCCCGCCCAGAAACGGAGACGGCGGCGGTACGACCCGTGATCGCTAGTGCGGACGTACCACCGCGACGATAATTGTCTCCAGCTGAATGCGTGCCTGATCGGCTGTGAGTGTTCCCGTTGTGGCGGCCCTCGAAAGAGCCTCCGCAGCACCGAAGATAGCCGTGATGGCAGCCTTCTCTATCTCCTCGGTGCGGGCGAACGGTGCAAGAATCCCGCGACAGAGCTCCGAGTAGGCATCGTCGGACTCTTGCTTGACCTGCTCGAGCTCGGGCGATCCATGTAGTGCCGCAAGCACTCCCGTCAGCTCGCGCCCCTGAGCAAGCGCACATCCGACGTACGAATTGGCAATCGCGGATGCCCGGCCGTCGAGGGTGGGCTCTGCCGCCGCCAAGTACTCGTCGAGCATGGCAGTTTGCCGATCATCGAACTCGCTGAAGAGCGCCGCCAACAGTGCGTTTCGAGACGCAAAGTGGCTGTACACCACAGGTTTGGCGACGGCTGCGCGCTCGGCGAGCCGTCCAAGAGTCAACGCGTCGGCTCCTTCCTCTCGTACCAACGTCCACGCCACCTCTACCAACTGGCTGAACCTGTCCGCTCGCAACAATCTGGTTCGAACCATCGAGCACCTCCTTGCGCTATGTACTGATAGTAACCTACCGTTGGTACATACCTCGACCCAATCTGGAGGAAATCCTATGAAAAGTCTCGTTGTCGTGTCCCACCCCGATTCCCGCTCACTGACCCAGTACATCGCACGAAGCACCGTGGAGGCATTGCGCGGCGCCGGCGGGAGCGCTGACCTGGTCGATCTCACCGCCGAGAAATTCGATCCGAGCTTTTCCGAGGCCGACGTCCAGTTCTACAGGGGAGCGGGGCCCGTCCCCGACGACGTGGAGGCCGAGCAGAAGCGGCTGGACGAGGCCGACCAGCTGATCTTGGTGTTTCCGGTGTACTGGTGGTCGATGCCCGCGCAACTCAAAGGCTGGATCGATCGAGTCTTCGTGAACGGCTGGGCATTCGACTACACACCGGGCAAGTCGTTCGAAAAGAAGCTGAGCAGACTCCAGGTCCACCTGGTCCCGGTTGCCGGCGACGACGCGGACAGCTTCGAAAGACACGGTCTCGATGTCGCGTTCCGCAACCAGATCGAGAGCGGGATCTTCGAATACTGCGGCGCGGTGGTCGGATCCACCACCTTCGTGCACGAGTCGGATACGAAACCACGAGACATACTTGCCGGGGAAATCCAAGCGTTGGCCGCCGGCATCGCTGCACGCACATCCGAGCCGTGCCTCGTGGACTGAATGCTCTGAGCGAATCTCTTGGCGGCGCTTGGCAGGCGGTAGGAAGGTCGGTGACCGTTCAGGGCGCTACCGCACCAAGCGTCGGGCACACTTCCACCACCAGCAGGCCGACATCGAGCTCGTCAGCTTCTGTACGCAGCCGTGAACACGAGGTCCTCGAGCTGTCACATTCGTTCGTCGATCATCGTCCAATATCGTGAGCCCTGTTGACTATGGAAGGATTTAGATGAAGACGGTTATCGTCAACTCGTCCAAGTCGCCGCACCAGAACACGCACCGGATCGCAGAAGAAATCGGCGGCGTACTCGATGCTGAGCTGCTGACCCCCGAGCAGGCAACACCGGCCTTACTTGGCGAAGCAGATTTGATCGGTTTCGGCTCGGGCATCTACTTGATGAACTTCGATCAACGATTGAAGGACTGCATTCGGAGCCTGCCCAACATGGCAGGCCATGACGCCTTCGTGTTCGCCACGAGCGGTATGCCGGAGCCGCCGTTCCCGCACTACACGCGCAGACTCGGCAAGCTACTGAATCGCCAAGGATTCAAGGTCGTCGACACCTTTACATGTCGAGGTCTCGACACGTGGGGCCCTTTCGGGTTGATCGGCGGAGTGAGCAAAGGGCATCCCGACGATGGGGACCTTGCAAAGGCCAGAGACTTCGCAGCGAGATTGCTGCGCTGACAGCGCTAGTCGCTTATCCCCTCGCCATGTCCACAAACCTGGACAGGTGGAGCTGGTGTGCCACAGTGATTGTCGCGGTCGGACCGTTACGGTGCTTTCCGAGGATGAGGTCGGCCTCACCACCACGCGGGTCGTCTCGCTCGATGGCGTCGGGGCGGTGCAGCAGGATTACCATGTCGGCGTCCTGCTCCAACGAACCGGACTCACGGAGGTCCGACACCATCGGCTTCTTGTCAGTTCTCTGCTCAGGACCACGGTTGAGCTGGCACACCGCGACCACCGGGCATTCGAGTTCCTTGGCGAGGAGCTTGAGCTGACGCGAGAAGTCCGAGACTTCCTGCTGCCTGGACTCGACCTTCTTGCCGGAAGACATCAGCTGAAGGTAGTCCACCACAATGAGTTTCAGGCCATTACGCTGCTTGAGACGACGGGCCTTGGCGCGGATCTCCATCATGGTCAGGTTGGGGGAGTCGTCGACGAACAGCGGGGCTTCGCTGATCTCGCTCATACGACGAGCAAGCCTGGTCCAGTCGTCGTCGGTCATCTTTCCCGAACGCATGTCGCCAAGTTTGATCTTCGCCTCCGCGGACAGCAGACGCATGACGATCTCGGTACGGCTCATTTCCAGGGAGAAAATGACGCTGGGCATTCCATGCTTGATGGAGCAGGAACGCATAAAATCCATACTTAGGGTAGACTTACCAACACCAGGTCTCGCCGCAACAATGATCATCTGACCTGGGTGAAGACCGTTGGTAATCTCGTCGAGTTCGGCGAATCCCGTAGGCACACCCAGCGAGATGCCGCCGCGGCTGGCGATGGAGTCGATCTCGTCCATCGTGGGCTGGAGCAGCTCTTCGAGGGGCAGGAAGTCCTCGGAGGTACGACGCTCGGTGACCTCGTACACCTCGGCCTGCGCGCGGTCGACGACCTCGGCGACATCCTGGCCGTCAGCTCCGGCGTAACCGAACTGCACGATTCGCGTGCCGGCCTGTACGAGCCTACGGAGGATGGACTTCTCCGCGACGATCTCCGCGTAGTAGCCGGCGTTGGCAGCGGTAGGCACCGTCTGGGTCAGCGTGATCAAGTACGGGGGTCCGCCGATTCGCTTGAGGTCGCCGCGACGATCCAGTTCGGCTGAGACCGTCACCGGGTCGGCGGGCTCACCGCGGCTGTAGAGATCCAGAATCGCGTCGTAGATGCTCTGATGCGCGGGACGGTAGAAGTCGCCGGGACGGAGCACCTCCAAGACGTCGGCGATGGCGTCCTTGCTCAGAAGCATGCCGCCGAGCACCGACTGCTCTGCGGCCATGTCCTGTGGAGGTTGGCGGCCGAAATCTTCACCCGGCGCCTCCCTCGGTGGTGCTTCGGAGGAGTAGTCCGACTGACCTCGATCGTCCACAACTGCCACGCGAACTCGACCGCCCTTCCCCGTCGGAAATCGTCGCCGAACAACACTCGGCGACGCACTGAAACAAGTTGTACCCCTGGCCTCCGACACCCCCACTGATCTCGAGTGTCACCGCCGCCGTGGACACCGAAGAATGGGCCGCGAAGACACGCTGGAGGGACGTTAGGGGTTCTCGTCTGAAGTCACAAACCGACCTGTGCATGAATCTGTGGAGCAATTGTGGATAGTCCTGAACAACTGTGTTGACCATCTGTGGATAACCTGGGTATAACTTTGGCTTCAAGTGCCATTTCGCCAGCGTAAGAGGTGTACATAAAGTTTCTGTCCTGTGTATGGATCAGTTCGCGGCGTGTCGCCCAAGTTGACAACTCGGGCGTGTTGAGTAAATGGAAAGTGAACTTATTAGTGAAGTGAGTCACAGTGTCTGGGAACACTCACAAAACAGACTCGACGTCGGTTCCATACCGATTTTGCTGTTTTCACACCTATGAACGTGCCCTCAATTCCATGGTCTTGACGTCCCACCCGGTCATGAGGTCGGGCACAGCACGAACCCGCACAGCGGACGGATCCACTGCGCGGGTTCGACGGTAAAGCTAGACGGGCTCGAGGTCCGCTCGGTCGAGAGCGGGGGCGTCGAGAACGGTGATCTCCTTGGTGCTGATCTGCAGCACTCGGGCCGACGGGATGTCGAAGAACAGGCCGGTGACTCGGAGCCTCCCTTCGGCCGATGCACGCCCGACGACACGGTGCCTCGCGAGTGTCTGCAGTTGCACGGCAACATTGACCATCGCCAGCTGGTCTCCTTCGGAGAAGCCGAGTTCCGCTGCCGCCCGCCCTACCGGATGACCACTACGGTGCGCGTCCAGGCTCGCCAAGCCGTACTCGAGCCATTCGGTCACACGTTCATCGCCCGCGTTCTCGGGACCGGCGAGGATGGCCTTCATCGCTCCACAGCCCGAATGACCACAGACCACCACCGAACTGGTTCCGACGACTTCGATTCCATAGGCCAGGGCAGCCTCGACAGAGGTGTCCTGCCCCTGAGCGGGGACCATGTTGCCGACGTTCCTGACCGTGAACAGATCACCGGGTCCACTGCTGGTGATCGTGTTCGGCATAACGCGTGAGTCGACGCAGCACAGGAAGAACGTGTCGGGGTCCTGGAATTCCTCCATCCCCTCCAGGTGCGGCTTGATCGCGTCGGCGTGCGTGCGGTGGTACTCGGCAACACCCGACAACACCGGCCGCAACGCAGGTGGATTGTCGTCCGCGTCGGAGTCACTCTTGAGCTGCCATGCGGACCATGGGGCGAGCGATCCGCGTACCGCAGATGTTCCACGCTTGGGTGGTCCCTCCGCTGCGGCAGCGAGCGACGCCGACCCGTTCTCTTCGATGCAGACGGTGCCGCCACCAAGTTCGTGTTGACGTACCCACTCGTGAAGGTGCTCGTGCACAGCATGATCGAGGAAGTCGACGGCCAACTCCATGCGCACCTTGCTGCCACGGGGTACGGAGGACAACACATGTGTCAGCCGCGGAAGCGACAAGAAGCTCAGCGAACCGGTCATGTGAACGCGCCAGGTTCCGTCGACGGTCTCGCTCGCGTGGACGTGCGCCCACACTACGCGGCGCAGCACCAGCAAGACCGCGAGCGCGAGACCGATGAGCACCCCCTCGAGCAGATTGAGCGCGACCACACCGATCACAGTGACGCCGTAGACGGCGATGTCACCGGTCTTGTTGGCAATCTTGATGTCTGCCAACTTGATCAGCTGTACACCGATCATGACGAGCAGTCCGGCCAGCGCTGCGAACGGCACCAACTCGACGACCGAGATGAAGAGGATGGAGAAAATCAGAATCCATACTCCGTGCAGGATGGCCGACGCACGAGTCTTGGCTCCCGCCTTGACATTGCTAGCGCTGCGGACGATCACGCCCGTGATAGGCAGACCGCCTACGGCACCGGAGACCATGTTCGCTGCACCCTGGCCCAGCAATTCGCGATCGAAGTTGGTGCGCGGTCCGGTATGCATCTTGTCGATGGCCACTGCCGACAGCAAGCTTTCAACACTGGCGATCAGCGCGATGGTGAGCACGCCGGTGGCGATTCCCGCCCACTGTCCGTCAGGCATACCAGGGAGAGTCAGTGCTTCGATCAGGTTGCCGGGCAGGGCGATTCGCTCCACGTCGAGATTCATGGAGATGGAGACTGCAGTGGCTGCCACCACGGCGACAAGCGCAGCGGGGATCTTCGACACCTTCCCCGGAAGTCGCGGCCAGATCAGCATCAGCGCAATCACGATGCCGCCGACCAGGATCGACGGCCACTGACCATCGGCCACCGATGTCGGAATTGCCAGCAGATTCTCGACCGCCGAGCTCTCGGAGTCGCCGCCGAGGAGCACGTGAATCTGTTGCAGCGCAATGGTTACGCCGATTCCGGCGAGCATCGCATGAACAACGACCGGCGAAATTGCCAGTGCATGCCTGGCAATCCTGCTCAGCCCCAACAAAACCTGAATCGCACCCGCCCCGACGGTGATCAAACATGTCAACGCCCAACCGAATTGATTCACCAGCTCGGCGACCACCACGGTGAGTCCCGCAGCAGGCCCACTGACCTGCAACGGCGATCCCCCCAGCGCGCCGGCGAGAATACCGCCCACCACGGCAGCAATCAGGCCCGCCATCACCGGCGCTCCCGACGCGACGGCAATTCCTATCGAAAGCGGTACTGCCACAAGGAAAACCACGAGCGAAGCGGATACGTCGAATTTCAGAATTTCCCCGAGCCGAGACTTCTGCTCGGTTACATCTTTCTCAACTGTCGTTGTCACGGCAGGCCCTCCGGGCGTCTAGGCGTCTGGTCGGTCGGTCGCTCTCGATGAGCACACTCCATCGAGCACTCTCTGTTTCGTATGTCGCCCCTCGTTAAAGGGTACGCAAACCTCAGGTGATCCGCTCCCCATGAGACTTGCTTCACAAAGGAAAGCCGTTGGGACGGTTCGAAATTGTGATGAGACACGAAAAAGCTCCACGAACCGGGGTTCGTGGAGCTTTTTGTCAGCCGAGGCGGGCCAGAAGCACAATCAGCTTCCGACGACCTCCAGCTTGAACTTCGCGGTCACATCGGGATGCAGGTTCACGACGACGTCGTGCGTGCCTGTTGCCTTGATGTGGGCCTTCGGGAGTTCGATGCTGCGCTTGTCGACGATCGGTCCGCCAGCTGCCTTGAGAGCAGAAGCGACGTCCGAGGCGGTGACCGAGCCGAACAGCTTGCCCGAATCGCCTGCGGTCTTGACCGCCAGCGTCACGGACTCGAGTCCTTCGATAGCCTGCTTGAGCTCGTTGGCATGCTCGAGGCCGCGGACGGCACGAGCTTCCTGAGCGCGGCGAATGCCTTCGACCTGCTTCTGTGCACCACGGGTGGCCGCGATGGCCAATCCGCGAGGCAGCAACAGGTTGCGGCCGTATCCGTCTTTTACCTCTACGGTGTCGCCAGGCGCACCGAGGTTGTCAACATCAGCGGTGAGGATCAGCTTCATGAGTGAAAAGCCCCTTTTCTATCTAGCCGTCGCGGCGTAAGGGAGCAGAGCTACCTCACGCGAGTTCTTCACGGCAACGGCCACGTCACGCTGATGCTGGACGCAGTTGCCGGTGACTCGACGCGCGCGGATCTTGCCGCGGTCGCTGACGTACTTACGCAGCAGCGTCGTGTCCTTGTAATCGATCAACGCGTTCTTTTCCTTGCAGAAGGAACACGCTTTCTTCTTGAGCACCTTGTCGCGCAATGGCGGTTTTGGCATGTGGTCAATCTCCGTTACATCTGGTTGTTCTCGATCGCCGAAGGATCTAGAACGGAGGCTCGTCGTCCCCGCCGCGAGATCCGCCACCGGAGGAGCCCGACGCCTGCGGAGCACTGCCCCACGGGTCGTCTCCGCCGGAATTGGACCCGCCGGAGTTGGACCCGCCGGAATTGGATCCCGAGTTGGAACGCTGGCCTCCGCCGCTCGATCCACCTGAAGAACCACCGAAGCCGCCTCCGCCGCCTCCGCCACCGCGATTGGCCTTGTTGACCTTCGCCGTGGCGTAGCGCAGAGAAGGACCGATCTCGTCGACCTCGAGTTCGACGACAGTCCGCTTCTCGCCTTCACGCGTTTCGTAGGAACGCTGCCTGAGCCTGCCGGTGACGACTACTCGTGCACCGCGGGTCAAGCTCTCGGCCACATTCTCCGCAGCTTCACGCCAGATGTTGCAGCGCATGAAGAGTGCGTCTCCGTCTTTCCATTCATTGGACTGACGGTCGAACGTGCGTGGTGTGGACGCAACGGTGAAGTTGGCCACGGCCGCGCCGGCCGGGGTGAAGCGAAGCTCTGGATCTGCCGTCAAGTTCCCGACGACGGTGATGACGGTCTCGCCTGCCATGGTTCCTCTTTCAGTAGTAAGTCTTTGCTGCAGCCAGCCTAGAGGCGAGCAACGACAATTACTTGCCCTGTCGCAGGACCTTCGTACGCAGGACGGACTCGTTGAGTCCGAGCTGGCGGTCGAGCTCGCTGACGGTGGCAGGCTCGGCGTTGATGTTCACAACGGCGTAGATGCCCTCGGCATGCTTGAGGATTTCGTAGGCGAGACGACGCTTGCCCCAAACATCGACCTTGTCGACGCTGCCGCCGTCCTTGCGAACGACGTTGAGGAACGTATCGAGCGACGGAGCGACGGTGCGCTCGTCCAGGTTGGGGTCGAGAATGACCATCAATTCGTAATGACGCATAAGACCTCATCACCTCCTGTGGACTAGTGAAAACGGCCACGGACTATCCGTGGCAGGAGGGTCGTTGCGTCAGCAACCCCTGGAGACTACACGAGCAGTGGTTGACCTGCGAAATCTCACAACGGTTCCGATGCGGGCGGCGCCGCGTCATAGGCTTGGCTCATGCAATCAGGTGGACGGTCGTTTCGAGGGCTCATCCCCGCGAGCAGGTTGTCCGCGACGACGATGATCATCGTCGTCGCATTGTGCGCGTTCACGTTGATCATCGGATACCTGAACAAGGCACGCTGCGCGCTCGCTCCGTTCGATACCGATGGCCGAAGTACTGCATTCAATGCCATCAAAGACACATCGGTCTGCTACTCCGACATCCAGTTCCTCTGGATCGGACGCGATATCGACCAACACGTCTTTCCCTACTTGACCGGTGCCATCACCCAGGGCGGTGAGCTGACCGGAGGCACCGTCGAATACCCGGTGTTGAGCGGTCTGCTGATGTGGCTCGGCGCAATTCCCGCGCATACCGATGCCGAGTTTCTCCTCTATTCCGCGCTGATACTGGCACCGTTCGGACTTCTGACTGCGTGGATGCTCGGACGGCTGGCGGGCAGAGCAGCACTGCTGTGGTCGGCCGGTCCGCCGCTGGTGCTGTACGCGTTCCACAACTGGGAACTACCCGTGGTCGCCACCGCAGTGGGCGCGGTCTTCGTGATGAGTATGCGAATACCTTTGCGTACCAGGGGAATGATTGCAGCCGTTCTCCTTGCGGTCGGCTTCTGCCTCAAGCTCTATCCCGGCGCATTCGTGCTCCCATTGGCGGCGTACGTCGCGTACGGCACCACCAGGAGCCCGTCGAAACGCAATCGGCTCGACATTCGCGGTGGCCTTGCCGTACTGGGGGCTGCGACGGCAACAGTCGTCGCGATCAACCTGCCGTTCGCGATCCTCGGCTACGACGGCTGGCGTGCGTCGTTCGCATTCCAGACACTGCGGCAAGCCGACATCACGACCAACTCGATCTGGTATTGGGGGCTGCGGCAGTTCTATATCCGGCCGATCCAGGGCAGCACCGCCATGTCACCCGACGACTATGCCGCGGCGGAGGCGTCGTTCCAGAACGCCGTCGACATCCTGTCGCCGCTTCTGGTGTTCGTTGCATTCGGTCTCGCGCTGTGGTTGGGGATGCGGCGAGCAAAGACCGAGCACGTGTATCCGTGGATCGCGGTGAGCGGCTCGATGCTGTGCGGCTTCCTGCTGCTGCACAAGGTGCACTCTCCGCAGTACACCCTGTGGATCCTTCCATTCTTCGTGTTGCTGCGCGTGCCGTGGGCGCTCGTCGCGGCCTACCTCGTCGCCGACCTGTCGATGGGCATCGGCGTCTTCAAGTACTTCGGAGCGCTGGCCCACGGCGCCGACGCATCCACCGCGAAGTTCTTCGTGGAGGTCGGGGTATGGGGCCGCGCGGCGTTACTCGTCGTCTTCTTCTTCCTGTTCGCCCGGGCACGGCTGCGCTGCAGCGACATCTCGACCGAACTCCTGACCGACCACGCCCCGGAGCAATCTTCACCGGCATCCACCCCATCGTGAGACGCCGATGGCACCGTCGGTAACGAACCGACTCTCCCGTTCGAATATTGATCGAGCAACCTGAGTTGCTCTGCAGGATCAAGGGGCGGGCAATGACACACAGCACGGGGGATCCGACCGAGGTCGTAGACGTGGAGCCGATTCTGCGCAGGATCGGTCTGATCGAGGACCACGAGTCCGTCGCGATGGGGTTGCGCGCAATGCTCGCCGACGAGGTCGACCTGGACCTGGTTGCCATTGCGGCAACCGTCGACGAACTACTCGCACTCGGACCGGAACTCGACCTCGTCGTACTCGATCTTCGGTTGGGAGACGCATCGTCGCCCAGGTCGAACGTCGAGAGACTTCACGCCATCGGCGCCCAGGTACTCGTGTACACCGGGGCCGAGAACCCGTTCCTCGTCCGCTCCGCTGCACGCGCCGGTGTGCTCGGAGTGGTGCGAAAGTCCGAACCTGCTGCCGCGATCGTCTCGGCCATCCGACGCGCCGCTGCAGGCGGACAAGTCGTCACGACGGATTGGGCTGCGGCCATCGACGGTGATCCTCAACTACCCGACGTCGGGCTGAGTCCGCGTCAACGCGAGGTTCTTGCGCTGTATGCGTCGGGGGAGAAAGCCGGACGGGTCGCGAGGCTCGCTGGTCTCTCCGAGCAGACCGTCAACGACTACCTGATCCGCATCCGCAACAAATATGCCGATGCCGGCAGACCTGCCCCCACCAAGACCGATCTCTACAAGCGAGCGGTGGAGGACGGATGGCTGCCGATGCCGGAAGTGCCGCCGAGCAGCTGAGTCGCTTCCCCACGCGTTGATCGGTGCAGGTTCCGCCGTGATGTGGATACCACTTTGGTTGTCGGTTCAATGCCCCTAACTTTCAGGGCAGACAAGCTGCACGTTTCCTGTGAAAATCAGTGCGAGAAGAAGTTGTGCTCTGCCGCAACTTCGAGAATGGGGAGAACTCTCATGTCCGCTAGCGTGGAGTCCGCAGCATTCGGTCCGAAGAGCAGTCGGCTGACCGAATTCCCCGGACGTCGAACCATCTCGCTGGTGCCCTCGGTTCAATTGCCGCCGGTCAACCATCCTGCAGGAGCGGCCGATACAGCCCCGTTCCTCGCGCCGCCGATGCTGACCCAGCGTGAGATCCAGGTGCTGACCGGTTGGATCCACTGCGATTCGAAGCCTGCGGTGGCCAAGTCCCTGTTCCTGTCCCTGGGAACGGTGAATACGCACCTCACCCGCATTCGGGCAAAGTACGCAGCGGCCGGCCGGCCGGCCGGGACAAAAGCCTCCCTCGTCGCCCGCGCACTGCAGGACGGCCTGATCGACATCGCCGACCTGTGACCGTTGTTGCTCAACACAACTGGCCGGAAAACCACAGGCTTACCGTGCATGCGATCCGGCGGTAGTTGCCGAAGCTGGACACGCGTCGGCTCTCACCGATCGGATGTGAGAAGACGTTGCACCGCACACCGCCTTTGAGTGCGCGAGAAGTAGAAGTCATGTTGGCGTGGTTCGCCTCGGATTCGAAGACTGTCGCCGCTCGTTCCGTTCACATATCGGTGGGCACCATCAACACCCACTTGACGAGGATTCGTCAGAAGTACGCCGCGCTCGGCAGGCCTGCATCGACGAAGGCCGCCCTGTTCGCTCGCGCGCTACAGGACGGCCTCACCGGTCTCGACGAGTGGTAGTGCTCAGGTATGCAGGTGGGTGTCTTCGCCCTTGGCTTCGAGCTTGCGGTTACGCATCACCGAGCTGATGAAGGCTGCTCCGATGAAGAACACCCCGACGAGTCCGGTGACGATCTCGTTGATGTGCACACCGATGGACACCAGCAGGATCACCGACAGCGCGCCGATCGCCCAGTGAGCGCCGTGCTCGAGGTAGACGTAGTCGCTCAACGTTCCCTTGCGTACGAGGAACACGGTGATCGAACGGACGAACATCGCGCCGATGAATCCGAGGCCGAGGGCGATGATGATCGGGTCTGCCGTGATCGCGAATGCACCGATGACACCGTCGAACGAGAACGATGCGTCGAGCACCTCGAGGTAGAGGAACAGGAAGAAGCCTGCTTTGCCTGTTGCTTTGGCGAGTTCACTCGGCCCGCCCGAGGACTCTTCGCCTTCTTCCTCGATGTGAAACAGCTGTCCGAGCCCGTTGACGGCGATGTACGTGATCATGCCGAGAACGCCGGCAACCATGACGGTGGAGATCTTGTCGTCTTCGGCGAGGAACTCGGCGCTGAGCACGAGCAGAAGGCCTGCAACGACCACAGCGAGCTGGTCCAGCTTGCCGATCTTGGCCAACGGCTTCTCGAGCCAGCTGAGCCATGTGATCTCGCGGTCCTCGAAGATGAACCCGAGGAACAGCATCAGGAGGAACATGCCGCCGAATGCCGCGATCTGCGGATGCGCGTCGGTCAGCAGTGTCTCGTAACTCGGGTCACCGTTGTCGAAGTAGGCGGCGTCGTTCGCCGGCGGATTGAGCGCAAGATCGATCGCGGCGACGGGTCCCTTGCCCGACGCAGCCCAGACGATCACCAGCGGGAACAGAAGACGCATACCGAAGACGGCGATGATGATGCCGATCGTCAGGAAGATCTTCTGCCAGAACTCGCTCATCCGGCGCAGCACCGTAGCGTTGATGACAGCGTTGTCGAAGGACAGTGACACCTCGAGGATGCCGAGGATGAGCACCAGGAACAGTGCCTGCCAGCCTCCATAGAGGAAAGCCACGATCATCGAGACGATCGTGACTCCGATGGACCAACCGAAGATGCGTAAAACCACGAGCGTGTGGCCTTTCTGTAGCCGGCGCAAGTCTGTTAACGAAGCGGGACGAAACGGGCAGGTCTGAAAGCCAGAACACCCCGCTCCATCATGGGTGATGAAGCGGGGTTAGGCCCAATCTTGGGTATGCCTTTACTAGACGTTTACCCCAAAGTCGCGCGCAATTCCGGAGAGTCCCGATGCGTAGCCCTGGCCGACGGCGCGGAACTTCCACTCGGCCCCGTTGCGGTACAGCTCGCCGAAGACCATCGCGGTCTCGGTCGACGCGTCCTCGCTGAGGTCGTAGCGAGCGAGTTCGGTCTGATCGGCCTGATTGATGACGCGGATGAACGCGTTGCGGACCTGACCGAAGGATTGCGAACGCGCGTCGGCGTCGTAGATCGAGACGGGAAAGGTGACGGTCTCGACATTCGGCGGAACAGCTGCCAGGTCGACCTTGATCTGCTCGTCGTCGCCTTCGCCCTCGCCGGTGGTGTTGTCACCGGTGTGCTCGATGGATCCGTCCGGAGACTTGAGGTTGTTGAAGAAAACGAAGTGCCCGTCACTCAATGCCTTCTTGTCGGCGCCCAGCGCGATAGCGCTCGCGTCGAGGTCGAAGTCCGTGCCGGTCGTCGAACGAATGTCCCATCCGAGTCCGACCGTGACAGCAGTCAGATTCGGAGCTGCCTTGGTGAGTGAGACATTGCCGCCCTTGCTGAGGCTGACGCCCATGACTTTCCTTTCGCAGTGGATT
Source organism: Rhodococcus sp. G-MC3 (assembly GCF_030063335.1). Lineage (GTDB taxonomy): Bacteria > Actinomycetota > Actinomycetes > Mycobacteriales > Mycobacteriaceae > Rhodococcoides. The sequence goes on along the minus strand of NZ_JASISW010000007.1, from coordinate 148,645 downwards.
CCCCTACAGCCGTCAACCGTAGTGGTCTCCTGTCCGATTCGTACAGATTCGTACGGGTTCTACTTCGGCCAACGCGCACACCACACCGAGAAGTTCCCGTCAGTACTATCGGGCAGGTGACAAGTCGTCGACCTGGGCTGTTCCGCCGCGACGCGGGATCGGATGCCGCTGCACACACAGCGCAGGACAGTGCCGTCGCAGCATTTCTCGACATGGACAAGCGCCAGTCGATCGCATCCACCGGTGTCGACGCGGTGCGTGCACTGACTCCGGAGCAAGATCTGCGCAGACAGTGGTCGGCAGCAGAGAAGGCCTGCTTCGACGCGGGTGCCGCTTACCTTGCCGCCGTCGAGCAGTTCGACGGAATCGTCACGACCCAGGCTCAGGCGGCCTTTCAGAACGCTGCACACGCCCTCGGCGAGGCGGCCAAGGAGGTCGACCGGTTCTACAGTGCGCATCGCGACGAGCTGGAGCACGCTCGCTCGGCACTGGCGGCGACGCCGAGACTCGCCCAGGATGCGAAGAGCCTCGCCGAGAAGGCCCAGCTCGCGGTTGCCTCCGCTGATCCGAAGTTCGTCGACTACCCGTCGGTTCGCTCGGCGTTCCGCGCAGTCGACGACGCGGTGGCGTCCCTCGATTCGGCACTGGCGGCACGAAACCCGTTGGATGCAAGGGCAGCTGCCGCTCACGTGCGGGAGGCGGCCGCAACTCTCGACCAGTCGCTTGCCGCAGCCCCACGTCGGGCCCAGGAAGCGGCGTCGGCATTGGCGTCGGTCCGAACCCGAGTGGAGGCGGTCCGCACCCGCTTCGACCGCCTTGCCCCTGCCTTCTCGACGCTGCTGAGAGAGTTCAACGCAGCCAGCTCCGCTGACCTCTCACACAACGAACGAGCGAGCGCTCGGCACATCGAACAAGCTGCCGAGGATCTCTCGGCTGCGCGGGCATCCTCGGGATCGGGAAACCCGGAGGAAGCGCTGGAGGACATCGCTCGAGCGCGCGCACATCTGGCCGACGCCGAGAAGCTGGTCGACGCTGTCACCGACCGTGTCGAGAAGCTCCGCGCTGTGAAGGCAGACCCAACCAAAACTGAACACACGGTGAGATTCAAGTTACGAGATGCCCAACAACTCGCGTTGAATCGTGGACTTGTTGCCGAATGGGGGACGGTGTTGGATGCTCAGCTGGCTCGAATCGACCGCGCCAACGCTGCACTGACCGGAACGCATCCCGACTACTGGTCGTACCTGCAGGATCTCGAGAGCATCTCCGGCTTCATCAACGGCGTAATCGATCGAATGCGCGGATCAGCTCGGTGACCACACAAGTACTTGCTCGACTATGACAACTGCTTCACCATGACGGCTGCTTCACCAATGACAACTGCTAAGGACTGCGGTGCAACACTTCTCACATCTGGACTCGGCAGTGCTGGCGCGGCTCTTCCTCCGCCCACCGAGACGCATCGAGCCCTCCGATGACCTGGCCACGGTCGCCGCGGCTCTCGGTGCAACTCTCTACATGCCCGCCACCCGGGCAGATCTCGCGCAGACCCTGGCCAAGCGCAGCCGCGAAGGTGTCTGCTCACTCGTCATCGATCTGGAAGACGCAGTTGCCGACCACAATCTCGAGCACGCCATCACCAACGCGGTGGCTTCGCTCGAGCAGCTGGCCGCGGAGGAACCACTCGGATCGCTGGTGTTCGTCCGCGCCCGCACGCCCGAGCAGATCCGGCGCATCTGTTCCTCGCTGACACATGGTGCGACTGCGCTCGCCGGGTTCGTGATCCCGAAGTTCACCGCGAAACGCGGAGCTGCGTTCCTCGACGAAATCATCGACGCTTCTGACTCGCACGGCAAGCGGTTGCTGGCGATGCCGATACTGGAGTCCGCCGAAGTAGTGTTCCGCGAGACTCGCGACACCGAACTGGTGGCAGTGCGAGAACTCCTCGGACAGCATCGCGACCGAGTGTTGGCAGTGCGAATCGGCGCCACGGACATGTGCGGAATGTTCGGCATCCGCCGCGACCGCGACCTGACCATCTACGACGTCCGCGTCGTCGCGGACGTCATCAGCGCGATCGTCAACCATCTGGGGCGCAGCAACGATTCCGGATTCGTCATCACCGGACCGGTGTGGGAGTACTTCGCCGACCACGAGCGCATGTTCAGGCCCATGCTCCGGCAGACTCCCTTCGTCGAACAGGAAGCAGTCCGCTTCCGGCAACAACTCGTAAGCCACGACCTCGACGCGCTGCTGCGCGAGGTTGCGTTGGACCGCGCCAACGGAATTCAGGGGAAGACCGTCATCCATCCATCACATGTGCCCGCAGTGCACGCAATGTCGGCCGTCACGCACGAGGAGTACTACGACGCTCTCGACATTCTCGAGTCCGACGAAGGAGGCGTCCGAGCATCGGGTTACAAGAACAAGATGAACGAGCTCGGTCCCCACCGAAATTGGGCGAAGCAAACAATGCTGCGCGCCGACGCATTCGGCGTGACCAACGAGGGCATCACGTTCGTCGACCTACTCACCGAATTGGCGGACCGTTGATGGGCCCCACCTCGGGAATCGTCATCACCCCCACCGGATCGTCCTCCGACTGGTCGGTGACCGCCCTGGTCCGGCCCGGTCTTCGCCGAAATCCGCGCCGCGCGCATCTCCTCGTCTCCGAGGTTCTCGGCAAGCACATTCCTGTCGCGCCTGCCCTCGTGAGAGCCGGAGCGGATGCGCTCGCCGATCTGGTGCTCGCCGCCGTCGGAGGGTCCGACGTCGATGTGCTCGGATTTGCCGAAACTGCAACCGGATTGGGACACGGGGTCGCAGCGCACCTCGGAGCGCACTGCTATCTGCACTCGACGCGACGGAATGTCCCCGGCACGGAGGTGTACGCAGAGTTCCAGGAAGGGCACTCGCACGCGACCGATCACCAGCTGTTGCCTACCTCGCCGCACATACTGTCCACGACACTGCCTCTCGTGTTGGTGGACGACGAGATCTCCACCGGAAAGACTGCGCTGGAGGCAATTCGGTCGATGCACGCCGTCTCGCCGCGAACCCACTACGTCATCGCGTCCCTTGTGGACATGCGGTCGCCCGTTCATCTCGAACACGGCGACTCGGTTGCAACGGAACTCGGAGTGATCATCGACAGCGTCAGCCTCGCGCAGGGAACTGTCGAACTGCCGGCGGATCTGGTCGAGGCCGTCGCCGCACTTCCCGAACCCAAGTACAACCCGGTGGCCAGGGCACCGGGCACGGTGACTCGTGTCGACGTCTCCTGGCCCGCTGCGGTGCCCGACGGCGGACGACACGGTTTCCTCGCCTCGGATGCACCTGCATTCTTCGCTGCTGCCGCCGGCATCGCGACGGCTGTGGACGCGGCGATCGAACCTGCACGTCCCGTCGTCGTCCTCGGGCACGAGGAGCTGATGCACCTACCGCTGCAGATCGCTGCGACCCTGGACGAGCTCGGTCATACGGCGCTCTATCAAACCACCACTCGCTCGCCGGCATACGTGCTGGACGAGCCCGACTATCCACTGCGGCGAGGGTTTCGATTCCTTGCACCGGAGGCGAACGAGGAAGAATTTCGATACGTCTACAACGCTGCCGGGACCGCGGGCGCCCTCGTCGTGCTGGTCGTCGACGGCCCGGCCGACACCGGTCGACTGTTCGGGCCCGGCGGCGCCGCTCAGGTCATCGCCGCCTCCGGTAGCGACGTGGCGGTTGTCGTCGTGAGCGGAGCGGACCCGCTAGCACTCACGGTGGCTCGACGCGCCGTACCACTGACAGGTCCCGAGTTCGGCTCCTACGCTCCGCAGGAGGTGACGTGGCTACTGAAGGACCTGTCCGCCGTGGCATTGGAAGCCGATATCACCGAGCGCGAGAAGCAGATTCAGGCTGGTACGGCTCACTACGCCGAATCGCTGCCGGTGGAGTACCAACCCGACGCCGCATACCAGGACCTGTTCGAAACTGTCCTGCAGGAGAGCTCGCGCCGACTCGCAGTCGCTGTCGGCACCGTGACCGAGCTGGTGTTGGCCGAGCGTGGACACGACATCGTCCTCGCCTCGCTCGCCCGCGCCGGAACTCCCGTCGGCATTCTGATGCGGCGGTGGGCCCTCGAAATGCATGGACTCGACCTTCCGCACTACGCGGTATCCATCGTCCGTGATCGCGGAATCGATGCTGTTGCGCTGAGATATCTTGCTGACAATCATGATTCACGATCGGTCGTCTTCGTGGACGGCTGGACCGGAAAGGGCGCCATCGCCCGCGAACTCTCGGCCGCGCTGGCCGAGTTCAGCAGTGGTGAGTTCAGCAGTGGCGAGTTCAGCAGTGGCCTGTTCAACGACGATCTCGCGGTGCTGGCCGATCCGGGCAACTGTGCTCGCACCTACGGGACCCGCGACGATTTCCTCATCGCGTCGGCGTGCCTCAATTCGACTGTCTCCGGCTTGGTTTCACGTACCGTCCTCAACACCGACCTTATTCGCGACGGTGATTTCCACGGCGCCAAGTACTATTCCGAACTCGCCGCCGACGACGTGTCGAATCATCTGCTCGACACCGTGTCCGCGCGGTTCGCCGACGCACGCGAGGAAGCCACGGGCTCGGCGACGAGAATCGGCAAGTCGGATCGAACTCCGGACTGGAGCGGCTGGGCGTCGGTCGAGAAGGTTCGCGAGCAGTTCGGTATCTCGCACGTCAATTTCGTCAAGCCAGGCGTCGGCGAAACAACCCGGGTGCTGCTCCGCCGCGTTCCATGGCGAATTCTGGTGCGCGACTCCGGCGCCCCCGAGCATCGGCACATTCGGATGCTCGCCGAGGCACGCGGAGTCCCCGTGACCGAGGTACCCGACCTTGCGTACTCCTGCATGGGATTGATAAAAGATGTCACGTGAGATGAAGAACGCCCTGGTATCCGTCGACCTCGATCGCACCATGATCTACTCCGACTTGGCTCTCGGGTTCGACATCGGCGACTCGGTGATGTGCGTCGAGACTTACGAGGGCGGTCCGCTGTCGTACATGACACATGTCGCAGCCGGTTCGCTGGAGGAGCTGACGAAGACCGCCGTCGTCGTGCCGACGACGACACGCACCATCGAGCAGTTTCAGCGCATCGCGCTCCCTGGAGCGCCATGGCGCTATGCGATCACCAGCAACGGCGGCAACATCCTCGTCGACGGTGAGCCGGATCGGTCGTGGCGCGAGAAGTTCGCCGACATCGAACTCGCCCAGATTCGCGCCGAACTGCATTCACGCGCCGACGGCGACTGGGTGCTCAAACGACGCACCGCGGACGACCTGTTCTGCTACCTGGTCGTCGAACCAGCCGAGGTACCGGACGGGTTCCTGACCGAATGGTCGCAGTGGTGCGCCACACAGGGCTGGAACGTCTCGCAGCAGGGACGCAAGATTTACACGATGCCCGACGCGGTATGCAAGAGCCGAGCCGTCGCCGAAGTCCTCTCGCGCTGCATCAACGACGGTCGACTGTCCACCGCAGCCGTGACGTTCGCGGCCGGCGACGGCGCCCTGGACGCCGACATGCTGATCGCCGCAAACAACGCCATCAGACCCGCGCACGGTGAATTGGAAGCACTGAACTTCCAGCATCCGGGCCTCACCGTCACCCAGGCGTCCGGCGCCCTCGCCGGGGAGGAGATCTTGACCTGGCTCCACGAACGAGTTGGGCGTTCGATGGAACCGATTGGGCCCTCGGTGCGTCCAACAGATCAAGGGGTTGGTCCGCACAGAGGTTGATCTATGCAGGGGGTAGAAGTATGAGCATCGGTTCTCTCCATGAGTCTCGCAGAACCGGGGGCGGCCGTGAATCCTGAGCTGATCCCAATCGGAAACATCCAGCAGACAGTGCGAGAAGTCGCGGGTTCGCTGAACAACGTGCAATCCGGATCGACAGCGGGGGACGGCGTTCCCGGCGCACAGGGCAGGTACGAGTCCGGAGTCAAGAGCAGGAGCGGGTACGCCCAGGAAGAGGATTCGACGTCCATCGTCGACGACCCCTTCGATGCCATGTCCCACGAGGAAATCTGGGCAAAGGTAGGAGACATCGACCCGGAGTCGATCGACGGCACCTCGACTGCCTGGCGGAGTCTCGGCTTCGGGGCGGCAACGGACGCAGCAGATTTCGCGGCCGATTTGAACGCGAAGGTCAGTGCGCACTGGCAAGGCTCAGCCGCAACGGCAGCAGGCGACGGAGTACTGCGGTACGCCAATTCCTCACTCTGGCTGATGTTCGCGTCCGATGCGTTGGCCAACAAGGTACAGACGACGCACGACGGTGTCAGCCAGGCCAAAGCCAATGTTCCGCCCCCCGGCTCCGACACCTTCTGGGACTCGACGGTCGATGTGTTGAGCAGTCCGATCCGCGTGTTCGGTTCCATGAAGAGCAGGGAATACGAACGCGAAGAGGCGCAGGAACAAGCTCGAACCGTCATGAAGACTTATTACTCGCCCGCCATTCGAGACGCTGCGGCGCAGATACCGGTGCTACCTCAGGCGTTGAATCCCCTGACCGGTTCCGAAGGATTCGTATCGCCTGCTACCCAGTCCAACCCCGGTTCCTACGGACCGTGGTACCAGCCGTCCTCCGGCTCGGCAGGGGGCGGATCGGGAGGTGCGTCGGGCCCCGGTCCTACAGGCGGCCAGCCCCAGTCCACCCTGCTTGAATCGACCCTGCCGCCCGGCTCGACGCCTCAGGACACTGCAACCCAGGCGTCCACTTGGGCGCCGTCCGACGGCGCGCCACCGGGGCAGGGTCGATCAGGGCAGGGCGCATCAGGGCAGGGTGCATCAGGGCAGGGTGCATCGGGGTCAGGAGGTCCCGCGACGAGTGGCGCCTCGGCGGGCGGATCGCCTACCGCAGGGTCGACTGGAGCTGGAGCACCTGGAGCTGGAACACCTGGCGGCGGATCACTGTTCGGCGGGCCCGCTGGGAATCGTTCACGCGGCTCCACCGGAGCACCGGGCGGATCCAGATTCGGCGGAGGCAGCGGTAGTCCCGGCAGCAACATTCCCGGCAGCGGCATTCCCGGCGGCGCTAGTCCCGGCAGCAGCATTCCCGGTGGCAGCGGATACGGCGCGGGCGCAGGACGTCCCGGGACCCCAGGCACGGGAGGCATGGGCGGCATGGCACCCCCCGGAGGCCGTGGCGGTGGAGGTGCAGGCGGCGGAGACGACGTCCACAAAACACCCGGATACCTCATCGATGCGATCAACGGAGACGAACTGATCGGCACGCTTCCTCTCGTCGCCCCACCGGTACTCGGCGAGTGAACGAATGCAGTTGGACCGTCGGCGGATTGGAATTCCGCATGCTGATGGAACACGTCGGACGCGACCGTCTCCCGTTTCCACTTCAATTCCAAGTGACCGCCGACTCGGCAGCCGATTACCATCGACAGCGTCAAGACGCAGCCGATTCCATGCTGGCACAGTTCGATGACGACTTACGGGTCGCAACGAACATCATCCGGGATCCGCAACTGCGCATCGAACTCATCGGTCACACCAGGACTGTAGGTTCAGCACCCACGAAGCTTCGAGCACACGCGGCGATACGACACGAGGTGGCCACGGTTCTGGTGCAGCAACCAGGAGTCGACGATTCCTCGGGAGGGCCGGTAGCCGTCCACCTCGTCGAGAGTCACCGCGCTGTGCGCATGATCCTGGACGTACTGCCCCCGGCGGAACCGGGAAGGTCGGCGCGAATCGACGTACGCCCATCCGAGGGCGGCACTTCATTGTTCCAGAGCGTCTCCCAGAACTCCGCGGACAAGCAATTGGAGACACTGTTCTCGCACCCCAGATCCAGCGCGGGTGAAATTCATGTCTGCGCTGGACCTGCGGCGGACAGCAGACCAGACAACGATCCAACCGGAGTGCAGTGGGCCGATGTGCCAGGTGACGGCCGGTACATGATCCGACATTCCTCGATGATCACTGTGACGGCCGCGTCGTTGTTGGATCTGGGCGACGAGATAAGGAAGCTCGCGAACGAGAAGAACGCGAACCATCCCGCCCGTTGACACCGCCGTGACCACAAACGGACAAATAGACCCAGTACATTGGTGAGCGGCAGAGACGATCCGCTTTCTACACGAAGGACACACATGTCTACTCCCGCCGGCCGCACCTTGGCGAAAGGCCAGAACGGTCCGATCACCGCCACCGACGTGGTCGTCTCCATACAGATTTCCGCCCCGGCGGATCTGTCCGCGCTGATGGTCGGCGCCGACGGCAAAGTGCGCTCCGATGCGGATTTCGTGTTCTTCAACCAACCGAGCGGACCCGGCGTCCGATTGGTTCAGGGGCAGGCCGGCCAGCCTGCACAGCTCGCGGTCTCACTTTCCCAGGTGCCCGCGGACATCGAACAGATCCGTGCAGTCATCACCCTGGAGGACACGTCGAGCAGCTTCGGTCGCTCCGCGCCTCCCACCGCCTACGTCGCTGATACACAAGGCAATTCGCTCTTCCACTACACGATCGACGGCTTGAACACCGAGTCGATCGTCATCGCGGTCGAGATCTATCGGCGTTCAGGATCTTGGAAGGTGCGAGCCGTAGGGCAGGGATACGCAGGCGGCTTCGCCGCACTGGTGACGGATCACGGCGTATCCGTCGACGATGCCCCGGCAGCGCAGCCCGCGTCGGCGCCGACTCCCACACCAGCCGCTGCACCCCCGGCGCCCCCAGCACCCCCCGCACCGACTCCTGCGCCCACCGCCGCACCCACGGGCCCACCCGAGGTCAGCCTGACCAAGGCACGTCCGGTCAGCCTCACCAAGGGCCAGAAGGTGACGCTCCGCAAGGACGGCGGAGTCGCACTGACCAAGATCCGCATGGGACTCGGCTGGGATCCGGTTGCAGCTCCGAAGAAATCCAGCTTCTTCGGAGGGGGCGGAAAGGGCGGCAACATCGACCTCGACGCCTCCGCGATCATGTTCGCCGGCAACCAGGTCAACGACGTCGTCTACTACGGCCAACTCAAGGCCAAGGACGGATCGATTCAGCACCAGGGTGACAACCTGACGGGCGAAGGAGAAGGTGACGACGAGGTCGTCAACGTCGACCTGACCCGTGTACCTTCCCACGTGACCGCCATCGTCTTCACTGTGACGTCCTACCGCGGCCAGACGTTCGAGCAAGTCGGCAATGCGTTCTGCCGACTCGTCGACGACACGAACAACGTCGAACTCGCACGGTTCACACTGCAGGGCGGAATGGCCTTCACCGGTCTGGTCATGGCCAAGGTGTACCGCGACGGCGGCAACTGGAAACTGCAGGCCATCGGCGAAGGTATCAACGCAAAGCATGCGGGAGAAGCTGTTCCGCAGCTTGGACCTTACGTAAGGGCCTGACGGGGTCCGGTCTTGGTGATTCGATGCGCATCGGGCGCACGGTCGAGCACACCCCCGACGGGATCGTCGAGGCCACCACGGCGCACGAGATCCTCGGACGGACGGTAGATCTGCCGGACTACCATGGCGCAGAGTCCCATGACCGCGATATCACGCAGAACGATTGCCGCCGTGAACCACTGCTCGGGAATGCCCTTGTTGGCGACGCCGAGGTAGTAATACATCCGCGGAAACCACACGAATGCGTCGATTACCATCCACGCCAACAAGATCCGGCGATGCGGCAGAGCAAGAACGGCCAGGGGAACGAGCCACAGCGAATATTGTGGGCTCCACACCTTGTTGGTCAGCAGGAAGCCGGCGACAACGAGAAAGGCCAACTGCGCCAACCTCGGTCGCGTCGGAGCATTCATACCGATGTACGCAATGACAACGCACACCAACGCGAACAACAGAAGCGTCACAGCATTGAGAAACAGCGGCTTGTCACCGGGGTAGAGCGCGCCGTCGAATCCGGACCACCCGGTGAAGGAGGACAGCACGTTGTAAATCGAGTCCGGATCGGCGCCGCGGGCGGAATTGAGCCTGAAAAACTCGTACCACCCGCTCGGGTACAGCAGCGCAATGGGGAGATTGACCACCAGCCATGCAGCTGCGGCCGCACACGTTGCTATTCCCCAGTCGCGCATCTTGCCTGCACGCCAGCACAATACGAGGAGTGGGCCGAGAAACAGGAGTGGATAAAGTTTGACCGCGCCGCCCAGCCCGAGCAGGATGCCCGCGAGCACCGGCCGCTTGCGGCCCCACGCCAGGATTCCACCGGCAGCGCACGCCGTGGCAAGAGCGTCGAAATTGGTGAACCCGTGGACGATCACCAGTGGCGACGCCGCAACCAAGGCGGCATCCCAGATCCGGCGACCGGCCGAGAGAGCGGTGGCCCACACCGTCACCAACCACGCGAGCACCAAACCCACGGCCACGACGTTGAAGTAGACGACTACCGCCAAGGCCTGAGGTAACCACGGAACCGAATTCCACGCCTTCGCGACAACCGCGGATCCGTACTGATAGAGGCCGGACAGCACCGGGTACTCCATGTACCGGATTTGAGTGGTTCCGTCGGAAGAGGCTTCCTCCCACGACTTCTTGTAGGGGAACGCACCCTCGTCGAGTCGCTCGGCGCCGTACAACGGCACAGTGTCCGAGTAGCACATAGCGACGTACTGACGGCTGCCGCTCCAGTCGAGTCCAAGCTCCCCGCCGGGACCGTTGGGCGCCTGCTGGATACACCCGGCTTTCGCGAACCATCCGAGGCTGAGAAACACCAACGCCAACAGCAACAGGACACGCATCGGGGTCATGAAACGCTGCCGCCCGATCAGCGCATGCTTGCCTGCCGGACCTCCGACGACGGCTGCGAACTCAGCCGTCGTCGGATCCGATGTTCCTGGAAGATCACGCGTGCTGTCCGAGGCGAGATCCGGCGCAAGCGGTGCCGGACTCGCGACTCTGCGCGTACCCGGCCTGCCGGATTTGCTCTCGCTCACACCGGTCAGGTTACCTGGCTGGAGCGGGTGACGGCTCCTGGACCGCAGGCGATTCCGGCGTCGGTGCCGGTGCAAGTCCAGGAAGCGGAATCGTTACGCCAGGAAGGATCTCCACCTGCCGCGGTGTGATCACCACCGGAGGCGAAATCTCCGTCGGGATCGGCAACGTGACAGCCGGCTGCTCCTGCGTAGCCGTCGCCCGCGTCGACGGTGCGGCCGGGGCCGAATACTGAGGAACACCAGCCTGTCCCGCGATCGGTTCAGGTGTCGGGAACGTCTCGTTGGGGGTGCCTTCGAGACCGCCGTCCATCGTGGCCTTCCAGATGTCGGACGGGATTCCCGAACCGTAGATCGCGCCGCCGTAGCTGTTCTCCAGCGGGAGTCCCTGCTCGGTGCCGACCCAGACAGCCGTCGCCAGCGACGGTGTGTAACCGACCATCCAGGCGTCCTTGTTCTCACCGGTGTCGCCGAGCTGCGCGGTTCCGGTCTTGGCTGCAGATTGCCGGCCACCGGCCAGGTTGTGGCCGTTGGAGTAGCCGGCGATCGGGCGCATTGCTGCGGACACGTTGTCGGCGACTGCAGGGGACACGACCTGCTCACCCGGTTCAGCTCCGCGATCGAGAAGAACGGTGCCGTCGGCGGTGACGACTTTCTGTACGAAGTGCGGTGCGTGGTACACACCCGACGCTGCGAGCGTCGCGTAGGCAGATGCCATGTCCAACACTCGGCTTTGGTACTGGCCGAGCACAATTCCGTTGTTGGGGCCTACTCCGGCACCCTCTGTCAATGTGGGTCCGATACCGGGGAGTTCCGCGGCGATACCAAGCTTGTGCGCCATCGCGGCGATTGCTTCCGGGCCGTTGTCCATCGCCAGTTCCATGCGGTAGAAACTGGTGTTCAGCGATCTCTTGAGCGCTTCAGCGATGGTGCAGGTTCCGCAGGACTCACCTTCGACATTGCTGATGGGGATTCCGTTGACGGTCAGCGAAGAGCTGTCGTACATCTGCGAAAGCGGGATCCCTTGGTCCAGAGCAGCAGCGAGACCGAAGACCTTGAACGACGAACCCGTCTGCAGACCAGCCTGGGCGAAGTCGAATCCACCGCCGTCGGCGCCGCCGTAGTAGGACTTGATCGCACCTGTCTTGGGATCGACCGAGACCGACGCCGTACGCAGATCCGGCGATTCACCTTCCATGTTGGTGTTCACCGCATCGATCGCGGCGGCCTGCGCGGCCGGATCGATCGTGGTGGTGATCTGCAATCCCTCGGTATTGAGGTCCTGCCCGCTCACGCCGGCGGCAGAGAGCTCACGCAACACCTGCGCTTTGATGAGTCCGTTGGGGCCGCTGTCGGAATCGCTGTTCTCGGCCTGAGCGCTCGGTATCCACTGCGGATAGACCATCGCGGCACGCTGAGCCTGATCGAGATTGCCCTGGCTCACCATTCCGTCGAGGACGTAGTTCCAGCGGGACGTTGCGCCCTCGATATTGGACTCCGGATCCAGATTCGAGGGCTGCTGGATGACCGCCGCGAGGACCGCGCCTTCCTCGACGGACAGCTGCTCGACGGGCTTGCCGAAGTACGCCGTCGACGCTGCTGCGATGCCATACGCACCGCGGCCGAAGTAGATGGTGTTGAGGTACGCGGCCAAGATGTCGTCCTTGGACCACTGGCGCGCCATCTTCGAAGAAATGACGAGCTCCCGCATTTTTCGGGTCAGCGAGCGCTCGGAACCGACGAGCGCATTCTTGACGTACTGCTGAGTGATGGTCGAACCACCGCCCGCGCTGTCGCGACCGAGCAGGTTGTCACGAAGGGCGCGACCGAAACCGGTGACCGAGAAACCGGGGTTGGAGTAGAAATCCCTGTCCTCCGCCGACAGCACAGCGTTGCGCACGTGCAGGGGAATCTGGTCGATCGAGACGTCAGTGCGGTTGCCCTCGGGCGGAACAATTCTACCGAGCTCGGTCGTGCTGTCGGATGCAAGAATGGTCGCAACTTGGTTGGTCTTGATGTCACCGGGACGCGGAACGTCCTCGACGGTGTACGCCACCATGAACGCCAGAAGCGGGACGATCAAACCGAGCGCGATCAGCGCGTACATCGTTCGTCGAACGACACGCCACTTGGACTTCTTCTTCGTTTTCGCGGCGATACCTCTCTCGGGCGGCTCGGGCGGCTCACTGCCCGAAGAGCGTGGGGAATCGTCATCCGGTGGATCGATCGGTGGGGGCGTGCGCGGTGGCCCGCCCGCGATGGGACGACCAGGGGGCGGGCCGATCGGAGGCCGGCTCGGCTGCTGTCCTGTCGGCGGTCGACCGACGGGAGGACGGCCTGCAGGTGGGGGGATGGGCCGACCCTGCGCATCACGATGCATCTGCGGTGGGATCGGACGCCCCTGTGCATCACGGCGCATCGGCGGTGGGATGGGACGTCCTTGCGCATCGCGACGAAGCGGCGGCTGGCCGGGAGGCGGGCCGTACGGGCCGCCCGGTGGGCCATTCGGCGGACGCCTCGAGGGTTCGCCATCTCCGGACTTACCACCCGGGTTGTTGTCGTAGGGGGAACTCACTTACAGGTCTCCAGTGTTTGCGGTGTTGCCCGTTCGGCGGCAGGGCTGCACCTCTGTGGGCATGACCGTTCGCCGCCCGGCTTCGTCAGCGTTGCGATTGTGTCACTCGCTCGCAGTTCGGCAGTTCGGTTGGCGAGATTCGGATCTTGGGCGTCGTGGTTGCTTCGGCGCTGGAACCGCGCCGAGCACGTAGGACTGCACGAGGTGGTTCCAGCTGCAGGATCGGCACACCTCGACGACGTGTACCGAGAACTCCTCCTGCGTTGACGCCAGACGAACCAGCTCCTCCGCCGTGCGCGCCGAGCCGGACAGAGTCCCGAGCTTCTCCCCGAACACCCACGACACATGAGTGAGCTGTTCTTTACGGCAGATGGGACACACCACGTCACTGCCGCGGCCATGGAACTTGGCGGCTCGGAGCAGGTAGGGGTCTGCATCGCACACAGCACTGACCCCGGTCCTACCCGAGTAGACCTCAGCAAGCAGTGACCGTCGCTGAAGGGCGTAGTCCACCACCTGTCGCTGAAGTCGCACGTTGACCAGACTACGTGCGGCCGCCGAGGTACGGGCCAGCCGCCGTCGTTGCCAGGCGTCGAGCAGTGTCGGGCACGGTGCGCCACCTGTGCATATGCAACTTTCCGCACCCCGCCTGCGCAACCTCGACACAGCGTCGGCGGACTGCCGGCGCTCCGGCACGCTCGCCCACCCCGAACTCACCATCATCTGACCGAATGTCCTTGCAATGCGACTTGCCGATATGTATGTACATGTATCGCCGCGATACAATTGTGTATATGCTCGGTAATCGCATCAGGTAAGTGGTCCATCGGCACAGGAGAGGAAGGATGCATGCTCGAGCTCGCAATTCTCGGCTTGCTACTCGAATCTCCGATGCACGGATACGAGCTCCGGAAGCGCCTGACCGGCCTTCTCGGTGCCTTCAGAGCGTTTTCCTACGGCTCGTTGTATCCGGCCCTGCGTCGCCTACAGGCGGACGGGCTGATCGCCGAGAATGCCGGCCCGGACACTCTCGTGAAACGTCGAGCGCGGCGGGTCTACGAGCTGACTCCGGAAGGCAAAAAGCGCTTTGCCGAACTCGTTGCGGACACGGGACCACAGAACTACACCGACGACGGATTCGGCGTCCACCTCGCCTTCTTCAGTCGCACACCTGCGGAAGCGCGGGTGCGCATCCTCGAAGGCAGACGACGTCAGGTCGAAGAGCGCCGCGAAGGGCTCCGAGAAGCTGTGGACCGAGCGAGCGGGACGCTCGACCGCTATACCAAGCAGCTCCACGAGCTCGGACTCGAATCCAGTGAACGAGAAGTGCGCTGGCTCAACGAAGTGATCGCAGCCGAGCAGGCGGCCCCGCCCGCCACCCCCAACCCGACCCCGAAGAAAGTTTCGAAGACAGAAGGAGAACCCGACCATGGGTGAGAACAGTATCCGCGTAGCCATTGTGGGTGTGGGCAACTGCGCCTCGTCCCTGGTTCAGGGCGTCGAATACTACAAGGACGCCGATGAGAACGTCACCGTTCCCGGCCTCATGCACGTCAAGTTCGGCAAGTACCACGTTCGCGACGTCGAGTTCGTCGCCGCATTCGACGTGGACGCCAAGAAGGTCGGCTTCGACCTGTCCGACGCGATCTTCTCGAGCGAGAACAACACCATCAAGATCGCCGACGTGCCGCCGAAGGACGTTCAGGTTCTTCGTGGACCGACCCTCGACGGTCTCGGAAAGTACTACCGCGAGACCATCACCGAGGCCGACGGTGAATCCGTCGACGTCGCACAGGCACTTCGCGACGCCAAGGTCGACGTCCTGGTGTCCTACCTGCCCGTCGGATCCGAAGAGGCCGACAAGTTCTACGCACAGGCCTCGATCGACGCAGGCGTGGCATTCGTCAACGCACTGCCCGTCTTCATCGCCAGCGACCCCGTCTGGGCCAAGAAGTTCACCGACGCAGGCGTTCCCATCGTCGGCGACGACATCAAGAGCCAGGTCGGTGCCACCATCACGCACCGCGTCATGGCCAAGCTGTTCGAAGATCGCGGCGTGCAACTCGACCGCACCATGCAGCTCAACGTCGGTGGCAACATGGACTTCCTCAACATGCTCGAGCGCACCCGCCTCGAGTCGAAGAAGATCTCCAAGACACAGGCCGTCACATCGAACCTGCAGCGCGAGTTCAACACCAAGGACGTCCACATCGGACCGTCCGACCACGTCGGCTGGCTCGACGACCGCAAGTGGGCCTACGTGCGCCTCGAAGGCCGTGCCTTCGGTGACGTGCCGCTGAACCTCGAGTACAAGCTCGAGGTCTGGGACTCGCCCAACTCTGCAGGCGTCATCATCGACGCTGTCCGCGCGGCGAAGATCGCCATGGACCGCGGCATCGGCGGACCGGTTGTTCCGGCTTCTGCCTACCTGATGAAGAGCCCGCCGAAGCAGCTTCCGGACGATGTTGCTCGTACCCAGCTCGAAGAATTTATCATCGGGGCTTAGGCGACTTCGTCGCCATGTGAGCGGAAATACGTCCCCTGCAACGGATTTCCGCTCACATGGGCAGCGCTGGGCATCGAGGGCTGATTCAGGCCCGAATTTTCCGTACCACGTACGCCAGGGCGCCGAGCAACCCCAAGAGCACCGCCGACGCCCAGATACTGGGTTCACCGCCGACAATGCCCACGACTGCAGCGATGAACGCCATCAGCGCGAAGAATCCGAGAATGCCCGCAAGCAACTGCACATGGTCCTGCGCTGTCATGACTTGACCCCGCCTGCGGTGAGGCCGGAGATGATGCGACGCTGGAAGATCAGCACCATGATGACCAACGGAATAGCCACGACGGTGCCTGCCGCCATGATGGCTGCATAGGGAACCACGTGTGGATCGTTGCCGGAGAATCGCGCGATCGCGACGGTGACGGGTTCGGTCTTGTCGCTGGAGAGTTGGCTGGCGAGCAGATACTCGTTGACGGCGGCGATGAACGCGAGGATCGCCGTCGTGAACAAGGCAGGTGCCGCGAGCGGCAACATCACGAGGCGGAATGCCTGAAATCGTCCGGCACCGTCGATACGTGCGGCTTCTTCCAATTCCCAAGGCAATTCAGCGAAGAATGCGGCCAGCGTATAAATGGTGAGCGGCAGCACGAACGAGATGCTCGGGATGATCATCGCCTGGTACGTGCCGATCCATCCGATGTTCGTGAAGAACTGGAACAGCGGCGTCACCAGCGCGACGACGGGGAACATCGACGCACCGAGAACAATTCCGACGACGATGTACTTGAACCGGAAGTCGATACGCGAAAGCGCATATGCACAGAAGATTCCGATGACGAGCGCAATGAGCGTCGTCACGCCGCCAATGATCAGACTGTTGCCGACCGCACGAAGAAAATTGTTTCCGTTGCTCGTCGACAGCGCGTTGGAGAAATTCTCGAGCGTCACGTGGGTCGGCCACGGGGTCGTGTCGAAGGTGTAGCGGGGATCGCGGAACGCAGTGACGGCCATCCAGTAGAACGGCGCGAGGCCCCACACCAAGATGATCGCGACACCGACGTAGATGCGCGCCGACTTCATAGCTGTCCTCATCGAACCGTGCCCTTGCGCTGATTCTCCTGCGTCGCTACCGCATTGGCCCCGAGGAACTTCACGAGGACGAATGCGACGACGAAGATGAAGACGAACGAGATGGTCGACAACGCAGCGGCACTGTTGAAGCCCTGACGTATCTGATCGACCACCAGAATGGAAATGGTGCGGGTCGCCGGGTTCCCCTCGGTGAGGATTGCCGGGAGGTCGTACATACGCAGTGCATCCATCGTGCGGAACAGGATTGCAACCATGAGCGCCGGTTTGACCAGTGGCAGGGTGATTTTTGTGAATCTTTGCCATGCTGATGCGCCGTCAACTCTCGCGGCCTCGTAGACGTCCGCCGGAATCATCTGCAGACCAGCGAGGATCAGCAGAGCCATGAATGGAGTCGTCTTCCATACATCGGCGATGATCACCGCGAACCTGGCAGGCCAGGCGTCGCCCGTCCACAGGATGTTGGTCCCGAGAAGCTTGTTGGCGATCCCGTCGTACGCGAAGATGAAATACCAGAGCTTGGCGGTCACAGCAGTCGGGATTGCCCACGGGATGAGAATCGCGGCGCGCAACAGTGCGCGACCGGAGAACGTCTTCCCCATGATGACGGCCATCGCGAATCCGATGACCACCTCGATGGACACGGTGACCACGGTGAAGAACGCGGTGTTGCCCACTGCGCCCCAGAATTGGGACCCGAGAGTTCCAGGAGGACAGGGCACCGACGTCCCCGACGCCGATGTGCACTGCTGCAGAATCCAGTGCGTGTAGTTGGAGAATCCGGCACTGCCACCTTTGATGAACATCCCGGTCGCCGGGTCGAGACCTGCGTCCTTCTGGAACGACATGATGAGGGCACGGACAACCGGATAGGCGATGACGATCGCCAGAATGATCAGAGTAGGCGCGATGAGCAGCCAGGCGCGGCCGGACGTAAGTCCGAACTTCCGCTTCTTGTCGGTGCGTGTATGCCGACCGCGGCCGGGGGAAGTTCCCCCGGCCGCGGTTGCCATTACAGCCCCACTGGTGTCACCAGTAGGTAGAGCCATGGATTCTCCGTAAGAAACGAGGACGTGCCTCTAGTTGGAGCCGGCCGTCTCGATGCCGGCCTGCATGTCTGCGATTGCCTGATCCACGGACTTCTCACCCTTGATGGCGGCAAAGGTGTTGTCCTGGATTGCCTTCGACACTGCAGGGTAGAACGGCGTGACCGGACGCGGTACCGCGTTCTCGATCGATGCCTTCAGAGCAGGCAGGTACGGCATCTCGGTGATGAGCGCCGGGTCGTCGTACAGCGAGGAGAGCACGGGAGGCAGTGCGCCTTCGGCGATGATGCGCTGCGCCTTCTCGCCCTGCAGGAACCGCAGGAAGTCGGCAGCCGTCGCCTTGTTCTGGGAGTACGCACTGATCGCGGCGTTGTAGCCACCGAGCGTCGAGGTTCCGACGCCGGTCACACCGGGGAGCGTTGCAACGGAATACTTCCCGGCCACTGCCGAACCTTCCTTGGCTGCCGTGCCGTACACGTACGGCCAGTTACGCAGGTAGAGGGCTTTGCCGTCCTCGAATGCCTGCTGGCTTTCGGGCTCCTTGAAGGTGGTGTCCTGAGCCGGGATGACACCGGACTCGAACGCCGCCACGAGCGACTGGAGGCCTGCCTTTGCCTCCGGGCTGTCGACCGTCGGGGTCTTACCGTCAGCGGCGACGAATGATCCGCCGTGCGCGTTGATGATTTCCGAGACGCTGGCCGTGAGACCCTCGTAGGACGCGAACTGTCCTGCGTAGCAATCGATGTTGTTCTCGACGGCGACGGTGCAGCTCGCGTTGAGCTCGGCCCAGGTGGTGGGAGCGGTCGGAACCAGGTCGCTGCGGTAAAAGAGCAGGCCACCGTTGGTGTTCTTGGGTGCAGCGTACTGAGTACCGTTGTAGGTGGCGCTCTCGACGGTCGAGGGAAGGATCCCGGCGTTGTCGAGTGCGAACTCGCCTTCGAGTGGAACGAGCCAGCCTTTGGCGGCGAACTCGGCGGTCCAGATGACGTCGAGTGCCATCACGTCGTAGTCGCTCTGCTCCGCCTGCAGGTGCTGAACCAGGTCGTCGTGAGCCTGGTCGGCGTCGTTGGACTGCTCCTTGAACGTGACCTCCTGGTCGGGGTTCGCAGTGTTCCACTCGTCGATGATCTGGCGAACGACACCGGTCTCGGTGGTGTCCTTACCCTCGACGTACGTGATGGGGCCGCGACCGTCGGTGTCCGCCGCTGAATCGCTGGATCCGCTGTCGCTGGAACATGCGGTGAGCGTCAGCAGCGTTGCCGCTGTTGCGAGCACCGCGGCTTTGGACAGCACGGCCTTCGTGATCAAAGACGCCATTGATTTTCTCCACTTGCTTGTTACACGGTGGCGTGTATGGGGAGGGACACAGAAGGACACGATTGTGCTCCCCCCGACGCACATGTCGATACGCACAATTGCACACAATTCGCCCGATGGGGGTGATTCACGTCGACCTGAATCGGTACACCAAGGAGTGGAGCTTGTCGGAACGACCCGAAACGCAGGAGTGGAGCCTGTCGGAACGACCCGAATCGTATTGTCAGAGGGTCGTTGTAGCGTGTTGACCGTGACGTTCAAGGATCTTTCGTGACTTCTGACAAGATGCTGACCAGGATCGGCGGTCTCCTCCGCCAGGCCGAGTCGACCGACAACCCCCATGAAGCCGAGGCTTTCATGGAGGCAGCACAGCGCCTTGCAACGGCAACCTCGATCGATCTGGCAGTAGCGCGCTCCCACAGTGCGACGCGTGAGAAGCAGGCCACGCCCGTGCAGCGCGTCATCCGGATCGGCGAACCCGGGAAGAAGGGACTCAGGACGTTCGTGCACCTGTTCGTTTCCATCGCGTTCGCCAACGACGTCAAGTGCGACATCGCCCAGTCGTCGACGCAGGTGTATGCCTACGGCTTCGAGTCCGACATCGATACCTGCGAGGCCCTGTACTCGAGTTTGCTCATCCAGATGGTCCGCGCATCCGACGCCTACATCAAGTCCGGCGCCTACAGGAACGAGACGGCCGTCCGGACGGTCACGGAGACGATCGGCCGCAGGAGATACAAGCGCCAGGAAACCGTCATCGTTGCAGGTGTCACTGCCCGCCTGAACTTCCAGACCGCCTTCGCCGAACGCATCGGCAAGCGTCTGGCGTCGGTGAAGAAAGAAGCTGAGGTCAGGGCAATCGCCGAGGAACAGCAGGACGCAGGTACCGCACTCGTGTTGCGCAACAAGGAAGTCGAGTTGGCTGACTACTACACCTCCACCTCGAAAGCACGCGGCACTTGGCAACGACACAGTGCCGGCGCCGGATACTCGCAGGGCGCGCGTAAAGCAGGCGACCGGGCCGGCAGATCGGCAAGGCTCGGAGGTGAGCCCGAGATCAGCCGGGGCAGCCGGCAACTCGATGGTGTGAAGCCTGCGAATTGACTCGTGTGATCGCTGACCACAGCGAATGCCCGGTACTGTATCGACAGTGAGCATTGGTCGAGCAGTAGGCAACAGTGCTCATACTGGCGACACCCCTCACCCGGAGTCCCCTCAAGCAGACCCCCCTGACCCAGAGTCCCCTCTTCCAGACTCCCCAGGTCAGCGCATCAGGCTTCTCATCGCTCGGTTCCTCGGCCTCGGCTTCGTCGCGTATTTCGTCGTGTCCATTTCCGGCTTCGCCGAGGGAGCGCAACTACTGGAGTCGTGGTGGACACCGGTTGCGGTATTCCTGGTTTTCGCGCCCGGTGTCGCGTTGTTCGTAGTCACCTTTGCTGCGCCGACGCGAATCGCGGTTGCCGCGGCAGCCGCCGCCATCGGGATCCCATTGGCGTCGGCGCTGTGGTTCTTCGCCTGGAACGGCGGCCAACTCGATGGTGCCGCCCGGGGCACCTGGCTGTCGGCGCTGGCCGGGCTCGCCGGATTGTGCGCCGCTCTCGTATGGCGCCCACTGGTGGCTATTCTCATCCAACTTGTTGCGACTTCCTCAGCTGCGGCCGTCGACCAGTACGGGCTGTTCGGCCCCGACGCTTCGGTGCTCGACATCATCTACGCCGCCGTGTGGGCATTCGGCTTCACGACACTTCTCGCCGTGGCCGTCATCATGGCCTTGCGTACCGGGGCGATTCTCGACGCAACAACAAGCAACCACGAATACGCGGCCGCCGATGCGGCCGCATCTCAGGCGCGTGAACAGGAGCGGGTGCGGTTCGACTCCCTGATCCACGATCGAGTTCTCGCTACGCTGCTCGCCACGGCCCGTCCCGATACGGGCGGCCGATTCTCCAGCGACGCGAAGTTTGTTCTTGCCGAACTCGACCGTGCCGCAGAGCATCCCGAACGCTCCGGCACGGTGTCAGCGAACCTGTTCGCCGAACAACTTGCGGCCCTCGTCCATCGAACCAACGACCCCGACAACGTTGTCGTCTTCATCGACATCGACATCGCTGCATCCGAGTACCCCATTGCCGTTGCTTCGGCGATTGTCGGGGCCGCTGGCGAAGCGCTGCGCAACAGCCTTCGACACGCGAACCCCGAAGCCGAGCGCAGCCTCATGATCGATCTCCGACCCGATGCCGTACGCGTGCTCGTAACGGACACCGGTGGTGGGTTCGACACCGAAGCGGTCGGTTCCGGTCATCTCGGCATCGAAGTGAGCATCGTGCGCCGCATGGCCGAGCTCGACGGAGGCAGTTCCAAGATCGACAGTGGCAAGGGTGCGGGAACGAAGGTTCTACTCGAGTGGTCGAAAGTCGAATGAGGCCACGCGGCCCACTCAGGAACGACGCATCGACCATCATCGGAATGCAGTCGAAAGGCGCATTCGTAGTCGTCGGTCTCTTTGTGGTCGCTGCGGGTATCGCCATGCTCGGTCCCCCCGGCGGCGGCATCTTCGCCAGAGTCATCGTCGTGACTCTCCTTGCGGTTGGAGCGGTTCTACTGGTCGCGGTCCCGGGCGATCCACTTCCTCGGTGGTGCGCCGTGGTGGTAGCCATACTCCCGACCATCCAACTGTCAGTACTGCTTACCGTCGTCGACACCTCCACAACCCAGACTCAAGCCGTGACGACCACCGTCGGCAGTGGTGCTGCAATGTGCGTTTTCCTGTGTGTCCGTGGACGAGTCGTCACCGGATGGGCGGGACAGGTCGCCGCGTTCTGCCTGTACTGGAGCGCAGCGCCCGATCTGGCGGCAGCGGCATCGACGTTCGTGACGTCCGTGGGTGTAATGCTGATGGCGTCTTTTTTTGCTTACCTCATCAGACCTACTGCGGCATCAATTTATGCTCTGCGCGAGGAGCAAGCGGCTCAGCGCGTCGCCAAGGCAGCTGCCGCTGCGACCGCCGAGGAACGGCGTCGTCAGCTTCGTAGATTGGACGAACTGGCCAGGCCGGTGCTCGTACGCCTCGCAGGCGCAACCGAACCCGACGACGCTGTCGCCCGCGAGGCCATTCTGGTCGAAGCCAGCCTGCGTGACAGTATTCGGGCACGGGCGCTCTACGTTCCCGAAATCGCCTCTGCTGCACGAGCCGCGCGCGCACGCGGCGTCACCGTCCAACTCCTGGACGACGGCGGGCTCGACGGGATCGACGCAGGCACAGTTGCTGAGCTTCGTACCGAAATCGCGACGCGCCTCGCTGCCGCCGAGACGGGCTCGGTGACCGTGCGCATCCTGCCTCCCGGTCGCGATGTCCTCGCAACAGTCGTTGCTTATAGAGTCGACGACACCGAGCGATACGAGCTGAAAGCGCCTCGCACGTGAATCATCCCAAGAATTACGCGTACGGCGAGTGCGGTGCCGATGCTGGATGAGCCAACGTTTTGCCCTGGTGGTGGCGGGCAAATGGCCTCACACTGGTGACCATGACCTATGACGTCGAGCTAGCCGACCGAATCCGGTATGCGTTGTCCGGCGAACCTTCCGTGGTTGAGAAGAAAATGTTCGGTGGACTGCAGTTCATGGTCCGCGGCAAGCTGGCAGCCGGCGCGACTGTCGACGGAAGGCTGTTGCTGAAATGCGATCCTTCGCGGTCGGACGAACTCACCGCACACCCTGGCGCCCGCACCGCCGATATGGGCGGCCGCGACATGGGAAAGTCTTGGATCGCGGTAGACCCCGAAGGACTGTCCGACGCAGATCTCACATGGTGGATCGGAGTTGCGCTCGAATTCAACGAAAGCTCGGCACGGTAGTAGGGCACCGGATTCGTAGGGCACCGGATTTTTAGGGCACCGGATTTTTAGGACACGGAACTGCCAGGTTCGGTGGCTACGCTGAATTCCAAATCCTCGACGCAGACCATCCCGACACAATGCCGTATCTCGACTATGTGCGGGATCCCGCGAACGGTTCTGTGACGGTGAACTTTCCGTCAAAGCAGGATGACAGCATGGAATTGAGCTGCAAGGCCTGACCCAGACAATCTCGAGACGCGGGCAAAACTGGTTCGATGGCACCTCATCAGAAGGGTGGGGGTTCTAGGTCGTCTGCGTAGCGTTGTCGTAGTCGTTGGATGGCTTTGTGCTGCCGAAATTTGCGTCTGATTCGGCGGATTCGGTTGCGGGCGATGTCGGTGTCGGCGGCGCGTTCCTCGGCGGCGGTCGGTGGTGTGCGGTGGGCGGTCATGTTGTTTTCCCACCAGGTTTTCGCGGTGGGATCGAACTCTTGGGCGGGCCCGGGTCGGCGGCGGGGTGTGACCGTAGCGGGTGGGGCGAAGTCGGGGACGGTGATGTGGACGTGGCCGGTGTTGCTGGTCCAGATGATCACCCCGTTCAAGTGCATGACGGTGTGCCAGGTTTTGGTGGTTTTCGCTTGGTGGTGGCAGGTGCAGACGGGGTGCAGGTTCGAGGCGATGCTCCAGCCGCCTGCTGACGGGTTGTGGTGGTCGAAGGGGACGATGTGGTCGAGTTGGCAGCGCGCGGAGGGGATCTCGCAGTTCGCGAAGGTGCAGGTGCGGTAGGCGGTGCGTACGAGTGCTGCTGTCGCTGCGGATGGTGTGTAGGTGAGGGCGCCGGGTGGTGGTGCGCTGAGGCCGCCGTGCCCGGCGGCGTCGAGGATCCCGGCGGCGGGGTCGGTGCGGTACTGGGCGAGGAGGGCTGCGATGTACTGGCTCAGGGCAGAGTCCTGCCCTGAGGTGGAGGCTGCTGGTCTGCCGAAGTTCGATTCGGGAAGCGCGGCGGCGGGGCGAATCCGTCCGCGGCCGAGGATCCGCAGGAGGGCGACCGGCGGCGTCGGCGGGTCGGCAGGCGCAGCGCCGGTCGGTGCCGGTGGGTCAGTGGGCGGTGTGAGCGCAGTAGGTGACGCCGGGCACCACAGACCGGGGGATGCTGGCTCGTTGGACGGTGAGGCAGGGTCTGTCGAGAGTGGTGGCTCTTCCGCTGCGGCTGGAACTGCCGGTTGGGCGGAGCTCGTTTCCGCTGCAGGGCTTGCGCTCTCGCGTGCCGACGTGGTCGCAGGTGCGGTCTCTGGCGTCGGGTGGGCGGCGGGCTCAGTTGTGGTGCCGCTGGGTTCAGCGGCGGGACTGGGTTCAGCGGCGGGATTGGGTTCAGCGGCGGGATTGGGCGCTGTGGTGCCGCTGGGAGCAGAGGGCGGTATCGGCGCTCCGGATCGGGCTGGGTTGGACGGTGCTGCATTACTTTCCGGTGCGCTATGTTCCGGTGCACTGTGTTCCGGTGCACTGTCTGCCGGCGCACTGTCTGCTGCTGCTTCGTCTTGGGTGGTGTGGAGGACGGTGACGAGTTCGGTGAGCAGTGCTTGCCAGCGGGCGTCGGCGGCGATCATGGCTACGAGGGCGGGGTCCAGGGGTGTGCCGTCGGCGAGGGTGGCCGGTTCGGTGGTCAAGCCGAGGAGCGCTTCGACGGTGATCAGGATTTGCAGTAGATGCCCGCGGCGGGGTGGGTTGGTGTCGGCATCGCCGGCGACGGGGCATTCTGGGTTTTCGGGGCCGGGGGTGCAGTGGCATTCGAGGGCGTGTTCACCGTGGATGAGGGCGAGGAGGCCGTCGAGGCGGAGTTGTTTGGCTGTTCGGGGGTCTTTCGGGCAGACGGTGGCGGCGATCTCGGTGATCAGGGCGTCGACTTCGGCGCCGTGGAGATCGCTCATGCGCGCGGTCAGTACTGCCATGCCGTGATCGGCGGGGTCGATGGTGACGCCGGAGTCGCGTTTCTTCGCGGCGGTGTGGGCTTGCGCGGCGCTGTCGGGGTCCTGGCGTGTCCAGTGGTGCCAGATTCGGGTGCGTAGGGATCGGGGGTTGTAGCGTTCGGCGGCGGCGAGGGCGTGGTGTTCGATGGCGGTGATGACGTGGTCGGGGGCGGCGGCGAGGATGTCGGTGATGACGGTGAGGTGGGCCCAGTCGAGGGTGCCGCAGACGAAGCGGATCGCGGTCAGTGGTAGCCGGGTGAGGGTGTCGGCGACGGTGAGCATCTGGCGGGCGACGGTGAGGGAGACTCCGAGGGCGGCGGCGGTTTCGCAGAGCGCTTCGCGGTGTGCTTCGGCGGGGTCGTCTTCGGTGTCTTCGGTGTCGATGGTGCGGATGTCGAGGATGTCGGCGATGGATTCGATGATGCGGGCGCGTTGGGTGTTTTCGGTGATGCGGTCGCGGTGTAGGACGCCGAGGAGTCCGGCGACGGTGGTGTCGCTGTCCCAGTTCTGGTGGTAGTCCCAGCTGTGGTGGATGTCGGTGATCGCCAGGCGTGCGACTGTCGCTGCTGAATCCCCGTAGTCGAACATGTGTTCGAGAATAGTGCTCTGGAAGCGCTGCTGTCTAGGGGTCTGACAAACGAACCCCTTCCTCCACAAACGAACCCCCAGTAGGGAATTCGGCGCCGGTGACACATCTGTCGTATGCCCCAACTACTCTGGCGGCGGTGAAGAACAGGGACTCACAACGCTCCAAGGTGTACGAGGCCGAAACGATGGTCCGTGTCATCTTCGACCGTGCCGATGAGCGCAACCTACGCACCGTGGAGATCCTCGGCTCGGCGATCACACTGCCGATCGAGCGGAAGTTCGCCTCCCTCGATTCGATACAGGGCTACGTCGACGCCATCCTCGAGCTGAACTGGATTCGCGAGACATGGCCACATGCGGGCACCGTCGTACATGTCCGTGAACGTTCGGGAGCGGGCGCATCGCACTACGAACGAGACACGCACACCATCGCGGTACCGATGCATCGCCACAACGAGGCGTGGGCGCTACGGGAACTCGTCGTTCTGCACGAGCTGGCTCATCATTTTCAGCCGGAACAATCGGACACACCCTCGCACGGTGGCGAATTCGTCGACCGGTTCGTGACACTGGTCGGCGAGATCATCGGACAGGAAGCCGGATTCCTGCTGCGCACGACGATGCTGGAGACGGGCGTGAAAATCGGGTGAGGGGCATCATGGAAGGCATGACGATACGAATCGGAGTTCAACTACAGCCCCAGCATGCCCCTGACTACGGCTTGATCCGCGACGCGGTACTGCGATCCGAGGATGCCGGAGTGGACATCGTGTTCAACTGGGACCACTTCTATCCGCTGTACGGAGATCTCGACGGCGAGCATTTCGAGTGCTGGACCATGCTCGGCGCCTGGGCAGAGCAGACCTCGAACGTCGAGATCGGCGCGCTGGTCACCGGTGGTGGCTATCGAAACCCGGACCTTCTCGCCGATATGGCGCGCACCGTCGACCACATGAGCGGCGGTCGGCTGATTCTCGGCATCGGTGGTGGATGGAACCAGAAGGACTACGACAACTTCGGCTACGACTTCGGTACCGCCGGTTCGCGTCTGAACTTGTTGAAGGACAACCTCGCTCGCATCAAGAACCGCCTCGCGGTCGGCAATCCCTCACCGACACGTGAGATTCCGATCCTCATCGGAGGAGGCGGGGAGAAGAAGACCCTCAAGATGGTTGCCGAGTACGCGCACATCTGGCACAGCTTCGCAGACCTCGACGAACTGAAGCGCAAGTCCGGCATCCTGGCGGAGCACGGAGAGACCGTGGGGCGCGACGCGTCCGTTATTGCACGTTCGGTTGCGTGGCCAGGAGCTGATAAAGCTCAGGGATTCGTCGACGCCGGCGCCACGCTGTTCACCGTCGGAACCGGCGGCCCCGACTTCGACCTCACCGAACTGAAGGCGGCCATCGCATGGCGCAACTCCACCGCATGATTTTGCCCTTTCGGCAAATATAGGTGCCGAAATCTAAGCAACGCGTGCACGCTACGGCCATGACCGAAACAACAATGCACGCCTTCTCGGCGGCGAGCGAAGCAGAACGAGAAATTCTGAGACGAGATGGACCGCCGAAGCGATCGAGCCAGGAGCGATAGCGCCAATCCTGTCCTTGTACAACAAGATTACGGACATGATTCCGGTCGTGCCCTCGCGAAATCTACTAAGCGGGAATACCAGGCAATGAGAGGTGGTTAACACAACCGCAATCTGACTTCCGGGCCGCGGCATGACCGCGCTAGCCTCAGAGGCCTTTGATCCGAATAGCTCGCCCCGCACAACAAGGAGTTCACTCTTGAACAGTCGACGTACACGCGGCCGTGTCATCGCAGCCGTGGCTGCGACGCTCGCACTCACGCTCGGGGCCGTCGCCTGCTCCAGCGACAACAGCTCCGGTGGCACGGGCGAGAACGCCCTCGCCGGCTCGGACCAGGCCTCCCTCGACAAGTACACGACCGCCGACGTGGCCCCGGTCGACCAGATCGACACCTCGAAGCTCGGCCTGATCAAACCGGGCACCCTGTACGTAGGCACACTGTCCGACGCCCCGCCGAACATCTTCATCGACGATGCAGGCAACTTCACCGGATTCGACAACGAACTGTTGAAGGCCGTGGCAGCCAAACTCGATCTCACCGTCGAGTTCTCGGCAACCGAGTTCTCCGGCCTGCTTGCCGCTGTCAACAACAAGGTGTACGACGCCGGTTCCTCGTCCATCTCGACTACGGACGCTCGCCGCCAGACCGTCGGTTTCACCAACGGATACGACTTCGGTGAGATGGCGCTCGTCGCGAAGGACGATTACGCGGTCAAGACCATCGCGGACCTCGACGCCCAGCAGCGCGTCGGCGTAGTTCAGGGCACCGTCCAGGATGACTACGTCACCAACACGCTCGGCATCGAGCCGGTTCGGTTCCCGGACTACAACACCGCGTACGCCAACGTGAAGTCCGGCCAGATCGACGCATGGGTCGCACCGTCGCAGCAGGCTTCGGGCCAGGTCAAGGCAGAGGACGGCGTCGCCATCCTCGAGAAGACGATCAACACGACCAACTTCACGGCGTTCGCAATCGCGAAGGACAACCAGCCGTTGATCGACGCACTGAACTCCGGTCTCGACGCCGTGGTCGCCGACGGAACGTGGAACACCCTAGAGAAGGAGTGGTACCCGGACCGCGAGGTTCCAGCCGACTGGAAGCCGGGCAGCAAGGCTTCCGTTCTGCCTGCAAGCTGATCTGAGTTCTCGAAAAAAATGAGCACATTGTCGAATCTGTACGACACGTTCTTCAACTGGGAATTGATCGGTGAAACGGTCCCCAAGCTGATCACTGTCGGATTGCCGAACACCCTGATTCTGGCTGCATCATCCGGAGTCATCGGTACGGTGATCGGTCTCGGATTGGCGGTTGCCGGTATTTCCGGCACCCGCTGGCTCCGGTGGCCCGCCAGGATCTACACAGATATCTTTCGCGGACTGCCGGCCGCCGTCGTCATCCTGATCATCGGTCTCGGTTTCGGACCGACACTGACCCAACTGACCGGCAGCCGTAACCCATTCCCGCTGGGGATAGCCGCACTGTCGTTGATGGCAGCGGCCTATTTCGGCGAGATCTTTCGCTCCGGCATCCAGAGTGTCGACACCGGCCAGATGGAAGCCTCGCGTGCTCTCGGTTTCAGCTATCGGAAGTCGATGACTCTCGTCGTCGTTCCGCAAGGCATCCGGCGGGTGCTGCCTGCCATCGTGAATCAGTTCATTTCGCTGATCAAGGACAGCTCGCTGATCTACTTCCTCGGTTTGCTGGCGTCGCAGCGTGAGCTGTTTCGAGTCGGACAGGACACGGCCGCGCAGACCGGCAACCTGTCGCCGTTGCTCGCCGCAGGTGTCTTCTATCTGATCCTGACGATCCCGCTCACGCACCTCGTCAACTTCATCGACAAACGGCTGCGCTCCGGCAAAGCCGACACCTCGGGAACCCTCGATCCAGTCGAGGCGTCCATCGTGGTGGAGAGGTAGACATGCCATCCGTATCCCTCACCGGCACCAATCTTCATCTGGCATTCGGTACCAACAAGGTGCTGCGCGGAGTCAACGTCCACGTCGATGCCGGCAACACCACCACCGTGATCGGGCCCTCCGGATCCGGTAAATCCACGTTGCTGCGCGCACTCAACCGACTGCACGAGCCTGATCAGGGCGATATCCTCCTGGGCGGCAAGTCGGTCCTGAAGGACAACCCCGACGAGTTGCGTCAGCGCATCGGCATGGTGTTCCAGCAGTTCAACCTGTTCCCGCACAAGAGCGTTGTCGACAACATCACGCTCGGACTACGCAAACTCAAGGGTCTGTCGAAGGACGAGGCACAGGCCGCGGCTCTCGAACAGCTCGAGCTCGTCGGCCTCGCCAACAAGGCGGATTCGCGGCCGGGCAATCTGTCCGGCGGACAGCAGCAGCGCGTCGCGATCGCTCGGGCGCTGGCGATGAAGCCCGAAATCATGTTCTTCGACGAGGCCACGTCCGCCCTCGACCCCGAACTCGTCAAAGGTGTTCTCGCGTTGATGGCAGATCTCGCCTCGGGCGGCATGACTATGGTGGTCGTCACCCACGAGATGGGCTTCGCACGTTCGGTGTCCAACAAGGTGTTGTTCATGGACCACGGTAGCGCGGTCGAAACCGGAACGCCGGAACAGCTTTTCGACGATCCACACACCGATCGTTTGAAGACTTTTCTGTCGCAGGTGCTGTAGCACTTAGGGCATCCTCGTTCTCCGGCGCTTCACCTGAGCGTTTCTTTACTTTTGCTTTTGACTGACATTGTGCCGTTCCATGAAGCTTCTCCCGATCCTGACGACGCACGACGGAAGTTCCTCGCGCTCGAATATGACCTGCAAGTACAAATGCGGCGATGCGTGCTTCCACGCGGTTCCCAACACCTCGAAGGGCCAGTACTTCGGCGACGTCGTCAAGACTGCGATGACGAGGCGCGGAGTGCTCCGCGGTGGCGCGATGGCCGTGGTCGCGGTCGGGGCGGGCAGCGTTCTCGCCGCGTGCAGTACCGACGAGCCGGCAGCCACCGGCTCTGCAGGCGCCACGACGACTCCGCCGGTGGACGGTGTCGACTTCACTGCGGTGGCACCGAACACCGAAGACGCCGTCGTAGTTCCCGAGGGCTACGAGCAGGCTGTCGTCGTCCGCTGGGGCGACCCGGTGGTCGAGGGTGCACCGGCATTCGACTTCGACAACCAGACCGCTGCGGCGCAGGCGAAGCAGTTCGGTTTCAACAACGACTTCGCCGGCCTGCTGCCGATGGAAGGCAGCAACAACTCCTACCTCCTGGTGGTCAACCACGAGTACACCACCGAACCATTCCTGTTCAAGGGATACGACGCCGAGAATCCCACCCGCGAGCAATTCGATATCGCCCTTGCAGCACATGGTCTTTCGGTACTGCAGGTGAACGGTGAGAACGGCAGCGGCAAGCTTACGCCTGCGTTCAGCCAGTACAACCGTCGTATCACCGGTACAACGGCGTTCACCATCACCGGCCCCGCGGCGGGCAGCGACTTTCTCAAGACCTCGGTGGACCCGACCGGTGCTACGGCATTCGGCACGTTCAACAACTGCTCGGGCGGACTCACCCCGTGGGGCACCGTGCTCTCCGGCGAGGAGAACATCAACCAATACTTCGGCAACGCCGAGTCGGTCACCGAACCTGTTGCCGCAGAGCGGCTTGCACGGTACGGCATCGAGGGCGCTGCCAGTGATCGCAAGTGGGAACGCTTCGACAAGCGTTTCGATCTTGCTCAGGAGCCCAACGAGGTCAACCGCTTCGGATACGTCGTCGAGGTCGATCCGTGGGACCCGAACTCCACTCCGATCAAGCACTCCGCGCTCGGCCGCTTCAAGCATGAGGCGGCGACGATCTACGTCACCGACGACGGCACCGTCGTCGCGTACAGCGGTGACGACGAGCGTTTCGACTACATGTACAAGTTCATCTCGAGCCGAAAGATGATGTCCGGCAACGGGCAGGCGGCCAAGCGTCACAACCTCACACTGCTCGACGCGGGAACACTGTACGTCGCGGTGCTGACCGGTGACGCACCCGATGCGATCGATGGCAGCGGAACAGTTCCGTCGACGGGCAAGTTCGCAGGCAAAGGCGAGTGGATCCCTCTGCTGCGTACCGGCGAGGACGGCAAGGGCGAGTCACTCGTACCGGGCATGTCCGCGGAGGAGGTCGCCGTGTTCACCCGTCAGGCAGGCGACAAGGTCGGTGCCACGAAGATGGACCGGCCCGAGGACTTCGAGCCGAACCCGGTCACGGGCAAGGTGTACGTCGCGCTGACCAACAACACGAACCGCGGCACCGAGGGCAAAGCGGCAGCCGACGAGGCCAACCCTCGCAACAAGAACAAGAACGGTCAGATCCTCGAACTGGAGGACGACCACGCGGGTACCACCTTCGTCTGGAACCTTCTGATCGTCGCGGGGGATCCAGGCGAAGCCGACACCTACTACGGGGGCTTCGACAAAACCCAGGTCAGCCCGATCTCCTGCCCGGACAACCTGGCGTTCGACTCCAAGGGCAACCTGTGGATCTCGACGGACGGCAACGCCCTCGATTCCAACGACGGACTGTTCGCCGTCGTCCTCGACGGCGAGCGTCGCGGAGAGACACGGCAGTTCCTGACGGTTCCCGCAGGGGCCGAGACGTGTGGTCCCATCGTGCAGGACGAACGGGTCGTCGTATCGGTCCAGCACCCGGGCGAGTTCGACGAGGCATCGGCCGACAACCCCATGTCGCACTGGCCCGACGGCGGCGATTCGCAGCCACGTCCGTCGATGGTCGCGGTCTGGAAAGCTTGACAGAACCGGACGAACGGGCCCGCGTTAACTGCTCACCGGCGGTCGCGCGGGCCTTCGTCGTTGTTAGGTGTCATCCAATCCGGATGACCGTTTTGTGACTTCTCGGCGGGTGTTCAGCGAGACGGTTACGACGGTTGACCGATGGTAACGATTGTGTAAACCTCGGGAATGACAAACCCAGCGGTTGGGATTTTTCGACCACAGTGCGAACGGCGTCTCGGGGCAGCGCTCGCCTAGTCGATCCCACAATTTTCCGCCGGGACCACGCTCCGGTAATCGAGAGAGCGCATTGTGGAATCGGCCGACACCGTAACAGCCGCCCAGACGGACCCGTTCCCGCTCACAGCAGCGCAGCGTGGCCTGTGGTTCGCGCAGCACCTCATGCCCGACGTTCCGATCACCATCGCCAACTACATCGACGTCCGCGGAGATCTTGACCACGATCGAATGCGCGAGTCCGCGCGGCAGGCTGCTGCGGAACTCGGTGCCGGGTCGCTCCGTCTGATCGAGATCGACGGTGAACCTCATCAGTACGTCGAAACGCCAGCGGGCAACGATTCGGAGACACTCGACTTTTCCGGCGAGGCCGATCCCGAGGGCGCGGCACTCGAATGGATGCGAGGCGCATACTCCGAGCCGATCGATCTGGTCACCGATCCGCTGATCAAAGCCGCGACGCTTCGAATCGATACAGCACGCACGTTCTGGTACTCCCATGTCCACCACCTGGCGCTCGACGGTTACGGTGCGGTTCGGCTGATGAATCGTGCGGCCGAGATCTATACGGCCCGCATCGAGGGCGTCGAACCGTCGCCATCGAAAGCTGGACCGCTCGAAGATGTGTACGCAGCCGAAACCGAGTACCGACAGTCCTCGCGCTTCGAAAAAGACCGGCTCTACTGGCAGGACAAGACCCGGGATCTCCCCACGCCCATCAGTCCTACCGGGATTGTGGCGCCGCCGGCCGCCCGGTCGCGTCTCTGCGGTGGGTCACTGCCGGAGACTCTCGAACGTGCGCTGGCGCGCAGTGCACAACGACTCGACTCGGCCTTTGCTCCGATCGCTGTCTCGGCCGTCGCGGCATTTCTCTCCCGCCTCACCGGGGCGGACGACGTAGTCCTCAGCCTGCCGGTGGCGGGCCGCACGACGGCACTTCTTCGCCGATCGGGCGGGATGATCTCGAACGTGCTGCCGATCCGGGCGCGAATTGGGCCCGACACCACCATTGGCTCTCTCGTGGAAGCCGTTCAACTCGAATTGACGGGAGCGCTCCGCCATCAGCGATATCGCGCCGAGGACATCCGCCGCGACGCAGGCGCGAGCAAGGGACATCGAGGATTCTTCGGGCCGGCGGTCAACATCATGGCCTATGAAACCGACGTACGGTTCGGCCCTCGAACCGGCAGGTTCAACGTCCTTTCCACCGGCCCAGTCGAGGACCTGTCGGTCAACATCTACCCCCCGGTGGACAGTGCGCGCGCGCGGATCGAGTTCGAGGCGAATCCGAACGTCTACACCCGCGACGTGTTCGAGGACCTCTACCAGCGGTTCATCGGCCTCCTCGCCCAGTTTCTCGCCAGCGATCCTACGTTCCCGGTACTCGGTCTCGATATTCTCGACGCCGCCGAGACTGCGACGATCGTGCCGGCCAGAGGCAGCTCCAGCCCCGCGCGGACACTGCTGCCCGAGATCCTCGGGCTCGGCGTCCAAAAAAATCCCGATGGTGTCGCGTTGGTCGAAGGCGACCGCACTGTCACCTATAACGAACTCGACACCGCAAGCAACGCCCTCGCCCGTGCTTTGATCACCCGCGGCGCAGGTCCGGACAGCGTGGTCGCGGTGGCATTGCCGCGCGGAGTCGATTCCGTCATAGCCTTCTGGGCCACAGCAAAATCCGGTGCAGCGTTCCTCCCGATCGATCCGACGTACCCGGACGAACGGATAGCGCACATGGTGCTCGATTCCGGAGTTCTGGTCGGGCTCAGCACGCTCGCGCTGGCCGGCGCGCTTCCCGATCGAGTGCACTGGCTCGGCCTCGACGATCCCGAGTTCGTGAGCGAAATCGCGAGTCGCTCCGACGCTGCGATCTCAGACCCCGACCGACGCACCAAGCTGCACCCCGATCACGCCGCATACGTTATCTACACATCGGGATCCACCGGTACTCCCAAGGGAGTAGTCGTCGGTCATCGCGGTCTCGCTGCATTCACCGCCGACCAACGCCCCGAGATGGCGTTGAACGTTGGTTCTCGGGTTCTGCGTTTCTCGTCGTCGAGTTTCGACGCATCGGTGTTCGAGATGCTCGCCGCGTTCAGCGCGGGAGCTTCGATGGTGATTGCTCCGGCCGACGTGTACGGAGGCTCCGAACTCACCGCACTGCTTGTCTCCGCTGGCGTCACTCACATCGTCACTGCGCCTGCTCTACTGTCGACGGTCGACGTGGACAAGATCCCCTCGCTTCGGTCGGTCGTCGTCGGCGGTGACATCTGCCCGCCCGATCTGGTCGATCGGCTGCGCGGCCACGCCGACCTTCGTAACAGCTACGGCCCGACCGAGACGACGATCGTCGTCACCATGTCGGCGACGCAGACCGATCCACGCGGGATCTCGATCGGCACCCCGCTGCAGGGAACATCCGCAGTAGTGCTCGACCGTTGGCTCAGGCCGGTCCCCATCGGCATGACAGGTGAGTTGTACCTCGGCGGAGCAGGTTTGGCTCGCGGCTATCACCGACGGCCCGCGTTGACGGCAAGCCGATTTCTCGCAGACCCGTACGGCTCCGGTGCTCGCCTGTATCGCACCGGCGACGTCGTACGGTGGCGCGGAACTGGCGCCGAGACGGCGTTGGAGTTCGTCGGCCGCAGCGACTTCCAGGTTCAGCTCAACGGGATGCGTATCGAGCTGGGCGAGGTCGACGCTGTCCTCTCCTGGCACCAGTCTGCAGATTTCGTGGTCTCGACGGTTGCCGAACGGGATGGACGCGCCGTTCTGGTGTCGTACGTCAAGATCAAATCCGGCTACGAGTTCGACCGTGACTCGCTCGTCGCTCTCGCGTCGGAGTTCCTCACGGCGCAAATGATTCCGGTTCATCTGGTGGAGCTGGACACCGTCCCGCTCACCGCGTCGGGCAAGGTCGACAGGTCGGCCCTACCCGACCCGTTTGCGGGCGCGAACAGCGCAGGGTTCCGAAGCGCAGGGTTCCAAAACGCAGGATTCCGAAGCGCAGCCGGACCGATCGAACGGGTGATCGCCGAGTCCATGGCCGAGGTGCTCGGGCGGGATTCCGTCGGCGCCGACGACTCGTTCTTCGAGCTCGGCGGCGACAGCATCGTTGCTATTCAATTGGTTTCGCGGGCAAAGGCATCGGGCGTGGTGTTCACCCCGCGTGACGTGTTCGAGCGTCGGACCGTGGCTGGGCTCGCCGAGGTCGCACTGTTGGGTGCAAAACGCATCGTGCTCGACGAGCTCGCCGGCGGCGGTATCGGCACGACAGCGCTGCTACCGATCGCGGAATCGGTAATGGCACGCACGCAGGAACCCGCGGACCTGGATTCGTTCTATCAGGCACTCGTCCTGATCGCGCCTGCCGACGTGGACCATGACAACCTGCTGCGTGCGGTGGCGGCCGTCATCGACCACCACGACATGCTGCGCGCGCGTCTGATCGGCGACGAGCTCGACGTGCAGCCTGCTGGCACCATCGACGCCAAGTCGTTGGTCAGATTCGAGACTACCGATTTCGAGACGACCGATCTCGAGACGACCGATGTTGCCGACGCTGTTCGCCGAGCGGGACTTCGGTTGCGGCCACGCGAAGGCGTCATGCTTCAGGTCGTCCACGTGAGCGGGCCTGACGGGCCACGGCTGATCCTCGTAGCGCATCACCTGGTGGTCGACGGTGTCTCGTGGCGCATCCTGGTGCCGGACCTGGCTGCTGCGTTCTCTTCTGTTGCGCTGCCACCTGTTTCGACCTCCATGCGCCGGTGGTCTCACGCTGTCGCCGAGCTCGACACTGCGGACCTCGACATCGTGCAGGAGGCGGCCTGGCGGGAGGTGTTGAACGGCGAGAGCACGCAGATCGGGTCCCGCGAACTCGACGGACGCGACACCGGTGCAACCACCCAGGTCGTGGAGCTGAGCCTGTCGCGGGAGGACACCGACTCCCTGCTCGGCGCGCTGGCAACCAAGTACCGCATGGGGCCCGAGGATGCACTCCTGGCCGCGCTGACGGCTGCCTTGGTGCAATGGAATGCGGTGAAGTCCCATCTCATCCTCGTCGAAAGCCATGGGCGCGAGGAAGAATCGGTTCGCGGAGCGGATCTGTCCCGCACTGTCGGCTGGTTCACTGCCGCCTACCCCGTGCGCTTGTCGTCGACCCCCGCCCTTTTGACCCCCGCCCTTTTGACCTCTGCCCTCTCGCCCGCCGACATCGTCAAGACCGTGAAGGAGCAGCTCCGCGCGGTTCCGTCGGCGAAGATCGGGTACGGAGCGCTGCGCGCCCGCGGGGCCTTGGGCGACGCCCCATCCCCGCGCATCAGCTTCAACTACCTGGGCCGCGTCGATACGGGAGTTCCCGAATCGATGCAGGGCCAACCGTGGACGCCTGACCTGAGCGTTGCAGCCGATTCCGGTAGCGGTGAGCGTCTGCTGACCGTATCGGTGCTCGATATCAACGCCGCGGTATCGGAAGGAACGCTGTTCGCCCGCATCGGGTTCCCGACGGGTGTGCTGGAGCGTCGCGACGTCCGCACACTCGCCGACCTCTGGGCACAGAACATGGCCTCGCTGGCCGAGCACGGGCGCGACCCCGAAGCGGGAGTGCTCACTCCGAGCGATGTCCCGCTCGTCAGCATCGACCAGAATCGACTCGACCAGTGGCACACACGTTTCGGCGGTATCGCCGATGTGTGGCCTCTCGCTCCTCTGCAGCGTGGGCTGCTGTTCCACTCGGAGTTGACGCGAGGAAGCCTCGACGTCTACACCGCGCAGATCGTCTTCGAACTCGGTGGCCGTATCGACGCCGAGCGGCTCCACCGTGCTGCTTCACGGTTGCTCGCCCGCCACGACAATCTCCGCACCGCTTTCGTTCACGATTCGCGCGGCATTGCTGTGCAGGTAGTTCTCGACGTGTGCGAGGTGCCCTGGCGCGAAGAGCACACCGCTGACTCTGCGCAGCTCAACTGGGCTCAGCTCACGGACGAGGAGCGACTCCGCCCATTCGACATGGCCGCGCCGCCACTGATTCGGTTCGCGCTGCTCAGTGGGCCCACAAGATCTGCGCTCGTCGTCACCAACCACCACATCCTGTTCGACGGCTGGTCCATGCCGATCCTCATCAAGGAACTGCTCGTCCTCTACGCCGCCGACGCCACCATCGACATTCCGGCCAGGCCCTACCGCAACTACCTTCTCTGGTTGGCCGATCGCGACGGCGGTGTAACCCGCTGGATCGATGCCCTCTCCGGAGTCGACGAACCCACGCTGGTGGCCGATGCCGTCCCGGTCGGCGGAGCGCTACCCCAGGATGTCGACGTTCGAATCGACGGCGCGGCTCTCCGCGGCATCGCAGAGTCACTTCAGGTCACGATCAACACCGTTGTGCAGACAGCGTGGTCGATAGTGTTGTCGACAGTTCTCTCACGCCCCGACGTCGTGTTCGGCGCCACCGTCTCCGGCAGGCCCGCCGAGCTGGCCGGCGTGACAGAGACTGTGGGACTGTTCATCAACACCCTTCCGCTGCGAGTGAGCCTCGATGTTCGTGACACCGTGCGGAGTGCGGCGACACGAATTCAACGCGAGCAGGTGGAACTGCTCGATGTTCACCACGTCGGCCTTGCCGAGATCACGGCGGCGGTCGGCCCGGGCGCCGGCTTCGACACTCTCGCAGTCTTCGAGTCCTACCCCATCGATCACAGTGCACTCGATGCCGACACCGATATCGGCGGGATGCGGGTGCTCGGCATCGAGGTGGCCGACTCGACGCACTACCCGCTGACCCTGGTCACCGTGCTCGAGCCGACACCGACCATGACGCTGCGCTTTTCACCCGACGCGCTCTCCGAAGCACGGGTCGACTCGATCGCGCAGCGGCTCGAGCGCGTCCTGCTCGCCATGGCCGAGCGCCCCGACGCCCCGGTGGTCGGCATCGACGTGCTCGGCGCGCTGGAGCGTCGTGCGATCGTCTCGGACTGGAACGCAACCACCGTCGATCTGCAGTCCACGACACTCGTCGATCTGCTGGGAAGGGTGAACAGCAGCGACACGTGCGTTGTGTTCGACGGTCGATCATTGACGTTCGAGAACTTCGCTGCACGCGTGAACTGCCTCGCTCGGTTCCTGATCTCACGAGATGTCGGACCGGAATCCGTAGTGGCCATCTCGATGCCGCGTTCGATCGAGCAGCTCGTGGTGATCCATGCCATCGTTCACGCCGGGGCCGCGTACCTGCCCCTCGATCCGTCGCTTCCCGCCGCCCGGATCGCCTACATGACCGAGACAGCATCGCCGGTCATGGTGTTCGGCTCGCGAGTGGACAGCGCGGTCCCGGTGATCGATCCGCTCACACTCGACCTTTCGGCATACCGAACCTCACCGATCGCAGACTCCGAGCGCCGTACACCGTTGCGGGGCCACAACACCGCATACATTCTATTCACCTCAGGCTCGACCGGAATGCCGAAAGGCGTTGCGGTATCGCATGCTTCCATTGGCAACAGGCTGCTGTGGATGCAGGACACCTACCCGCTCGACCGCACCGACGTCGTCCTTCACAAGACCCCGACGACGTTCGACGTGTCCGTGTGGGAACTGTTCTGGCCGCACCTTGCCGGGGCACGCACCGTCATCGCCGAGCCGGAAGGCCACCGCGACCCGAGGTACCTGTCTTCGTTGATCCGCGACGAAGGCGTCACCACCACACACTTCGTACCATCGATGCTCGATCTGTTTCTGGCGCAGGGAGACAACACCGACCGAGGCTCGCTGCGCCAGATCTTTGCAAGCGGCGAAGCATTGGCTCGTTCGAGCGTGCAGCGTACTCAAACTGCGCTCGATGTAGAACTTCACAATCTGTACGGTCCTACCGAGGCTGCGGTGGACGTCACCTATCACCGGACCGAGGGGACGGACTCCGGTCCGGTTCCGATCGGCGTGCCCGTGTGGAACACACAGGTCAAGGTGCTCGACTGGGCACTGCGTACCGTCCCCATCGGCACGATCGGCGAACTCTATCTCTCCGGCGATCAACTCGCCCGCGGTTACGTGAGTCGGCCAGGACTGACCTCGAACCGCTTCGTGGCCGACCCGCATCAGGGCGGCCGCAGGATGTACCGAACCGGTGACCTTGTTCGGTGGACCCTGAGCGGGGAGCTGCAGTATGTGGGCCGCAACGACTTCCAGGTCAAACTCAGAGGTCAGCGCCTCGAGCTCGGCGAGATCGAAGCGGCGCTCCTGCGGGTGCCCGGCGTTACCAGCGCCGTTGCCACTGTTCGAGGAACCGGAGATTCCGACCGGCTCGTTGCCTACGTGTGCGGCTCCGCGACCGAGGCCGATATCCGCAGCGGAGTCGAGTCCGAACTTCCGGCCTACATGACCCCGTCGACATATGTTCCGCTTACTCGACTCCCGTTGAGCCGCAACGGCAAATTGGACAGGTCTGCGCTACCGGAGCCAGTCGCCTCGGCCACCGACATCGTGCCGCCGTCAGGCGAGTCCGAAATGGTTGTGGCACGGATATTCGCCGAGGTTCTCGGTATCGCCCCAGCAGGTATCGCCCCAGCAGGTATTGCCCCAGGAGTTGGCGCTACCACCAGCTGGTTCGAACTCGGCGGAAATTCCTTGACGGCAACACAAGTGGTTGCTCGAATCAACGCCGAGCTCGGTGCCTCCGTCGGGGTGCGCGACCTGTTCGACAACCCCTCGGTCCGCGGGCTGGTCGGGCGACTGACCGCCGCCGCCGGCCGGCCAGCTCTGAATCGGGTGGCACGGCCGTTGTCGATACCGCTCGCACCGAACCAACATCGAATGTGGCTGCTCAACCGGTTCGACCCCAGCTCCGGTGCCTACAACATCGCGGCCGCAGTACGGCTGACCGGGACGCTCGACGCAGATGCTTTGGTCGAGTCCGTCTTCGACGTTCTCGATCGGCACGAGGCCTTGCGCACCGTCTACCCCGATTCACCCGATGGACCACGCCAGGTGATCGTCGACTCGAGCGTCTTGAACTCCGACAGCCTCGATGTACGGATCAGCGACACTACCGAGCAGATGCTGACCGGTGCCATTGTCGGCATCGCGGCACGCGGATTCGACGTGACGCAGCGGCCGCCCGTCCGTGCCGCGGTCTTCCGACTCGCTCCTGACCAGCACGTTCTCCTGGTGGTCACGCACCACATCGCAGCCGACGGCTGGTCTATGCGCCCGTTGGCGCGTGACGTGATGCTGGCCTACAGCGCGCGAAGTGCCGGCCGGGCTCCCGACTGGGCACCACTGCCGGTGCAGTACGCGGACTACTCGCTGTGGATGCTGCAATCGCTCGGC
This sequence comes from Rhodococcus sp. G-MC3, assembly GCF_030063335.1. Lineage (GTDB taxonomy): Bacteria > Actinomycetota > Actinomycetes > Mycobacteriales > Mycobacteriaceae > Rhodococcoides. The sequence goes on along the minus strand of NZ_JASISW010000007.1, from coordinate 107,889 downwards.
TCCGAGTCCGATCCGGATTCGCTGATCGCCCGGCAACTCGCGTTCTGGACCGAAGAACTCAGCGGTGTGCCCGAACTCCTGCCGCTACCCACCGACCGACCACGACCAGCCGTCGCTTCGCATCGCGGCGACACCGTGACGTTCTCCGTTCCGGCCGCCACGCGCACCGCCGTTTCCGCCCTGGCACGGAGCACCGGCACCACACAGTTCATGATCGTGCACACCGCGTTGACGGTCCTGCTGGCCAAGCTGTCGGGCGAGCGCGAGGTCACCGTCGGTGCCCCCGTCGCCGGTCGCGGCGATGCGGCGCTCGACGACCTCGTCGGCATGTTCGTCGGGACCCTGACACTACGGACCTCGGTCGACCCCGCCTCGACGTTCGGTGAGTTGCTGGCCCTGGTTCGCGACCGCGATCTCGCCGCGTTCGCGAATGCGGACATCCCGTTCGACCGTGTGGCCGAGGATCTGAGCCCGCGCCGTTCCACGGCTCATCACCCGTTGTTCCAGGTAATGCTCTCGCTCGACGATCCCGTCCCCACGGTGGAACTGCCGGGTCTCACCGTATCGCCGCTACCCGCCGTCGGCGCCGTGGCAAAGTTCGATCTGCAGCTCGCTCTCGGCACCAACGATCTGCACGGAACCTTCACGTATGCAACCGATCTCTTCGACGCGAGCACTGCCGAGGCGTTCGCCGAACTGTTCGTGGCAATCCTGAGCGCAGGCGTGGCCGATCCGACGATCGTCGTCGGTGACCTCGCATCGCCGAACCCGACGGTTCTGCACGGAACCCCCGCACTGCGACGCCGAACGCTGCCGAGCGCGCTGTCCGCAGCCGTCGTGTCCTCCGCCGGGGGAGACGCCGTCATCTCCGGCACCGACACACTGAGCTACCCGACACTCGACGACGCCTCCACCCGTATCGCCCGCGCATTGATCGCGCGCGGAGCAGGCCCGGAAACCTCGGTGGTCATCGCGTTGCCGCGCGGGGCCACCCAGATCACGATGCTCTGGGCCGTCGCCAAGACGGGCGCCGCGTGCGTCCCCGTCGATCCGACCTATCCTGCCGAGCGTATCGAACACATCCTGACCGATTCCAAGGCGACACTGGGCATTACGGAATCCATCCGGTCAGGCGATCTCGACTGGATCCACCCGGACGAATTGGATGCCCGCTCCGGTTCTGCCTTCCCGATCACCGAGGACGAACTCCGAAGTCCGCTCCGACCCGAGAATCCGGCCTACATCATCTACACCTCCGGATCCACGGGCGTACCCAAGGGCGTCACCGTCACACACACCGGGCTCGCCAACCTCATCGCCGAGCTGACCGAGCGGCTGAAGGTCGACAATGGCAGCCGGACTCTGCATTTCGCATCGGCCAGCTTCGATGCATCGATCCTCGAGCTACTGCTGACCATCGGCGCCGGTGCCACGATGACCATCGCGCCGCCGGAGACGTACGGCGGAGCGGAGTTGACCGCTGCCCTGCGCGGCGTCACCCACGCGTTCCTGACGCCTGCTGCTGCCGCAACCATCGATCCGGACTCGGTGCCCGATCTCCGCGTGCTGGTGGTCGGAGGTGAAGCGTGCAGGCCCGAGCTCGCAGCAGTGTGGGCGGATCGGCTATCGCTGTTCAACGCCTACGGCCCCACCGAGGCCACCGTCGCCACCACGATGACCGACCCGCTCGTCCCTGGCGCACCGATCCACATCGGCGGCCCGATACGAGGCGTCGACACGTACGTGCTCGATTCTCGGTTGCACCCGGTGCCTGCAGGAGTGATCGGCGAACTGTACCTCGGCGGCGACGCACTGGCCCGTGGGTACATCGGCCAGTTCACTTCTACAGCAACAGCATTCGTAGCCGATCCTTTCGGTAGGGGTGGAAGGCTGTACCGGACGGGGGACAGGGTCCGCAGTGCCGGTGGCACTTTCTCCCGGGACCTCGAGTACCACGGCCGCGCGGATCATCAGGTGAAGATCAGAGGCTTCCGCATCGAACTCGGTGAGGTCGACGCTGTCCTGACCCGCCACCCCGGCGTCGAACATGCGGTGTCCGTGGTCCGAGCCGACAGCGTCGTGAGCTACGTGGTTCTCGCTTCCGCTGTCGATCTGCCCGAGATAACGATCCACGCCGCGCGTTCGCTGCCTGCACACATGGTGCCTCGCGCCGTGACGATCATCGACCGAATCCCGATGACGAAGGCTGGAAAGACCGATCACGGCGCACTGCCCGAACCGGTGTTCCGCACGCGGGAATACATCGCCCCGCGCACCGACAGCGAAGTGATCGTTGCCGACGTGTTCGCCGTGGTCTTCGCAGTGGAGCGCGTGGGGGTCGACGACGACTTCTTCGACCTCGGTGGCAACTCGCTCGTCGCTACCCGAGCGCTCGCCCGTATCAACGAGCTGGCCGGGACCAACTTGGCCGTACGTGCTCTGTTCGAATCGCCGACGGTTGCCGGTTTGGCCGCTGCGGTGGACTCGGCCGAGTCCTCCGATCTGCCTGCACTGCGCGCCTTGCCGCGGCCGGAGCGGATTCCACTATCGGCAGCGCAACGTCGGATGTGGCTGCTCAACCAAGCCGATCCAGGCTCGGCGGCCTACAACATCGGATTCGCCGTGAGGCTGTCCGGATCTCTCGACAGTGCCGCGCTCGCGAAGGCGGTGCGCGATGTTGTGGAACGCCACGAATCACTACGCACGCTTTATCCGGCAACGGGCGATCCGCACCAGGTGATTCTGCCTGCCGACAGCGTCGTACTGGACCTCGAGCCACGCGATCTGGACGAGAGTGCCGTTCTGGGTGCCGCAGCGGACGTGCTCGGTCGGGGCTTCGACGTCACTACCGGAGTTCCGCTGCGAGGAGCACTGTTTCGCACCTCGCTCGACCAGTACGTGCTGCTGCTGGCGGTTCACCACATCTCCGCCGACGGCGTGTCGATGGTTCCGCTGGCACGCGACGTCGTCTCGGCTTACGCGGCGCGGGTGCACGGAGCGCCCGCACCCTGGGATCCGCTGCCCGTTCAGTACGCCGATTTCGCGCTGTGGCAGCACGAAATTCTTGGATCGGACACCGATCCGAGTTCGGTGGCCTCCCGGCAACTGGGCTACTGGCGTGAGACATTGGCCGGGCTACCCGACGTCATGGAACTGCCGACCGACCGGCCACGCGCCGCCGTCGCATCTCAGCGAGGCGCGCACGTCGACTTCGTCGTCGACACCGCAGTACTGGCGGCCGCGAGATCATTGGCGCATCGTCACAGCGCGTCGGTGTTCATGGTGATGAACGCGGCCTACGCGGTGTTGTTGTCGCGGCTGTCCGGGTCCACCGACATCGCAATCGGCACCACGGTGTCCGGCCGCGGCGTAGGGGCATTGGACGACGTCGTGGGTATGTTCGTCGGCACTCTGGTGTTGCGCAACGAAGTTCGAGGCGGCGCCACATTCGGTGAGCTCCTCGATAGTGTCCGCGACACCAATCTCGACGCGTTGGCCAACTCCGACGTTCCATTCGAGAAGGTCGTCGACGCGGTCAGGCCCACCCGCTCGACGTCGCATTCCCCGCTGTTCCAGGCACTGCTTGCCTACGAGCCTCCTCGGCCGAAGACAATGGAACTGCCGAGTCTGACCGTCTCGGAATTCCCGTACGAATCGGGCGTGACCCGATTCGATCTGGCGTTGACGCTGGCCGAAGACGAAGAGACTCTTCAGGGTTCGCTGAGGTACAGCACCGACCTTTTCGACGAGTCCACGGCCGAGCACTTCGCGCAGCGGTTTCAACGTATTCTCGCTGCCGCGGTGAGGAATCCGACGGCTGCCGTCGGTGACATCGATATGCTGAGTACGGCCGAACGCGCGGCACTGCTACCGGTTCGAGGTGAACGATCCGTCGAGGCGCGTACGTTGCCGGAGTTGATTGCCGAGGCCGTGACCCGCAATCCCGACGGAGTGGCAGTGCGCTGGGACGGCGAGGACCACACCTATCGCAACGTCGACGAGGAGTCGACCCGGCTCGCCCGGGTGCTGCTCGGGTACGGCGTCGGACCCGAGACCGTGGTGGCCATCGGTCTGCCGAGGTCTCTGCACTCCGTACTTGCAGTGTGGGCGGTGACCAAGACCGGTGCCGCGTACGTCCCGGTGGATCCTGCGTATCCAGCTGATCGTCTGCGCCACATGGTCGGCGATTCGGGGGCCGACATGGGCATCACGCTCGGCGCGCATCGCAGCGGGCTCCCCGGCTGCGTCAACTGGCTCGAGCTCGACGACACCGAACATCGAGCCGAACTGACACGGGCAACAACGGATCCGGTGAGCGCCGAAGAGCTCACCGGACCCGTGCACCTCGACACGGCGGCGTACATGATCTACACCTCGGGATCGACGGGACTCCCGAAAGGCGTGACGGTCAGCCACCGCGGACTCGCCAACCTCGCGGAGTCGAGGCGAAGGCTGCACCGGATCACGCCGACCTCGAGATTCCTGCACAACACGTCGCCGAGTTTCGATATGGCCGTCGGCGAGATCGTGTCCGCACTGTCCGCGTCCGCGACACTCGTGGTCTCTCCGCCGGAACTTCTCGGTGGCGACGAACTCGTGAACTTCCTGAAGGCAGAACACGTCACCCACACGCTGACGACACCGTCCCTGTTGTCCAGTCTGGATCCCGCCGGCCTGGACGAGCTGGAGGTCGTCTGTGTCGGCGGCGAAGCATGCGGCCCCGAACTCGTCGCGCGGTGGGCACCGGGGCGGGTGATGCTCAACGGTTACGGACCGACCGAAGCTACCGACATCTCTACCCTCGGCGAGGTAGAGGCGGGCTTGCCGCTCGACATCGGCAGGCCCATAATCGGTTTCGAAGCTCTGGTGCTCGACTCGCGTCTGCATCCGGTCCCCATCGGTAGTGCAGGCGAGCTGTATCTGGCAGGCCCTGCTCTGGCACGCGGGTATCACGGACGAAGCGCACTGACAGCATCCCGGTTCGTCGCCGACCCGCACGGAGGGGGGCGGATGTATCGCACCGGCGACATCGTCCGGTGGACGGCCGACGCCGCGCTGCGGTACAGCGGACGCGCGGACACGCAGGTGAAGATCCGCGGCTTCCGCGTCGAACTCGGCGAGATCGACGCCGTACTCTGCGCGCGCGACGGCATCGACTTCGCCGTCACCCTCGGACACACCACCGGATCCGGGGAGACGGTGCTCGTCTCCTACGTCCTCGGCTGTTCCGACGGCCTGCTGGCGCACGCCCGCAGAGCATTACCCGCCTACATGGTCCCGTCCGCAGTGATGACACTCGAATCGGTTCCCCGAACACCGACAGGAAAGCTCGACATCGGAGCGCTCCCGGCCCCCGAGTTCACCAGCGCTCGACGTCACTACCGACCACCGTCCACGGCGACCGAACAGCTCGTCATCGAAACATTCTCGGAGGTACTCGACATGAAAGACACAGGCCAGAGCAAGGTCGGCGTGGCGGACGACTTCTTCGCACTCGGCGGGTCATCGCTCACCGCGATGCGCGTACTGCGCACACTTCGCGAAGCGACCGGAACCTCGGTGTCGCTGCATGCGCTCCTTGCGGATCCGACCCCGCAATCGCTTGCATCATTGATCGATTCCGGAAGCGAGTCGGGCTCGTCCTTCGACATCGTGTTCCCCATCGACACCACCGGCTCGGGTGCGCCGCTGTTCTGCATCCACCCGATCGTCGGATTGTCCTGGTGCTACGGCGGTTTGAAGCAGTACACCGATCGTCCGATCTACGGAATCCAGACACCGAGCGCAGCACAGCTCCCCGACTCGCTGGAGGCTCTCGCCCAGCGGTACATCGACGAGATCGAAAAGATCGCTCCCGACGGCCCGTACCATCTGCTCGGGTGGTCGCTCGGCGGCACCATCGCGCATGCCATCGCCGTCAGGCTCAGGGAACTCGGCAAGACTGTCGGTTCGCTCGTCATGCTGGACAGCCACGCCGTGCAACCGAACGACATCTGGGACACCGAACTCCCCGCCTCCGACCTCCTCGAAGCCGTCGGCATCACCGTGCCGGGAATCGACGGGACGAACATCGAGGGCCAACTGATCAGCCTGGACTCGCTTCCCTCCCTCGTCGCCGGATCCGGCGTCATCGACCGTGCGGACGTGGAACAACTCCTTGCCGCGGCCAGGCACAACCATGAGCTCGCGTTGCGGCATCAACCCGGTGTATACGACGGCGACGTCCTGTACGTCGGGGCTGCGCACGAGGAACGCCAAGGACTCTCGACGTGGCACCCGTACGTCCGGGGTACCATCTCCAATTTTTCGGTGCCGCAAACACATTGGCAGATGACGTCGACCACCGCCCTGCGCGCCGTCGGACCGCTCGTCGAACAGCACATCGCTCACGCGGGTGTTGCCTCGTGAGATGGCTGCAGCGCATCGTGGTCGGGGTGATTGCGATGGCGATGCTCGCAGCCGCGGGCGTAGCGACGGCCGATCCTTCGGCTATGAGCTCTCTCGACCATATCGACAAGATCAGTGACACTCGCTGGGACGTGTTCGTGTACTCGACGTCGATGGACCGCGTCATCGAACTCCAGGTGCTCCGGCCGGCAGAGACGTCGGTGCCGCAACCCACGCTGTACATGCTCAACGGGGCAGGCGGCGGCGAAGACGGTGCAAATTGGCTGAAGCAGACCGACATGTCCGAATTCTTCGCGGACAAGAACGTCAACGTCGTGATTCCTGTCGGCGGATATCTGAGCTACTACACCGACTGGGAGCGCGACGATCCGACGCTCGGCCGCAACAAGTGGCAGACATTTTTGACGCAGGAACTGCCCCCGATACTCGACGATGCCCTCGGCGCCAACGGCGTCAACGCGATCGGCGGATTGTCCATGTCCGCGGGATCCGTCCTGGACCTGGCGATCCAGTCGCCGGGACTCTACCGGGGGGTGGCGTCGTACAGCGGGTGTGCGCAAACGTCGGACCCTGTGTCGCAGAACTTCATTCGCCTTCTCCTCGGCATTCGCGGCAAAGCGGACGCCGACAACATGTGGGGCCCAGGCAGCGATCCGCGATGGTTCGAGCACGATCCGTTCGTCAACGCCGAAAAACTCAGGGGGCTAGAGCTGTTCGTCTCCAATGCCACCGGTCTGCCAGGACCGTACGAGCTTCCGAACACACTCAGGCCGGTGGGTTCACCACCGCTGTCGGACCAGATTGCGCTCGGCGGATTCATCGAGGCAGTAGCCAACGGTTGTGCCGAGCGTCTGCAGCAGCGGCTCGGCGACCTGGGCATTCCTGCGCAGTTCGACCTCGGGCACCCGGGAACACATTCGTGGCTGTACTGGCAGGACGCGCTGCGTGCGTCGTGGCCGACGCTCGAGCGCGCGCTGCGGGATTGACGCCCGAACGCGCTGGTAGCCCTGGTAGCCCACCCGAATCAGCCCAGCCAGTCGAGTACCGCTGCCGCCGTCCAGGATTGCTGCATACTGCCCAGTGGTTGGCCGGTGAACGGTTCGTAGTATTCGGCGAAACTGCCGTCGCTGGCCTGGCGAAGTCCCTCGTCGCGCAGATTCAGTGAGCGTTCGGCCCAGCCTCGCCGAGCGAATGCCCAGGAGAACAGCCACGTCATCACCGGCCACACCGGGCCCCGCCAGTATTCGCGCGGACGGAAGTCCCGCGATACCGGAGAGATGGAGGGCGGCACCGCGTACTTGAGGTCGGGATGACCACAGAACCTGGTGCCCTCGAACAAGCGGATCAAGTTCCGTTCCTGCTCGCGCGGCAGCCCGCCACACAGCAGGGGAGCGAACATTGCAATGGTGTCGGTGCTGATCCACCGTCGCGCACGCAGGTCGTAGTCCCGAGCGGCTCCCGACCGTTCGTCGGTGGTCGCGATGACGCCCTTGCGGAACTTCTCGGCCCAGCCGCGCAGTTCGCGGACGTCGGAATTGGGCTTGGAGTGTTCCTCACCGATGGTTGCCAGAACATCGCACGCCATCGCGAAGATTGCACTGACGAACACGTCCTCGACGGCGAAGCTCATCTTCTCCGCAAGTGCGGAATCGTCGTAGCCCGCCTGTTTCATTTCTTCGACGAGCCAGATGTAGCGGTCGTACTCGAGGTTGCTCGGGCGCTGCGAAGGATCGGTGACGACGGCATCGTCCTTGCGCACGAACGGCGGCATCTCCCCGGGCACGACGCCCAAGTACGACGCGTCCCACCGCGGTGAGTTGTCCATGCCCGATTCCCAGCCGTGGTACAGCGCGATGCGTCCGCTGCCGTCGATGTCCCTTGCCTCGGCGAGCCACCGATGCCAGCGGACGAGGTTCTCCCACCGACGATCGAGGAACTCCTCCGCGACCGAGCGCGTCGTTCGGCCGTGTCTCTTGGAGTGATCGAGGATCCGTTGGACGGCGATGGCATGGACGGGCGGCTGTGTGATGCCCGAGGTCTGCGGCCCGAGCGGAGCGTGGACGGCGAGTTCGCTGGTCTCCCACCGGGCGGGACCCGGGAAGTAGCCGTCGACACCGTTGGCGAAGACGATGTGCGGGATCATTCCGTTCTTCCACTGCGCGGACAACAGGGTGTCGAGCTCGACGACGGCTCTCTCGACGCTGAGCGGCGCAAGGCCGACGGACACGAACGCCGCGTCCCAACTCCACATGTGCGGATACAAGCGGGGCGCAGCGCTGGTCATCGTGCCCAGGTCGTTGCCGCGCAAGAGGTAGGCAGCCCGTCCGGCAAGTTGTGTCGAGGTGTATCCACGGTCGCCCATGTCCTCTAGTTTGCGACCGATCACTGTTTTTTGCTTATCGAGTCTCGGTTTCCATCGCGGACCGAACCTGTCCTCGATTGTTTCTAAAGTTGTCCTCACCAGCAACGAAAGGCAGTTACATGACCATGACCGGTGAGAAGGCCGACATTCTGAGAATGCTCGGCGAACAACGAAAGAACTTCTTGATCACCGTCCGCGGTATCACCGACGAGCAGGCACGAGAGCGGACGACGGTCAGCGAACTGACCCTGGGAGGGCTGCTGCACCACGTGGTGGGCAATGAGCGGGATTGGATGAAGACCATCGCCGAGAAGGACGAGAACGCCGAGTTCGACATGTCGCGGATGGGTACCGAGTATGTCCTCGGGGCGGACGAAACCGTCGCCGCACTCGTGCAGGAGTACGAGCGGATTGCCGAATCGACGGCGAAGGCCGTTGCCGATATGGATCTCGACGCCCAGATTCCACTCCCGACGGCGCCGTGGGCTCCCGAACGCGTGTGGCAATCCGCTCGATTCACGCTGTTCCACATCCTCCGAGAAGTCTCGCAGCACGCTGGTCACGCGGACATCATCCGAGAATCGCTCGACGGCGGGAACACGACGATGGCCTGGGCTGCCGAGGCCGGGATGGTTCTTGACTAGATTGGCTGTATGAAAACAGCGTTGGTGACAGGGGCGAGCCGGGGCCTCGGCGCGGCGATCGCACGGACATTGGCACCGGATCATCACGTCTATCTCGGTGGCCGGTCGTCGGAGTCTCTTTCCGCGGTGGTTTCGGAACTCGATGGTTCGACACCCTGGCCGGTCGATCTGACGGATCACGAAGCCGTCGCTCGCGCAGCCTCTGAGATCCCCGCGCTCGACGTTCTGGTGCACAATGCCGGCGTAGCGGAACTGGGGACCGTCGAGGAATCCACGATCGCCTCCTGGAGAGCCCAGTATGAAAGCAACGTGCTCTCGGTGGTCGCGCTGACGCAGGCACTTCTTCCCGCTTTGCGACGAGCAGGCGGGCACGTTGTGCTGATCAATTCCGGTGCTGGTCTGCGAGTCAATGCGGGTTGGGGCGCGTACGCGGCGTCGAAATTCGCCCTGAGGGCCTTTGGAGACGCGCTGCGTCAGGAAGAGCCGTCGCTGCGCGTGACGTCGGTGCATCCGGGCCGGATCGATACCGATATGCAGCGGGCAATTGTCGAGCACGAGGGCGGTACTTACGACGGGTCGAAGTTCTTGCAGGCCGGCACTGTTGCCGCCGCGGTGCGCAATGCTGTCGACACTCCCGCGGACGCTCATCCGACGGAGATCGTGCTCAAGCCGCGCTGACGCTCACAACCCTGGAGCGCGTACACAACTGAAACTTGCGTTGTAAACCGGTGGCAGTGTTGTGGCTGGGCCGCGGGTGGGAGGGATTCCAGAGGACAAGCTGATGAACGGGCGGTATCGATATGCCGAACCCTTCGACGACCTGCAGAAATCACCCTAAGCTGACCGCATGGCATTGTCGAAATCGGAACGAGAAGAGTTTCTGTCCGAGCCGCACATAGCGGCCCTGTCGGTATTTGCCGGCAACGATCGAGGTCCGCTGACGGTACCCATCTGGTACCAGTACACCCCCGGCGGCGAAGCATGGTTGCTGACGGGAAAAACGTCCAGGAAGGCCGAATTAATCCGCGCTGCAGGTCGATTCAGCTTGATGGTCGAGCGCGTCGCTCCCACCATCAAGTATGTTGCCGTCGACGGACCCGTGGTTCGCGAGGAACCCGGCACCGCCGCACAGCTCCGCGAGATGGCCGAGCGCTACCTCCAGCCAGAGAAGGTCGACGGATACCTCGAATTCGCCACATCCGATCACGGAGATCAGACTCTCTTCGCCCTGAAAATCGAGCACTGGCTGGGTGCAGACTTGGGGTCCATCTGATTGTGGCCGTGTGGGTCGAGCGGTGTTAGATTTCTGCCGGGAAATCACCTGTTCCCGATTATCGGTGTGTTCCTCCGAAATAGACACCGTGGACAGCAATCTCGCGATCGCACACATGTTGGCGCAACTACGGGATCATCGTCGACGAGGCCTGCTCGATCACAGTGAACGGCGTCCTGCCCGACCCCGACCTCGGCGACGGTCGATACCCGCAGGTGCGCTGATTCCAGGGGCGGGTATTGGGCGCGCCTAGGGTGCGTCGGTTTTCAGGACTTTCATGGTGATGCGCGAATCCACGCGGGCGATCGCGGGATCTCCCATCAACTGCGTCGTCAGCCACTTCTCGAATGCCGCGAGGTCGGCGACACGGACCCGGATGAAGTAGTCGGGGATGCCGAACATCCGTCGTAGTTCGGCCACCTCGTCCATGCCGGCGATCCTGTTCTCGAACGCCCCCACGGTCCTGAGATCCTTCGCGACAAGATCTGCATGAATGATGACTTCGAAACCACGCCCGAGACGAGTCCGGTCGACGATCGCAGAGTAACCCGCGATGACGCCGTCCTCCTCCAGCTTTCGCACACGACGAAGGCACGGCGCGGGAGTCAGTCCGACGCGGGCGGCCAGGTCCTGATTGGACAGACGACCGTCCTCCTGCAGGAGCAATAGAATGTGCTCGTCGATGGAATCCACGTCCCACATATTGCTGTAGAGCAGCTGATCCAGCAAGTTCGAGCAATAATTCATTGAGTGCGTTTCCCTATCATTGCTCCATGACCGTTCAGGCCGAAATCTCGCTGTCTCCTCTCCGGGATGCCGCACGCTCCGCAAGCGTCGTCTGGATCGGATTGCTGGTTCTCGGAATCGGTTTGGGCGTCACCGTCACTACCCAGGGCCTGCCGTGGTGGTTGGCCCCGATCATCTCCGGCGTCCTGTTCGCCGGTTCAGTCGAATTCATCCTGGTTGGAATGTTGGCCGCAGGAATGCCGATCGCCGCCATCGCCGCCACGACATTCCTGGTGAACTCGCGCCACCTGTTCTACGGACTGACGTTCCCGCTGCACCGCGTCGACGGGCGATTCGCGAAGCTATACAGCATCTTTGCGCTGTGCGACGAAGCCTTCGCGCTCGCGTCCACCCGTATGCGCAGTGGGCAGATTCTGTGGACACAGATCGGCCTGCATTCGTCGTGGGTTCTCGGGTCGTTCATCGGCGCAGCGGTCGGTCAGGTCGCACTCGGCGACGTGCGGGGGATGGACTTCGTCCTCACGGCACTGTTCGTCGTGCTCGCACTGGACACGTACCGCGCCGATCCCGACCGAGTCACCCTGATGCTGGCCTGCGCGGCCGGAGCACTCGGACTTCTGCTGGCACCGGGATCGATGCTGCTCGTGTCCATGGGTGTCTTCACCGCGGTGTCGATCGTTCGCCACTACCGGGCGCGCAGGTCATGACCGACTACGTGTACGTCGCGGGTGCACTCGCTGCAGCAGTGGGAATCACATTTGCACTGAGAGCAATCCCGTTTGCCGTGCGATCCCGGCTGCGTGAGTCGGCGCTTCTCGACGCGATCGGCGGATGGATGCCGCTGGGCGCCGTCGCCGTGCTCGCCATCTACGCCCTGTCCTCGATCGATCTTCTCAGCGCGCACCACGGCGTGCCACAGATCGCGGGCGTCGCAGCCACCGTCGGGACTCACCTACTACGACGCAACGCGGCCCTGAGCATTCTCGTCGGGACGGCCACGTGTGTCCTGCTGGAGAACTGGATTCTGTAGTGCCGCCATGGCTGATACTTATGTGACTGGTGTGACTGCTGATTTGGGGCCCTCTGCGCCACAGATGTCCACACTTGCATCACCCGCAAGGCCTCGAACAGCCGAAATGCGAATTACCACTGTGTGATTCGGCCCAATGGGCAGATAACGGTCACGCCAGCATCGCGGACACTTTTTGGTGACGATTCACTAATGCGCTCGCCGAACGCTCATGGTTGAGTGGAAAGTCCAGTGAGACGTAGGTAACACATCAGGACGCTCGGCCGACATACTCGTCAATCGGCGAATACGAACTACAGCAGGGCTCGCTCACGCCCTGAATCTCTAAGACTCGACCCCGGAGGCCACAGCATGACCGTCATCAACGATTACTCTCATCTCACTTACGACGATGTCGCCGACCGCAAGACCACCGAGTATTCGACCGAGCCGATCCAGGCAATTCTGCCGATCCGGCCCACCGGCACCGAGGCACCCGTCTTCTGCATCCACCCGATCGACGGCCTCGCCTCTTGCTACACCGCTCTCGCTGCACACATCGGAGCAGAACACCCCGTCTACGGCCTCCAGACCCCGGGGGATCGCCCGGTCTCGCTCACTGCACTTGCCACTCACTACGCCGACGAGATCCTCGCAATACGCAGCTCAGGGCCACTACACCTGCTCGGCCTCTCCTTCGGAGGCTTACTGGCTCACGCCGTTGCCGTCGTACTTCAGGGACGCGGCGTCGCCGTGCGCAGCCTGACCATCCTCGACAGCGAGCCGATGCAGTCCAGCAGCGTCGAAAGTTCTGCTTCACTCCTCGCGGGCATGGGCGACGATATCGACCGCAGCCGCGCCGAGGAACTGCTCGCCATCGCGACTCACAACGAGGCTCTGGCGAGCAAGCACTTCCCCGGCGTGTACGTCGGGGAAGCCATCGTGGTCTCCACCGACGGATCCGACATCGGGCCGGCCTGGCACCCTTTCGTCAGCGGCGAGGTGACCAAGTACCTGGTGCCCGACGCCACGTCCTTCGAGCTCGTCGGGCCGTTGGTGAACAAGTACATCTGAGTTCGGTGCGGGTATCCGGCCCGCGCGTCGATAGGGCGGCGAAGCCGTGTCACGGGTAGTTCCCCTGGTCAGTCCTCGTGCGAGGGCAACTGCCCGAATGTGATCGCAAGATCCCAAGGTTGCACGTTCCACAGCGACGCCGCTGCGGCCGCGAAGATCGACGCGGCCGCGACGGAGTCCTCCGTCGCGGGCCCGGACACCGACGTGCCCGTCTGATCCTGCGGAACGTCGTCCGGCCACACCCCCGTGCCGCGCGGCACCGGGGACGTCTCCACCACGGAAACAGCGGACTCGGGTGACGTCATCACGGCGGCGAAGCAGTACGGAATCTGCGGTGAATCCCAGCCACCGAGCTCGAGCACCCAAAATTCTCCGCGCTGGGCGGCGGCCATCGACACATCACTGAGGAATTCCTGCAGCGAGTTCCACGGGTTCGTCTCGGGTGCCACCGGTTCCAACAGCGCGAAAGTGTGTTCCTGCAGGAGCAGAGTGGAACTGATCGCGTCGAACAGGCCCGCCTCGCGAAAGCGGTTGTCCGGCATGGATGTGCGAGCAATCCGACCCCGACCCAGAACGGCAGTCAGCCCATCCGGGTCGGCCACTGTCCAAAGATGCGCGCCGGTGTCCGTCCACAATTGGATCAATCCGCCGACGACGGGACTCAACATCACCGTTGTCAGCGTGCTGCCGGGTTTCATGGACGTCACTTCAGGACGATGTTGACCATGCGACCGGGAATGACGATGACCTTCGTCGGCGCCTTTCCGTCCAGCAGTGCGACGATCTTCTCCTCCGCCAATGCGATCTTCTCGACGTCGTCGTTGGTGGAATCCGCCGGTACCGTGATGCGGCTCCGCACCTTGCCGTTGACCTGGATGGGGTAGTCGACGGTATCGGCGACGAGCCACTTCTTGTCCACCCGCGGGAACGGACCGTGCGCGAGAGAGCGGTCGTGCCCGAGTTGCTTCCACAGTTCCTCGGACAGGTGAGGAGCCATGGGTGCAAGCATCAGGATCAACGGCTCGACGACACCGCGCGGGGCACCGTTCGGGTATTCCTTGGTGAGGTGGTTGGTCAGCTCGATGAGCTTGGCGCCGGCCGTATTGTCGCGCAGCGCAGTGTAATCCGCTTCCACACCGTCGATGATCCGATTGAGTACCCGCAGAGTGTCCTCGCTCGGCTTCTCGTCGGTGACGCGTACCGCACCCGTCTCTTCGTCGAGCACCAGACGCCACACGCGCTGCAGGAATCGCTGCGCGCCCACGACGTCCTTCGTCGCCCACGGTCGTGATGTGTCCAGCGGGCCCATCGACATCTCGTAGAACCGCAGGGTGTCCGCGCCGTACTCGGCGAAGATGTCGTCGGGGGAGACGGAATTCTTCAGGCTCTTGCCCATCTTCCCGTACTCACGGTTGACCGGTTCGCCCTGGTAGAACCACGCGCCGTCGCGCTCTTCCACTTCCTCGGCAGGCACGTAGACCCCGCGCGCATCGGTGAACGCGTACGCCTGGATGTATCCCTGGTTGTACAGGCGGCGGTACGGCTCGCTCGAGCTGACGTGGCCGAGGTCGAAGAGCACCTTGTGCCAGAAACGCGAGTAGAGCAGGTGCAGAACAGCGTGTTCGACGCCGCCGACATACAGATCGACGCCGCCGGGATCGTGGGGACCGTGGATCTCGGGACGCGGTCCGACCCAGTACTTCTCGTTCTCCGGATCCGCGAATGTCTCGGAGTTGGTCGGGTCGATGTAACGCAGTTGGTACCAGGAACTGCCTGCCCACTGCGGCATCACGTTGGTGTCGCGGCGGTAGGTCGCCATACCGTCGCCCAGATCGAGTTCGACGTTCACCCAGTCTGTCGCCTTCGCCAGTGGAGGCGAGGGCTCGGAGCTGGCGTCATCGGGGTCGAACGAGACGGGCGCGTAGTCCGCGACCTCCGGAAGCTCCACCGGCAGAAGTGAATCCGGGAGCGCATGGGCGTTGCCCTCCGCGTCGTACACGATGGGGAACGGCTCGCCCCAGTACCGCTGGCGCGCGAAGAGCCAATCGCGCAGCTTGTACTGAATAGTGCCTTTGCCTTTGCCCTCTTTTTCGAGGCGAGCAATGACGGTCGCCTTGGCTTCCTCCACCGAGAGTCCGCTCAAAAAATCAGAGTTGACCAGCGCGCCGTCGCCGAGGTACGCAGCCTCGGTGACGTTGCCACCCGAAATGACCTCGCGGACAGGCAGTTCGAACTTCTTCGCAAATTCCCAGTCGCGCTGATCGTGCCCGGGAACAGCCATGATTGCGCCGGTTCCATAGCCGGTGAGCACGTAGTCGGCGATGAAGACCGGGACCTGCTCGCCGTTGACGGGGTTTTCGGCATAGGAGCCGGTGAAAACGCCGGTCTTGTCCTTGTTCTCCTGGCGCTCGAGGTCCGACTTCGCGGCGATGCTTGCGCGGTAGGCAGCGATGGCCTCGGCGGGGGTCGCGGCGTCCCCGGTCCACACGGCAGGCACGTCGGCAGGCCACTGCGCGGCCACCAACCCGTCGACCAGGTTGTGTTCGGGAGCAAGAACCACATAGCTCGCACCGAACAAAGTGTCCGGACGGGTCGTGAACACGTCAATCCCGGAAAAGGAAACCTGCGCACCGCGGGAGCGCCCGATCCAGTTGCGCTGCATCGACTTGACCTTGTCCGGCCAGTCCAGGTACTCGAGGTCGTCGATCAACCGGTCCGAGTACGCGGTGATGCGCATCATCCACTGCCGCAGATTCTTTCGGAACACCGGGAAGTTTCCGCGATCACTGCGGCCGTCCGAGGTGACCTCCTCGTTGGCAAGGACAGTGCCGAGGCCGGGGCACCAGTTGACCATCGAGTTGGACTCGTAGACCAGGCGGAATCCGTCGAGGACGCCTGCACGCTCGGATGCCGTCAGAGCAGCCCAGTCGCGGCCGTCGTCCAACGCCCGCGAACCATCGGCAAAAGACGATTCCAGTTCGGAAATGGGACGCGCCTTCGACTGATCCACGTCGTACCAGGAGTTGAAGATCTGCAGGAAGATCCACTGCGTCCAGTGGTAGAAGTCGACGTCCGTCGTCGCCAACGACCGGCGACGGTCGTGCCCGAGCCCGAGGCGACGGAGCTGGCGTCGCATGTTCGCGATGTTGGTTTCGGTCGTCGAACGCGGGTGCGTTCCCGTCTGAACGGCGTACTGCTCGGCGGGCAAGCCGAAGGCGTCGTAGCCGAGGGCATGCAGAACATTGCGTCCGTGCATGCGGTGGAACCGAGCGAAGACGTCGGTCGCGATGTAGCCGAGGGGGTGTCCGACGTGCAGACCGCTGCCCGACGGATACGGGAACATGTCCTGCACGAAAAGCTTGTCCTTGGGAACGTCACCGGCGAGGGGGCCGACGGGGTTGGGGGCGTCGAAGATGCCCTGCTCATCCCACAGGTCTTGCCACTGCTGCTCGATACGCCCGGCCACATCCGCGGTATAACGATGCTCGGGGACGGTCTCGGAAGGCGCTTTGGCTGGATCGGTCACACTCACCAGCGTAAAGCGTGAGCTGGGCCGCCTGGTACTTCGGCCTGTAGTCGACGTATTCTTACCGGCGTGATCGTCGTGTCCATACTGCTGTTCGTGCTCGCGCTCGTCGTCGGCTCCGTTGCCGCTGCCGGCCTGACGGGCAAACTCCCGCGCAACCGGTGGGCCGGTGTGCGCACGGCCGAGTCGATGCGGGACGACGAGACGTTCATCATGGCGAACAAGGTTGCCGGTCCGACAAACGCCGCGGCCGCTCTTCTCCTTCTAATTGGCGCCGCAGCCGCTCTGATGCTGACGAGTGTCCTTGCCGTCGTCGCCGTCGTCGCGTGCCTGATTGCCGCGTTCGTCACTGCTGGTGTCGGCGGTTCGATCGGTGCGCGCACCGCGGCCGCGAAGCCGGTGGACGAGGCGGGCGGATGCGGGCACTCCTGCATCTCGTGCAGCCTGAAGGATGCCTGCGCACCGAGCTGAGCATCATGCGCACACAGAGAACCTTCGATCCGGCGGGCGTAATTTTCGGGGTCGTTCTGCCGATCGCAGCAGCCGTGCTCACAGTGGTCAGCGTGCACGTGTGGCGCTCGCGCCTGCCCGACGAGATCGCAACACACTGGTCCGGTACCGAACCCGACGGCTTCATGAACCCCAGCACGAGCGCCTGGACACTGGCAATCGTGATCGTGCTGGTCGGCGGTGGTTGCAGTGCCATTGCCGCGCTCGCGCACGCCCTGCTGATCATGCGCCGAACCATGCTGATGATCGGATCGACCGTCGTCGGCCTCATCACCGTGCTGCACCTGGCAATCATCGGCAAGCAGTTGGACGTCCAGTCGGTGACCCAAGTCGAAATTCCCGGCTGGGCTCTCGGCGTCGGAACGTTGGTCGGCTTCTGCGTCGGACTCCTCGGAGCGTCGTTGTTGCGCGATTACCGCGAGCGGGTCGACGCCGACTCACCCCCGCCTGCGTCGCTGCCGCGCGCCTCCGAGCCCTTGGCGCCCGACGAGGAACTGCCGATCATCGAGCCGCTGGGTGCAGGAAGGGTTGCCGTTGCAGTCCTGTTCACGATCCTTGCCGCAGCGGCCGGGTTGACCTGTTGGCTCGCGGAGTCCTGGTGGCCGGTGGCCATCTTCCTACCGTTGGGCGTACTCCCGGTGTCGCTGATGCGCTACGAACTGGTGGTCGACCTCGAAGGCATTCACGTCCGAAGCCTCGGCATGGCGGCGTTCGACTACTCGTTGGTCGAAGTGACCGGAGCGTCGGTACGTGAGGTCGAGCCGTACAAGGATTTCGGTGGCTGGGGACTGCGCGTCAAGGGCCGGGGTAATTACGCCGTCGCGACGGCCACGGGTCCAGCAGTGTTCGTGACGTTCGCGAACGGACAGCGGTTGACCATCACCACCGGACGAGCCGAGCAGATCGCCGGAGTTTTGAATACGCTGTCCTCGAACCGGTGAATCTTCGAAAACAAACCAATTGCCGTTTTTGCTGGCTAGTCTGGTGTCACACCGGGGGTAGTGGCGGGAGGCCGTGACGAACGACATAGAACGAGCGGTGGGTGCTGGCACCGGCTCTTCCAGGAAAGCCAGTCATCGCCGACCGTCGACAGACAACGTATCGGCTGCATTACGTGAGTGGTATCTCCAACCGTTCGACTACGAATGGATCACCCTTCACCGCTCCACCCGAGGTTTGCACCGTTCCATTCAGAACGTATTCGGCGCCGCAACCCTGTTGTTCGCAGCAGCATCGATACTCATGCTGTTCAGCTCGCGAGGGCCCGTGGGCTTTATTGCTCAGGCGTGGATCGTGCTGGTGCTGCTCTTACAACTCGCGGTGGCACTCCGGTGGTTCTTCGGGCCGCTTCCCCGACGCCGAGACTTCGTGACTTTCGCAATCTTCGGCGATGTCGGACTCACCTCCGTACTGGTTCTGTACGAGCCCTTCGGAGCACTCATCGGATCCGGACTCTTCGTCGTCACCGGCGCGCTCTGCACCTACTTTCTCAGCCCGCGGTGGTTGTTGGCGCACCTCGCCTGGTGTGCTGCATTCATCGGCATCACTATCGTGAGGGCCTGCTTCTCCGACCGAGAAGACATCGCAACCGCCTTGGCCGGCGGTCTCGTAGCCATTGCGATCAATTCCGCAATACCCCTCTTGGCCCACATCGCGTGGACAGCCATTGGCCGTGACGCCAGGCGTTCGCTACTCGACCCACTGACCGATCTGCTCAATCGCCGAGGCGTCGAAGATGCTGCTCTGCAACTGCTGTCGAAAAGTCACCAACGCGGTCACACACTCGTGGTGATCGTGGTGGACATCGATCGGTTCAAAGCCGTCAACGATCACTTCGGACACGACAGTGGCGACGACGTCATCATCTCGGTCGCCCGCCGATTGAGCGCGCTGTTCGGCGACAAGGGCGTCGTAGCCCGCATCGGCGGCGAGGAATTTCTCGTCGTCTTCTCCAGTCCTATCGAGCAAGCTCACGATCTGATCCATCGGACCAACCCTTCGCTGTATCGGCCGGACGACTCGATTCCGATCACCGTCAGCGTCGGCGCCGCGATCGTTTCGAGTCCAGCCGACCTCTGGGGTGACGGTCCGACAGTAATCACCAAAGCAACGCGCGCAGCGGATTCGATGATGTACCGCGCCAAATACGACGGCGGCAATCGGACTGCCACCGTTCAGCTCTGACAAGCACGAAGCCCGAACCCCGCATCGAGTGCAGAGTTCGGGCTTCGCGACCTACCGGAGAATTCAGCCGCCCGTCACCGGACCGTTCCAGACACACGGGATCGCGTTCGCGGGGCTACCGACGGGATCGAGTGCATTCTTGACGATGCCGATCACCCGGGGAGATACCGACATGGACAGGTGATCGGAGACGTCGATTCCGCAACCGTCCTGTAGGAGCACGTTGTCCACCGTCGCGTCGGGCCCTGCTTCGAGGAACGTCGTCCTGAACGGAGTCACCACCTCATCGAACCGAGTGGCGACTGCCGTGTAATCGACGCCGCGCTCGGTATCACCACCGGCTTCGAGTGCCTTGATCAACGGCGAGTCGATGACCTGATCCGATGCCGCAGGGCCCGCGATCGCGCCGACGAGGCCCAGTACGTTCAGGCCGAGATTGTTGATCGTTCGTCCGAGGGTTCCGATCCCGACGAGGGTGGTTCCGTGGTTGGAACCACCCAGGCTGACGATCTTTCCAACCTTGTTCTTGCTTGGATCTGCCGTGTTGGCACCGCCCTCGAAACGCATGTACTGCCGGGACGCAAGACTGCCCTGCGAGTGGGCGACGATATCGACCTTCTGGGCACCGGTCCGTGCGAGGACCGCGTCGATATAGAAGGCGACCTCTTTCGCGCTGTCAGCGATGGGCCCGGTTCCTCGAAGAGCAGTGACATGGCCGAGTGCGCTCGAGTCCTTGTCGCCGGTGTTGGGAGCGAACACGCAGTATCCGGCCTCCTTCAACACAGGCGAGATGCGAGCGAAGTTGTTGTAAGCGTTCTCCCACGTACCATGTAGCAGCACAACCGGATTGGGGTGCGCGGCAGTGGGCTTGCAGTTCCAGTCGTTCGCCCCCTGCGGTGCCACGTTGGGATTGACGATGCTGTACAGGAAGCCCGCAAGGAAGTTCTTCTGCACCGGGCCGTAGCCGGATGTCTCGGTCTCGGGATCCTGGGTGACAACTGTCGCCGCCGCGTCGGTGATGTTGGGTTTGGCGAGCCCCAGATCTTCGGCCTTCGGCTCGGCTTCGGTTCCCTCGGGTGGAACTACCTCAGTGCCGTCCTGGGAAACCGTTGCAGGAGGCGTGGTTTCGTCCGTTGGCTGCGCATCGGCAACAGCAGATCCGGCGAGAACCAGCGCGCAGGACAGGGTACCGACAGTGGCCATCCAGCGCACTCGCCCGACACTTCGGGCATACTTCATCGACATAGGACGTTCGCTTTCGTTCATCGGTCACCAGCGTGATCACGACAGCTGCGCATCGACCGCGTGTGAACACGAAAATGCCGTCACTGCATCGGTTTCGTCTCGGACTAGTCCAGAGCCAGGATGTCCCGAAGGCCGGACAACAGTGTCCTTTCGCGTCGGCCTCGTTGGCCGCAGCGCCGATGCTGTTCGCCGAGCCAGAACGAACATTAGGAGCGTCGCTTCGAGTTGCATACCGATATCGGAGTTCTCTGGAGAAGCGATCGATCTACCACGTCCAGGTTGGACACCTTCACAAAGCCAGCGGGTCGACACGACGTGGCCGACACCCCGCGGTCGTCGCGTGCCTCAGAGCTATCACGATGAGTGTTCTCAGTAAACGCGTCTACGGTCTTCCGCGATCAATACCAGGCCGATACCGTAAGGACAGTGAACTTTCTCAGGGATGCCAAACCCGACGGTTTCGTCCTCGGCATCATCGGCGTGGCCGCAGCGGCCAGCATTTTCCCCGCCACGGGTACCGCGGAAACCATCCTCGGCTGGGTTACCAAGATTGCCATCGGTCTGCTGTTCTTGATCTACGGTGCAAGGCTTTCTCCCCAGCAAGCGTGGCAAGGCGTCAAGCACTGGCGTCTGCATAGCGTGGTGCTCGTCACCACCTACGTATTGTTTCCACTCATCGGGCTCGCGTTGCGCATCCTCGAACCGAGTGTGCTCTCCGCCGAGCTCTACACCGGCATCCTGTTCCTGTGCCTCGTGCCGTCGACGGTTCAGTCCTCGATCGCATTCACCTCCATCGCCAAGGGCAACGTCGCAGGAGCGGTGGTGAGCGCATCGTTCTCCAACATCCTCGGTGTGTTCATCACCCCGCTTCTGGTCATCCTGCTGGTGAACACATCGGGCGAGGCCCATGTCGACGCGTCGTCGATCCTGAACATTCTCGCGCAACTCCTCCTTCCGTTCATTGCAGGCCAACTGATCCGCCCCCTCGTCGCACGGTGGCTGGCACGGCATAGCGGGCCGACCAGGATAGTCGATCGTGGATCGATCCTGCTCGTGGTCTACTCGGCATTCAGCGAGAGCATGAATCAACATGTGTGGTCTGCGGTGTCGGTGTGGCAGATCGTGGCCGTCGTCCTTGTGTGCTGTGTGATCCTCGCAGCGGTACTCACGCTCACCCATTTCATCGGTCGCGCAATGGGTTTCCCGCTCTCGGACCGCATTGTGCTCGTCTTCTGTGGTTCCAAGAAGAGCCTGGCCAGTGGACTGCCGATGGCATCGGTGCTGTTCATCGGACAACCCGTCGGACTGATCGTGCTGCCACTGCTGCTGTTCCATCAGATCCAACTGGTGGTGTGCGCCGTGCTGGCGCAGCGTTACGCCCGACACTCGCCGATCGGAAACTCGCCTGTAGGGGATGAAGCGGAGTCGGCGGTACATGGTTAGCGTTGATGATTCGTAGACTATTTGGAGGAAGACGTGCCCCGAATCGAGCATCCCGACGGCGTGATCGCTGCGGCGTATACCGGCCGACTTGCAACCAACCCCGTACCTGCGCTGCGACTGCCGGAAGAGCAACTCGACCCGGAGGCCGCCTACCGGTTCATTCACGACGAATTGATGCTCGACGGTTCCTCCAGGCTCAATCTCGCCACATTCGTCACCACCTGGATGGATCCGCAGGCCGAGAAGCTGATGGCGGAGACGTTCGACAAGAACATGATCGACAAGGACGAATACCCGGCGACGGCGTCCATCGAGGAACGCTGCGTCAACATGGTCGCGGACCTGTTTCACGCGCCCGATCTCGATCCGGAGGATCCGGGTAGCGCGACGGGAGTCTCGACGATCGGGTCGAGCGAAGCCGTCATGCTCGCAGGTCTTGCTCTCAAGTGGCGGTGGCGCGCTCGTCGCGGTGACGCCGACACCACCAGACCCAATCTCGTTCTGGGAAGCAATGTTCAGGTTGTGTGGGAAAAGTTTTGCCGCTACTTCGACGTCGAGCCCAAGTACCTTCCGATGGAGCCCGGTCGCTACGTCATCACCCCGGAACAGGTACGTGAGGCCGTCGACGAGAACACGATCGGGGTGTGTGCCATCCTCGGAACCACGTTCACCGGGGAGCTGGAGCCGGTCGCCGAGATCTGCGACGTACTCGACTCGATCGCAGCGGCGGGCGGACCGGATATTCCCGTCCACGTGGACGCAGCCAGCGGAGGATTCGTCGTGCCGTTCCTGGATCCGCACATGGAGTGGGACTTCCGTCTTCCTCGCGTGGTCTCGATCAACGCCAGCGGACACAAGTACGGATTGACCTATCCCGGAATCGGTTTCGCGATCTGGCGTACTCGCGAGGATCTACCGGAGGAGCTGGTGTTCCGGGTCAACTACCTCGGCGGTGACATGCCGACGTTCACGCTCAACTTTTCGCGACCGGGAAACCAGGTGATCGGTCAGTACTACAACTTCCTCAGACTTGGTCGTTCCGGTTATACGGACATCATGAAAGCGTTGCGCGACACCGCTGTTCGTGTCAGCGGGCATCTCCGCGAGCATCCTGCCTTCCACGTCATCACCGACGGAAGCGCGATACCTGTCATCTCCTTCGAGCTCACCGGGGATCGCGACTACACCGTGTTCGACATCTCCCACGAACTGCGCGCGCGGGGCTGGCAGGTGCCCGCTTACACGATGCCGGACAATGCAACCGACGTCGCAGTCCTACGCATCGTGGTCCGAGAAGGCTTCAGCGCCGATCTCGGGCGGTTGCTGTGCATCGCGATCAGTGAGGTCATCGATCAGCTCGACGCCGCTGCGGCCGGGCGGGGAGGGTCGACGGTGACGCATTTCGCGCATTAGTGCAGCTCCGCTGCCGTGAGCGCTTTGCTACGCCAGACTGTTGCAAACCACTCACGGTCAGCTCAGCGGCACTAATTTCGCTCGACCTCGATTGGATGCGACGCCAGCATGGCCAGCGGCATCGGCTGGCGTCGCAGCACATGCGCCCACAGATCGATCTTCGGAGGGCCGATGACGTCGGAAGCCAGCGCGGAGACGACCATCCAGTCTTCGCGTTCGAGCTCACCGTCGAGCTGCCCGAGCGTCCAGCCCGAGTAGCCGGCGAAGATACGGACACCGTCGACGAAAGGCGCGATATCGGCGGGGTCCGAATCCAGATCGACCATCACCACCCGCCCGTCGACCCGCCTGATTCCGGGGATGGTCGAGGTGTCGACGCCGGTGCGCACCGTCGCCAGACACAGCGCCGAATCCCGCTTGACCGGCCCGCCGACGTACAGCGCCTTCGGCCGAGCTGCCAGTTCGGACCACTGCGGCATGACGTTCTGCACGGCGGTCTCGCTCGGACGATTGATGACGACGCCCAAACTACCGGCATCGTTGTGTTCGATGATGTACACGACGGTGCGCCTGAACGTCGGCTCGACGAGCTCGATCGAACTCACCAACAAGCTTCCGGGGCGTACCGCTTGATCGACGGATGCCGTCTGGTCTTCCGGTTCTTCCGCATGCGCCGCCATAATTCCATTGTGGCACCGTGAACCTCGGTATGTGACGCAAGGAATCAGAGAAGTTTCCGAGCTATTCGAGGCCCGCGAGTTCGACGAGGCACGCCAGTTGATGCTCGAACAACAGATCTCGGGCACCGAATGTATCGGATCCGTACTGGTCGAAGACGTCGAAGCTCACCGCACCGAACAGTGACGCCCACACCATCACCCCACGAGCGACAGCTTCGTCGGACAAGTCCGTTCCCATTTCGTTACGTACTTCGGAGAAGTCGTCGTGCAAAGGTGCCAGGGAAACCGGTGACGGTTTGTCCTTCAATCGGCCCGAGCGATGTGCCAAGTCGAAGATCCGAACCAGCTGGGCAATGACGCGCGTTCCCGGACCCGTCGTCTGCTCGGCAGGCGCGTGGTATCCGGGAACCGGGCTGCCGAACAGCAGCGCGTAACTCGACGGCACCCGTCGCCCCCAGGTCTGAACCGTCCGCCCGAGCGCCAGAAACTTCTCGACGGGGCCCTCGACCGCGTCGATCGCGGTATCCACCTCGTCCCCCAGCTCGGTGTAGGCGTCGACGACGAGGAGGGTCAGCAATTCGTCGCGGTTCTTCACGTACCGGTACACCGCCGACGACACCACCCCGAGGTCACGCGCGACCGCGCGAAGAGACAATGCGGCCGCTCCGTCGGCAGCGAGGTGCTCCCGGCCGATGCGAGTGATATCGGCCAGTGTCTGTGCTCGCGCACGTTCACGGGGAGTGGTGGTCATGTAGGACACAGTATCGGCGACGACAATCGGAGCCGGTGCTGATGGTGCCGGCCTGTTGCCATTCGATGGACACCGTTAGCTTGGGTACATGGTTTCGGAGCGAACACCGCTGGCGGCCGTGGGGACCGGCGTCGCAGTCCTGACGGTCGTCCTGCTCGGCCTGAACCTGCGCCTCGTCTTCGGAAGTGCGTCGGCCTTGCTCACCGAAATTCGCGACGCCTACCACCTCGGCGCAGGCTCTGCGGCATTGCTGACCACCGCCCCGGTCTTGTGCCTCGGTATATTCGCACTCGTTGCAACGCAAGCGGTTCGTCGCTGGACCGTGCCCGTTGTACTGACCGGATGCCTCGTTGTCGTTCTCGTCGGAACCGCGCTGAGGGGGACGCCGTGGTGGCCGGTGCTCGTATGCGGCACTCTCCTCGCGGGGGTAGGCATTGCGGCAGCGAACGTCCTCGGTCCGATTCTGGTGCGACTGCTCTTTCCACACCGAATCGGCCTGATGACAGGGCTGTTCACGGCAATGGTCAGCGCAAGTGCAGGAATCGCATCGGGAACCACGATCCCGCTCGACTCCGCGGTATTTCACAATTGGCGTATGACGCTCATGGCGTGGGCACTGCCCGCCGCGCTCGCTGTTGCGGCTCTGAGTCTCGTTGCAGTGCGCTACAACCGATTTACTCGGACGGCGGCTGCTGCCGCACATCCAGTGCCGCGGTGGGAATCAGGGGTGCTGCGCTCGCCCATCGCCTGGGCCATCACGGGATTCATGGGCCTGCAATCCTTGCTGGCCTACTCGATGATCGCGTGGCTACCCACGATCTACCGTGACCGCGGAGTCAGCGCCGAGAATGCCGGTCTTCTTCTCACGGCACTGTCGATCTCGAGCATCGCCACCGCGCTCACCGTCCCGATCCTCGCCGCCCGCCTCCGACGCCAGAGTGCGCTCGCCGTCGCCGTCGCCGCGTTGTCCGTCGCGGGTTTGGTCGGTGTCCTCGGCGGCAGTGTTGGTACTGCTGTGGTGTGGGCGATCCTGCTCGGGCTCGGTCAGGGGGGCCAGCTTTCGCTCGCCCTGACATTGATCAACCTCCGCGCGCCGACCGCGTCGACGGCAACGAGCCTTTCGACCATGGTTCAGTCGATCGGCTACCTCCTCGCCGCCAGTGGGCCCCTCGTAGCAGGGGCAGTACGCAGCGCAACGGGCTCGTGGACCGCCCCCATCGTGGCTTTGATCGCCGTGATGATCCCGTTGACCGTGTGCGGATGGTTGGCAGGTCGAGATGCCCCGGTCATCGTGCACCCTTAGGCTTCTTTCGAACCGATCCGAGCGAAGGGGTCGATCGAAAAGATCACTTCCACAGGCACGAAGCAGTAGAGAGCACTGCTCTTGCTTTTCTGCGCAAGCGGGTGCACACTCGAAGAAACACAGAGAGCAGTGCTCACTCATCGAGTCGAAGGACCCATCATGAACCAGCTACATATCGTCATCGGAGCAGGACCCGTCGGATGGACCGTCGCCGAACAGCTTGCAGCACAGGGGAATTCCGTCCGTATTCTCACCCGATCGGGATCGGGACCCGAGCACCCCTCGATCGAACGACGACGCGTCGACATCGAGACCGACGATCTCGCTGCGGAGTTCACCGGCGCTGCCGCCATCTACCTCTGCACCCACGTCGCATACGAGGACAAGGCATGGCGCGCACAGCTTCCCATGATGGAACGCCGCGTACTCGATGCGGCGGCAGGCACCGTCGTCGTCTTTCCGGAGAGCCTCTATTCCTACGGCAGGGTCGACGGCCCGATTTGCGAGGACTCACCCCGTACCGCGACGCACCGCAAGCTCGGTGTCCGAACAGAGTTGCTGGCCGCCCGTGGCGCCCACGCCACCCCCACCGTCAGTGTCGCGGCCTCGGACTTCTACGGCCCGCGTGTGCTGACGGCACACATGGGCGACCGTGCCGTTCCAAACATCCTGGCTCACAAAACTATTCGGGTGATTGCAAACGCGGACGTCCCACATTCCTTCACCTACATCCCCGATTTTGCCGCAGCAATGATCGTTGCCGCCGCACACGAGGAGCTGTGGAACACCGTCCTGCACGCTCCGACGGCCGGAGCAGTGACGCAGCGCGAGATGATCGGCATTCTTTCCGGTGCAGCAGGGGTCCCGGCTCCCAAGGTCGGCACCATCCCCGCGTGGGTCATCCAGGCTTTCGGCCTCGTACCCGGACCGATGAAAGAGATGTGCGATGTCCTCTACCAGTTTCAGTACCCCTACGAACTCGACAGCTCGCGTAGCGAAGCCGTCCTCGGTATCGCGCCGACCCCGCTCCAGGAGGGCGCCGCAGCGACCTTGGCGTGGTGGAAGGACCGAGAGCTCACCCCGGCTCTGTGATGAGTGGCGCTGTCAGGAGGCACTGCTTGCTGGGGCTAAAGTGCAGTAAGTGAGCAACGAGACCTTCCTGGCACGGCTGCGTGATTCGCCCGGCGCTGGCAAGCTCACCGCCATCCGTTTCGCAGGCCAGTTCGGTGACGGCCTTTTCCAGGCCGCATTGAGCGGGGCCATTCTCTTCAACCCCGAGCGCGAATCGAATCCGGCTGCGATTGCAGCCGGATTCGCCGTGTTGCTGGTGCCCTATTCCGTTATCGGACCTTTCGCCGGCGCGATGCTCGACCGCTGGGACCGACGCGCCGTGGTGCTGTGGGCGAACGTACTGCGTATGGTGCTCATCGCAGTCACCGCAGCACTCCTCTGCTCGGGCGGGGGCGAGACACCCCTTCTTCTGCTCGCCCTGACCACGGTGGGGCTCAGCAGGTTCGTGCTCGCCGGTGTATCGGCGTCACTCCCGCACGTGGTTCGACCATCGTGGCTCGTCCCGATGAACTCGCTGCTCGCGACCGTCGGGTCCGGTTTCGCCGCGGCAGGCGCGGGCGCGGCCGTCGGAATAATCGCTGCCTTCGGTGCAGGCGACGTCGGCTCGGGTGTCGCAGTGGCGGTGGCAGCGTCGGGATCGGTTGTCGGAACCATCGCCGCGTCCCGCTTCGCGCCACGATCGCTCGGCCCGGCAACTCTCGCAACCTCCAACGATCACGGAGCGGTGAGAGCTCTCGCCGACATCGCCGCAGGGTTGAAGTCGGGAGCTGTCGCGGTGTGGCAATCGCCGACAGTGACCGCGGCCATGGCAGGAATCGGCGCGCATCGCATCGTCTTCGGTGTCGACACGCTCGTGATGGTGCTGATCCTTCGGGAGACGACATCGAGCTCGTTGCCGGGCGGGCTCGCGGGCTTCGGTATCGCCGTCGGGGCCACCGCGGCAGGCATGCTGATCGCTGCGCTGTTGACGCCGTTCCTGCTACCGCGGGTCGGACGAGTTCGCTCCATCATGGCGGCGCTTGCGGTAGCTGCTGTGGTGCAGGTGACATTCATTGCGTCGCTGACTCAGACGAGCCTGCTGCTCGGTGCGTTCCTGCTGGGAATCGCAGGGCAGACCATCAAGCTCACCGGCGATGCATCGATGCAGACCGAGATCGACGACGACCACCGCGGCAGGGTCTTCGCACTCCAGGACACGGTGTTCAACATCTTCTTCGTCGGTGCACTCGCAGTCGCCGCTTTCGCCGTCGGATCGGGAACAACCGATCTAGCGGGAGAGACCGCGGCTCATGTCGTCGTTCTCGTCGGCGGTGTGATCTACGTCCTCGGCCTCGGGCTCGTCTTCCTGAACGCTCGGCGCGCGCACCGAAAGTAGGTGCCATGTTCGTCGCACCACGCGGCCATCATGTGAGTGGAAATACGTCCCCTGCGACGTATTTCCACTCACGTGGGGCGTAGCCGCCAGAACTCCAGCAGCGCTTTCTCGGCCTCGTCGCGGGGGAGCGGTCCGCGGTCCAGGCGCAGTTCCTTGAGAAACTTCCAGGCCTCGCCGACCTCGGGACCCGCAGGGATGCCGAGGAGTTCCATGATCGCGTTGCCGTCGAGATCCGGACGCACCCGCGCCAGGTCCTCCTGCGCGGCCAATGCCGAGATGCGCTCTTCCAAATCGTCGTAGGTCGCCTGCAACGCCGCTGCTCGACGCTTGTTGCGGGTGGTGCTGTCGGCGCGAACAAGCTTGTGCAGCTTGGGAAGCAGCTCGCCGGCGTCGGCGGCGTAGCGGCGCACGGCCGAGTCCGTCCACTGCCCCTTGCCGTAGCCGTGGAACCTCAGATGAAGGAACACCAGCTGGGAGACATCGTCGATCATTCTTTTCGAATACTTCAGCGCGCGCATGCGCTTGCGCACCATCTTGGAACCGACGACCTCGTGGTGGTGGAAGCTGACGCCACCACCGGCTTCGTGCTTTCGCGTGTCCGGCTTCCCGATGTCGTGAAGCAGTGCAGCCCAACGCAATACGAGGTCGGGGTCACCGTCCTCCAGATCGATGGCCTGCTTCAGTACCGTCAGCGAGTGCCAGTACACATCCTTGTGCTGGTGGTGTTCGTCGATCTCGAGCTTCATCGCCGGAACCTCGGGGAGCACGTACGCGGCAAGCCCGGTCTCGCACATGACGTCGATGCCCTCCAGCGGGAACTCGCCCAGAATCAGCTTGTCGAGTTCCGCCTGCACCCGTTCGGCGGTGATGCGTTCGATCTGTACGGCCATCTTTGTGATCGCTTCGTGCACTCGCGGCATCAGTGTGAACCCGAGCTGAGAGACGAACCGGGCGCCCCGAAGCATGCGGAGCGGATCGTCGCCGAATGACTTCTCGGGTGTCGACGGCGTATCGAGCATGCCCTCCAGCAGCGCATCCATGCCGCCGAGCGGGTCGACGAACTCTTGTGCACCATTCGCGCCGAGACGAACCGCCATCGCGTTGACGGTGAAGTCGCGCCGAACCAGGTCCTCCTCGAGGCTGGTTCCGTACAGCACCTCGGGATTGCGTGAGACCTGGTCGTAGGAGTCGGTCCGGAAGGTAGTGATCTCGATCAGCTGATCGCCTTTGGCTGCGCTGACGGTACCGAATGCGATTCCGGTGTCCCACTGATTGTCGGCCCAGCCGACCAGCAGCTTCTGCACCGCCTCGGGCCGCGCATCGGTGGTGAAGTCCAGATCGTTGCCGAGACGGCCCAGTACCGCGTCGCGCACACTGCCCCCGACGAGGTACAGCTCGTGGCCTGCGGCGGCGAATCTGTCGGCAAGCGGTTCGAGGACGACGGACAGCGTTTCCAGCGTCACTGCAGCGGCCGCCGACAGGCGTGCTCGACGGTCGGCGGACACATCGGACTGCGCTGGAGATGGAGACTGATCGGCCACGGTGTTAG
This sequence comes from Rhodococcus sp. G-MC3, assembly GCF_030063335.1. Classification (GTDB taxonomy): domain Bacteria; phylum Actinomycetota; class Actinomycetes; order Mycobacteriales; family Mycobacteriaceae; genus Rhodococcoides. The sequence goes on along the minus strand of NZ_JASISW010000007.1, from coordinate 77,322 downwards.
AGCCTAAGGGACGATTGACGGGGCCTGAGGGACAGGTCGATAGAGCCTGAACGCCCGTGTCGGAGCGGCAGGCGGGACAGTGTGCTCTTTCCATCTAGTATGGATTGGGTGTCTGCTGGCGAACGTGCGAACAGGAGCCGCCGCAACCCGCGGCGGCGAAACGCGCGCGCCGATGCGGACAAGCCGAGACTGCGCACCGTTCGCGAAACCTCCGCTGGAGGCCTCGTCGTCGACGGTCTCGATGGACCGCCGGCTCAGCGATGCGCCGCCCTCATCGGCCGCACGGATCGCCGCGGCCGATTGCTGTGGTCATTGCCCAAAGGGCATATCGAACAGGGCGAGACAGCCGAGCAGACCGCGATGCGTGAGGTCGCCGAGGAAACCGGCATCCGCGGATCGGTTCTGGCGTCTCTCGGCAGCATCGACTACTGGTTCGTCACCGAAGGACGCCGCGTCCACAAGACCGTTCACCACTACTTGCTTCGATTCCTCGGCGGCGAGCTGTCCGACGAGGATGTCGAGGTCACCGAGGTGGCGTGGGTCCCTCTCAGTGAACTGGCATCTCGCTTGGCGTACGCCGACGAACGAAAGTTGGCCGTCATCGCCGGCAAGCTGATCGAGGGAATGACCACCCCAGATCTCGAGACGCATTCCGGGCCGGAGTGACCGTGCGGCTTTCGAAGGTCACTGCGGCCGCACTGACCGCGCTGGTGCTTGCCGTCACTCCCGGCGTCGCTGCTGCTCAGGAGTTCCCCGGCGACGATCCGACCAACGATAGGTCCGCGACCGAGAACGCGGACGCATCGACCGACTTCACGGATCAACCCGAAGATTCCGCGCTTCCCGACACCACGACCGAAACCCGATTCCTCCGGCTCGCCGTCGACAACGTTGCGCCCGGAACGGTCACCACCACCAGCGACCCGTTCGTCACCGTGCGTGCCACCGTCACCAACGTCGGTGACCGACGCGTCGACGACATCGGTGTGCGAATGCAGAGCACGGACGCCGTCGAACGTCCCGAGGAATTGCGAACCTCACTTTCCCTCGACCAGCAGGAATTTGCGAATGTCGGCGAGTTTCAGACCGTCGCCACCAGCTTGGAACGTGGCGCGAGCACACAGTTCGTCATATCGATGCCGCTCCGAAACGTGCAGGGCCCGTCTCTGGGAATCGAACGCCCCGGCGTGTATCCGCTGCTCCTGAACGTCAATGGCACACCCGAGTACGGCGGCACCGCCCGACTCGACGATGCCCGCTTCCTGCTTCCGGTCACCGGCGTCCCCCGAAATCCGACCGTCGTCGACGCCATGGCCCCCGAAGCCGTGCCGATCCCTCCGAACACATCGACCCCGGTGGCGACGACGATCATGTGGCCGTTCGCGGACAAGCCGAGATTGGCCGCGGGCATTCCCGGGTCCATCGACGAGAGGGTGAGGTTGATCGACGACGATCTCGCCGGGGAGATGAGTGAAGGTGGGCGGCTCGATGAACTTCTGAAGGCGGCCGAGTCCGCGACCGCCGAGGACCTCGATCCTCAGAAGCGCCTCGCCGAGAGCATGTGCCTCGCGGTCGACCCGGATCTGCTGGTAACCGTGTCGAACATGACAAGGGGCTACCTGATCGTCGACGACCCGGCAGATCCGACGGGGCCTGCACGTGAGGGCAATGGCGCCGACGGCGCATCGGCATGGCTCGGTCGCCTCGAGAAACTCGCAGGAACCATGTGCGTCACCGCACTGCCGTTCGCACAGGTCGACCTCGACACTCTAGGCAACGTCGGCGACGCCTCGCTCGCGTCGGCCGCACTCGAGTCACCGGCGGACATCGTCGACACCATCCTCGGGGTGACCTCGGTCCGGGGAGTCGTGTGGAGTGCCACCGGGCAACTCGGCGAGGCCGGGTCGGCAACACTTCGGTCGGTCGGCCCGAGCACCGCGATGGTCGCCGACACGAGCGTCGCCCCTGCCGCATCCGGCGACGTCACCTCCGTCGTGGGTGGCAGCGACGTCGATTCCGATCTGAACACCACAGTGTTCGACGCCGCAGCGGCGACCGCGCTCGCAGGCGTCGGCGACGCTCCGGCGACCCCCGCATTCACCCCCGAGGATCAGCAGTACGACCTCGCGGACGATTCGAGGACCGCGCGCCTGCAGGATGCGCTCGGTGCGCTCGCGTATCCGGCCCTCGTACCGTCGACCGGCTCGCCCCAGTCCTCCAGCAACCCCCAGTCCTCCAGCACAAGCAGAGCGTTGACCATTGCACCTCCCCAGTACTGGACGGCAGAAGGAGACGAACCTGCCGCTGTTCTGTCCACCTTGTCGTCCCTGCTGCGGACCGGCCTGGCGACGCCGCGTCCATTTGCGGAGATTGCGGCCGCGAGTCCCACGGGCCTACCCGTCGAGACCAGGACGGTTGGGCCAACGGGTCGCGACGTCCAACTCGAAGACCGGGTGCGTGCGCAGAGCAAAAGAATCGACTCGTTGCGTGCAACGCTCGTCGAGGATCCGCAATCCGTGTTGACCCCCCGGCTCTACACCGCGCCGCTACGCGAGGACTTGCTTCGATCACTCGGCACCGCACAGCGTTCGGCAAACCCGGCCGAAGCAACGAACACGGCTCGCACACGCATGGACTCGTCCGAACGCGGGCTGAACTCGATTTTTCAGTCGATCACGGTGTTGGCGCCGGGAGGCATCTACACCTTGGCCTCCGAAGAAAGTCCGTTGCTGCTGGTGGCACGTAATGACCTGCCCGTTGGTGTCAACGTTCGCTTGAAGGTCGATGCGCCATCGGAAATGACGATCGACGACGTCGGGGCGACGGCCCTCCCGGCTCGGGGCAGCCGGACCATTACAGTGCCAACGCAGGTGGACGACAGCCGCAACCTGTCGGTCGACTTCTCGCTGACCACCCTCGACGGGCAGCAATTGGGAGAAGCTACAGCGGTGTCCGTACGGTCGAACGCGTACGGTCAGGCACTTGCGATCATTACCGCTTGCGCAGGCGTCCTCCTGCTCCTGCTTGCGGGACGCCGGTTGTGGCACCGGTTCAAGGGAGAACCCGATCCAGCTGACGAAGAGTACGAACGGCCATGACGGGCGGTGACCATGACCGGCGGTGATATGCCTTACCGGGGCGACAACGCGCGTCTTCCCGACGGCGCTGCCAATCGCCTACCGGCAGCGCAGGTCTTTCGGCGTACGACGCCACCTCGCCAAGCGCCGTGGGAGCGGGACGCGAACGGTCGGCCCCGCGAAGTGTCCGGTCGTGAAATGCCCGGTCGTGAAATGCGGAGCTATCCAGCACCTCCGTCGCCCGACGGCGGTCCGGCTCCTGACAATTCGGTCACCCAGCTCATCCCGCGCTTCCGCGACGAGGATTTTCCTCCGGTAGAAACTCAGCCGACACCGGGCCCCGAGGCACCTGCACCGAAGTCGCAGCAGAAGAGCCTGCTGGCTGCGACGGGTTCGATCGCGATCGCGACTCTCGTCAGTCGGATCACCGGCTTCTTCAAACAGATCGTCATGCTGGCAATTCTGGGGAGTGCGATCGCGAGCTCGTTCACCTCGGCCACGATCCTGCCGAACATGATCTCGGAACTCGTGCTCGGCGCGGTTCTGACAGCAATCGTCGTCCCGGTACTGGTCAGAGCCGAGATCGAGGACCCCGACCGCGGCGCGTCGTTCATCAGGAGACTCTTCACGCTGGCGTTCACGATGCTCGCGATCGTCGCCTTGATCGCGACCATCGGCGCACCCGTCCTCAGCAACATGCTCATCGACGACACCGCAAAGGTCAGCAGCGATCTGACGACCGCCCTGTCGTATCTGTTGCTTCCGGCGATCTTGTTCTACGGCCTGTCCGGCCTGCTCACCGCTATTTTGAACACTCGCCAGAACTTCCGCCCCGGCGCGTGGGCTCCGGTGTGGAACAACCTCGTGGTGCTCGGTATCTTCTCGCTTTACTTCTTGGTACCAGGCGAAATCTCGCTCGACCCTGTGCAGATCAGCGATCCGCACGTGTTGATCCTTGGTCTCGGCGTCACCGCCGGCGTCATCACCCAGGTAGCTGCCTTGATTCCGGCCCTGAAGCGCGAAAAGGTCGACCTTCGACCGTTGTGGGGCTTCGACGCGCGATTGAAAACCTTCGGCGGCATGGCAGCGGCCATCGTCCTCTACGTCGTGATCAGCCAAGCAGGCCTCGTCTTCGCCACCAACATCTCCGCCCACGCCGACGAAGCAGGCCCGGTCATTTACTCGCAGGCCTGGATACTGCTGCAACTCCCATATGGAATCCTCGGAGTCACCGTCTTGACGGCGATAATGCCGCGCCTGAGCAGGAGCGCCGCGAACGGGGACACCCCCGCTGTCGTCGACGATCTGTCGGTAGCCACCAGAATGACGTTGGTCGCGCTGGTTCCGATCGTCGTGTTTTTGACGTTCGCAGGCCCATGGGTCGGCGAGGCCCTCTTCGGACACGGCAATTTCAAGAGCGACGCACCTCGCCTCGGCGAAGCCGTCAGCTGGTCGGCATTCACCCTGATTCCCTATGCGCTCGTCCTCATCCACCTGCGCGTTTTCTATGCCCGTGAGCAAGCCTGGACACCCACCTGGATCATCCTCGGGATCACAGGTGTGAAAATCGCGTTGTCCGCCCTCGCGCCGGTACTGGCACAGAACGACCAGCAGGTTGTCCTGTGGCTCGGTGTAGCGAACGGTCTCGGATTCGTCGTCGGCGCCTGCATCGGCGGTTTCCTTCTCAACCGAAGCCTCGGCAACTTGCGAATGATCAATATCGGCAAGACGATCTGGATGGTGCTGATCGCATCCGCGGCAGGCGGAACTGCGATGCTCGCCATCGATCGCATCGCTGACCTGAGTGAATTGACCGAAAACTTGGGTTTCATCGGAGCCATGCTGCGCGTTGGCATCGGTGCGATCCTGATGCTGGGCATAACATTCGCGATTCTGTGGTTCGGCCGCATCCCCGAAGTTCTCGCCGTGACCGTAGCGATCCGCCGACTTGTTCTTCGAGTTCGAGGCAAGTCGGTCCCGGCACCCCAGCCGGTCGAAATATCAACCGATGTTCCAGGGAACGTCACAACCGATCCGGCCGTTGGCGCTGGCGCAGACAAGACGCTGGTGGTACCGGTAGTTGCTTCCCCCACTGCATGGGACACTGCACGCGACCGTCTCCCGTACCCTGGACCCAGGCGGGCCGGGACGCCGTCCGTGTCGCGTGGACCTCAGCTGAGTGGACGTGACCGACAACCCGGGGCATACACGCGTGAAGGAGTGAGAGTGACCGACGACGATGTGGCTGGGGGGCCGGCCGAGGCTGTGGTGAACGGCACGGACCGAGCGACCGGCGGAGTCGAGGTGGACGAGCGTGCGAAGAATGCTTCTTCGCAGGCCGAGTCGACCTTGCGCCTACCGTCGTCGGCAAAACTCTCGGTCGAGAAGAATCAGCAACCCGAGGCCGGTTCTCCTGAAACGGACGAGCCCGAAACGGCTCCGGAAGCACACGTCGAGGAGGCTGAAGTCGCAAGCAATGGACCCGACGACGACGCCGTAACTGATGTCTCCGCAAGTGACGACGCCGAATCTGCTGCCGCGGCAACCCCTGCCGGCACATCTACTCCTGCTGCGCCGCCCACCGAGGCAGTCTCGGCGGCTTCCGGTGCGGCCGCTCGCACACCTCGCGGCCCGCAGCTGATGCCCGGCGCCTCGGTCGCCGGTGGTCGATACCGTCTGCTCGCCCCCCACGGCGGCGCGCGCGGGCTCAAGTTCTGGCAGGCACACGACGTCAAACTCGATCGTGAGGTCGCGCTCACTTTCGTCGACGCCGATCAACGGGCGAGTGCGAACTCCGCCGACGGACCCGAAGGTCCCCAGGCGATCCTGTCTCGGACACTGCGTCTCGGCCGAATCAACTCGCCCGGTCTCGCACGCGTACTGGACGTGGTTCGCGGAAGCTCCGGTGGCATCGTCGTCGCCGAGTGGACTCCGGGCAGATCCCTTCGTGAGATGGCCGACACCGTGCCGTCACCGACCGGCGCTGCCCGCGCTATCAAGGCGCTGGCAGGAGCTGCAGAAGCAGCGCATCGCAGCGGCGGCGCACTGTCCATCGACCATCCTGATCGTGTACGCATCAGCACCAGCGGAAACGCTGTGCTGGCGTTTCCGGCTACTCTGGCCGATGCCGATCCCGGCTCGGATGTCCGCGGTCTGGGCGCCATGCTCTACGCCCTGATCACGGCCCGCTGGCCACTGGTCGACCCCGCCGCGGGTGGGGGGCCGCCGCGGTCGGTCGGCGGAATGAAGCCCGCGGACCGTGACGGCAGCGGCAACGCCGTCGAACCTCGTCGAATTCGTTCCGATGTTCCGTTCGAGATCTCGGCCGTGGCAGTCCGCGCGCTCGAGCAGAACAGTGGTATCAGAACGGCAGCTACGGTTCAGCATGTCCTCGACCAGGCAGCCGTGGTCAACGACAAGACCGACCTCATGCCGGCCCTGCGATTGGGTCAGCGCGCACCCGGCGCGAACGGGCATTCCCTTGCCGATCCGGAAGAGATCGCGGCCGAGCAGCAACACTCACGTCGCACCAACATCGCTCTTGTCGTTCTCGGCGTACTGACCGTCGTCGTACTCGGATTCGCCGGCTACTGGCTCTTCACGTTCATCGCCGGAGGTAGCACCGACGAGCCGCTGACCGAACAGAAGGAACTGGGCCTCACCACCTCGCAGACCGCGCCGGCTGTACCCGGTGCCGGCCCTGCCGCTGTTCCTGCTGCCGCGCCTGTCGCCATCGATTCGGTCGAGGTGTTCTCGCCCGAAGGCAGCGCCGACAACGTCGGAACCGCCGACAACGCCGTAGACGGAGACCCGTCGACCCTGTGGGGTACCGACTCGTACTTCCAGCCCTTTCCCTCGCTCAAGAACGGCGTCGGCCTGCTGGTGAGCCTCCCTTCGTCACAGGTGCTGACCAACGCGACCGTGAACTCACCGTCCCCCGGCACGGTGGTCGAGATTCGATCGGCGCCGAGCGATTCGCCCAGCCTCAGCGACACCACGGTGATCGGGCAGGCCACACTCGGCAGTGGGGTCACCGAAATCCCGCTTCAGGCGACCGAGCCCACAAGCCACGTCCTGCTGTGGATCACTGGTCTCAGTAGCGACACCGGGCGAAATCAGTCGTCGATCGCCGATATAGTCTTCACCGCTCAGCCCTGACCCAGCACCCCCGCGAGCGCCCGGTAGCGGTGTTTCTGCCCTGTTTCAGCCCTTGTTTCATACTCAGCGGTCTTTATGCCCTAGGCTCTCCAACAATGCGTTAACACGGGGGGAGCCGTTTTCGTATGGGGATGTCAGGTGTCAACAATGGGTTCGGGGGGCTACTCGACGATCGTTCCGACGTCGAGTTGTTGGCTGCACATGTCGCAGGTGACCCACACGCATTCACAGTGCTCGTGCGAAATCACTACACGCATTTGTGGCTGACCGCGCGTAGGACCAGCTACACAGCAGAGGACGCGGCCGATGCGCTACAGGAAGCACTGCTGTCGGCACACCGCACCGCGGCCAGTTTCCGAGCCGACGCTGCAGTACGTAGTTGGTTGCACAAAATCGTGGTCAACGCCTGCCTAGATCGAATCAGGCGAAATCGCTCGCGGCCGTCGTCGCCTCTGCCGGAGGGTGACGCGCTGGAACCGGCGGATCCGCGCGATGCGATGTCAACCGTGGAAACCTCGATGGTGGTTCACGATGCCCTGATGATGCTTGCCCCGGAGCAGCGAGCGGCTGTTGTGGCCGTGGACATGGAGGGCTATTCCGTCGCCGACGCGGGACGTCTTCTCGGTGTTCCGACCGGAACCGTCAAGAGCCGCTGCGCACGTGGACGGCTGAAGTTGGCCGGTCTTCTCGAATTTCTTCGGGACGCAGGGAACCGATAGCCGACCCGCTGCGTCTTACGATGTGAGGGACACTACGTAGACAGGAGGCGGCATGGGCTCGTATCGAACCGGTCAGGAAGAACCCGGACATGAGCAACCGGGTGACGAACACTCCGCGCCGCTGCCCGCCGCTCCGTTCTCTCCCGAGCTTCTCGCCGCTCCGTTCTCTCCCGAGCTTCTCGCCGATCTTCACGCAGGCGTGTTTTCTGAATCCGTCAGCGAACAGATCTGGGCGTCGGTGCATCAGGATCGCGACGCCATGTATGTCATCGAAGCGCTCGACGCCGTGTCCGCGAGACTTGGACACTTCGACGAATTCGAAGATGGTGATCGAAGTGCGGAGCCGCGCCACTTCATCCCACCCGAGGTTGCAGAGCGACTCGACCGGGCGCTGGCCGAGACGGCGATGCCCGCAACCAGCTCGTCGCCCACCACCTCGATCTCGTCGAGTCCCATTGTCCAACTCACACCGCGGCGACGGTTGACTCACAGGTTCGTCGCGACCGGCGTCGCCGCATCGGTCACTGTTGCACTGGCTGTCGGCCTCACCGCGGTGCTCGCCTCGAAGGGAGCCGGTCACGAGGGCGGACAGCCTGAGAATGTGCTGGCCGAGAACGCACCGGAGGACGCACCGACCCTGGTCGTCGATTCCGAACAAATCGATGCCTCCGTCGTCTACGACGTGATGGCCAGCCGAGGCGGCAATGATCTAACGGACGCGGGAAGTCTGCGAGACTGCTTGGCTGCCAATGGATTTGAGACTAACAGCACTGTTGTCGGGTCCTCTCCCTTGGAGCTGGACGGCAGGCGCGGGGTCATGCTGGTGATCGGAAACAAAGTTCTGGGTCAGGGAATGACACTGCTGGCGGTCTCCTCGGATTGCGGGGTCGGAAATCCCGGCACGCTGCTGCGCCGGGAACTCGACTGATCCACCAAATCCCGTCCAGGCAACCGAGCCCGACCCACCGGGAACAACACCCTCTACCCTGGTGTTGTCACACACGTCGAGGCTTCGCTTTTTGCGCGGCTCGGCATATACACAGCATCGAAACATCGATCGGAAGGTCCGCATGACTACGCCCAAGGTTCACGATCTCATCATCGTCGGCTCGGGGCCGGCGGGGTACACCGCAGGCGTGTATGCAGCGCGGGCCGAACTGGAACCCGTCCTGTTCGAAGGCACGCAGTTTGGTGGTGCCTTGATGACCACGACCGAAGTCGAAAATTTCCCCGGTTTCCGTGAGGGGATCATGGGCCCCGACCTCATGGAACAGATGCGTGAGCAGGCCAAACGATTCGGTGCCGACATCCGCACCGAAGACGTCGAGGAACTCGAACTGGGCGGCGAGATCAAGACCGTGTCCGCGAACGGTGAGACCTACCGGGCACGCGCGATCATCCTGGCAATGGGTGCAGCGGCCCGATACCTGAGCATCCCCGGAGAGGAGAAGCTCCTCGGACGAGGCGTCAGCGCCTGTGCCACCTGTGACGGCTTCTTCTTCCGCGACCAGGACATCGCCGTCATCGGCGGCGGTGACTCCGCGATGGAAGAAGCGACATTCCTCACTCGTTTCGCTCGAAGCGTGACGATCGTCCACCGTCGCAGCGAATTCCGCGCGTCGCGAATCATGCTCGAGCGAGCCAAGAATAACGAGAAGATCACGTTCCTCACCGATACCAACGTTCTCGAGGTGCTGGGTGACACATCAGTCAGTGGACTGACACTCGAGAATGCGATCACAGGTGAGAAGAGCACCCTCGATGTCACCGGCATGTTCGTGGCCATCGGTCACGACCCACGCAACGAACTCGTCAAGGGTCAGGTCGAACTCGACGACGCTGGCTACGTCAAGGTGGCATCGCCGTCCTCGGCAACGTCCATCGAGGGTGTCTTCGCGGCAGGCGACCTCGTCGACCACACGTATCAGCAGGCAATCACCGCGGCAGGCACTGGCTGCACTGCCTCGATCGACGCCGAACGTTGGCTCGCGGAGCAGGGCGATATCACCACCAACACGGTCGAACACGCGGACCAGCCGGTCGACGCCCTCACCGTCTGATCGCAGCCCTGCTTCACTCACACCCTGCTTCACCTTCACCAAAGGAGACAATCGAGATGTCCGATGACAAAAAGACCGTCACCATCACCGATGCGTCGTTCGTCGACGACGTCCTGACCAGCGAAAAGCCAGTTCTGGTGGATTTCTGGGCTACCTGGTGTGGCCCGTGCAAGATGGTCGCGCCCGTACTCGAAGAGATCGCTGCCGAGCACTCGGACAAGCTGACCATCGCCAAGCTCGACATCGACGCCAACCCGCAGGCCGCGCGTGACTTCAAGGTGATGTCCATCCCGACCTTGATCCTGTTCCAGGGCGGCAAGCCTGTGAAGCAGATCGTCGGCGCCAAGGGCAAAGCCGCACTACTGAAGGACCTCGAAGGCGTTTTGTGATCCGACTGCTGCAGGACCGTGCCTGCGCCTGACGGCGCGGATTGCGGTCCTGCGGTCAGTTTCTGCGACAATCGTCTGATGTGCCGACACAGGGTCGGCACATCGACTTGTGTAATCGACAGCTGTGCCAAACGAGGGAACCTTGTTTCTTCCGTTGGCTAGAGTCGGTACACACATCGTTCTTCGTCCGAGAGGTCCACGAGTTATGCACCGACTCAGTCACGGCGATTCCGGTCCCGCCGTCGCGGAGGTGCGGAGCACTCTGATCTCCCTCGGTTTCCTGCACGAGGAACCAGTGGTTCCGAACGGGGAATCCGACCCCCTACATTGGACTGCGCCCACCTCGGACTTCGACGCTGCTCTCGGCGGCGCAGTCCGAGGGTTCCAGCAGCATCGCGGCCTTCTGGTCGACGGCATTGTCGGACCCGCGACATATCGGTCCCTCAAAGAAGCGTCCTACCGTCTCGGCGCCAGGACACTGATCTACCAACTTTCGGCACCGCTCTACGGCGACGATGTCGCTACTCTGCAGACTCGACTCCAGGATCTGGGTTTCTACAGCGAACGAGTCGACGGCTACTTCGGACCCAAAACGCACGAGGGACTCTCGTCCTTCCAGCGTGAAATCGGTTTGTCACCCGACGGCATCTGCGGCCCCGCAACTCTGCGATCCCTGGAGTTGCTCGGTACACGCGTCACCGGCGGCTCGCCCCATGCCATCAGTGAGGAAGAACTTGTTCGGCAAGCCGGTCCACAGCTGACGGGCAAGCGCATCGTGATCGACCCAGACCTCGGCGGCGCCGACACCGGGCGCATCGTCGACGGAATCTTCGGAAGGGTATCCGAGGCCGAAATTCTGTGGGACGTTGCAAGTCGACTCGAGGGCCGTATGGCAGCAACCGGGATGGAGACGTTCCTCTCCAGAGCACGCGGCACCAACCCGAGCGTCTCCGAACGCGCCGAGACCTCCAATGCGTTCAACGCCGACCTGATGATTTCTCTTCGGTGCGCTTCGAGTGCGAGTCCCGCGGCCAACGGCGTCGCAAGCTTCCACTTCGGAAACTCGCACGGAAGCGAATCTCTCATCGGGCAGGTGTTGACCGGTTATATCCAGCGTGAAATCGTGGCTCGAACTCCGATGCTCGATTGCCGCAGCCACGGCCGTACTTGGGATCTGTTGCGGCTCACCAACATGCCGACCGTCCAGATCGATATCGGTTATCTCACAAACGTTTCCGACGTTGCAGTGTTGAGCGATCCACGGTCCCGCGATGTGATCGCCGAGGCAATCCTCATCGCAGTGAAGCGTTTGTACCTGCTCGGCCAAGACGATCAGCCCACCGGAACATTCACGTTCGCGGAACTGCTCGCCGAAGAGCTCGCCGCAGCCGACCGCGGCTGAGCATATTCGCCCTTCGGGACTCGCTTTCTCAGCGCGCTCCCACGGTTGCTTTCTGCTCGATGTCCACCATGGTCAGACTGGCAGCGATCAACAGGCGCTCGAGGGCAGACTCGACGTCTTCCTTCCAGCCGTGATCTCGATCGAGCTCGAGCCGAAGCCGGGGGTACCGGTGATGCGGTGCAACAACCTCGAACCCGGCCTTCTCCAGAAAGTCGGCGTCGATCATGCACGTCGTGTCCGAACAAGACAGCGACGCGGTCGCACGAGGACCGGCGGTCTCGTCCTCGGCCGTTCGACGGATACCGAACGCCTCGAGCGCCCGAACCCCTCGATTCACGAGGTCTGCAACAACGGCCTGGATCAACGATGCCGAATGAGCTTCGCGATCGATTTCTGATTCGATACGCAGTGTCGTCAACAGAACAGCATCGGCGCTGACGGGTGATGTGGGAAATTTTGTGGATCTCGGCACTGCTCCCGGCGGGGCATACAACGCACAACCGATGGCGTCGCCTTTGCTCTCGAGAAGTTGCCCGCACGATCCCCACTCGAGCATGATCATCGACAACCATGCTTCGTTCTCGAACTCGAGGTCGAGCGATTCACCGTCCGCTTGGATGGTCGCTGGATCGAGCACCCAGAACCTACACCTCTTGGTGTGGCTGGGTAGCCGATCGAAAGAGTCCAATGTGACTCCGGTGACGAGCGTCGACACTGCTTACCTCAGCCTCCATGCCCGTATTTCGGCGATCGTGTTCGTCGAATGGCAACACACACACGACAAGAATAGGGGAGCGGTTCCGAATTGGCGCACTTCGCCGCGAGGGGAGCGAAAGTTACTGTGCATCAACACTTTCCAGTCCTCCGTCCTAAGACTCTTCAGCTTATAACTGCAGTTATGTCACAGTGACGTAAGTGTCACGGGTCTTTGTACCTGAAAAATCGGCGCTACTTTTTCTTCTGACTTTCCATCATGTCGACGATCCGCTGAAGGTCGTCGACCGACCCGAACTCGACGACAATCTTGCCTTTTTTCTTACCGAGACTCACCGTCACGCGCGTATCGAAGGAATCCGAGAGGCGATCAGCGACGTCTTGAAGTCCCGGCATCTGTATCGGCTTGCGTCGAGCGGTTGGTGTGGGAGTGATGTCGTCATTCCGGTTTGCCAACGTGACGGCCTCTTCCGTCGCACGAACCGAAAGGCCCTCGGCGACGATTCTCGCCGCCAAGTGTTCCTGCGCGTCGGATCCGGCGTCCAGCGACAGCAGAGCACGAGCGTGGCCGGCGGACAGAACACCCGCAGCAACGCGTCGCTGAACCGCAATCGGGAGCTTCAGGAGACGAATCATATTGGTCACGACCGGACGCGACCGCCCAATCTTTGCTGCCAATTCTTCGTGAGTCACATCGAATTCTTCGAGCAACTGTTGGTATGCAGCTGCCTCCTCGAGCGGGTTGAGCTGAACACGATGAATGTTCTCGAGGAGCGCATCACGCAACATCGCGTCATCGGCTGTCTCGCGAACGATCGCCGGAATCGACTCGAGGCCGGCCTCCTGGCTCGCACGCCACCGACGTTCGCCCATCACCAATTCGTATTTGCCGCCCTCGATCGTCCGAACGACGATCGGTTGCATCAGACCGAATTCACGAATCGAGTGCACCAGTTCCGCCAACGATTCCTCGTCGAATACGCTGCGCGGCTGTTTTTGGTTGGGCTGAATCAAGGACGGAGCAATCTCACGATAAACAGCGCCAGCGGGAGAGAGATCCTCGTCGGTGCTACGAACCGGGGGAGTGGGCGTGGGAGCGGATGCGGTTTCTTCCCCGCCGGCAACCTTCGGTATTGCGGTACGCGACGACGGATCTCTACCGATGACAACGTCCGCTGCGGCATTGCCGAGTCGGGGGCCTGCGTCCGGTCCGGTGGGGATCAGGGCCGCGAGTCCGCGTCCCAGACCGCCCTTACGTGTTTGGCTCATCGTGCCTTGTGCTCCTGCGTTCCCTCGGTATCGACCATGGATCGCGCTGCCAACTCTCTGCCTGCATCCAAGTAACTCATCGCCCCGCGAGAACCGGGATCGTAATCGAGCACCGTCATCCCATAACCGGGAGCTTCCGATACCTTCACGCTACGAGGAATGACAGCACGTAGAACAGCATCACCGAAGTGCTTACGTACCTCTTCGGCCACCTGATCCGCGAGCTTGGTGCGACCGTCGTACATGGTGAGGATGACGGTCGAAACGTGTAGCGAGGGATTCAGATGAGACTGAACAAGTTCGATATTGCGTAGCAACTGGCCGACACCCTCGAGCGCGTAGTACTCGCACTGAATCGGAATCAAAACCTCGGTGGCAGCAACCAACGCATTGACGGTGAGAAGGCCGAGGGAAGGCGGGCAGTCGATCAAGATGAAGTCCGCATCCATCTTGTCCAGGTCCGCCAGCGCTGTCTTGAGACGTCCCTCGCGAGCCACCATCGACACCAGTTCGATCTCGGCACCGGCAAGATCGATCGTTGCAGGGATGCAGAACAGCCGCTCGTTGTGGGGGCTCTGCTGAATGGCCTCCGTGGCCGTGACTTCGCCTATGAGCACCTCGTAGCTCGAGGGGACACCCGAGTGGTGCTCGACGCCCAGCGCCGTGCTGGCGTTGCCCTGAGGGTCGAGATCGACCACCAGAACGGTCAATCCCTGTATCGCCAGGGCGGCGGCGAGGTTTACCGCGGTAGTGGTCTTACCAACGCCGCCCTTCTGGTTGGCGATCGTCAACATCCGGCGTTTCGGCGGCTTGGGCAGCATGACGCTTCCCGGATGCAGCACCTGACTTGCCCGATGAGCGGCAGCACCGATAGGAGTGTCGTTGGAGGAGATTCCGTTGTACACGAAGCCCGACCCACCCGCCGTATCCTTCGGAGCGCTCTTACGGCCACCCGTCGACTTTTGAGTTGCGGACTCTGTTTCACGTGAAACAGTGCGATCGGATCCACCCGACATACGTGCTCCTTAATGCGGAACTGGATTAGACATAAAGGGAATTGACTACAAGAAGGTCAGGGACGTGGAAACCGTCGAGGGACTCTTTCGGCACGAACCACGATGGTCGGCGTCGGCACGATTCCGACACCACACGTCACAACCTCTAGCTTGCCAGCACCCATGCGAGTAAGGGAAGCCCGATCGCGATCGATTTCACTTTCGGCACTGGATCCCTTGAGGGCAAGCATCCTCCCGCGCTCATGGATCAGTGGTAGCGACCACTTCGCCAGCTTCTCGAGCGGTGCTACGGCGCGGGACGTGACGACGTCCGCACCGCCGGCTTCCTTCTTCACACCCGGCTGCTCGGCGCGCCCTCGAACGACCAGAACGTCCAAACTATGGGCCTCAATGAATTCAGCCAAGTAAACGGTTCGACGAAGAAGCGGCTCGACAAGAGTCACCCGGAGATCAGGTCGCGCAATTGCCAGCGGGATGCCAGGCAACCCAGCCCCACTGCCGACATCAACGACACTCTCGCCCTCGTCGATCAGTTCACCGATCACCGCGCAATTGAGTAGATGTCGCTCCCACAACCGAGGAATCTCTCGTGGGCCGATCAACCCGCGTTCGACGCCGACCGTCGCCAAGGACTCGTGATATCGAATGGCCAGATCGAGGCGTGCGCCGAACACACGCTCCGCGATATCCATCAATCGACCGTCGTCCAACGCATCTGGTTCCACACTGTCATCTTCCCGCGTCCAGCGGTATTAGCCAAACTCTTGGCGCCCAGCGGCAGCAAGATCACAGTGTTGTTCGCTTGGTGAGCCTGTTTCACGTGAAACAGGCATTCCGGCCCAGCATCAGTTTTCGGTACCTCACCTAGTCAAGTCCGCGGACACCAGATACGGCCGTTCGAGATCCGTTCCTGGAGGAGCCGCATCATCGACAGAGGACACGTACTTCAGCGCTATACGATCCAGTGTCAAGAGCGAGATGATCTTCGCTCGCAACCCATCGGCCCTACTATCCACTTGCTGGCGAGCCGATCCGCAGCTCACACGTTCCACGTGAAACATACGAGCGTGGTGTCCTGAAACCGCCAGTACGGAACCTGGTGGTTTCACGTGAAACAGCGACCGCACCACCCACCCACTTTCTCATCGACAGCACTTCGTGGTGCACACGGCAGTTTTTCCCTGTCGTTCCATATCCTCGTGCCCGCCACTCATTGCCCACCGCCCTCCGAATCAACTCGGCAAGCAGGCGACTCATTGTTCGGATTCCACCGGAAACGAATATCCAGCAGCACGGAGTTCGGGTTGAAGACCCAGGAATCTGACCCTCCAATTGGGGGCCAGCGTCGCGCACAGTCACTGGCCGCGCGTAGGTCCAGCGCGCAACCGTGACGGACGGCAAACAGAAGTTGACCTCCGCGCGCCGAGTCCTCTTCCTGCGGGCCACGCAGATTCGAACCCTGGCAGTGCGGCCGGCCACTCAGTTCACGTGAAACATGCGATCGGCCGCCATCTCTCCCGCGCACCGAGATCCCGCCACCACTCGGAAGGGAGACGAGCACAACGCGTCCACGTCTGGTTGAGACCGACAATGCCGGAGCGGACTCAACCGCAGTACTCTCGCCCAGGGCCACACGCTCACATCCCTGCCACTTGTATCCAACCAATCTTCCTCTGAGTACCGAGAGAATGATGTGCATGTAGGCGTGCGGCAGCGCTCCCGAAAAGGGCACGTCGATGATTTCTCAGGTAGGGGAGGGGAGACGCACCAAGCAACCAGACGACCCGCCTCACGCCACGCACGGGTCTGGTCTGGTCTGGAGAACGATCCCGACTCAGGTTATCGATCCTGAAGAGTCGTCGGATCCCGACGATCTCTCACGGCGCCACCAATTCGCGCAGCATCGGACGCAGCTAGCGCGCGTCGATGATCGGAAAGATCCGCATGTTCCGGCAAGCCTCACTATCGATCGGACCTCGCTGTCGGCACGATTGTCGAAGACTCCACAGTGTTCTTGTTTCACGTGAAACGCGCTACGCACCACCCTCCCGTCAGACCAGTTCCGGCGGAGCATCACAACTTCCTAGGATCTCTCGAGACGGGAGAGAAACCCCAGTCAGCACCAAGCCCTGAACAGGCCGCATCGTTCGGTACCTCAACGCATGCGCGACAGGAGATCCGATGCATGGGCGTCCGCCACCGGCGCTCACATCGCTCCCCACACGCGACATATTCGTCCAGGGCGGCGCCCCGAGAACCCAATCCGTCGCAATCAGGGAGCCAGAGGATGTCCGGGTCAGCTATTCGCCGTCAGATCGACGCGGCGTTGGTGATCAGAGTGTGGGGAATAAACGCGGCGATTCGGGCGACCGGAAGAACCAACCGAGCTGGACCCAGAGAGTCAGAGGCTCGAGAACCCATGGCGGATCGATGCGGAACTCGACACACTGGTCGGCCACACTTCGTCGGCTTCAGCCAAGCCCGATACGAGAGGTATCGCGATCAATGCCAACTGATCGCATCACCCCAACCGCTCCATTGCCCGAGACTTCGCATCATCCTTGTTTCACGTGAAACTCGATAATTCTGACCACTACGGTCGAGCATCGAGTCGAAGGCACACATCGAAGGTTATATAGATCCACATTCGAAGCCAAAGTTTCACGTGAAACAGCACCGCTTCCACAGCACGCTGCCGTCACAGTGACGTTTCGTCCCGATGTGCAGGTTTCACGGCGAACACCGAAAATCTGAATTACATCTCTGCAATTTATCGGCTGCCGAAATGCACAAAAGCCCCCCAGCGAAAGCTGGGGGGCTTGTGCAGTGTTGCTCAGGACTTGATTACTACCACACGACGGGCCGGCTCGACCCCGGTACTTTCGCTTTCAACGCCGTCGATCCGCGCCACCGCGTCGTGCACGATTTTGCGCTCGAAGGGGGTCATCGGACTCAGTTCCTCGCGCTCGCCACTTTCGAGAACTCGACGTGCAGCCTCGATGCCGAGGGTCCCCAACTCCGTCCGGCGATTGGCGCGCCACCCGGAGACGTCCAACATAAGCTTGCTCCGCTCGCCGGTGGACTGCTGTACCGCCAGCCGAGTGAGTTCCTGAAGGGCATCGAGAACCTCGCCCTTACGCCCCACGAGCTTCGTCAAATCCGAACCTCCGTCGATGCTGACGACAGCGCGATCGCCTTCCACATCCAGGTCGATGTCTCCGTCGAAGTCGAGCACGTCGAGAAGCTGCTCCAGGTAGTCGCCCGCAATCTCACCCTCTTCGACCAGATAGTCCTCGGAATCCTCGTCGTCGTCCGATTTCGCGAGATCTGCGGAAACCGCTTCGTCGGAACTCCCGTCGGTCAACACCTTTTCCGACTTCTTCGTATCAACGGACTTCTCCGTGTCGACTGCCACGACTTCACTCGCTCCGTCCCCGGAATTCACTGCATTGTCCGTGTTGGCTAGCTGATCTGTATCTGAAGACATCATCGATCCTCGGTCTTTCCGCTTCAGCGATTCTTGCGCTTGGACTTGCTTCGGGTGACCGGCTGCCGAGGCTTCGATTTCGGCGTGCTCGCCCCAGTCGACGAGGTCGCCGCCGAGTCGGTGCTCTCGATCGAGGAGTCGACCACCGGATCAGTCGATATGGTCTTCGACAGCTTCGGGCGAGCACCCGGCTTGGGCTTGGCGCTTGGCTTCACCCCTGGCTTCGGTGCGTTCTCGGTGCGCTTCTCGAGAGCGACCGTCTTCTTCGCCGCTTCCTCTTTGTCGATCTTCCCGAACACGATGTGCTGCTGCGCATAGGTCCACATGTTGTTGCTCACCCAGTACAGCAAGATGGCGATAGGAAGGAACGGACCACCGACGAGCACACCCAGCGGAAACACGTACAGCGCGAGCTTGTTCATGATCGCCGACTGTGGATTGGCTGCAGCTGCTTCGCTCTGCCGTGCGACGGAGGCACGCGAGTTGAAGTGCGTTGCAACGCTGGCGATGATCATCAGTGGAACAGACACAGCGACGATGGTCCACAGGGACGGGATACCCAGACCTAGCGCAGGGTTGGCGAATGCATCGAGCTGAGCGTTCGGCATGGTGATCCAGGCTGAAATCGGAGCGCCGAACAACCGAGCGTCGAGGAACGAGTTCACATCCGCGACGTCGAACGCGTAGTTCGGAAGCGTTCGGTTGACCGCAGGATCGAGGCCGAGCTGGCCGATACCGGTGCCGGTACGGTTGAACGACCGCAGCACATGGAACAGACCGATGAACACCGGCGCCTGTGCAAGGACCGGGAGGCAACCCATTATCGGGTTGAATCCGTGCTCCTTCTGGAGCTTCTGCATCTCGACGGCCAAACGCTGTTTGTCTTTGCCGTACTTCTTCTGGAGAGCCTTGATCTGCGGCTGCAGCTCTTGCATCTGACGGGTGGTGCGCACCTGCTTGACGAAGGGCTTGTACAGAATCAGTCGCAGTGTGAACACAAGGAACACCACCGACAACGCCCACGCAAACCCGTTGTCGGAACCCAGCACGAAGCCGAACGCCTTGTGCCACACCCAGAGAATCCAGGAGACCGGATAGTAAATGAAATCGAGCACGGCTCTATGTACTCCTCTGTTCGTCCACGTTCACGAAATCGTGGATGTCTTCGGTCGAATTCTGCTTGGCGGCGCGCCATGAACCAGGCTCGGGCACCGGATCCCACCCTCCAGAGTGCCAGGGTGCGCACTTGGCTAAGCGGACCACAGCCAGCAGAGACCCTTTGATCGCACCGTGTGTCTTCAACGACTCGACCGCGTATTCACTGCACGTGGGTGAGAAACGGCAGGTGGGCAGTCTGAGCGGAGACACATAGCTGCGATACAGCTCGATACAGAAAATGATCGCCGTCGCGGGGAGCGAACGGAGAAAACGAAGCCGCTTCATGAAAGTGCGTCTTTCGACGGCGCGGTATCGATGAAGCCGAGCTTCTTCAGACCGGAACGGACTTGGCGGTGCAGATCTCTCGAGGAGAGTGCAGCAGCACCGGGGAGTGCTCTGATGACAATATCCGCGGTCTCGGGAACATCCGGGAGAAGCTCGCTACAGATATGCCGAAGCCGGCGCGCAACTCGATGACGAGTTACCGCCGGCCCGACAGCCTTGCTCACAATCAGTCCGAATCTGGATTCGCCAATGCTGAAGACACAACTCAGGTCATCACGCGTGAAGGCGTGAACAACCAAGTCTTGTCTACCCATTCGGCGGCCTCGACGCACCGTGCGGGAAAAATCCGCGCTGCGATGCAATCTGTGCGGCTCAGGTAACACCCCGAGCTCCGTAAATTCAGACGAACAATGATTTAGGCGGTGAGTTCCTTGCGGCCCTTGCCGCGACGTGCAGAAACGATCGAACGACCTGCACGCGTACGCATACGGAGACGGAAGCCGTGAACGCGTGCGCGGCGTCGGTTGTTCGGCTGGAACGTCCGCTTGCCCTTGGCCACGGTCAACACTCCTCGAAAATCATCGACGCCCTTGTGGCGTCTGCTTGCGGTAGAAACTCGGGTTCGGTCGAACTCGAGTGCATCCCCAAGCGAGAAATCCGAGTGAAGACAGACTGTAAGCAGCCAGCAAGCATCGGCCACCTCGCCTTTGGGTGACTGTTCGAGAGTACTGATCGAGTACCCGGTGGTCAAACTCGTCCCACTCCGACGCGGAGACTACATCGTTGTAATTCATGCACAGGCCTGGGGACAGACGCCTGTGAATAACTGCATTCACGCGTGCAATCTCATTCATCCACAGCCGCACGCCGTAACTCGAGAATTCTGGATCCCACAACACGGCAGGTCAAGCGGCGATTCGTCACCAAATACGTCGTTTTGGGCTGTCCATGGGTCACACCGATGTCGTTCATCCACACCTGTGGATAATTGTGTGGAAACACGGATCAGGTGGCATATTCATACCGAGCGCGGACGCTCGGCTCGATGCAAATCCCCCGATACCCTCGTGGTTGGCGACGATAGTCGGGCGTGCAGGCGTCGCGGGCGCTTTTACAACATTTGTTGTGCAGACCTGTGCACATTTTTTACGTGTGTCCGCGTGCGTTTGCCCGCTTACATATTTCTGCTGGTCGAGTTGGTTCGAATGGGAGGCACCGTGCACGACGATCCGGGTGCGCTGGCGCGTGTCTGGCCAGAGGTTGTCACGGAGTTGACGTCCGACCGGCACAGCGGACAGCCCCTGACAAAGGGGCAAAAAGCCTGGTTGGCGCTGGTCGAACCGCTGACCCTCACGCAGGGCTTCGCTCTCCTCGCTGTCCCGTCGTCTTTCGCTCAGGAAGCTATCGAGCGGGATCTCCGAGAGCCGATCCTCCATGCCCTCGGTCGGCATCTCGGCCAGGGCGTCGAAGGTCTCGGAGTTCGGATCTCCGCGCCCGAGGAAGACAAGGGAGAGCTCGAGCGCCCAGGTCATCCCGAAAGAGCAGGTTATCCCGAGACTCCGAGCTCACCCACTTACCGTCGGCGGTTCCTCAGTAGCGACGAAGAACCCTCGGATTCGGAGACCGCCGACTACGAAGAGGTCGATGAAGAGCGCGAAGCGCTGGCAAGCGTGCAGAACTCGTGGCCCACCTACTTCACAAAACCTCCAGAAGCTTCTTCACCGACGCCTGGTGCCGGCAGCCTGAACTCCAAATACACATTCGACACCTTCGTCATCGGCGCATCGAACCGTTTCGCCCATGCAGCAGCCGTCGCTATCGCGGAAGCCCCGGCCCGTGCATACAACCCCCTGTTCATCTGGGGAGCATCCGGCCTCGGCAAGACGCACCTTCTGCACGCGGCAGGTCACTACGCGCAACGCCTCTTTCCAGGCATGCGCGTGAAGTACGTCTCAACCGAAGAGTTCACGAACGACTTCATCAACAGCCTGCGGGACGACAGGAAAGTGGCGTTCAAGCGCCGCTACCGTGAGACAGACGTTCTTCTGGTCGACGACATCCAATTCATCGAAGGCAAGGAAGGTATCCAGGAAGAGTTCTTCCACACCTTCAACACACTGCACAACGCGAACAAGCAGATCGTCGTTTCGTCCGATCGGCCGCCGAAGCAGCTGGCCACCCTCGAGGAGCGGCTACGTACTCGCTTCGAATGGGGTCTGATAACCGACGTTCAGCCACCCGAGCTCGAGACACGCATTGCGATTCTCAGCAAGAAGGCACGGATGGATCGACTCGATGTGCCGCACGACGTTCTCGAGTTGATCGCAAGCCGGATCGAGCGCAACATCCGTGAGCTCGAAGGCGCACTTATTCGTGTGACGGCGTTCGCTTCTCTGAACGGACAAGCACTCGATCTGACGCTCGCCGAGGTCGTTCTGCGCGATCTCATACCCGATTCGACGAGCCTCGAGATCAACGCCGCGACGATCATGGCCGTCACCGCCGAGTACTTCAACACCTCGATCGACGACCTCTGCGGCCCAGGGAAGGCGCGTGCACTGGCCATGGCACGTCAGATCGCCATGTATCTGTGCCGGGAACTGACGGATCTGTCGTTGCCGAAGATCGGTCAGACGTTCGGCCGTGACCACACAACCGTGATGTACGCCGACAAGAAGATTCGCAAAGAGATGACTGAACGTCGGAAGGTGTACGACCAGGTTCAGGAACTCACGGCACGCATCAAGCAGCGTTCCAAGCGATAGAGCAAAGAGCTACACCCCTCGAGCGACGAGGACCGAAGCGACGAGGACCGATCCACGACATGGGCCGGTCCTCGTCGCTTTTTCATGCCATCGGTACCAACGTAGATCTCGATCGAGAACAATTTTTGGAGCAGATTTCCAATGATTCACACCTGTGGATAACCATGTGGATAGACCGCCACATCTGGGGATGAAGTGTGAAGGGCTGTTGATAGATGTGATTCGTCCACAATTGCCCCTCGAGCAACCTGTGATTCGTCCCGAGTTCATCCCCAAGACACCACGCTTGGCGACCTGGCTTTCGAGTGCTTCACGCACAGATTCCACAGGACCTATTAATACTAAGAATTTCCCTTGAAGAGAATCTCTTTGAAAACAGGTGTTGGGGAAGGATCTATTCACACCCCACTTTCGAGGTACACCCGCCGGCCCCCAGCCGGACAGTTCGGCTTTCAAGTTGCTCGCGAAGGGCATACGGTGTGCATCACCGCCGTTGTGTCAGACTCATCGATGCACCGGTTATCGAGCGCACACCGCGCTCACCGAAGACCACCCTTCGAGAAGAACCGCTGCCGAACGAGAGGAAAAACCGAGCGATGGAGCTTGGAAGTCTGAAGTTTCGCGTTGCTCGCGAAGATTTTTCCGATTCCGTTGCGTGGGTTGCCCGAAGTTTGCCCTCGAGGCCACCGGTTCCTGTTCTCGGTGGGGTTCTCCTGGCCGCCGACGAGCAGGGTCTGACCGTTTCGGGTTTCGACTACGAGGTTTCGGCACAGGTACGGGTGTCCGCGGAGGTCGCCACAGCTGGTCGGGTCCTCGTGTCGGGAAAACTCTTGGCCGATATCACCAAGTCACTGCCGAACAAGCCCGTCGACGTGGGCGTCGACGGCACCAGGGTGCTGATCACGTGCGGTAGCGCGAAGTTCTCGCTTCCAACGATGCCCGTCGAGGACTACCCGCAGCTTCCGGAACTGCCGACGCAAACCGGTTCGATACCGGTCGATGTCTTCTCGGAGGCCATCGCCCAGGTAGCCGTTGCTGCAGGCAGGGACGACACTCTGCCGATGCTGACAGGTATTCGCGTCGAGATCCACGGCACCACAGTCGTCCTCGCGGCAACCGATCGGTTCCGGCTCGCAGTTCGCGAACTCGAGTGGACTCCTGCCAACGGTGAGATCAAGACCGAGGTTCTCATACCCGCCAGAACTTTGTCGGAATCGGCAAAGACGTTGAGCAGCAATGCAAGTAAGCCCGTCGATCTGGCTCTCGGTTCGGGTTCTTCGGTCGGTGCGGACGGTCTGCTCGGTATCATCAGCGAAGGTCGCCGTACTACGACTCGGCTCCTCGACGCAGATTTCCCCAAGTTCCGTCAGCTCCTCCCGCCCGAGCACACCGCGGTGGCCGTCGTCGAGATCGCTCCGCTGGTCGAGGCGATCAAACGCGTTGCCCTGGTCGCCGAGCGCGGCGCACAGGTTCGCCTCGAGTTCTCCGCCGAGGGCGTTTTGTTGTCCGCAGGTGGTGACGATGCGGGTCGTGCCGAGGAAGGTCTTCTCGCAGATTTCCAGGGTGAGGCTCTGACCATCGCTTTCAACCCGGGTTACCTCATCGACGGGTTGAATTCGCTGCACAGCGAAAAGGTGACGTTCGGATTCACGACACCGAGTAGGCCTGCGGTTCTGCGCCCGACCACCGATGATGAACTGGTACCAGATTCTTCGGGCAAGTTTCCGGCACCTCAGAGCGCGTACACGTATCTGTTGATGCCGGTTCGTCTCCCAGGCTGATCCGGTAAACAGGAGTGTGAGCGCTCCTCGAGAGGGCTGCGCTTGTACCATCACCGACGTAACTAGAGAAGGACGCTCCGCATGCAGCTGGGACTGGTCGGACTCGGAAAAATGGGCTTCAACATGCGTGAGCGTCTGCGCGCTCACGGTCACGAGGTCATCGGCTACGACCCGCGGCCGGAGGTGACCGACACACCTTCACTGCAGGGGTTGGCCGATGCGCTTCCAGCCCCTCGGGTCGTGTGGGTCATGGTTCCATCGGGCGACATCACCCGGTCGACCATCTCGGGACTTGCCGATGCCCTCGAGGAGGGCGACCTGGTGATCGATGGTGGTAACTCCAGGTTCACCGACGACGGCCCCAACGCGGCATTGTTGGCAGAAAAGGGCATCGGCTACATCGACGCGGGAGTTTCGGGCGGTGTCTGGGGCCTCGAGAACGGCTACGGCCTGATGGTCGGTGGCTCGGACGCGGACGTCGAGCGTGCATTGCCGATTTTCGATGCTCTCCGCCCTGAGGGCGAGCGTGCCGACGGTTTCGTCCACGCAGGCCCCGTGGGAGCCGGCCATTACTCGAAGATGGTTCACAACGGTATCGAGTACGGATTGATGCAGGCCTACGCCGAGGGGTACGAACTCCTCGAGGCCGAAGAGCTGGTTCAGGACACCCACGGTGTGCTGCGGGCATGGAGCAAGGGCACCGTTGTGCGGTCATGGCTGCTCGATCTCCTGGTGCAGGCACTCGCTCAGGATCCCGATTTTGCCGAGATTTCCGGTTACACAGAGGATTCCGGTGAGGGACGGTGGACGGTGGAAGAGGCGATCAGGCATGCGGTTCCGGCACCTGTCATCTCGGCTGCGCTCTTCGCTCGCTTCGCCTCACGTCAGGACGACTCACCGGCAATGAAGGCAGTCTCGGCGTTGCGTAATCAGTTCGGTGGCCACGCGGTGAAGCGCGCAACGACCGAAGAGACACTTCGCGCACCCGATCCCAAGAATTAGTTTTGTTCGTTCGGTCTTTCACCCTGCGTGACTTTCGTTCGTGGGACGACGTCACCATCGATCTCGGGCCGGGTTCGATGGTGTTCGTTGGCCCGAACGGGCACGGCAAGACGAATTTGATCGAATCGCTCGGATATCTTTCGACTCTGTCTTCCCATCGAGTATCCAATGACGCTCCTCTGATCAGGGTGGGGGCCGAGCGAGCCTTCGTCGGTGCATCGGTGGTCAATCGTGGTCGGGAACTCGAAATCGACGTCGAGATAGTTTCGGGCAGGGCGAACAAGGCGAGGATGAACAGGTCGCCGGTTCGGCGGCCGCGTGAGATTCTCGGTGTACTGCACGGTGTTTTGTTCGCGCCGGAGGATTTGTCACTCGTACGAGGCGACCCAGGTGAGCGGCGACGGTATCTCGACGAGCTCCTCACGACTCGTCGGCCCCGAATGGCCGGTGTGCGTGCGGATTACGAGAAAGTGCTGAGACAACGTTCGGCGCTGCTGAAGACTGCCGGGGGTGCCCTTCGGCGGGGGTCACGCTCGAGCGACGGCGCGAGCGCGTTGGCGACGCTCGACGTGTGGGACGGTCATCTGGCCGCGCACGGCGCCGAGTTATTGGCGGCACGGATCGGGCTGGTTCACGAACTGACGCCGTATGTCACTGAATCCTATGCGTCGATCGCGCCGGAATCACGTTCGGCTACAACGGTGTATCGCTGCAGCCTCGCCGATGCGCTGCCGCCGGAGTTCGCCGAACCCGATCGAACTCCCGAACCCGATGATGTCGAGGTTCTCGAAGCTGCCTTTCTACATCAGCTCACCCAGGTCCGGCAGCGCGAGATCG
Source organism: Rhodococcus sp. G-MC3 (assembly GCF_030063335.1). Classification (GTDB taxonomy): domain Bacteria; phylum Actinomycetota; class Actinomycetes; order Mycobacteriales; family Mycobacteriaceae; genus Rhodococcoides. The sequence continues at coordinate 51,203 of NZ_JASISW010000007.1, read as the reverse complement.
AGCGAGGCGTCTGCCTTGTCGGTCCTCATCGGGACGATCTGGAACTCGTGCTGGGTGAACAACCAGCCAAAGGCTTTGCAAGCCATGGAGAATCGTGGTCGTTCGCGCTCTCGCTACGATTAGCGTCTTTTGCTTTGCTCCGTGCGGAAGGAACCGATCCGGTGTTGATGCTCGACGACGTTTTCGCCGAACTCGACCGTAAGCGTCGTAGTGCTCTTGCCAAGGTTGCAGCCGAGGCCGAGCAGGTATTGATCACCGCAGCCGTCGGCGAGGACGTCCCGCCGGAGCTCGATGCACATCGCTTCGATATCGAAGCTTTCGAAAGTCATTCCAAGCAAGGTGATTCCAAGCAAGGCGATTCGGTACGAACCTCGACTGTCTCCGATACCGGCAAGGTCATCGATGCTCTGGTCGAGGACGAGGTGGATCGATGAACGAGGATGAAGCTGAGGGAACGTCTGGACCGGAACCGGAACTCAAAGGTATCGATCTTGCACGGCGAGCCCTCGAGGATGCGCGTGCGGCCGCGAAAGCCAGTGGAAAGTCTGTCGGACAGGGCCGGTCGTCGCCGACCGGTGGTGTTCGAGCATTGCGCGGGCGACGCAAGCGTGGATGGTCTGGCCCCGGACCCGACGATCGTGATCCGCAGACGCTCGGCTCGCTCACTGGATCCATCGCGAAGAAACGAGGGTGGTCCGACAAGGTGTCGGAGGGCACGGTGCTCGGTAGGTGGCCTGCGGTGGTGGGTGAGGACATCGCCTCGCATGCGACCCCGACAAAACTCGACGACGGCATTCTCAGCATCACCGCAGAGTCGACGGCGTGGGCAACCCAGCTTCGGCTGATGCAGCCGCAGATTCTGGCCAAGATCGCCGCGGCCGTCGGGCACGGCGTCGTGAAATCGCTGAAGATCCACGGACCGACGACGATGAGTTGGCGCAAGGGGGATCGCCACGTAAAAGGGCGCGGTCCCCGCGACACCTATGGGTAAAAGTCTTGTTCCCTCTTAATACTTACTTATGAAACCCCAAGAGTGATCTTGGTTGCATTGGTACTCGGGTGCCCGTAGCGTTTTACTTTGCTGTGGCGAGTGTCGGGTTCGAACATGGCATGAGGAAGTGTCACACCGACGAAGGGAACTCGTGTTTTCTGTTGAGCAACCGGGACCTGTGAGAGTTTCCCGTAAGCCTGAGGACAAGCCTGAGGATCGAGTTGTGTTGCACGCGCGCAATGTTGCGTTCGACTGGAGCTCGCTCCCGCTGCATTATGTGGACGACGACGCACTGGCCACTCACCTCTTCAACGTGATGCACCTACTTCTGCCTGAAGGTGAAGAGTGGTTCGTCCGAACGTTCAAGGAGGCATTGCCTCTCATTCACGACGATCAGCTTCGTGAGGACGTCATCGGTTTCATCGGTCAGGAGGCAATGCATGCCACCGCGCACACGCAGGTTCTCGATTCCCTGACCGCCCACGGCATCGACGTGGCTCCTTATGTCGAACAAATGCAGTTTTTGTTCGGCCGCGCACTCGGCAATCGCTCCAGCCATGGAAGAAACAGTCTCGTCGAGCGTGTAGCGCTCATCGCCGCCGTCGAACATCTGACGGCGTTCCTCGGAGACTGGGTGCTCAACGCCCGCGAACTCGACGCCGTGAAGGTCGACCCGACGATGCTCGATTTACTGCGCTGGCACGGTGCCGAGGAAGTCGAACACAGGTCCGTTGCGTTCGAGGTGATGCAGTATTTCGACGTTCGGCCGATCCGGCGTTTACGGACCTACATCGTGATCGCACCAACATTGGTCTGGTTCTGGACCAGAGGTGTTCGGTACTTGATGGATCAGGATCCGACGTTGGCGGCGTTGCCGTCGAAGAAGCGACGTCCCACCATTGGTGACTTTCGACGAGTTACCCGGCGTGGACTGTTTCCCTCGGCAGCGATGTTGTGGAAGGCCTCGCTCCGATACCTCCGCAGCGACTACCACCCCTCACAGGAGGGGTCGACCGACCAGGCAGTGCAGTACCTCGCACATTCGCCTGCTGCACGTGCAGCGGCTCAGTGACACGTTCGATGGGCCTACGCCGGACTCTCTCCAAAATGACCAAGACGGTCGAAGGCTATCGAGTGGGACGTTCTGTTCCACCCGACCTGTACGGCCGAGGGGTGCCTGACCAGACGGTCTCCATCGTCACCGATGCGCTGGACAAATGGTTTGCTCTGCTCGACAACGGCGAGTACAGCAGTGACTTCGCGTCGCCGCCCCTCGCGCGCGAATTGGCACTGACACTCGAGCGCCGTGAGGTTCTCTGCCGCGATCAGATGGTGGTTCGGTTGACGTTCGTCGCTGCCGAAGCCGTCGATCTACCGTCGTGGTCTCCTGGGATGCATATGGACTTCCAGCTGCCGTCCGGACGCAAGCGTCAGTATTCGCTGTGCGGCGATCCAGCCGACCGCCGCTCGTATACCGTTGCGGTGCGCCATGTTCCGGACGGCGGTGGGGGCTCGGCCGAGATGCATTCGCTGGAGCTAGGGGCAGGGCTGACGGTGCGAGGGCCACGCAACGGGTTCCCGTTCGTGCGCGGTGGGGCCGCGGTCTTCATCGCCGGCGGGATCGGTATCACCGCGATCCTGCCGATGGTGCGATCGGCGCGACTTCTGGGGATGGACTGGCATCTGGTGTACTGCGGCCGGACGCGGGATTCGTTGCCGTTTCTCGAGGAGATCGAGTCGTGGAACAGCGATCGAGTGGTAGTCCGCACCAATGACGTGGACGGAATACCGACCGCTGCGCAACTTCTCGCTGCTGCCGTAGGCGGTGCGGTGTACTGCTGTGGTCCGCCCCCGATGATCGATGCGGTGCGTCTGGCCTTCGACGACGTGCCCGCGACACATCTGTATTTCGAACGCTTCTCGCCGCCCGCGGTGCGAGACGGTGTGGAATTCGAAGTCCAGCTCGTCGATTCGGGAACGATCGTCACCGTGCCTGCGGACAAGTCTGCGCTGCAGGCAATTCGAGAGGTCAAACCCAACGTTGCCTACTCCTGTCAGCAGGGATTCTGTGGCACTTGCCGCACGCGTGTCCTCGTCGGAACACCCGATCACCGGGAAAACCGATTGACGCCGGAAGAACAGCACGACGAAATGTTGATCTGCGTCTCACGCGCAGATGGCGGTCGTATCGTGCTGGACCTGTGACCGCCGAAGCCTGATCATCCGTCCATCTTTGCCCCCGGTGACGCAAAAAATCCGTCTGTGAGGCATTCAGGGGGCATTTCGGGGTGTCATCGTCCCCATGCCGTCACTGGGTACCAGTAGGATGGACTGGTAACAGAGAAGCCTGACGGAATCGGCTCCTTTTCATGCGAGGACTCACCCGGGCCTTCGGCATGGGGAGGCGGCTCCTTGCCCTGGCACCTTCCGGTGCATGGGGCGGCACTTCGGTGCGATGGTCTTCCGACGCGTAAAGGAGAACAACCGAACCGTGGCTGCCGAAAAGTCAGGCAAGACCGAGAACAAAGATTACAGCGCTTCGTCGATTACCGTGCTCGAGGGACTGGAAGCAGTCCGCAAGAGGCCCGGTATGTACATCGGATCCACCGGAGAGCGCGGTCTGCACCATCTGATCTGGGAAGTCGTCGACAACTCGGTCGACGAGGCCATGGCGGGATACGCCACCACCGTGGATGTGACGATTCATGAGGACGGCAGCGTCGAGGTCGTCGACGATGGTCGAGGAATTCCAGTCGGAACCCACTCCTCCGGCGTTCCCACGGTCGAGGTCGTCATGACCCAGCTGCACGCAGGCGGCAAGTTCGACTCCGACTCGTACGCGGTGTCCGGTGGCCTGCACGGTGTCGGTATTTCGGTGGTCAACGCACTCTCGACCAAAGTCGAGCTGACCATCGCCCCTCGTGACGGCAACCTGTACAAGCAGACGTACAACTACGCGAAGCCCGGCCCGCTGGATATCGTCGACAAGACGGACAAGCAAGGCACAACGGTGCGGTTCTGGCCGGACGGCAAGATCTTCGAAACCCTCGATTTCAGCTTCGAGACAGTGCACCGCCGCCTGCAGGAGATGGCATTCCTCAACAAGGGACTGACCATCAACTTCACGGACGAGCGAACTGCCGTCGCCGAGGTTACCGAGGAAGAGCTCGGCGAGACCGCGCTGGCGCCGAAGTCCGCCGAAGAACAAGAAGCGGAGGCTGTCGCCGCCAAGCCTGCGAAGGCGCGTAAGCGCTCGTACCACTACCCCGACGGCCTGATCGACTTCGTCAAGCACATCAACGCGAAGAAGACACCCATCCACAACTCGGTCGTCGGCTTCACCGCCAAGGGTGAGGGCCACGAGGTCGAGGTCGCGATGCAGTGGAATGCCGGCTACTCGGAGTCCGTGCACACGTTCGCCAACACGATCAACACCCACGAGGGTGGCACCCACGAAGAAGGTTTCCGTACTGCTCTCACCGCGACGGTGAACAAGTACGCGAAGGAGAAAAAGCTCGTCAAGGAGAAAGACGACAAGCTCACCGGCGACGACATCCGTGAAGGTCTCGCCGCTGTGATCTCCGTTCGTGTCGGTGAGCCACAGTTCGAGGGGCAGACGAAGACGAAACTCGGCAACACCGAAGTCCGCTCGTTCGTGCAGAAGGCGTGCAACGAGCACCTCGCGCACTGGTTCGAGTCCAACCCGGCCGACGCGAAAACGATCATCAACAAGGCCGTTTCGTCGGCGCAGGCACGCATGGCTGCACGTAAAGCTCGCGAGCTGGTGCGCAAGAAGAGTGCCAACGACATCGGCGGTCTGCCGGGCAAGCTCGCGGACTGCCGGTCCAACGACCCGAGCAAGTCCGAGATCTACATCGTGGAGGGCGACTCCGCCGGTGGTTCGGCAAAGTCCGGTCGTGACTCGATGTTCCAGGCGATCCTGCCGCTGCGCGGAAAGATCATCAACGTCGAGAAGGCACGCATCGACCGCGTCCTCAAGAACAACGAAGTCCAGTCGATCATCACCGCGTTCGGCACCGGCATCCACGACGAGTTCGATCTCGCCAAACTGCGCTATCACAAGATCGTCCTGATGGCCGACGCCGATGTCGACGGCCAGCACATCTCGACGCTGCTCATGACGCTGCTGTTCCGTTTCATGCGTCCACTCATCGAGAACGGCCACGTGTATCTCGCAATGCCACCTCTGTACAAGCTCAAGTGGAGCCGCGGCGAGCCTGATTTCGCCTACTCCGACCGCGAGCGCGACGGTTTGCTCGAGGCGGGTATTGCGAACAAGAGGAAGATCAACGTCGAAGACGGAGTCCAGCGCTACAAAGGCCTCGGCGAGATGAACGCCAAGGAACTGTGGGAGACCACGATGGACCCCTCCGTTCGAGTGCTTCGACTCGTCACGCTCGACGATGCCGCCGCAGCAGACGAACTGTTCAGTGTGCTCATGGGTGAAGACGTCAGTGCCCGACGCAGTTTCATCGCGCGCAACGCCAAGGATGTTCGTTTCTTGGACGTCTAGGCCTGAAACCTGCTTCGCCACAAAGACTTTGAAGGAGTTTAGATGTCGGATATAACCGAGCCTCCTGTCGGGCCTCCCGGACAGACGACCAACGCAGAAGGTGGAGACCGGATCGATCCGGTCGACATCCAGCAGGAAATGCAGCGCAGCTACATCGATTACGCCATGAGCGTCATCGTCGGGCGTGCCCTTCCCGAGGTGCGTGACGGCCTCAAGCCGGTGCACCGCCGCGTGCTGTACGCGATGTACGACTCGGGCTTCCGCCCGGACCGCAGCTACGTGAAATCTGCCCGCCCCGTTGCCGAAACGATGGGTAACTACCATCCGCACGGTGACACGTCGATCTACGACGCGCTGGTGCGACTGGCTCAGCCGTGGTCGATGCGTTATCCACTCGTCGACGGCCAGGGCAACTTCGGCTCGAGGGGTAACGACGGCGCGGCCGCGATGCGTTACACCGAGGCACGCCTCACGCCGCTCGCGATGGAAATGCTGCGCGACATCGACGAGGACACCGTCGATTTCATCCCCAACTACGACGGCAAGACTCGAGAGCCGACGGTACTTCCGGCTCGTGTGCCGAACCTGTTGATGAACGGTTCCAACGGCATCGCCGTCGGCATGGCGACCAACATCCCGCCGCACAATCTTCGCGAGCTCGGGGAGGCCGTCTTCTGGGCACTCGACAATCACGAGGCGGACGAGGAAGCAACGCTCGCCGCCTGTATGGAACGCGTCAAAGGCCCGGACTTTCCGACCCACGGACTCATCGTCGGCGGCCAGGGAATCCTGGACGCCTATTCGACGGGCCGTGGATCCATCCGTATGCGCGGCGTCGTCGAGATCGAAGAAGACACGATGGGCCGTACGACCATCGTGATCACCGAATTGCCCTTCCAGGTCAACCCGGACAACATGATTCAGTCGATTCACGAGCAGGTTCGTGACGGCAAGCTGGCCGGAATTTCCAAGATCGACGACGAGTCCTCGGACCGCGTCGGTATGAGAATTGTCGTCACCATCAAGCGCGACGCTGTCGCAAAGGTGGTGCTCAACAACCTGTACAAGCACTCGCAGCTGCAAACCAGCTTCGGTGCGAACATGCTCTCCATCGTCGATGGCGTTCCGCGGACCCTTCGTCTCGACCAGATGATTCGCTACTACGTGGCGCACCAGCTCGAGGTCATCGTTCGACGCACCCGCTACCGGTTGCGCAAGGCCGAGGAACGGGCCCACATTCTGCGTGGTCTGGTCAAGGCGCTCGATGCGCTCGACGAAGTCATCGCGCTCATTCGTCGTTCACCCGACGTCGATGCCGCACGCACCGGATTGATCGACCTTCTCGACGTCGACACCATCCAGGCAGACGCCATCCTTGCGATGCAGTTGCGCAGGCTCGCTGCCCTCGAGCGTCAGAAGATCATCGACGAGTTGGCCGAGATCGAAATCGAGATTGCCGATCTGCAGGACATTCTGGCCAGGCCGGAGCGTCAGCGTCAGATCGTGCGCGACGAACTCGGCGAAATCATCGAGAAGTTCGGTGACGACCGTCGTACCCGCATCATCGCGAGCGACGGCGACGTCAACGACGAAGACCTCATCGCGCGGGAAAACGTGGTCGTGACGATCACCGAAACCGGATATGCCAAGCGCACCAAGACCGATCTCTACCGTTCGCAGAAGCGGGGCGGCAAGGGCGTGCAGGGCGCGGGACTCAAGACGGACGACATCGTCAGCAAGTTCTTCGTGTGCTCCACGCACGACTGGATCCTGTTCTTCACCACGAAGGGTCGCGTCTACCGCGCAAAGGCGTACGAGCTGCCCGAGGCGAACCGAACCGCTCGAGGCCAGCACGTAGCGAACCTGCTCGCATTCCAGCCGGACGAGCGAATCGCTCAGGTCATCCAGATTCAGACCTACGAAGATGCTCCCTACCTGGTGCTCGCCACCAAGGGTGGCTTGGTCAAGAAGTCCAAGCTCACCGACTTCGACTCCAACCGCAGCGGCGGAATTGTCGCCGTCAACCTGCGTGGTGACGACGAGTTGGTCGGCGCCGTACTCGCATCCTCCGACGACGATCTTCTTCTCGTCTCCGCGCAGGGACAGTCGATCCGCTTCTCCGCTACCGACGAGGTTCTCCGCCCCATGGGCCGGGCCACCTCCGGCGTGCAGGGCATGCGATTCAACGGCGAGGATCAGCTGCTGTCTCTCAACGTGGTCCGCGAGAACAAGTATCTGCTGGTCGCGACGTCCGGTGGATATTCCAAGCGCACTGCGATGGAGGACTACCCGCAGCAGGGCCGTGGCGGAAAGGGCGTGCTGACAATCCAGTACGACGTGAAGCGTGGCACCCTGGTAGGGGCTCTCATCGTCGACGACGACGACGAGCTGTACGCAATCACCTCGGGTGGGGGCGTAATCCGTACCGCAGCGAAGCAGGTGCGGAAGGCCGGTCGACAGACGAAGGGCGTTCGGTTGATGAATCTCGGGGAAGGCGACACACTTCTCGCCATAGCCCGTAACGCCGACGAGCACGACCCGGAGCCGGGCGCAGTTCCTGCCGAAGACGAAACACCGAAGGAGTCGTAGTGAGCACTCCCAACAGGCCTGGTAGCAGGCCCGTTCCGTCGAGTGAGCAGGCCGAGCAGCCGCGCCAGCCCGCGCGGCCGCAGCCCGCGACGAGGCCAGACGGCGAGCCTGCAGCTCGACCTGCTGCTGCAACGCCACCTCCGCAGGGTGCACGTCCGCAGGATGCACGTCCGCAGGCGCGTGGACCTCAGGCCGCGGGACAAGTCCCCGGTCGTCCGGGCTCGGCTCAGCGTCCCGCGGCTCCGGCTGCATCTCCGTCGCCCGAGCGGCCAGCTGCTCCTCAGTCGGCGGGTCAGCCTGCTCCGGCAGAACGGCAGGAGGCCCCAGCGTCTGCGGGTCGCTCTACAGCGGATGCTCGGACTCTCCAGTCTCCAAGTGTTCAGCCTCCTACCCAGCGGCCGCCGGTGGCACCACGGCCGGTGGCCGAGCAGCAGCCCCCGACACAAGCCGCTCCACGGGTCGAGCAGCAAAGCGATTCCTCGACGGGTGCATCCGAGCATCTGGATTCGCTCCGTGCGGCCGGAGCACAACCTCCTCGGCCCGGTGCACCCACGCAGTCGAGTCCGGTCCAGTCGCACCCAGTTCAGGGCAACCCGAACCAGGGCAACCCGAACCAGGGCGCGCCGTCAGGACCACCCCCGTGGCAGCGTGGGCAGAGGAATCCGCAGCAGGGCGGCGATGCCCGCGGGCCCCAGATTCAAGTACCGAACAACACCCAGAACCAACCGCAGACCAATCTGTCCGCTCGTGGAGGTTCTCTTCCGCAGGGCGGTCCAGTGGAGTCCGCGGCGGCTGCAACGTCGGTTGCCGCAGTTCGCCAAGCGGGGTACGCCGAGGATCCGGACGCGAAGACTCAGCGCCGCGAGGCCGCGAAGTCGAAGGCAGCGGTGATCGACGGACCCACACGGCACATCGAGCGCAAGGATCTCGCGAAGGACATGCCGGACCTGTCGGAGGTTCGCCACTCCGGCCCGGCGGCCGAGACTCGACAGGTTGCTCAGCCTGCTGCGGTCGATCCCCGCGAGGGAGGTGATGTCCTGCGTGCGACGATCCAACTGCGGAAGATCGATCCATGGTCGACGCTCAAGATCTCGCTCGTTATCGCCGTCTCGCTGTTCTTCGTATGGATGGTTGCGATCGGCCTGCTGTACGCGGTGCTGGACGGCATGGGCGTCTGGGATCGCCTGAACAGTGCGTTCACCGAGATCGTCAACGAATCAGGGGATGGCGGTCTGGTCAGTGCCGGTCAGGTCTTCGGTTACGCAGCTGTGATCGGCATCATCAACGTTGTCTTGTTCACGGCTCTGACGACCATTGGATCGTTCATCTACAACTTGTCATCAGACCTGGTCGGCGGCGTCGAAGTGACGCTGGCGGATCGAGACTGAGCGCAGCGGACGAGGGGCCGTGTCGAGACGTTTTGGAGTACAGCGGTTCGATACGGTAACCTCACTCCTCGGTTCGAGAAGAGAAATCTTCACGCGAATCGAGGTACGCGGGCCTATAGCTCAGGCGGTTAGAGCGCTTCCCTGATAAGGAAGAGGTCGGAGGTTCAAGTCCTCCTAGGCCCACACCGAACGATACTGAGAGGGAAAGATTCTGTGAAGATTCTTCTCTTTGTCGCGGCGGTGGCTGCAAGTGTTGTGGCGGCGTCGAAGATACGTACTGCACGTAGCGGAGATGGTGTCTGGCACAAGCTTTCACCTTCGTGAGAAGTTCGTTGGTCGCAAGAGTGTAGGGTATTGTTCGCTTGCGAAGTTAGTATATTTTGAAAGCCACGACCCGGGGCCTTAGCTCAGTTGGTAGAGCGCTGCCTTTGCAAGGCAGATGTCAGGAGTTCGAATCTCCTAGGCTCCACAGTGGAAAAGACGTCCAGCATCAGCTGGGCGTCTTTTTTCGTTCGCGGGGAAATTCAGGCTTACGTCGGGCTCAGCTGTACGGGGTCGGACCAGCTCGAGCGTGCAGATGGGTTTCCAACGGGTGTTGTGATCGGTTCCAACCCAGGTAGAAGTCGGTGTGGACCTGTCCAGAGAATCTGTGCGCCCGAGACACAGGTGATGTGCAGCGCCTACCGTTCGGTGCGAAGTCGATCTCCAGGAAGTGCTCGTGGAGCGGTCGCACCGCAGGGGGGTGCGATCGCCCACGCCGCGAGCCCTCCGCGTGCCACCGATCTGGTCAGTGCGCCTTGCCGTTCGAGGATTCATACCCGGGTGTCGATCGAATGCTCTCCTGAACAAAGGAAAGATGACTATGCGTTACCTCGAACACACCGAACTGCTGACAGAGCTCGACGAGACACTCACCCAGAACCTCGATCGACATCTGTCGATGGCCAGGGAGTGGCATCCCCACGATTACATTCCCTGGGACGAAGGACGAAACTTCGCTGCCATGGGTGGCGACGACTGGCACGAGTCGCAGTCATCGTTGTCCGATCTCGCTCGTACGGCGATGATCACCAATCTGCTCACCGAGGACAACCTTCCGTCGTACCACCGGGGACTGGCCGACAACTTCTCGCTCGACGGTGCGTGGGGAACCTGGGTCGGGCGATGGACGGCCGAGGAGCACCGCCATGGCATCGTCATGCGCGACTATCTCGTGGTGACGCGGGCAGTCGACCCCGTCGAGCTCGAGCGAGCACGGATGCAGCATATGACCACGGGAGTAGATGCCCCGATGGACGGGAAGAACTTCCTGCACTCGGTGGCGTACGTGACGCTTCAGGAACTTGCCACGCGTGTCTCGCATCGCAATACCGGACACGCGTGCGGCGACGAAGTGGCGGACAAGATGCTGGCTCGCATTGCCGCGGACGAAAACCTGCACATGATCTTCTACCGAAATCTGGGTGCTGCGGCACTCGATCTCACACCGGACCAGATGGTGCGCGCCATTGCCGACGTGGTCACCGATTTTGCAATGCCCGGCCTGAACATGCCCAATTTCAGGAAGAACGCGATGCAGTTGGCCAAGTATGGAATCTACGATCTGCGGCAGCACCTGGACGAGGTGTTGATGCCCGTCTTGCGCAAATGGCAGATCTTCGAGCGCAACGACTTCTCCGGCGAAGGTGAGAAGGATCGTGATCGGCTGGCGGAGTTCACGGAGGACCTGTTGATGAAGGCGTCGAAGTTCGAAGAGTCGCGTGATCGGCTGCTTGCACGGGAGGCCGCGCTCGCCTCCTGACTACTGCGGTTGCCAGCAATCGTCACAACCCTGGTGGCTTCATTGCTCGGTGCCAGGTCGAATGTCGGTAGAAAGTGTTAAAGTCCCGCACGACAGACATGGCCAGAGGCGCCGAGCGCGATGTCGTGGGGGAGGTCGGTAGTGCTGAATCGTTTTGGTCGGACCGCTGCACCCTCATCCGCTGCACCCTCATCCCCGGTAGTCACATCCTCGGTAGTCACGCCTGGCGTGGCGATGAGCGGGGCTCAGCGGTCTCCGTATTCGGTCTCCCGCCCATGATCGACTGGATGCTCGCCAAGACGCCCAAGCTCGACGAATCGGGGCTTACGCTACTGGTGTACGCAGGCGGTACCACTGTGCTGTACGCGGCCGGTAGCAGTGCTGCCTGGAGTACAACGAGCTCGTTGGGCAGGTTTGCCGTTGTCGGCTCGATTACCCTCGGCATCGCGTCCATCGTCCTGTTGTTGCGAACGAAGAGGCCGAGTCCCAAACGAACTGTCGGAACGGTCACGGCGATGTCGATCGTTGCTGTTGCACTGGCATTCGTTGCAACCGACACCCTGCCGGGATTCTTGATCGGTGTATTGGCGACGATGTTCCTCGGTATGCACATCGGTGCGTTCTGGTCCGAACGCACCGCGGGCATTTGGGTTGCGCTGCTGGCAGTCGCAGCTGTTTTCGGCGCCGCCGTCGGACCGTTCGGGTCTTCGTTCATCTCGTACGTTCTCATCGCACTCGGTGTGGTGGGGGCTACCGAAGTGTTCGGTGCGTTCGCGCGGCGGATGCGTTACTCGGCAACGCATGACGCGCTGACCGGTTTGCTCAACAGGTTCGGATTCGAATCGAAGGTCGAGAAGATTCTGCCGATATGCGCAGCGCGCGGTCTTTCGGTCAGCATGGCAGTGATGGATCTGGACAATTTCAAGCAGATCAACGACGAGTACGGACATATCGCCGGCGATGTACTGCTTGCCCGTGTGTCGAAGGCATGGAAGGCCGAGCTGAGTCGTCGGGACGTCGTGGGGCGACTCGGAGGTGACGAGTTCGTTCTCTTCATGCCGGGAGTCCTCGAAGCCGAGGCGTGGCAGATCATCGACCGCCTGCGCCGTGCGCATCGCGCCGAGTGGAGCGTGGGTCTGGTGTGTATGCCTGCCGCGCGTGGGTGGGTGGAAATCTACCGAGCGGCCGACGCAGACCTATACCGGGCCAAGCGAAGTCGTCCACGAAATCAGCAGGTTCAGCGCGCGCAGCAGCCCGGGTCCGATGAAACGGAGTGGAGAATAGCACGCTGACTCACGCTCCACAGGATTCATCCACAGGCTGTGGATAGATTTCGGCGGTCTCGCTCCTCACTGGTGTGTACTACTCACAGGTCGACCAGCGGGTCGACGGTCGAGTCGGCTGGTGGGGGCGAATGATGGTTGTGTGGAGCGAGATTCAGAGTTGGAACGCCTCCGAAGTCGCCGCGCTCGGCGGTCGGTTGATCGGAATCGCCGACGCACTCCGCCGGGAGACCGAGTCTCTGATCGACGCTGTGGGGCTGCTGCGGTGGTACGGGGATGCGGCAGATGCCGCACGTCGAGCAATCTTGGCCATTCACGACGACTTTCTCGGGCAGACAAACGAACTCAGCCGGGTCGGTGTATGTGTTGCCGGACTTGCGACTTCGATGTATCCGCTGTCCGCGGTGGTACGTGACTGTGAAGACATGGCAGAGACCAACACGATGGTCGTCGAAGTGACGGGGAACATCGTCGACGCACTCGGTGTCTACGCCACAGCATCCGGTGATGCGTGGACCGCAGCCCGCGACCGCACAAGGATGAGGCGGGAGATCGAGGAACGCGTCCGGGCAGCGCTTGCCAGGGCAACCGAGATCGACGACGACGCTGCGGCTGCAATCGATCGAACGCCGACCGGACCGGGTTCGGCTGCTGCCCAGCCCGACCTCGACCTGGCCACCGCGCCCGCGAACGCCGCGTACTGGGACGCGTTGACTTCGGCGCAGCGCACGACTCTGCTCGTCGAGCAGCCAGGTGTGATCGGCAATCTCGACGGCATTCCGGCAGACATCCGCGACTCCGCGAACAGGCGAATGTTGGTGCTCGAACGGACGAGACTGCTAGGAGTCGCTGCAGACCTCCGAGTGCGACTCGGCAACAATCATTTCGGCGGTCTGTTCGGCAACGCCGACGCCGGGCTCGAGCAGACCGAGAAGCGGCTGGAGGCCCTGGACGAGATCGCTGAAACCCTGGACACGGGACACCGTCAATTGTTGGTGTTGGACAACACGAGTGCGGAGCAGACATTGGCTGCCATCGCGGTCGGCGATGTGCACACGGCAACGCATGTCGCAGTATTCGTGCCGGGGTTGGATTCGGACGTCGCCGGTGACATGCGCCGGTACGACCAGGACATGGACGGTCTCGAGAATACCGTCGAGCATGCACTTCCGAGCGGTGAGACCGTCGCATGCGTGACGTGGATGAACTATCAGGCTCCCCATCTCGGCTGGAGTCTGTTGGATCCGCGTACGACGGTGATGTCGCCGATGGCCGCCGCGCTCGGCTCACCACGTCTGACGAGCTTTCTCGATGGACTCGATGCCTCACGCTCGCAGGATCCGCACCTGACTCTGCTCGGCCATTCGTATGGATCCCTCACCGCCGCACTGGCATCGAAGGGTGTGGACTCCACCGGCGTCGACGAGATGGTGGCGCTGGGGTCACCAGGTCTCGGAGTGGATCGAATCGACACCCTCTCCGTCCCACCGGAGCATGTGTTCGTGGGAGAGAGCAGAGGCGATGTCATCGCTGACCTCGGGATCTTCGGCGGGGATCCGAGTGAGAAGGCAGGCGTCGTACCGTTGGCAACCCGATCGGACACCGCCCTGGCACCGAGTCACGGCCACAGTGAGTACTTGACCGACGGAACAGTGACTCAGAAAAACGTTGCGTTGGTGGTCGCGGGCCGTTCGGCCGAGATCCCAGGTTGAGTGAACGACTGTGCGGCGGCTACTGCGTCGTCGGTGTAGGCGCTGCCGACCCGTTCATCGGGGTATCGGCGTAGTCCTCGAGGCTTGGCGGGGCGTCCGCTGGAGGCTCGGGGGTGTGCCTGCGCTTCGCCGCGAGGAGCGCAGCGCCCGCCGCGACACCTGCCACCGCGCCCAGTGCGATCAGCTTCTTGTTGCGAGAGCAGACTCGCGGCTGGGCTGTGACCTTGGACGCTCGACGAACCTTTCGGCGCTCGAGTTCGTGCTTGGCGAGGCTGTATCCGCGAGTCGCGAGTTGAAGTCCGATACCAGCAGACCCGGTTCCGAAAACCTTCGCTGCCCGCACCAGAGTGGTCCCGGTCTTCGCGGCGACATCGCGATACGGTGCAGACTTCGATGTGCTCGTCATGGCTCCACTGTTCCATATTCGGTCCTCGAAAGACGGTTGCCTCACCTGCAAGACGGGCGTCAGTGGCTGCAAGATGGGCGTCAGTGGCACGATGGGGGTGTGACTTCACCAAACAAGACATCCACGGCAACGCTGCACACCAACCGCGGCGACATCGTCATCGATCTGTTCGGCAACCACGCGCCGAAGACAGTCGAAAACTTCACCGGTCTCGCCGACGGTTCCAAGGAGTACACGACGACCAACGCGTCCGGTGGAAAGACCGGGCCGTTCTTCGACGGCGCCGTCTTCCACCGCGTCATCGACAACTTCATGATTCAGGGTGGCGACCCCACCGGCACCGGCACCGGCGGCCCCGGCTACAAGTTCGGCGACGAATTCCACCCGGAGCTCGGTTTCGACCGTCCATACCTGCTGGCCATGGCCAACGCCGGACCCGGAACCAACGGATCGCAGTTCTTCATCACCACGACGAAGACGCCTCACCTCAACCGGAAGCACACCATTTTCGGCGAGGTGACCGACGAGGCATCGAAGAAGGTCGTCGACAGTATCTCCGGCACGCCTGTCGGACGCGGCGATCGCCCGGTCGACGAGGTCGTCATCAACAGCATCACGCTGGCCTGACGCTCCCCGAGATCCGCGGAAGAATTTCACGATGACGAACCCCGGCTGGGGTGGCGCGTACGGCAACGAGCCCACCCCGCCTCAGTCGAGGTGCGTCGCGCATCCCGACCGTCCCACCGGTCTTGCTTGCTCGCGCTGCGGGCGACCGGCCTGCCCCGAGTGCTTGCATTCGGCGTCGGTCGGGCAGCACTGCACCGAGTGCGTCCGGGCGGGGAGTGCTTCGGTTCGCCCGGCTCGAACCGTGGCAGGTGCCCGGTCGGGGTCCAGGTACGGACTCGTCACGTACATCCTGATGGGCTTGAACGTACTGGCGTTCGCCGTGACTGCCCTTCAATCGCGCAGCCTCATCGACAACACAGTCGGATCCCCGCTGTTCCAAGCCTGGGCGTTGTTTCCGCCCGCGGTGGCGACGGGTGACGTCGAACGACTCCTCGGCAGCGGGTTTCTGCACATCGGGCCGATCCACCTGCTCGTCAACATGTTCGCGCTCTACATCATCGGCCGCGACGTCGAGGCCATTCTCGGTCGTGCCCGCTACATAGCGGTGTACGCCGTGTCGCTGCTCGGCGGCAGCGCCTCGGTGATGGTCCTCGAGAATCCAACCACCGTGACCGCGGGTGCTTCCGGGGCGATCTTCGGCCTGCTGGGAGCGCAAGCGGTCATCCTGCTCAAACTTAAACGCAGCCCGACGCCGGTGCTGGTGGTGATCGGGCTCAACATCGTCATCAGCATCTCGCTCCCCGGCATCTCACTCTGGGGGCATATGGGCGGACTGGCGGCCGGTGCGCTTGCTACCGCCGCAATCCTGTTCGTACCGGGGAGCGTCCGTTCACCGAGGATCGGCTGGATCGCCGTCGCCGGTGTGGCTGTACTGGCGCTGGCCGTAATCGGTTTCCGCGTGCTCGATCTGCGTTCGCAGATGGGCCTGTAACTACTCGCAATTCGACGTCAGGCTAGCGCTCTGGCGGAACCAGCCCGTGCCGCTCGAGAGTGTCGTACACGTCCTGCGGGTCCGTTCCTAGATCCCAGCGCCCAAAAATGATGAGGCGATCTTCGGTATCGCCCGCGCGTACGACGTCGATCTCGAGCATCGGCACCCGCCGGCCCAGCCGGGGGTAACGGACCAGCTTGATCCGAACGATCTCGTCACGTCGGTACGTCCGGACACCGGTCAGGCGCTTCATCGACAACGCGCCTGCATCTATCCACAGGCGCGGCCGCTGATACGCCGCCAAACCGGCGATTATCCACAGGCCAATGGCTCCGAGGGAGATCAATAAACGCCCGGCAGGATCGGTGTTGGTCAGCGCTGCGGCTACGACCAGCACAAATCCGCCAACAGTGAGCGCAACGACCGCGGCGATGGGCGTCGCCCACGCCTCTTTGTCCACAGGCTGTGGACCGTCGGAAAAGTTATCCACAGGCTTTATCCACATTGGGGATGAATGACACCGGTGTAACTAAGCGGGGAGCACCTACACATGGACGCCTTATGAGCACCTCGTTTTTCTCCAACGCCCTGTTTATCTCCAACGCATCGTCATCGCGAGGCCGACCACCATGAAGCCGAATCCGATCAAGAAGTTGTATGCACCGAGGCTGTTCATCCACCCGATATTTTCGGCAGCGAGATAGTAGACAAGCAGCCACAGCAGCCCTACCAGCATGAATCCGAGCATCACCGCGACATAGAACGGGCTTGACGGGCCGGACTTGATTGCACCGGGGGTGCGCGACCCCGGTGCAATCACATAATCCTTCTTCTTCCGAACCTTCGATTTCGGCATGTCTTCTCCTTCGTTGTCGCAAAGTCGATAGGTGGCACAAGGTTGTAGACACAAGGTTGTGGACGACCGCACCGAGGGGCTGTGGATAACTCTTCCCGCCGATCGGCCACGGTTCCAGCCCTCGACACCAGTGTCGCCCAGCGAGCAGGTAGCGTGATTTTTCACGGTATGCGCCCGAAAACGAGCACATGCCAAGTACACGCTAGCTCAGCAGAAACACACAGGAGAGCACCGGAGAGGCGATGGCTTCGGAAACTTCGCGCCTACAGGGTGCCGCGCCACGGGTTTGGGGCATCCTGGTACTTGCCGTGTGCCTCGTCGTCGGAATTCTTCTGGCCACGACGAGGCAGTTCTCGCACGGTGACGAGATCCGCCGCAGTGACACCACGCGGCTGTCCAGCCTCGTCCGTGACGCTCAGAGCAGCGCCGACGATGCCGAGGCCGTTCGCGACGACCTGACTGCTCGGGTGGACGCCCTACAGGTCGCGGCGGGTAGAAACAATTCCGATGTGGGTGTGGCTCGGTCGCAGACAGACCGATTGAGCGCCCCCGCCGGTCTCGATGCCCAGTCCGGCTCGGGCATCGTCGTCACATTGACCGACGCGCCCCGGGGACAGGACGGCCGATACGCCTCCGATGCTTCCCCGAATGATCTCGTCGTCCACCAGCAGGACATTCAGAGCGTTCTCAATGCTCTGTGGTCCGGCGGGGCAGGGGCGATTGCCATGCAGGATCAGCGCATCGTCAGTCGAATCGCCCCACGCTGTATCGGTAACACGCTGCTTCTGGACGGCCGCACCTACAGCCCCCCGTACGTCGTGTCGGCGCTGGGCGACCCTGCTGCGTTGTCGAAGGCACTGGACAATGCTCCTGGCGTTCGGGTGTTCAAGCAGTACGCATTGAGATATGGCCTTGGCTACCGTGCGAACGCGTCCCAGGACCTGACGGTGCCGGCGTACGACGGCACGATCCGAATGCGCTACGCCGAGCCTGTACAAGGCGGACAACCTGGGTGAGCGCGGCTGACCTATTCTGGGGCGCATGCGCATCCTCGTCGTCGACAACTACGACAGCTTCGTTTTCAATCTCGTTCAGTACATCGGCCAGCTCGGGGTCGACGCCGAGGTCTGGCGCAACGATGATTCCAGGCTCGACGACCGGGACGCCGTAGTTCGCGACTTCGATGGAGTCTTGCTCAGCCCAGGTCCGGGTACTCCGCAGCGGGCGGGCGCCACCATGGATTTGGTGACCGCCGCGGCGAAGGCCGCCACCCCCTTGCTCGGTGTGTGCCTCGGCCACCAGGCGATCGGGGCCGCCTTCGGAGCGACTGTGGACCGCGCTCCCGAACTCCTGCACGGTAAGACGAGCTTGGTTCACCACTCCGGCGTCGGTGTGCTCGCCGGCCTTGCTGATCCGTTCACCGCCACGCGCTACCACTCACTGACCGTCGCGTCCGAGACAATTCCTGCCGAGCTGGAGGTCACCGGACGGACCGATTCGGGGCTCGTGATGGCGATGCGCCACCGTGAACTGCCGATTCATGGGGTTCAGTTCCACCCTGAATCCATCCTCACGCAGGGCGGACACAGGATGCTGTCCAACTGGCTGACCGTGTGCGGCCGGCAACAGGACGACGCTTTGATCGGGCAACTCGAGGCCCAGGTCGCGGAAGCGTTCGCTCCTACGACCTCGAGCTAGCCCGATCGGCGGTTCGGATCAACGACCGGGGATCCCCAGAATTGCGAGTTCGACGTTGACGGTCTGAGTCTTCGTGATCTCCGACCCCGCAGGCTCCTGTTGGTTGACGATCTTGCCGACCATCGTGGCGTCGAGTTGAGGCCGAGTTCCGGTGACGATGTTGGAACTCGTACCCGTCCATCCCGCAGCTTGCATCGCGGAGAGTGCCTGAGCCTGCGTCAGTCCGAGCAGGTCGGGCATCGGAATTTTGTCTCCGTTGGAGACGCGCAACGTGATCGTGCTGCCCTCGGTCACGTTCGTGCCACCTGCCGGGTCGGTCGAGACTACTTCGCCGACCGGCAGGCCCGAGTCGATGTTCTCGATCTCGACCTTGAAGCCCGCACCTTCGATGTTGGGTTGCGCAACCTCCACCTGCTGTCCGGCTACATTGGGCACGCGAATTTCCGCGGGTCCGCTACCGAGCGTGATCTTGACCGACGACCCGACAGTGATCCCGACCCCGGACGACGGGTTCTGCTCGATGACCTTGTCGAGATTTTCGGGCGTCGACGTGACCCGCGCGACGGTGCCGTCCACCTGCAGTCCAAGTGCAGTGAGGGCCTGCGCGGCTTGCTGCTGTGTCTTGCCGCTCAGCGGCGGCACCTGAACCTGCGCAGGACCGGTCGAGACGTCGAGGTTCACGTTGCTCGGTGAGTCCACCTCGCTACCCGATGCAGGTTGAGACCCGATCACTTTTCCCGAGGGGATCGACGCGTCGGGCTTTTCCTGGATGTTCACTCGAAGGCCGAGGTCCTGCAGTGTCGACGCTGCCTCGGACGAATCGAGGTTGGCGACGGCGGGGATGGTAACGCGATCGGTGGACGAGTTCAGCGACGCCAGGAATGCCGTGATGATGCCGATGATCACGACGGCTGCGACCGCAAGCAGAGCGATACGGAGGCCGCGTTTCTTCGGCTTTTCGTTGTCGTCCGAGCGTCTCGGGCCCGAGGTGACCTCGGCCGGTCCGCTCGTCTGGCGAGGATGCGGTGCACGAGCATCCATCGAACCGAGAATGGTGGTGCGGTCCTCGTCGTTCATGACGGTCGGTGCGCTCGGCCGCTGCCCGCCGAGGACGCGTACCAGGTCCGTGCGCATGTCCGCTGCGGACTGATAGCGGTTGGCCGGATTCTTGGCCATTGCCTTGAGGATGATGGAGTCGAGTTCCCGGGGAATGTCAGGGTTCACGAGCGACGGCAGTTCTGGATCTTCACGCACGTGCTGGTACGCCACAGCGACCGGCGAGTCACCCTTGAACGGCGGTTCGCCGGTAAGGATTTCGAACAGCACGCAGCCGAGGGAGTACACATCCGAGCGTGCGTCCACCTGCTCACCGCGGGCCTGCTCCGGCGAAAGGTACTGCGCTGTACCGATTACCGCGGCAGTCTGCGTCATCGGGCTCGAGCTGTCCGCGATGGCGCGCGCGATACCGAAGTCCATGACCTTGACTGCGCCCGCGTTGTTGATCATCACGTTCGCGGGCTTGACGTCGCGATGAACGATGCCGTTGCGGTGGCTGAAGTCGAGTGCTGCACAGACGTCGGCGATGACCTCCATCGCTCGCCGCGCAGGCATGGGTCCTTCTGCTCTGACGATGTCGCGCAGTGTGTTTCCGTCGACGTACTCCATCACGATGAACGGCAACGGACCGGCGTCGGTTTCTGCCTCGCCGGTGTCGTAGACGGCGACGATAGCCGGGTGATTGAGTGCGGCAGCGTTCTGCGCCTCGCGGCGAAACCGCAGATAGAACGTCGGGTCGCGCGCGAGATCGGCACGCAGCACCTTGATTGCCACGTCGCGGTCGAGTCGGTTGTCCCGTGCAAGATGGACCTCGGACATTCCACCGAAACCGAGTATCTCTCCCAACACGTAACGAGAGGAGAGTTCGCGGGGAGTCGTCATCGCTGTCCTTGTCGATCAGTGTCCGAAACGCCGGTGGTCGAATTGTTTTCGTCCGAGAAGGGATCACCTGAGGCTTGCGGCTCTTCCTCGTAGCCACCGCCGAGTCCGGGGATAGCCGGGAGGGTGAACGAGGGAATGGTGATGCCGCCGCCGGTCGTGGTTGTCGTTGTCGGCGCAGTCGTGGTTGTCGTCGGCGCCGTGGTCGTGGTGGTGGTTGTTGTCGGTGGCGGCGTTGTCGTCGTCGTGGTTTCTCGGGTTGTTGTCGTCGGCTCTTCGGTGGTGGTCCTGGGCGCCGTTGTCGTGGCGACGGGAGCCTGGGTCGTGGTGGCAGGGTTGAACCGGGCAGGCGTTTGGCTGTCCTGGTTCAACAGCACGAACCCTCCGACGAGAACAGCCAGCAGCAAAAGCCCGCCGGCGCCCCACGCCAGTGCCTTCTGGGCCGAGGACATACCGGCCTTCTCGGGCTGGTCGGCCACGGCCGGAGCAACTCCACCTGTCTTCGGTCCGGTGTACTGGTTCTGCGACGTCGGCATCATCTGTGTGCTGCTCGGCGCGGGCACGACGCCCGGCATCATGACTCGGCCGGTGCCTGGACCACGGCCGTTACCGGGTGCCGGTGGCCTGCGTCCCGCACGAACCGCTGCGACGGCATCGGCGAACTCGCCGCCGCTGCCGTATCGAGCAGCTGGATCCTTGGCCATGGTGATCTCGATGAGTTCGCGCACTCCCGGCGGCAAATCGGCCGGTAGCGGTGCAGGCATCTCGCGAACGTGCTTCATCGCGACGGTCAGGGCCCCGTCGCCGACGAACGGGCGAGTACCCGCCAAGGCCTCGTACCCGACGACGCCGAGCGAGTAGACGTCACTCGCGGACGTCGCCTCCTCGCCGAGGGCTTGCTCGGGAGCGATGTACTGGGCGGTGCCCATCACCATCCCGGTCTTGGTGACCGGTGAGGCGTCGACTGCCTTGGCGATACCGAAGTCCGTGATCTTCACCTGGCCTGCCGGTGTGATCAAGATGTTGCCCGGCTTCACGTCACGGTGGACGACACCTGCTGTGTGCGCGACCTGCAGTGACCGTCCGGTCTGCTCGAGCATGTCGAGGGCATGGCCGAGCGGGAGTCTGCCGACACGCCCGAGAACTGCGTTGAGAGGCTCGCCGTTGACGAGTTCCATGACGAGATAGGCCAGCGATTCGCCTGCAGTGTCCCGAGTCTCGCCGTAGTCGTAGACCCCGGCGATACCGGGGTGGTTGAGCTGAGCCGTCGTCCGGGCTTCGAAGCGGAAGCGCTGAAGGAACTCTGGATCCTCGGAGAACTCCGCTTTGAGGACCTTGACGGCCACTTTGCGGTCGAGGCGATTGTCCATGGCCTCCCAGACCTGGCCCATGCCGCCCGTTGCGATCAATCGCAGCAGTCGGTAGCGCTCGGCAATGACAGCACCGTTGCTCAGTGGCATCTTCAGGTCACCTCCCCTGCAATCCGGCAGCAATGACTGCGCGTCCGATGGGAGCGGCAACAGAACCGCCCGTGGCCGCAAGAGCGCGGTCGCCACCGTCCTCGACGATGACGGCGATGGCAATGGTCGGCTTCTCGGCGGGCGCGAACCCGATGTACCAGGCATGCGGAGGTGTGTTCCGCGGGTCGGTTCCATGCTCGGCGGTGCCGGTCTTGGACGCTATCTGGACCCCGGCGATCTTGCCTTCGCCGCTTGTGTTGTTCTCGGATCCGACCATGAGGCTGGTGAGCGTCGACGCGACGTCCGGGCTGATCGCCTGGCCCTCCGACTCGGGGTTCGTCGTCGCCAGATTCGACAGATCAGGAGCCTGAAGCTGGCTGACCATGTGCGGAGCCATCCGCACTCCGTTGTTGGCGATCGTTGCTGCAATGACCGCGTTCTGCAGCGGTGACAGCGCGACATCGCGCTGGCCGATACTGGACTGCCCGAGTGCGGCATCGTCGGGAATGCTGCCGATTGTGCTGTCCGCAACCGGGAGCGGAACCGACGTCGTGTCTTCTCCGACACCGAACGCACTCGCCGTCTCGCGCAGTGAATCGGCACCGGTCTTGATGCCGAGTTCGACGAAAGCGGTGTTGCAGGACCGTGCGAAAGCTTCACGCAGAGAGGCGGTCTGGGCACTGCCACAGGTACTGCCGTTGTAGTTCTCCAGCGTGGTGTTGGTGTCGGGGAGCGTGATGGTCGGCGCTGCAGTGAGCTGATCGTCCGGTGTCGTCCCCTTGCCGAGGGCTGCGGCCGTCACCAGAACCTTGAAGGTGGATCCAGGCGGGTAAGTGGCCGAGATGGCGCGGTTCAACAGTGGTTTCGCAGGATCGGCATTGAGTTCGTCCCAGGCTTCGGAGGTTTGCGCACCGTCGTGGCTGGCGAGCAGGTTGGGGTCGTAGCTGGGGGTGCTGGCCATGGCGAGAATGTTGCCGGTCGAGGGCTCGATGGCCACGACCGAGCCGGTGTAACCGCGCGAGGAAAGCTGGTCGTAGGCGACCTGCTGTATGACGGGATCGATCGTGGTGACGACGTTCCCACCTCGCGGATCACGGCCCGAGATCAGGTCGAACAGGCGGCGCCCGAACAACCGATCGTCGGATCCGTTGAGCACCTGATCTTCGGACCGTTCCAGAGCCGTGCTCGAGTAGAGCATCGAGTAGAAACCGGTGATCGGTGCATTGGCCTGCGGGCTGGTGTTCGCAGCCGGATTCGGTGGGTAGGTGCGCAGGTACTTGTATCGATCGTCGGTGGCCACCGATGCGGCGAGGACCTGGCCGCCTGCGGAGATTTGGCCGCGCTGACGGGAGTACTCGTCGAGCAGCACCCGTGAGTTGCGCGGGTCGCTGCGCAAGTCGTCGGCCTTGATGACCTGCAGGTAAGTGGCATTGGCCAGTAGCGCGACGACCATGACCATGACGGCTATGGAGACGCGGCGAAGGGGAGTGTTCATGGGCGCTTCACCATTTCGGTGGGGGCCTCGGCGATCGGCGCTGCCGGCGCCGGCTTCTTCTTCGGCGTCGCAGGCTCGCGGGCGGCGTCGGAAATCTTTATCAGAAGTGCCACCAGAAGGTAGTTGGCGAGAAGCGAGGATCCTCCGTAGGACATGTAGGGCGTGGTGAGTCCGGTCAGCGGAATGAGCTTGGTGACGCCGCCGACGACGACGAACAACTGGATTGCGATGGTGAACGAGAGCCCGGCCGCGAGAAGCTTGCCGAAGCTGTCGCGCACCGCGAGCGCAGTGCGCAGGCCGCGGATGATGAACATCAGATACAGGATCAGAACGGCGGCCAGACCGATGAGACCCAATTCCTCACCGACTGCGGCGATGATGAAGTCGGTCTTCGCGAACGGCACCTGCGAGGGGCGACCGCTGCCGAGGCCTGTGCCTGCCAGCCCACCGGTAGCGAAGCTGAACATCGATTGCACGATCTGATAGCCGGTGTCGTTGTAGTCGGCGAACGGGTGCAGCCAGGTGTCGGTACGGATCTTGACGTGGCCGAACACCTGATAGGCGAAGAGGAAGCCGACAATCAGCAGGCCGAATCCGATGATCAGCCAGCCCACGCGTTCGGTGGCGATGTAGATCATCACCAGCACGGTGCCGAAGATCAGCAGCGAGGTGCCGAGGTCCTTCTCGAAGACGAGGACGCCGACGGAGACGATCCAGACCAGCAGAATCGGTCCAAGGTCACGGGCACGCGGAAAGTCCATCCCGAGGAAGTGCTTGCCGGCGGTAGTGAACAGCTCCCGCTTGGCGACGAGCAGCGACGCGAAAAAGATGAGTAGAAGAATCTTTGCGAACTCACCGGGCTGAAGACTGAACCCTGGCAGCCTGATCCAGATTTTCGAGCCGTTGACCTCGGAGAATGCCGAAGGCAACAGCGCCGGAATTGCAAGCAGGACGAGCCCACACAAACCGACGGTGTAGCCGTAGCGGGCAAGCGTGCGGTAGTCACGCAGGAGAACGAGAAGGGCAATGAAGCCTGCGATCGCCAACGTCGTCCACAGAACCTGCTGGTTCGCATCGGGCGACGGAATTTCCTGCCCCAGGTACAGAGCGGTCTGCTCGTCGGCGAGGTCGAGTCGATGGATCAGCACCAGTCCGAGGCCGTTGAGCAGCGCAACGATCGGCAGCAGCAACGGGTCCGCGTACGGAGCAAAACGGCGGACCGCGAGGTGGGCAACGGTGACCAAGGCGAGGTAGGCGAGACCCAGCTTGGCCAGGTCCCACGTGATGGCCTGTTCCTGGCTGGCCTCCACCAACACCAGTGACAGCGTCGTGATGAGCACAGCGACGCCCAGCAGAAGCAACTCGACGTTGCGCCTGTTGGACTGAACGGGAGCCGGTGCGAATCCGCCCGGCGGGCTCGGAAAGGACGCCCCGGCAGATGGACTGGAACTCATCGAGTACCGGCCCTGCAGTTCTGCCCGGGCAGCTGAGGAGCCGACGGAGCGGGAGTGGTTGTGGGTGCCGCTTCGGTGGTTGGAGCGGGTGGTGCTTCGGGGGCAGGTGCCGCAGGAGCAGGCACTGCCGGTGGTGCTGGTACTGCCGGTGTGGTTTCGGCCGGGGTCTCACAGGGAGGCAATAGATCTCCCGAGGCGAGTCGGTTCATCTGACTGACGGCGTCGTCGAGCTTGCCCGACGGCAATCCGGCCCTGACCTGTTCGCGCGCAGCGGGTGCCAGATCGTCGATCTCGAAAAGGTCACACCCGGTGGGTGCCGATTCCGGCGGCGTCACCGTCATTGCCCCGTCGGCGTCGAGGCAACCGACGCTGCTGACGGTCTGCAGCGAATATCCGAGGATCGAACCGGGAACACCGCGCATCACAGCGACGCGGTTGTCGTCCGCGCCGACGTAGTAGTTGTTCCTGATCGCTGCGTTGGCCACGAATGCACCGCCGACGAGAAGGGCGACGATGACGAGCGCGATGAGCGACCATCGCAGCTTGTGCGATTTCTTTTCCGGCTCCGGCACAGGCGTGGTGATGCGCTTGGGTGTGGTCCGAGGGGGACGCATGGCGGCCGCCCGGCCTGCAGCGGTGTTCGGCGGCGGCGAGTCCTCTTCTTCTTCGGTGCTGGCGGCGCCGCCCAGAATTGGTGAACTCTGCCCGTAATCGAGGTCGATGACGTCGGCGATGACGACGGTGACGTTGTCTGGACCGCCGCTACGGAGCGCGAGTTCGATGAGGCGATCGGCGCACTCGGCGCAATCGCCCTCGTTCATCGTGTTCTCGATGGTCTCGTCGCTCACGACGTCCGACAATCCGTCGGAGCACAGCAGGTAGCGATCGCCCGCCCGCACCTCACGGACGGTGAGTGTCGGCTCGATCTCGTTTCCGGTGAGCGCACGCATGATCAACGAGCGCTGCGGGTGTGAATGCGCTTGCTCGGCGGTGATGCGGCCTTCGTCGACGAGTGACTGGACGAACGTGTCGTCGCGGGTGATCTGCGTCAGTGTGGTTTCGCGGAGCATGTAGGCCCGCGAATCTCCGATGTGCACGAGACCGATCTTCTTGCCCGCGAACAGGATTGCAGTGAGCGTTGTGCCCATGCCGTCGAGCTCGGGTTCGTCGTCGACCTGATCGGCGATGGAGGCGTTGCCCTCGCGGGTCGCGGCCTCCAGCTTGCCGAGAAGATCGTCACCAGGCTCGTCGTCGTCGAGGTGAGCGAGCGCCGCGATCATGAGCTGCGAAGCCACTTCACCAGCGGCGTGACCACCCATTCCGTCGGCCAACGCAAGCAGGCGAGCTCCGGCGTACACGGAATCTTCGTTGTTCGAGCGCACGAGTCCGCGGTCGCTGCGGGCCGCATAGCGGAGTACCAGGGTCACGGGCGCAGCTCGATGACAGTTTTGCCCACGCGTACGGGGGTGCCAAGCGGAACGCGCACTGCCGTGGTCACTTTCGCTCGATCGAGATAGGTGCCGTTTGTGGAACCGAGATCTTCGACGTACCAGTCCCCGCCGCGCGGTGAGATGCGCGCGTGCCTGGTCGACGCGTAGTCGTCGGTCAACACCAGCGTTGAGTCGTCGGCTCGGCCGATGAGTACCGGCTGGGTGCCGAGAGAAATTCGGGTTCCGGCGAGCCCGCCCTGCGTCACCACCAGGTTCTTGGCAACCTTCTGCTTGTTGAACGAAGGGAGCACATTCGAGCCTCGCGAATACCGCGCGGGTACTCGCATTCCCGAAGCTGCGTAGATATCGCTACGAAGTGTTCGGAGAACGGCCCAGACGAAAAACCAGAGCAGCAGAAGAAAACCAGCTCGGGTCAACTGCAGAATCAGACCCTGCACAGCCGTCCACCTCCTTCGTATCGATCAGTGTTCGTCGGTGTGATGATCGATGGGTCCGATGCACGCGAAGGTTGTACACACGCCGCGCAAGGAAGCCGGTTGGATTCCCCCGAGTACGCATGTCGATACCGGCACGTCTTCTCACGCAGCATCCTAGAGGCAAGCTGCGCGTCGCGATCACCATACTGGTGGAGAGGGTTAAACGATGCGGACCAGGATTTCGGAGTGTCCGGCTCTGATTACGTCGCCGTCGGCCAACTGCCAGTCCTGAACAGGTGATCCGTTGACCGTTGTTCCGTTGGTGGAGCCCAGATCGGACAGCATGGCTACCCGGCCGTCCCAACGAATCTCCACGTGGCGACGAGAAACCCCGGTGTCCGGGAGGCGGAACTGGGCATCCTGACCCCGACCGATGATGTTCTGGCCGTCACGGAGCTGGAAGTACCGACCGCTGCCGTCTTCGAGCTGCAACGTAGCGGCCAGACCCTGACTGTCGGCGTAGGCGGGCTCGTCGTAGCCGTAGGCGGGCTGCTGCTGATACCCGGCCGTCGGATACGCAGCCTGCTGGTATCCGTTCTGCTGCGGTGGATAGTCGTAGGCGGGCTGCTGGTAAGCGGCGGGTTCGGAGTACGCGGCGGGTTCCGAGTAAGCCTGCTGGTCGTAGCCCTGATCCGCGTACGCCTGCTGGCCGTATGCCTGCTGCTGGTTGTATGCCTGGCCGTTCTGGTCGTAGCCCTGATCCGAGTACGCCTGCTGGCCGTATGCCTGCTGGTCGTAGCCCCGACCGGCCTGCCCCTGGTCTGCACGGCCCTGGTCTGCCTGACCCTGGTCTGCGTCCTGGTAGCCCTGGCCGTAAGCCTGGGCATCGTATTGCTCGCCCTGAGCGGGGACCTGCGGGGCGGGAGCACCGTATGCGTCAGCTCCGCCCCCGTACGCGGCACCGTTGCGGTAGCCCTGATCCTGGCCATAGGCACGCGGGTCGTAACCGTTCTGATGCGCGTACCGCGGATCCTCGCCCTGGGGCGGATAGCCGTTGCGTGCACGCGGGTCAGGGCGAGAGCCTTCGGCTGGATCGCGTTGCGGGTCGTGGCCTGGGTTCTGCGTCATGTGGCCGGCTCCTGATGTCGACATGGGGTTCGCTGACGGTCGCTTCGGACGGGTCGCTTGGGCGTTGTTGGCTGCTGCGGCACTGCCGGACGCTTGGGCGCTACCCGGTGCAGTCGGTGATCGTCCCACATCAGGGTCGACCGAACTACTGGCCCGGAACTGGCCGGTGTGCAACGTGGGCGACGGTTCGAAACGAATCGCGACCTCCCCGTACGTCTGCCAGCCCTGGTCACGGATGTAATCGCTGAGGTGACGAGAGAACGCTTTGACGGTGAGATCCCGGTCCGCAGCCAACTCGTCGTGATCGGAACTGTTGATGGTGATCACATAGCTGTTCGGTGCGAGGTAATGACCACCGTCGAGCGGGCGAACGCGGTCGGACGCCTCCTGCTGGAGTGCCGCCTCGACCTCCTGCGGCACCACGCCGCCACCGAATACCCGGGCGAACACGTCACCGACCGCGCCCTGCAGCTTGCGCTCGAAACGCTGGACAATTCCCATGGTGACCTCTCCTCCCGATCTGCGGGCCACGAGCGCGCGTGTCGCCTCGAGGTCCTCGTCCCAGCATGATATACGTTGCAGCTTGCCTGTTGGATCGGCTGTGGCGTCTGTGCCACGCGATTTCATCCGTCCCGGATGTGCATGTTAACGTTCACCGGTCACTCGGGCGGGTGGCGGAATGGCAGACGCGCTGGCTTCAGGTGCCAGTGTCCTTCGGGACGTGGGGGTTCAAGTCCCCCTCCGCCCACAACACTGGCCGCAGCTGATTCCATCGCTGCGGTCAGTAGTTATTTCCGGAGAGTTATTTCCGGCGTGTTCCCCTCTTCGGCAGTCGGTAAGTGGCGAGACACACACTCGAACAAGGCCGTTCGGCGCTGTGCCGGTCCGGGATCTACCGCGAATTACACGCCTGTAATCAATGAATTTTCCTGACGGAGCGCGGATCTGGGAACATGTGGGCCCTGGAAGGTGTACTTTTCATCGTTCGGGGTCGAGAAAATGATTCGCTTCGAGGCGCAGGGGCGTGCACTGTGACATCCGAGGAATTGTAAAAGGCCAGGTAGAGGGCCTGAGTAGGCTTACCTTATTTGCGAGATAGGATAGGTACTGACTTATCGTTTGTGGTTGGACCGGCGTACAAAAGCCCGATCCGCCCGTACGAGTCTTTCGAATTACCTGGAGCCAACCTGCTCGAGGCTAGTCGAAGATTGCGGTTCGGGGTGCTGCTTCAACGGCGAACGGCACCAAATCTTGCGTCCCGCGACGGCAGGCGATCTGTGCCGTGCCGATCCGACGTACCTGAAGGCTTGACTTATCGTAAAGGCTAGGTATGAAGCACACTCCGGGCCCCCAAGGCCTCTACGACCCCCGCAACGAGCACGACTCCTGTGGTGTCGCGTTCGTTGTGGACATGCATGGTCGTCGTAGTCGAGACATCGTCGAGAAGGCCATCACTGCGCTGGTGAATCTCGAACATCGGGGCGCCGCCGGCTCCGAGCCCAACACCGGTGACGGCGCCGGAATTCTGATCCAGGTACCGGACGCGTTCTTCCGTGCCGTCGTCGATTTCGAGCTGCCCGCCGCGGGCGCATATGCCACCGGAGTTGCATTTCTTCCACAGGGCCGCAGCGACGCCGCGCGCGCGTGCGAGGGCGTGGAGAAGATTGTGGTCGACGAGGGCATGACTGTCCTCGGATGGCGTGAAGTTCCCACCGACGACTCCTCCCTCGGGGCGCTCGCTCGCGACGCGATGCCGACGTTCCGTCAGTTGTTCTTCGCCGCCCCCGACCGGACCGTTACCGGTATGGCACTCGAGCGCGCTGCGTTCGTCATCCGCAAGCGTGTCGAGCACGAACTCGGCGAAGAGGGTGCAGGCAAAGACGGCCCCGGCCGTGAAACCGTGTATTTCCCGTCGCTGTCGTCGCAGACCTTTGTCTACAAGGGCATGCTGACGACGCCTCAGCTCAAGGGTTTCTACCTGGATCTGCAGGACGAGCGCGTCGAAAGTGCTCTCGGACTTGTGCATTCGCGCTTCTCCACCAACACGTTCCCGTCGTGGCCGCTGGCGCACCCGTTCCGTCGCGTCGCACACAACGGTGAAATCAACACTGCCACCGGCAACGAGAACTGGATGCGTGCCCGCGAGGCACTCATCACCTCCGATGTCTTCGGCGGATCCGAGGCCCTCGAGAAGATCTTCCCCGTCGTCACCCACGGGGCAAGTGACACAGCACGTTTCGACGAGGTCCTCGAGCTCCTGCACCTCGGTGGCCGCAGCCTGCCGCACGCGGTTCTGATGATGATCCCCGAAGCATGGGAGCGTCACGAATCCATGGACCCCGCTCGTCGGGCGTTCTACAAGTACCACTCCGCACTCATGGAGCCCTGGGACGGACCAGCGTCGGTGTGCTTCACCGACGGCACCGTCATCGGCGCGGTCCTCGACCGCAACGGCCTTCGCCCGAGCCGCCTCTGGATCACCGACGACGGTCTCGTTGTCATGGCCTCCGAAGTCGGGGTTCTCGACATCGATCCGTCCAAGGTCGTTCGCAAGGTTCGACTGCAGCCCGGCCGCATGTTCCTGGTGGACACCGCGCAGGGCCGCATCGTCTCCGACGACGAGATCAAGGAAGAACTCGCCGCCGAGCACCCGTACCAGCAGTGGCTCGACGAGGGCTTGACCGAGATCGACGATCTCCCCGAGCGCCCGCACGTACACATGCCGCACGACCGCGTCCTCATTCGTCAGCAGATCTTCGGTTACACCACCGAGGAGCTGAACGTTCTGGTCTCGCCGATGGCGAAGAGCGGTGCCGAAGCAATCGGTTCGATGGGAACCGACACGCCGATCGCTGTGTTGTCGAACCGTCCGCGCATGCTGTTCGACTACTTCTCTCAGCTGTTCGCCCAGGTCACCAACCCGCCACTCGACGCGATCCGTGAAGAGATCGTCACGAGTCTCGGCGGCACCATCGGGCCCGAGGGAGACCTGCTCAACCCAGGCCCCGAGGCGTGCAAGCAGATCGTGCTGCCGACGCCCATCCTGCACAACGACGAACTGGCCAAGCTCGTCCACATCAACGACGACGGCACGCAGGAAGGTCTGCGTTCGGTGGTCGTTCGGGGCTTGTACCCGGTCGCCGAGGGCGGCGAAGGACTGCGAAACTCGCTGGAGGCCATCCGCGCTCAGGTCACCGCTGCGATCTCCGGTGGTGCTCGTATCATCGTGCTCTCGGACCGCGAGTCGAGTGAAAAGCTCGCGCCGATCCCGTCGCTGCTGCTGACGTCAGCCGTTCACCAGCACCTCGTTCGCGAGAAGACACGCACCAAGGTCGGTCTGATCGTGGAGTCCGGTGACGCCCGCGAGGTGCACCATATGGCGCTGTTGGTCGGCTTCGGCGCGGCAGCAGTGAACCCGTACATGGCATTCGAGTCCATCGAAGACATGATCGAGCGCGGCGCCCTCACCGGTATCGACTTCGGTTCGGCCGTTGCCAACTACATCAAGGCCGCTGGCAAGGGTGTTCTCAAGGTGATGTCCAAGATGGGCATCTCGACTCTCGCGTCCTACACCGGCGCGCAACTGTTCCAGGTCATCGGCCTGTCGCAGGAACTGGTCGACGAGTACTTCACCGGACTGAACAGCCACCTCGGTGGCATCGATCTAGAGCAGGTCGCGCAGGACGTGGCAACCCGCCACGGCGTCGCCTACCTGGAGAACCGTCAGGAGCGCGCACACCGCGAGCTCGAGACGGGCGGCGAGTACCAGTGGCGTCGTGAAGGGGAGTACCACCTTTTCAACCCGGACACCGTCTTCAAGCTGCAGCACTCCACGCGCACCGGTCAGTACGACGTCTTCAAGGAATACACGAAGATGGTCGACGACCAGTCCGAGCGCCTCGCCTCACTCCGCGGCCTCTTCCGCTTCAAAACAGGATCGCGTCAATCGATTTCGATCGACGAGGTGGAGCCGGCGTCGGAGATCGTCAAACGTTTCTCGACGGGTGCGATGAGCTACGGCTCCATCTCCGCCGAGGCACACGAGACGCTCGCCATTGCGATGAACCGTCTGGGCGGTCGCTCGAACTCCGGTGAGGGCGGCGAGGATGTCGCACGTTTCGAGCCCGACGAGAACGGCGACTGGCGTCGCAGCGCAGTCAAGCAGGTTGCGTCGGGACGCTTCGGTGTCACCTCGCACTACCTGACCAACTGCACCGACATTCAGATCAAGATGGCTCAGGGTGCCAAGCCCGGTGAGGGCGGCCAACTTCCGGCGCACAAGGTGTACCCATGGGTTGCCGAGGTCCGTCACTCGACACCGGGTGTCGGCCTGATCTCGCCGCCGCCGCACCACGACATCTACTCGATCGAGGATCTCGCTCAGCTGATCCACGACCTGAAGAACGCCAACCCGCAGGCTCGTATCCACGTGAAGCTGGTCTCCGAGGTCGGCGTCGGTACGGTCGCCGCTGGTGTCTCGAAGGCGCATGCCGACGTGGTGCTCATCTCGGGCCACGACGGCGGCACCGGCGCGACGCCGCTGACCTCGGTCAAGCACGCCGGTGGACCGTGGGAGCTCGGCCTTGCCGAGACCCAGCAGACGTTGCTGCTGAACGGACTCCGCGATCGCATCGTCGTTCAGGTCGACGGCCAGCTCAAGACCGGCCGCGACGTTATGGTTGCCGCGCTGCTCGGCGGTGAGGAGTTCGGTTTCGCCACTGCACCCCTCGTCGTGTCGGGCTGCATCATGATGCGTGTCTGTCACCTCGATACATGTCCGGTCGGTGTCGCAACGCAAAACCCGGTGCTGCGCAAGCGGTTCGCGGGTAAGCCCGAGTTCGTCGAGAACTTCTTCATGTTCATCGCCGAAGAAGTTCGCGAGCTCATGGCAGAACTCGGCTTCCGCACGCTGAACGAAGCCGTCGGCCAGGTCGCCCTGCTCGACACCACTGCGGCCAAGGATGCGTGGAAGGCGTCGAAGCTCGATCTGTCGCCGATCCTCGACGAGGTCGAGTCGGCATTCATGAACCAGGACCTCTACAACACGGGCGTTCAGGATCACGGCCTCGACAAGGCTCTCGATCAGCAGCTCATCGCGTCGAGCCGCAACGCTCTCGACAAGGGTGAGAAGGTCACGTTCGAGTCGAAGATCACCAACGTCAACCGCACCGTCGGCACCATGCTCGGGCATGAGCTGACGAAGGCATACGGCGGAGTCGGCTTGCCGGACAACACTATCGACATCACCTTCACCGGTTCGGCCGGCAACAGCTTCGGTGCATTCGTGCCCTCGGGTATGACGCTTCGCCTCCACGGCGACGCCAACGACTTCGTCGGCAAGGGCCTCTCCGGTGGACGCATCATCATGCGGCCGTCGCTCGACGCTCCCAAGGGATTCGTCGCCGAGGACAACATCATCGGCGGCAACGTATTCCTGTTCGGCGCGACGCAGGGTGAAGCCCTCATCCGCGGAGTCGTCGGTGAGCGTTTCGCGGTTCGTAACTCCGGTGCGGTGGCCGTCGTCGAAGGCGTCGGCGACCACGGTTGCGAGTACATGACGGGCGGCAAGGTTGTCATCCTCGGGGAGACCGGACGGAACTTCGGTGCAGGAATGTCCGGTGGTGTGGCGTTCGTCTTCGACCCGAACAAGACGTTCGAGGCGAACCTGAACACCGAGTTGGTCGACATCGAGAACATCGAGGGCGACGAGTTCACGTGGCTCAAGGAGATCGTCACTCGTCACCACGACGAGACGGGATCCGCAGTCGCCGAGCGCATTCTCAGCGACTGGTCACAGCAGGTGAATCATTTCGTGAAGGTCATGCCTCGCGATTACAAGAAGGTACTGCTCGCCATCTCCGAGGCCGAGAAGAACGGCGCGGACGTGGACGAGGCAATCATGGAGGCAGCTCGTGGGTGACCCACAGGGATTTTTGAAGAACACTGTTCGCGAGCTGCCCAAGAGGCGGCCCGTCGACCTGCGACTGATGGACTGGAAAGAGGTCTACGAGGACTTCTCGAAGGACACGCTCCGGACGCAGGCCAGCCGGTGCATGGACTGCGGCATTCCGTTCTGCCACAACGGTTGTCCGCTGGGGAACTTGATTCCCGAGTGGAACGATCTCGTGTTCAAGGACCGCTGGCGCGAGAGCATCGATCGTCTGCACGCCACCAACAACTTTCCGGAGTTCACCGGTCGGCTGTGCCCGGCGCCGTGCGAGGCATCGTGCGTCCTCGGCATCAACCAGGATCCGGTGACGATCAAGCAGGTCGAGGTCGAGATCATCGACAAGGCCTTCTCCGAAGGCTGGGTCACCCCGGTCTACCCGACGCACCTGACGGGTAAGACCGTCGCCGTCGTCGGATCGGGGCCTGCGGGACTTGCTGCGGCGCAGCAGCTCACGCGCGCAGGACACACCGTCACAGTGTTCGAACGTGCCGACCGCATCGGTGGTCTGCTCCGCTACGGCATCCCCGAGTTCAAGATGGAGAAGCGCCACATCGACCGCCGTCTGGCGCAGATGGAGGCCGAGGGCACGGTGTTCCGCACCGGCGTCAACGTCGGAGTCGACATCTCGGCCGACGAGCTGAAGGCTCAGTTCGACG
The DNA here is from genome assembly GCF_030063335.1 of Rhodococcus sp. G-MC3. Classification (GTDB taxonomy): domain Bacteria; phylum Actinomycetota; class Actinomycetes; order Mycobacteriales; family Mycobacteriaceae; genus Rhodococcoides. The sequence continues at coordinate 16,442 of NZ_JASISW010000007.1, read as the reverse complement.
CGGTCGTGTTGTCCGGTGGAGCGACGGCATGGCGCGACCTGCCGATCGAAGGCCGCGAGAACGAGGGCATCTATCAGGCAATGGAGTTCCTGCCGGGCGCGAACCGCGTGCAGCAGGGCGACTACGCCGAGCCACCCGTCACCGCGCACGGCAAGAAGGTCGTCATCATCGGCGGCGGCGACACCGGCGCAGACTGCCTCGGTACCTCGCACCGCCAGGGTGCGGCGAGCGTCCACCAGTTCGAGATCATGGCTCGCCCACCGGAAGAGCGTGCAACATCCACCCCGTGGCCGCTGTACCCGCTGATGTACCGCGTCGCCTCTGCTCACGAAGAAGGCGGCGAGCGTGTGTTCTCCGTCAACACCGAACGCTTCGTCGGCAAGGACGGCAAGGTCACCGGACTCGAGGCGCACGAGGTCGAGTTCAAGGCAGGCAAGTTCGAAAAGGTCGAGGGCAGTGAGTTCACGCTGGAGGCGGATCTGGTTCTGCTTGCTATGGGCTTCGTCGGACCCGAGAAGCCGGGCCTGATCACCGATCTCGGTGTCGACCTGAACGAGCGCGGAAACGTCGTTCGCTCGAACGAGTGGGTCACCAACGTCCCTGGCGTCTTCGTGGCAGGCGATATGGGCCGCGGTCAGTCGCTCATCGTGTGGGCCATCGCCGAAGGCCGCTCGTGTGCCGCTGCCGTCGACACGTTCCTGCAGGGTGCGACAGCGCTTCCCTCGCCGATCGTCCCGACGCTTGCGCCGCAGCGGTAGTTCCACGCAGCGGTAGTTCCACGCAGCGGTAGTTCCACGCATCGATGGACCATGGCAACGGTTAGACAGTTGCCATGGTCCATTCATGCGTTCGAGGGGCATGTGCGTGAAGCCAAAAGCACGTTTTCCCCTCGATAACCTCCTTTTCGTTATACGTGGTGACACGTCACAGCTTTAGGTAACATCTGTTCACCGATTGGGCATCGATTCGACATAGAAGCCTGGCATCCTCGGTTTCGAAGTCGGACGTTCGTCGATGGAATGTGCTTAATTCAGTGAGGCCACAGATATGCGCGTGAAACAGATCGTCGCCACCATCGGATCCGTTGCCGCCGTCTTGGCGGGAACCTCCGTCTTGTCGGCGCCCGCCGCTTCCGCCGAGCCGGGTTGCCCCGATCTTTATGTCGTCGCGATTCCCGGTACCTGGGAGACCAGTTCGGGCGCAGCTCCGAAGCCCGGCATGTTGACCGCTGTCACGGATCGCATCTCGAGTTCCGCCATCAGGACCGATTACGTGTCCTATCCGGCGACGGCGTTTCCGTGGGAAGGCGGCGTCTACGGCGAATCGCGCGCCGTCGCGACGGCCAATGCAGGCGGCATGCTTTCGGCGATGGCCGCGCAGTGCGGAGCAACGAAGTTCGGCATCATCGGTTACAGCCAGGGTGCCGACGCCGCAGGCGATCTCGCCGCGTCCATTGGAACCGGCTTGGGCGTTGTGCCGGCGGATCGGGTGGTCGCCGTCGGGCTGATCTCCGATCCGAAACGATCCGACACCGATGCACTGGTCGGCCCCGAGGTGGTTGGGACCGGTGTGGGTGGCCCTCGCGTCGGCGGGTTCGGATATGTCAGCCCCGTGGTCAAGACGTTCTGTGCCGTAGGCGATCTGTACTGCTCGACGCCCAAGGACGACTACGTAGCCCGTCTCGCAGGCTTCCTCGCGGTGTCCTCGGATCCGACTCCCGACGTCGTCGCGCAGGCACAGCGGGATGCACAAGTCCTGCTCGGCGACATCGCGTCGGCCGGCGGTTTGCCGGTCCTGCAGGGACAGCTGTCGGACCAGGCGAACGAGCAACGTCGCCGCGAGATCGAGGCGTTCTACCGCTCCGGGATTCATCAGGAATACGGCTCGTACGCAGTGGATTCGGGTGGAACCAGCGCTACCACGTGGTTGGCGAATTACCTCCGCGAGAGCATCTAGCTTTTCTGGGTAGTCGTTTTGCCACGAAAGAGCAGATAGATCACGACGGAGCTGACTGCCATCAGTGCCGCGCTCCACACGGCGGCCAGATTCAGGCCGTCGACGAAGCTGGAGGCGGCGAGATCACGCAAGCCGTCGGCAAGCGGCGCCGGAAGGACATCCGCGACAGCGATGCCGCCGCCGATGGTTTCCGACGCTGGTCCGGCGATTTCCGGTGGTGTGCCGGGCGGGAGCGAGCCCTCGATGCCGTGGCGATAGACGGTGGTTCCGATGGTGCCCAGGATTGCAATGCCGACGGCTCCACCCAGCTCGGCTCCGGTCTCCGACAATGCCGAAGCGGCACCGGCTTTCTCGGGAGCGGCCGCGGTCAGCACGATATCGGAGTTCAACGTCGACGCCGCTCCGACGCCGAGCGTGATGAGCGACATCCCGATGATCATCAGTGGAATACCGGAATCGGCGCCGAGGAAGTTCAATGTGAGTGAACCTGCGGCGATCAGCAGCAGTCCGCCCGCGATGATGGTGCCGGTGGGGATGATCTTGCTCAGGCTCGGCGAGAAGACAGCGCCCGTCGCGGCGGCGACGGCGGGAATCAGAAGCCACAGCCCCGCGGCGAGCGGGCCGAGCCCGACGATCAGCTGCAGATACTGAGAGGCGAACAAGCTGAAACCGGTGAGCGCGAAAATCACCAAGAACTGCACGAGAACCGCGGCCGTGAAAGCTCGTTCGGCGAACAATGAGATGTCGATGAGCGGATCCTTGCCGCGCCGCTGGCGAAGTACGAAGAAGAAGCCGAGCACGAGTCCGACCACGGCAGTGACGATGGTGGTTGCGTCGAACCCATCCTGCGCGCCGTGTTTGATGGCGTAGACGATGCTCAGCATCGAGGCGACCGACAGAATCACGCTGATCGGATCGAAGCGTCCGGGTTCGGGATCCTTGAACTCGGGGACGAGCAGTGGCGCCGCGATCAGCAGTACGACCATGACCGGGATGTTGACGAGAAACACCGAGCCCCACCAGAAGTGCTCGAGCAGGAAACCGCCGATGACCGGGCCGATCGCACCTCCGCCTGCGAAGCCCGCGGTCCACATCCCGATAGCTTCTTTGCGCTGGGCCGGGTCGTGGAACATGTTGCGGATCAACGACAGTGTGCTCGGCGCGATCGTCGCACCGCCGACACCCAACAACGCCCGTGAGACCAGCAACATCTCAGGGGTCGTGGAGAACGCGGCGATCAGCGAGGCTGCGCCGAAGACGAGTGCGCCGATCATGAGCAGCCGTCGTCGACCTATGCGGTCGCCGACGGATCCCATCGTGATGAGCAGTCCTGCGAGGAAGAATCCGTAGAGGTCGAGGATCCAGAGTGTCTGATTGCTGCTCGGTTCCAGATCGGCGACCACCGCGGGCAATGCCAGATACAGAACGGAGATGTCCATGGATACGAGCAGTATGGGTATCACCAGGACACTCAGTCCGAGCCAGTCCCTGCGTGTCGCCCTGTTGGTGTCGATGTCGTACCTGTGGGCCACGATTTCCTTTCACCCGGTGTGCAGGTCCCCATGACGGTACCGTCGGAGCTTCAGGTTGCTGTGAAAGGCAACCACTTCGGAGAGGAAAATTTTGTGCTCAGTGATCTGAAGGTCGTCGCAACGATCACCGCGAAGCCGGAGTCCGTGGATGCAGTCCGTGCGGGCTTGGCCGCGCTCGCTGCGGAGACGCTTCACGAGGACGGCAACGTCTCGTACGAACTGTTCGAATCGGGTTCTGAGCCCGGCACGTTCGTCACCATCGAGGTGTGGCGTTCGGAGGACGATCTGGCTGCTCACATGCAGTCGCCGCACCTGCAGAAGGCACTGGGCGAATTCGGTGAGCATCTGGCCGCGCCGCCGGCCATTCACCCGCTACGCGTAATTGGGTAGTTCCGCGTCGGAACGCTCTTTCGCCGTGCCGGTCTTGTAGACGAGGTCGGATACGGCGAGCAGCACCGCCGTCAGGGCGACGGCCAACCATCCGGTCGACGTCATCTGCCCGTACCCGATCTCGCGGGCCCCGGCAGCGGTGTACGCCATCGGCATGAAGGCCGACAGCTGTCCCCAGATGGCCGCGCTCGATGCGTACGCAGCGCCGCACACCACAACCTGAACTACCAGCAGAGCGACGTTGACCGCTTGCCCGACGGTGGCGCCCAGCATCCGTTGGATTGCACCGGCGGCGGCCAGATACGCGGCAGCGGAGACGACGAGGAAGACGCCTGCCCCGAGCAGGTCGGCGATTTTCGCGTCCGGTGCGGTGAACGCAAATGCCAGCGCTGCACAGATACCGACGGCGAGGATGGCGAGGGTCGCCGCCATCCACCGCAGTCGTGAGTCGCGGCTGAGCACGCGGACGAGGCTGACCGCACCGATTGCGCCGACAGCGACCAGAGCAGCGATGAGGTACGGCGCGACTGGGTTCGAGGACGTGGTTGTCTCCGAGATCGGCGCTGCGGTGTCAGTCACCGCGAGTTCCTTGGCCGTCGGGAGTCCCGCCGATGCTGCTTGCACGTTGGTTTGGATGCCAGTGACGATTCCGGAGACCGGGCCTACGGCCGTCACCAGCTGGTCGGTTCCGGCGCGAAGTTGTTCGCCGCCGACGTCGAGCTGCCCTAGTCCGTCGCGGAGTTGAACGGTGGCGTCGCCAAGTTGTCCTGTGGCAGAGAGAAACTGACTCGACGGATCGTTGAGTTCGCCGGACAGCTGGCGGGCGCCGCCCTTGAGGGTGCTCAACTGGTCCAGTGTCGACGGTCCGAAGCCCTGGTTGTTCAGTGTGTCGATGACGGATCGGATCTGGCCCGAGATCGCGTCGGAACCCGGGTGCGGGAAGCTGTCGACCTGCCGGGCGGTGGCTTCCAACTTGGCCGTGAAGTCAGCTTGTTGATCGCCGAAGCCCGTCAGGCGATCAACCAGCTGGTCGACGCCGCCGCTGATCTGCGAAGCACCGTCGCCGAGCTGGCCTATGCCGGCGCGGTACTGGCCGAAGCCGTCCGCTAGCTGAATCGTGCCGTCGTGTGCCTGAGTGATGCCGCCGGTGAGCTGCACGACCCCGTCGTTGAGTTGTTTTCCGCCATCGGTCAGCTGAGACACGCCGCCGGACAGGAAGCTGATGGGTAGCCCGGCATCCTGCAAACTCTTCCTCGAGTCGGCGAGAGGATCGCCGGTCGTTCTCGGTTGAGTTTCCGCACCAGCGGTCGTGGTCGTGGAGGTCGACGAGGAGTCAGGGCTCAGGTCGTACCCTGCGCCGAGCGCGAAAGAACCGGCAGCCACCAGCGGAAAAGCGATGGCGACGAGTGCAGCGGACGGCCTGCGGAGGATGCGAAATTTACCCATAGTGATCTCGAGGCTAGCTTGCTGCAGGTCGCGAGCAGACCACGCTGGACGGCGAAGTGGACGGAAACTACCGTCTGACCAGGCTCTTTAAGAGCTCTCTGAGGATCTGTCGGCCATCAGCGGTTACGGGGCAGAACATCCCAGACGTGTTGGGTTTCATTGACCGACGTCACCGATCGATTACCATTGCGCGAGTACAAGACTCGCGTGATCGAGCAATAATCGATGGGGAATCCGAGGACTCTCGGGGTGCCCAGGATGTCCTGCAACACAATGTTGATCACTCCGCCATGCGCGAAGACGACCACAGTATCGGTATGTTCGGCGCTCTCGATGGCCGAGGAGATCCCGGCGAGCACACGCTCCCGGAAGGCGTCCTCGTCCACCTGCTCGGGGAGATGACCGGCTTTGATGCGATCGAACGCAGCGCCGAACTCGGTGCGGGCATCCTCGATGGGGATGTAACCGCCGAAATCTCGGTCGTACTCGGCGAGGCGTTCGTCGGTCTCTAGGGGCAGGCCGAGTTCGGCGGCGGAGACGGTACCGGTTTGTACGGCACGCAACTGCGTGCTCGACACCGTGCGGGTGATGGAGAACCTGGCCAGGGCCGCGGGCACTCTTCCGGCCTGCTCGTGCCCGAGTTCGGCGAGTGGGGGATCGGCAGAATCGTCCGAACGTTGTGGAAGCGCGTGGCGTACCAGAATGAGCTGCACCGACCTACCTAACCACGAGAGAGCGCCCGATCCTGACGACCATTGCCCGGAACGCCGCGACCTGACTCGCGGCGGTGCGTTGGGACCAGACCATGCCGATACGTCGCCGGGCAGTCTGGTTATCGATGCGGATTTCGACGGATTCGGGCCCGTGGCCGCGCAGTCGCGGGAGGATGCTGATTCCAAGTCCGGCGCCGACGAACCCGCGGATGGTGTGGATGTCCTGCCCCTCGAAGGCGATCGTGGGGGTGAAGCCTGCTTCGGCCCACAGTTCGTCGCAGATGGATCGCATGCCGAAGCCGTGTCCCATGGCGACGTAGTTCTCGTCGGCGGTGTCGCTCAGATTCACACTTCGACGCATCGCAAGACGGTGGTCCGATGGGACCACGAGGACGAGTCGCTCTTCGTACAGCTGGAAGGAGTTGCTGTCGGTGTGCTCGTTGCTGAGGGCGACGAATGCGACGTCGGACCGGCCGTCGTCGAGGCCGTCGAGGCACCGTGCCCGCGCGCCCTGATCGAGTCCGAACGTGACGGCGGGGTGATCGGTGCGGAACTGCTTGACCAGCGCGGGCACGAGGTCCTCACCGAGCGTGTTCTGGAAGCTGATCGAAATGTGACCGCGCGCGCGGGCGTCGTGCTCGCTCATCGCGTCGAGGCCTGCTTCGAGGTCGACGGCAACGCGCTGCAGGTAGGGGATCAAGATCCTGCCCGCGGGAGTCAGGGAAATTCCACGACCATGACGTTCGACGATCTCCACGCCCAAGACTTTCGATGCACGTGCGATCTGGCGGCTGACCGTCGGTTGCGGGATTCCCAAGATATGCGATGCCTCGGTGACGTGTTCGGTGTCGGCGACGGCGAGGAGCGTCGGTATGAGGGGGAGCAGCTCCTGGGCTTCGACGCGCATGAACAGAATCATATCGCTGACGTATGGGTATCCGCTCCTTCATGCATTGGACGCATGCCCGGCAAACTTCTAACGTCGAAGCAATGAGTTCGTCAACCGAGAGCACCCTCGAGTGGGAGGGTCACCCGCAGGGATCACGCGAATACAAGCGGCTCGTCGCAGCGCTGCTGTTCGCCGGAATCGCGACGTTCGCGCAGCTCTACTCGGTGCAGGGCATCCTCCCGCTCATCGCGTCGAACCTCGAGATCACGCCGTCGCAGTCCTCCCTCGCAGTCGGGTTGGCCACCGTGGGCGTCGCTGTGTCGGTGTTGCCGTGGTCCGTGGCGGCCGACAGGATCGGCCGAGTCAAGGCCATGAGCGCCTCGATCATCGTCGCGACGGTGTTCGGGCTGCTCGTGCCGTTGTCGTCCTCGCTTCCCATGTTGCTGACGCTGCGATTCTTCGAGGGTGCTGCGCTCGGCGGGTTGCCCGCGATCGCGATCGCATACCTGAGCGAGGAAGTGCATCGCACACACACTGCTCTGGCTGCGGCGACCTATGTATCGGGGACGACGCTCGGAGGGCTGCTCGGACGAATTGTGTCGGGCCCGGTCGCCGAACTGACGAACTGGAGGATCGGAACGCTGACCGTGTCCGTCATCGCCGCTGTCGCTGCAGGACTGTTTCTTCTGCTCGCGCCGACGCCGCGGCGATCGCCGGTCATCGAACAGGACGGGCCGTCATTGGGAGCGCGTGTGTGGGCGAACCTCCGCGACCCCGGATTGCTGGCGCTCTACTCGCAAGGTTTCCTGCTGATGGGCGGATTCGTCGCGATCTACAACTTCCTCGGCTTCCGGCTGGAGGCGGCGCCGTTCGGCCTGCCGCAGTCGCTGATCAGCCTCATTTTTGTGGCCTACCTCAGCGGAACCGTTTCCTCGCGTGTGGCGGGCCGGCTCGCTCTCGAGCACGGCCGCGGGCCGGTCCTCGCTGGATCGACGGCAGTGATGATCGCGGGCGTCGCACTGACGATCAGCAGCAACCTGGTCGTGTTGCTCGCCGGGCTCGTCGTGCTGACGATCGGGTTCTTCGCAGCGCACGCTATCGCGTCGGGCTGGACGGGTCAGCGCGCGAGCGTCGGGCGGGCGCAGGCGACATCGCTGTACAACCTCTTCTACTACGGCGGATCCAGCGTGGTCGGCTGGTGCGGAGGGTTGATCTTCCAGCAGTTCGGGTGGACCGCCATGGCGTTGTTCGTCATGGGGCTAGCGGTGGTAGCAATGGCCGCGGCGCGGCTCGTGCGCATTTAGATGCGTCCCTGTGTCACCGAGCGCGCACGGCCGCGAGGCGCATCACTAGCCGACTTTGCCCCAGCCGACGTAGGCGTCGATCCCGAGGTGGCCGGTGACGCGTGCCTGGTCGCGCACGGGGTACGGGTCACCTGTGTAGTGGGCGGAGATACGGTCGATGTCGACCAGATCCGGATCGTCCTGCAGCGTGATGGTGCCGTGGACGGTTACGTGGGTGTACCAGCTGGACTCGTCGAGCACCGAGATCGAGACCTTCGGATTGGCCTTGATGTGCTCGAGGCGCTTACGGTCGGCCTGGAAGTTGAGGACGATCTTGCCGTCCTCCCACAGGTACCAGGTGGGTGCGGTGATGGGGGTGCCGTCGGCGCGCACCACAGCCATGACGGCAGGGTTCGGCTTCTTCAGCAGTTCGATGGCATCTTCGGGCAACGGTGGCTTCGGCATGAGGTCAACCCTACGTGCCCCGGAATCGACGATGCGGCCGAATTTCGGGTGAAATCCGGCCGCATCGTCGAACGTGTTGTTACAGCTTCGGAAGCTTGACGACCTGGCCTGCGTAGGACAGTCCGGCACCGAACGCAAGCAGCAATGCGGTGTCACCGCTCTTGGCCTTACCGGTGCGGAGCAGCTCCTCCATCGCCAGCGGGATCGATGCAGCCGAGGTGTTGCCGGTCTCGGCGATGTCGTTGGCGACCGGTGTGTCGTCGTTGAGGTGCAGGCTCTTCGCCAGCAGCTCGGTGATGCGGCTGTTGGCTTGGTGCGGCACAAACGCGTGCAGCTCGTCCGCCCTGACTCCGGCGACGTCCAGAACCTTTTGGGCAGCCTTGCCCATCTCGAATGCGGCCCAGCGGAACACGGAGATGCCGTTCATCTTGATCCAGGGACGCTCGGCGCCCTCGGTCTTGATGTAGTCGAACCAGTCGATGGTCTGGTGGATGGCGTCTGCCTGTGAGCCGTCGGAGCCCCACACTGCAGGTCCGATCTCGGTTTCGTCGCTCTGGCCGACCACCACGGCACCTGCGCCGTCGGCGAAGATGAATCGCGTCGTGCGGTCGTACGGATCGGTGGTCTCGCTCAGCTGCTCGGCGCCGATGACGAGGACGTACTGGGAAGTGCCGGCCTTGACCAAGTCGGATGCGACGGTCAGTGCGTAGCAGAATCCGGCACAGCCTGCGCCGATGTCGAATGCAGCCGGGCCGCTGGTGCCGAGCGCATGGGCAACCTTGGCCGCAGCTTGCGGTGTCTGCTCGAGGTGCGTCGACGTCGCGACGATAACGGTGTCGATCTGTTCTGCGGAGACGCCGCTGGCTTCGAGAGCCTTCTTACCCGCCTCGATCGACATGTAGACGACATTTTGTTTCGGCTCGGTGAATCGCCGATTCTTGATGCCCGACCGCGTCTGAATCCACTCGTCGCTCGAGTCGATGAACTCGCAAATTTCGTCGTTGGTCACCACCCGCTCGGGTCGGTGGACACCCAAGCCGAGAAGCTTGGACTGCCGGCCTGAAGTCGTGCTGATCGATACAGCCATCTTCTGTTCCTCTCGTGCTACCGCGCCATCGCCGAACTTTGGCTCGGGTCTTGGGTGCGGGCTCGGGAGCACACGTTACGTGTCGAGCACTTCGTGCTGTGACACCAGTTCGGCGATCAAGCCTGCCACCTGGGCTGGTTGGTCGATCATCGCGTGGTGACGGGCATCGGCGACCACGATGAACTGTGCGTCCAGGTACCGCGCGAGTCTTCGTTGTTTCGCCAGCCACCGGCGTCCCCACGGAGTCGTCCTGCCGGTGTGAGCAGCAGCGACGGTGACGGGAATGGCAGGCATCGATATGCGACGCCTGATCGTGTTCAGTTCCAGAGCCATGTCCGGGTAGACGAAGTCCTCGATCAGTGCCGCCTCCAGGTACGACGGCGTGGAATAGATCCGGTTGATCCAGTCGTAGGTTTCAATGGGAATCCCGTCGGGCGGGATCGATTGGTTCAGGATGCGCCTGACGGTGGTGCCGAGCAACCGCTGCAGTCCGCTCGTGCTCAGTGCTGCTGAAAGCCCGTAGGCGACCGCAATCCGAAACCTCTTGGGCACGATTCGCCATGGGTCGCGTTCGGCGCTGGATTCGAGCAACAGCACGCCCGACGTCCGATCCGGGTGCAGGCGGGCGAAGGCTTCGGCATAGAAGCCGGCAATCGAATGCCCGACGACGACTGCGGGCCCCGTCAACTCCAGTGCGTCGAGAACTCCGAGGATGCGGGCTGCCTCCGCTGTCACGGTCGGAGTTTCTCCATGCGGCAGCGGCTCACTGAGCCCGAAACCGGGCCGATCGAATATCACGACCGTGTGGAATGCGGCCAGAACCCGAGCGCAGTCGTCCCAGTCGAACCAATTGCTCCCCAAGCCGCCGCACAGCACCACCGTTGGGCCGCCACCCGTAATCACAACGTGGGTCTTGCGCCCAGAAACAGTGACGAACCGGCCCGGAGGCTGCTGTTCGACGTGCCGCCGATGTTTCACGTTAAACATTTTCTGCTTTCGTGGGCCGCTCCGGCAAGGATTACCAGCGAAAATGCGAAAAACGCAGTGTGCAGTTGATCAGTCCGCGCGATCGCGATCCACATTATTGACGTGGTTTGGCAAGCGGAAACGCGAGTGTCTCGCGGATGCTTCCGCCGGTGATGAGCATGACGACGCGATCGACGCCCATGCCGAGGCCGCCGGTGGGCGGCATCCCGTACTCGAGAGCTTGCAGGAAGTCCTCGTCGAGCGACATCGCTTCCTCGTCGCCGCCCGCAGCGAGCATCGACTGCTCGGTCAGGCGCTGGCGCTGATCGACGGGGTCGGTGAGCTCGCTGTACGCGGTCCCCAGTTCGACGCCCCAAGCAACGAGATCCCACTTCTCGGCGACGCCAGGAATCGACCGATGAGGCCGGGTCAGCGGCGACATCGACGTCGGGAAATCCTTGTAGAACGTCGGGAACTCGGTGTAGTCCTCGACGAGGTGCTCATACATACCCTGTGCGACGGCTCCTGCATCCCAATCCTTTTCGTACGGAATCTCGTTCTCATCGCACAGTCGCCGCAGTTCCTCGAGCGAGGAGGCAGGGGAGACGTCAACGCCCAGTTTTTCCGCGACGGACCCGTGCACCGTCTTGACCGGCCATTCACCGGAGATGTCGATCTCGATCATGTCTCCGTCGGGTCCGTCGGGGCGAAGGACGATCTCGCGTCCGTGTGCCGCGACGGCTGCCTTCTGAATAAGCTCGCGGCACAACACCATTGCGCGTTCGTAGTCGCTGTGTGCCTCGTAGGCCTCGAGGATGGTGAACTCGGGGTTGTGCTTGAAGTCGGCGCCCTCGTTGCGGAAAACTCGTCCGATTTCGAATACTTTGTCCATGCCTCCGACGCACAACCGCTTGAGGTACAGCTCCGGTGCGATACGCAGATACAGGTCGAGGTTGTAGGCGTTGATGTGGGTGATGAACGGTGCCGCGTTCGCGCCGCCGTGCACCTGCTGAAGGATCGGAGTCTCGACTTCCATGTACCCGCGATCGCCGAGCGAATCTCGAAGGGACTTGACCACATTGCTGCGCGCGATCATCAGATCCCGTGCGCTGCGATTGATCGCGAGGTCGACATAGCGCTGGCGAACACGCGACTCGGGGTCCGTCAGACCCTTCCACTTGTCCGGTAACGGATGCAGGCACTTGGCGTTCATGCGCCAGTCGGATGCGAGAAGCGAGAACTCGCCCTTCTTGCTACGACCGATCGTTCCGCTGATCTCGATCAGGTCGCCCAGGTCGAAGTCCGAATCGAAGCTATCGAGCGCATCGCCGACACGCTCGCGGTCGAAGAGCACCTGGATGTCGTCGGTCCAGTCACGTACAAGCGCAAATGCGACACCGCCGTAGTCCCGGTTCCGGAGAATGCGTCCGGCGATCCTGACCTTCGTACCCTGGGGTGCGGCCAGCGCTTCGGCGACAGAATGCGTCGGGGGATAGGCGACGGGGTAGCCGTCGATCCCTTCACTGGTGAGTCGTTCGAGCTTCGCGATACGGACGCGTACCTGGTCGGGACGCCTGGGGCCCGTCGCCTCTTCCTTTTCCTCGGACAGCTCGGGGCCGCTACCGTCGGGATGGATGTCCGCGCTGCCGACAAGCGCCTGCGGGATCGCAACGTGGCTGCCGGTGTGCTTGCGTGCGCGCCGGAACGTGGGGAGCGTGAGGAAGCCCTCGGCGATCGCGGAGGCGATGCCGACCTTGGGGAGTTCGCGGTTGTCCGCGAAGCACAGGTACCGCGGCTCCCAATCCGGTTGGTATTTGAGGTTGGAGCGATACAGCGCTTCGAGCTGCCACCAGCGTGAGAAGAATACGAGCACCGAGCGCCAGATGCGCAGCACAGGTCCGGCGCCGATTCGGCTGCCTTCCTCGAACACCGCCCGGAAGACCGCGAAGTTGAGCGAAATCTTGCTGATTCCGAATGGCTCTCCACCGGTTGCCAATTCGGAGACGAGAAGTTCGATGACTCCGTTCGGAGACTGGGGATCGCGGCGCATCAGATCGAGTGAGACGCCGGTACGTCCCCACGGTGCGAGTGAAAGCACGCCGACCGTTTTCTCGCCTTGACGTGCCTGCACCAGGAGGCAGTCGCCGTCGAGCGGGTCTCCGAGACGACCGAGGGCCATCGAGAATCCGCGCTCGGTCTCGGTGTCACGCCAGGTGTCGGCGCAGTCGATGATGCCGCCCATTTCGGTTGCCGGGATGTCGCGGTGGCGCCGGATTTCGACGGTGATGCCTGCCTTGCGGGCGCGGTTGACGGCCTGGCGAACGGGCCGCATCTCGCGGCCGTTCAGGTTGAACTGCTTGGTGTGGAGGATGGCTTCGTCGCCGAGCTCGAGGACGCTGAGTCCGGCACGCTTGAACGCCGTCGCGCCGTTCTCGCTCGCGCCCATGACAGCAGGGGACCACCCGTATTTCTCAGCAAGTTCGAGCCAGGCTTCGATTGCATGTGGCCAGGCCTCGGGGTTGCCGATGGGGTCGCCGCTGGCGAGGCAGACACCGATCTCGACGCGGTAGGTGACCGCTGCCTTTCCGCTGGGGGCGAAGACGACGCCCTTGTCGCGCCGGGTGGCGAAGTAGCCGAGAGAATCATCGGCGCCCCACTTGTCGAGCAAGCCGCGGAGCGCGGATTCGTCACTGCCCGTGAGGGCGTTGGACGAGCGCTGCGACCGAAACAGAGTGATGACCGCTGCCAGGAGAGCGAGTGCACCGAACAATCCGAGGAGCGTGTTGACGATCCCGTTGGGACGTCCGTCGAACTGCTCGTTGTCGACTGTGGCGAGTGCGGTGACGCGGTTGAACGCCCACAGGAAGGTCTGGCTTTCCGGGAGAGTGCCGGGGAAGAGTGCGACCAACCCCCACCCGACGAGGGTGCCGACCACCGCACCGAGGATCAGCACGCCCAGTGCCTTCCACCCGGCCCCGCGCCTGACCCGGGTGTAGAACTCCTTGCGTGCCGCGATCAGAATCCCGATGACGACGACATGCACTCCGAGGGCAATCCAGTTGTTGATGTTGTGTTCGCCGATGCCGTCGGCCAGGTTCGTCAGAGCGACAAGCACCAAATAGAGGGTGAGGAACCACCAAGCGATGCGTTTGCGGCTCGCGAGTGCCGCCGCGGTGAGTCCCAGAACGAGGGCCCATGCCAATGACGTGTCAGGGGCGTCGATGTAGTAATTGTCGACGTACTCGCGTGGCACACGCACCAGCAAGCGCAATGCAGGCGAGATACTCCACAGCAAGACGAGCACAGCGAAGACGCCGAGGATCGATCCGCAGATGTGAGGGACCTGGCTGAGTCGTCCGTGCTCAGGCGGAACGAATGCGCGTGGCGCCTTCTTTGCCACGTTGTCCGATTGCTCCGCTGACACCGATGTACTCGTCACAGCTCACTCCTACCGTCAGCACTACCAGTTGCCCCAGGGCAACGGTAGCGCCGACGGCGAGAATCAGCTGATCATTGACTCTGGTGCACCGGGGTGTGTCTGCCGACCATGGACAGAGCTGTGCGTAGTCCGCGACGTTTACCCGTTTCCGGATCCACGCCGAATACTTCTTTCATGCCGCCTCGGATGCGGAACTTGAGCTCCGAGGACGTCTCCGGTGCATCATCGGAGGTAGCCGACAGGAAGCGGTTCGGCAGCGAGAGCTTCATGATGGTGCGAAGCGTCTGTCCGTACTGATGTGCAAGCGAACCCGTCGTGTACGGCAGGTCGTACTTGTCGCACAGCGCGCGGATCTTGACGCCGATCTCGGAATACCTGTTGCTCGGAAGATCCGGGAACAGGTGGTGCTCGATCTGATAGCAGAGGTTGCCGCTCATGAAGGCCAGTGCAGGTCCCGCGGTGAAGTTGGCACTGCCCAGCATCTGTCGCAGGTACCACTCCGGCTGAGTCTCGGTCTCGTACTCGCCGAGCGTGAACTTCTCGGCACCATCGGGAAAATGCCCGCAGAAGATGACGCCGTACGTCCAGTAGTTGCGGATGAAGTTGGCCGTCGCGTTCGCCGTCAGCGTCGTCTTCCACGCAGGTCCGGTGAGTGCCGGGAACAGGATGTAGTCCTTGCCGACCTGCTTCGCGATCTTTCGAAGCACGTCGTAGGCCATCTCCTTCTTGTCTTCCCACTTCACCTCACCGGTGCGGAGCTTGTCCGTTTCCAGGTGGTGCAGCGCGACGCCCCACTCGAAGAACGTGGCCAGCAGCGCGTTGACAAGGGGCTGCGCGAGATATTGCGGAGTCCACTTCTGGTCGCGAGTGATACGAAGGATGCCGTAGCCGACGTCGTTGTCGAGGCCGACGATGTTCGTGTACTTGTGATGGGTGAAGTTGTGCGAGTGCTTCCAGCCGGACGACGGGCACGTGTTGTCCCACTCCCAATTGCTGGAATGGATCTCGGGATCGTTCATCCAATCCCACTGACCATGGATGACGTTGTGGCCCAACTCCATGTTCTCGATGATCTTGCCTGCACCGAGAAGGGCCGTGCCCAACAGCCACGCAGGCTTGTTCTTGCTCGCGAACAACACCACCCGGCCCGCAACCACGAGCGAACGCTGGAACCCGATAGCGCGCTGAATGTACTTCGCGTCCCGCTCGCCCCGCGACTCCTCGACGTCGCGGCGGATGTCGTCCAGTTCCTTACCGAGGGCCTCGATGTCCGCCTCGGTCAAGTGGGCGTACTCCTTGATGTCCGATATCGCCATTTACCCCTCCACGTGCAGAATTTGAGAACGCGCTCGATCGCGGCATATCTTCACAACAGTGGCCCCCGTCACCTACCCAACGGTACGGGTCGCGGGCCTGGGCGTCGACATGTACTGAGGAGACGGTCGTGCCGGCTGGGGTTCTTGGGACCGAGTGCGTCATGTGGTCTCGGGGTGGTGACCGAATGCCGCATTCGGTCACCCAGTCGGAGCCAAGACCATCGTCGATAGAACTGCAGGCGGCCCATGGCAGCGATGCGATGTTGACCGGTCGGGCCGGCCTGGTTCTCCACGGATTCTCGAAGGCCGTGAACACCAATGGAGTCCCGCTGCTGATACCGCACGACAAGCATCGCAAGGACGTGTCGTTCGTGGAGGTGGAGCGGACGTGGAGGTTGCCCGAGTCGACACAATTGTCAGGGCTGCCGGTCGCTCCACTGGGGAGGTGCTTACTCGATGCGGCACGACGCATCGCGGACGAACGGATATGCACGGCACTCATCGCCGAGGTCGTTCAGCGCGGGGCGGTCGATGTGGAGAGTCTGTTGGTCGAATTGAACGAAGGGAGCGGGCGTGGAAGTGCGGTCCCTCGTCGAGTACTTCATGAGCTGTCGGCCGGTGCGCATTCGGTGGCCGAGGTCGGTACCGCTCTTCCATGACTTGGAGGGTGCGCCGATCGGCGGTGGTGTGATGGCTGCGGAGCTGCCCGATAGGCCATGTTCATGACCGAGTCGGCACCGAGCTTGGTGACGCCGAGCAGCTCAACCAACGCTGCGCGCGGCGGCCTCGTTGTCGGCAGCCGCTATAACGGAGATGGCCGCCTGAGGTCTGGCTGGCGTGTCCCCGGTGAACGGGGCCATTTTGTTTTAGAGTCTTGTTGCCCGTGAACTGGGCGGATAGGACGACGGAGAAACATGGCTGGACGAAAGCGCAACTCTGCTGAAGACATCGTGCGCAAAT
>NZ_JASISW010000079.1 GCF_030063335.1 Rhodococcus sp. G-MC3 | reverse complement strand
CCGCCTGCACACCTCCAATTCGAGGGGAAATACCCGCAGCCACCGTCGCTGCATTCCATCTGGCCGGCGCAGACGACATCTACCTACTCGGCGGTGTTCAGGCTGTCGCTGCGATGGCGCTCGGCACAGAGACGATTCGACCGGTGAACATGCTGGCCGGCCCCGGAAATGCCTTTGTCGCGGAGGCGAAACGGCAGCTGTTCGGGCAGGTTGGTATTGACCTGTTCGCCGGACCTACCGAAGTTCTGATCATTGCCGACGCGCAGGCCGACCCATTCTTCATCGCTGTAGATCTGCTCAGCCAGGCCGAACACGGCCCCGATTCGCCCGCCATCCTCATCACCGAATCGGATACCCTCGCAGAATCTGTCATCCGGCACATAGACGATCTCTTGCCGACCATGCCGACCAAAGACTTCGCAGGCCCAGCCTGGCGTGATCACGGCCAGGTCATCGTTGTCGAAGGCATCTCGGAAGCCTTCCGTCTTGCCGATACCTTCGCAGCCGAGCATGTCCAGATTCTGACCGAGGAACCGCGGCGCGCTCTCGATGAGATGCACGACTACGGTGCCCTGTTTCTCGGCGAACGCACGTGCGTTTCGTACGGAGACAAAGCCATCGGGACCAATCACACTCTGCCGACCAGAGGGGCAGCCCGATACACGGGCGGACTGTGGGTCGGCAAATACCTCAAGACCGTCACATATCAGGAGATCACGAGTGACGCAGCCAGCGCAGAACTCGGGACGCTCTGCGGCCGCGCAGCGCGCGTCGAGCTCTTCGAAGGACACGCGCGATCAGGAGATGTTCGGGCAGCAAAATATTCTGATACACAGCTGGATTGGGTGCCGGACGGCGTCAGTGTCGAGTGAGCAGCTCAACCTTCCTGGGTCACAGCGATCAGCAGCCGGCGCCGTAGGCAAGCCCTCACCGGTGGGGCTTGAGGTATGTCGGCATGACGGTACCCGCTCGCAATGGGCCACGATAGTGATGGAGATCGAGGCGAACGGCACTCCGTGTTAGTTGGTAGCGCTCGCCAACGGGGACACCGATATCTGGAGCGCCGATGGGCGATACGTCACCCGCCCTGGCCGTCCGATCACCGGCTGGTGACCGGCGAAGCCTGCACGACCACAAGACCAAAGGTAGTGGATCAATGAACATTTTCTCCATGGACGGCAGTCACGTCCTCGTTACCGGGGCCAACAGAGGCCTGGGGCAATCGATCGCCTCAGCCCTGTCCGAACTAGGAGCCGTGGTGTACGGCACGTC
>NZ_JASISW010000078.1 GCF_030063335.1 Rhodococcus sp. G-MC3 | reverse complement strand
TGATCTGCCGCGGGGATTTCGGACACTGGAGATGGTTAAATTCAGGCCGCGTTGTCGTGCTGCCGGTAACTGTAGTGGACATCGTTCGGGGCTTGGTAGTCGAGAGCTGAATGCCTGCGTCGAGGGTTGTAGAAACCTTCGATGTACTTGATGACGTCCTGTCTGGCTTGGGTTTTCGTCGCATAGACAGTCCGATAGACGCATTCGTTCTTCAGCGCAGCGAAGAAACTTTCGGCCATACTGTTGTCCCAGCATTGACCGGTCCGTCCCATCGAGGACCGCATCCCCAGAGCTGCCACCAACGCCCGATAGGCCTGCGAGGTGTAGACGCTGCCCCGATCGGAGTGAAAAATCGCCTCCGGCTCGACCAGGGAGGTCGCAGCGGCATTGCTCAGAGCGGCTGCGATGAGCTCGGTGCGCATATGATCAGCGATCGACCAGCCCACCACCTTGCGGGAGAAGCAATCGATGACGGTCGCCAAATACACGAACCCTTGCCAGGTGTGGATGTATGTGATGTCGCCGACGAACTTGACCCCAGGGCGATCGGCAGTGAAGTCCCGGTTGACCAGGTCCGGGACCGCGTCGTCGGCACCAGAGTGCGTGGTTGTCCGAAACGGTCTCGGCTGGCACGGAACCAGCTCGTGTTCGCGCATGATGGAGCGGACCAGCTCCGGGGAGCACTCGACGCCGCCGGCGCGGAGGTCTGCATGGATGCGCCGGTACCCGTAGGTGCCGTGCGCTGCGCCGAAGAACACTCGAATCTGCTGAGCTAGAACATCTCTACGTTTCGACGTTGCTGACTGCGGTCTGCTGCGCCAGTGATAGAAACCGGAGGTGGACACCTCGAGCCAGCGACACCGGTCGAGGACCGATGTTGCCGCGGAGTCGTCCGCGACATAGGAATCGATGAACTCGTACTTCGCCACTATCGTGGATCCCGCGCGAAGTACGACGCTGCTTTTTTCAAAAACGCTGCCTCGGAGCGCAATTCACGAACTTCTCGTTCGAGCTGAGCCAGGCGGGCGCGTTCGGTGACGGTCAGTTCACTGCCTTCGCCGCCGCCGTGAGTGTCACGATACTTGGCGAGCCATCGACGCAGGCTGTCGTCGCCGACTCCGTAGGCTTTGGCGACTTCGCTGATCGGCTTGGACGAATCGATCACCTCTCGGCACAGTTCATCTTTGAACTCTGCCGAGAACGATCGCCGAGATCTGCTCATGCTGGTCGGACTCATTTCAGTAGATTCCTATTCTAAGCGGGTCCACTGTCCGAAATCCTTGGGCCGATCA
>NZ_JASISW010000077.1 GCF_030063335.1 Rhodococcus sp. G-MC3 | reverse complement strand
CTAAGTTTTGTGCCGCCTCCAGTTGGGGCTGATCCTCGGCGTCGAGGTCAGAGTAGTGGAGTGTTTCGTATTCGATCGGGGGCATCTGTCCGATGCTCGAATGCAACCGCCTGTTGTTGTACCAGTCGACCCAACCAGCGGTCGCGAACTCGACGTCGGAGAGGGTTTTGTACGGTCCGGAATGGAAGATCGTGGTGCGGATGCACTCGGTCTTGTACAGCCCGTTCGCTGATTCGGCGAGGGCATTGTCGTAGGCGTCCCCGACCGATCCGATCGACGCCGCGATCTCCTCGAGCTTGAGCCTTTCGGTCAGCATGACCGACGTGTACTGGCTGCCGGCGTCCGAATGATGTATTAGCTCAGCAGCTTTCACTGGATGCCCCTCCCTCTTGCGTTGCCACAGGGCCATCCGAAGCGGGATCGTCACCAGGTCCACAGTCTTCGACGTCGATGCATGCCAGGCGACGATCCTGCGGGAGAACACATCGATGATGAACACCACGTACACCCACCCGGCCCATGTTCGGCAATATGTGAAGTCGGTGACCCAGACTCGGTTCGGTTCGGCAGCGCTGAATTGCCGATTGAGCAGATCGGTGGCCCGAACACCGTCGGCCGATGCGATGGTCGTCCGGATCCCTTTCGCTCGACGAACACCGTTGTGGCACAGTAGCTTCATCGCTCGGTCAACCGCGCCGTAGGACACCCCGGGAAGTACGGTCCGGTCGAGATGAGCGTGCATCTTCACCCTGCCGTACAGCCCTTCTGGTGTCATTTTCCGGCGGCCGTCGGCGTCGGTGCGCCACACCGTCGAGCGCACCGCGTCGACGACGTGGGCGTCGGAGACGGTGCGTGGCGCGGGCTTGCGTGTACGCCATGCCCGGTAGGTTCTCGCGGCGATCTTGCAGCCCTGATCACGCAGGACGCGGCAGATCGACTCGACCGCATAGCCGTTGGCGCGCAACGCATCTATGAAGTTCATGATCATCGGTTGCGGGGGTCGAGTTCCCCCGCGAAGAAAGTTGTTGCGGCTTTGAGAATCGCGACGTCCTCGCGGAGCTGCTTGTTCTCCGCTTTGAGCTTTTTGATCTCGGCGGATTCCTTCGAGGTAATCCCGGTTCGAGCTCCAGCATCGACCTGGGCCTGAACTGCCCAGCGTCGTACAGTCTCGTGGCCGACCCCGACCTGCTTGGCTATCGCCTCGGCGGCCGCTGTCAACGACGCGTATTCCGCTCCGTGTGCTTCCAGCAACCGCAGGGCCCTCGCACGGACCTCTGGATCGATTTTCTTGGGCATGTGCTCATCCTTCCTGACTCAGAAGGAAGCGGCATCAAACCTAGGGTGATTCA
>NZ_JASISW010000076.1 GCF_030063335.1 Rhodococcus sp. G-MC3 | reverse complement strand
CGGTGGGGTCGTGTCGTTGCGGTGAGGCGGGCTCCCGGAGGCCGATGATGAGGGTTCTCACGCCAACTCGTCACGACCCACCGGGGAGCCCTGTGTCCGAGAATACGACTGTTTCCGCTTCTGCCGTAGCCGACACGATCATCCGCACCGTCGAACTCGGCGTCACCATCCGCGACGCTGCGATCGACGGCGACACCACGATCGTGTTCTGCGACCTGATCACCACCGCACCGGATCGGTGCCCCGCCTGCGGAACCACCGGGAAGTACCGTGACCGGATCGAACGCAGAGTGACCGATGTTCCGGTGGTCGGGCACCCGCTGCAGCTACGGGTACGTGTTCCCCGCTACCGGTGCACGAACACATCCTGTGACCGGGAAGTGTTCTGCCACAACACCGACCGCCTCGCGAGGGCCGGGTGGTCCACCACCCGCCGCTGCGCGAGGTACGTCCTGCGGAGGTTGATGCTCGACCGCACCACCGTCGCCGCCGTGGCCCGCGAACTCGGCCTGTCGTGGGACACCGTCAACGCGATCGCCGTCGACGCCACCACCACTGTGGTGGCCGCCGACACCACCCGCTTCGACGGTGTGCGGGTGATCGGGGTCGACGAACACAGGTGGGCGCACACCCGACACGCTGCCGGTGGTGGGTTCGTGACGGTCATCGTCGACCTGACGCCGGTCGTCGACGGAACCGGCCCGGCGCGGTTGCTCGACCTGGTACCGGGGCGTTCGGCGGCGGCGCTGACGGGGTGGCTCGCACAGCGCACCGACTCTTTTCGAGCGGGGATCGAGGTGGTGGCGATGGACGGGTTCGGCGGCTACAAGACCGCCGCCACCGGCAGCGTCCCCGATGCGGTGACGGTGATGGACCCGTTCCACGTCGTCGCCCTCGCCGGAACGAAACTGGACTTGTGCCGCCAGCGAGTGCAGCAGGACACCTGCGGGCACCGGGGCCGGACCGGTGACCCGCTGTATCGGACGAGGCGCACCCTGCGAACGAGGGAGGTGTTGCTGTCGGATCGTCAGAAAGACAGGCTTGCAGCAACATTCGCCGACCCGAACCACACTCCGGTGGAGGTGACGTGGGTGGTGTATCAACGGTTGATCGCCGCGTACGCCCACCCCGACCCGAAGCAGGGGCACCGGATTCTCACTCGATTGATCGACACCATCCGCACCGGCGTCCCGGACGGTCTCGAGGAGCTCGCCCAACTCGGGCGGACCCTGCACCGACGGCGAGCGGACATCCTCGCCTACTTCACCCACCGGGCATCGAACGGGCCGACCGAAGCGATCAACGGCAGATTGGAAGCGCTGCGGCGCAACGCTCTCGGATTCCGCAACCTCACCCACTACCGAATCCGATCACTACTGCACTGCGGCAACCTCACCCGCGCACTCGATGCACTC
>NZ_JASISW010000075.1 GCF_030063335.1 Rhodococcus sp. G-MC3 | reverse complement strand
TCTCGGCACAGTTCATCTTTGAACTCTGCCGAGAACGATCGCCGAGATCTGCTCATGCTGGTCGGACTCATTTCAGTAGATTCCTATTCTAAGCGGGTCCACTGTCCGAAATCCTTGGGCCGATCAACCCACACAACCGCGGAAATCCGTGGCCAGCGATGTTGTACGGAGAACCGCTACCGCGGATAGTGGAGAGCAGTGAATTCGACCGCGTTGTGTGGAGTTCGCCGTGGCGGACAATTCCTGATCTCCTCGTGCAGTTCGATCTCAGACCCGAGACCCGTCTGCGTTGGACACTATTGGCACACGCGCCCGCTCCAGGTCAGACAACGATCGATCTGTTACGAGAGCAGGTCAGCCACTTGGTCAACGTCGACTTGAGAAACGCTTTCGGCCACTAACAGGGCATCGTGAGGGGCCGCGGTCCAACACCTAACGCATATCAAGAATCTGAAGCGGCCCTCACCAAGAACGGACCACCCGGCGGGCATGACGCATGTCGGACACACCTCGGGGAGAAGGACTTGCCACGGTGCTTCACTCACGGTTATTTTCTTGTTGGGACCGAGACGTTCTCAGAGCTTCGAACCCCCATTGACTTGATGATGTCCAAGGGTTCGGAGTCCGGCCTCCCACAACGATTCTTCGGAAACGTCGGCCGGTATCCGGTCCCTGAGTCATCTACCAGCCAGACAACCGGCGGGTTCGGGTAGTCGCCAGCGCAGAAACTGAAACGAGAAAAGTTGACTCTGTAGGTTCTCGCCTCGAACGCGGCCTGGACATCAGCGATACCGTCACCGAAGTACGTAGTCTGCGGCACCAACAGTGCCGGATCACCTTCGGTGGGGTCAGCGGGAAACCCACACACCACGACAGAGGAGGCGGTGAAATCGCCAGGCATGCTGCCCGATTCAGGGCGCGGCGCGATATCCAAGGTCGCCCCCGAGAGGAGACCACTCAGCACTTCTGGGTCATCGACGCAGGACGGCACCCGAGCTGACGCGGTAGACGGCGACGGTTCCGGCCACCAATACAGCGAGATGCCCATGCCAAATAGAACCGCCAGGGGCGTCAATATCAGCCAAACACGTCGACGCATGTACTGATGTTACGGACGCCTGAGCCGCATCCAAAGCATTTGGTCATTTGTCCGACGGTTAGGCGCGCTAGGGCGAGATGTAGAAGGAACGGATGCTCGGGACGGTGAAAGCCGCCTGGAAACGCGCGAATATTCAGTTCCTGCGTAACTTTCGACCGACCTCAGTGCAGGCGTTTGATTTTCAGTGGTGGTAGTGGCAGGTCCCCGATAGTCGGACCACAGCGTTCTAGAGCCGCTTCGGTTTGATCTTCAGTCGATCTCGCAGCCGTCCACCGGTTGGTGGTTGTGGGTGCATTGGGCAGCATACTCAGCCGGGGTGAG
>NZ_JASISW010000074.1 GCF_030063335.1 Rhodococcus sp. G-MC3 | reverse complement strand
CGGATTCTGCGGCGACATCCCGCCGATCGAATGCGAACAGCTCCACTACACTCGACAATCGGATCAGCTCGCGAGCTGACCGAACTCACACGAAACCAAGTCTCCGGACTCACCGGTGCGGTTCACATACAGTTCATCCAACCACTCGCCAGTGTGTGCATCATCGTTGTTGGGTGGTGGTGGCAGACATAGGAAATCCTGTTACTGGATACGTACCGGGTATGGGAGTCATGCTCGATGTACGGCCATCCGGCCGAGGTGCAGCGCCGAGCGCTGAACGGTGACCTTCGGCTAGCGGAGGCACCGGCCATTACCCGCATACGTCGAGGAGCTTTTATGTGCCACAGTTACGACAGTCGACCACCGTTCGCCCCTAGCATCGGCAAGGTCAAGGAACACGGATCGATGCTTCTGAAGTCGCAGGACGGCACTACAGTCCTCGCCTACGAGGCGCTGCCCGAGACCCCCAACGGAAGTGCACTGGTAATTCTCCCGGATGTGCGCGGAGTCCACGCCTACTACCAAGACCTCGCGCAGCGTCTTGCCGAGGCAGGCTATGCCGCAGTAGTCATCGACTATTACGGCCGCACAACCGATGACACCAACCGCGACGAAAGTTTCGACTTCAAAGAGCATTTGGCGGTACTCGAATCGGCAAATGTTGCACGGGACGCGGACGCGGCCGCGGCGTACTTGAAAGATGCGCACCCGGAAGCTGCAGTAACCGTCTTCTCTGTCGGGTTTTGCTTCGGTGGAAGTCAGTCGTGGCGTTTGGCGGCAACTAGTACTGCATTCGCCGGAAACATCGGGTTCTACGGGCAGCCGAAGTTGGTCGCTGATGTTCTCCCCGAGTTGCACGCACCGCTGCTGCTGCTACTGGCGGGCAATGATGTGGTGACTGGTCAGGAGGAATTCAACACGTTCGCTACGGAGCTGTCAGCTAGCGGAAAACCGTACGAGTTGAAGGTCTACGACGGAGCACCCCATTCCTTTTTCGACCGCTCCTACGATGAGCACCGCGGCGCGTGTGCAGATGCGTGGACGCGGTTACTGTCCTTCACCGACACGTACGCCACGGCGTAGCCAAGGTTTATGACGCAGCGCTTCCGGGGGCCGCGGTTCACCGCCGTCTTCCTGGAAGTGCTGCGGCTTGAACGATTACCATGCTCCTAAAAGCGCTCGAGACCAAATTATCGGCATATTACCGACAAAACAGACTTTACCGCTTGTTTTGTGATCTAAAAGATGCTTCTCGCAGTGGACCAGCCACCGTGCAGCGTTTACCGTGAAAACTCTGTGGTGTTGGCAGGTCCCCGATAGTCGGACCACAGCGTTCTAGAGCCGCTTCGGTTTGATCTTCAGTCGATCTCGCAGCCGTCCACCGGTTGGTGGTTGTGGGTGCATTGGGCAGCATACTCAGCCGGGGTGA
>NZ_JASISW010000073.1 GCF_030063335.1 Rhodococcus sp. G-MC3 | reverse complement strand
GGAGCCTGTTGCTTAATTGAGGGTGTTTCGCTCGAGTGCTGGTGGGTGCGGGTTTGAGATAATCGTGTGGTGGCGCGCGATTACCGACCTTCGAATCTGGATCAAGGGTTTTTGATCCCACCCGATATCCGGGACTGGCTCGACAACGATCACGTGGCCTGGCTGGTGATCGAGGCGGTCGCGGCGATGGACACCTCCGCGTTCCATCGCCGCCGACCCGGGCGCCGCACCAAAACCTCGATGGCCGGCCGAGCCGGCTACGACCCCGATCAGCTGCTGGCACTGCTGATCTATGCCTATGCCGTCGGGGAACGATCTTCGCGGCGGATCGAAAAACTGTGCTGGACCGACGTCGCATTCCGAGTGTTGTGCGGCAACGACATCCCCGATCACACCGTCATCGCCCGCTTCCGCGCCGAACACGACAAAGCATTCGAGAACCTGTTCACTGAGGTATTGGTGCTGTGCAAGGCCAACGGGATGGGCCGCTTCGGTGAACTCGCTCTCGACGGCACCAAAATCGCTGCGAACGCAGCCAAGGACGCCACCCGATCGGAGCAGACACTACGGAAGATGGCCCGCGAGAGCATCGACGATGCCTACCGCACCGACAAAGCCGACACCGACGCCATTCGACGTGGCCGCGACGATTCACTACCCCCGTCACTGCGCAGCGGTGAGGTTCGCACGAAGACGATCGCGGCGGCGGTGGAGAAACTCGAGGCGAACAAAGCCGCCGACATCGACGCTCGACGCGCTGCCGATCCGAACGGCAAGGACGAGATCACCACAGCCGACGAACGCGTCACCGCCGCCGAAGGCAAGTACGAGCAGGCGGTCACCGTCCACCGAGCGAGCGTCGATCGCTGGCAGTCCCGGGTCGATGCAGGTGTTCGTCCTGGTCGGAAACCGAAATCAGCGCAGGACACCTCACGAGTGAAGTACGCTGCCTGCCGGCTCGAACGAGCCAGGGACACAGCGCTGGCGGTGCGGACACCGAAGTCCGAAGGTGGCCGGGGCAAGAATTACCGGATCAATCTCACCGACCCGGATTCTGCGTTGATGAAAACTCGCGGTGGGTTCGTGCAAGGGTTCAACGCGCAGTTAATGGTGTCCTCGGACTACCTCATCGTCGCCTGCCACGCCAGCGCCGACGGCACCGATATGCAGTCGTACGTCCCGATGGTCGCTGCTGCCGAAGCGGTTCTCGAGTCGGTATGGGGTGCAGACGGGAAAAAGAAGATCGGCACCGTCCTCGCCGATGCCGGATACTGCTCGGTCGCCAATCTCACCGCCGAGGGACCACATCGATTGATTGCCACCGACTCTCGACGTCACCGAGCGCGCACGGAACCTGAGAACGCGAACACCGATACCTCTGAACACAAGTCCCCGGAAGTTGCTGCGATGCGGGAGTATCTGACAACCGAGGACGGTCACGCCCGGTACATCCGGCGTGGGGCGTTGGTCGAACCGGTCAATGCGCATCTCAAGGACCGACGAGGTCTACGGCAGTTCGCCAGACGCGGACTCGGCGCTGTCAACGCCGAACTCACCCTCGCCGCGGCGGTGACCAACCTCCAACGACTGTTCACCACCAAGAACATCACCCGAGGCGCACTGCTCGCCTGATCGGCACGGGCCCTGCGGGC
>NZ_JASISW010000072.1 GCF_030063335.1 Rhodococcus sp. G-MC3 | reverse complement strand
CCTGAATACACCGATGAAGTGACAACTGAGCGCGAGTTGTGAATACGAAATGCCCTGTCGTGGTGAAAGAATCAATCTTGTCTAGGGAAAGATTCGGCCACTACGAAGGGCATCTCGCAGATGCAACTATCTCACACCCGCCCTGTCACCGCGGCACACTTCGACGACCCCAACCTCGTGTCCTGCGCCGGACTGGTCCCGATCATGGCGTTGGCCGAACAGTCCGGGCTCCTCGCCCTCGCCGACACTCACCTGAGTGTGCCGACCGACAAGGGATCCAACGCCGGCCGCAAGATCGGATCGGTGGTCGGGGGCATGATCGGCGGCGCCGACTCGATCACCGATCTCGGGCGGATCCGCCACGGAGCGATGGGCGTGTTGTTCGATCGTCCCTACGCACCGTCGACGATCGGATCGTTTCTCCGGGCGTTCACGTTCGGTCACGTCCGCCAACTCGACGCCGTCGCATCGCGGTTTCTGTGCGCACTCGCCGAACGGACCCCTGTGGTCGCCGGGATCGGCACCGAACGGGTGCTCGTCGACATCGACGACACCATCGTCGAAGTACACGGGCACAGCAAACAAGGATCCGGCTACGGCTACTCCGGGGTCCGCGGCTTGAACTCACTGATCACCACCGTCAGCACCAGTGCTGCCGCCCCGGTGATCACCGGGCAGCGCCTGCGGAAAGGCTCGTGTGGATCCTCCCGCGGCGCGAGGCGAATGATCGCCGACACCCTCGCCGTCGTCGAACGACTCCGCACCGCCGCGGCCTCACAGGCGAACACAGCATCGGGAACCACACCAGCGCAGACGATCACCGCGACGAGGCACACGCCGTTGGTGCGGGCCGATTCCGCCTATTTCGGGTACCCCGCCATCGGAGCTGCGCTGGCCGGCGGCGCGGACGTCTCCATCACCACCGGCCTCAACTCCGTCACCCGAGCCGCCATCGCCACCATCACCGACGATGCGTGGACCCCGATCGAATACACCAACGCACTCTTCGACGAAGACACCCAACGGTGGTTCAGCGCCGCCGAAGTCGCGGAAATACCGTTCACCGCGTTCGCCTCCCAGAAGAAAGCGCACCGCGTCCCCGGACGACTGATCGTGCGGCGGATCCCGGATCTGCGACCGAAGAAGAACCAAGGCCAACGTGAACTCTTCGACGTCTGGCGCTTTCATGCCTTCTTCACCACCACCGACCCTGCCGATCTCGGCACCGTCGCCGCCGACAAACTCCACCGCCACCACGCGATAATCGAGCAAGTACACGCGGACCTGAAGAACAGTGCACTTGCTCATCTGCCGTCGAGCAGTCATGCCGCGAACGCCGCATGGTTGGTGTGCGCAGTGATGGCATTCAACCTCACCCGCGCCGCCGCGACCCTGACCGGTGACCCGAAATTGACGAAAGCAACCACCGCCACCATCCGCGACACAATTGTCACCGTGCCCGCGCGGGTCGCATCCTCTGCCCGGAAACGGACCTTGCATCTCCCAACGAACTGGCAGTGGGAAATACCGTGGAAGACCCTGTTCGACAGCGTGATCGGACAGAATCCGCCGCTCACCGCCTAACAGAAACCTTCCTGCCCGACCACGAGATGAAAAACCCAGTGGAACAACCCGACACCGAGGTCGGACGATCACCCACGCCCATACCCGCATCGCAGCGTCACAACGAAACTCGCAGCTGGCACATCAGCTCATCGGTGCATTCAGG
>NZ_JASISW010000071.1 GCF_030063335.1 Rhodococcus sp. G-MC3 | reverse complement strand
CACCCCGGCTGAGTATGCTGCCCAATGCACCCACAACCACCAACCGGTGGACGGCTGCGAGATCGACTGAAGATCAAACCGAAGCGGCTCTAGAACGCTGTGGTCCGACTATCGGGGACCTGCCAGGGGTGTAAATGACCCGACGAAGGTCGGAACGATACCCACCCTTCGCACCCCCCTAATGGGGGGTGTTGCCGCCAAGCAACGGGGCTACGTTGACTTCCATGACTACCGCAGAAGTTAGTCCAACCCAGTCCGTTTCCCTCGCTGACCTGGCCCCGCCCGTGGCGGATCCCGCGCTGATCGGAGTGCCGACCTTCTTGGCCGGCTCCATCGCACTGGGCCTCGTCCTCACCGGCTATGTTCCGGCGACAGCAGCCGCTGCATCGATCCCCATCATCTTGGCGGCGACGGGGATCGGCCAGCTCGTCGCGGCCATCTGGGCAGCCAGCCGCGACCAGAATGCCGTGGCGAGTGTGTTCGGCATCTTCACCGGCTTCTGGATCAGCTACGCCCTGCTCGTACTGGGTTTGACCAACAACTGGTTCGGCATCGCCGAAGAGGACGCCGTCGGTACCCAGAAGCTGTTCCTGCTGACCTGGTTGATCATCATCGTTCTCCTCACCATCGCGAGTGTCCGACTGCCCCTTGCTTTCACACTGCTGTTCACGCTGATCGACCTCGCCGTGCTCTTCGTCTTCCTGGGCACCGCCAACGCCAGTACGACCCAGACAACCATCGGCGGGTACCTGGTGTTCTCCTTCGTGATCGTTGGCGCCTACCTGTTCCTCGACGCGATGAGCCGGGCGACGGGTGGAAAAGGTCTCCCCCTGGGCCGGAGTGTTCTGCGCTGAAGAGCCACGGCCACTCGGCGAAGTCCTCGGGATTCACGATGTCCGACTCGACCCCGTTGTTTCCCTTTCGCTTGGGTCGGTTCGCCGGATGGGACGGAAAGTCCTCGACCAAATAGTCAGGCTGGAGGCTTTGCCGAAATATAAGCCAGGTCTGAGGTGTGAAGCCCACTCCCTCGGCACATTTGGCGAGGTCGATCCAATTACTGATGTTGGTGTAACCGCCGTCGAGAACATTCTGGTTGGTAGCAATCATCGGGAACACGCCGTACCGAACCGGCGGGAAATCGAGCAGAGTCCTACACCACTGGCGGCGGCATTCCGGCGGAATAGGTTCCCATTGTTTCTGCGCCGCAGCCAGACTGGATTCGTCAGCCATGATCCACCTCGTCCCGGAGGTGTTGGACCTCCATCGACTTGCTCGCCGGCGGTCACCGGTCGAGCCAGTTCTTCCCCTGGGGCACCCCTGTCGATGGAGACGGGGTTGCCGGACAGCCGGCCAGGTACCTTTGACTGTCGCTCTTGAACCTGCTTCGACGATAACCGCGGGCAGCCAAAAAGTCATCCCTCGAATCCCACCTTTTGCGATGCCGAACAGCACGCGGGATAAGCTCCACGCGCCCAGGAGCGTTGCCGATCCTGCCCACGTCATCAGCCGGGCAATAGAGGCGATGCCACTCGGCGTCCGAGAGTCCGACCTCGACCGCCGATTGAAAGAGCTGGGGGTGGACGACACAACCCGGACCGCCGCCCCACCCAGCTCCCGATGGACCCGCGAAGAGCTGAGTCACCTTCGACGCCGCGAGCGCGAGCTGGGACCCTCTTAGCCTCAATACCGTTCAGTTAGTGTTGAATGATTGTGCATTCGGGTGGTGTGGTGGGTTGTGGATGGTGTTGGTGGTGGGCTCGTTTGGCTGCCCACTTGAAGATTTTGCGTTTCACGACGCGTG
>NZ_JASISW010000070.1 GCF_030063335.1 Rhodococcus sp. G-MC3 | reverse complement strand
ACCCTCGACGCAGGCATTCAGCTCTCGACTACCAAGCCCCGAACGATGTCCACTACAGTTACCGGCAGCACGACAACGCGGCCTGAATTTAACCATCTCCAGTGTCCGAAATCCCCGCGGCAGATCAAACCCCGCGTCATGCAGATCCATCGAGAGAAAGTTTGGACTCTCGAAGGACGGCATAACCTTGCCCGAACTCCACTGAACAAGGATTGCGGAAGCTAGGCGGCTCGATTCATTGCTGTTGAACCTGAACGAAATGTTGAAGGTGGTGTCATACCGCTTGGTCATGTGCATCTCCTGGTTGGGAACAAACCCGACACCAGGCACGAACGAACCCGGCTCGGATTCGTTCGTTTCATGCAGCGAGCAGCTGCAGCACCAGTTGTACACGTCAGCAACGGACAGGGCAAACACCGAAACCTGTTGACAAGGTTGCCCTTACCAGCCGACGCCACTGCTGCGCGGCTGTTGTAATCACGGGCTCTAAGCGTCTAACGTTGACAGCAGTCGATCACTCGACTCCAACGCGAGCCGGTTCTCGGACCGGGGCATAGCGGATCACCACGCGCTCACAAACGTGGATTGAGATGGCCTCGCGACTGGAAGTGAGCTTTCTGAACACCATTCAGGGAGCACCTCCATGTCCGAATCCCGTTACGGCGAGCAACCTCTCGCACGCATCCTTCGCGAACAGCGCTGGACATTCACCCTCATGGCAGACGAGCTGGGTGTCAGCCGCCGCCAGGTTGGCAACGCCGCAAAAGGTTGGTCTCGTCCGATTCCTGCTCTGCGGGAACAATTGCCGATCATTCTCGGTGTACCGCTCGAAGAGCTGTTCACACCGAGCGCGCTCGAACCGTTCGCGGCGCAGCCTGAGCACCGCCGCAAGCGCGTCAACGCATGACCGCCGATGAGTTCGCCGAGCGTGCTCGCGAAACCGCACTTCGGAGCGCCTCGGAGCAAGGACTTCCTGAGACCGTATCCGACCCCTCCGCCATTCGCCTGCTACGCGTTCTGCTGAACGGAGGCGCACATGCTCGGGCATGAGAAAGGCCCCGCCAGCGGCAGCGTGGACGGGACCAATCCCAAGGGATACAACACAGTTGATCGGCCTCTCACCAGACCTCTCGTTGTCGATTCTAGCGGGCGTAATGCGCTGGCTGCCAGTGATGTACGGGAGTGGTCGCGATGACGGATGCTGCCTACGAATACCTCGATCGCGGTTGGTCGATCATGCCGTGCCATGCTCTCGTTCGCGGCAAATGCAGCTGCGGCAAAGGAGACGCTTGCGGTAGCCCAGGGAAGCATCCCCGTACTGCACACGGCGTCAAGGAGGCATCGAACGATCCGTCCAAGGTTGCGAGATGGATTGCTGCATACAAGGATGACGGTCTGAACTGGGCGGTCGCGTGTGGCGTCGACTCCGGTGTGTTCGTGGTCGACATCGACCGCGGACACGGCGGATTCGAGTCGTGGGAAGCGTGGCCCCACCATGGGGACGTTCCCGAGACGCTGACTGCGCTGACAGGTGGTGGTGGTCGACACTTGTACTTCCGGTATCCCGATGACGGCCGTATCGGTAACCCAACCAACTGGCTCGTCGGGGTCGACGTTCGAGGTGAGGGCGGGTACGCGATGCTACCTCCGTCGAACCACCATTCTGGCGGAACGTATCGCTGGCGCGACGACTCGACAGAACCAGCATTCGCGCCGCTGACGCTCATGCAGAGCCTCCAGCAACCAAGTAGCGAGCGCTCGTCCCTTCCAGCCAACTCGGCACTGCTGGCGGGAGTTTCAGAAGGGCAGCGGGACAACACGATCTTCCGAGCATGTTGCCGATGGTTAAGCCTGAATGCACCGATGAGCTGATGTGCCAGCTGCGAGTTTCGTTGTGACGCTGCGATGCGGGTATGGGCGTGGGTGATCGTCCGACCTCGGTGTCGGGTTGTTCCACTGGGTTTTTCATCTCG
>NZ_JASISW010000006.1 GCF_030063335.1 Rhodococcus sp. G-MC3 | reverse complement strand
CTCTCGGCACAGTTCATCTTTGAACTCTGCCGAGAACGATCGCCGAGATCTGCTCATGCTGGTCGGACTCATTTCAGTAGATTCCTATTCTAAGCGGGTCCACTGTCCGAAATCCTTGGGCCGATCAGTTGGACCTCGTATTTACGCACGACGACTCGACCTACGACCACACGCGCGAAGCGGTGGCACTCGGCAGTAGGGTCGGCGAAGCGTTGCATGCCCCTGTGAGGAGTGTCGAGTTCATCCGTAAGCAGGTCTGGGACATGGATGTCGATGAGGCAGACGCTGACGCTGTGGACTTTTGGAGTAACGAGTTGTGAGCGGCATCGACTCGAAGTGCTGGCGCTTCTGGATGGCTTGCGAGAGTGAGCAATTGGCGTCCTGCTATGCGGGATGGATGCAGTTCCATTACGGAGGAAGTGTGTCTCGGCGACCAACGCTCAGGTTCCGCAACGTCCGCTACGGGGGCAATGTTCTCGTATTCGACGCGACCTACATTGCTCGCGGTGCGAACATGACGGACATTAATCGTGTGCTGGCGAAGATGTGCATTCATTTCAATGGTCGGTGGGCCGAGAGCTTTCATGACCTGATGTATGTAATGCTCTGGAGTGACCGGCATTACGCTGATCTCAGCGGGTCGGGGCTGGTCGAACGTTCAAATTCAGACTACGAATGCGCGTTGAAGGTTCACCATGACGTGATGCGGTTTATGGGTGGTACGCCGGCTGACGAATGACCTAGCAAAGGGGGGTGTGGCCGGTCATTCGAGTTCAACATCGGATGCCCGGCCCTTGCTCAGTTCTCGACAGGAATGACTTCACCGTCATGCGATTGGTGGAACCCTGCGAAGTCAGCGCGTGCGTCAGTTAATGCCGCGTCCGCTTTTGCTCGCGTCTGAACCGCTGCTGTCTCAGCCTTTCTCAGGCTACGCGAGATACGCTTTTGTTCGGCGATGCTGAGATAGGTTGGAACAACGATTGTTTCGACGCTCTCCTTGGGTAGTTCGATGAGTCCTGTGGAGCCGGTAAACAGCCTATTTGACTGGATGCGACCGAATCCTTCTCGTAAGTAGTCCGCAAGAAACCAAGGGTCAACGTCCTTCTTCGACACCCGGATGATTGTGACGTGGCCGTCGGCTACTGCCGGTTCGTCGGAATCGTAGACGGCTGCCTTGCCCAAAGTGCCGTCGCCAGTAGAGGAAAGTAGCACATCACCTCTGCGTAGCTTCGACCGGTCGGCGGCGTCATCGTAGGTCATCTTCTCGATCCAGTCGCCAGAGTCAACTACCTCACCGTACGATGTGACTGAGGATCCGGCCTTGACCACCATGGCGTAGCCGTCTTCTTGATCGACATATGAAACAGCCTTGGGGCTAACCCCTCGCTCGGTTACTACGGTGTTCAGTTCGGCGATAGTCTTGCCGCCCTTCTGCGCAATCTCTTCAATGTGTTCGCGAACGGCCGCATCCCAGTACTTGTAGTCCATACGTGTCGTGCCGTCTGCATCAATTTCCTTGCTGGACAATGTGAAAGCGCGGAAGTGGGCTTTGGTGACGTGACCCGTTGGTGGGTTGTCGAGTAGGTCACGGAAGTCTGCCCGAAGGCCCTCGACATCGAAGTTACGGATCAGCTCGCCAGACGGATGAAAACCCAGAGTTTCTAGGCTGACGTACGTGACGTCATATTCTTCATCAGGGTCTTCGCGCTCCGTGTCGAACCTTTCGAGCAGGAGGACACTGGACTTCACCGTGATTTTGTTGGGCTTGAATGTGACCGCAGGCAGGCTCACGATTGTCTTGATGCGAGCATTATCGAAAAGCCACCTTCGAGTTTCTGCTGCGTCGTTGTTATTGAGTGCACCATCATCGATGACCGTGCATACATGGCCCCCAGGTAACACCGACAACACCATGTGTTGAAGGAAAAGGTTTTGTCCTTTGGTTGTCCTTACAGGGTAGTTGGCGAGATCGTCTGCTGGGAGGTCTGCTTCGCTCGTTCCGAAGGGTGGGTTGCTGATGATGAGGTCGTAGGCAGGCTCGTCCAACGACCACGTATCCGTAGTTGCAGCAAGAGCATTGGCGCATACGATGTTCGTGTGGCCGTCACCGGAGACAATCATGTTCATCTTGGCGGATGAAGCAACGCCAAGGTTGGCGTCGATGCCATAGAAGGTCTCAGCCATGATCTTGCGGCTCAAATCCTCCGCCGCAGGTCCAGTAAGCTTGCGGTTCTTCCGACGGCGCTCGATATCATCCAGGGCGTGCTTCATCAGGTAGACGAGGAAGCCCCCAGTTCCACAGGCGGGGTCCAGAACTTTGATCGGAGACCCCGCTGCAAGGGTCCCCACTATAAGATCTCGACCTACCATTTCCAACATCAATTCGACCAGTTGGCGAGGCGTGAAGTACTGCCCGAGCTTCTTGCCCTTCAGAGTGGCGCGCACGAAATACTCGAAGGCGGCACCTTTCGTGTCCAGTCCGCTGTCAGTGAAGGACACCTTGGACAGCTCAGACACCAGGTAGGCGTACGTTGAGGCCTGTTTGATGTGCAGTCCACTCGTGATGACATCGCCGTACTGGGTCCTGCATTTCGCGATCATCTCGTCAACCAAGGTCTTGACCTGATCGTGCTGACTAGCCGGCCGCTCCGCGAGTTCGTAGAACCGAGAAGAGTAGGGCAGCTCAAACCCGGACATCGGGTCGTCGTCCTTCTCTTCAAGCAGTCGCAGGAAGAGCAACTTGGAGAAGTCAGCGAACGCGCTGTCTTCATCCTTCTCCAAAACGCGAATCTTGCTGTGGCAGCGCGCGAATAGAGCATTCAGTTGCTTTAGCGGAAGGCCTGGCCTGTAAGGCAGGGAGTCGTCGTCCTGACGGAGGTCAGACGTGTTCGGATTGTCCTTCAGCTTTTTCAGAACCTTGGTGAGCTGCGTCTTGTGAGGGATAATGGTCTTGCCCGCGCGAGTGTCCGACAGTCTCATTGGCTCACCGGTCGCCGTGTTCAAGAGCTCGAGGTCGATGCCATTGGTCAGCACAACTAGGGGGACTTTCAGGCTCTTACCGTACGCAAGTGCCTGGTCACGATCCTTCTTGATGAGGCGGTGAGACTGACGCTTGGCCTCAATGAGGAATTTGGGCTTCTGCGTTCCGGCCGTCACACATATGTCAACGAATCGGGGAGTCGAACCGTCCGCAGTTGGGAGTTCGAACGTGAGATCCTTGTCGATGTCGTAACCGCGTCGCTGGAGGTACGGTAGAACCCGCTTGACCACCGTCTCGGTTTCCGAGATTCCTGGTGCGGGCATCGTGCAACCTCCGTTGTATAGCTAGCAAAACCTCACCGAAGTGTATGTCGGGCGCACTTGCAAGTGTTGCAAGTGGTGCGAGGTGTTGCGTTAGTTACTACGGAACGTAGTGCACGCGTCCGACAAGGTCGATGCCGCTCGTATGTGCGCAGGCCGACTGCTTAGGTGCTTAGTTATGCGCGTGGCCCAGGTCGCGTTGGGAAGGCCACGACGTTGTGGTGCTCAGCCGGTTGTTCTGTCTGCTCTGGCTTCCATACGTGGGACGGGTCGAAGCCTGGTCTCCCGTCTGGCGCAGTAGGAACGACCTCAGCGTCGATGATTTCGTACTGCGGTTCTGGTTCGTCGGGTACTGCTAGGTCGCGCACCACGAGCAGTTGCTCGTACGGTTTGACCTCGAGTTCGTGTTCGACCTTCGACGTAGGTCCCATGCCAGTTCTGTCGAGAACGATCTGCGCAGCTCGAAGTCGGATCGCAGGTTCTAGCGCCTGGTCATCGAGCATCCCGTCCACGACTCCGATTGCTTTCAGTCGCATCTCGACCATGCGCTGCGACGCAGCGAGTCGAGTATGCGGCGCGAAACCTCCGTGATTCTTGCAGACGGTCGATCCTTTGACCGCGTAGTTCCCGCACGGTTGGCCGTCGGTGCGTCGCGCCGTGCACGTCACAGCTGGGTTCTCCACGCGGGTGCTGATCTTGTTGGGAGTCGCTGACTTCGCCACCCCACCGTGGGAGAAACAGAATTGTGATCCTCGCACCGCGTTGCGTCCGCACTGCTGGCCAGCTCGACCTCGATTGTCGTGCGCTGTCGTTGCGACGCACTGTGCCATTGTCAGAGCCTCACTGGGTTGTATCCGTCGATGATCGTCGGCGCGCACGTGAAGCAGAGCGCGACGCCGACAACACTCGGTGGCGCAGATACCCAGACGATCTCGAAACTGTTGGGTATGCGGGGTACGTCTCCGATCGCTCGCGAGCAGACGCCGCAGATGAATCCGGGAGCGCCACACGTCAGTCCTCGGGCCTCGCACAAGTCCATGCTGGCGAGCATCGTCGCTGGGTCCTCGAAAGGGTACGACACGAAGTCGTGGTCGAAGTCGTTGGCGAGACCAAGCGGCGGGATCAAAGCTGTTCCGTCGATCATTGCGTCGTCGCGGTCCCGCAGCGCGAGACGCACGTAACTGTCGATGCGGTGGTGGTTGAGCAGGTGTGTGTTGTGCGGCCAGACCTTCTCTGCCCGCTCGATTGTGGCGAGGATGTCGTCGTCGTACATGTGTTGTCTCCCTTGTGGTGGTCCCTACGTCCAGTCTAACGCTAGGTAGAACCAATGACGTTCGCCTGCAACGACATTGACGTATTCTGGTTGCAGTTCTATATACCATCGGAAGGCGAAACATCATGGCAGCAAACGGGTACAGCACAGTCGCGGACCTCCACCAAACAGTCGACGGCAAAGACTGGTCCGCGATCTGGTCCGAGTTCCAGACCACACTCGAACTCCTGAACACGCAGCGGACAGCAGTCGCGAGGTTGTTCACGGCGAACACTACGAACTCGTCCGACTGGATCGAGCAGTCAGTAGGTGACACCGAGTTCGAGGAAGCGTCCGAGTTCGGCGTTCCCAAGTCGGTTCGTGTCAGCCCTTCGCTACTGCAACTCGGTTACCCGTTCAGGTGGTGGGACGCACGAAAGGGCTTCACGTGGAAGTTCCTCGCGCAGGTCGAGTCCGGCCAGCTCGAAGCAATCCACTCGGCAGTCCTCGAAGCTGACAACCGTCTCGTGTTTCGGCACGTCCTCGGTGCGCTGCTGACCAAGACGACCACGCTCACGCGCAACATCAACGAGAACAACGTCTCGGTCTACTCCCTCTGGGACGGCGAAGACGACGCCAAGCCGCCGAACTACGCGGGTAAGTCGTTCGCGCCAGGTCACGACCACTATAGGACCACCAACGGCGCGTTCGAGGCGACGGACCTGGACTACCTGATCCGCAACGTCACCGAGCACGGCTACGGAGCTGACTTCGGTTCGCAGATCGTCATTCTCGCCCATCCCGACGACGCGGACATCATCACGACGTTCCGCGCTGGCCAGGAGTCAGCAGACGGCGGCAAGGCAGCGAACGACTTCATCCCGGCGGCGAATGCCCCTGCGTTCCTGTCGGACCAGGCGATCATCGGTGACCGCGCGCCCGCGTCCTACGAAGGTCTCAAGGTCGTCGGCTCGTACGGCGAAGCGTTCATCGTGCAGTCGAGCTGGGTACCTGTCGGATACGTGACAGCAGTCGCAAGCGGAGGGACGCACGCTCCGCTGGCGTTCCGTGAGCACAAGACACCGAACCTGCGCGGGTTGCAGCTGATCCCCGGCGACAACAACGCCTACCCGTTGCAGAACAGCTACTACATCCGCGCGTTCGGCGTCGGCGTTCGTCATCGCGGCGCTGCTGCTGTCCTCCAGATCACCCCTGACGAGGACTACGCCAGCCCGACGATCTTCTGATCCCGCGCGCTGATTCGAGCCAGCGCGCGCCTCTCGCCCCCGTGTAGTCAGTCGTACCCTGACTCCGGGGGCGATTTGGCGTCTGAGCAGCGTAAACACGCTGTTTAGAATGGCTACCTTTGTACTTCTGACGGCGCTCAACACCGGGCATGACGGGGGAGCGGGCACCATTCACGCCAACTCCACGGCCGAGGTCCCCGCTCGTCTGGAAGCGCTTGCCGCTCTGGGGGGCATGGATCGAGCCGCATTGCACAGCCAGCTCGCTGCAGCGGTACACGTCGTGTTGCACGTTCATCGGGCATCGGACGGTCGTAGACGGTTGCGTGAGATCGCCGTGGTCACGCCCGAGGAGACCGGTCGCGTGCGAATAACGCCCGCCTGGAACATCTCCGGTGAACCACAGCCGGGACGGGCACGGCTCGACCAGTTGTTGTCGCAGCGACTGGAGGCCGAATGAGCGTCATCGTGTTGTTCCTGTGCGCTGCAGCATTGCTGATGATTCCAGGTGATCGCCCACGTCTGGCCATTCTGCGTCGACCGCCCCGGCGACGAACAGTGTTCGCCCGCCGTCGCATGTCGATGTCGGTGATGGGGTCCGCGGCGGCCGTCGTTCTCATCGGATCCGTCGTGGGAATACACGAGTTGGTCGCGACAGTCATCATGTTCGGCACGGTGTGGACTCTCAGGCGCAAAGCCGCCCGGCGTCGCCGTCATCGCACCGAGCGCGAATCACTGATCGGTGGACTTGAAACGGTCATCGGAGAACTCCGCGTCGGCGCACACCCAGCGCTGGCCTGCGTAGCTGCCGCCGCGGACTGCACCGGGACTGTTGCAACCGCTTTCGTTCGCGCGTCGGGCCGAGCCCGCCTCGGCGGAAATGCCTATGCCGGTTTGCAGGTCACGGACTCACCGGTGTCTGCGGAACTGGATACCTTGGCACGCGCGTGGCGTGTGGCGGACGAACATGGTCTCGCGCTGGTCGGTCTGCTCGCTGCAGCGCGTGGAGACATTGTAGCGAGACGCCGATTTCGAGATCGGACGGAGGCTTCGCTCGCCGGAGCGCGCGCGACGGGTACGGTGCTGGCCTGCCTGCCGGCAGTCGGCGTCGCACTCGGGCAGGCGATGGGAGCGTCGCCTCTCAGTGTTCTCTTCGGCGGCGGTCTCGGCGGAATCCTCCTGGTGGTAGGTGCGGGACTCGCGTGCGCTGGGCTGCTGTGGACCAATGCGATCACCGAAAAAGTGTGTCGATGATGTGGGAAGCCTTTGTGTGCGCGGCGGTTGCGCTCATTCTGAACCCTTCGGGGCCAGAGCCGTTCCGACGCCTGAATCGTGATCACGAACCGACATCGCCGTCCACGTCGGTCCCCGATATCGACCCGCTTGCGGTCGCGACGACATTCGACATGATGGCGGCGTGCCTGCGCGGCGGACTCCCCACCAGCACGGCGGCATCGGCGGTCTCGGCGACCGCTCCCGGCGGTTCAGCAGTTGCACTTCGTACAACGGCTGACCTTCTCGCTCTCGGTGCCGACCCCGAGATCGCGTGGGCGCCGGTGGCAGCGTCAGAGGAACTGGAACCGCTTGCCCGAATGGCGCGACGATCCGCCCGTTCGGGGGCCTCGCTCGCCGACGCGGTGTCGGAACTCGCGGACACCGAGAGATCACGAGTCGAGGACTCGGCAGCCGCGGCAGCAGAGCGGGCCGGAGTCCTCATCAGCGGCCCGCTGGGGTTGTGCTTCCTACCAGCATTCGTATGCCTCGGCATCGTGCCGGTAGTGGCGGGACTCGCAGACAACGTCCTCGGTGGGGGACTGCTGTGAGGACGCAATCGGAAGTCCGGGGAGGGGCAGCCGACCCGGAGGCAATGGAGGGGGAAATCGATGGTGCACAACATGATTCTTCAGGCGAAGTCGAGACTACTGGTGGCGGTGGTCGCGGACGATGGAATGTCCACAGCCGAATACGCGATCGGTACCATCGCCGCGGCAGCATTCGGAGCGGTTCTGTATACGGTCGTGACCGGAGATTCGATCGTGGGAGCGTTGACCGGAATAATCGACCGAGCGCTCAATACCGCTGTGTAGCGGACGATGGCGCTGTGACGGTGGAGGCTGCGATTGCGATTGCCTCCATCGTCGCGGTCGTCGTCACGTGCATCGGCGCGGTCATGGCGGTGTCGATGCATATCCGTTGCGTCGACGGGGCTCGCGAAGCCGCGAGATCCGTTGCGCGTGGGGGAGAAGTATCGGATGCGGTGATACCGGATGGTGCTGTGGTGACGTTATCGGAAGATGGCGGCTTCGTCACTGCGAGAGTGCAATCGGCCACTGCCCTACCCGGTCTGACGGTGAGCGCGGAAGCAGTCGCCGCAGTCGAGCCGGAATGACTGCTCACGACGACGACGGTTACGCGACGATTTTGGCTGCCTTCGCACTGGCGGCGTTGTTGGTCGTGGTGATAGCTGTCGTCCATGTGGGTTCGGCGGTGAGCAGCCGTCATCGCGCTCAGTCTGCTGCGGATCTGTCGGCGCTCGCGGCCGCCGGCGCGCTCGATCGAGGTGTGGCCGATGCCTGTTCGGCAGGCGAGTTGGTCGTGAACAGGATGGGCGGCGACATGATCGGGTGTGTTGTCGAGGACTGGGATGTCGTGGTGGAGGTCTCGATCAGCGTTGAACTGGGGGTCTTCGGCCAGCGCGATGCGGTGGCGTCGGCGAGGGCGGGGCCGGCCTGATCTCTTTGGCGCAAACGCACGTGCATGTGCGTTGGGGTGGCAGCTACCCGCCGCGCCGCATGATGCCATCGAGCATGTCGCCGATGCCACCGTCGTCGGCCCGAACTCCGGTGCGGGCGACGAATGTCGTTTTGGTCGTTGCCACCGGTTCGCCGAATTGGTCGGTCATGTCGTTGGCCGTCACCATGATGTCGCTACCGCTCGATTGGCGGAATGATTCGAGGCACAAGTCGCTAGAGATGATGTCGCCGACCCCGATCGGCCGGTGAAGAACGATCTGTTGGTCGGAGTGCAGAATGTCGCCCAGTCCGTAGCCGATGAGTAGGTTGGCGAAGAGTTCGGGCAGAACCGCGGTACCGAGGACACTGATGAACGTGACCGGGGCGATGATTCCGCCGTGGCCCAGTTCCCGGCCGGTCTCGTCGTCGACATGCGCGGGGTGATCGTCATGGACGGCCCGCGCGAATTCCTTGATCTTTTCGCGTCCGATCTCGTACACGAAGCTCACGAGATGGTGAGCGCCGACCATGTCCCAGATGGGGTTTGGAGCAGGTATGTCGGTATCGCGGAATGACAACGTCGACATGAGCACCTCTGTTCTTCGCGGGACAGGGCTAGTTCACCAGCTTCGGGGAGGGTTCGCAGCGGGGAACGGTGAACTTTCTACTTTCTACAATGGATGCCGCGACTTGCTGTGTTCGGTCATGGTTCAAGCCACCCGGTCAGTGTTCGTTGACGGTAGAAGGTAACTACCCGCGCACGCGGGGCGTGACCGCATCCAGCACGGCCTGCAGCACGATGACGGCACCGGCCTTGTCCAGCGGATCGTTGCCGTTCCCGCACTTCGGCGACTGCACACACGACGGGCATCCCGTCGGACACTCGCAGGAAGTGATCGCCTCCTTTGTCGCATCGAGCCAATCCACGATCGCGCGGTGGCCACGGTCGGCGAACCCAGCGCCGCCGTCGTAGCCGTCGTAGACGAACACCGTCGGAAGCCCGGTGTCGGGATGGAGTGCTGTCGACACCCCTCCGATGTCCCAGCGGTCACACGTGGCCACGAGAGGGAGCAGTCCGATGGCCGCGTGCTCGGCGGCATGAAGCGAACCGGGGAAGCGCTCGGCAGGTATTCCTTTTTCTACCAACAGCTCCGGGGTGATCGTGTACATGACGGCGCGGGTATCGAGGGTTTGCTGCGGCATGTCGAGTTCGATGGAATCGAGGATTTCGCCGGAGTGCAGTCTTCTCAGATAGCCGACGACCTGATGGGTGACGTTCACCTGGACCAGTGCGACGGTTACGTCGCCGAGGGCTCGCTGCGAATGTACGGCGGTGACCGCGATGTCGGTGGTTTCGCGAGCAGAGGTGTGCCAGTCCGGGTGCTCGGCGTGGACCAGCGCGATACCGTCCTCCAGATTCAACTCGTCTACGACGAACGATTCGCCCTGGTGAATGTGTACTGCCCCGGGATGGACTGTGGCAGGAGCTTTTCCAGAATCCACGGTCCCGAGCATGCGCCCGGATTCACCGTCGACGATGGCCACCTGAGTTCCGGACCCGCCGCGAATGTTCACCGATGCGTGCGGCGTGTGTTTCTGGCCCTCGGGGGTGATGAACCATCCGTGTGGGCGTTTGCGGACGAGTCCGTCGGCGGCGAGAGTTTCCAACACCTGTTCTGCTCCCAGTTCGGCGGCCTCGCCGGGGGTGATCGGTAATTCGGCAGCAGCGCACAGCATTTGAGGGCCGAGTAGGTAGGGATTGGTGGGATCGGTGACCGTCGCTTCGATCGGCTTGTCCAACAATGCAGCAGGGTGATGAACGAGGAAGGTGTCGAGTGGATCGTCCCGGGCGACGAGTGCGACGAGTGATCCCTCTCCGCGTCGCCCCGACCGACCTGCCTGTTGCCAGAACGACGAGACGGTTCCGGGGAAGCCCGCGACAACGACAGCATCGAGACCCGCTATGTCGACGCCCAATTCGAGTGCGTTCGTTGTCGCTACGCCGAGGAGGGTGCCGTCGGAGAGATTCCTTTCGAGCGTTCGACGGTCCTCGGCGAGATATCCGGCCCGGTAGGCGGCTACGCGTCCCGGTAAGTCGCGGTCGACGTCGGCGAGAAGACGCTGCGTTCCGAGTGCGGTTACCTCGGCGCCGCGTCGTGAGCGCACGAATGTCAGTGTGCGGGCGCCTTCCACCATCAGGTCGGCCATGATTCTGGACGCCTCGGCTCCGGCCGATCGTCGGACGGGCGCGCCGTTCTCCCCGGTGATCTCTTTCAGTAGCGGAGGTTCCCACAGCGCGACGGTTCTAGGGCCGTGCGGGGAGCCGTCCTCGGTCACCTCGGTGCAGGACTCGCCGACAAGCCTGGACGCGGCGAGTCCGGGGTTGGAGGTGGTTGCGCTTGCGAGGACGAACGTCGGTGCCGCACCGTAACGGGCGCAGATGCGTCGCAGGCGCCTCATGATCAACGCCACATTGGATCCGAATACACCTCGGTAGTAGTGACACTCGTCGATGACGACGTATCTGAGGTTCCTCAAGAACCGTGCCCAGCGTTCGTGCGCGCCGAGGATTCCGATGTGGATCATGTCCGGATTGGTGAATATCCATCGAGCATTGGCTCGCGCCCACTGTCTGATCTCGATCGGGGTGTCGCCGTCGTACGAGCTCGCGAACACCTCGGCCAGTTGCGGTGCATCGCCGCGCAACTCGTCGGTCATCGACAGGGTGTTCCGGAGTTGGTCGGCTCCGAGCGCCTTCGTCGGAGCGAGGTAGAGCGCGGTCGCGCGGGCGTCGCTTGAAAGGGTCGTGAGGATCGGCATCTGGTATGCCAGTGACTTTCCCGAGGCGGTTCCAGTTGACAGGACAACGTGATGACCGTCGTGGGCGAGCGACGCCGCCCGTGCTTGGTGGCTCCACGGCCGGGCTATGCCGCGGGAGACGAGCATTGTCGTAACTTCAGGCTTCAACCACGTTGGCCAGTCGACGAATTGGGCGTTCCTTCCCGGGAGCTCCGCGACGTGGGTCAATGGATGCTCACCCGTCGGGGTGCCCGCCAGGACTCGATCCAGCAGCAATCTGCCGAAACTGGACGACGGACCCGCTTTCGTTGGATCTGGTTGAGTCACTGATGCTCTCCATTGTTTCGGCCGTGTCATCGCGGCATTGCCGCCCACGCGACCTGCGGTTTTCATGCTATCGGTCGAACGGATAACGCCGCCCGGAGCCCCCACATCGGCCCTGGTGAGGGGCCTGAAACGATGCAACGGACGTTCTCTGAACGGTCAAGATCAACAAATTGTGCGAAAAGTGAGTTTTTCGACTGTTGCAATCGCTCGAGTCGTGGTTGACTTGAGCTGGTCGCAGCTTCTGTGTTCGTAATCACGCCCGCAGGATCTACTGTTGCGAGCGGTGTGCTTTTGGAGCGTTTCCTGAAGGGGTCTTCGTCGGCAGTCACTGTCCGACTTGGGTTCCGCCTGAGGGGGAATTCAGGAAGTACAACGGTCGGAATCGGCCCGGTGGGCTGTAAGTGCTGCCCACCGAATCCGGTGTTAGAAAGAGAAGGAAAAGCATGGCACAGGGATCTGTGAAGTGGTTCAACGCCGAAAAAGGCTTTGGATTTATCGCACCAGAAGACGGCTCCGCTGACGTTTTCGTACATTACTCCGAGATTCAGGGCAGCGGATTCCGCACCCTCGAGGAGAACCAGCGCGTCGAGTTCGAGGTTGGCCAGGGCACCAAGGGTCCTCAGGCAACCGGAGTTCGCGCGGTCTGATCGAGTAACCGCTCACCTTCGCGGTGAGTCGAATCGATACGTACTTCATCCCCCTTTCGCGTTCGGGTTTCTCGATCACGAAAGGGGGATGAGTCGTATCCGGGTTCGGTCGCCCGAAACACGTGCGTCGGGCGCGCCCGATCTCGCGTAGATGTCCTACTGTCCACACTGTGAACCAGTTGTCCTTTTTCTCCGCCGAGTCGTTGCCGCCTTCGGTGACCGACTTGAGTGGGCTGCTGGCGTCGACCGGGCAGGTGGTGCTCTCGGCGGCAGGAGCCCGGATTTCCGTCGTCGTCGATCAGGCTTGGCGGGCGGAGGCGATTTCGGATTTGATCGCCGACTGCGGACTTGTGGCTGATGTCGGCCGCTCCGACGAAGGTCGACCGCTCGTGCGGACCGCAGTGGTCGCCGAACTGTCTGCCCTTGCCTCTCTGTGGACGAAGGGCGCGGTGAAGTTCATGCCGCCAGGTTGGGTCCCGGGTGCTCGTGAACTGAGAGCGTGGGTGCTCGCTGCGGGTAGGCCGGAAGTCGAGGGTCAGCGGTATGTTCTCGGGCTCGATCCGCACGCACCGGAAACCCACGCCCCGTTGGCGCAGGCACTGATGCGTGCTGGGATAGCGCCCACTTTGATCGGCACACGCGGCTCCATGCCCGCGCTGCGAATAACGGGCCGCAGACGGCTGTTGCGCCTGGTGGAGAACGTCGGACCCGCGCCCGAAAACGAGGACGCGCGTACCAGTTGGCCCACCGCGGAGTAAGTAGATATGTAAACGATCTGCGAGTATTCGGTCGACATATGCCACTCTGTAACCAAGTGGACCGGCAAAAATGTCGGATTCACCGCGTATGAAGGACCTGCAGAGCGGTACTTCGACCAGGACAACGACGGAAGGTTCGGCAGCAAGGTGGCAGCACGGA
This sequence comes from Rhodococcus sp. G-MC3, assembly GCF_030063335.1. Taxonomy (GTDB): domain Bacteria; phylum Actinomycetota; class Actinomycetes; order Mycobacteriales; family Mycobacteriaceae; genus Rhodococcoides. The sequence goes on along the minus strand of NZ_JASISW010000006.1, from coordinate 289,027 downwards.
ATAACGGCACGGGGGATACCACCGGCGGGTCCGCTGAGCCGCGCCGCCTTGTCATCGTCGAGTCCCCGACCAAGGCCAAGAAAATCGCTCCGTACCTCGGGAAGAACTACGTCGTCGAGGCCTCGGTCGGTCATATTCGCGACCTTCCTCGCGGTGCAGCCGACGTCCCGGCCAAGTACAAAGGTGAGCCCTGGGCGCGCCTCGGCGTCGACGTCGACCACGATTTCGAAGCTCTCTACGTCGTGTCGCCCGAGAAGAAGGGCAAGGTCGCAGAGCTCAAGAGCCTGCTGAAAGACGCCGACGAACTCTTCCTCGCCACTGACCCCGACCGTGAGGGTGAGGCCATCGCTTGGCACCTCCTCGAGACCCTGAACCCCAAGATCCCTGTTCGACGCATGGTTTTCCACGAGATCACCAAGCCGGCCATCCTTGCGGCGGCCGCCGATACGCGTGAGCTCGATCAGGACCTCGTCGACGCGCAGGAAACCCGGCGCATCCTGGACCGTCTCTATGGCTACGAGGTCAGTCCGGTGCTGTGGAAGAAGGTCATGCCGAAGTTGTCGGCGGGCCGCGTTCAGTCCGTCGCCACGCGAATCATCGTCCAGCGTGAACGCGAACGGATGGCGTTCCGAAGCGCTGAATACTGGGATATCTCTGCCACCCTCGATGCGGGCGCAGAGGCATCGCCCCGCAGTTTCGGGGCGCGTCTGGTCAACGTCGACGGCTCCCGTGTTGCCTCGGGCCGCGATTTCGGTGCCGACGGCAAGCTGAAATCCGACGGCGTCACCGTCATCGACGAACCGCGCGCCCGAAGGCTGGCCGAGGCGCTCGAAGGCGTCGACCTCACCGTCGCCTCTGCCGAAGACAAGCCGTACACCCGCAAGCCGTACCCGCCGTTCATGACTTCGACGCTGCAGCAGGAAGCGGGTCGCAAGCTGCGGTTCACCTCCGAGCGCACCATGCGCGTCGCGCAGCGGTTGTACGAAAACGGCTACATCACCTACATGCGTACCGACTCGACCACGCTGTCCGAGTCGGCCATCTCGGCTGCACGCTCCCAGGCAACGGAGCTGTACGGCCCCGAGTACGTGCATCCGACGCCTCGGCAATACACGCGCAAGGTCAAGAACGCGCAGGAGGCTCACGAGGCCATCAGGCCTGCCGGTGACGTCTTTCAGACCCCGGGCCAGCTCCATTCCGCGCTGCAGACCGACGAGTACCGCCTTTACGAGCTCATTTGGCAGCGAACCGTCGCCTCTCAGATGGCAGACCTGCGCGGCACGACGTTGACGCTGCGCATCACCGGCACGGCAGGCACCGGAGAAGACTGCACGTTCTCGGCTTCAGGTCGCACCATTACCTTTGCCGGGTTCCTGAAGGCCTACGTCGAGAGCGTCGACGACGAAGCGGGCGGTCAGTCCGACGACGCCGAGTCGCGTCTTCCTGCATTGAAGGCAGGCGCAGCCGTCACGGCCACCAAGCTCGATCCGGACGGCCACACGACCAACCCGCCCGCCCGCTACACCGAGGCCTCGCTCATCAAGACCCTCGAAGAGCTGGGTATCGGGCGGCCGTCGACGTACTCGTCGATCATCAAGACCATCCTCGACCGCGGATACGTCTACAAACGCGGTAGCGCGCTGGTGCCGTCATGGGTCGCGTTCTCGGTGGTCGCTTTGCTGGAAGCTCACTTCGGCCGCCTCGTCGACTTCGACTTCACAGCCGGAATGGAAGATGATCTCGACGCCATCGCCGGTGGTCGGGAGCGCCGAGGTGATTGGCTGCAGAGCTTCTACTTCGGTGGCGACACCGGCGCCGAGGGCTCGGTTGCGCGCTCTGGTGGCCTGAAGAAAATGGTCGGCACCAATCTCGAAGATATCGACGCACGCACCATCAACTCGATCCGACTGTTCGACGACGACCAGGGCCGCGAGATCCATGTCCGCGTCGGCCGCTACGGTCCGTACCTCGAGCGGATGGTCAAGAACGACGACGATCCCGACGGCGATCCGATCAGTCAGCGTGCCAACTTGCCCGATGATCTCCCGCCGGACGAGTTGACGATCGAATTCGCCGAGAAGCTGTTCGCGACGCCGCAGGAAGGCCGCAAGCTCGGAGCCGACCCGCTGACCGGTCACGACATCGTCGCCAAGGAAGGCCGATTCGGCCCGTACGTCACCGAAATCCTGCCGGAGCCGGAGCCTGCTCCGACTCCGCCCGAGCCGGACATCGTGCCGATCCCGCAGGACAACGACGGTGGCGGCGGTGGTACCAGAACAGCAGTCAAGACCGCTGCGAAGAAAGCGCCTGCCAAGAAGGCTGCGAAAAAGGCAACCGGGCCGAAGCCTCGGACCGGTTCGCTGCTGAAGTCGATGGACCTCGCGACCATCACCCTCGAAGATGCGCTCAAGCTGCTGTCGCTGCCGCGCGTCGTCGGTGTCGATCCGGAGTCGAAGGATGAGATCACCGCGCAGAACGGCCGCTACGGCCCGTACCTGAAAAAGGGCACGGACTCTCGCTCGCTCACCGACGAAGAGCAGCTGTTCACCGTCACTTTGGAAGACGCACTCAAGATCTACGCCGAACCTAAGCGTCGCGGGCGCCAGGGAGAGGCCAAGCCGCCGCTGCGCGAGCTCGGCGTCGACCCGATCAGTGAAACGCCGATGGTGATCAAGGACGGCCGCTTCGGTCCGTATGTCACCGACGGTGAAACCAACGCCAGCCTGCGCAAGGATGACGACGTCGCTACCATCACCGACGACCGTGCGTCGGAGCTGTTGGCCGATCGGCGTGCTCGCGGTCCGGTGAAGAAAAAGGCAACCAAGAAGGCCGTCACGAAGAAGGCGACCGCGACGAAAACTGCCACCAAGAAGGCTCCAGCGAAGAAAGCTGCAGCCAAGAAGACGGCCGCCAAGAAGACCCCGGCCAAGAAGGCTCCGGCTAAGAAAGCTGCTTCCGCGAAGAAGGCTCCAGAGGCTTAGTCTGCATGTCGCTTGAATGGTCCATTCATGTTGTCTGGCAGCATGAATGGACCATTCAAGCCGTCTAGCCTTTGCGATGGCCCATTCATGCGGGTCGGGGGCGGGCCGGACCGGGCCGGGCGGGCTGAAATCCTACTGAATTTCGGGAACCGTCCGGACGCTGGCCGCGTCCAAGTTCAAGTGGGGAAGAAAATTGCAGCACTGGTCCTGTGCTTGCTCGTTCTGAGCGGGTGCAGCAAGACCGTGCAAGGAAAAGCTGTCGTCGAAGACAACTGGCGGGGACAAGGTACGACGCCGTCGGCAACCTCGTCGTCGCCTCGGTCGCCATGGCCCCGGACATCGAGCTCACGGCCGTTGCCGTCGCCGTCAAAACCCGCGGTCTTCGATCCGTGTGGATTCGATGACATCGCGCTGACCATCTATGCGGGTGTCGATCCCGAGACGAAGACGGCATCAGCGGATGGTGACGGATGCACGTGGACGGGGGACGGCCGCGTCTTCACGGCGGCATTCAACGATGGTGTGTACACGGAATCGCCTGCGACGACGCCGGGCGTAAGCGGTCTCACCGAATTCGATGCAGGCGGACAGCCGATTCGGATGTTCGTGCTCAATGGAAAATCGTGCGTGACGTTGCCGGAGATCGATGGCAGGACAGTGCAGTTCACCATGACAGATGACGAGTTCAGCTCCTTCTGCATAAGCCTCCAGGTAGCAACAACCCTCCTGCTGGAGGATTCCTGAGATGCGGTCGATCACACTCGTCGCGGTTCTGGCATGCGCACTGGCCGTTGGATGTTCGACGAGTGCCGGCGGCACCGCGACCGCAGACCATGAGGAGTCACCACGACTGCTTCTACATCCGCCGAAACGGAGGCGGCATTCGATCCGTGCGGCTTGCCCACGGACCTGATCGGCAATCTCGGGCTCGGCGGCGTCTCCCCCACTCCCATCGCGGGAAGTGGTGGTTGCATCTGGGGCAGCGCCACATTCGGGGTCGGCGTGATGCTGGTGCAGGACACGTCGTTCGTCGATGACCCGGCCACCAATCCTGATGTGACCGCACTGGAGATGCTCTCGTTCGAGGACTACACGACCTACATGTTCGTGCTGTACGAGGACACCTATACAACGCAGACGATGACCGTAGACGGCGCCGTTGTACTCAACGTCACGGTCGTCGGCACCAACTCCATGGAATCGGAACGACAATCACTGGTGGATACGTTCTACACGTTTGCGCCGTACTTGCCGCCACCTCGATGACCGCTACCTGAGTCACTGCTACCTCCGTAACCGACAGCGTCGTACCCGGCGGCTAGGCTGCGTACCCATGGCTGGAGTATTCGATCGGCTGATCGGCCAAGAAACCGTCGAGGCGGAACTGACGAACGCTGCTGTCGGCGCTCGCACAGGGGACCCAGGCTCGGCGATGACGCACGCTTGGTTGTTCACCGGACCGCCTGGATCCGGACGTTCCATTGCTGCACTATGTTTCGCGGCCGCGCTCCAGTGCACCACGGAGGGTGTGCCCGGGTGCGGGCACTGCCATGCGTGCACCACGACGATGGCGGGTACTCACGGCGATGTCCGACGCATCATCCCGCAGGGGCTGAGCATCAGCGTCAAGGAAATGCGTGAGATCGTGCAGATCGCGGCGCGACGGCCGAGCACCGGAAAGTGGCAGATCGTCGTCATCGAGGACGCCGATCGCCTGTCGGAGGCTGCAGCGAACGCCCTCCTGAAGGTGGTCGAGGAGCCGCCGGCACGGACGGTGATGTTGCTGTGTGCGCCGTCGACCGATCCCGAGGACATGTCGGTGACGCTTCGGTCCAGGTGCCGCCACGTACATCTTGTGACGCCCACATCGGCAGCCATCGCCCAGGTATTGCAGACGCGCGACAAGCTCGACGAGAAGACGGCCGAGTGGGCGGCGTCCATCAGCGGCGGTCACGTGGGGCGTGCGCGCAGGTTGGCGACGGATGAGGATGCGAGGGCACGGCGTAAGCGTGCGCTCGGGTTGGCGTCGGCCGCGGCCCGGCCCAATCAGGCGTACCTCGCCGCCGAGGAGATGGTGAAGGCCGCCGAGACCGAGGCCGCCGAGATCAGTGCGGCGCTCGACGGCGTCGAAATGGATGAACTACGCACAGCCCTCGGTGCCGGTGGTACGGGTAAGGGTGCTGCAGGGGCTCTACGCGGATCCGCCGGTGTGCTCAAAGAGTTGGAGGCGCGGCAGAAGTCGCGGCGTACTCGCAATCTGCGAGATTCTTTCGACCGTGCCTTGATCGACCTCGCTGGTCTGTACCGAGACGCACTGGCCAGGTCCTATGGGTCGACGGCCGTGCTCAATCACCCCGACATGGCCGAGCAGATCGAGCGGATGGCCAAAGGGGCGTCGCCCGAGGCATTGTTGAAAAGCATCGAGGCGATTCTCGTGTGCCGTGAGGCGTTGGCGCTGAACTCGAAGCCGAAGTTCGCTGTGTACGCGATGGTGGCCCAGTTGGGTGCGGCGCTGCGCTGATGCTCTGTTTTCGGCCCCGGCCTCCGGCATGAATGGACCCTTGTAGCCGTCTAGCCTTTGCGATGGCGCATTCATGCCGATTCAGGGGGTCGAGCTAGCCGGATTTCCGACGCGCTCGGGACGCGCGCAGGTTCGCGCTGTTGCCGCACGTCTTGACGTCATGCCAGACGCCGCTGTTGTTGCGTGAGCGGTCTCGATGTTCCGAAGAACAACCCTCGTAATGTGGCGAAGGCTATTGCCGACGCGGTGGAATCGGATGCCAGCGAGGTGCTCGCCGACGACGTGACCAGGTACTTCAAGTCGGTGCTCGCCGGTCCCGTCGAAGGTCTTGCCATTCCTGCCTGATAGCTGCCGGTAGGCGATTTTCGTTTCAGTGGGATGCTCCGTTAGACTCAGCCACGCCGAAAGGCACGCCGCCTTAGCTCAGTCGGTAGAGCATTTCACTCGTAATGAAAAGGTCAAGAGTTCGATTCTCTTAGGCGGCTCCACGCAATACCATCGCAGAAGCCCTTCCCCGCTGTACACGGGAAGGGCTTCTGCGGTGCGGAGCAGGTAGATCACTCCCTGGTGCACAGCCCCTCGATCTTCAGCATCTCTTCAGGCACTTCTCTATACCGTCCCGTGTTGTGAGTAACGCAACGAGGCCCGACGCAACGGCGACAGAGCGAGCGCTGCTGAGCAAGGTCCCCGAAATTACGCTGTGGTTCTGGTTGATCAAGATTCTGTGCACCACAGTCGGTGAGAGTTTCGCCGACTGGATCAATATGACGCTGGGTGTAGGGCTCCATACGACGGCGGGGATCTTCACTGTGATTCTCGCGGCGGTGCTTGTCGTTCAGATTCGTCTGCCGCGGTACGTTCCGTTCGCCTATTGGCTGACCGTAGTCGTACTCAGTGTCACGGGCACGCTGTACACGGACATTCTCACCGACAGTCAGGGCGTGCCCCTCGCGGTCAGCACAGCCGTGTTCGCGGTAGTGCTGGCTGGTGTATTCGGGGCGTGGTTCGCGCGGGAGCGCACGTTGTCCATTCACAGCATCGTGACCGTTCCGCGTGAGTTGTTCTACTGGCTCGCAATTCTGGTGACCTTCGCGCTGGGCACCGCCGCCGGTGACTGGACCTCGAGCATCACCGGTTGGGGCCCTGGCATTGCGGTACTACTGCCCGCGGCCCTGATTGTCGCGATCGTGATCGGTTGGCGTTTGGGAGCAAACGCGGTGCTCTCGTTCTGGCTCGCGTACATCCTCACGCGCCCATTGGGAGCCAATCTGGGGGACTGGTTCGCCCTCCCAACTTCCGAGCACGGTCTCGGCATCGGGACGGCTATCACCAGTGTGATCTTTCTCGTCGCGATCCTCGTAACGGTGGCGTACCTGACAGTTACGCGGCGGGACGTGATCGACGTGAACAACAGCATTCCCCGCGTATCGCAACCGGCGGACAAGCGCCGCGAGCGGGTGCTCCTCGGCTATCTGGCCGTTGTTGCCATCGGGGCCGGCGCCCTGTTGGGATGGGCTTCGTCGCAGCCGCATGCTGCACCCGCAACGGAGGAGGAGACCTCGGCGTCGACCGCGGTCACCGAACTCGCACCGGGACAAGCGATCGCGAACTTCCCTCCAGCGCAGATCGCCGAAATTCGAACAACAGTGGAAGACGGTTTGTCGGCAGTGCAAGCTGGGAACCAGAGCGATGCCGCGGCGCGGGCGACGGATCTCGAAACCGTCTGGGACACTGATCAATCGACCCTGCAGCCCCTCGACGACGCAGGGTGGACCGCACTCGATGTCCGCATCGACAAGGTGCTCAGCGCCGTACGGGGCACCAACCCTGATGCGGCCACGGAGACGGCCACTCTCACAGCCTTACTGGACGCCCTGAAATAGCCGGGCGCGTTTCTTCGAACATCGGGAACGGTCTTCAGCGTTCTTTCAGGAGAGATGTGATCGGATGCGCGAGTGACAGCCGGATGCTCCCGGCTGCCGTTTTCATGAGGAGACCACACCGTGAACATTTTCGAGGCGATTACGCTGGGGATCGTCGAGGGGTTGACCGAATTTCTACCAGTTTCGAGCACGGGCCATCTGACCATTGCCGAGAAGTTGATGGGCCTGCAGATCGACGACGCCTCGGTCACCGCGTTTACCGCCATCATTCAGACAGGCGCGATCGTTGCGGTGATCGTGTACTTCCGATCAGACATCGTCACCTTGTTCGCAGCATGGGTGCGTGGACTCCGATTGCGCTCGGCGCGTAGCGATCCCGACTACCGACTCGCATGGGTGGTGATCGTGGGATCGATCCCGATCGGCGTGGTTGGCTTCCTGGCCAAAGACTTCGTTTCCGGTTCGTTGCGAAGCTTGTGGGTTGTCGCGATCGCCTTGATCGGCTGGAGCGGTGTCATGTACCTGGCAGAGCGTGTCGCGACGCAACGGCGCACCGACCGCGAGATGACGGTTCGCGACGCCATCGTGGTCGGCGTCCTGCAGTGTGTGGCCCTGATTCCCGGCGTGTCACGTTCAGGTGCGACCATCAGTGGCGGTTTGTTCGTCGGTCTCGACCGCGTCGCGGCCACTCGGTTGTCGTTCTTTCTGTCCATCCCCGCTCTCGTTGCAGCGGGTGGGTACGAGGCGGCCACCAGTGCCGGGGACATCTCGAACGGAGTGGGGTGGCCGGCCACCGCGGTCGCGACCATTGTGAGCTTGTTGGTTGCGTACGCCAGTATCGCGTGGCTGTTGAAGTTCGTCGCAGGCCACCCGATCACCTACTTCGTCGGTTACCGAGTGGCGCTGGGAATCATTTTGATCGCACTGCTGTCCACAGGAGTGCTCGCGTCCACCTGATCGTCGATCCACAGGAAACGGTGAAAGTTACTCACAGGCATGTAATTCACTGCCATGGCCCTCTACCTGCCGAAATGGTAGAGGAGCCGAAGTTCATCCACAGTCCATCCACAGGTTCAGCTCCATGGTCCTCGAGATTTCCACAGATCTATCCACAGCCTGTTGATACATACGTTCGAATCAGGCGAACGCGGCCTCGAACGCGTCGAGTGCGGCGTCGGGATCACTTGATGCCCAGCCTTCGAGACCGACGACGCCGGTGTAGCCGATGCGTCGCAACGCTGCCGCGACAGCGGGGTAGTTGATCTCGCCGGTGCCAGGCTCGCAACGGCCGGGCACGTCGGCAACCTGGATCTCACCGATGTGCGGAAGCGATTCCTCGAGCAGCGCAATCAGATTCCCTTCGCCGATCTGGGCGTGATAAAGATCGAGGTTCATCTTCAGGAACGGACTGTCGACGGCGCGCACGAGGGCGAGAGTGTCAGCAGCTTTGGCAAAGGGTGTCCGGGGATGGTCGACGGCGAGGTTGAGGTTCTCCAGAGTGAAGACCCGGCCCGCCCCTTCTCCCAGCGCGGCCATCTTCTTCAACGTCTCCACTGCCGTCAGCCACATCTCCCCAGTCACGACGTCCACCGGACGCACCGGCAACCCGTCGCCGTCGAGTCCGGTGCCGTGGAGGTTCAACCGTGGGCAGTCGAGTTTCTCTGCTACGAGCAGAGATTCGCGTGCGGTCTCGATCAGTTGTGCAATTCCATCGGCCTCGGTGAGGTTACCTTGGAGATAGCCCGTCATCGACGAGAACACCGCACCGCTGGTTGCCAGGTCGGCGATGTCCTTGGTGACCCAATTCCAGATCTCGACCTGCATTCCTCGCTCGGTGATTCGCTTGACTCGATCAATGAAAGGACGTTCTACAAAGAGCATTTCAGCGCTTGCGGCCAAGATCATCCGAGTCGCACCCCTGCTCCGGTTTCAACACTGCGGATGCAAGCGAGGGCAATCTCGAGTGCGTTCCGCGCGTCGCGTCCAGTAACCAAAGATTCTGTCCCGAAACGGATTGCGTCGACGAACGCGGTGAACTCGCCGATGTAGGCCGAACGCAGCAAGTCGGTGTCGCTTCGGGCGAAGTCCGCGTGCAGACCGGCAGCGTCGTACAACGTCATGTCGGTGCGGCGACCGTCGCCTGCGGTGACCATCCCGGCCGAGCCGAAAACTTCACCGCGCACGTCGTAGCCGTACAGCGCACTGAAATTGGCTTCGACGGTGGCGATTGCACCGTTGTCGAACTGCACGGTGACCACCGCCGTGTCCAGGTGGCCGCTGTCGCGAGCGTCGGGACGCACCAGGGCGTCGGCGATTGCTGTGACACGCACTGCGCGGGCCCCGGGGTTGAGGAACAGCACCGCATCGAAGTCGTGAATCAACGTCTCGAAGAAAATTGTCCAGGGTGGAATCCTCGAAGGATCGGCAGTAAAAGGACCGGGATCGCGGGTCAGCGACCTCAAAAGCTGTGGCTTCCCGATCTTTCCGTCATCGATGGCAGCGCGGGCCGCAACGAAGCCCGGTGCGAAACGTCGATTGAAGCCGACCTGCAGAACGACCCCGGCCTCGTCGGCCGCTGCGATCGCACGATCCGCATCATCGAGGGTGACGGCCATCGGTTTCTCGACGAAGATGTGTTTGCCCGCCGCTGCGGCCATGACTACCAGATCGGTGTGGCTGCGTGCGGGCGCCGCGATGACGACGGCGTCGATGGTGTCGTTACGCAGTGCCTCCTCGACGTCGGTGTACGCGGCGGTCACCTCGAGGCTGTCGGCGAGAAGCCTGGCCGCCCCTTCGACAGGGTCGATGACGGCGACCAACTCTGCGCCGGGGACCCGGCGGGCGATGATTTCGGCGTGATTCCTTCCGATTCGGCCTGCGCCGATCAGGGCCACATGAACGGTGGCGACAGTAAGTGACATGTGAATACTCCAGGGACGTAATCGCTGCTCGGGGACTACTAGTACGTTCTAGTTGAAGAACGCTAGAGGGCTTCGCGTGTTTGGTCAACTACCGTTCATGGGGAACGAGGGAGGAAACAACGGTGACGGACGTCGTACGCCCGACGATGGCAGACGTGGCTCGGCTCGCGGGCGTCTCGCCTGCCTTGGTCTCGATCGTGATGCGCGGAGTTCCCGGTGCGAGCGCGGACACGAGGACGCGAATCAAGTCCATCGCCGAGGGCATCGGCTACGTGCCCGACCGTCGTGCTCAGAAGTTGCGGCAAACCAGCTCGCGGCTTCTCGGTGTCATGTTCGACCTTCAGCAACCGTTCCACGGCGACCTCGTCGAGCACATCTATGAGGCGGCGAGCCGGCATGGTTACGACGTCATGCTGAGCGCTGTCGCGCCGTCCAGATCCGAGGGTAGTGCTGTGCAGGCGATTCTCCGCGAGCGTTGCGAAGCCGCAATCCTGATCGGATCCCGTTTGACTGCAGCGGAACTCGACAAACTCGCATCGAAGACGTCCGTGGTCGAAGTGCTTCGCTCCAGCAGTGTCGACAGCATCGGAGCCGTTCGAAGCGATGATGCGGCGGGAACGGAATCTGCGGTCGACCATCTCGTCGGGCTCGGGCACACTTCGATCGCGCACATCGACGGAGGTTTTTCTCCCGGTGCGGACGGCAGGCGCCGAGGCTTTCTCGATGCCATGCATCGCCATGGTCTCGACGCGCGAGTCACCCCGGGGGGAGTCACGGAAACCGATGGCGCCGAAGGGATGAAGTTGCTCCTGGCCACCGGTGTACGGCCGACCGCTGTGGTGGCGTTCAATGACAACTCGGCGACGGGTGTCCTCGATCATCTGATTCGGCGGGGCATCGACGTTCCGGGGGATATTTCGGTTGTCGGGTACGACGATTCGCGTCTTGCGCGCATCGCCCACATTCAGCTGACGTCGGTGTCTCAGGACGTGGAGGCGTTGGCGGATGCTGCGGTCGAGAACGCTCTGCGCCGGATTGCCGGCGAGGTGGCGTCCGAGGTCGTTCTGGCGCCCAATCTCGTTCTGAGGGCAACCAGCGGGCCTCCCGCCCCGTGAGTGTTTGGTGACACCAGAAGGGCAGGAAACGCGCACGGGCGGCGCAGCCGCACATCGAATACTCAGATCGACTCGGTACGGTAGTTGAAGTTGTAAGCGTCGGAGGGATGCCTATCCAGGGCTACCGGCGTTCGTGTCGGATGCCCGGACCATGACCGAGATTGACAGCGGCAGATACGGACTCGTCCTGTTCAGCAACAACGGTATAGACACCGTCGAACACGGTGATCGGAAGTTGGTTTTGAAGGAGTTCCGACGCGTTGTCGCCGACGACGGCGTCGTGGTGTTCTCGACGCTGAACAAGGACGGCCCGTCGTTCGGTGAGTCTCCGTTCCAGATCGCCCGGCCGACCGAGCATGTGTCGGTGTCTCCGCGTGCAGTGATCGAGTCTGTCGGACGCACGGTGCTCGATCCGTCATCGGCCGTGCGCCGCGTGAAGAACTGGCGGCAGAACAGGCGTCGAGAAGAAGATCACGGTGCTTGGGCAGTCGGTCCGTTGGCCGCGCACGATTTCGCCCCGGTCATGCATTTCACCTCGCTGCAGGGCCTCCGAACATTGACTCGGAACGCAGGCTTCGAGGTGACGGCCATTCATGGCGACGACGGAGCCTCGATCCCGCCCGAGGTGACGCAGTCGAGAGCCGATAATTTCACCGTGGTCGCCCGGCCCCGATAGTCCGTCAGAAACGACGTCGTAGCCGCATTCCGATGGGTCGGCCATCCGGGTCGACGAACAACCGGTAGGCCACGGCGGCCATCCGTTGCTGCCATTGCGGAGGCACTTCGATGTCGTGGCGGCGAAGTCGCCCGGGTGGTTTCGGCGACGCGGAAGGCGCGCGGTGCCATGCGTCGAGTCCTTCTGCGCCGGCCCTCACAGCATCGAAGAAGGATGCCGGATCGATCAGATCCTCGTCGTCGTCAGGAGCGCGATCGAGGTGTTCGCGCATCAACTCGAGACGCAGTTCACGCGCGAACACCCGAGCGCCGTCGCCGAGGCCTCCTGGATCGATCGGTGAGCGCGGGTCGCGTGCCTCGTCGACGATTGCTGCCGTCAACTCCGAGTCGTGCGTCCACGACCGCCGGTTGAAGTTGTCCGAACCGACGGCCGCCCACACGTCGTCGACGATGCAGACCTTGGAGTGGACGTACACCGGGACTCCACGGTCGTTCTCCAGATCGAGGACGAGAACGCGGTCACCGCCCGCAGCGCGGATGACATCGAGAGCTGCCGAGTGGCCGAGGAGCGCCGACGGGATGGTGATGGCGCTGTCGTCGTCGAGATGCTTCGGGACGACCACGACCAGACGCAGGTCGGGGGACCTGCGCAGGGCAGCGGCGAACACCCGAGCGACATCCACCGACCACAGGTACTGATCTTCGACGTAGACGATCCGTCGCGCTCGCCGCAGCACCTTCGCGTAGGCGCGGGCAGCACTGCGCTCACCCTTCGTCGCGAAGGGATATGCGGGCCGCCTGCGGGGGTAGGTCCGCAGCAGCTGCACTGCGCACGTGCCGATGGGTGCCGGCTCCTCGTGGCTCGGTGGGAGCTCCGACGGCTCTCTCGTCACGCCTCGAAGAATGTCGGGAATCGCGTGCCAGGGCAGCCTCGACAGGGCCGCCGGGTCCTCCCACCGTTCGCGGAAGACGTCCTCGACGTCCCGAACGGTGGGGCCTTCGAGCTGTACCTGCATGTCGTGCCAAGCGGGGATTTCACCGTATTCGGGCGGGAACGGCCTGCTCACCGGGTCGCCGAAGTGATCGGCGTCGTCTCGGCGGGCGCGCGCGAGATCGATGCCGCCGACGAACGCCAGATCGGGTCTTGTGCCCCTCCGGTAGCGAATGACGACGAACTTCTGATGGTGGCTGCCGAGGGCAAGTACCCGCTGATCGAGGATCACCTCGCCGCCCGCCTCTTCGAGCCGCATGGCCAGCTTCCGGTTCTTCGGACCGGTGAAACCAAAGGTTTCGATGTGCGACCGCCACACCATTCCCTTGACGATGCCGCCGCGTTTCGCGACGCCTGCGAGCGCATCTTCGACGGTGACATCATCGGTGAGCAGTTGCTCGGGGTCGCCTCGCCAGTCGGTGAACAGCACGAGATCGCCCTCGCCTGCCTCGGCGAGCGCGCGTGCCAGCGCATCGAAGTAGACCTTGCCGTGCACAAGGGACGTAACCCGGTTGCCTTCGGTCCAGGCAGCGATGCGGGTGTCGGGATTGCCGCGCTCCTCGGCGCTCAGGAACCAGGGGTGCGCGGAATCGAACCTCTGGACCTGCTCGTTCAGCGGCGCGCTGCTCCGCCCGAGACGCTCGGCGACTGCGTCGATCGTCTGGCGTAGCGGCAGCTTTATCACCTGCGAAATGATGTCAGAGGGCGCGACACCACCGGGCGGCAGGCTGGGGTCAGTCGATCGGACTGAATTCCGGCTGGTCGATGATGCGCAGCCATGAACCGTCCGCCTGGCGCACGGCCACCTGCGCCCGCGCGCCTGCGCCGTCTCGCGGCGCGGTGGACGTCAACGCGATGTCGCCGTGCGTCAGGGTCGGTAGGCCCTCTTCGGGTTCGAAGCGCGGTCCGTGTGCCAGCACCGATGCCCATAGTGTGCGGATCGCGTCGCGTCCGACCGTCGTTTCGTTCTTGGGGTAGGCCATAACGGCGTTCTCGTCGTAGAGGGCGGCGACGCCGTCTGCGTCACCGGCATTGGAGCGCTCGACGAACAGGCGGGTGATGTCCTCGGGGGTCTGTGCTTTCTCGTATGTCATGTTTCAAGCGTGGAGTCATCTTTACTAGAAGTCCAACAGATTGTTCTTATGCAAACTAGAATCTACAGTTATGGAACTTCGGCAGCTTGAGTACTTCGTCGCGGTCGCAGAAGAAGCGAACTTCACTCGGGCGGCCGAACGGGTGAACATCAGCCAGTCAGGGATCAGTGCCCAGATCCGAGCCCTCGAACGTGAGGTGGGTGCTGAACTCGTCGATCGAAGCAGCCGCGTGGCAACACTCACCGTCGCCGGCAAGGCAGCGGTGGACCATGCGCGTGCTGCTCTGCAATCGGCTGCGGCACTCCAGCGTTCCATCGACGAAGTCAACTCTCTCGTGCGCGGGCGGATCGACGTCGGAATGGTCACGGCGTGCACCGTCACACCGTTATTCGACGCGCTGGCAGACTTCCATACCGATTATCCTGGCGTCGATCTCGCACTGGCCGAGGGTAATTCGGACGAACTCATTTCCCGCGTGCGCGCCGGAGGCCTTGACATGGCGCTCGTCGGAACGGCAGCGCAGACACCGGAAGGGATGGATTCCCTGGTCATTGTCCGCGAAGGGCTCGCAGCGTGTGTACCGCCAGGCCACCCGTTGGCGCCGGCGACAGGGGTGAGCCTCGGTGAAGTCTGCGCATACCGCGTCGTGTGCCTGCCCCAGGGCACCGGAATCAGAACGGTGTTCGACGATGCCTGCGCTGTAGCGGGTCTGGTCGCCGACATCGCTATGGCCGCCAGCGCACCCGCAGCCGTCGCGGACCTGGCGGCGCGCGGAATGGGCGTCGGGATCCTCAGCGAGTCGATGGCCGGCGACTTCACGGACCTGGTGGCCATTCCGATCACCGGGGTCGACATCGATGCGCTGCTCGCCCTCGTCTGGTCGACCAGATCGAGTGCGGCGGTGAGGGAATTGGTCTCGCGAGTGCGCACGAGCTTCTTCGGCTAGTTCAGTGTGGTGATGTGGTCGCGGGTGAACGCGATCCGCTCGTCGAGCTTGCCTGCCTCCACCTTGTTGACCCACTCGGGATCTGCGAGTAATGCCCGGCCTACGGCGACGATGTCGAACTCTTCGCGCACGAACTGATCCAGCAGTGCCTCGAGGCCGGTGGTCTCGGATGCGGCATCGGGCCCCCATGCACCGTCGAACACCTTGTCGAGCCCGACCGAGCCTACGGTGATCGTCGGTAGTCCGGTGACCTCCTTGGTCCAACCGGCAAGTCCACGTTCACCTTCCGAACCGGACAGTTCGGGGAAGGCGGGCACCCAGTGGCGACGAGTCGACGGGTGGAACACGTCCACACCCGCATTCACGAGGGGAGTCAGTACCTGTTCGAGTTCCTGCGGCGACTGCGCGATGCGGGCGTCGTAGTGACCGGCCTTCCACTGGGAGTAGCGGTAGACGAGTGCGAAGTCGTCGCCGACCTCGGCGCGGATGGCAGCGACCACCTGGGCGGGGAATCGTGTGCGGGCCTCGAGCGATCCGCCGAAGCGGTCGTCGCGAACGTTGGTGTTCTGCCAGAGAAACTCGTCCAGCAGGTAGCCATGGGCTCCGTGCAGTTCGACACCGTCGAATCCAACGGACTTCGCGTTGACTGCGGCGTCGACCCAGTGCTGGATCTCCTCGTCCAGATCGGTGCTGGTGAACGCACGGCCGACGGGCTTGCCATCCAAACCGAGTCCCGACGGGCTGACCGTGGTCGCCTCAGGATTGAGGCGAGGCTCCGCGCCGCGCTCGGCACCGAGATGCCACAGCTGCGGGATGATTGCCGAACCCTCCGAGTGAACGGCATCGACGACGCCCTTCCAGCCGGCCAGGCTGTCGTCGCCATAGAGAAGTGGAACGCGGGTGTCAGGGCCTGCTGCAGGGTCGGGGATCAACGTCCCCTCGGTAATGATCAGGCTTGTGCCGCCCGCGGCGCGTTTGCGGTAATACTCGGCGACGTCGCTGCGGGGGATGCCGCCCGGTGAAAACGCCCGCGTCATCGGCGCCATTGCGAACCGGTTTCGCAGTTTCAGGGATTTCACCTCGAACGGGGTGAACAAGCCGGCCGTTACTGAGGTGCTGGTGTACGTTTCGGTCACCTCAGGGACCAACCCGCGGCCTGCTGACCGTATTCCTCCGCGTGCTATACCTGGGTGATGAAGGTTACAGGCAAGGTTGCCGTTGTCACCGGTGGAGGCGGCGGAATCGGAGGAGCCCTTGCCGAACGTCTCGTTGCCGAGGGCGCCAAAGTGGTCGTATCGGACTTGGATCCGGTGTCGGCGTCGAAGGTTGCGGAGCACCTGGAGACCGGCTCTGCAGTGTCGCTCGGTGGCGATGCATCCAAAACCGAGGACATAACAGCGCTGATCGCATTCGCCGAGGACACGTTCGGACCGGTCGATTTGTACTTCGCCAACGCGGGAATCAGCGGCGCTCCGGGCCTGGAGGCAAGCGAAGCGGACTGGGATCTGTCCATCGACGTCAATCTCCGCGCACACATCAGGGCGGCGCAGCTGCTGGTGCCGAAGTGGCTCGAACGCGGCGAAGGATATTTCGTCAGCACGGCGTCGGCGGCCGGTCTGCTCACTCAAATCGGTTCTGCGACATACTCGACCACCAAACATGCTGCCGTCGGATTCGCCGAATGGCTCAACGTTACCTATGGCGATCGTGGTATCAGGGTCAGTTGCCTGTGTCCGATGGGCGTCAATACGAAGCTGCTGTACGAAGGCCAGGAATCGGGGAGTGCGCTTGGCGCCGCTGCGACCAAGGCTGTTCTCTCCGCAGGCGACATCCTCGAACCGAGCGATGTCGCCGAGATCGTGCTCGCCGCGATGGATGCCGAGCAGTTCTTGATTCTCCCGCATTCTACTGTGCTCGACATGTACCGCAACAAGGGTGCAGATTACGACCGGTGGCTCCGCGGCATGCGGCGTTACCAAAAGGCCCTTCTGGGCGAAACCGATTGAGGGGACTGGACGTGTCGTTCTTCGAAACCACCGACCGCGGCAAGAAGTACGAAGCCGATCTGCTCGAATTCATGGATTCGCATATCTACCCGGCGGAGGCCGTGTACGAGGAGCAGATGCGTGCGCTGGGCGACCCGCACGGTCAGCCCCAGATCGTCGAGGACCTCAAGAAAGAAGCCCGAGCCCGTGGGCTGTGGAACCTCTTCCACCCGCACCCCGAGTGGGGGCCAGGGCTGACGAACCTGGAGTACGCACCCCTCGCCGAGATCATGGGCCGAAGCCTGCTGGCACCCGAGGCGTGCAACTGCAATGCGCCGGACACCGGGAACATGGAGGTCTTCACGCTGTTCGGCACCGACGAGCACAAAGAGAAATACCTGAAGCCGCTGCTGGACGGCACAATTCGCTCGGCATTCGCGATGACCGAACCCGACGTGGCGAGCTCGGACGCCACCAACATCGAGATGAGCATGGTTCTCGACGGCGACGACTATGTTCTGAACGGTCGAAAATGGTTCGCGTCCAACGCGATGCACAAGAACTGTCGGGTACTGATCGTGATGGGCAAGACCGATCCGAGCGCGGCGTCGCATCGTCAGCAGTCGATGCTCGTCGTACCGATCGATGCCCCCGGCGTGACCGTCGTTCGTAACCTGCCGGTGTTCGGCTACGTCGACCGCGAGGGGCACGCCGAGATCTTGTTCGAGGACGTACGGGTCCCGTCGAAGGACGTACTGAAAGGACCGGGCGAAGGATTCGCTATCAGCCAGGCCAGGCTCGGACCTGGACGCATCCACCACGCGATGAGGACCATCGGCGTCGCCGAGCGGGCTCTGGAACTGATGTGCCGCAGGGCGTCCTCGCGCGTCACGTTCGGCAAGCCTGTCTCGACGCGAGCGAACATTCAAGACTGGATCGCCGAAGCGCGCATCGGCATCGAGATGACGAGACTGCTGACGCTCAAGGCCGCGTACCTGATGGACACCGTCGGGAACAAGCAAGCGCGCACCGAAATCGCAGCCATCAAGGTCGCGGCGCCGCTCATGGCCCTCGAAGTGATCGACCGGGCAATTCAGGTCCACGGCGGCGGCGGCGTCACCAACGACTTCCCGCTGGCGATGATGTATGCCCACATCAGAACTCTTCGTCTGGCAGACGGTCCCGACGAGGTGCACAAGATGTCGATCGCAAAGATGGAGCTGGGAAAGTACAGCTAGGCGCTCCGCGCATGTGAGTGGAAATACGTTGCAGGGGACGTACTTCCACTCACACGCGACGAGGTCGCCTACAGATGAATCACACCTCGCATGTTCTTGCCGTCACGCAGATCCTGGTACCCCTCGTTCACCTGCTCCAGCGAGTACGTGTTGGTGATCAGCTCGTCGAGCTTGAGCTGGCCGGCATCGTAGAGGCGTAGTAGCCGAACGATGTCGTACTGCGGGTTGGCGGAACCGAAGAGCGTGCCCTTGATGGTTTTCTGGTTCAACGTCAGATCGGTACCCGAGACGTGCACCGTCAGTGCAGCCGGATCAGCCAGGCCGGTGATGACGACGGTTCCGCCCTTGCCGATGGCCGCCGTCGCCGCCTGTACGACGCCTTCGTCGACGGTTCCGACGAGGATGAGCGCCTGATCTGCGCCCTGTCCCCAAGTCAGCTCGGTGAGCTTCTCCTGCGCGCTCTCGTAATCTGCAAAAGCATGTGTCGCACCGAATTTGAGAGCCTGGTTGCGCTTGAACTCCAGCGGATCGACGACGAGGACGTGCTTCGCACCTGCGTGGACAGCGCCCTGGACGGCGTTGATGCCGAGACCGCCGATGCCGTAGATGATCACCGAGTCGCCGGCGCGAACGCCACCCGCATAGACCGAGGTTCCCCAACCGGACGGGACGCCGCAGCCCACGAGAACTGCTATCTCCAGGGGCAGCCAGTCATCGATCTTGACGACGGAGTGCTGGGAGATCGTCGCACGCTCGGCGAACGTTCCGAGCATGCACATGGCACCGAACTCGGTTCCCTTGCTGTCGCGGCGACGGAAGGAGCCGTCGGGCATGCAGCCTTCGAGAATGGTTGTGCCCATGTCGCACAGGTTTTGTCGGCCCGTCGAACAGTAGCGACACGTTCCGCAGTTGGGAATGAACGAGCACACGACGTGATCGCCTGGCTTGACCTTGGTGACGCCGGGTCCCACTTCCTCGATGATGCCGGAGCCCTCGTGTCCGCCGACGATCGGGAAGCGCGGAGGCAGATCGCCGTCGAGTAGGTGTAGGTCCGAATGGCACAGGCCCGCAGCGACATACTTGATCAGAACTTCACCGGGTCCGGGTCCGTCCAATTCGAGTTCCATGATCTCGAAGGGCCTGTGAGCCTCGAACAGAACAGCTGCTTTGGTCTTCATGAAGGGTTCCTTTACCGGTAGATGGACTTGACTGTCTGGAAATTGCCGATTGCGTCGGGGCCCAGTTCGCGGCCGATACCGCTGTCCTTGACGCCGCCGAACGGTGATCCGGGATCGACCAAGTAGCGGTTGATACCGATGGTGCCGGTCCGGATTTGCTTGGCGACGTTGTAGCCACGGTCGTCGTCCGAGGTCCACACGGTGCCCCCGAGACCGAAATCGGTGTCGTTGGCGATACGGATCGCGTCGGCCTCATCGCTGTACGGGATCACCGAGAGCACGGGTCCGAAGATTTCCTCCTGCGCGATGGCGTGGTTGTTCTCGACGTCCGCGAAGATCGTCGGTTGTACGAACCAGCCTTGATCGAGACCGCTCGGCCTGCCGCCGCCGGTGACGAGGCGAGCACCGTCACCGCTGCCCTTCGCGATGTAGCCCTCGACTCGATCACGTTGGCGCTCACTGGCCATCGGCCCGATCTGCGTCGCCGGATCGAGTGCGTCGCCGACGGCGAGCGAGTTGGCGAATGCCTCGAACACGCCGACGACCTCGTCGTAGCGGCTCCGCGGCGCGAGGACCCTGGTTCCGAGGAAGCATGTTTGGCCGTTGTTGAGAAACGTTGCACCGAAAAGGTCTTCGCCGATCCTCGCCAGGTCGAGTTCGGCATCGTCGAGCACGATCGCGGCCGACTTGCCACCCAGCTCCAGTGTCACCGGGCGAAGCAAGCGTCCGCAGGTCTCGGCGATGGATCGACCCGCTGCGGTGGAGCCGGTGAACGCCACCTTGTCGACGTCCGGGTGTGAAACGAGGTAGGCGCCGACCTCCCGGCCACCGGGAACAATGTTGATCACCCCTGACGGAATCCCCGAGGCCATGACGGCTTCGATGAACGGGATGGAATCGAGAACCGTCTCGGGGGAGGGCTTGATGACGATGGTGCAACCTGCGGCGAGAGCCGGTGCGTGTTTGAACGCGGCGAGAGTCTGCGGGAAGTTCCAGGGTGCGATTGCGCCGACGACGCCGATCGGCTCACGGCGAACTGTCGTCGTGCCGCCGCCGAGGTGGGGGTGTGATTCCTCGAATGTTGCGGTCCTCGCGATAGAGGCGTAGTAGCGAATCACCGCGACCGGGAAGCCTGCTTCGAGTTGCATCGCGATCGAGATCGGCATGCCGTTCTGGGCCGAGACGATGCGCGCAATCTGCTCACCGCGAGCCTCGAGTTCGTCTGCGAGACGGTCCATAGCGTCGGCGCGGCGGGCGGGTTCCCATTGGCTCCAACCGCCCGGATCGTCGAACGCGCGGCGAGCGGCGGTCACGGCGGCGTCGACGTCCGCCTCCTGTGCTTCGGGCACCGATCCGATGATCTGTTCGGTGCTAGCGGACCGCACTTCGATCCTGGCCGAGGAACTCGGCGGTACCCACTCGCCGCCGATGAACAACGACTCCGCATGTATTGCTGTATCCGTATCCATGCATAGATCGTGACCTGGATCACTCGACGCGGATGTACAGATTCTGGACGTTCTAGTGAATGCCGAGTTCTTTCATTCGCTTGTACAGAGTGGTGCGGCTGATCCCCAGTGCCTCTGCCGTGGTGCGCTTGTTGCCACCGAGCCGGGCGAGCTCGTGCACGATCGCGTCTCGCATCGCGGCATCGAGTGCGGACATTCTGCTGGTGATGGACCGATTGCGTGGTCGGACAAGGTCGTGTTCGGTGATGTCGCCGATGGTTCGCCTCGAGGCGGCATCGATGACCTCCGCGCGTAGTTCGCCGATGTTGCCGGGCCAGTCGTAGTCGATCAGGGCGCTCATCGCCGTCGACGTGAAGTGTGCGCGCGACTCGATTTCAGCCATGATCACGCGCACCAAATCCGGTATTTCATGCCGCCGGGACCGAAGTGGTGCCAATTCGATCGTCTCGGTGCACAGCGAAAGGAGACGTCGATGTTCGGGCTCTGTGGTATCGCGAGTGGAACTCGACAGAGCGAACCACGATCGGGTCGACGCCATCAGCGCATGCAGACGATGGGCGACGGGCCCGTCCGTCAGGTGCACGTTCTCGACGACGACGTCCGCGCCTGCCGTGAGCTGTTTCTGGATCGAGCCGAGCCAGTCGGCGGGAGTCGACACGACGATATCCCCGGCGTCGAACCAGTGCGGGTTCCGGGAAGCTGTCATCCGAGCAAGCGTCGTCGATTTCCCGGTGCCCGGTTCTCCCAGCACACAGAGCGGCCTGACGGTGGCGGCCGCGGTCATGGTTCGGGGCGGTTGTTCCTGAATGTCGATTTCGATGACGATTCCGGCACCGGACACCGGCCGTTCCCAGCGAATCGTCGCTCGCGCTCCCGAGCTCAGCACCACTTTCTCGACAACCCCGCTACGGCGAATGGAGTCATCGGTGAGCGAGCGCAATGCGGCATGGTCGACGGAGTCGACGAGCTTGGCGGCACTGGTGTTCTCGAGCAAGAGTTCGTCGGCGATCGCCACGACCGGGGCCCCTCGCCGCTGCGCCGAAGCATGCTGAAAAGCCTGGAACAGTCGTTGCTCGCCGCTACGAGTTTCTTCGAGCAGCCTGCCCTGGATGTCATGGGCAGCGTGGGCGAGCATGGGACGAAGCAGCGGGTTGTCCTCGGCGGCAAGATAAGTGATGTCGAGTACGCCTTCGATGTGTTTGGTCACCGGATGAATCAACGGATATCCGTAGCAGCTGAATCCCTTCATCGACTCGATGTAGTGTTCGTCGCCGCGGACAGCCAAAGGCTTTCGGAGTTCGAACGACGTCGAAATCGAATTGGTCCCCGAGGCTTGTTCGGTGAACGAGCGCCCGACGACGGCGCCGACCCCGAAGACCGCGTCGCGCAGCTTTCGTGTTCCGAATCTCAAATCGACGAGGCGGGCGTCGCGGTCGGCGAGAAGCACGCAGTAGCCGGACCCTTGGAGCACGCTTTCCATCCGGTCGATGATCGGGTTTGCGGCCGCGAGCAGCCGACTTCGGCGATCGACGTCGCGGAGACTGGACTGCTGGAGGGAGTGACCAGGGGCGAGGCCGCTCGAGGCAGAGCGTTGCCATGACAAGGCGATCTGCTCACGCACCACGTCGTGCTCCTGAATCCGAATCGACCAACTCGGCCTCACGTTAGCCACCTCGGGGTCGTTGTGGGGCGATCTTCGCAACTGCAGGTTGTCTGGTTACTTGATTTTGCGGTACACCACGTGCATCAGGCTCGACGAGGTGACAACCGAACTGCGTTCGTACCGGCTCTGGTCCCAGCCGCCGTAAATGCTCTCACCGCCGCCGACCAAGATGGGGACGACCGCCAGATGTAGTTCGTCGACGAGCCCTGCCGCCAAATACTGCTTGACAACCTCGGCCCCGCCCCCGAGGCGGACATCCTTGCCTTCGGCTGCTTCGATGGCCCGGTTGAGTACTTCCTCGATCGGGTCGTCGGTGAAGGTGAACCTTGTGCCGCCCGCCATGTCGAACGATGGACGCGAATAATGAGTGAGCACGAAAACCGGATGGTGGTACGGCGGCTCCTCTCCCCACCAGCCCTGCCAGGTCTCGTCGGGCCACTCTCCTCTGATGGGTCCGAACATGTTGCGGCCCATGATCGTCGCCCCGATGTTCTCCGTTCCCTTGTCGAGGAAGTGTTGGTCGGCGAGTGTGTGCTCGTTGAATACCCACTCGTGCAGGCTCTCGGTGCCGACGCCCATCGGATTCTCCAGGCTCTGGTCGGGCCCCGCGACGTAGCCGTCCATCGAAACTGCCAGGTTGTGCACGCGAAGTGTCATGCCCTATCCGACCATCGACGACGCCGAATGTCATTGTTGTAGGCGTAGCGTTTTTCTCATGGCATACAGATATCTGGGCAACAGCGGCCTCAAAGTCTCCGAGATCACCTACGGCAACTGGCTCACGCACGGCTCTCAGGTCGAGAACGACATCGCGACGCAATGCGTCCGCGCTGCACTCGACGCAGGCATCACGACATTCGACACTGCCGACGTCTACGCGAACGGCGCCGCCGAGACCGTTCTCGGTGAAGCACTGAAGGGCGTCCGCCGCGAGTCGCTCGAAATTTTCACCAAGGTCTACTTTCCGGTTGGGCCCAAGGGTCCGAACGACACCGGTCTGTCCCGTAAACACATCTTCGAGGGAATCGACGCCTCGCTGCGTCGGCTGAACACCGACTACGTCGATCTCTACCAGGCTCACCGGTACGACGTCGAGACTCCGCTGGAGGAGACCATCGCGGCGTTCGGTGACGTCGTGCGCAGCGGCAAGGCGCTCTACATCGGGGTGTCGGAGTGGACCGCGGACCAACTGCGCCGCGGACAGGCGCTCGCGCGGGAGAATGGTTTCTCGATCGTCTCGAACCAGCCCCAGTACTCGGCCCTGTGGCGAGTAATCGAGTCCGAGGTGATCCCGGCGTCGAAGGAACTCGGAATCTCGCAGGTGGTGTGGTCGCCGATCGCTCAGGGCGTCCTCACCGGCAAATACCTGCCCGGCCAGCCGCTGCCCGAGGGTTCGCGTGCCACCGATGACAAGGGTGGCGACAAGATGATCGAGCGCTACCTCAACGACGAGACGCTCACCCGAGTGCAAGATCTGAAGCCGATCGCCGACGACCTGGGCATCACGATGGCGCAGCTCGCGGTCGCCTGGGTGCTCGCCAACGACAACGTCTCCGCTGCGCTGGTGGGTGCGTCACGTCCGGAGCAGATCTCCGAGAACATCAAAGCGTCCGACGTCACGTTGGACACCGATGTGCTGAAGAAGATCGACGACGCCCTCGCCGGCTCGATCGAGACCGATGCGGCAAAGACACGGTCGCCGGAGACTCGACTGGTTTGATGCGCTGCGCGCCCGTGCGTGCTTGGGTACCACGCGGTGTCGCTTATCACTCAGCGCCGGCGACCCGCACGTGAGCGGAAATACGTTGCAGAGGACGTATTTCCGCTCACATGCGCGAAGCGCCTACTTCAGATGATGCACTTCCTGGAGCCCGTAGACGGGGGTGTCGATGCCCTCGTACCTGGCCTTGATCTGCAGCGCGAGATACAGCGAGTAATGCCTCGACTGATGCAGGTTGCCGCCGTGGAACCACAGGTTCTCCTGCTGCGTCGGCTTCCACATGTTGCGCTGCTCGCCCTCCCACGGTCCCGGGTCCTTCGTGGTGTCCGAGCCGAGGCCCCAGCATTTGCCGACCTTGTCCGCGGTCTCCTGGTCGATCAGGTCGGTGACCCAGCCGTTCATCGAACCGTAGCCCGTGGCGTAGACGATCAGATCGGCATCGAGTTCGGAACCGTCCGCGAGGACGACGCCGGTCCTGCTGATCCGATCGACCTGCCCGGCAACGAGTTTGATCTTGCCGTCGGCAACCAGCTCCGAAGCGCCGACGTCGATGTAGTAGCCCGAGCCACGGCGTAGGTACTTCATGAACAGGCCAGAGCCGTCGTCGCCGAAATCGTGCTGGAAGCCTGCTTTCTCGAGGCGATCGTAGAAGTCCTTGTCGTGCTCGGCGATCTGCTGATACACCGGGATCTGGAACTCGTGCATGATCCGGTACGGCAACGAGGCGAACGTCAGATCGGCCTTCTGCGTCGTCATGCCCGCATCGACTGCACGCTCGGAATACAAGTCGCCCAACGCGATTTCGCACAGCGAATCGGACTTGACGATATGCGTCGAGGAGCGCTGCAGCATCGTCACGTCCACGCCCGTCTCGTAGAGCGCCTTGCAGATGTCGTGAGCCGAGTTGTTGGAGCCGACGACGACGACCTTCTTGCCGACATAGGCGTCGGGACCCGGGTGCTCGCTCGAATGATGCTGCTCGCCTTCGAAGTCCTCCATGCCGGGGAAGTTCGGGACGTTCTTCTTCCCGGACATGCCGGTGGCCATGACGAGCTGTTTCGGGCGGAGGATGACTTCCTCGCCGTCGCGGTCGACGACGACTGTCCACTCCTTGGCGATCTCGTCGTATGTGGCGGACTTGGCGGTGGTGCGGCTCCAGTACGGAACCTCCATGACCTTGGTGTACATCTCGAGCCAGTCGCCGATCTTGTCCTTCGGTGCGAACACCGGCCAGTTCGGTGGGAACGGCAGGTACGGGAGGTGGTCGTACCAGACCGGATCGTGCAGGCACAGGGACTTGTAGCGGCCGCGCCATTGATCTCCCGGCCGGTTCGCACGATCGACGACGATGGCGGGCACGCCCAGCTGCCGGAATCGAGCGCCGAGTGCGATGCCGCCCTGGCCGCCGCCGATGATCAGTGCATAGGGCTGGACGGTGTAGCCGAGTTCGTTCTCTTCGACCTCCTTCTTCTCCGCCCAGTTCTGGGTATCGGCGTTGGAGCCGTGGACCGCACCCTTGATGCGGGTGTGATTCTGGCGCTCCTCGTAACCTTTGAGCTCCTGCATCGTGGTGAGCAGAGTCCACCCTTCATCGCCCTTCAGGCGAAGATGGCCTTTTCCTCGGCTGGTGGCGGTCTCGAATTCGATCCATGCCGAGGTGACACCATCCGCTTCGTCGGGAGTCTCGGTGGTGTGGAAGCCCCGGGGATCGGTATCGTTCAAACGCTCGGCGAGCATGCCCTTTATTCCGTCACGACCTTCGACGGTCTTGAGGTTCCAAGTGAAGGTGACCAGGTCGCGCCAGAAGCTGTCGACAGCAAATTTTGCGGCCACGCGATCGAGGTCGCGGGCACTGAGCGCGGCCTCGAAGTCCGCCAACCAGGCGTCGACGCGTTCCTGCGGGGTCTGGACGCGCGAGACGTCCACCGGCTCGATGGTCTGGGTCATGCTGGCTCCCTTGTCGCTGATGTTCGTGTGCTGTGACCCAGCACACTCCCTTTCGGGTGAACCGTCGAGGGTTGCAGCGGGTTGCACGTGATGCGGCTCACGCTGGGCTCAGCTTCTTCAATCCGAGCGACTGGAACGCGACGACGTAGATCAACGTCCACAGGACCAGCCAGTCGACGAACCCCAATGCATTGCCGCTGATTCCGGTCGCAACCTCGGGTTCGTGCAGGATGTGTTGGGCGGCGAATCGGTAGTAGAGAAGAAATGTGCCCAGTGCCAGCACGAAGGTGAGCGCTGCCCGGACCGACGGGCCGAAACGATTACCGAAACCATTGGCCCAGAAGATCATCCAGAATGCCCAGCACACACCGATCTGCGCCGGGAACTGGTCGACAACGCTGCCGAGTTCGGCGGTTGCCGTCGATCCAATCAAGATCTTCGCGAGCGGCACCATCAGGAAATAGATGACTGTGCCGAGAACCGCGTTGCCGACGGTGGCGGCGATCGCCGTTTTTCCTCCGCCACCGAAGAGCTTCCATGGCCAGTTGTCGAGGGTCTGACCTGTGAGAATGACCGCGACGACAATCGAGTAGAACCAGCCGAGCACGGTGTTGACGGTCATCAGTGGGTGTGTCGCCGACAGTGACACCGACGGCAGACCGAACACGAAATACAAGGCGAGAGTGGGGACTGCAACGAAGGCGATCTCGCACAGACCGATCAGAGGTTGCTTCATCTTGAAGACCGTCCAGGGCCAGTGTTGCCAGTTCAGGACCACCATCACCCACGTCGCGAAGCCGAAGAGAACGAACAGCGCCCCGGCGAAGTAACCGAGACCGCCTTCGCGCGTACCGGCGAAATCGGGAAACAGTGAGCCGAGTCCGCTGCCGAGCAGCCAGGTGACCGCTACCGCGAATACTCCCGTCGACACTAGGATCGTGAGCCCGCGCCAGGGCTGGGCGAGCCGGTCGAATCCGGCGAACTCGCAATCGAATCCGATGAAGACGATGAACAGGATGGCCCAGAACAGTGCCGCGTTGAAGGGGAGCGGGTAAAAGTTCCACGGGCTCGTGGTCGGGTCGGCGAGCAGGTACCAGGTGGCGACCGAGATCGCGACGACGACCACGAGATTTGCGACCCCGAAGGCGAACCATCGTCTCCCCGACTCGGCTTTCGGTGACACTTGTTGTGCGGCGGTGTGTTCGACGCCTGCGGTTGCGGTCATGATCGGCTCTCCTAGGGACGCGGATGGTGCGCCGTCACTATGAGCTGGATCACAAGCATTGCATCAGGGTTGCGAGGGGTTGCAGCCCCGGCCCTATTGATGTCACCAGGGGATGGGGCCGTTGTCGTCGAAGAAACCGCCTCGAGGTCCGTCGTCGGGCAGGGTCGCGAGTTTTATTGCGATGGCGGCACCTTGATCGGGAGAACGCGTCGAGTTGTGGCCGGTGAAGTCGGTGGCTACGTAACCGGGGCAGCATGCATTGACGATGATCCTCGTCTCCGTCAGGCGTCGAGCATATTGAGCGGTGATGCTGTTCAGCATGGTCTTCGACGGTGCGTAAGCGGCCATCGGTGGTCCTGTCTGCAGGGTGAGCGAACCCATGTTGCTGGACACGTTGACAATGCGTGCAGAGGCGGATCGCGTCAGTAACGGCAAGGCGGCGTTGGTGACCCGGATGGCGCCGAACACGTTGGTCTCCAGCACAGTTCGCACGACATCGAGGTCCAGCGTGGTCGGATCCTGCGCGCCGTTGTCGGTTCGGCCGCCGATTCCTGCATTGTTGACCAGCACATCCAGCCTGCTTGCCTCACGCTCGATGGTGGCTACGGCGGCCGTGACGCTGTCCTGCGAGGTCACGTCGACGGCAACTCCGAAGGCATCGATCCCCTCGGCACGTAGCTGCGCCACGGCCACGTTTCGTCGGGTGTCGTCACGGGCTCCGAGTGCGATTCGAAACCCTGCTGTGCCGAGTCCACGTGCGATGGCGTAGCCGATTCCCTTGTTCGCGCCGGTGACGAGCGCTGTCTTGACTTCGTTCATGCCCTCATCGTGGGCGGGTGAGCGTGTTGTGTCCAAGACCGATTGCCTCTGATGTGATACCTCAGAAGTATCAGCAGTACCGTGGGGACTTGTGGCCGACCTCGAAACGCGTGAGCTCCGGTATTTCCTTGCAGTGGCCGACGAGCTGCATTTCGGCCGGGCCGCCACCCGAATCGGCATCGCTCAACCCCCGCTCTCACGTGCAATCCAGCAGTTGGAGTCCCGCCTCGGTGTGCGGTTGTTCGAGCGCGATCGCCGCGGCGTCGAACTCACCGACGCCGGTCGTGTGCTCGTCGGCGAAGCACGCGTGGTGATCGACGCCGTGGAAGCTGCGGCGCACCGGACCCGACGAGCCGGAACGACCACGAGACCGATGGCCCTTGCGACGAAGGCCGGCGCGTCACACGCGCTGCTGCAGCGACTGCTTGCGGAGAGCGCGCAGCGCAGTGATGTCCCTGACGTCGAGGTGTTGTTGTGCGAGGTCGGTGAGCAGGCAGCCCTGCTTCGTAACGGCCGGGCCGATGTCGCGATCATGCACCGACCAGTCGATGATCTCGCAGGTTTCGACACCGAGGACATGCTCGCCGAGAGCCAGGTGGCTATTGTCCCGGCACACCACCGCCTCGCTGCGAGAACAGAGGTGACGATGGCTGACGTGCGGGACGTTCCGGATCTGCCGATGGCCCGATGGCCGAACATCGACGGCACCTACCCGACAGGGCCGGGCCCGGAAGTGCGTACGCAGTCGGAGATCGCGCAGCTTGTCGCACTGGGCAAGGCTCTGTTGGTGATTCCGGCATCGAGCCGCGCGTGGCAGTGGCCGCAGCACGTGGCCGTTCCCGTTCTGGATGCTCCCGTCATCACCACGGTGCTCGCGTGGCCGGCTCGCAATGCCATGTTGAGCGTAGAGGCTCTTGCCCGTGTGGCAGCGGAAGTCGGTCGATCGGAAGGCAATGGTGACATGAGCTGAAACCGATCGAAAGAACCCGGCTTCCGGTAGGTCCGCGTCGTTGACGACGGTATCGTCGAGCGCACGTGCTTTGTACGTGTGGAATTGTGCGAGAACAGCGTTCGGAGATTGCTGCGGCCTCCACGACGAACGATGCAGCCGACGACCGTCCGACGATCTCGAGCAGCTGGGGGTCGTGCCGCGTGATTCGATCAGCGATGCAACGCCCTGCAACCCTGTTGTCATGTGCCTCAGGTCACATAGACATACGTGCATCGGCCCCGAGCCGAACGACAAAGGAGAGCATCGATGCGCGCAGCTGTGTACTACGGCCCGAACAAGGTGGAGATCGCCGACGTGCCGGAACCCTCGCCCGGTGACGGTGAGGTCAAGGTGAAGGTCGGCTTCAACGGAATCTGCGGCACCGACCTGCACGAGTACTACGCGGGCCCCATCTTCATCCCGACCGAGCCTCACCCGCTGACCAATCAACAGCTTCCGCTCGTTCTCGGCCACGAGTTCTCCGGGACGATCACCGAGGTCGGCAAGGGCGTCACCGGCACGAAGGTGGGCGATCGCGTCGCCATCGAGCCGCTCTACCGCTGCGGACACTGTGGGCCGTGCAAGGCAGGCAACTACAACATCTGTCAGCAGATCGGCTTCCACGGACTGATGTCCGACGGCGGCATGGCCGAGTACACCGTCGTGCCGACGAACATGATTCACCACCTCCCCGAGAACGTGTCGCTGGAGCTGGGAGCACTCGTCGAGCCGATGTCGGTCGCGTTCCACGCTGCGACCCTCGGCGAACCGACACCCGACGACACCGCAATGGTCTTCGGCGCAGGGCCCATCGGTATCGGCCTGTGGTTCGCCCTGCGCGGCAAGGGACTGGAGAACGTCTTCGTCGTGGAGCCGTCGCCGACCCGTCGAGCATCGATCGAAGCGCTCGGCGCCAAGACGCTGGATCCCACCTCGATCGACGTTCCCGGATTCATCGCCGATGAGACAGACGGCCGCGGCGCCGACGCGATCTACGACGCAGCGGGTGTTCAACCCGCCGTGGAAACCGCGCTCGGATGCATCGGGGCCCGTAAACCGCTGATCAGCGTGGCGATCTACGAGAAGCCGCTGATGACACCGCTTCAGAAGATCGTCATGAACGAGTCCCGCATTCAGGGGTCGCTCTGCTACACCTCAGCCGACTACGACGCCGTCATCGACCTGATGTCCAAGGGCGCGTACGACACGACGGGGTGGGTCGACAAGATTGCCCTCGAATCGGTGATCGACGACGGCTTCGAAGCCCTGCACGCGGGCACCAAGATGAAGGTTCTCGTCGATCCTGCTGCTGGGCTGCACGGCGAGGCGCAGGCATGACCGTCGCACTCGTCACGGGCGGCGGACAAGGGATCGGACGCGGCATTGCGCTGAGGTTGGCCAAGGATGGGCATGACATCGCGCTCGTCGACTTGAACGACCACAAGATCGCCTGCGTCGCCGACGAGGTTCGTGAGATCGGTAGCAAGGCAACCACGTTCGTCGCCGATGTCAGTGACCGCGATCAAGTATTCGCGGCCGTAGATCACGCGCACGAAGCCCTTGGCGGATTAGACGTGATGATCAACAACGCCGGTATTGCGCAGGTCGCCCCTCTCGACGACGTCCGCCCGGAGGACACGAAGAAGATCTGGGCGGTCAACGTCGATGGTGTGCTGTGGGGAATCCAAGCCGCGGCAGCGAAATTCAAGTCGCTCAACCAGAAGGGCAAGATCGTCAACGCGTCGTCCATCGCAGGCCATGACGGCTTCGCGATGCTCGGTGTCTACAGCGCAACGAAGTTCGCGGTGCGGGCTCTGACCCAGGCGGCAGCGAAGGAGTACGCGGCGCACGGCATCACCGTCAACGCGTACTGCCCCGGCGTCGTCGGGACGGACATGTGGGTGAGCATCGACAAGCGTTTCGCCGAGCTCACCGGGGCGGCGGAGGGGGAGACGTACGACAAGTTCGTCGGTGGGATCGCACTCGGCCGAGCACAAACGCCGGACGACGTCGCGGCGTTCGTCTCCTACCTGTCCGGCCCGGATTCGGACTATATGACCGGGCAGGCTGGCTTGATCGACGGCGGTCTGGTCTTTCGCTGACCACCACCTTTGGACTCTCGACGTGACCTGGAGCACAATTGACCGCGATGACTCAGTCGACAGGACCCGAACCTGCGCTGGCGGCAGGTGAGGATCCGCGCCGCTACGCGCAGATTCTCACTGCCGTGTACGACGCGACGATGGCGGGCGGGAAATCCCCGGCTCGTCCGCGTGAGGTAATCGGCGATTCGTGGCGGCGTCTGCAGACACTCGGCATCGATCCCGAGCAGCGAAGCGTCTCCTCGCCGCAGATCGACGTGTCCGATCTCGAGCTCAGCCGTCGGGAATCGGGGTTGTTCGACGTCCTCGACGACCTTGCTCGCGGTCTGGAATCGGTGGTGCAGGAGGGCGACAACATTCTCGTTGTCGCCGACCGGCATGGGCGGGTGCTGTGGCGCAGCGGTTCGACATCGGTCCTGGACCGGGCCGACGGCCTCGGTTTCGTCGAAGGTGCGAGCTGGGCCGAGGATTCGGTGGGTACCAACGCGATCGGCACCGCTCTCGTCTCGCGCCGGGCGGTGCAGATCTTCTCGGCCGAACACTATGTACGTAGCCATCATCCGTGGACTTGTGCCGGTGCGCCGATCAAGGACCCGCGCACCGGGCACGTTATCGGCGCGGTCGATGTCAGTGGCCCGGCCAGCACCGTTCATCCAACGACGCTCGCATTGGTGGATGCGATCGCGAGATTGGCGGAATCACAACTGCGTGAACATCATCGGGAGAATCTGGACCGTCTGCGGTCGGTCGCGGCACCGATGCTCGCAAGGCTGCAGAGCCCCGCGCTGGCAGTGGACTCCAACGGCTGGGTGGCCGCGGTCGAATCCGTCGCGCTGCGTAATCGAATACTTCTTCCCGAGGGTTTGGCGTCGGGCCGGTTCTGGTTGCCGACGCTCGGTGTGTGCGATTTCGAGCCGCTGCCCGGAGGCTGGCTGGTTCGGCCCATCGGAGCGAACGACGACGGAAGCCCCTCGGAGACAGGAAATCCTACCAAGGTCAGCATCGATCTTCGGCAGTCTCAACACGCTCGGGTACACATCAGGAGTGAAGTCGGCGAGTGGACACATGAACCGACTCCACGTCACGCGGAGATCCTCTACCTGCTTGCAGTCAATCGAGAGGGGCGCAGCGCGGCGCAGATGGCTGCCGATCTCTTCGGTGACGACGGCCGCGCCATTACCGTGCGGGCCGAGATGTCTCGTCTGCGCAAGCATCTATCCGGGATTGTGCTGACGCAGCCGTACCGATTCGACTTCTCGGCCACCATTGAGCTGCTGCTCCCGGAGAACATGAGCAGGCTGCTCCCTCATTCGACGGCTCCGGCGATCAGGCGGCTCCGCCACCCGTGAGTGCTGAGCAACATGTGGTTGTACCCAAGCGCGCAATGGCGGGAACCGCATCCGCATACCGTGGGTCGCGCGTGCACCGCGGGGGGAATTGGCACCAATTGGACCCGCACAGACCGCCGAGCCGCATAATCGGTGAATGGTAGTTCGGTTACTGTCGGAGGCAGGTCGCTTTCTGACCGTCTCGGATCCCGGCCGCCTCCGGTTACGCAGTGCTACGACAACGACCGTCACCGTCATCTTGGCCATTGCGATTCTGATCCCCGGCTCGCGCTCGATCGGCCAACCCATCACCGTCGCGATGCTGGGGACCGTCGTGGCCATGCAGTCCTCGGCAGCAGTGAAGGACAAGGATCAGCGAAGCCGGGTAATCACCACGCTGCTCCTTGTCTTTCCTGCTGCTGGCGCGGTGTCGTTGTCCGCGGTGCTCTCGGAGTTCGGGAAGATCGCCGACGTCGGATTCATCGTGGTGCTCTTCGTCGCGGTGTGGGTACGGCGCTACGGGCCGCGTGGCACCGCGCTCGGGATGGTTGCGTTCATCTGTTACTTCTTCGCACTGTTCCTGCGAGCAACTCCCGACCAGATTCCGATCCTGGCAGTGTCGATCGTCGTCGGGGTGGCCATATCACTGCTCGTCCGCACGGTGATCCTGCCCGAACGGCCGAGCCTGGAACTGCGCAGGCTCGTCCGAGCCCTGCGCGCAGCGTCGATCGACGTGCTAGAGGTTGCCTCCAACCGGGCCGACCGCAACCTCCCGTTGCTGCGCAAACGACTCGACAAGCTCGGATCCACAGCGCTGATGATCGACGACTGGCTGGACCGAAACGATGCCGCTCAGCTCCTGTCGGTCACCAATTCCGATCTCTCGCTTCGCATCTTCGACGCGCAGATCGCCACCGAGCAACTCGTCAGCGCACTGTGGGCGCTCGACCCGGAGAAGCCATGGCCCAAGTCTCTCGGGCAGGCAACCACCGCGCTCGGCTCGTGCCTGCAGAACCGCCCGTCCGATGACCAGCTGCGTGCAGCGAGGCGACTCGCAGCGGCCGCCGCCGACAAATCGGATCCGTCCACCAGGGCAGGCATCGCCACCACCGTCGCAATGCGAGCGGTGCAGGCGCATATCGCGATACACCACATCACGAGCAACGCGTTGCGTATCGACTCCGAACCGAGAGAGAAGGCCGAGGTCGACGATGAGGCGACCGGGCTGAATCCCAGTACCAAGGCGGCCGTCCAGGTTGCCGTCGCAACGAGCGCCGCAACGATTCTCGGCGAGATCATCTCGCCGGACCGCTGGTACTGGGCGGTCCTGACGGCCTTTCTCGTGTTCACCGGTGCGTCGACGCGCGGTGAAATTCTTTCCCGTGCAGGCCACCGAGTCGTCGGAACAATCGCGGGAGTGCTTGCTGGCGTAGTGCTTTCGGCGTTGGTGGGCAACAATCAACCGGTGCAGGTGGTGCTGCTGGTTGTCTGCGTCTTTTTCGCGTTCTACCTTGTTACGGTCGCGTACGCGTTGCTGTCGTTTTTCATCACCGTCATGCTCGCGATGCTCTACGGTCTGCTCGGCACGTTCAGCATCGGGGTACTCGAACTTCGAATCTACGAGACGGCTGCGGGCGGGCTGGTCGGAATCGCGTCGGCCTATTTCATCTTCTCCACGGGCACCAGGTCGACGATGACGTCGAAGGTCGACGACTACCTCGACCAGATGACGTCGATCATCGACTCCAGCATCGCCTCCGTCGTCGAACCGGGGACCGAGACTCATCTCGTCACGGACATGCGCAAACTCGACAACGCGTTGAAAGATCTTGTGGCGGCTGGTAAACCGCTCGAACTGGGGCCGACGGCTCGTACCAGGCGCGGCGCCAAGCGTCTGCTGCGCATCATGACCGTCAGCAACAGGTCGTCGCATGCGCTTGCGCGGGCGGGCGTCGGTGCATCCCGCGCCGATCCGGACACCGGACCCTCGGAGGCAACCGCCGAGGCATTGAAAGAGGCAGCCGAGGTTGCCAAGGCAATCATCGCCGATGTCAAACGCGCTATCTCAGGCGAACACGTCGAGCCGCCGGAGAAGCTCACCGAAACTTCGGCAACCGACGTAATGTTGTCCTCGCCCACCACTTCCGGTCCGGTCCGCAGTGCTGTCCGGTCGCTCGGCACGCTGAACCGAACGATGGGGGAGGCGCTCACTCGTGTCTGACTTCGTCGATCGCACCGTTGCACGTGTCCCCGCTCTGCAGCCGTACGTCGAGGGCCCGTTCGATCTGCCCGCCACATCGTTGTCCGATCCGGAGTGGCTGGGCGAACGAGTGGCCGACACCGGGCGACGTTTCGGGTGCTCGGACTTATCCGTCGCCGGAACACTGTGGTGGTACTCGACGAGTTCGACACTGTTGTTTCTGACGGTGGCGTCGGCGATGGTCACCGGTCAGGTCGGCGATCCGGCGTTGTCCGCGCGTCGGTGTTCCGTCGGACCTGACGGCGATCTTCTCGGGGTGGTGGGCGGCGACGCGGTGGAGGTCGGTGACGCCATCGAGGCACTGACCGAGGCGCTGGCGTCGATCATCGAACCACTGGCCGAGGTGTCGGCGACACTGGAACGAACACTGTGGGCGATCGTCACGGACTCCATTGCCAACCGCTGCCTCGACGTCGGGGCAGCGCTCGGCGACAGATCACTCGGCACTTTCTTCGCCACCGCCCTCGTCTCGAAGATGGGAACGGCGCTGCCGAAGCCGCGGTTTCTCGACGTGAACGGCAGACCGTTCACCCAGCGCTGCTCGTGCTGCCTTCTGTACCGCACCGACATCGCAGGAATGTGCGTCAGCTGTCCGCATCGGTCACCCGGTGATCGGCGTCAGGGGCTGGAGGCCGTCGACTAGCTGCGCGGGCGTCGGAACGCACACGTCCGTAGCCTGGACCGGGTGAGATCGTCTTCGGTGGTTCCCGGCATTGCAGCACTCGTACTCGCCTCCGTCGTGGGGTGCAGTTCGCAGGGGCAAGCGCCTGCGGAAACCACAGCACCGGCAGCCCCCAACCAGGTGACGGTCGCCAACCGGTCGTACACGCCGCAGTCCATCACTATCGCCGTCGGGGACACCGTCACCTGGATGTTCGACGACGGCGGCATGGCGCACGACGTCGTCGCCGACGACCGTGCGTTCCGTAGCCCGCTGATGGAGGCGAGCTCGTACAAGCACACGTTCACCGAACCCGGCACCTTCACGTACCACTGCACGCCGCACCCGGACATGACGGGAACTGTGATCGTCACGCCCTGACAGTCACCTCTCGGTCATGGCAGGGTGCGCAAGAATTCGAAAGCTGCAGGCGTCACAGCAGGATTGGCGCTCACGACACCGTTGACCACGCCGATCGCCGCACCGAGCGCGGCACCGGGAATGCAGCCTACGAACAGGAACAGTACGCACCCGACCGCCGCGCCGATGCCGGCGCCGATGCTGCCAGTCACCGAACCGCCGTTCTGCCAACCGATTTGGATCTGGGTCACCAGATTCTCGTAGGCAGCAGGGCTGTAGACGGGGTGGAGGAGCGACGGGAACTCGGGCGTCACGGTCAGGGATCGTCCGTCGGCGCCGACCGATGCGGCCACCGGGTAGAGCGCGTCGTCCACGGAATAGGCCAATGGAATCGACGTCAGCGCCGTGCCCGATTGTCGACGATCGACACCGACGTCCCGTTGGCGTCGATCCGGAACGCCCCGGCGTCGAGGATTGTCCGTACGGTGCCCAGGCCGTCCGAGGTGATCGAATATCCGACCGGAACCGGTTCGGCCTGCGCCGTGCCGACGGTAGTTCCGGTGAGCGCGACCGCTGCCACGGCGGCGACGGTTATCCGCATCTTGGTAAGTCGCATGTCTGCTCCACTCTCGCGTGCGAACGGCCCCGCGAGGAGGACCGTGATGGCTTTCTCGATGATGGTCCCGGTCCCGGTCCTCGGTTGGCGTGAGCGATTGCCGAGCGTTCATCCGATTCGGGTGAATGGCAGGTCCGCTCTCGACCTGCGCGTGAGTGAAAAAGCACGCCTCGATGTCACGAAGCGCGCACGGGGTGCGTAGCTCCAACAACTAGGCTGGGCTCATGGCAACGACCGGGACGAGCAGGCGCAATGCCCTTGCCGCGCCCGTGTCGGTGGCCGCTGCTGCCGTTGCCTCCGGGGCGGTGCTGTATTTCCGAGATCCCCGCACGTCGACGTACCTGCCGTGCCCCTTCCACGCGATGACAGGACTGTGGTGCCCGGGCTGTGGGGCAACCCGGGCGGCAGGGAACCTGGTGCATGGTGATGTGGCGTCGGCGATGTCGTCGAACATCCTCGCGGTGCTGCTTCTGGTGGTGGGCGTCGCTGTGTGGGGACTGTGGGCCAGGGCGCGAGCAACAGGCCGCACCCTCGACATCGGGCGACCTCCGCGTTGGTTCGTCATCGGCGGGCTTGCGGTGTTGGTGTCGTTCACCGTTCTCCGAAACCTCCCCGTGGGCAGTGCGCTCGCGCCGTAAGAAAGGACAGATCATCGTGTGGATGGAAGTGTTCGGAGTGGTAGTGCTCGTCGGAGCGCTGGTGGTGCTCATCCCCACCGCACGTCGAGTGTTCAAGAAGGGTGACGACGAATGACCGACTCCTTGAAAGCGCGAGTCCGCGCCAAGCTGCTCGACCAGCTCAGTGGCGACGGTGCGACGGATGCCGAAGTGGCCGAGGGCGACGATCCCAGGTTCAACGCCATCAGCGACGATCTCGCAGCGCTCGACGAGGTCGACGACGGCGATCCGCTGGTCGACGAACTCGCGACGAGGTATTGGGTGCCGTGATGCGCTGCGCGCCCGTGCGCGTTTAAGTACCGCCGTGTGTTGCTTGCCACTCACGGGCGCGGAGCGCATCATCTAGTATCTATGTTGTGTCTAACTCAGTGTCCGCCTCCGAACAGGCCTACCTGACCGTCAAGGAAATGATCGTCACCGGCGAACTTCCCGGCGGCGAACTGGTCAGTGAAGGCGACATCGCCACGACCATGGACGTCAGCCGCACCCCCGTCCGGGAGGCGTTCTTGCGTCTGCAGGTCGAAGGCTGGATGCGGCTCTACCCGAAACGCGGCGCCCTCGTCGTCCCCATCGCACCAGGCGAAGCCGAGCATGTCGTCTCGGCACGACGGCTCGTCGAAACCGGCAGCGTCGAGGCCGTCGTGACCGACAGTCGAGTACGAACAGCACTCGTCGCCGACCTCCGCGCCAGCCTGGTGCGCCAACGCGTCATCGCAGCCGAAGGCAGCCGGGCCGAGTTCAGCGCCGCCGACGCCGACTTCCACCGGTTCATCGTCAGAGCGGGCGGCAACCCACTGCTCGACGCCTTCTATGCGGGCCTCCGCGAGCGACAGCGCCGGATGACGACGCACTCGCTCGCCCGCGACCCGGCTCAGATCTCACGGATCGTCGACGATCACACCCACCTGACAGATCTGATCGAAATTGCGGATGCGGAGAGCTTCTCGGTTGCGGTCGATGCACACATGCGCCGAACACATGGATTGAACGAGGGGGATACGCAATGACTCTCACACAGGACGTCGACACCAGAACCGGGCGATGGATACTCGTTGCCTCAGGCATGTTCGCGGTGGCGTGGGGTGGTAACGAATTCACCCCGCTGCTGGTGATGTACAGATTGGATCACGGGTTCTCGGCGGTCACCGTCGACACGTTCCTGTTCGCCTACGTCATCGGAATCGTTCCGGCGCTACTGATCTGCGGGCCGCTGTCCGACCGTATCGGTCGACGACCGGTGATGCTGCCCGCGACGGCGGTCGCCGCTGCCGGCTCCATTCTGATCGCCTTCGGTGCCGACACCGCGGTCGTACTGTTCGGCGGGCGCGTGCTGAGCGGTGTTGCTCTCGGCATCGGCATGGCCGTTGGCGGTAGCTGGGTGAAAGAGCTCTCTGCGCGCGACGCCACTGCAGGGCCCGGCGCCGGAGCACGGCGAGCCGCGATGAGCCTGACGGCGGGTTTCGCGCTCGGCGCCGGAGTTGCTGGAGTCCTCGCCCAATGGGCTCAGTGGCCGACTCACCTCGCATACATCGTCCACGTAGCGATCTGTCTTGCTGCAGGACTTGCGATGACCTCCGTCCCGGAAACCCGCCCTGCGGTTCCCCGACAGCACCGTCGGCGGCTGATGGACGATCTGAGAATCCCCGCGGCGTCGCATCGTCGTTTCCTGTTCGTCGTGGTTCCTCTCGCTCCGTGGGTGTTCGGTGCGGCGAGCGTCGCCTACGCGGTGTTGCCGTCGCTGATGGCGGAGCGCAGCGGTGGTTATCCGGTCGCACTCTCGGCGCTGATGTCTGTTCTTGCACTCGGTGCGGGTTTCGCGATCCAGGCCGTCGGGCGCAAGATCGACACCCCGAACGCCGCTCGCGGCGCGCTGATCGCCCTGTCGATTCTCGTGTTCGGAATGCTGCTGGCGGCGTGGGCGGCGTCGGTTCTGACGATTGCCGCCGCGTTGATCGCCGCGGCCGTGCTGGGCTGCGGATATGGGATGGCCCTTGTGTCGGGACTTCAAGAGGTGCAACGCATCGCAGGTCCCGACGACCTTGCCGGACTGACCGCAGTGTTCTACTCGCTCACCTACCTCGGATTCGCGGTCCCGGCGATTCTGTCGGCGCTCACCGAGGCCTGGCCAGTCGCGATCACCTACCCGAGAATCTTCGTGTTCGGGGCAGCGATGGCCGGTATCTGCTGGGTCTTCGTCCGGCTGCGTTCCACCTCCCACCTTCCGTCGGAAGCGTCTAAGCTCACCTGACTATGTCCGACGCCCCGCTCGTGCGAATGCGACGGGTTCCGTCAGCTGCCCCGGTGACGGCATTGTTGGTCTGGGACTGGCGCGAAAGTTACTTCGTATTACTCGTGTTCGTCGTTCCGGGTGCGCTTCTGGTTCACGTTCCCGCCCTCGTTCCTGCAGTGTTCATCGCACTGATCATGGCGGGACTTGCAGCGCGAATTCGTAGTATCGCTCGGTGGTGGACAGTGCTGCGATCGGGAGAAGTGGCCGACGTCCAGGGCGCCGCGTCGACGTCGGTCGGAGCGTCCACGCGCAGGATCTCGCACGCTACCGGATGGCGGGTTCACCGCGGATGGTTCACCGGCGATATCACCGACAATCTGGTGACGTACACCGTCGGGGGCGAGCAACGGAGCGTCGAGATCCGGGGTCTGCCGTACACCTCCGGAGTGGTACTCGCGCATCCTCTGCTCCCGAAAGCTCAGTGCGTCAGCGATTTACCGTTCGACCTGCGCCAAGCCGACGACCATCGGTGGACCGCGTCGGTGCCGGAGAAGTTCTGGCCGGGAGCATGCGCAACCGCCGTGCTCTACGGGCTTTTGGTGGCCGGTGCCATGATCAGTACTCGACATTGGTGGTTCTCAGCCTAGGATCAGCGCCCCAAGCGATTCGCAACCAATGGTTGCGTTTATCGATGTCGGGGCCTACAGTCATACGCAACCAATGGTTGCTAATGAGAGGTATGGACATGGAATACGCCAGCATCGAACGCGAGCTTCACATCGACGCATCACCGGAGGTGGTGTTCGACGTCATCAGCAGCGCCGAGCATCTGAAGCAGTGGTGGCCCGACGACGCTCACTTCGAGACGGCCCCGGGTTCGACGGGTGAACTGGTCTTCGGCGACAAGGCCGACCCTGACGCTCACATCACAGCGTTCACCGTGCTCGAGGTCGATGCGCCGCGAAAGTTCGTGTTCCGGTGGACCAATCCGGTCGGCGAGGTTGCGGAAGTATCCAATTCGCTGCTCGTGACGTTCGAGGTGTCTCCCGCCGAAAGCGGGTCGACAGTGCGAATGACCGAAACCGGCTTCCGCGAACAAGGTTGGGAGATCGCAGTTCTGGAGCACGAGTACAACCAACACGTCCACGGTTGGAGTGTGTTCCTGCCGCGCATCGCGCCGTACGCCGAGAGCCTGTCGGCAACGAGATGAGTACTGTCGACGACGATCTGTGGTCTGCCATCGGTGATCCGACGCGAAAGAGACTTCTCGATTTGCTGCTCGTCGACGGTGGCGGGACGGCGACGACGCTCAGTGATCAGCTGCCGGTCACAAGGCAAGCCGTCGCCAAGCATCTCGGTGTACTCGGACGCGTCGGGTTGGTGCATGCGACCCCCGTCGGCCGCGAGTCGAGGTACGAGGTCGACGAGCTTCAACTCGCCAAGGCTGCAGCGCAACTCGCTGATGCCGGTTCGGCATGGGATCGCAGGCTCGGCCGTATCAAGCGCATCGCCGAAGCTGTCGAGCGCGACAAGAAGGCCGGAGCCGACTAACCCGGAACGCTTACGGCAACGCTGGCAGCTGAGCCGAATTGAGCCACTCGTCCCACAGGCTGCGCGGGCACCCGTAGCGCGAGGCAAGGTCGGTGAAGTCTGCCGTACTCACGGTCGAGTAGCGGTACTTCGACGTCCACTCCTGAATCAGCCCGAAGAACTTTTCGTCGCCGATGGTGGTGCGCAGCGCGTGCAGGGTGAGAGCACCTCGTTTGTACACGCGATCGTCGAACAGCTTGTCGGGCCCTGGATCTGCGAGAATCAGATCCTTCGGTAGACCTCGCTGCATCGTGTGGACGCGCTTGGCTTTGTCGCGAGCGGACGTGCCGTCGGAGTTCTCGGCCCAGATCCATTCGGAGTAGCAGGCGAACCCTTCGTGCAGCCAGATGTCTTTCCACTTGCCGAGAGTGAGACTGTTTCCGAACCACTGGTGTGCCAGTTCGTGCGCGACCAGCCGCTCGAAATACCGTGTCCCCGAGCAGTGATTGGCACCGAAGATGGACAGACCCTGTGCCTCGACCGGTATTTCGAGGTCGTCGTCGGTGACCACCACGGTGTACGCGGCAAACGGATATGGACCGTAGAGCCGCTCGAAGGTGCTCATCATCTCGGTCTGGCGGCCGAAATCGTGATCGAAGTTCCGTCGGAGGCGATGCGGGAGAATGGCGTTCATTACTACAGGGCCTGCGCTGGTGGTGTGCAGGCTGTACGGCCCGATCTGGATGGTCGCCAGGTAGGTGGCCATCGGTTCGGGCTGCTCGTACACCCAGGTCGTTCGGCTGGCGCGGGTCTGCTTACGCACCAACGTGCCGTTGGCGACTGCGTAGTACGGCGAATCGGTGGTGATGGTGATGCCGTAGCTGGCCTTCGACACCGGATGGTCGTCGCACGGAAACCACGACGCCGCACCGTTGGGCTGGCTCGCGACGATGGAGCCCTCGGTGAGCTCGTCCCACCCGACTTCGCCCCAGAAACCGTTGATGGGTTTGGGCACTCCGCTGTACTGGATGCTCACCACCAACGCGGCACCGGACGCGATCGGTTTCGCCGGAGTGATCTTCAGCTTGCCTCGGTTCTGGGTGAACTTCACCGAGCGCGATCCGTTGACCGACACCTTCGACACGCGGAGGGCGGGCCCGAGATCGAGGGCGAACTTCGCGATGGTCGCCGTCGTGACGGCGGTGATCTTCGCCTTTCCGGCGAGCCGGTTACTTTCGACCTTGTATTCCAGATCCAGCTCGTACCGAGACACGCGGTAGCCGCGGTTGCCGTTCTCCGGCAGATATTCGTCGATCGGGGCGTCGTTCGCATCCGTGTCGAACGTGGGAGTCACGAGCTTCGAGCCGGCAAATTTCACTGGCCCGCTCCAGCGGCATCGGCAGTGAGAATGCGGGTGTACGGGTCACCCTTTGCCCACGGTGCGATCGGGTTGCCCTGCCAGCGGGTGTGCGCCGGAACGGTGTCGCCGCGCATCACTAGAGACGCCGGTCCGACCGTCGCACCGTCGCCGATGCCTGCGGCAGGCAAGGCGACACAGTGCTGACCCAAAGTTGCTCCTCGCCCGAGTGTGACGCTGTCCATGGACATGATCCGATCATGGAACAGGTGTGTCTGAACAACGCACCCTCGGTTCACGGTTGCACCGTCGGCGAGCGTCACGAGATCTGCTTCCGGGAGCCAATACGTTTCACACCACACGCCGCGGCCGATATCTGCACCCAGCCAGCGCAGCCACATGTTCAGCACAGCGGTGCCTTCGGCGGCGCGGGCGAACCACGGTGCCGCGACGGTTTCGACGAACGTGTCGGCCACTTCGTTGCGCCACACGAACGAACTCCACAGCGGGTGCTCGACCTTGTCGATGCGTCCGACCCATGCCCATTTCGCCGCCGCGGAGACGGCAGCCGCCACAGCCCCGGCGATGAGAAGCACGATCCCGCTCAACAGAGCCGCGACCCCATAGCCGAACATCTCGGCCAACGACGTCAGACCGAAGAGCACGCCGAGTCCGATGCCGAATGTCACCATCACCGGAAGCAATCGGCACGTCTCGACGAACGCGCGGGCAACCTTGAGCTTGAACGGCGGATCGAACGTGCGCGACGAATCGGAACGGCCAGCGGCCCGACGCAACCTCACCGGCGGGCTTCCAAGCCACGACGACCCTGATTTGGCTTTGTTCGGCGTCGCCGACAGCACGGCGACAAGCCCGTTCTTGGGGACGGTACGGCCGGGTCCGGTCATACCGGAATTGCCGAGGAATGCGCGCTTGCCGACCTTGGCGTCGCCGAGATGCATCCAGCCGCCGCCGAGTTCATAGCTCGCGACCATGGTGTCGTCGGCGAGGAAGGCACCGTCGGCGACGGTGGTGAACTTGGGGATCATCAGTACGGTCGATGCTTCGACGTCCTTGCCGATTTTGGCGCCGAGCAGCCGCAACCAGTGCGGCGTCAGCAGCGACGCGTACAGCGGGAACAGGAACGTTCGCGCGGAGTCCATCAGTCGTTCGGTGGCCCACACCTGCCAGCCGATGCGGCTACGCACGGGGTGATAGCCCTCGGTCAGCCCGATGCTGCACAGTCGCACGGAAACCAACGTGATCAGCGCGAACACCGCGAGCGAGAGCAGCGTCGCCACCGGCAACATGATGGCGGCGCGTCCGAGTGCGCCGAGCATCGTCGTCGCGGTGTGCAACCACCAGCCCATCAGCACGATCGAGACGCCGATCGAGAAGATTGCCATGCCCGAGAGGAACAGCGACGCGACGCCGTAGGCGAGGATCCAGCGCGTCGCGCGCGGCGGCGCATGTT
Organism: Rhodococcus sp. G-MC3; assembly: GCF_030063335.1. Lineage (GTDB taxonomy): Bacteria > Actinomycetota > Actinomycetes > Mycobacteriales > Mycobacteriaceae > Rhodococcoides. The sequence goes on along the minus strand of NZ_JASISW010000006.1, from coordinate 245,070 downwards.
CGGGCCAGGGATGCTCGGCTTTGCCGACCTTTGTTGCCGGCGAGCCTGCCCACAACTGACCGGCTTTGACACGGCCGACGACAGCCGATCCGGCGCTGACGACAGCATTCTTTCCGATGGTGGTCCCCGGCAGCACTGTCGACCGCGCACCGACTGTTGCGCCTGCGCCGATCTTGATGGCCCCGACGTACACGATGTCACCGTCGATCCAGTGGCCGGTGAGGTCGACTTCGGGCTCGACGGAACAGCCGTCGCCGAGTTCGAGCATCCCGGTGACCGGAGGCAACGTGTGCAGGTCGACGCCCTTACCGATCTTGGCCCCGAGCGCGCGGGCGTAATAGACCATCCAGGGCGCTCCCGAGAGGTTCGATGCACCCGAGGCATCCGTCAATCGGGTCGCGGTCCACAGCCGCAGATGTGCGCTGCCGCCGCGTTTGTAGGCGCCGGGTTTCACTCCTGCCAACAAGATGCGCGACCCGACGACCGAGATGGCCATTCTCCCGACCGGACTGATGAAGAGGACGAAGGCGACGAGAATCCACCACCAGGACAGCGTCGGCGCCCAGGTGACTGCGGCGAACCACGACATCACGTTGCACAGAATCCCCAGCCACGTGATCCACTGCAGGCCAGTCAACGTGGTCAACGGGATCGTTGCCGCGATCTGTATCCACTGGGCTTTTCGCGGCGTCGGCTCGACCTCGCGCGGCACGACCTTCACCGGCGGCTTCAACTCGTCGAGATACCGTGCGAGCGAACCGAGGCGCGGGTGGTCGTAGAGCTGCGCGACGGTGATCTCCGGGAACCTCTCCCGCAGCGCCGTCACCAACTGCGCGGCCGACAGCGAACCGCCGCCGTTCTGGAAGAAATCTGCGTTCTCGTCCGATACCTGTGCGCCCAGAATATTCGTCCACAGTTCGGCGACCCAGCCCGCGGTGCCCTCGAGATTCGAACCTTCGCCCATGTCGGGCAGCGGCCAGGGGAGTGCATTTCGATCGACCTTGCCCGACGTCCTCGTCGGCATCTCCTCGACGAGCGCGAGCCGCGGAACCAGTGCCGACGGCAGCTGCTCGGCCAGGATTCTCCGCGCCGCTTCCAGATCGAAATGTGGATCCGTGCTGGCCAGATAGCCGACGAGCACCGAGTTGCCTGCGCCGGTTTTGCGTACCGCAGCGGCAGCGCCGCCGACACCCGGGAGTGACTGCAGCGCATTGTCGATCTCGCCGAGCTCGATGCGTCGGCCGCCCAGCTTGATCTGATCGTCGGCGCGGCCCTGGAACAGCAAGCCTTCGAGCTCCAGCTTGACCAGGTCCCCGCTGCGGTAGGCGCGGTCCCAGCCGAGCGTCGGCATCGGGGCGTACTTTTCGGCGTCTTTCGCCGGATCGAGGTAGCGGGCGAGCCCGACGCCGCCGATGACCAGCTCGCCTACCTCACCGACCGCAACCGGGTTGCCGGTGCCGTCGACCACAGCGAGGTCCCAGCCGTCGAGCGGCAGGCCGATGCGGACCGGGCCTTTACCGTCCATGATCGATGCGCACGCGACGACGGTGGCCTCGGTGGGGCCGTACGTGTTCCAGACCTCGCGGCCGTCCACTGCCAGACGTTCGGCAAGTTCGGGCGGGCAGGCCTCGCCGCCGAAGATGAGCAGGCGCACGGCTTCCAATGCCACGGCGGGCCACAACGCAGCCAAGGTCGGAACTGTCGAGACGACACTGATGTCTCGCGAGACGAGCCATGGACCGAGGTCGAAGCCACTGCGGACCAGCGAGCGCGGCGCAGGCACCAGACACGCGCCGTGGCGCCATGCCAGCCACATCTCCTCGCACGAGGCGTCGAACGCCACCGACAGACCGGCCAGCACCCGGTCGCCCGGACCCAGCGGATCGTCCTGCATGAACATTCGTGCCTCGGCGTCGACGAATGCCGCGGCGTTGCGGTGACTGACGGCCACGCCCTTCGGGGTACCGGTTGATCCGGAAGTGAAGATGACCCAGGCGTCGTCGTCGGGCGTCGGGGTGGTGAGGATATCGGGGGCGGGCACGTCCTGCTTGTCGGCGGTACCTGCGGCGATACCACCCGCAGTGACCACCGCTGTCACCTTTGCTTCACCGAAGACCAGTTCGGCGCGCTCGTCCGGATCGTCGGCGTCGACGGGGACATAGGCGGCGCCTGCGTTGAGAATCGACAGGATCGCCACGTAGAGCGAGAACGAACCCGACGGCATCCGGATCCCGACGCGGTCGCCGCGCCGGACTCCTGCGCGGGCAAGCCACTGCGCGCCCTCGTCGATGTCCTCCAGCAATTCGCGGTAGGTCACCGAGACGGTGCCGTCGTCGATCGCGGGTGCGTCGGGATGCTGGGACGTGGTGGAACGCAGAACATCGATGAGCGTCCGCTCGCGGGGAGCGCGCTCTGCGCGGAGGAATTCGGCCGGTACCGCCGCTGCGGGCTGCGCGTTGGCCGATTCCGATTGTGATTGCACAGACAACCGGGTGTCCTTCTTCTCGTGTGGCAACTGAACAGGTGAAACGTGTGGGTCGTTATCTCATGTTCGGTTGGCCAGAAGGTGAACGGACGTTGTTTCGGGACGGGCTCGACACTGCGGCAGTCTACTAGGCAGGACCCGTTCGAGCCGATCGCGCTGATCTCGGCATCAGCTTGCGCGAGTCATCCTCGGAGGAACGCGAGCACCGCGAGTACACGGCGGTGCCCGTCGATATCGTTGGGTAGATCCAATTTCAGGAAAACGTTTCGGATGTGTTTGTTCACGGCAGGCGCGCTCAGCGTGAGAAAGTCCTGTATCTCGGAGTTCGATCGACCCTCTGCCATGAGCTCGAGAACTTCCCGTTCGCGTTTGCTGAGTCGGTCCAGCGGTCGAGTGCGGCGGTGCAAAAGTTGACGAACGACTTCGGGATCGATGACGGTTCCGCCTGACGCAACCTTGTGCACGGCATCGTTGAACTCTGTCACCGCCCCGATACGGTCCTTGAGTAAATAGCCCACCGAAGACCCGTCGCCAGACCCGAGTAATTGCGAGGCGTAGGACTGCTCGACGTACTGACTCAGTACCAGTACCGGAAACCCTGGGCTGTGCTCCCGGAGGAGCACCGCCGCACGCAAACCATCATCGGCGTTACCCGGTGGCATGCGGACATCGGTGACAAGGAGCTCCGGTTGATGTGTGGCGACAGCGGGGGCAATCTCGTCGGCACTTCCGACGGCCGCAAGTACGGTGTGCCCGAATCGTTGCAGCAGCCCACACAGGCCCTCTCGCAACAGAATCGAGTCTTCCGCAAGGATCACGCGATGCGGCATGGGATCTCCACCTTGAGCGTGGTCGGTCCGCCGAGCGGACTGGACAATTTGAGCGTTCCCGCGACCACTTCGAGCCGATCGGCCAGGCCCGTGAGCCCGGTACCGGACAGTGGGTCAGCGCCACCCCCTCCGTTATCGGAGATCTCGAACACCAACGTATCGGCGTGCAGGCGCCCGTAGACAGTCGCTGCGCTTGCCCGGCTGTGTTTGGAAATGTTGGTCAGTGCTTCTGCGACCACGAAGTACGCCGTAGTTTCGACTCGGTGGGGGAGTCGCTCGGGCAAACGCACATCGACAGTGGTCGCAACGACAGACCGGCCAGCGGTGTCGACCACAGCGGCCGCAAGTCCATTGTCGTACAGCACTTGTGGATTCAGACCACGGACCAGGTCACGAAGCTCGGACAGCGCGACGGTGAGTTGCTCCTGGGCATCGGAGAGTCGATCCGCGAGCAGTGGGTCGGCAGTGTCAAGCCTGGCCAGCCCGAGATTCATACCGAGGGTGACCAACCGCTGCTGCGCTCCGTCGTGGAGGTCTCGCTCGATCCGTGCGCGCTCGGACTCGAAAGCGTCCAGCAGACGCTCCTTCGTTCGGGCGACCTCACTCAGGCCAGTGCCGATCTCGTGGTCGCGTGGTGACAAAAAGATCCGGGTCAGTGCGGCATGTGCCCCCGCCCAAGCCGTCACAAGATAGGGACCGGCCGCGAGCGTTACCGCCCCGATGACCAACCACGGCCATGCGGACGGATCTCCTACAGGAGCCCGGAAGCTGAGGTACGGCACTGCGAAGGCGAATCCGAGCACTGTGATGTCGAGCCAACACAGAGCCGTTACGGACAAAGCGGTGAAGCCGAGTTCGCGCCATGTCGCCGGTTCGGTGAAGCGGGTTCGTAGCCACGGCCACGCGCCGGGATCGAGCGGTGGACGATGAGGATCGGGGCAGCCGTCCAGATCGACCAACCGCAGACGGAACCGCTCGACCCGCGCAATGAAAATTCCCGACAGAACAATTAGCAGCAGGACCACGACACCGGCGATCAGCACGAAGAAGATGACGCCCAAGACGGTGGCGGCGGCCAGCACCGCGAAGATCGTCAGGCCGAACACACCGCCGGAGAGCAAGTAGAGCAAGCTACGCCATGGCCACGGCGACACCAGGAACCGAAAAGGGTTTTGCGCTAACGCTTGCCAGGCCGTTGCGACGCGCATCTCACCATCGTAAAGTGCCGTCGCCAAAAAAACGGTAGTGCTGGCATACCCACACCTTGTAGCGGTCAGGTGACTGTGCGCGAATCGTGTAGCGCATTCACTGGCTGTTATGACAACAACTGAAGCGGGCGCGATACAACTGCACGATGTGCGCAAAGTGCACGGCGAAGGCAATCGTGTGGTCACCGCCCTCGACGGAGTGACAATCGACTTCGGGCGGGGAAGCTTCACGGCAATCATGGGACCGTCCGGGTCTGGTAAGTCGACCCTGCTTCACTGCGCCGCAGGCCTCGACCGGCCCACGAGTGGAACAGTCACCATTGCGGGCTCCGACATCGCCTCGCTGAACGAAGAGGCTCGGACCCAATTACGACGAAGACACGTCGGATTCGTCTTCCAAGCATTTAATTTGGTCGGCTCGTTGACAGCGGCGCAGAATGTCGAACTGCCAGCTCGATTCGCCGGACGCCGTGTCCCTGCTCGCGAGGTGGCGGCGGCGCTCGCGGCGGTCGGGCTCGCGGACCGCGCGTCGCATCGTCCCGCCGAGTTGTCGGGAGGGCAACAGCAGCGTGTGGCGCTGGCGCGCGCGCTGATCACCCGCCCGGACGTGTTGTTCGCCGACGAGCCGACCGGCGCACTGGACACTCTTAGCTCGAAGGGCGTGCTCAGCCTGATGCGACGGCTGGTCGACGAAGAGGGACAGACGACCCTCATGGTCACTCATGACCCCTTCGCCGCGTCCTTCGCGGACACCGCAATTTTCCTCGAGGACGGCCGCATAGCCGACTCGTTGAAGGTCGAACGCGGACGATCCGACAACGCTGCTGTCATCGCCGCTCGTATGGCCGGGTTGGAAGCGCGATGATCGCGCTCGCAAACCTGCGCACACAGTGGACGAGCTTCCTGGCTGCCTTTCTGGCCACCGCATTCGGGGCCGCGCTGATCAGCGCAACCCTCATCGTCTTCGACTCTTCCCAGCCGGTGGTGCAGCCGCGGCTGGAGGGCGCGGCGGCACTTGTCCTGCCTGCACAGGCTGAGGACGAGTTCGGCAACCCATCGGATTTCATCCCGTGGACTTCAGGCGAAGCGCAACGGATTGCTGATGATGTGCGTGGCGTACCTCGGACGGATGCCATCGTCATCGATAGATCGTTCTACGCCCAGCCCTTCATCGGTGGCACACCGATCGAGGATGAGGGGGCCAAGGAATCAGGGCACGGGTGGTCGAGCGCTCAGCTGGCGCCTTACGTGCTGACAGCCGGCGAAGCACCGACAGGGTTCGACCAGATAGTTGTCCCCGTTTCCTTGAATGTCGCTGTCGGTGAGTCAATCTCAATCAACCTCGCTGCCGGACTGCGTGACTTCACTGTATCGGGAACCCTGGACGGACCTGGGTTTTACTTCACGGATGACTATGCGGCACAATTGAATCCCGGCGTGAGGTCGGTTGGCGTCGTCGGTGCCAGTCCAGCAATCGAGGAGCTTGCGCCGCAAATACAGGAAGTAGTGGGGGACCGCGGCACAGTGATTTCCGGGGATGCGCGCGCCGCGCTCGAACCCGAATACATTTCACATCGGCGGAATCTGGGTAGTCAGTTGATCGTTGCGATGTCGACAATCGGTCTGTTCACAACGGTATTCGTCGTCGGTTCGACGCTCACGCTCGCAGTGTCCGAGCGTCGCCGCGAGATCGGTCTGCTCCGCACCGTCGGTGCTTCTCCTGGACAAATACGGAGAATGGTGCTTGGCGAGGCCGCCGCAATCGGCCTGGTCGGCGGCCTCGTCGGCGCTGCGCTCGGAGTCTCATCGACACCCGCTCTACGTGCATTGTTGCTGAACCTCGGCGTCGCGCCACCGGACTTCCACATTCATATATCGGCGTGGCCGCTGCTGGTGGCTGTGGGTGTCGGAGTGGCCGTTGCAGTACTGGGTGCGTGGGCTGCCGCGGGATCGGCCACCAAAGTCGCGCCGATAGAGGCAATGCTCGCCGTTGCTGTGGAACGAAAACCGATGACACGATCGCGTTGGGTCGCGGGGCTTGTCGCGCTCATCGGTGGTCTTGTGGCGACTGTAGTGACAGCAACGGCGGGCGCAGACAGCAGAATCAATACCGCCATCGCCGCCGCCATGTTCCTCATCGTGGCGGCGGCTTTGCTTGCGCCCGTCATAATCGGGCCGATCGTCAGCATGGTGACGTGGCCTCTTGCGCGAAGGTCCAAATCAGCAGCACCGATGCTCATCAGAGCCGAACTGACCACAGGAACACGTCGAGTGGCCGCGACTGCTGCTCCCGTCATCGCCGCCGTCGGCTTCGCGGTACTCCTGAGCGGCATGGTGCAGACGATGGCTGCGGCGTACCCGGCGGAGCAAACCGAGCAAGCGCGTGGACTCGCAATCGTGGTACCGGACAGAACGGCAGGACTGAGCGACCAGGTGGTACTCGAGACGGGGGCCGGCCCAGTCGGGACAAGGGCTCCGCTGCCCACTCGGCTGTTCGTGCACGAAGCGTCCGGGGATGTCATGGTGGTCGACGGAATTGGCAGTCTCGACGAACGCTACGCCGTCGCCGGTCAGGCGGTGCTCGACGAAGCCACTGCGAGACTACTCGGCGTGCAATCCGGTGACACAATTCCGGTGCGCTTTGTCGATGGGAGGTCGGAGGAGTTCAGGATCTCGCAAGTGCTCTCACTCGATCCCGCGCGTGGAACGTTCGTAGTGCCCCGAGAGACAGTGCGCGATCACGATCCGTCCGCGTTGACCGACTCGGTGTTCGTGCCGGAGGACCAGGCGCCGATCGAATTCACCGCCGGTGCCATGGTCACGGACGCTTACAATTACGCGCTGCAGGACTATCGGGTCGACGCTCGCCTCACCAATTGGCTGGCAGCGGTTCTCACCGTGATGGCTGTGGGCTATAGCGGGCTCTCTGTCGCGAACAGCATGGCGATGTCGGCGCACCAGCGCAGGCCTGACACTGCTGTGATGAAAGGGTCGGGGGGAACCGTGCGGCAGCTGCTGTCGGTGGCGTTCGGCGAGTCCGCGATCGTGGTTATGATCGGGTCCGTTCTCGGTTTGATCGTGGCCTTGCCGCCGCTCGGGGGAATGGCGGTGGGGCTTTCGCAGGTGACGGAAACTGAGGTGGGCCTGCAGGTCGGGTGGCCGACCGTGTTGTCGGTGGTCGCAGGCTGTCTATTACTCGCCTCGGTCTCCACACTAGCGGTCACACGACGGGTGCTGGGAACACCGCCGGGGTGATGGACGCCGTTTCTGGCGCTCAGCATTCGAAGACGGTGCGCACGATCCCTCTCCTGGACGGCGGCACCCGAAGATGAGGTTTCCTACCTCTCAGGTTGACAACTCCCTGCATCGTTTGTCATCCTCTTGGACAGGTCATGAGTACCAGCATCAAGCCCCGGCTTGCTGGTCGGCAACCCTCCTCCGCGGTGGGGTGCTCCGGGTGACGACCAGGCTGACATCGGAAAACCGGTGCAGCAAGCGCGGACTCGATCTTCTTTCGTCATTCTTCGAGTCCCTTGATCGACAAGGGGTATTTTGTCATGACTGCTGTCCTCGAAAACTCGTGTGCACCGTTCGCGACCGTCAGTGGGTCCGATCTGCAAGTGCCGCTCGTCGACGGAACCACCTGCACCTACGCCAATTTCGACTATGCGGCTTCTGCGCCTGCGCTCACCGAAGTGACCGCCCGGATTGCCGAGCTGTTGCCGTACTACTCCAGCGTTCACCGCGGAGCGGGTTACGCGTCGCGAGTCTCGACGGCAGCCTACGAGAAGGCGCGTATCACTGTTTCCGACTTTGTTGGAGCGCAGCATGATTCGGCCGTCATCTTCACCCGAAACACCACCGATTCGCTCAATCTCCTAGCCGGCTGCGTGCCGGGAGATACCGTGGTGCTCGACATCGAGCATCATGCGAACCTGTTGCCGTGGAGGAACCGTCGCGTCGTGGTGGCGGCCGATTCGATCTCGGAGACCGTTGCGCGCATCGAAGCCGAACTGTCGGCCAAACCTGCTGCGCTGCTTGCTGTCACCGGAGCCTCGAACGTCACCGGTGAGGTACTGCCGATTCGCGAACTCGCTGCGCTGGCGCACCGCTACGGTGCTCGTATCCTCGTCGACGGCGCTCAGCTGGTGCCGCACCGCCGCGTGGACATCGGCGACCTGGACGTCGATTACCTCGCATTCTCGGGTCACAAGCTTTACGCGCCGCACGGGGCGGGCGTCCTGGTAGGCAAGCGTGACTGGCTCGATGCTGCCGAGCCGTACCTTGCAGGGGGAGGTGCGGTGCGATCGGTGGGCATCGACCACACCGAATGGGCACCTGTGCCGGCCCGTCACGAAGCTGGAACCCCCAATGTGCTCGGTGTTGTGGCGCTCGCCGCCGCGTGCCAGGCCCTCGTGGCACACGAGGCCGCAGGCTCCGTCGAGCACGAGCGTGCGCTGTCGACAAGGCTGCGCAACGGTCTGGCGTCGGTGCCCGGTGTCGAGCTCTTGACGGTGTGGAACGATAGTCCGGACAGTGTGGGCATTGTCACATTCATCGTAGCCGGGTACAGCCAGGGAGAGGTCGCTGCCTACCTCTCCGCCGAGCATGGAATCGGCGTTCGCGACGGCAAATTCTGCGCGCATCCACTGCTCGCTCGGCTGGGTTGTGCAGACGGTGCCGTACGTGCCAGCCTGGGCTTGGGCAGCTCGGACGGCGATGTCGACCGTCTCATCGACGCCGTCGGCACGCTCGTCGTGGACGGCCCCTCCTGGACTTACGAAGAAGAGGCGGGCTGGTGGAATCCCGTCCCCGACCCCCGTCCGTTCCCTGATCTGGCAGACGGCGCCGCCGGCGTGGGATCCCCATGCGCCACAAGAACAGTTAGCATCGCTTCATGACAGCAATTGTCGTGTGGCGAAACCGTCGCTGGTGCGATAGGTACGTCGATCTGTGCCGTACGGCATCGGGATCGTGTAGACGCTCGGGTTAACCCTCGACCGTCAACTCTCCCTGCTTGCACGAGAAGGACTCACCTTCATGTCGAACAACTCAGCCGTACGCGTTGCGCTCGCTCATTCCGCTGCGTGGACAGAAATCACCAACTCCGTTCCGACGGATTTGGTAAAGCGCATCCAGGCATCAGATCTGCGTGAAGGTCAGCAGGCGCGTGCCCGTGCTCGCTCCGAGGCAATCGAAGCAGGTAACGAAGCGGACAGCGTCGCGGTGTTCCTGGACATCGAATTTCATATCGCCGACGACGCCAGGACGGCGCGTCGCGAGTTCTCGGCATCGGATGCGCCGACGGTACCCAGCTCGATCCGTTATGTCGGCACTGCGACCGGCCTCGCCGGGCTCATCGCCGACGTCAAGGCCGCGGACGTAGCCGACGGCGTGATCCTCATTCCGGTCGGGACGCAGAATCACCCCTTCGACAAGGTCGTCGACGGCGTCCTTCCGTGGCTCGAGCAGCGCGGCGTGGGCTTCGCATCCGACGCCGTCGCATCGGTGACGGGCATCCTCCCGGCGTCGCGGGTACTTGCGTCCTGAAAGTGCTGCGGGTACTTGCGTCTTGAGGATGCTGCGGGTATTGGCGTCCTAAACCTAGGTTACGTCCACTGCCAGACCTGCGGTGATGCGCAGTAGTTCCGGGCATGTCGTCCTGAATGCGGTGCCCGGATATCCTGCTGCCGCCCATAACTCGGGATAGTTCGCCAGCGACTCGTCGACGTAGGTCGTCAGGTTGGTCGGGTGACCGACGGGTGCGATTCCGCCGACAGGCTGGCCCGTCGCCAGTTCGACGAGGTCCAGCGGTGCGGGCGTCAGCGCGCCGTCGAGGCGCTTGCCGGTGGCTTCGGCGTTCACCCGATGCTTCGCGGACACCAGGATCAGCACCGGGTCGTCGTCGAGCAGGAACACCGATGATTTCACCAGTGCGCCGACTTCAACACCGATGGATTCCGCGGCAGCCTCGGCGGTCGGCCATGGATCGGGGGACGTGACGACAACCCCGTGGTGCCCACGCGAGATCAGGATGTCGGCAACGTGGGCTGCGTTCGGATGAAGTAGCCGGGGCATGTCCCAAGGGTATTGCCAAGCCGCCTGTATCGGCTATGCGGAGAGGTTGCCGAACAGTCTCAGTCTGGCCATTCCGCCGTCGGGGAAGATGTCCATGCGCACTTCGGAAACCGGTTCGGTGTGGTCGAGCAGGAACCGGTGACGAGTGTCCGGCTGCAGGCGCGTTCGGGGCAGCAGTTCGATCCATTCGCCGTCGCCGAGACGTCCCTTCAGCGATGCTGCGCCGGGGGCGTTGCCCAGGAAGCATGACGTGTCGAGTTCCGCGAGCTCGATCTTGCCTGTGCCTGCGAGCGCGACCTGAACCCAGTCGTTGGCGTCATTGCGGCGACGGGAAGTTTCCCAGCCCTCGCCCATCGACCGCGGAGGGCCAGGGAACAGCAGGTTGTTCGGTGAGCTGTAGAACATGTTGGAGCAGGCGGAAACGTAGCCACCGTTCTCGAGTGCTGCCAGGTCGAACGGGCCTGCTGCGATAAATCGGGGGTCGGGCCGTCCGCGTCCGAGTACCCGCAAGCGTGCGACGCCACCATCCGGGTAGATCGACAGTTTAACGTGCGTCCAGCGTTCGGCCGATGCAACCTCGAACCGGTTCTCGGTGTCTCCACCGACGGGACTCTTCGGAACGATCGTTTCCCACTCGGTGTCCTCGCAGAGTTCCTGCGAAGATGGGAACCCTTCGACGACAGCAGCTTCCACGGAGATCTCGGGCGGGTAGTTGCCGGTGAACCACGCGGTGTCGACGATCACAGCGTCGACGACGCCCGGAGCGCCGAGTCGAACGATCGCCTGGTCGTATCCGGCTTCCCTACGGCGACGCGTCTCCCACCCGTCGTAGATCTGGCCCTTGTGTCCGAATGTCGCCGCCTGGTATCCGGCCTTGCCCGGCTTGACCAAATTCTCCTTCTCCGCGAACGTTTCGTCGTTCGCCCATACGACTGCGCCGCCCAGAGTTCGGACGGCGAGGTCGGGCAAGGGAAGAGGGAAAGTGGCTGTCATAGTGGTCAGGATACTGGCTGGGCGGCGGCTGTCTCGGTTCGTGGTGGTGGCGTCGTACGTGATCGCGAGAAGCCGAACAGCAACGCCAGTCCGACCACGGAGTAGAGCGCCAACGCCAGCGCAGGTTGCCCGAGTCCGCTGCCGGAGAAGTAGACGATGCTGCGCACTCCTTCGGTCCCAATGCCCGGAGTGATCCAACGTCCGATGGCTGCGTAGAACTCAGGAAGCACGTTCGGCCCGAATGCGCCGCCAGCGCTTGGATTTCCGAGAATCACGAAGACGATGATCGCAATCGGCACTGCGGCGACACCGATTGCGGCGCGGAGTCCAAGAGTGAAGATGGACGTCGCGAACACCACGCCGGTCCCGAGAAGCCACAGTGGAAACCAGTGTCCGGCGAACGTGCCGAGCAGATGCGTCACGATGAACGCTCCGAGTGCTCCCGACAGAATCGAGTAGCCAGCGAAAACAGCGAGTTGGGCTGCGGCGTCGCGCAGTGACGTCGGGGCGCCGACCAGCAGGCCGATCGCTGCAGCAAGGAGGTATCCACCGACGACCCAGCCCACCGAGAGGTAGAACCCGGACAGCCCGCGGTTGTCGTGGATCCCGACGGGAATCTCGTCCCTGACGACGAATTGACGGCCTTGTGTTTGCTCGACCTCGGCGAAAATCGCATCGAGGGAAGTGGAGATGGAGCTGCCTGCAGCGCTCGCCGTGATGACAGTGTCGGTACCGCTGGCGCTGATGACGTAGGCGCCGAGTACGTCGCGGTCGCGTAGGAGGTTTCGGGCCTCCTCAGTGCCCGATGCAGTCCGTGCCTCCAGTGGTGTCCCTTCTATTGCATTGAGCTTGGTGACGGTGTCGGCATCGATGCCTGCCGGCAAGCCCGCCTCGGCGACGACGGCGATCGGGATCTCCCGCGGGGAGGGCTCGTGGAACGCGGAGACGTAGCTGAGGATGAAGCCGAGTTGGAGCAACAGGACTCCGACCGCGAGCCAGACAACTTTGCGCATACGAAGTCCTTCAGATGAGTCGATTGTGAATACCGTAAGTATTGAATACTCTAGGTATCGTGAGTGTCGAGGGTCAAGCATCGTGGTCGCCGACACAGCGTCCCGGACGCGAGAACGTGCGCGAGCGGCTGCTCGACGCAGCGGCAGAAGAGTTCACCGAGAACGGCTTTGCGGCGGCGAAGCTTCAGGACATCGCACGCCGAGCCGGGTTCACCAAAGGTGCGGTCTACTCCAACTTCGACTCCAAGCAGGCGCTGTTCGCCGAGTTGCTGTCGAAGAGGTCTATGGAACTCGCGGGCAGGGTGATCGAGACAGTCTCCGGTCTCGGGCCGGGCGATGCCGCGGGAAAGGGTGGCAGTGCGATTGCTACGTGGGTCGTCGCCGAGCCGCGATGGCCGCTGTTGGTGACCGAATTCGGCATTCAGGTCGGCCGGGACCCGAAGTTGGCGCCTGAATACAGACTCGAACGTCGCCATCTCCGGGACGAACTTGCGGCACTGATCTCCCAACGTGCCGCCACCTGGGGAGTGGTCGACGGTCTCGACGCGCGCCGGGTGGCCACCTCCCTGCTGGCTTTGATCTCGGGACTGGCCGTCGAGCACTCCGTCGACCCGGAGGAGATCGACGAGAGCTTCATCGCCGACGCCGTTGCCGAACTTCTTGCCGGTGCGTTCGCCCGGGCCGTTGGGCAGAGTGAGCTGTAGAGCACGATTGAGTCGGCCCCGAGCGGGTAACCACCGGAAATGAGTGCTCAGAACCCCGATCCGAACGAAACCCCCGGCCTGGAAAGCGGTGGTGGCGTGCAACCGGGGGATACCCCACCCGCCGAAACCGGCGTCAGTGGGCCTCAGCACGAACCACCGCAGCGCGGGTTGGCATTACCGATCGTGTTTCTCGGTTTGATCGGGCTCGTTGTTGTAATCGTTGCCGCTGGACTGATCGGCAGAATCTTCGGACTGTTCTAGCAGTCGGATGGCGGACTCCATCAGTTCGCCTCGCCGGCAGTACAATTCGCGCCTCCGGCCCGTGCGCGTTTAAGTACAGGCCAGGGGCATCAAACGCTCACGGGCTGCGACCTGGCCGTGCGCGTTTAAGTACAGCCCAGGGGCATCAAACGCTCACGGGGTGGGAAGCTGCCTCAGTACTCCGGCCAGCCGTCCTCCGGCCCGAGGACGCGCTCGATGCGAGTTCTGTTGACCTTGGCCAACTCGTCACGCATCACTTTGCGTTCGGTTTCATGACTGTTGTCGAGGCGGTGCCCCAGATCGATGAGGACCTCGCGGGGGTCGTCACCCTTGCCCTTCAACGCGGCGGAACAGACGATGTAGCCGTAACCGAATCGCTCGATGTACATCCGGCACGCATCGATGAAGACGCTCTGGGTCGCTGGATCCATCCCGGCGCACGTCTTGCCGACAGGTCGGTGCGTGGAGACGAGATGATCGAGGTCGGAGGCAGACAGTTCTTCGAGTTCCGCGTCGGCTCGCGCGAACATCTCGGCGTACGAGCGGAACGGCCGAGCATCGGCGAGCCTCGATGCCCAAGTGAACGAGCAGCAGCACTCGTACAGTGCATGCACTGCTTTGCTGCTCGGCAGGTCGTTGAATGTCTCCAACCCGAGTCCCTGGTGCATCATCATGCAAGTCAGCATGGGCTTCGCGAGGCGCGAACTCCAGGCCACAGCAGGGTATTAGCCCAGGTGTAACGCGGCGTAACAAACGCTGGTCGCCGCTGGGGCCTCATCGAGCTGGCACCGCGGCCTGCGGAGTGGCCCGTTAAGTAGGCTCGGCTGCATGACGGAACGCAACTGGAAAGCATTCTCGGTCGAGATTTCCGACAATATCGCGGAGGTCGTGCTCCTCGGACCGAACAAGGGCAACGCGATGGGACCTGATTTTTGGTCTGAGTGTCCTCAGTTGTTCGCGCAGCTCGACGCCGATCCGGAGGTCCGCGCGATCGTGTTGTCCGGTTCGGGCAAGAACTTCACCTATGGTCTCGATCTTGCAGCGATGGGAGGCGAGTTCGCGCCGCTCATGGCGGACAAAGCGTTGGCGGGGCCGCGCACGGACTTTCACGACAGCATCAGAAGGATGCAGCTCGCGGGTAATGCCGTGGCAGATTGCCGCAAGCCAGTGGTCGTCGCCGTGCACGGATGGTGCATCGGCGGAGGACTCGACATCATCAGTTCCGCTGACATCCGGTACGCGAGCAGTGACGCCAAGTTCAGCATCCGCGAAGTCAAGGTCGCGATCGTCGCCGACATGGGCTCCCTCGCGCGGCTTCCCGCGATCATCGGCGATGGTCATCTACGCGAGCTGGCATTGACCGGCAAGGACATCGACGCTGCGCGCGCCGAAAAAATCGGGCTTGTCAACGACGTGTTCACCGATCACGACGCGGTGCTGGCAGCGGCTCGGGCGACGGCCGCCGAGATCGCGGCGAACCCGCCACTCGTCGTACACGGCATCAAGACCGTTCTCGATCACACCAGGTCAGCGGCGGTGGACGACAGTCTTCGATACGTCGCGGCCTGGAATGCAGCGTTTCTTGCATCGAACGACCTGACCGAGGCCATCACCTCCGTATTCGAGAAGCGTCCGGCGAACTTCAGCGGCAGCTGATGGTCGACCACGCCGAGCAACTCGGCACTCAGCTCGTTCGGCTTCAGCGAATCCGCGAGCGCAAATTGGCGCAGCTGTCGGTCGAATCCGGGGGAGTGGACGGTGCGGCATTCGTGTGTCTGTTCCGTTTGTTGCGCGATGGTCCGATGCGCTCGAGCGAATTGGCTACCATGGTGAATTCGGATCCGTCGACGGTGAGCAGGCAGGTGGCTCAGCTCGTCGATCACGGCCACGTGGAGCGAGTCAGGGACGAAACCGATGGGCGCGCATTTGTTCTCGCGGTCACCGAATCGGGTCGAAATGTTGCCGATCGGATGCAGAGAAGGCGCACGGCCAGCCTCGGTCGGGTGATCGAGGATTGGTCGGTCGATGACCGTGGCGCGTTGGTCGAGCTGCTCGAGCGGTTCCTGACCGACTACGAACGGGTGCGTCCAGGTCAGTAGGGAGCGATGCGGTTCGTGCCGCGACGAGAGGGGTGGCCGTGCAGCGTCGCGCAGGGTGGATCCTGCAGTCTCTGCGTGGACGGATGACCCGAAATCCGGCAGATCGGCTGGAGCGGAGAGTCGGCTTCGGAATCGCCGTTCTCGTTCCGATCTTCGCAGTGATCGGTGCGGTCATCATGTTCTCCGACGACGGACCCGCGTCGAGCGGTCGCCGCATTCTCTGCACGATCGTGCTGGTATCGACCATCCCGGTGGGGACGTGGTGGTGGATCAACAAACGCGACATCATCCGCATGCCGGGCTGGTTCGTCGCCTATGCGGACATCGGTGTTGCAACGGTGCTGTTCACGTTCGCCGATCGCGGTGTTGCACTGACTGGGACGTTGCTCTTCGCGGTCATCGGCATCTACATCGCGTATTTCTCGCGACGGACTGTGCTGCGCCTTCATTCGGCATTCGTCAGCGCGGTCATTCTGATATTGGCGGTGGCCACGTACGTCGAGGGCGCGCACGACGCCCTGTCGGTCATCGCGCAGGCGCTTGTTGCTCTGGTGGTGGTCAATTCGGTCATCGCGTTCCGTGCGGTGATAAAAACTCAGCTCGAACTGGCCAACACCGATTCACTGACCGGGTTGCTGAACCGTCGCGGTTTCGAGACTCGCGTAGACCGACTGCTGACCGAATCGCATCCCGGCGAGACGGTGGCGGTGTTCGTCGTCGATCTCGATCGTTTCAAATCCATCAATGACACCTGTGGTCATGCCGCAGGCGATGACGTACTGAGATCGACGGCGGAACGTCTGTCCGACGCAGTTCCCGACGGGTCGTGCGTGGCGAGAACCGGTGGCGAGGAATTCACCCTCGCCGTCGTCGATTGGCAGGCATGGGAGAACTCGAATTTCGTGAAATCGATGGCCGAGCGAATCTCAGCGGCAATTTACGAGCCTGCCGATTTTATTTCGGTGACCGGAATTGTGGGGGCTGCAGTGATTCCCATCGAACAGTGGCGACGAATGAATACCGAGGATGCGGCGGAAATGGTGCACACGGCGTTGTTGAGGGCGGACACCGCGATGTACGAGGCAAAGCGATCCGGCGGAAATCAGTCGAGCATATTCAGCGACTGATTCCCGCCCATTCGGACCTTGGGTGAAGATCAGCGCAGCGCGCTCTTGGGGTCGTTCCACAACTGATCGGTGAAGTCCTCCAGCGCTACGAGTACCAAGTTGTCCTCGGCACGGCGAAGGATGGATTTACTGGCACGCACCTGCACTACGTCCCCGGTCTTGTCCGTCATCCTCCACAGCGAATCGGCACGCGTCGCGACCGTCGTCAGGAACATGTCGGCGACGTTGACGCCCTCGGGTGCCTGGTCGGGGAAAATGTTGTGCAAGTGGAAATCGGCCCGTTCGGAACGGTCGGTGCCGAAAAGTTCGTCGAAGGCCTCGTTCGCGAATACGATGCCGCCACTGGGATCGACAGCGAGAATCGGCACCGGAATCCGGTCGAGCACCACGGTCACGGGCAGATCGGGGAACTGGTCCGGGTCGGAAATGGCTCGCGACTCGGAATTACGCCGCTCGCCTGTCGAATTGCTGTCGGTCATATTTCTCCCCACCTGATGCTTCGCTCGTCAACCGTGCTTGCTTGCCTAACGCAGGAGAAGTTACTCGTAACTTCTCAGTGCTCCGGATTGTCCGCCAAACGCTTGAACGACGCAGCGATTTCAGCTTCTGCCTCCGCCCGCCCCACCCAATCGGCGGCCGTGACGTGCTTGTTCGGCTCGAGATCCTTGTAGTGAACGAAGAAGTGCTTGATGGCGTCCAGTTCGAACGTCGATACGTCGGACAGGTCCTGGATGTGGTCCCAGCGACTGTCACCTGCGGGCACGCACAGAACCTTGTCGTCGCCGCCTGCCTCGTCGACCATCTTGAACATTGCAACCGGGCGAGCCTCGACGACAACGCCGGGGAACACCGATTCTGGGAGCAGAACGAATGCGTCCAACGGATCGCCGTCCTCGCCGAGCGTGTTCTCGATGAAGCCGTAATCGGCCGGGTAGCCCATCGCCGTGTACAGGTAGCGGTCAAGGCGGACACGACCGGTTTTGTGGTCGACCTCGTACTTGTTGCGCTGACCCTTGGGGATCTCGATGGTGACGTCGAACGGCACGTGCAGACCTCGCTCTTCTTCTACTCGAATGCGTCTCATCTGTGACGCACGATGGTGGCGGCGCCAGCGTACCGGACCCGGGGATACTGTTGGAGTGGCTGCCGCTGGGTGGCGCGCGCCCGTGACAATGACCGAGACACGACAATGGCCGAGACACGACAATGGCCGAGACATGACAATGACCGAGAACAGAAACCGATGGAGGAACGTTGGCGGGGATGGCCAAGCGAATACTCGGTCCGACCGCCCGGCGTAAGCGGGCAAGGACACGAATTCTGCTCGTACTGGGCGCGGTGGTGCTCCTCGCTGGAGCCGGTACCGCCGTCGCTGCGATCGTGCCGCACACCGTTGGAAACGACGCCCCCTCGCCGACGGGCCCCGAACCGGAACCTGTGATGCCCGCCCCCGCTATCGCGGCGGTCCCCGACACTGCGACTGCGCCCTCGGCGAGCGGACTTGCCGCCGCCTTGGCCCCTCTCGTCAGGGTGCCAGCCCTGGGCTCGTTCACAGGATCGGTCGCCGACGCCGTCACCGGACAGGTGCTGTGGTCGTCGTCCCCCGATACCCCGATGACCCCTGCGTCGACGACGAAGGTGCTCACTGCCTCTGCCGCGATGCTTGCGCTCTCGCCGGAGCACCGCGTTACCACCCGGGTGGTGAAGGGACAGACCGACGGCGAAATCGTCGTCGTGGCGGCGGGAGACCCGACCATCACGGCTAGGCCGACGGGTTCACCCAGCTTCTATTCAGGCTCGGCGCGTATCGACGACCTGGTGGAGCAGATCACCAAATCGGGGGCACCGGTCGACCGCATCGTCGTCGACACCTCGATCTACAGCGGTCCGACGATGGCGCAGGGCTGGTTCGAACCCGACGTCGCGGCCGGCTACATCACCCCGATCGAACCGATCATGATCGACGGTGGTCGATCGGATCCACTCGAGGACGAGTCACCACGAAGCGCTGAGCCGGCACTCGATGCAGGCCGGGCCCTCGCGCGCGGCCTCGGTATCGATCCGGCCCTGGTGTCGATCGGTACTGCACCAGAAGGCGCGGATCAGGTGGGGAGCGTTCAGTCGGCACCGCTGCGCGACCGACTCGGTCAGATGATGGGACGCTCGGACAACGTCCTCGCCGAGGCCATCGGGCGAGAAATCGCTGTCGAGACGAACACGCAGGCCTCCTTCACCGGTGCCGTGGACGCGGTGGGACAGACGCTGTTCGCCGCAGGTTACGACCTGGGCGGTATGAAATTGCACGACACCAGTGGTTTGTCCGTCGACGATGAGATCCCGGCCAGGCTGCTCGACGCGGTGCTGACGTCCGCCACGAGTTCGCAGCACCCCGAACTTCGGCCGATCCTCGACTATCTGCCGGTTGCCGGGTCCACGGGCACGCTGTCGGATCGATATGCCAGCAACGATCGAGTCGGCGCCGGATGGGTCCGCGCCAAAACTGGCACACTGTCCACAGCAAGCGCTCTCGTCGGATACGTCGTGGACGTCGACGGCAGAGCACTCACGTTCGCTCTCATGTCCAACGATCGGCCACCCGAAGTCAGCAGACCGGCATTGGATGCAGTGGCTTCGACACTCAGATTGTGTGGTTGCAGGTGACTGATGACCTACGTTCCGAAAAGTCGGACGGAACAAATGCGTCGAGCGGACTCGGGGCGGCTGTGGACTGGGCTTTGGCGTCCAAGACCGGTGCGAAGCTGGCTCCCAAGGAACCGTCGATGTCCAGGTACACCGCGGACGCTGCGTTCGCGGAACTGGCCGCGGCGTCCATCCGTGCCGAGGGCCCGGTTCGCGAGACGACGGGCCTTGCCGACGGTTTGCCGGTGCCCGACGCGCAGATCGTCAATCGTGTCGGTTGGATCGAGGCCGCCGCTGCGTCCATGAAGCATCTGACGGGCGAAGACGACGCCGGGGGACCGTCTGGACTACTCGGTGGAAAGCCCGCAGGCCTGCAGGCAGGGGCGATGCTTGCATTTTTGTCGAGCGCAATCCTCGGTCAGTACGACCCGTTCACCGGCGAACACGGAACACTGCTGCTTGTTGCGCCCAACATCATCGCCGTCGAACGGGCGTTGAAGGTCGACGCGAGCGACTTCAGGCTGTGGGTGTGCCTGCACGAGGTGACGCACCGAGTGCAATTCTCGTCCGCGCCGTGGCTCGGGGAGTACATGCGCAGTTCGGTTGCGGTTCTGTCCGAAGGTATCGACGAACCGATGAGCGAGTTCGCGACGAGATTGACGACAGCGCTGAAGAACCGCAAAGGATCGACCAAGGCCGAGGATGCGGGCGTCGTCGGATTGCTCAGGGCCACGCAGCCTCCGCCTCAACGGGAGGCCATCGATCGACTGCTGGTACTCGGCACATTGCTCGAAGGCCATGCCGACCACGTCATGGATGCCGTCGGACCCGCAGTCGTTCCGTCCGTCGCGCACATTCGCAATGCCTTCGACAGCAGGCGTCGTCGTAAGCAGAACCCACTTCAGCGGTTGATCAGGGCGTTGCTCGGGATGGACGCGAAGATGGCCCAGTACGTGCGGGGCAAGGCGTTCGTCGATCACGTCGTCGGAGTGGTCGGCATGGAGAGGTTCAACACCGTCTGGACCGATGCGGATACGTTGCCACTGCTCGACGAGATCGAGAATCCGGACCGGTGGATCGCGCGCGTTCTGGGGTGATGCTGCCGTCACTTCCTGCGATCCTGGAGGTACGCCAGGCAGTGCGAGGCTGGTTGGCATCACACCCGGGGCCGGTGATGGTGGCACTGTCCGGGGGAGCAGATTCGCTGGCGCTGACGTCTGCAGTTGCCGCCGAGGCGACGGACGTGGAGGCACTCGTCGTCGATCACGGTTTGCAGGTAGGTTCCGCGGCGGTGGCGGCAACAGCTGCCGAGCACGCACGCAGTCTGGGGTGCGCCCGAGCGAGAGTACTGAGAGTATCCGTCGGGTCGGAGGGCGGAATCGAAGCTGCTGCGCGTCGCGCTCGGTACGACGCACTGGACGCTGCCCGAAGCGGCGCCGCAGTCCTCGTCGCGCACACCCTGGATGATCAGGCCGAAACGGTTCTGCTCGGTCTCTCGCGCGGCTCGGGGCCGCGTTCCATTGCGGGGATGGCGCCGTGGGATTCGCCGTGGGGTAGGCCGCTGCTGGGCGTTCGGAGATCGGTGACCAGGCAGGTATGCGCCGAGCTGGGGATCGTTCCGTTCGAAGATCCGCACAATACGGACCCGGGGTTCACCCGTGTGCGGCTCCGGCACGAAGTCCTGCCGCTGTTGGAGGATGTGCTCGGCGGCGGCGTCGCGCAGGCGCTGGCCCGGACGGCCGCTCAGCTTCGCGAGGACGCCGCTGTTCTCGACGACGATGCCGCGGTGCTGTTGGCCGACGCGCGCGTCGGCGACGATCTGGACGTGACGGTACTCACCGACGCACCGCCGGCCATTCGGCGTCGGACGCTGCGGGGATGGATGTCCGGTCTCGGGGCAAGGGCGTTGTCGGACAAGCAGTTACGGCTGGTCGACGATTTGGTCGGTGACTGGCGCGGACAGGGCGGGGTCGCGGTGAGCGGTGCTCCCGCAGGTGCAAGGTTGGTGGTCGCGCGCAGACATGGCAGGCTTGCTGCAGAGCTGGAGTGGAGTCTGCGGAGTTCTAGAGAGAATCCGTGACGGCCGAGAACCGACGAACGAGAACCTATGAAGGGACGCGCCGTGTACGAGGGCGATATTCAATCGATTCTCATCTCCGAGGACCAGATCAAAGTCCGGACCGCCGAACTCGCGGAGGAGATCGCCAAGCGGTATCCGGTCGATGCTCCCGAAGGCGACCTTCTTCTCGTCGGTGTCCTCAAAGGCGCGATCATGTTCATGACGGACTTCGCGCGTGCCCTGCCGATACCGGTGCAACTCGAGTTCATGGCAGTCAGTTCCTATGGTTCCTCGACGTCGTCTTCGGGTGTCGTGCGCATCCTGAAGGATCTCGATCGTGACATCAACGGCCGCAATGTGTTGATCGTCGAGGACATCATCGATTCGGGTCTGACGTTGTCGTGGCTCAAGCGCAACCTTGCGACCCGCAATCCGGCGTCGCTGTCGGTAGTGACGCTTCTCCGCAAGCCCGACGCGATCAAGGTCGACGTCGAGGTCGCCAACGTGGGCTTCGATATCCCGAACGAGTTCGTCGTCGGCTACGGACTCGACTACAACGAGCGGTACCGGGACCTTCCGTACATCGGAACTCTGGAGCCGAAAGTCTACGGCGGCTGAGTAGGCGCGTAGTGCCTTATTTCTTCGACACGACCCGCC
Organism: Rhodococcus sp. G-MC3; assembly: GCF_030063335.1. Classification (GTDB taxonomy): domain Bacteria; phylum Actinomycetota; class Actinomycetes; order Mycobacteriales; family Mycobacteriaceae; genus Rhodococcoides. The sequence goes on along the minus strand of NZ_JASISW010000006.1, from coordinate 222,916 downwards.
GGAGCGCGGCGTTGTCTTTTTCCAGTAGTCGAAAGACGCTGTACGACGCCACGAATGCGGCGATCCCCCCGACGCACACCACCCGCACCACTGCGATGATCGACGGGATGTTCACGGCAGGAACGAACGTCAGCCCTGCGACGGCGACCAGTGGGATCGCGGCAGCAACGGTGAGGTAGCCGACGCTTCGACGGTTCAGTGCCGACAGCATCGGCTCGTCCCGGTCGCCCGCCCCGAACGGCAGCAGCGACGGGTACAGACACCTGATGGTGAACAGAGATATCAAGAAGAACGGATATGCGGTCGCCATCGCGCCGCACACCACGAGTGAAGCAACGAAATGGACGTATGCCTGGGCCGGCACCGATCCTGCGGCGATCTGCAGGGTTACCGGAAACGCAATGCCGGCACAGATCCACAGCCCAAGACATACGGCAACGACCCTGTCGGCGACGAGCAACGTGTCGGCCCTTGTCTGGGCCAGTCGGTCGTCCGATACGCCGCGTCCCTGCCTCAGTGCCCTCGGTACGGACAGAATGCGTCGGAAGAAATAGACGATGAGCACCAAGCCGATCGGCCATGCCAGTCCATTGATCAGAGCGGTGACGCTGTCGAATCTTTCCTGCGCGGTGGGGAGCAGGTCGTCGATGATGAGCGCTTTGTTGTGCTTGTAGTTGTACACCGCTGCTATCACATTGGGGATTCCGATAGCGGCAGTCATGACGGGTATCATGAAGGGCCGCAAGCGAAATCGCGTGCTGTCCGGTGGCGGGTCGACAAGGGCACGCGCGTGCGCATCGAGGCAGAGATCGAATTGCTGAGCCAGTTCTTGCCCTGTGGCGAGGCGGTCCGCGGCATCGGGAGAGAGGCATTTGAGCAGGACTCGTCGCAACGTTGCCGGGCAGTCTGCCGGTAGTGCAGCCAACGCGGCCTCGGTGACTCCGGCTCGGCGTGCGGTGAGAAGTACGTCGATGGTTGTGCGATCGCCGTCGCCTGCGGACGCCGCAGAGTCGTCGAACGGTTTGACGCCGGTCAACAGTTCCCACAGCACCACTGCGAGGGAGTAGAGATCGCTTCGGGTGTCGAGATCTTCGGCGCGCCCCGATCGCCCGGGGTGGCAGGCCTCCAACTGTTCGGGAGACATATAGGACAGCGAGCCGCCGAAGTACGCGACCGGGCTGTCACCTTCCACCGCATCGGAGAAGCTGATGTTGAAGTCGGCCAGTTTCGGCACTCCCTCGGACGTGAGCAGAACGTTCGCAGGTTTGATGTCGCGGTGCAGTACGCCGTGTTCGCCCGCGTAGTGCAAGGCCTCGGCAATTCGGCGTCCAAGCCACGCCACGGTCTCGGGCCATGACAATGTCGAAATATGTTCGCGGACAGTGGAATCTGTCGGCTGCAGTCCGCCGGTGCCAGTGAGTGACCGGTTCACCGATTCCAGGAGCATTGTTCCGTTGCGTCTGCTCGGCGGCGTTGCCTTCACGAGGCCGAGCAGCGCGAGCAGGGTTCCCCCTGGCACGTACTGCATGTAAAGCAGCCGCAAACGACGATCGACGAGAACACGTTGGTCGAACACTCGCACGATGTAGTTGTGATCGAGTTGCGCGAGCGTCTGTGGTTCGCTGCCGCGATCCTCGGAAATCTTCACTGCCACGATGCGCTGCATAGAGCGCTGCCGGGCGAGAAACACCCGAGCGAACGCGCCGCGCCCGACGCTCACCAGCAGGTCGAAATCGTCCAGACGGTCGCCGACATCAAGATCCTCCAGTTGGTCCTGCGAGCCGGGGCGGGTGCGAAGCAGGCTGCCCGACGTCTCGGTCATCTCGCCGGTGAAACGACCGGTCGAGTCCAAGGGGGAGCGCTGGGTCGCATCGGCATCGGGATCGGCGTCGGCGTCGGGATCGGGGTCGGCATGAAAATCGGCACGGACCGTGTCCGCACCGAGAGCGTGCGCGGCAGTATCCTCGCCGACCATGGTGTTCAGTAGTTCGGCTAGCTCGCCTGCTCGCCCCGGGTACTCCTTCAGATAGTCGCCGGGAAAGACCGTGTCGCCGCTCTGCCGCCTGATGCAGAACTCCTCGTATATCAGGTCGGCGGGCAACGAGCCCGGATCCAGATCGGTGAACTCCGAGCAGTACTCGTGCAACCGTTTCGGGAGTTTTGCTCGCAGCCACCTTTCCTGCAGGTCGACGGCAATCAACTGCTCGAGCAGGCGACGGCGCACAGTGTCGGAGTCGGGAAGATACATCGCCAGGTCAGGCGCTTCGGGTCGAGCGCAGGCCCGGGCGGCCTGCCATGCCCGACGAAGCCTGCCCACGGCGTCGGACGCCACGTCGATGCCGGTGGGTGCGGCAGAAGTCACCGTCGAGAGTCCGTTCGAGCGATCTCCAACGGTGTTCTCGTGCTCGGTGACTCCATCCGGGCCGTAGGGCACGCAATCACCTTAAACCTGAATCCACTGTTCGTCCCTGGTAGAAGCAGTACTTTCGTACATTTCGTCAGGGTCGACAGCTGGGGTGACCTGATACCGAACTCCCTGACACAATAGGCAGGCCTCCGGGGTGGTCGTGGCGAGCTTCATGCTGTCGGGGAACCTGCGGGGCCGCGGCGACGTTGGACGTTGAAGAAGCGTGACGCTGAAAGGCAACGCTGCTGTATGTATCGACGCAGTAGGTCAGATGCACTTCAGGCTCGGGTCGGCCGTTCGCGGTAACCTGATGCTTCCGGTGTGCGGCCGGATCCGCGCATCGGAGTTGACTGGAAAGGACGAGGCCGTCTCGGCTGAAGCTGTATGAATCGGAAGACAGTTATACGGAACCTGGCCATCGTTTTCGGCATTCTGTTGGTGATATTTGCCTTCAGCTATTTCGGAAACGACACCCGCGGCTGGAAGACCGTCGACACCTCGGTGGCGATAGCGCAACTCGATTCTCGAAACGTCGACAAGGCTCAGATCGACGATCGTGAACAGCAGGTTCGCCTCTACCTGAAAAACGGTAACGATGCGACCGATAACGAGACACAGATCCTTGCCAAGTACCCCGACTCCGCGTCGCAGACCATCTTCGACAAGGTCAGCGACGAGGGTCTCAACAGCTACAACACGGTGGTCACCCAGGAGAGTTGGGTCTCGTCGCTGCTGCTGTTCGTTCTACCGATGCTCTTGCTGCTCGGCGTGTTCATCTTCGTCATGAGCCGAATGCAGGGCGGCGGACGAGGCGGAGTGATGGGCTTCGGTAAGTCCAAGGCCAAGCAGCTCAGCAAGGACATGCCCAAGACGACGTTCCAGGACGTCGCCGGTGCCGACGAAGCTGTCGAAGAGCTGTACGAGATCAAGGACTTCCTGCAGAACCCGGCGCGTTACCAGGCGCTCGGTGCCAAGATTCCCCGCGGTGTGCTGCTGTACGGCCCTCCCGGAACCGGCAAGACTCTTCTCGCACGGGCGGTTGCCGGTGAAGCGGGCGTTCCGTTCTTCACGATCTCCGGTTCGGATTTCGTCGAGATGTTCGTCGGTGTCGGCGCCTCACGCGTCCGTGACCTGTTCGAGCAGGCCAAGCAGAGCAGTCCGTGCATCATCTTCATCGATGAGATCGACGCCGTCGGCCGCCAGCGCGGTGCAGGCATGGGCGGTGGCCACGATGAGCGTGAGCAGACGCTGAACCAGTTGCTTGTCGAGATGGACGGTTTCGGTGAACGCACCGGCGTCATCCTTATTGCCGCAACCAACCGCCCCGACATCCTCGATCCCGCGCTGCTTCGTCCCGGCCGCTTCGACCGTCAGATTCCGGTCGGTGCTCCTGACCTTGCCGGCCGTCGCGCGATCTTGGCCGTGCACTCCGCGGGCAAGCCGGTTGCGCACGATGCAGATCTCGAAGGTCTGGCCAAGCGCACGGTCGGCATGTCCGGCGCCGACCTCGCCAACGTCATCAACGAGGCTGCGCTGCTCACCGCCCGCGAGAACGGCACCGTCATCACCGAGGGCGCGCTGGAGGAATCAGTTGACCGTGTTGTCGGCGGACCGCGCCGCAAGAGCCGCATCATCAGCGAGCACGAGAAGAAGATCACCGCGTACCACGAGGGTGGGCACACCCTCGCGGCATGGGCGATGCCCGATATCGAGCCTGTCTACAAGGTGACGATTCTCGCTCGTGGCCGTACCGGTGGCCACGCGATGACGGTGCCCGAGGACGACAAGGGCTTGATGACGCGTTCGGAGATGATCGCGCGTCTCGTCATGGCGATGGGTGGTCGCGCAGCCGAGGAACTGGTGTTCCACGAGCCGACCACCGGAGCATCCTCCGATATCGACCAGGCGACCAAGATCGCTCGTGCCATGGTTACCGAATACGGCATGAGCAGCAAGCTCGGTGCCGTTCGCTACGGCCAGGAACAGGGCGACCCGTTCCTCGGCCGCTCCATGGGCGTGCAGTCCGACTTCTCGCATGAAGTTGCACGTGAGATCGATGAGGAGGTGCGCAAGCTGATCGAGGCCGCGCACACCGAAGCGTGGGCCATTCTCAACGAGTACCGCGACATCCTCGACATCCTCGCAACCGAGCTTCTGGAACGCGAAACGCTGAAGCGTAAGGATCTCGAGAAGATTTTCGCAGGTGTCACCAAGCGACCACGGATCACTGCGTTCAACGATTTCGGCGACCGGGTTCCGTCCGACAAGCCGCCGGTCAAGACTCCGGGTGAGCTTGCCATCGAGCGCGGTGAGCCGTGGCCTCCGCAGTCGATCCCGCCGAAAGTGGTTCCACCGCAGCAGTTCCCACAGCCAAGTTATGCCGGACCGCCGCAGCTGTCCAAGGGCGCTCCCGACAGCTACGCAGGTCCCGGCCGCCCGAACGGCTACAACGGCGGTGGCAATCCCAACGGCGGTGGCAATCCCAACGGCGGTGGCAACTCCAACGGTGGGCCCTCCCACGGCGCCCCCTACGGAAGCGCGCCGTACAACGGTGGACCGCAGAACGGTGGACCGCAGAACGGTGGACCGCAGAACGGCAACGGTCAGAATGGCGGAGCTCACTCCGGCGGGGGTTACCGGAATCCTGAACCCCGTCCGCAGTCGGCCCGCCCGGACTATGGCGCTCCGGCAGGCTGGTCCGCTCCAGGGTGGCCGCCCCGCGACGGCGCGGGACCAGGTGCCGGTAGTGGTGGACCTGACCTTGGAGGTAGGTACTCCGATCCCAATCCGCCGCTGTACCCGGCGCCGCCGTCCTATCAGCCTCCGCAGTACCGTCCGCCGCAGTACCAGCCCCCTGAGCATCGCGAACCGATCGGGGAGCAGCACCGAGGACCGAACGATGAGCAGGACCCGGCAGGCGGTGAAAGTCCTCAGTCGGGTGATCGGGGCTCGCAGTACCGAGACCCAGCAGGATCGCAGTGGGATCCACTGGGCGGGCTTCCTCTCCGCGGGCCGGATCGACATGCAGGCGACTCGGACGGATCGGGCACCGAACGTGACGGGGACGAAGGTCCTCGGACGCAACGGTGGGAAGGTCCGAACGGGCACCAGTGATGGTTCAGGATGCCCCGGCGATAAGCTGAGATCCCTCCGGGGCATCGCCACGGGTACTGGAGTGAAGCCCGCGGAACGACCCGGGTGCTGGAGTGAAGCCCGCGGAACGACCCGGGTGCTGGAGTGAAGCCCGCGGAACGACCCGGGTGCTGGAGTGAAGCCCGCGGAACGACCCGGGTGCTGGACTGGAGGTAGGTCAACGTGTCAGTCAAGCAGGTCGACGAAGAGAGAGTCTCTGTCGTGGATACACCCAGCGATGTCGTCGCGGTGGCGACGGGCAACACGTTCGATCAGCCGCGCGCCGAGGCAGCTGTGCGGGAACTGCTCATTGCGGTGGGCGAGGATCCGGATAGGGCCGGTCTCGCGGACACCCCTGCGCGGGTGGCACGGGCTTATCGTGAGATTTTCGGTGGGTTGTACACCGATCCCGACTCGGTTCTGAACACCACCTTCGACGAAGGTCATCAGGAACTGGTCGTTGTCCGGGACATCCCGATGTTCTCCACTTGCGAGCACCACTTGGTTTCGTTCCACGGCGTTGCGCACGTGGGTTACATCCCGGGAACCAGCGGCAAGGTCACCGGGCTCTCGAAGTTGGCTCGGCTTGTCGATCTCTACGCCAAGCGGCCGCAGGTACAAGAGCGGCTCACCAGCCAGATAGCCGATGCAATGATGAGGAAGCTGGATCCGCGCGGCGCCATCGTCGTCATCGAAGCGGAGCATCTCTGCATGGCTATGCGCGGAATCCGTAAGCCGGGTGCGAGCACGACGACGTCCGCGGTCCGTGGACTGCTTCAGTCGAGTGCAGCGTCACGGTCGGAAGCCTTGGATCTCATTCTTCGCAAATGAGCCTCCCTTCAGCTCCGGTGGTGATGGGCGTTCTCAACGTCACCGCCGACTCTTTCTCCGACGGCGGTCGATACCTCGATGTCGATGCGGCCGTGGCGCACGGGCTCGAACTTCACGAGGCTGGGGTCGGCATCGTCGACGTCGGCGGCGAGTCCACTCGACCGGGCGCCGAGCGTATCGATTCCGATGTCGAAGCCGAACGTGTTGTACCGGTCATCGCCGCGCTCAGCGCCCGTGGTGTGGTGACGAGCGTCGACACGATGCGAGCCTCGGTGGCCGTAGCGGCAATCGAAGCAGGGGTCAGCATTGTCAACGACGTGTCCGGAGGACGAGCAGACCCGGACATGGCGGCCGTCGTCGCGTCCGCCGGTGTGCCGTGGATCCTGATGCATTGGCGATCGGCGGCCGCGTACACACACTCGGGTGCAGCGGAACACTACGAGGATGTCGTCGACGACGTCCGACGGGAACTGCTCGAACAGGTCGAGGTGGCGGTGTCGGCAGGAGTCGATCCGTCGAACATCGTGCTCGATCCCGGGCTCGGATTCGCGAAGAATGCTCGGCACAACTGGGAGTTGCTGCACGGATTGCCCGCGTTTGTCGAGCTGGGTATGCCGGTGCTGATTGGGGCGTCGCGCAAGCGTTTCCTCGGTTCGTTGCTGGCCTCGGAGGATGCTCCGCGTCCGCCGGACGGTCGGGAGGTCGCGACGGCGGTGGTCTCGGCGCTTGCCGTTGCCGGTGGAGCGTGGGGAGTGCGGGTTCACGACGCGCGAGCGACACTCGACGCAGTCGCTGTGGTGCAGGCGTGGAAGAGTGGCCACGAATGAGCGATCGAATCGAGTTGCGCGGGCTGAAAGTTCGGGGACGACACGGAGTTTTCGACTTCGAAAAACGTGACGGCCAAGACTTCGTGGTCGACATAACGGTGTGGATGGATCTGAAGCCTGCCGCCGCCACGGACGACCTGACTGCCACGATGCACTACGGGGAACTTGCCGAGGCTGCGGCGACCATCATCGCCGGCCCACCCCGAGACCTCATCGAAACTGTTGCTGCGGAGATCGCCGATACCGTGATGCAGGACGAGCGCGTCGACGCTGTCGAGGTAGTTCTGCACAAGCCATCGGCGCCGATTCCGCTGTCGTTCGAGGATGTTGCCGTGGTGGCACACCGAACTCGGGCTTCGTGATGTTCGGAAGTGCGTCGTGACTCGTGTGGTGTTGTCGATCGGAAGCAACGTCGGTGACTCGCTGGCCCACCTGCGTTCGGTTACTGCCGAACTCGGTGATCGCGTGATCTCGGTGTCGCCGGTGTATGTGTCGGCTCCGTGGGGCGGCGTCGAGCAGCAGGATTTCCTCAACGCCGTCATCGTGGCCGAGGATCCGGATCGAGATGCGAGGGATTGGCTCGTGTTCGCGGGCGAGCGGGAGCAAGCGGCGGACCGGCTGAGGATCGAGCGCTGGGGGCCGAGGAGCCTCGACGTCGACATCGTCGTGTGTGACGACGTCATCAGCACCGATCCCGAGTTGACACTTCCGCACCCGCGCGCCCACCAGCGAGCCTTCGTGCTGGTTCCATGGCTCGACGTCGATCCTGATGCCTCGCTGAACGTCGGTAGCGATGTTCGACCGGTCGCCGCGTGGTTGGGGTCGTTGCCGGACGACGAAATATCGTCGGTCTCGCGCACCGATCTGAGGCTGGACACGCCCGAGTGAACGAGATGAAGGCCACGAAAGCGTGGGATCTCGTCGGGCTCGCGGTGATCGCAGCAGTGGCGACGTGGTTGCTGGTTCGGTCGTTCTACGGGTCTGTTCCGCCGATAGGAGCGTTGGCCGGGGCTTCCCTGTATGCGGTCGCGGTGATCGAACTCGGGTTCGGTTTCTTCGTTCGTTCCCGCATTGGTGGTAGCCGGATCGGTGACGGTCCGCGGCAACTGCATCCGATCACCGTTGCCAGGACACTTGCTCTTGCCAAAGCATCGGCGCTGGTGGGTGCTGTCATCTCGGGTGTGTGGACCGGGTTCCTTCTACATGTGTTGCCGCTGTCGTCGACAGTGCGTGCTGCATCTCACGATCGGGTGGGAGCATGGGTCGGGCTCGTTGCAGGGGTCGCGCTGGTCGGGGCCGCGCTGTGGCTCGAACATTGCTGCCGAACGCCGAACGCCGAGCGACCGCGCCGACGACGCCACCTGAAACGTTATTTTCGACCTTCTTCTGTCGGTCTCTTGTGGCGAACCACAATCCCGCTTCGCCTTTCTCTGGCGATTCGCCAGCTACCCTTGGTGTCATGACCCAACCGACTCGCGCGAAAGCCGGCCGCCGCTCGCGGCGCAGTGCGAGCCAGCTGTTCATCGCAGCCTTGGTCGTGTTCGGCATCGTCGCCAGCATGCTTCTCCTGTTCAGCGAAAACGTCCAATGGCTCCGAGTGGGCCTGGTAACGGCGCTGTGGGCCGCGATCGTCGGTGCGTTCGCGATGACCAAGTACCGCAGAGAAGCGGTCGCGGACAAGACCAAGGCCAAAGATCTGCAGACCGTCTACGAGCTCCAACTCGCACGTGAGATCTCCGCCCGTCGTGAATACGAACTGGGTGTCGAGGCTCGCGTGCGCAGTGAAGTGCAGATCGAGACGAGTGAAGTGGCTGCGCTCCGCGCGGAACTTGCGCATCTGCGTGAACACCTCCAAGTCTTGTTCGATGGAAATTTGCCCACCGAACGGGCCGCGCTTCGAGCCGATGCGACCAGAATGCAGGAATTGGGCGGTAGGCGGACCTACGACAGCTACCAGCCTGCGCCTTCAGGTCTGTACGTGCCCGGGCGATCCTCCCAGCCGGGTGTTGTGAACGGCAGGTCGGTCGACGAGTCGCCCAGCCCCGCGGTCGCCGAAAGCTCGATGGCCGGCATCGCTACGCCGTACGACGAACCGGTGACGGCAGAAACCTCCGTGCTCTTCTTCGACGAACCGATCGGCGACGACTCCCCGACGAGTGCGCCGCGGGAACATGAATCTCGACGCGGCGAACCTCGTGCACCAGGTGGAGGCAGACGTACGCCGACGCCTCCTCGGGTTCCTGCCGAGCCCGATCGCGCTGCCCTCGACGCTAGCCGGTCAGCTGAGACTGCGGCCCAGTCCTACTCGTTCGGGCAGGGCAATGGCTATGCCGCGTCGGCACCTGCTTCTGAGCCCCCGTTCGAGTCGACGCCGGTTGACGATCCCGAGCCCCAGTCCGTCGAGTCCCAGTCCGATGAGCCCCAGTCCTTCGAGTCCCAGTCTTTCGAGCCCGCGGCATTCGACGAACGCGGTGTTATCGAATCGGCGCCGGTCGAAGAGTCGCAGGCTCCTCCTGAATCGCAGGCTCCTGCTGAACCGACTTCTGCATCCGCTGATCCGCCGCAGGACGCGTCGCCGGCCCAGGATTTGCCCGATTCGCGCCCGCGGCGCAGGCGCCGCGCGGAGGCGCAGGACGATGGGGCGTCGGGAGCACACTCGAATGGTCGTTCTGTCGCCGAGATACTCGCAGGGATGCAGTCCGGCGATGCAGAACCATCCGAGCGCCGTCATCGTCGACGCGCGGACTGAGCGGCGGAATACCCGGCCCACAGCGATGGTGAAGTAGATCACTGCTCGGCGGCGTGGCCAATAGCGCACATGTGTCGCTATCCTTTTGCCAGAACGTCCGGTACCCGCACAGCGGGACTGGAACGAACGAGAGGAAGTTCGGTGACCTCACCTGAGTTCACTGTCGATCCCGCCCCTGCCCGCTTGACGGTGGGAATCGTCGGTGCGGGGCGCGTGGGCACGGCTCTCGGCGAAGCTCTCGAGCGCGTCGGGCACTTGGTCGTCGGGTGTTCGGCGGTATCGGAGGATTCGCGTCATCGTGCGCGCACGCGCCTGCCCGATACCCAGATTCTGCCGGTCGACGAGGTGGCCAGGCGGGCCGAGTTGTTGATTCTCGCGGTTCCCGATACCGAACTCGGTTCGATTGCAACAGGGTTGGCTGCCACCGGCGCGATTGCACCCGGCAAGCTCGTCGCGCACACCTCGGGAGCCAACGGCATCGCGGTACTGGCACCCCTGACCGCATGCGGTGCAGTTCCGTTGGCGATCCACCCGGCCATGACCTTCTCCGGCTATCCAGAGGACACCGACCGTCTGGCGTCTGCATGCTTCGGGATTACCGCAGCCGACGAAATCGGGTATGCGGTGGCGCAGGCGTTGGTACTCGAGCTGGGCGGCGAACCTGTCCACGTGGCCGAGGAGAGACGCACGCTCTATCACGCGGCGCTCGCGCACGGATCGAATCATCTCGTCACCCTCATCGCCGACGCTGTCGACGCCTTGGGGGTTGCGCTCGACGGCCCTGGCTTCCCTGGCATGGACACCGAACCCGAAGCGGCACAACGTGTTCTGGCTCCACTTGTCACTGCTGCGCTGGAGAATGCGCTGAGGCGTGGTCAAGGCGCTCTGACGGGACCGGTGGCGCGCGGAGATCTCGCTGCGGTGCACAAGCATCTCGATGTGCTGAACGAGGTGGACCCACGCATCGCGGAGGGATACCGCGCCCTGTCGTTGCGATCGGCACAGCGGGTCGGCGCCAAAGCCGAACTCGTCGAATTTCTGGAAGGTGAACGATGACCCTGGCAGGTAGCTTCAAGGCGGGGGAGCTCACGGTTCATCACGATCCGGCGGTGGTTACCTCGGTATCGAAAGCCCTTCGTAGCGTGGGCAAAACCGTCGCTCTCGTGCCGACGATGGGTGCGCTGCACGCCGGTCACATCCATCTCGTGCGGCAAGCGAAGCGGACTGGCTCGGTAGTGATCGTGTCCATCTTCGTGAACCCACTGCAGTTCGGGGTCGGTGAGGATCTCGACGCGTACCCGCGGACCCTCGACGCCGACGTCGAACTGCTCCGCGAGGAAGGCGTCGAGGTCGTCTTCGCGCCGTCTGCGACCGACATGTACCCGGCCGGTCCACGCACGACCGTGCACGCAGGGCCGCTCGGCGCCGAACTCGAAGGCGCTAGCCGTCCGACTCATTTCGCCGGGATGCTCACTGTCGTGGCGAAATTGCTCCAGATCGCGGCGCCGCACGCCGCATACTTCGGCGAAAAGGATTATCAGCAGTTGACGCTGATCCGGCAGATGGTGCGCGATCTGAACTTCGATGTGAAGATCTTCGGGGTACCGACGGTGCGCGAGCAGGACGGCCTCGCGTTGTCCTCTCGGAACCGATACCTCGATGCGGCCGGACGCGGCGCGGCGATGGCTCTGTCCGCTGCGCTGGTTGCCGGTGCACACGCTGCGGCAGGCGGAGCCGATGCAATTCTGGCGACGGCGCGCGGCGTCCTCGAGGCGGTCCCCGAGGTGAAGGTGGACTACCTCGAGTTGCGCGGGGTCGACCTCGGTCCTCCGCCGGAGCGAGGTGACGGGCGCCTGCTCGTGGCTGCGAAAGTCGGTACGACGCGATTGATCGACAACGTCGGAGTCGCCGTCGGAACCGGCTTCCTCGAATATCCAGACGACCCGAGAGCATAGGGAGAAAACATGTTTCGCACGATGATGAAGTCCAAGATCCACCGCGCCACGGTGACGCACGCCGACCTGCACTACGTCGGATCGGTCACCGTCGATCAGGATCTCATGGAGGCGGCTGATCTCCTCGAAGGCGAGCAGGTGACCATCGTCGACATCGACAACGGTGCGCGGCTCGAGACGTACGTGATCACCGGCGAACGTGGCAGCGGTGTCATCGGAATCAATGGGGCTGCAGCACATCTCGTCAATCCAGGTGATCTTGTCATTCTCATCGCCTACGGAGTGATGAACGAGCAGGAATGCGCCGATTACGCCCCGCGGGTGGTGTTTGTCGACGAGAAGAACAAGCCACTGGAGCTGGGTTCTGATCCTGCGTACGCCCCGGAGGGTTCTGGGCTGATCACTCCGCGCACGCTGCGTGGCGACTCAGTGCTGGTCTAGCGATGCTCCTCGCGGTCGACATACGAAACACGTCGATGACGCTCGGCTTGTTCAGTGGTGGCGGAGATCATGCGAAGTTGTTGCGCGACTGGCGAATGCGCACCGATCCGAGGGTGACGGCCGACGAGTTGGCCCTGATGTTCCGTGGTCTTCTCGGCGCCGACGCCGACCAGATCACTGGTGTTTCGGCGCTCTCGACGGTGCCGTCGGTGCTGCGGGAGATGCGGACGATGCTGGAGCGCTATTGGAAGCATGTTCCCCACGTCGTCGTCGAACCCGGTGTTCGTACGGGTGTTCCACTGCTCGTGGACAATCCGAAGGAGGTCGGCGCGGATCGAATCGTCAACACGCTCGCGGCGTTCGATCTATACGGAAGTGCTTGCATCGTAGTAGATTTCGGTACGACGACGTGTGTGGACGTCGTCTCCGCGAAGGGCGAGTTCCTCGGTGGTGCCATCGCGCCCGGTCTCGAGATCTCGGCTGCAGCGATGTCGTCGAGGTCGGCCGCGCTCCGAGACGTCGAACTGATCCGGCCACGATCGGTCGTCGGGAAGAACACCGTCGAGTGCATGCAGGCGGGTGCTGTCTTCGGCTTCGCGGGCCTGGTGGACGGTTTGGTCGGCCGGGTGAGGCGTGAATTGCCGGAGTTTTCAGGCTCGGACGTGGCGGTGATCGGAACGGGCGACAGCGCGCCCCTGATCATGGGTGAGAGCGCCTCGATCGAGCACTATGAGCCGGACCTGACGCTGGAAGGGCTTCGGCTGGTGTACGAACGAAATCTTGCGAAGAGGCGATCGCGCTAGGGCGCGATCCATTCCGCGCTGGCGCAAAACCTGAGCCTGTGTCAGAATCGTGTCCGTGATGACGTGCATGGGATCCAAGGAGTGTTGTCGAGGCTGACCGCTGCCTCGTTCAATTACCTACCCTGGAGAAGTTTCCATGCTTTCCACACCTGTATTTTCGGGATCCGCATTGTCTGGATCTCGAACCATCGCCTCGCAGGCGCTTCCGACGCGTTTGCGTCCCCATGACCTGCTGCGGATCACCGATCAGGGTGCGTCCGAGGTCCTCGAAGGGTGCTTCGATCACCTCCTCCCCGGTGGCGGCATCTGGCCGACCGAGGAGCGGTGGTCCATCCGTCTCCACACCGACGACGACATCGACGTCTGGCTCATCAGCTGGGTTCCGGACCGTTCCACCGAACTCCACGATCATGCGGGCTCGCTCGGGGCGCTAACGGTGCTGAGCGGATCGCTCGTCGAATACCGTTGGGCGGGCGATGGTTTGAAGCGCCGTCGCCTCGATGCGGGCGATCAAGCGTCGTTCCCGCTCGGTTGGGTACACGACGTGATGCGGGCGCCGGCGTCCATCTCCACCGGGCCCACGCTCAGTGTGCATGCGTACTCCCCGCCGTTGACGGCGATGTCGTACTACGAGGTGAAAGACAAGACCGCACTTCGCCGAACCCGCACCGAGCTCACCGACCTTCCGGAAGGTCCCCACGCCGAGGGGCAGTCCGAATCGAACCCGAAGGGCTTTCGCGCATGACTATCGTCGAACCCGAAGGGCTTTCGCGCATGACTATCGTCGAAATGCTGGAGCAGGCGCGCACCAAGATCGACCGAATCACCGTCTTCGGACTACGCGACGCCGTAGCGCGCGGCGCGATCGTCGTCGACATCCGTCCGCAGGCGCAGCGCGCAGTCGAGGGAACACTTCCTGGAGCCCTCGCGATTGAGCGCAACGTGCTCGAATGGCGTCTCGACCCCACCAGCGACGCGCGACTCGTTGCGGCCACGAGCCACGATGTCGAGTGGATCGTCATCTGCTCGGAGGGTTACACCTCCAGTTTGGCGGCGGCGTCGCTGCAGGAGCTCGGACTGCGCAATGCAACCGATCTGGTCGGGGGCTACCAGGCTCTCAAGGCCGCAGGCCTGCTCGGCGTGCTGACCAAGGCGACACACTGTGTCCGTGAGGCCGAGGCCGTCACCGCGCACTGATTCTGTCTTTGACGGGGACGACCGATAAAGTGTGTGCCTGTGACTGACGCAGCTACCCCCACGATCGACGACACTCCGGAACAGCTACGGATTCGTCGTGCCAAGCGGGACCGGCTGATCGAGCAGGGGCGGGAGGCCTATCCGGTCTCCGTTGCGCGTACACATTCTCTTCGTGAGGTTCGTGACCTTTTCCCGAGTCTCGACGCAGACACCACCACCGGTCGATTGGTCGGGGTAGCCGGACGCGTCATGTTCGTTCGCAACACCGGCAAACTGTGCTTCGCGACGCTGCAGGAAGGTGACGGCACCCAGCTGCAGGCCATGATCAGCCTCGCGGGCGTCGGCGAGGACGCACTCGCAGCCTGGAAGGCCGACGTCGACCTCGGTGACTTCGTCTTCGTCCACGGTGAGGTCATTTCCAGCCGTCGCGGTGAGCTGAGCGTCATGGCCGACTCGTGGAGGATCGCTTCCAAGGCTCTTCGCCCGCTCCCCGTCGCGCACAAGGAACTCAACGAAGAGACTCGGATCCGTCAGCGGTACCTGGATCTGATCACCCGACCCGAGGCACGCGAGGTGGCGCGCAAGCGCATTGCCGTCGTACGCGAACTTCGCAATGCGCTCGAGCGCCGTGGATTCCTCGAGGTGGAGACCCCGATGCTGCAGACGCTGCACGGCGGCGCAGCAGCGAGGCCGTTCGTCACGCATTCCAACGCGTTGGACACAGACCTCTACCTGCGCATCGCGCCGGAGCTATTTCTCAAGCGCTGCGTCGTCGGCGGCATCGAGAAAGTCTTCGAGATCAACCGTAACTTCCGCAACGAGGGCGCCGACTCGTCGCACTCACCGGAGTTCGCGATGCTGGAAACCTACGAGGCGTACGGCACCTACGACGAGTCGGCGAAGATGACGCGCGAACTCATCCAAGAAGTTGCGCACGCTGCGCTCGGCACTCAGATCGTTCTTCTCCCCGACGGCACCACCTATGACTTGAGCGGCGAGTGGACGACGCTGGAGATGTACCCCTCGTTGTCCGAGTCGATCGGCGTGACCGTCACCCCTGACACCACCGTCGAAGAATTGCTCGCTCTGGCGGAGAAGGTCGGAGTCGAGGTGCCCCGCAAGGACGGCAAGCCCATCTACGGCCACGGCAAGCTCGTCGAGGAACTGTGGGAGCACCAGATCGGAAACGCTCTGTTCGCGCCGACATTCGTCAGAGATTTTCCTGTCGAGACGTCCCCTCTGACACGTCAGCACCGCAGCATTCCCGGCGTCACCGAAAAGTGGGACCTCTACATCCGCGGTTTCGAACTGGCCACGGGCTACTCCGAGTTGGTCGATCCTGTCATCCAGCGTGAGCGTTTCGAGGATCAGGCGCGTCAGGCTGCAGCTGGCGACGATGAGGCCATGGTGCTCGACGAGGACTTCCTGGCCGCGATGGAACAGGGCATGCCCCCGACCACCGGTACCGGAATGGGCGTCGACCGATTGCTGATGGCGCTGACCGGACTCGGCATTCGCGAGACGATCTTGTTTCCGATTGTGAAGCCCCAGAACTGACTCGATTTGTCTGTTCGCCAGCAGCGGACAGAAAAACGGAAACGAAACCGCGCCCAGCTGCGTTATGAACGGTAAGCAGGTAAATAAGTCGCTCACTTCGTCGGAACCGCCGTCGAATCGAGGGACCGAGGGTCGGCACGTGAACCACCAGCCAACTACAGTGAAGCTGGAGGCGTAGACGCATCAACGTCGGCGTGAGACATCTTCTATGCCGAGCGACCCCGTGTTACTAGATCCTGTGGTGCTAGAAGACCTGGTGGGAAGTGCTACCACCCACCAAGAAGTGAGGGAGAGCGATGTTCGAGAGGTTCACCGATCGCGCGCGGCGTGTTGTCGTCCTGGCTCAAGAAGAAGCCCGGATGCTCAACCACAACTACATCGGCACGGAGCACATTCTGCTCGGCCTCATCCACGAGGGTGAGGGCGTTGCAGCCAAGTCTCTGGAGTCGCTTGGTATCTCCCTTGAAGGAGTCCGCAGCCAGGTCGAGGAGATCATCGGTCAGGGCCAGCAGGCTCCGTCCGGTCATATCCCGTTCACCCCGCGCGCCAAGAAAGTCCTCGAGCTCAGTCTGCGTGAAGCGCTGCAGCTCGGCCACAACTACATCGGAACCGAGCACATTCTGCTGGGTCTGATCCGCGAAGGCGAAGGCGTCGCGGCTCAGGTTCTGGTCAAGCTCGGTGCTGATCTCAACCGGGTGCGTCAGCAGGTCATCCAGTTGCTGTCCGGTTACCAGGGCAAAGAGCCATCGGAGTCCGGAACCGGACGCGGCGAGGCAGGCACACCGTCGACCTCGCTCGTCCTCGACCAGTTCGGACGAAACCTGACCCAGGCCGCCCTCGAAGGCAAACTCGACCCGGTCATCGGCCGCGCGAAGGAAATCGAGCGCGTCATGCAGGTCCTCTCGCGCCGCACGAAGAACAACCCTGTTCTCATCGGTGAGCCCGGCGTCGGTAAGACCGCTGTGGTGGAAGGTCTCGCACAGGCCATCGTCAACGGCGAGGTCCCCGAGACCCTCAAGGACAAGCAGCTCTACACCCTCGATCTCGGTTCGTTGGTAGCCGGTAGCCGTTACCGCGGTGACTTCGAAGAGCGCCTGAAGAAGGTTCTCAAGGAGATCAACACTCGCGGCGACATCATCCTGTTCATCGATGAGCTGCACACCCTCGTGGGTGCGGGCGCGGCCGAGGGCGCTATCGACGCGGCCTCGATCCTCAAGCCCAAGCTCGCTCGCGGTGAGTTGCAGACCATCGGTGCCACCACCCTCGACGAGTATCGCAAGTACATCGAGAAGGACGCGGCCCTCGAACGTCGTTTCCAGCCGGTCCAGGTCGGCGAGCCGACCGTCGAGCACACCATCGAGATCCTCAAGGGTCTGCGCGATCGCTACGAGGCTCACCACCGCGTCTCGATCACCGACGGCGCACTCGTCGCGGCTGCGACTCTGGCCGACCGCTACATCAACGACCGGTTCCTGCCGGACAAGGCGATCGACCTCATCGACGAGGCTGGCGCGCGGATGCGTATCCGCCGGATGACTGCACCGCCAGACCTGCGCGAGTTCGACGACAAGATCGCCGATGCTCGTCGCGAGAAGGAATCTGCGATTGACGCGCAGGACTTCGAGAAAGCCGCGAACCTGCGCGACAAGGAAAAGCAACTGGTTCAGCAGCGCGCCGAGCGTGAGAAGCAGTGGCGTTCGGGTGACCTCGACGTCGTGGCCGAGGTCGACGACAACGAGATCGCCGAGGTACTGGGCAACTGGACCGGCATCCCCGTCTTCAAGCTCACCGAGGAGGAGACCACCCGTCTGCTCCGCATGGAAGACGAACTGCACAAGCGGATCATCGGCCAGGTGGAGGCAGTCAGGGCCGTCTCCAAGGCGATCCGTCGTACGCGTGCAGGTCTCAAGGACCCGAAGCGTCCGTCCGGTTCGTTCATCTTCGCCGGCCCGTCCGGTGTGGGTAAGACCGAGCTGTCGAAGGCTCTGGCGAACTTCCTGTTCGGCGAAGACGATGCGCTCATCCAAATCGACATGGGCGAGTTCCACGACCGCTTCACGGCGTCGCGCCTGTTCGGTGCTCCTCCGGGATACGTCGGTTACGAAGAGGGCGGCCAGCTCACCGAGAAGGTCCGTCGCAAGCCGTTCTCCGTCGTGCTGTTCGACGAGATCGAGAAGGCCCACTCGGAGATCTACAACACGCTCCTCCAGGTCTTGGAAGATGGTCGTCTCACCGATGGCCAGGGACGCACCGTCGACTTCAAGAACACCGTGCTGATCTTCACCTCGAACCTCGGCACCGCGGACATCTCGAAGGCAGTCGGTCTCGGCTTCTCCTCGGGTGAAGGCACCGGATCGAACTACGAGCGGATGAAGCTCAAGGTCAACGACGAGCTGAAGAAGCACTTCCGCCCCGAGTTCCTCAACCGTATCGACGACATCGTCGTGTTCCACCAGCTCACCCGCGACGAGATCATCCAGATGGTCGATCTCATGCTCAACCGTGTCGAAGGTGCGCTCAAGAACAAGGACATGGGCATCGAGGTCACCCCGAAGGCCAAGTCGCTGTTGGCCAAGCGTGGATTCGATCCGGTACTGGGTGCGCGGCCGTTGCGTCGCACCATCCAGCGCGAGATCGAAGACGCCCTGTCGGAGAAGATCCTCTTCGGAGAGATCGAAGCCGGACAGATCGTGTTGGTCGACGTCGAGAACTGGGACGGCGAAGGTTCGGGCGAGGACGCCAAGTTCACGTTTCGTGGCGAGAAGAAGACCATCATCGTTCCGGACGAGGTGCCGGTCGATCTGGCCAAGACCTCGGGCGACGACGGCGAGTAGTCAGTAGTAGTTCAGCAAAGCGGGTCACACCATTTTCTTGGTGTGGCCCGCTTTGCTGTATGCCTGTTATCGCTCACCCCATTTCCGCATGAATGGACCACGGCAATGGTTAGACGGCTTGAATGTCACATTCATGTCCCGGAACCCGAGTAAATTCAGGAGGGGGGAGCGGCGAGCAAACCCGCGATCCACGGCATCACATCGGCGTACGCTGCCAACCCACCCGGCGCATGGTTTGCCCCGGCTAAGGGGATGGCGGGGAACGAGTACTCGATGTACGTCAGATCCGTGAACCCTGCTGCTGTCCAGCGATCCCGTAGGGTCCGGCTCTGCGCGATGGGCACAGTGTCGTCGGCCACCGACTGTGACAGCAGTACCGGAGCGCTCGGTACCCCGTATCCGACGGTGTTCTCCTGCACCAGCGACGCGGACGGTGCTTCGGCTAGGTGCTCACCAAGCGTCCGCCCGTCGACCGTCAGATCCCGCGAGTCGAAGGTCTGGGTGGCCGCCCGATCCGTCGAGCACCATCCCTGTGACTCATCGAGCGCACCTTGACCTTCTGCGTTCAGCTGGGATCGAATCTCTGCGGCGTGTTCGGGGTACGCGTTGAGCAAGCCTCCCAGGGAGAAGAGCAGCGCAGCCGATAAGGGGGTGTTGTCGAGGTTGGCGAGGTTCAGCGATGGGTCGGCAGGCGGTGCTCCCACGTACGAACCTTTGATACCGAGTTCCGGTGCATACGAGCTGGCGAGCTCGGCTGCGGCGCCCGCCGCGTGCCCACCTTCGGAGTAACCGAACATCACGACGGGTGCTCCGGTGTCTCCGACGCCTGCGCGGGCGACATCGAGAAGTGCATGCCCGGCATCGAGACGGTTGAGGTAGGTGTGCCCGCCGGGTGTGCCCAATCCCTGGTAATCGGTCGCAGCAACCGAATAGCCGGCCAGCAGAAGTGGAAGAACCGCAGGGGACGAGCCGATCGTGCCGAGTACCGCGGAGCCTGCACACTTGTCTGCCATCCCGGAAGTACCCGGTGCGTACGCGACTACCGGTCGTGGGCCCAGACCCGGCCAGGGGGCGATCGGCGTCATCGTGTAGCCGGACACTACTGTCGGGTCGCCGTGAGTGTCGTTGGACCGATACAGAATTCGCTCGATGTTCACACCGAGTCCGTCGCCCAGCGGTGGGCCGACGCGCAGTGACCGCAGGACCTGGCCTTCGTGTGCAGCTGCGGCGTCGGTGACGGGGGAGTTGTAGAAGTCGGAGAGTGGATCGGCATGGGCGGGCGCGGCGACGAGGGCGGTCAGTGTCAGCGCGCACAGCGCAGTGAATCGAAAGGCTTTCACAGTGCAGGAGGCTAGCTCGGTAGCAGCTACCGCGCAGTGCGTTCGCTTGATGTTCGGTACCGATCGATATCGTTGCGGTCTAATAACATTCAGATAGGTCGAACGGCGGTTTCAATACATGAAATCGCCCCGTTTCGCCTGCGTTTGCTGGCGGTCCGGCGACCCCGGCGATGGCATGAATGGCGCATCCAAGCCGTCTAACCGTTGCCATGGTCCATTCATGCCGAGAAAATGGCGAGCCGGCACCCGTGGAGCAGACACTTCGCACGCCGAAGGTGAGGCGTCGCCCGTCCGGGTGCGCTTGACTGACGTCTGTGACTACCGTGGAAAAGGCGCCCGCTCGCCCAGGTCTAGTGCTGTTCGTCCTCATCCTCGTTGCCGCCGTCGCCAACTTGAACCTCGCGGTCGCGAACGTGGCGCTCCCCGAGATCGGGCGAGACTTCGACGCCAGCCAAACGCAGCTCAACCTCATCGCGGTCGCATATTCGCTCGGTCTTGCCACATCGGTGTTGTACCTGGGGGCCATCGGCGACCGCTACGGCCGCAAGCTATTGCTGGTGCTCGGTATGGGGCTGTCGATTCCAGCGTGTCTGATCGCAGGCTTCGCGCCCAACTTCGAGGTGCTTTTCGGCGCACGGGTGCTCGGTGGATTGTCGGCAGGACTGGCGTACCCGACGACGCTGGCGTTGATCACCGCATTGTGGTCGGGTCCGGCACGCACGAAGGCAATTGCACTGTGGTCAGCGCTCGGTGGTGCGCTGTCGGCGCTGGGTCCGCTGCTGTCCGGTGCTTTGCTCGAGAAGTTCCACTGGGGTTCGGTCTTCATCGTCACGCTGCCGCTCGCGGTCCTTGCGCTGGCCCTCGCGGCACTGCTGGTGCCCGCGCACGTCAACGAGACCACCGATCCCGTCGACAATTTCGGCGGAATAGTGTCGGTGGTGTTCATTGCTGCGTTGGTGCTGAGCATCAATTTCGCGCCGGTCGACGGAATGGGTTCTCTTGCGATCGGACTGGGGGTGATTGCTCTCGCAGCGGGCGCGGTGTTCGTCGTGAGGCAGTCTCGCGCAGCGTTTCCACTGTACGACCTCCGCATCGCGCGACGCCGAACCTTCTGGGTGGCAGGCCTCGCCGGCATCATCGTATTCGGTTCGCTGATGGGCGTCATCTTCGTGGGCCAGCAGTTCTTGCAGAACGTTCTGGGCTATTCGACACTTGCCGCAGGCGCCTCGACGCTTCCCGCTGCCGTTGCGATGGTGCTCGTCGCTCCGCAGTCGGCGAAACTCGTCGAAACCCGAGGGTCGAGATTGACGCTGCTGGTGGGTTACGTGTTCATCGTTGCAGGTCTGGTACTGGCGTGGTTGACGTGGAAAGAGGATGTGGCGTACTGGGTGGTGGCGGTGAGCTACGTATTGCTAGGCGTAGGGGTGGGCTTCGCGGGCACACCTGCGTCCCGGTCGCTGACGGGGTCGGTGCCCGTCGATCGAGCCGGGATGGCGTCGGGTACGGCTGATCTGCAGCGTGATCTCGGAGGCGCGATCATGCAATCCATGCTGGGCGCACTACTGACAGCGGGGTATGCGGCCTCGCTCACGGCTCAGATCGCGAACTCGCCGCAGTCAGGCAACATCAGCTCCGACACCCAGTCGGTTCTGACCAAATCGTTTTCCTCGGCGGCGGATCTTGCCGAACGATATCCGCAGTACGGCGAGCAGATCATCACCGCCGCGAAACTGGCGTTCCTCGACGGTGACCAGCACTCCTATGCGGCGGCGATCGTCGTGGTGCTCCTCGGTGCAGTACTCGTGTTTTTCGCATTTCCACGGCATGAGGAAGAGAAAAAGATGCTGGCGCAATACAATTCGATCGACTCCGTGAGATCCGAGGCGTCCGGCTTCGGATCCGGTTAGCCTGGTCTGGACGGCCTCGGCGAACGGCTCGGCCCGAAACGACAGGAGCACTTCACCATGCCTACACGTACCTCGCGCACGGCCTGGAACGGAACTCTGGAAAAAGGATCCGGTCAGGTCGAGCTCACGAGTTCGGGTGCTGCGACTTTCGAGGTGTCGTTCCCCAAACGCGCCGCGGAGAACGCTGACGGCACCACCAGCCCCGAGGAACTCATCGCCGCGGCTCACTCGTCGTGCTACGCGATGCAGTTGTCGGCGGTCATCGCCGAGGCGGGCGGCACACCGCAGAGCCTCGAAGTCACAGCGGAGGTCTCGCTCGGACCGGACAACCCCGGGTTCAAGCTCACCGGGATCAAGATCACGGTTCGCGGTGAGGTCGACGGCCTGGATGCCGAAGGGTTCGCCAAGGCCGCACAGAACGCCAAGGAAACGTGTCCGGTTAGCAAGGTACTGACCGGCGTCGAGATCACGTTGGACGCAGCGCTCGAGTCCTGACAAGAACAGTGGCGGCGTCGGGTCGGTCGTGTGTCGATGCTCGGGGGCCCGTCGATGTTTTCGCAGCATTCTTGAACACGTGGTGTGATTTATCCAACTTCAACAGGCTCGGGAGGGGTACATAGGTAACAGATTGGTCGCGAAGTCTGCAATCCTGTGAGCTGACACCAATCCGGTGGGTTTTCGGCGGCGAATGCTGTTCGAACGGTGGTTTCTGGACGTTATCGGACGACAGACGTTGGTTGGGGGACCAGGAAGGGACTGACTCGAGTGAAGAGCTGGTCGACGTTCCTTACGCTCGGTTCGTCCGCGATCGTGTTGTTTTTCGTCCTCCCCGAGGGACTCCCTCGAATAGTCGTGTACGGCGTGGTCACCGTGACGTCCGTGTTGGTGTTCGCGGTCGGTGGTCAGCACAGTACGGCCGCGACTCGACGGTCATGGCTGTTCTTCACCGCTGGCCTCCTGTTGTGGATCGTCGGCGACGCGATCGGTGTCGGTTACACAGCGACCGGTCGCGTCGTTCCCATGGTGTCTGCCGCAGACGCGGTGTATGTGATGGGTCATGCGGCGTTCATAGCAGGCGTTCTCGCGATCCGAGACGAGAACGGTCGTGTCTTCCAGGTCGAGGACGTCCTCGAAAGCCTGATCGTCGCTGCAGGCCTCGGAGTGACGGTGTGGATCTTCGTCATCGGAGGCCGGGTCGACGCGCTTCTGGACTTCAGCGTGTTCGCGCGCTTCTGGCCCGCGGTGGCCTACACCGTCGCCGACGGCCTTCTGCTGGCGCTGATGTTTGTTCTGCTGCTGTCGAAACGTGCGCGGACGTTGCCCTTCGCACTGTCGACCGTCGCCTTCGTAGCGTTCGCGGCGTCCGGGTGGGTGTCCTACATTGTCATCGGCGGTGTGGACTATCGCGACGCCCCATTGGTCAGTGCAGGGTGGCTGGTCGGGTACGTCCTGCTGACAGCCGCGTCGCTGTATCCGGCGCGGAAGCTCTGGACGACGCCCGAGAGTCCGCCGATCCCACAGCGTCATGTGGACCGAACGAGACTTTTCGGATCCAGTGCAGCGAGTCTGATGTCCCCGGTTGTCATGGCCATCCAGCTCTGGCGGGGCGAACCCGTCGACGAGTGGGGTTGGGTCGTTTTCGCGACTTCGGTCCTGGTCGTGGTCCTCGTTGCCGCAAGGATGGCGTGCTTCCTGTCCGAGCTTCGTGCACAGTCCGAGGCGCTGACCGTGTCCGCGACCTCCGACTCCGTCACTGGACTCGCCAATCGGCGCCAGCTGGGAGTGCTGCTCGACCGTTCGATAGCCACCGCAGGCGCGGACGGCGTCGTGGTCCTGGTCGTGGACATCGATCGTTTTGCCCAGATCAACGAAACGTTCGGCTACGCGGTCGGCGATCAGGTCCTGCGCGAGATCGGCCAGCGACTCGTTGCCGCTGCGACGAGTGATTCGGTGGTGGGTCTGCTCGGCGGTGACCAGTTCGTGGTGTCGATGGCCGCCAGTCGGATGATCGTGTCGCCGACCGAGTGCGCCGACCATTTTCGAAGTGCAGTCTGCCAGCCGATGTTCGTGCGAGACATCAACGTTGCGCTCGATGCGACCGTGGGCGTCGTTGCCTCGTCGAAGTTGGACAGTGTGAGCCCCGACGCGCTGCTGCAGCACGCACATGTAGCTCTCACCACCGCAAAACACGGGCACGCGCGCACCAGGATGTACACGCCGTCGATGGACCGGGACCAGCACGAGCAGATGCGACTGCTCGGAGAGATGGAAACCGCGTTACGTGAACGGCAGCTCCGGGTGTACTTCCAGCCGGCTCTGGATCTGAAGTCGGGCACCGTCTCCGGTTCGGAGGCACTGCTGCGCTGGCAACACCCGCGGGAAGGCCTCATCTCACCGTGGTCGTTCCTGCCCGACGCCGAGCGCACGGGTATGTTGCCCGCGATCACCGCATACGTGCTAGAAGACGCACTGGCCTGCTGCAGTGAGATGCGGCGTACGCGTCCGAATTTCCGGATGTCGGTCAACCTGTCGGTTCGCAATCTTCTGGACCCGATGCTGGCGGAGAACGTCGCGCTTGCACTTCAGCGCCACGATGTCCCGGCTACGGCAATCGAATTCGAGGTCACCGAGACCACAGCGATGACCGACCCGCGTCGATCCGTCGATTCTCTTGTCGAACTGCGCGATTTAGGTGTGTCGGTGGCCATCGACGATTACGGAACCGGATACAGCTCGCTGGCTTACCTGCGATCTCTACCGGTTCAGACGCTCAAGATCGATAAATCCTTTGTCACCGCCATGAATAGTCAGCCGACGAACGCATCCATAGTTCGCTCGACCATCGATCTCGCACGCAACCTCGGAATGTGCTCCGTAGCAGAGGGTGTCGAGGATGAGGAGACACTCGTTGAACTCCGTGCGCTCGGCTGCGACGGGGCACAGGGGTTTCATATCGGTCGGCCGGTTCCCTTCGAAGAACTCGGGCTGATTCTCGATCGCATCGAAGAACGAATGTCGCCGAAGGCCCCCACCAACCGGCAATGGGACGGACGTGATGCCGCCGAAGTGGTTGGGTCGGTGAGTCGGCAGAACTAGTTTCACCTGCCGTCGGGCGAGTTCGATTGCCCCTCGGCGATGACCTGCAGAATGGGCTCGGGGTGAGTGGAGTGCAGGACAGTGGATCCGGATGTCGAGAGCTGGGTCGCGGAGTTCGAGGCGACGGCCGACAGATCCCCCGACGCCATGTGTTTGCGGGGATCGGACGGCCATGTCTCGTATGTCAACGCCGCGTGCAGCGAACTGATCGGGGCGTACGACTCGCTGGAGGTGGCGAAATTCGCCGACTATGTCTTCGGGTATGTCGACGACGCGCATGGGCCGGTGCGGAAGGTTCTCGAATCGGGCGAATCCTGGTCGGGTGACACCGGATTGACTCATCTTCGAACCGGGGATTCGGTGCCTGTGTGGGTGTCGGCGTATGAAGTGACGGGCCGGCATGCGCTGATTCCGGTGATAGCTATGGTGTGCCGAGATCTTCGCGTCCGGTTCGAACACGAGCGGCGTTGGCGCCGAGCGGCCGAAGCCGCTTCAGCGCATGCCCGAGAGCAGCGAGCGGTCGCCGATCTGAGTCGAATTGCGCTCACTGCGAGTCCATCCGAGGTGCTGGCTCAGGCGACGGACACGGCGGTGGAGATGGTCGGCATGAAGTGCGCCGTCATCCTGGAACCGAGATTTCCGGACAGATCGGAATTGATTGCGGTGTCCTACAGCGGCCCTGACACGCCGCCTCGCCCGCTCCCGATCGAACGTCCGTCGCACGCGGCCTTGGTTCTCCGAAGTGGGGAAGCGGTGGTCTGTACCGATAGCATTTACGAAACTCGGTTCCCGACCGAGTTCATGTCGGCACGAGGAGTGCGCAGCGGGGCAGCGGTGGTGATCGAAGGGTTCGGTGAGCCCTGGGGAGTGCTTGCGGTGTACGGATCCGAACCGAAACACTTCCAGGACGCCGAGTTGGCTTTTCTGCAGACGGTGGCCGGGGTGGTCTCCGCGGCGATCCGCAGGCACGATCTCGAAAACGAACTGCGCCGTCGTTCCCTGCACGATCCACTGACCGGACTCCCCAATCGGGTGCTGATCCGTCAGCGAATCGAGAGCATCCGACACCAGGGAAACCCTTATCCCATAGCGGTTCTGGTGATCGACCTCGACAACTTCAAGATGATCAACGATACCCTCGGTCACGCCGCCGGCGACCGAACGCTTCAGCTGGTGGCCGACGCGCTGGCGGGCGCCGCCGAACCGCAAGACACGGTCTCCCGGTTCGGCGGCGACGAATTCGTCGTACTGCACCGCGGGTCGAACGCGCCTGCGCTTGCGGCCCGGATACTGCGCGCACTGTCGGTGTCCTTCGACATCGACGGATACGAGGTCACGGTGGCAGCGAGCATCGGCGTCGCCGTGGACAACCACTTCAGGGCCGACCCCGACGAATTGTTCAGATCCGCGGACTCCGCCATGTATCGGGCGAAGCGGTCGGGAAACTCGGGTTTTGCAGTGTTCGGCGATGAGTTCGCAAGATCAGCGGTTCGCAGCGACGTCGAGAACGACTTCGAATTCGAGGAGTGACGCACCGGACGACACAGGTTTGGCCCGCTCGCCCGAGTGGGCTGCCTTCGCCGGGCCTGCGGACCAGTTCTGGAACGCCTCCTCGGTCTCCCACTGAGTGACGACGAAGTAGCGATCCTCGCCTTTCACCGGACGCAGCAGCTGAAACCCCAAGAATCCGGGAGAGTTCTCGACGGAGCCCGCCCGTGCGGCGAAGCGCTTCTCCAGCTCGGGGCCGGCATCCTTGGGTACCTCGATTGCATTGATCTTCACAACAGCCATGCCGAGCACGATACTCGCGCGGCTACGATCGCTGTGATGCTGCACGATGAGGGTGGAGACGGGAAGCCGATCCTTCTGCTGCACGGCTTGATGGGCAGTGGTCGGACGTGGCGGCGACAGGTGCCGTGGCTGCGCGCGTTCGGGCATGTGTACACCTATGACGCTCCGGGGCATGGACGTCCAACCCCCGCGTCCCTCACCACCGAGGCCTTCGTCGAGGATCTGGCGATCCACGCCGAGAAAATCGGCCGGGCAACCGTCGTCGGGCATTCGATGGGGTCGCTGCACGGATGGTGCCTCGCGGCAGCGCGACCGGATCTCGTCGGCGCGCTCGTGGTGGAGGACATCGCACCGGATTTTCGTGGCCGAACCGCCGACGGCTGGGCAGAGATGATCAGGGGTTGGCCGCAGCCGTTCGTCACCGAGGACGCGGTGCTGGCTTTCTTCGGTGAAGTGGCGGGACGGTACTTTCTGGATTCGTTCGTACGCCGTGACGACGGTTTTCACCTGCACGGCGATGTGTCCACATTCGAGGCAATTTCGTCGGAGTGGGGCACCCGGCACTTCTGGGACGAGTGGGAACGCGTCCAGGTGCCGAGTCTGCTGATCGAGGGTGAGTTCGGGATCACACCTGAAGGGCAGATGGCCGAGATGCGTGCGCGAAACCCCAAGTCGACCTACGTGCGAGTCTCCGGCGCCGCGCATCTGGTGCACGACGAGCAGCCGGAGCGGTATCGGGCAGCGGTGTCGGAGTTCCTCACACCACTACGATGACGCGAATGTCGCTGGCGAAGATCAACGGAATCGAAATCAACTTCGACGTCAAGGGAACCGGACCTCACGTCGTCATGGTGATGGGGACCGGGAGTCAGGGCAGGGTCTGGCAGGCCCATCAGGTGCCCGCTCTGGTGAAAGCCGGATATCAGGTCGTGACGTTCGACAACCGCGGAATCGCGCCGTCCTCGGAGTGCGCCGACGGAATGACTCTCGACGACCTCGTTGCGGACACGGCAGCGCTCATCGAGCACCTCGGCGGGATGCGTGCGCGAGTGGTCGGTACGTCGATGGGTTCGAGAGTGACTCAGGAGTTGGCGCTTGCGCGCCCTGATCTGGTGTCGCACGCGGTCATGATGGCGACCTATGGGCGTTCGTCGACGATGCAGAAGGCATGGTCGCGGGCGGAACGCGATCTGTACGACGCCGACATCACGCTGCCGGCTTCGTACCGGGCAGCGATGACCGCGATGAACAATTTCTCACCCGCAACGCTGCGGAACGAGCAAGCCATCGGTGATTGGTTGGCAATCCTCGAGTTCTCGGCTGGGCAGCGTTCCGCAGGCCGACGCGCACAGATCGGACTCGAGATGCGCGCCGGTTCGGAGAGGCTGACGGCGTATCGCAAGATCACGGCCAAGTCGATGGTCATCGGATTCGCCGACGACCGCCTGATTCCAGTTCATCTGAGTCGTGAAGTAGCGCAGGCAATTCCGGGCGCGCGGTACGAGGAGGTCGCCGACACCGGGCACTTCGGCTACCTCGAACGTCCTGAAATGATCAATGAACTGCTCGTCGACTTTCTGCGCTGACCTGCCCGTGCGCGTTTAGGTACACGGGACTGTCGTTTACCGCTCACCGTGCGCTGACCTGCCCGTGCGCGTTTAGGTACACAGGACTGTCATCAAACACGCACGGGCGGCGAAGCCGCGTCACCCTCCCCGGCGAGCGCGAAAAGTCCTGATTCGGTCTGCTCGACCAGTCCGTCGAGCAGCAACGAGTGGAGTGCACGGTCGCGCTGGCCCGGATCGCTCAGCCAGACGACGTCGAGCGTGGCGCGCTCGACGGGCCCCTCGCTCTCGCGCAACACCGACATCAACTTTCCGCGCACCTGACGGTCGGTCCCGGCGAACTTCTGGACCTTCTTGGCCGGACCGGTGTACGCGGGGCGACCCGCTTCGATCCACGAGCACTCCGGGAGCGGGCACAACAGGCACGCCGGATTTTTCGCGGTGCAGATCAACGCGCCGAGTTCCATCAGGGCGGCCGAGTAGCGGGCAGCTCGCGCGGTGGTTCGGGGGAGCAGCGCCTCGACGTCGGCAAGATCTCGGGTGGTCGAAGGATTACCTGGTTCCGCCGCGCCGTGCACGGCCCTCGCGACGACTCGTCGCACATTGGTGTCGACGACAGGAACCCGTTGCCCATAGGCGAAGCATGCAACGGCGCGAGCGGTGTAGGCGCCGATGCCGGGCAGCCCGAGCAGTGTGTCCACATCCTGCGGAACCACGTCGCCGTGCTCGGCAGCAAGAACGCCTGCGCACATGTGCAACCGCAGTGCTCTTCGCGGATAGCCGAGTTTGCCCCATGCACGCAGCACCTCGGCTTGCGAAGACGCGGCCATCTTCGACGGCACCGGCCAACGCTCCACCCATTGTTCCCAGATCGGGGCGACGCGCGATACCGGCGTCTGTTGGAGCATGATCTCGCTCATCAGAATCTGCCACCCCGTGACGCCCGGACGTCGCCACGGCAGATCACGCTCCTCGGAGTCGAACCATCCGAGCAGTCGTACTGTGTCGATCGGCACGTGTCTGTTTCAGCCTTTCCCAAGAACCCGAATCGCTGGTAGCCGAGGGGCCGGGCACAGAACTCATATGCCTGTAGCACGCGGAGCGCATACCTGCGGCACAATGACGTCATGCCTGCAACGAATCCCTTATCGGCGTGGAAGTCTCTCAAAGAGGGTAACCAGCGCTTCGTCGCCGGCGAATCCCAGCACCCCAGCCAGGGAATCGCCGATCGTGAACGCCTCACCGAAGGTCAGCATCCGATCGCGGTTCTGTTCGGTTGCGCGGACTCCCGAGTCGCCGCCGAGATCATTTTCGACCAGGGGCTCGGCGACATGTTCGTGGTCCGAACGGCCGGGCACACCATCGACTCCGCAGTGTTGGGCTCGATCGAGTACGGCGTTGCCGTTCTAGGTGTGCCGCTGATCGTCGTTCTGGGTCACGACAAGTGTGGGGCCGTCAAGGCCACGATCGATGCACTGGATACCGGCGACCTCCCCGGCGGCTATATCCGCGACGTCGTCGAGCGAGTGACCCCTTCGGTTCTGTCCGCGCGCCGAGACGGCTATTCGGCCGTCGACGAGTTCGAGGCACGCCACGTACAGGAGACCGGCGATCTGCTCATGCAGCGCTCGCGGATCATCGCCGACAAGGTCGAGGCGGGTGAGGTCGCGATCGTCGGCTTGACCTACGCGCTTGCCGAGGGAAATGCCCGGTTGCGCGAGGTCATCGGCGACATCGGCGAACTTCCCTGAGCCGAGGTTCGATCAAGGTCGCGACACGCCGCATGCGCTTGGGGAGATAGCTCGCTGCTGGCCATTACGGTTGTTCTGTGTTGGAACCAAGCGGGCCTTTGCCTCCCGAAATCTACTGGCGTCGTCGCGCACTCGCCATCGGTGCGGCCGTGGTCGTGCTCGGTTTGATCGTGTGGTTCATCAGCTCGCTCGGTGGCGGAAACGACGACCAGCAGGCCGAGCCGGCTGGTGTCGTATCGGCGGTGCCGACTACGACAGCGGCACCCAGTTCGTCCTCGCAGTCTCAGAGTGCGGGTGCGTCGGAAGGCGGATCGGGTGGATCCGGTGGATCCGGTGGTTCTTCGGGTGGCACCACGGGCAGCAGCACAAGTTCCAGTGCGGCGACGAGCGGCGCGCCCGCATCCGGTTCCCCCGTCGCGGCGAACCAGTGCGCGGATCAGAGCCTTGCGGTAAAAGCCACGCCGGACAAGGCGACTTATCGTGTCGGTGAAGAGCCAGGCTTCACCGTCGTGATCACCAACATCAGCTCGTCAGAATGCCAGCGCGACGTCGGTGCAGGCCTCCAGCAGGCTCTGGTCTACACCCTCGACGACCAGCGCATCTGGTCCAACACGGACTGCTTCCCTGACGCTCAGTCCGATCTGCGCACCTTCAAGCCCGGCGAGCAGGCCGGCTTCACGGTGAAGTGGTCCGGGACCAACTCGGTTCCCGGCTGTGCAGACGCGCGTGTCCCCGTTGGTGCCGGTTCGTACAAGGTGATCGCTCAGCTCGGTGAACTTCGTAGCGCGCCGGAGCCCTTCAACATGACCAGCTAGTTCCCCGCTTCAGGGCCGCAGGGCTAGTCGAACGGGCCGGCAATGGACGATTCAGCGAGCCGCGAGAGCCCTTCTCGGATGTGCCGCGCCCAGAGCCCGCCGATACCTTCGACCGACTGCAGATCGGCGGCGGTAGCGGCGAGTAGGCCCTGCAATGTTCCGAACGAGCCCACCAGTCGGTGGATCTGGCTGAATTGCAGCCGGGGAACACGGGTGAGGACGCGGTAGCCTCTGGGACTCATCGGGGTGTCGAGCGCCTCGATGGTGGCGGGGTAGCCGAATGCCCGAGCGAGGGTCGTGAGATCAAGCAGATCGACGTCGGTGAGCTTGTCGAGCGCGCCGAGGGCCTTCTCGACGGCAGCTGTTCCCGCAGGTTCGGTGCCTGCGAGGTAGTCGCGCACGACGAGTTGACGATCGACGTCGTTGTCACCCAGCAATTCCTCTAGCTGCAGTGCGAGTTGCCTTCCATCGGTACCGAGTTCGAGGACGTTCTGCTCGATTTCCACCGACACCCGGCGCACCATCTCCAGCCGCTGGGCGACGGTGAGCGCATCGCGCAGCGTCACGAAATCCTCGATCTCGACGACGGATAGTTGGCGGGTGTTGTCGTCGAGGCGGGCTTTGTAGCGTTCGAGTGTCGCGATGGCCTGGTTGGCGCGCGACTGAATGGTTGCCGATCCTTCGACGACGTGTCTGATGCCTGCAACGTAGACGCTGACGATGCTCATGGATTGACTGACCGATACCACCGGATAGCCGGTCTGCATCGCGGTTCGCTCGGCGGCTCGGTGACGGGTGCCGGATTCGACGGTCGGGATCTTGTGATCGGGAACGAGTTGCACGTTGGAGCGGACAATCCGATTTCCGTCGGTGGAGAGGACTATGGCGCCGTCCATCTTCGACAGTTCACGCAGGCGTGTCGGAGCGAACTCGACGTCCAATTCGAATCCGCCGTCACTGATGGCCTCGACCTCGTCGTCGTACCCGAGAACGATGAGGCCACCGGTTCGGCCGCGGAGAATGCGCTCGAGACCGTCACGCAAAGCAGTTCCCGGTGCGAGACGCGCGATGGTTTCGCGAAGTGCGGGGGACGTGGCATCGCCACGGGCGTCATCCATGTTCGTCCCCTTGTTCTTTCCGAAGCTGGCGGTTCTGTGCGCGATCACTTGGCGCTCGCCAGGTAGAGGTTACTGGAGCGACGTCACTTGGCGCGCGTACGTACGTAACTGAGTGCTTCGGACAAATTGGAGACCGTCTTGACCGTCATGCCCGCAGGAATGGTGTCGTCGTGCTCCGGAGTCACCGCGTAGCTGAATCCGAGTCGTGCAGCCTCAGCCAGACGCCGCCCTAGACCGGCGACTCGCCGTACCTCTCCGGCGAGACCCACCTCGCCGAGAATGACGACGCCGGCAGGTAGGGGCCGATCGTCGACGGCCGATGCGAGGGCGGCGGCGAGCGCCAGATCCACTGCGGGCTCGGTGGTTTTCATTCCGCCCACAGTCGAGGCGTACACCTCGTTCTTGGCGATCTTGACGCCACACCGACGTTCCAACACGGCAAGAATCATCGCCACGCGTGCCGAGTCGAGGCCGCTGACGGCACGGCGCGGAGTCGGCATCTGCGTGTCGACGACAAGTGCCTGCACTTCGGCCAGCAATGGCCTCTTGCCGTCCATGGTGACCGTGACCGCTGTCCCGGGTACAGGGTCGGTGCGGTGGTGCAGGAACAGTCCGGACGGATCGGAGATGCCGTGGATGCCGGTCTCGCGCAGTTCGAAACAGCCGACCTCGTCGGATGAACCGAAGCGGTTCTTGATGCCGCGGATCATTCGCAACGTGGTGTGTTTGTCGCCCTCGAAGTGCAGGACGACGTCCACGAGGTGTTCGAGCGAACGGGGCCCGGCGACGGCGCCGTCCTTGGTGACGTGGCCGATGAGCAACACGGCGACACCTGTCGTTTTCGCCAACGAGGTGAGTGCGCTGGTAATCGCCCTTACCTGGGTGACTCCGCCGATGACGCCGTCGACGTCGGCGGCGAGCATGGTCTGTACGGAGTCGACGATCAGCAGGCTCGGCTTCACGTGCTCGACGTGACCGAAGACCGTTGCCAGGTCCGACTCGGCTGCGAGGTACACCCGCTCGTGCACGGCGCCGGTACGGTCTGCGCGGAGCCGAACCTGCCCGGCCGATTCCTCACCGGTGATGTAGAGCGCGCGGCGATCCTCACCGGTACGTGCCCACTGATGTACCACCTCGAGAAGTAGCGTCGATTTGCCGACGCCGGGTTCACCCGCGAGAAGGACCACGGACCCGGGCACGAGTCCTCCGCCGAGGACCCGGTCGAACTCGGGAATTCCCGTGGAGTTCGCTCGAGAGGTGGAGCTACTTACCTGTGTGATAGCGGTGGCAGGAGATGTTGGAACCATCGCCGACGTCGCCGACCTCGTGTTGCCCGCACCGAGCCCGGACGCGCCCGCTCGATTGGCCACGGGCGCGAGAATGTGGACTTCGTCCATCGATCCCCAGCTACTGCATTCGGGACAGCGACCCACCCATTTGGCCACAGTGTGCATGCACGCCGAACAGCGGTAGTTCGACTTCGTTTTGGCCACTCGATGAAGCTAGCTGCAGGTACCGACAGAAACGTCAGTTGTTGCCTTCCGCGCCTTCTTCGACCTGAGTTTCGACGACGCTCTGCTCCTCGCCGTGGGCCTCGGCTTCGATGGGGGACTTGTCGGAAACATCGCGGGGAAGAACGTGGCCCGCATCGACGGGAACGTTGACCTCGACGTCGCCGGCCTTCTCGAAAGTGAAGGTGATCGGAACCGTCAGGCCGGGACGGACCTCTTCGCCGATGCCGTTGAGTTCGACGAGGATGAACTGCAATGGGATGCCTGGATCGTCGACCTGGTTGTCGATGGGGGCGCCTGCGCCGAGTGCCGTCAGAGGGGCGATCTCGGTACCGCCCGCCTCGTCGCCGACGGCGATCGAGGACGCTGCCGTCGTCGAGATGCGGGTGAGGGTGTCGGCGGTGTCCGGGCTGTTGTTCACCGCGAGGAAGCCGAGTTCGACCTTGCCTCCCGGCTCGATCGAGTATTCCTCGGACTGGGGATAGACAACGTGGACGTTGCGCAGTGAGATGTCGCCGGCGTCGGCGAAGTTTCCATTGACGGCCGCAACCTGAGCGGCGGTCTGAGAGATCTGTCCTGCGCTGCATGCGCTCAGCACGAGTACGCTGCCCGCGGCGATGGCGACAGCGGATGCCAGTCGGCGGGTCTTTCGGTTCGCAGTCGCAGCAATGATCGCAGTCACGGGTCGTCCTCCAGTTGTGGCCGGTGAGTGGACAGGGCGGAATCCTCTGCCTCGGCGAGCAGATCCGTCTGGTCCACTAGGCAGAGTAGTAGTGAGGGCCCGCTGATGGATCGCGGGGGCTCGAAACGGTGCACTCGATTGTGCCCTTATCGGCGTGTTGACCGGCGTTTCGTGTCGTGTGCGCCACAGCGTCCACAGACGTTTTCCACCTGCCTCCACGGGTGGCGGATACACGTTCCCCGGCCCGTGTCAACCCCTGCAGAGACGGCGTTATGCCCCTGACCTGCGCCGTTGATCTGAGCGCGTGGTATTCTGGGTAAATCGAAAGGGGCATGGGACACATGATTTTCAAGGTCGGAGAAACCGTCGTTTACCCCCATCACGGAGCGGCGCTGATCGAAGCGATAGAAACCCGCACCATCAAGGGCGAAGCGAGAGAGTACCTGGTTCTCAAAGTCGCTCAAGGCGACCTTACCGTTCGAGTTCCTGCAGACAACGCCGAGTACGTCGGAGTTCGTGACGTAGTCGGGCAAGAGGGTCTGGACAAGGTTTTTCAGGTGCTTCGCGCACCGCACACCGAGGAGCCGACCAACTGGTCGCGTCGCTACAAGGCAAATCTCGAGAAGCTCGCTTCCGGTGATGTCAACAAGGTCGCCGAGGTCGTTCGTGACCTGTGGCGTCGTGAGCAGGATCGTGGCCTCTCGGCAGGCGAGAAGCGCATGCTCGCCAAGGCCCGTCAGATTCTCGTCGGAGAGCTCGCTCTCGCCGAAGGAACGGACGAGGCCAAGGCCGACATCATTCTCGACGAAGTTCTTGCTGCAGCTTCATAAGTGACCGGTTCCAACGCAGGCCCCGTCGTCGCGCTCGTTCCGGCGGCGGGACAAGGCCTCAGGCTTCTGCGCGGCGAACCGAAGGCATTCGTGAAAGTGGGGGGTACAACCCTCCTGCAACGTTCGGTCGACGGACTGACATCGTCAGGTGCTGTCGACCGAATTGTTGTCATGGTGCCTCCGGATCTGGTCGCGCACACACGGGATCTGTTGGATCCCGAGATCGTTGTGGTGCAGGGTGCTTCCGAGCGCACGGAGTCTGTTCGGCTCGGGTTGGCTGCTGCCGGTGACGCCTCGATTGTGCTGGTGCACGATGCTGCGCGTGCTCTGACCCCTCCCTCTCTGATAGCTCGTGTGGTTGCCGAGGTTCGAGCGGGGCGCGGTGCCGTCGTGCCTGCCCTCTCGGTGACCGACACCATCAAAGCCGTCGACATCATGGGAGCCGTCGTAGGCACGCCCGACCGAAGTTCGCTGCGGGCCGTTCAGACACCCCAGGGCTTTCGGGCCGACCTGCTGAGACGGGCGTACGCCGCTGCGTCGGACATAGCTACCGACGACGCCGGTTTGGTCGAGCGACTCGGCGAGACGGTACATACCATCGTCGGCGACACACTCGCCTTCAAGATCACCACTCCGTACGACCTTCTTCTTGCGGAGGCAATCTCGAGTGGTCAGGAGCTGTCGTGAGGGTGGGTATCGGAACAGACGTTCACCCGATCCAAGTAGGCAGGCCGTGCTGGCTGGCAGGGCTGCTGTTCGAGGATGCGGACGGCCTGGAGGGGCACTCCGACGGAGACGTCGCCGCGCATGCCCTGTGTGACGCACTGCTCTCGGCGGCAGGACTGGGCGACCTCGGCTCGGTCTTTGGGACGGGTCGTCCCGAGTGGGACGGCGTCAGCGGTAGCGCGATGCTGACCGAAGTACGCAGGTTGCTGACCGAGAACGGTTTCGGGGTCGGCAACGCCGCTGTCCAGGTCATCGGCAACAGGCCCAAGATCGGGCCGAGGCGGATCGAGGCGCAAAAGGTGTTGTCGGCGGTGCTCGGCGCCCCGGTTTCGGTGTCCGCGACCACCACGGACGGATTGGGATTGACGGGCCGAGGCGAAGGAATCGCCGCTGTTGCGACAGCACTTGTCGTGACGGAGTAAAAGCCCCGGTAACATGGCTTGTCGTGACCCTTCACCTATACGACACCGAGACGAGGGCCTTGCGGGAATTCACCCCCTTGGTCGCCGGCCATGCATCGGTGTACCTCTGTGGGGCAACGGTCCAGGGTGAGCCGCACATCGGCCACGTGCGCAGTGGAGTCGCCTTCGATGTCCTGCGACGCTGGTTGCTGGCCCATGACGTCGATGTCGCCTTCGTCCGCAACGTCACCGATATCGACGACAAGATCCTGAACAAGGCACGCGATGCAGGCCGGCCATGGTGGGAATGGGCTGCGACGTTCGAGCGGTCATTCACCTGGGCGTACGACAAGCTCGGTGTCCTACCGCCGTCCGCGGAGCCTCGCGCTACAGGTCACATCACGCAGATGGTCGAACTCATCGACCGGCTGATCGAGTCCGGTCATGCCTACGCGGCTGCGGGCGACGTCTATTTCGACGTGATGAGCTTCCCGAGTTACGGTGCGCTGTCGGGGCACAAACTCGATGACGTCCATCAGGGCGAGAGCATTGCCGAAGGCAAGCGAGACCCGCGCGATTTCACACTGTGGAAAGCAGCGAAGCCCGACGAGCCGTCGTGGCCGACTCCGTGGGGCCGCGGCAGGCCCGGATGGCACCTCGAATGCTCGGCCATGGCCGAGGCTTACCTCGGCGCGGAGTTCGACATCCATTGCGGCGGTTTGGATCTGGTGTTTCCGCACCACGAGAACGAACGCGCTCAGAGCATGGCGGCCGGCGACGGCTTCTCGCGGTACTGGCTGCACAACGGCTGGGTCACCATGGGTGGCGAAAAGATGTCGAAATCACTCGGCAACGTGTTGTCGGTGCCCAATGTACTCAAAGGCGTTCGGCCGCAAGAACTTCGGTACTACCTCGGTAGTGCGCACTACCGGTCGATGCTCGAGTACTCGGACACAGCGCTGCAGACCGCGGCGGTGACGTACCGAGGTATCGAAGGATTCGTCAAGCGCACCGTCGAACGCGGCGGCGACGTTCCGCTCGGCACCTGGACCGAGGGGTTCGCGTCAGCGCTCGACGACGATCTCGGCGTTCCGAAAGCACTCGCCGAAGTACACGCCACCGTGAAAGCGGGCAACAGTGCGCTAGAGAGCGGCAGGTTGACCGAGGCGGTGGGGCACGCATCTCAGGTGCGCGCGATGCTGTCGATTCTCGGCGTCGACCCGCTCGATCCGCATTGGGCCGCCGAGGGCGGTGACGACGGTGCCGTCCTGGGCGCGCTCGGTGTGCTCGTCGACGCCGAACTGCAGGGCCGCGCGCAGGCAAAGGTGGACAAGGATTGGGCGGCCGCGGATGCGATCAGAGATCGCCTCTCCAAGGCCGGGATAGACGTGACAGACACCCCCAACGGACCCGAATGGTCCGTCGGGGCAACCAGTAGTACCGACGAAGCAGGGCAGTGATGGCAGGCAATTCCAGTAGGCGCGGCGCAGTTCGCAAAACGGGCACCAAGAAGGGACAGGTCGCCGGTTCCGGCGGTAATCGCCGCCGGGGTCTCGAAGGACGCGGCGCGACGCCTCCCGCCGAGGAGCGCACCAAACATGCCGCGTCCAGGCGCGCCAAGATGGCCGACAAGTCGGCTCAGAAGCATGGCGGACGTCCGGGAACCACCGGCGGCCGGGTCGCCAGTCGCAAGAACGACGACGCACCTGAGGTCGTACTGGGCCGCAACCCCGTCGTCGAATGTCTTCGTGCCGGAGTGCCGGCGACGGCGCTGTGGGTTGCTGTCGGAACCGACAGCGACGAGCGTCTGAAGGAAAGCGTCCAGCGCGCGGCCGATGCCGGTATCTCGATTCTCGAAGTTCCGCGCAACGACCTGGACAGGCTCAGCGCGAACGGTCTGCACCAGGGAGTGGCGCTCCAAGTGCCGCCGTACCGCTACGCACATCCCGATGATCTGATCGGTGCTGCTCGGGCTCATCAGGAACCGGCACTGCTGGTAGCCCTCGACAACATCACCGACCCACGGAACCTCGGCGCCGTCGTGCGCTCGGTTGCTGCGTTCGGTGGCCACGGCGTCGTGATCCCGCAGCGGCGTAGCGCGAGCGTGTCGGCGGTTGCATGGCGCACCAGCGCCGGTGCTGCGGCCCGGCTGCAGGTTGCACGAGCAACCAACTTGACTCGCACACTGAAGGATTGGCAGACCAAGGGTGTCATGATCGTCGGACTCGACGCCGATGGCGACACCACGCTCGACGATTTCGACGGCTCAGGTCCCATTGCCGTCGTCGTCGGATCCGAGGGCAAAGGATTGTCCCGATTGGTGCGCGAGACCTGCGATTCGATTCTGTCGATCCCGATGGCAGGACCGGTCGAGTCGCTCAACGCATCGGTGGCGGCGGGCGTCGTGCTGGCCGATATCGCCAGGCAACGACGGGCCTAGTGTGGCTCTGCCACCTGGGTGCGTCTGGAGACAGCTGGTCGTGATCAATCACTCACGGGTGTCGAGCGGAGCGCCCTGATTCGGCTCACAGGGGTATGGGGCAGTCAGGTGGCTCCGCTTGGGGAGCAGGAGCGGAGTGGCGAGCAGGAGAACGCCCGCGACGCCGATTGCCGCGAGAGTGCCGGTGAGTGTCGCGAGTACGCCCCACATCACCATCGACGTTGCCTGTAGGAGTCTGCTGCTGACGGTCCATGTGCTGAGGACTCGCGCAACGTGGTCGGGCGGGGTGCGCTGCAGACGTTCGGTGGCGTAGATCGGGTTGAAGACACCCATGCACGTGATCAGAAGTCCCTCGACGATGATCACGGTGACGAGTCCGGGCACTCCGGGCTGGACGAACACGAGACCGACCAGTGGAAGCGAGCGCAGCCAGCCGGACGTCGTCATGACCCGATAGCGGCCGTACCGCTTCACCAGAGGGCTCGACAGGCGGGCACCGACGAAACCGCCGAGTGCCGGGATGCCGAAGGCAAGACCGTACCGCAGCGCTGAGAAGTGGTACTCGCCGAGCAGCAGGACAGCCAGGATCGGGTTGGTGGCCATGATCAATCCGCCGACCAGGACCGAGTTGAAGAACAGCCGCCGCAGGACTGGGTCCCGGTGGATGAACCGCCATCCGGCGAGAAGATCGAGTCTGCGTGCCCCGGAGTGCACTTCATCACGAGGAGAGGCCACGTCGCCGCCCCGGATGCACAAGATCCCGGCTGCGGACAGCAGGTAGCTCAGGGCATTGGCAACGATGGTCACGACAGGGCCGAGCAGTGCGATGAGCGCGCCGCCGAGCGGTGGGCCTGCGGCTGTCGCCACCCAGCTGGTGCTCTCGAATCTTCCGTTCGCGACGAGCAATCGATCGCCGCGCACGAGGTATTTCAGGTACGCACCGGACGCGGCGGTGAAGGCGATGCTTGCGGTTCCCGAGACAA
Organism: Rhodococcus sp. G-MC3; assembly: GCF_030063335.1. Classification (GTDB taxonomy): domain Bacteria; phylum Actinomycetota; class Actinomycetes; order Mycobacteriales; family Mycobacteriaceae; genus Rhodococcoides. The sequence continues at coordinate 183,227 of NZ_JASISW010000006.1, read as the reverse complement.
CGGAGACAATCAACAGTTGACCGTAGGACAGAACGTCCAACAGATATGCGACTGGAACACTCGCCATTGCGAGGAACCGAACCAGGTCCATCCAGATCATCACCGTCCGCTTCGCCCGGTGCTCGACCCACGGCCCAAGGGGGAACGCGACTATCGCCGCGACAGCAAGCCCGGCAGCCTCGAGGACGGCGACGTCGATGGCCGTCGCGTGCAGCACGTAGACCGCGACGAAGGGGAACGCTCCGAAGGCCATCCACGTTCCGTACGTGCTGACGGCGTAGGCCGACCAGAGCCAGGCGAAATCGCGGCTTCGCCGCCCGTGAGCGGACAGTGACAGCCGCGTGTACTCAAACACGCACGGGCGCGAAGCGCACCTTCTCACCCGGCCGCAGCTGGCCGAGACGAGCGAGGTCGTCACTACGCACCACCCCGACCACCGGGTAACCGCCGGTTACCGGGTGGTCGACGAGGAAGAGAACGGGCTTGCCGTCGGGAGGTACCTGTAGCGCTCCGGACACCATTCCCTCACTGGGAAGCTCGCCGCTTCCTGATCGCTCCAGCCCCTGCTGACCGTCGAGTCGGACGCCGACACGATTGGAGTCGGGGTTCACGGTCCATTCCTGGGTGAAGAGGACGGTGGGGTCGAGGAACCAGTCCTCCCGGGGGCCGAGCATGACCTGAATTCTGTCGGCGACCGTTGGCGGCGGAATCTGGTGCACCAGAGGCCAATCGGATGCATCGTCCCCGATCGGTAGAGAGCTACCGGCCTCGACAGGAGCTGGACCGAGCCCTGACAGGGTATCGGTGGATCTACTGCCGAGAACCGGTTCGACGCCGACACCGCCCCGGACCGCAAGGTAGGTGCGAAGGCCGGATGCGGGCGTTCCAACAGTCAGCTCGTCTCCGTCGGAAAGAACTATCGTGCAGTATGTTCCGTCGGCGACGCCATTGACGGTAATCGAGCATTCAGCGCCGGTGACGGCGACGACGGTTCGTCCGTGCGCCCGGATTCGTAAACCGCCCATCGTCGCTTCCAGTGTTGCGGCTTCGACCGCGTTGCCTACCAACCTGTTCGCCGCGTCGTGCGCCGAGGCATCGGCGGCGCCCGATCGGCCGACGCCAATGGCGGAATATCCTGGTCGACCACGATCTTGAACGGTGCACAACGGTCCGGGGGAGACGATCTCCAGCGAGTTCATCGCCGCTCGAATCGAATGGTTGTCCCCGGTGTCAGGAGGGCGGGTGGGTTTCGTCGGGCGTCCCAGAGGACGGCATCGGTCGTCCCGATCAGCTGCCAACCGCCCGGCGAACTGCGCGGATAGATGCCCGAGAATTCGCCCGCGAGGCCGACAGAACCCGCGGGGACCGTCGTACGCGGTCTCTTGCGTCGTGGCACGTGCAGGCGATCGTCGGTGCCCACGAGGTAGCCGAAGCCCGGTGCGAATCCGCCGAAGGCGACGGTCCAGGTCTGCTCGGTATGCGCTGAAATAACCTCTGCGACAGTGAGTCCTGCACTATCGGCGACGTCGCGCAGGTCCTCGCCCGTGTAGTTGACCGGGATGACCTGGGGGTCGGCATCTGCTGCTGACACCGTCGAAGCAGGTTGAATCGATCGGACCCAGGCCAGCACTGGATCCCGATCGCCGGTGTGGCGGACGAGGATCGTGCGTGCTGCGGGGACCAGATCGAGGGCTTCGTCTATCGGAGCGTCGACCATCGCGCGATAGAAGCTCATTGTCTCGGCCAGGTCCGAATATTCGACCAGGATGGCGCGATCTCCCGAATCATGGACGATCATCAGACGAAGGCGGTGATATCGATGTCGTTGTCGGACAGTATTTTCCGTACCGTCTGTGCCATGTCCACCGCACCCGGTGAATCGCCGTGCACACACACCGAATCCGCCGTGACGTCGACGGTGGAGCCATCGATCGCCTTGATGGTTCCATCCTGCACAAGCCTCAGTACCCGTGCAGCAACGACTGTGGGATCCGAGAGCACGGCACCGTCGGTTCGCCGCGAGACCAAGTCGCCGGAGGGTGTGTAGGCGCGGTCGGCGAACGCTTCGGCGACAGTGCGCAGTCCGGCGGCCCGAGCCTCCTCGAGAAACACCGAACCCGGCAGGCCGAGGACCGGCAACGTCGGGTCGTAGGTGTGCACGGCCTCGATGACGGCGAGAGCCTGCTCGCGGTGCGTCACTATGGCGTTGTACAGCGCGCCGTGCGGCTTCACGTATGCGATGGCGGATCCCGCCGCCTGCGCGAGCCCGTCGAGAGCGCCCATCTGGTACAGCACGTCGGCCGTGAGATCTGCGGGTTCGATGTCGATGAATCGTCGGCCGAATCCGGCCAGATCGCGGTAACCGACCTGAGCGCCGATGCGGACGGCGTTCTCCGCCGCGGCCCGGCAGGTGTCGAGGATGGTGCGGGGGTCGCCTGCATGGAATCCGCATGCGATGTTGGCGCTCGTGACGATCGACAGCATGGCGTCGTCGTTGCCGAGCTTCCACGTGCCGAAGCTCTCGCCGAGGTCTGAGTTCAAGTCGATGGAAGTCATCGACTACGAGTTTAGGCGAGGCGAGGCGGGACAGGAGTGGAGCCTGCGGAATGACCAGATCAGACCAGAACGCGGCCCGAGTTGGCCTTCCGACGAGAACCGACGGCGCGGCAGAGCAGGTAGATGACGAACGAGATGGTGGTGACGAATGTCGACACCGGCACGCCCGGGGCGAGTGAGAGCAGGATGCCGCCGACGGCGGCGGTTTCGGCGAACAGAATTGACAGCAACGTTGCTTTGAACGGGCTCGCGGTGATGCGGGCGGCGGCGGCGGCGGGGGTGATGAGAAGTGAGAGCACCAGAAGTGCTCCGACGATCTGCACGCCGAGTGCGCAGGCGACGCCGACGAGTACCGCGAACACGATGGACAGTCCGCGTACGGGAACGCCTCTCGCGAGCGCGACCTCGGGATCGGTGCTGGCGAACAGCAATGGTCGGTACACGATCGCCAATACGATCAACACGACTACTGCGCAGATCAGCAGAAGTTGAAGCCCGCTTTGCCCGACGCCCACGATTTGGCCGATCAGCAGCGAGAAACTGGTCCCGGTGCGCCCGGGATAAAGCCAGATGAACAAGACCGACAGGCCGAGGCCGAACGACATGATTACTCCGATGACGGAGTCGCGATCACGCGCCTTCGATCCCAGCAGCGCGAACATGACCGCGGCAACCACCGAGCCGATGATCGCACCGAGCCCGACCGTGACGCCGACGAGCAACGCCGCCGACGCGCCGGTCAGAGATAGCTCGCTGGAACCGTGGACAGCGAACGCCCATTGACGGCTGACGATCAGCGGACCGAGTGCACCTGCGAGCAGACCAAGGATTGCGGCTGCAACGAGTGCTTGCTGGACGAAGTCGTAATTCAGCAGATTTGCCGTCGTGCTGAAGTCGAACATCTTGGAGAAGGCGTCGATGACCTTGTCGTTCATGCCGGGCTCGTTCCTGAGGAATCTGGAGTCGGGGGGTGATGAGCGCCTGCCGTGCCCAGAGCATCGATGGAGTCGCCCGTACCAACGACGATGAGTCTGCCGCGGACTTTCAGTACCTCGACCTCGGTGCCGTAGAGCTCGGACAGAACGTCGGTGGTCATCACCTCGGCCGGTGTGCCGATGCGGAACTTGCCGTCGACGATGTAAACGATGCGGTCGACGAGGGGGAGGATCGGGTTGATCTCGTGGGTGACGAACAAAACCGCGGTGTCGTGCTCACGCCGTCGGCGGTCGATGAGGCTCGAGACGAGACGCTGGTTCGCGAGATCGAGGCTGAGCAGAGGCTCGTCGCACAGCAGCACTGTCGGATCCCCGACGAGAGCTTGCGCGATGCGCAGTCGCTGCTGCTCGCCGCCGGACATGGTCCCGACGGGTGCTCCGGCGAAGGAGTTGGCATCTACCTGGTCGATTGCGGCTTGCACGATGCGCTTGCGCTCGCGCATGCCGCGGAGCCCGACGCCCCACTTGTGACCGTCCCACCCGAGCCCGACGAGGTCACGCCCGCGAAGTGGGAGGCCGTCGTCGATGCTGCGTTGCTGCGGGATGTATCCGACACCGGACTGCCCACGTCGCACGGGTTCTCCGGCGATGGTGGCAGTGCCGGATGTCAGGTTGTTCTGAGCGAGCAGGACCTTCAGAAGTGAGGTCTTGCCCGAGCCGTTGGGCCCGAGGATCGCCACGAACTCACCGCGCGCAATGGTGAGATCGAGGCTCTGCCACAGGGTGCGCTCACCGAACGCCAAACCGGCGTCGCGCAGTTCTACAGCAGACATGACCTATAGCTTTCCAGCAATCGTTTTTCAGGATGCCGTGAGGGCAGCTTCGAGATCCTGCGCTGCCTTGGTCTGCCACTCGATGTAGGTCATTCCGTCGGGGAGGGTTTCGGTGACCTCGACGACGGGGACTCCGGCGGCGTCGGCCGTCGAGCGGATGTCCTGGGTGACGGAATCCTCGGTCTGGATGTTGTAGACGAGTGCCCGGACGGACTTCGAGGTGAACAGGTCGCGTGTCGCCGCGATCGACGCCGGTGAAGGATCGTTTCCTTCTTCGATGGCGTCCTTGAAGTCCTCGGGGGTCTTGTCGTCGAGGCCCGACTCTTCGATGAGGTAGTGCGCGATCGGTTCGGTCTGTGCGACCGGCGCGCCCGCGTGCTCGGCGGCGATCTTTGTGGTCACGTCGGTGATGTCGTGGATCTGATCGTGAAAGGTTTCGGCGTTGGCCGTGTACTGCGCGGCGTTGTCAGGGTCCAGCTCTCCGAGCTTCTCGGCGATGGATTCTGCTGTGGCAGCGGTAACTTCGGCGTTGTACCAGACGTGCTCGTTGACTTCGCCGTGACTGTGTTCGTCGGCTGCAGGCTCGGCAGCGGTGGTCGATTCAGCGGCATCGTCATGGCCTGCATCGTCGTGGCTTGCATCGAGAAGATCGAACGCGTTGACCGACGGCACATTCTTCGCTTCGGTGCCGAGGATGTCGTGGATGAACTCGTCGTAGCCGCCGCCGTTGTAGACGACGAGGGACGCCTCGGAGACCTCGGCGGCATCGCCGGCGGACGCCTCGTACGAGTGCGGGTCGGCCGACGGGTCGGCGATGATCGATTTCACCTGGGCGAGGTTGCCCGCGACTGCCTCGGCGACGCTGCCCCAGACGTTCGTCGAAGCGACAATCGTGATCGGGCCGTCGACCGCGGTGGCGGGAGCAGACGAACCGGTCGTCTCGTCGTCGGAGCTGCACGCGCTCAGTGTCAGAGCTGCGGCGCAGGTCAGGCCTATGAGGGTGGTGGTGGTACGAGAGAAAGGCATGCGGTGGGCACTCCTTGGAGTGAAAGGCTAGAAGCTATTGAAAACCGTTACCGTTGTACTCTAGCGCTGGCGATGCCTTCGATCCAATCGGGCACAGCGCGCTCGATTTTCGAACTGACGTGCTTTGCGACTAACGTCCGGGTATGTCCAGGTCGACGGAACCGCGACGCCCCGCAACGTTGGCGTCCATCGCCGCCGAGTTGAAGGTGTCTCGCACCACGGTGTCGAATGCCTACAACCGGCCTGACCAGTTGTCTCCAGAACTACGCGAACGTGTGCTCATGGCCGCCAAGCGTCGCGGGTACGCAGGCCCCGATCCTGTGGCGCGTTCGCTGCGTACGCGCAAGGCCGGCGCTGTCGGACTCGTCTTGACGGAAGCACTCAGTTACTCGTTCCGTGACCCAGCCGCCATGGCGTTCCTCGCCGGTCTCGCCGAATCCTGCGAAGCGGCAGGCCAAGGGTTGCTCCTCATTCCAGCGGGGCCCGATCGCGACGACACCGCCGCAGCAGCCGTCGTCCAGCAGGCGGGCGTCGACGGGTTCGTCGTCTACTCCGTGGCCGACGACGACCCGTATCTGCAGGCGGTGCGCGAGAGACACCTGCCCATCGTCATCTGCGATCAGCCCCGCGGAGTTCCCGAAGCGGCACTCGTTGCCATCGACGACCGGACGGCGATGATGCAGCTCGCCACGCAGGTCATCGAACTCGGACACGAACACATCGCAATGCTCTGCATGCGTCTCGGACGTGACCGGCGCGACGGAGTGGTACCTCCCCGCCGTCTGGAGACGAGCCATTTCCACGTCCAACGCGAGCGAATCGCCGGAGTCAAGGATGCGATGACCGAGGCAGGCCTCGATCCAGATTCGTTGACCGTCGTCGAACGGTTCGAGCACACCCGCCGCTCCGGACATTCGGCAGCAGCGCAGGCGTTGCAGGCGAATCGCGAGACGACGGCGCTGCTGTGCACCACCGATGTCCTCGCGCTCGGTGCCCTCAACTTTGCGAAGGTCACCGGCATCGATGTGCCGGGTCAGCTGACCGTCACCGGCTTCGATGGCGTCGACGACGCGATCCGCGAGAACGTCACCACGGTCCGGCAGGATGCCGAGGAAAAGGGCAGGCGTGCAGGGTCTTTGCTGATGTCCACGGCGCGGTCGGGTGTTGTTGCGTCGGAGTTCATGCCCACCGAGGTTGTCAAGGGGCGCACTGCGGGTCCGCCGCCGGTTCGGTAGGTTCGCCCCACTTTGGCATGAATGGACCATCGCAACCGTCTAGCCTTTGCAATGGTCCATTCATGCGGGCCGAAAACGTTTGCCCCACAACATGAATGGACCATCACAACCGTCTAACCGTTGCAATGGTCCATTCATGCGGAAATCGGGCGGGCGAGGAGAGAATCAGGCGCTGAGCAACGCCGCACACCGCAGCAGACCGAGGTGACTGTAGGCCTGCGGGTGGTTTCCGAGTGACCGCTCCGCCACCGGGTCGTATTCCTCGCTGAGCAGACCGGTCGGGCCTGCCGCGCTGACGAGCTGAGCGAACAGCGCTTCTGCCTCGGACCGCTGCCCGATCAGCAGGTACGCCTCGACGAGCCAGGCTGCACACAGGTGGAAGCCGCCCTCGCCGCCGGGGAGACCATCGTCGTGGTGGTAGCGGTAGACGGTCGATCCGCTGCGTAGTTCCGCTTCGGTCGCGGTGACCGTTGCGGCGAAGCGTGGATCCGAGGGGTCGATCAGCCCCGACAGTCCGATGTGCAGCGTCGCTGCGTCGAGGTCGGTGCCGTCGTAGGCTGCGGTGTAGGACTGAACCTCGTCGTTCCAGCCTTGTTCGAGCACCTCGGCATGGATGATCGAACGCAGTGTCTCCCAATCAGATTCAGCCTCACGCCCGAAAGTGGAGGCGAGGATGAGTGCCCGATCGATCGTCATCCAGCCCATCACCTTCGAGTACACGTGGTGACGAGGGTTGCCGCGGATCTCCCAGATGCCGTGATCGGGCTCGGACCACCGGCGAGTGACGGCTTCGACCATGGACCGAACGAGCGACCAATCATCGTCGGTCAGAGCGTCTTTTCCTTGTAGGCCCTGTGCTTGACGGGCGTGCGCAAGCGAGGAGATGAGGTCGACGATCGGTCCGAACACGTCGAGCTGCACCTGCTGGTTCGCTGCGTTCCCGACGCGTACCGGCCTGGATCCGGCGTAGCCGGGGAGCTCGTCGATGACGGCTTCCGGGGGCAGTCCGAGACCCCAGATGGTGTAGAGCGGATGCAGGCGCTCGGGGCCGGAAACCGACTGCAGCACACCGTGAATCCACGACAGGTAGTTCTCGGCCTCGCTCGAGGAGCCGAGGTTCACCAGGGCCGAGGCCGTGAGCGCTGCGTCGCGCAGCCAGCAGTAGCGGTAGTCCCAATTGCGGATGCCGCCGATGTCCTCGGGTAGCGAGGTGGTGGCTGCAGCCATGATCGAGCCGGATTCGGCGTGGACGAGCCCGCGCAGAGTCAACGCCGATCGCTTCATCAGATCGCGCTTGAGCGGTGGCAAGGTGAGTCCGTCGACCCAGTCCTTCCAGTAGGCCTCGGACTGTTCGCGGCGCGAAATTTCCGGAACCTGCGAGGGGCCCAAATCCTCGGTACCCAAACGTAATTCGAGGACCACCGGGCCGTCCGACGGATTCACCTCGGCGTGGGCAGTCTGCTGGGCGCCATCGGAGACGACGTTCCACTTCACGCCGGGGCTACGCAGAACCATCGGGTCGTTGGTGCCGTGGATGCGCAGTCCGTCGGCCTCGGGCTCGAGCCGGACGTTCACCTTGCCGAACTCGGGCCGCGGCGCGAACGTCACCACGGCGGTTGCCTTGCCTGTAATGACGCGCGTCAGCGAAGTCTGTCCGCTCGGGACGTCGTGGGGCAGGTAGTCGGTGACCTGAAGGCTCGACCACTTGGTCTGCACCGTCATCGTGCCGTCGACATATTGCTGGCTCAGTGGCAACGCGGTTCGGGTCGGTCCGACACTGAAGTGCCCCGCCTCGTTTCCGCCCAGAAGGTGAGCGAAGATGGCCGCCGAATCGGGCTCGGGGTGGCACAACCACGTCATATCGGCGTCGGGAGTGACGAGTGCGACGGCGTTGGGGCTGGCGAGCATCGTCAGGCGTTCTATGCGGGGAGCGTCGGCGCCGGAGAGCCACTGGCGACGTTCTTGCAGCAGGAACGCGAGGGCGAGCGCGACTTGTTCGGTGCTCTCGATCCGGAACTCGGCAGCGCTGTCGCCCGGGCCGATCTTGACCCCGATGTCCGGGCCGTGCAGCCGAGCGAACGCCTTTTCGTCGGTGACGTCGTCGCCGAAGAAGATGGCGGCGGTCGCGCCTTCCTGGTGGCGGAGGATATCGAGGGCAACACCCTTGTCGGTGACGATGACCGCCAGTTCGATGACCGATTTGCCCTCGGTGACCTGAACGCCGTCGCGCAGAGCCACGCCGTCGCGGACAGCGTCGAGTGCGCGCTCGGCGTCGCCGGAATCGGCGTTGCGCACGTGGAGAGCGGCGCTTGCGGGTTTGGTTTCCACGCTGACGCCGGGGAACTGTGAGGCGATGGCCGTCATCTCTGCGGAGATCTCGTGCAGCAGCTTCTTGGCGTCGTCGTCGATGGCGTGGATGAACCCGATGTCGAACTCGCTGCCGTGGCTTCCGACGAGTTGGACCTCGGCAGGAAGACGAGACAACGTTGCGAGGTCACGCAGCGCACGGCCGGAGATCACGGCGGCAGTGGTGCCGGCAAGAGTGGCAAGGCCGCGCATCGCGCTGACGGCCTCGGCGTGGGGAAATGCCTTGAGCGGATCCGACACGATGGGCGCCATGGTGCCGTCGTAGTCGGAGGTGACGAGCAATCGAGGGGTGCGGGCGACGCCGATGAGGGCGCGGCGAAGTTCCAGCGGCAAATCCAGTGCAGTCACTCGGTAGAGGCTAGGCGATTACACCCGATGTGGCGCACCCGGACGTACGCCTCACTCGAACGGCTTGGAATCTCCGAGTAGAAGGTCGACTGTCAGTTCGAGGCGTGCGGCGACATCGGTTGCCGACGAGCGGCGGGTCAGCCATGCAACGAGGTTGGACAGCCAGACATCGCTGATGACGCGAGCAATACTGAGCTGCAGTTCTGTTGGCTCGCCATCGCTCATCGCCTTGGCGAACAGACGGTCCATCAGACGGCCCACCTGGTCGACCTCGGCGGAGGCCGATGCGTCGGCGAACATGAACGCCCGTGTCATGGCTTCGGTGAGCAGAGGATCGCGTTGCATCGCCCGTGTGATCTGCCCGAGGATCAGGTGCATGCGCTCCTGCGGCGTCTGGCCCGGTGGCAACTTGCGCCTGGAATCGATTTTCTCGAACTCGCGGGCCAAAGCGGTCACCAGCAGGTGCACCTTCGACGGGAAGTATCGATACAAGGTTCCGACGGCGACGTCGGCTCGCTCGGCCACCGCGCGCATCTGAACGGCTTCGTATCCGCCCTTCGAGGCGAGGGCGAGTGTGGAATCGAGGATTCGCTTGCGGCGTTCGCGCTGTGCATTGGAACTCAGATCGTCGTCCGTGAGCACGCCGACCGAGCGCAACGGGGTTGACTCGCCCGTTCCGTTTCCGTCGGTAGGTCCCGACCGAGATGATGAGGTCATCGACGCTTTTCCTATCCACCTTGACTCTTGAGTAGCTAGCGTATTAGAACACGTTCTAAATATAAAAGTCATTACGAGCACGGGGGTATCCGCTGTGACAATTGCCACGACCGAAGATCAGCGCGACGCTCAACAGTCGATTCGGGCGTGGGCCGCGTCGGCTGAACCGATACCAACGTTACGCGGTGACGAGCAGTCCGGGTGGCGCACACTCTGGCCGGCGCTCGGCAAATTGGGGTTGTTCTCGGTGGCCGCCGCCGAGTCCGTCGGTGGCGTCGGCGGTACCGTCGCAGACCTCGCCGCGATGATCGAGGCCGCGGCTGCTGCGCTGGTGAGCGGCCCGGTGCTGTCGACTGCCCTGGCCGCGATCGTGACGGGGGACCGCGCCGAAGACTTCTGCGAGGGCCGCGTTCCGTGTGCCGTGATGCTCTCCGGAGAGCCCGTTGACGCTGTTCGCGATGGCGAATTTCTAGTGCTCGACGGCGTCGTCGAGCTGGCGATGGGCGGCGCGGACGGGGTCGCGCTGATGCTGCCTGCCTGCATCGACGGAGAGACCGTGTGGTGCGTGGTCGATGCAGACTCGCCGGGCACGAAAGTCGAGCAGATCGTCGGCGTCGACCGCAGTCTCCCGTTGGCCCGGATCACGCTCGACGGGGTGAGAGCGTCGCCGCTACCGGGCGTCACCTCGCGATATGTCCACGATCTTTCGGCCACACTCGCGGCGGCCGACGCGGCAGGGATCGCGGGATGGTGCCTGCACGCAGCCGTCGAACATGCGAAGTTCCGCGAGCAGTTCGGTTCGCCTATCGGTAGCTTCCAGGCGATCAAGCACCTGTGCGCGGAGATGCTGTGCCGGACCGAGAAGGCGCGTGCTGCGGCGTGGGATGCGGCCGTGGCTGCGGATTTGGCGTCCGAGGAGTTCTCGCTGTCGGCCGCGGTGGCGGCATCCATTGCGCTCGACGCCGCTGTCGACAACGCCAAGGACTGCATCCAGGTGCTCGGCGGAATCGGCTTCACCTGGGAACACGACGCCCACCTCTACTTGCGACGGGCCCTTGCGTTGCGTCAGATTCTCGGCGGATCGCCGGCGTGGCGGGTACGGGTCGCCGATCGGGCGCGAGCGGGGGTCAGGCGGACGCTGCACGTCGATCTGGGGGCTGCCGAGGACCTACGTGCACAGACTCGAGACGAGGTTTGCCGTATCGCCGAAGCCGAGGACTGCCGGACCGCCCTTGCCGATTCGGGCCTCGCGGCACCTCATTGGCCCAGTCCGCACGGACGCGATGCAGGCCCAGCCGAGCAGTTGCTCTACGCACAGGAATTGGCTCGCGCCGGTGTCGAGACACCAGATTTGGTCATCGGCTGGTGGGCCGTCCCGACGATTCTCGAACACGGAACGCCCGAGCAGATCGAAAAATTCGCCGGCCCGACGTTGCGCGGGGAGGTCGCGTGGTGTCAGCTTTTCAGTGAACCGGAAGCGGGGTCCGATCTGGCGTCACTGCGCACAGCGGCCAAGAAGGTCGACGGTGGTTGGACGCTGCAGGGCCACAAGGTCTGGACGTCCCTGGCCAGGGAAGCAGACTGGGCGATCTGCCTTGCGCGCACCGACCGGGACGTCGCCAAGCACAAGGGAATCAGCTACTTCCTGCTCGACATGCAGACCCCGGGAATTCGGATCGAACCGCTCCGCGAAATCACCGGCGACGCCGTCTTCAACGAGGTCTTTCTCGACGACGTGTTCGTACCGGACGACTGCCTCGTCGGGCAGGAGAACAACGGCTGGAAGCTCGCCCGCACGACGCTCGCCAACGAGCGTGTCGCGATGAGCAACGGCTCGTCTCTCGGCACAGTTCTCGAGGACGCGATCGAGGCGACGGCGCAGGATCAGGCCGTCACCGAGAGGCTCGGCGGCCTGATCGCGGACGGACTCGTCGGGTCGCTGCTCGGGTTTCGGGCGACGTTGCGACGGCTCGGCGGCCAAGACCCGGGAGCGGAATCGAGCGTGCGCAAGCTGGTCGGCGTTCGTCACCGTCAGGATCTCGCCGAGTTCGCGCTCGACGCAGCGGGCCCCCTCGGCGCTGCGGAAGGCCCGCTGGCCAAGGAAATGCTGCTGACACGGTGCCTGTCGATCGCGGGCGGCACGACCCAGATCCTCCTGACGGTCGCGGCCGAGCGGATTCTCGGGCTTCCGCGCTGACCTAGCACTGCCTCTGGTGGAACGGGCCGACAGGTGTTAAAAATAGAACACGTTCTACTCATGTTCAATTTGGTTGTAGGCAGGTGATTCAGGCGTGGATTTCACAAGAGATGCGACCCAGACGATGGTGGCCGAGATGGTTCGCGGGCTGTTGGCGCGTGAACCGGAGGACCTCTGGACAGCGTTGACCGACGCGGGACTGTGCATGATGCTGCTTCCCGAGGCTGCAGGCGGCGACGGCCTCGGTCTCGCCGAAGCGGCGACGGTGCTGACCGAACTAGCGACTGCCGCCGCAGTCGGCCCTGCGCTCGCCACGATCGGATTCGGGATCGTCCCTCTCGCGAGCATTGCCGAGCCCGAAGTGCTCGCGACGGCCGTTCCGCCGGGTGCGATTCTGACGGCAGCCCTCGCGGAACCGGGAATGGCGTTTCCTGACGATCCGCTGACGACGGCTGTGCCCGGCGATGCCGCGATGTCGGTAACCGGCACGAAGATCGCGGTCCCCTACGCCGAGCAGGCCCACCGCATTCTGGTGCCGACCGACAAGGGCATCGTGCTCGTCGACCCCAGCGGCGACGGCGTGAAGCTCACCCGGTCACCGTCGTCGAGCGGTGACCCCGAATATGTCGTCGAATTGAACTGCGCTTCTGGTGTATTCGTCAGCGAGGACATTCAGGGGCTGTATCGGATCGCGCTGGCGGCGATCGGCGCTGTCGCCGACGGTCTCGCCGCAGGGGCGGCGAAGCTCACCGCGTCGCACCTGGCCGCTCGTCACCAGTTCGGCAAGCCGCTCGCGACTTTTCAGGCGGTGGCAGGCGAGATCGCCGACGTGTACGTCACTGCCCGAACCATTCACGTCGCTGCCGTGTCGGCGGTGTGGCAGGCCAGTCAGCGCAGTTCGGCGAACGACAACGACGTCCTCGCGTACTGGATCGCCGCCGAGTTGCCCGCGGCCATGCAGATGTGCCACCACCTGCACGGCGGAATCGGCGTCGATATCACCTATCCGATGCACCGGTATTACTCGGCGGCAAAGGATCTCGCGCGACTCGTCGGCGGGGCGTCGTATCGACTCGATTCTGTGGGGGCCGCATGTTCGTCGAACTGACCGAAGAGCAACTGAAACTGCAGGCGGAACTTCGCAACTACTTCGCCGACCTCGTCAGCGAGCACGACGCCGACGTCATGATGACCGAGCGGCACGGCGAAACGTACCGCAGGATCATCAAGCTGATGGGGACCGACGGCTGGCTCGGGGTCGGCTGGCCGAAGGAATTCGGCGGGCACGGCTTCGGTGACATCGAGCAGTCGATCTTCGTGAACGAGGCAGCGCGAGCCGATGTCCCGTTGCCTGCGGTGACGCTCCAAACCGTCGGGCCGACATTGCAGAAGTACGGAACCGAAACGCAGAAGTCCCTGTTCCTGCACAAGATATTGGCGGGTGAGGTGCACTTCGCCATCGGCTACACCGAACCGGAGGCCGGGACCGACCTGGCGTCGCTGCGCACCACCGCGGTTCGCCAGGGCGACGAGTACATCGTCAACGGACAGAAGATCTTTACCACCGGGGGCCACGACGCCGACTACATCTGGCTGGCTGTGCGCACCGGTGCCCCCGATTCGCGGCACCGCGGGATCTCGATGCTGATCGTCGACACGAAGGATCCCGGTTACTCGTGGACGCCGATCATCACGTGCGACGGTGCGCACCACGTCAACGCGACGTACTACAACGACGTACGCGTTCCCGTGGACATGCTGGTGGGGGAGGAGAACGCGGGCTGGCGGCTCATCACCACTCAGCTCAACCACGAGCGCGTCATGCTCGGTCCCGCCGGTCGCATCGCCGGGCTGTATCTCAGATTGTCTACCTGGGCACGCGTGCACGACCTGCTCGGTCACTCCGATGTTCGCCGAGCGCTCGGGGAAATCCACGCGACGTTCCGCATCAACGAACTGCTGAACTGGCAGGTGGCGTCCAGTAAGGCCGACGCGGTCGACGTCGCCGACGCGTCGGCAACGAAAGTGTTTGCCACCGAGCGGATCCAACGCGTCGGGAGAATCGCGGAGGAACTCGTCGGCCGCCACGGCAACCCCGCCGATCCGGACACCGCGAAACTGATGGATTGGTTGGACAAACAGATCAAGCGCAATCTCGTCATCACGTTCGGAGGCGGGGTCAACGAGGTGATGCGCGAGCTGATCGCGACGTCCGGACTCGGACTGCCGAGGGTGATTCGATGAGCGAATCCGTTCTCGATGCCGCAAGAAGTATTGCAGCACAGGGGGACTGCTCGCCCCGAGTGGGCCGCGACCCTGTCAATCAGCCGATGATCAACAACTGGATCGAGGCCATCGGCGACGTCAACCCCATCTACGTCGACGACGCCGCCGCTCGAGCTGCCGGGCACAAAGGCGTCGTGGCGCCGCCCGCCATGGCGCAGGTGTGGACGATGGGCGGCCTGCACCGAACGCGATCTGCCGATGATCCGCTCGGACAGATGATGGAGATTCTCGACGAGGCCGGATTCACCTCTATCGTTGCCACGAACTGCGAACAGACCTATCACCGCTACCTGCAACTCGGCGAGGAAGTGTCGCTGACTGCTCGCCTCGGCGGCGTCGTCGGCCCGAAGAAGACCGGCCTCGGACTCGGCTGGTTCGTCACGGTCCACAACACCTGGTACGTCGGGGACGAGCCGGTCGCCGAGATGCTCTTCCGGGTCCTCAAGTTCGTGCCCACCACCACACCCGATGTGTCCGAACAGATCAGGCCAGTTGCATCGCAGGAAACCCAGTTCTTCTGGGACGGCGCCAAGGAACGCGAACTCAGGATCCAACGCGTGCAGGACGGTTCGCTACGGCATCCGCCGATCCCCGCGATCTGGCAGGACACATCGGAACCGATCGATTACGTCGTGGCCAGCGGGCGCGGCACGGTGTTCAGCTATGTCGTTCACCATGCGCCGAAAGTGCCCGGTCGCACGCTGCCGTTCGTGGTGGCTCTCGTCGAACTGGAAGAAGGAGTACGGATGCTCGGTGAACTTCGAGGGATCGAACCGGTCGATGTCGCCGTCGGGTTGCCGGTCGAGGTCGAGTTTCTGCACGTCGACGACGACCTGACGCTGCCTGCCTGGAGACCGCGCCTGGTTCCGGGGAGTCCTGTCCGATGATCGCATCCGTTGGTGAGACACTGCCCGAGTTGCAGATCACCGCCGATCCGACTTTTGTGGTATCGACGGCGTTGGCCACCAGAGACTTTCAGGATGTACACCACGATCGCGACAAGGCCATCGAGCGTGGCTCGAAGGACATCTTCGTCAACATTCTCACCGACACCGGCTTGGTTCAGCGATTCGTCACCGATTGGGCCGGTCCGTCGGCGGTGTTGGGCTCGATCGCGTTGAGGCTCGGAGTGCCCTGGTACGCCTACGACACCTTGACCTTGACCGGCCGGGTGGCGGAGGTGTCCGGCGACGAGGTGACCGTCGAGGTCGTCGGCACGGACTCCCTCGGGGATCACATCACGGCGACGGTGAGACTGTCGTGAGCGGTCTGTCCGGCAAGGCTGCGATCGTCGGGATCGGTGCGACGGATTTCTCGAAAGATTCGGGACGCAGCGAACTTCGGCTCGCTGCCGAGGCCGTCACCTCGGCGCTCGACGACGCTGGGCTCACCCCCGCGGACGTCGACGGTTTGACGTCGTTCACGATGGACACCAACACCGAGACGGCCGTTGCGCGTGCCGTCGGGATTCCGAATCTCAAGTTCTTCAGTCGGATTCACTACGGCGGCGGAGCCGCGTGCGCGACGATCCAACAGGCAGCGATGGCAGTCGCTACCGGTGTCGCCGACGTCGTCGTCGCCTACCGGGCGTTCAACGAACGGTCGGGTGCACGGTTCGGTCAGGTAGCTTCGCACCTCGCGGCGGCACCGACGTCGTCGGGCATCGACGCCGGGTGGTCGTACCCACAGGGTTTGGGTACACCGGCGTCGTTCGTGGCGATGGTTGCGCGTCGGTACATGCACGTCTACGGCGCGACAAGCGAAGATTTCGGCCGAGTGGCTGTCGCGGATCGCAAGCATGCGGCAAACAATCCCGCCGCGTTCTTCTACGGCAAGCCGATCACCTTGGAGGATCATCAGAATTCGCGGTGGATCGCCGAACCGCTACACCTTCTGGACTGCTGCCAGGAATCCGACGGCGGCATAGCCATCGTCGTAACCTCGGCCGAACGCGCCAAGGACCTGCCCAATCCGGCAGCGGTCATCACCGCAGCAGCTCAGGGCAGCGGTCCGGATCAATACATCATGACCAGCTATTACCGCGATGCGATGACGGGTCTACCGGAGATGGGACTCGTCGGCGACCAGCTGTGGGCGCAGTCGGGGCTGACGCCGTCGGACATGCAGATGGCCGTTCTGTACGACCACTTCACACCTTTCGTGCTGATGCAGCTCGAAGAGCTGGGATTCTGCGGACGGGGTGAGGCGAAAGATTTCATCGCGGGCGGTGCGATCGAACTCGGCGGCAGGCTGCCGCTCAACACCCACGGTGGTCAGTTGGGCGAGGCGTACATCCACGGCATGAACGGAATCGCGGAGGGCGTCAGGCAGATCCGCGGTACATCCGTCAACCAGGTCCCCGGCGCGTCGAACGTTCTGGTGACCGCGGGAACTGGAGTTCCTACGTCGGGTCTGATCCTGTCGGCGCCGTAGCAGTAGCAGTCATCGCCGTTGCGGATTCGGTCACGATCTCGAGCATCGCCCGTTCGGCGGTAACGGAGTCACCCGCCTGGATCGCCGACGCGACGACGCCGTGCAGACGGATTGCTTCGGGATCGGCCTGGTGGGGCATCAACGCGTGACGGGTGCGCCCCGCCAGCACCTCGACGACGATGTCGGACATCGACCGCAACATCGGATTCCCCGACGCAGCCAGCAGGGTGCGGTGGAAGTCCGAGTCGTGGGCGAGATAGGCGTCGGAGTTCGCGGCCCGCGAGGTGGCCGACATGCCGATCACCGCGGCGGTCAGCTGCCCGCACTGCTCAGGGGTGGCTCGGCTTGCGGCAAGTCTGGCGGCCAAAGGTTCGATACCCGACCGCAATTCGCTGAGGACGATGAGTTGCGTAGCTCTGTTCGGGCCCGCCAGCTGCCACCGAATGACCAGGGGATCCAGCGAGTTCCAGTGCACGGAATCGAGAACGGTGATCCCGACCCGACGTCGGACGGTGAGCAGCCCGAGAGACTCGAGGACTCGCACGACTTCGCGGACGACCGTTCGAGATACCTCGAAGCGTGCGGCAACGTCGTCGGCGGAGATCCGGGTGGCTGCAGGCACACTGCCGTCCACGATCGACCGACCCAGTTTTTCGAGTACGGAATCGTGTAACTGCAGGAAATCTGCGCGAACTTCAGCCACCACAGGTCGATCGTGCCACGGATCGCACAGGTTCTCTTGTCGCAAGACTGTGCGACTTCTCTTGACGCAAGACTGTGCGACGAGGTGGTATTTCCGCAGCGCCACGCGGCGGCCGGCTGACAGCAAGCCCCTCATACCCACGTCATTAGTATGGCAATTGGGATTGGTGCTTGCCAATTGTATGACTATTGGGGATAGTGAGCGGAGTCACCTCGCTTCATCGAGGCCGACCCACCTCACGCAGACAGGCCGAAGTCCATGTTCACGACACTTGCCCAAGCCGCCGAAAGCGCCTCGGCGTCCGATGCGCAGCTCATCACCGCAGCCGTCGTCGGCGTAGCGGTCATCATCGGGCTCATCACCTGGTTGAAACTGCACCCGTTTCTCTCGCTGACCATCGGCGCCGTCGGTGTCGGAATCGCTGCAGGGCTCGGGGCGGCCGATTCGGTCGCCGCGTTCGTCACGGGCTTTGGTGCAACGATGGGCAGCGTCGGCATCCTGATCGGCTTCGGCGCGATGTTCGGCAAATTGCTCGCCGACTCCGGGGGCGCTGACCGAGTCGTGGACACTCTCGTCGGCCGATCGTCCCCAGCGATGCTGCCGTGGACGATGGCCCTCGTCGGAGCGGTGATCGGTCTGCCGATGTTCTTCGAGATCGGCCTCGTATTGATGATGCCGGTCATCATTCTGGTGGCGCGTAGGTCCGGTCAGCCATTGATCCGGATCGCGATTCCGACGCTTGCCGGTCTGTCGGCGATGCATGGTCTCGTACCTCCACATCCGGGCCCGCTCGTGGCGGTCTCGGCACTGAACGCGAACCTCGGTCTCACCCTCGGTCTCGGGGTGCTGGTGGCGATCCCGACGGTCATCGTCGCAGGCCCGCTGTTCGGAAAGCTCGCCGCCAAGTGGGTCGATGTGCCGGTGCCCGCGCTGTTCGAAACCTCGGACGAAGACAAGGAATCCCGCCGACGGCCGAGTTTCGCTGCCACCCTCGCGGCCATCCTGCTGCCGGTGGTTCTGATGCTGGGCAAGGCTGCTGCAGATGTGCTTGCAGCTGAATCCGATTCGTCGCTGAAGGGTCTGTTAGACTTTCTCGGAACGCCGATCGTTGCGCTGGGGCTCGCTGTGCTGGCGGGCATCGGCCTCCTCGGACGAGGCGGGGGAATGGATCGCCCGGCCATCGCGAAATCGCTCGAAAGCTCGCTGCCCCCGATCGCGGGAATTCTGTTGATCGTCGGTGCCGGTGGCGGTTTCAAACAGGTTCTCATCGATACGGGCATCGCCGACGTGATCGCGGACGCCATCAAATCGAGCAGCCTTCCCGTTCTGTTCCTGGCATGGCTCGTTGCAGTTCTCATTCGAGTCGCGACAGGGTCTGCGACGGTGGCGACCGTGACGGCGTCGGGAATTCTGGCTCCCGTTGCCGCAGAGCTGTCGTCCTCGCACGTCTCGCTGATGGTTCTCGCGATCGGCGCGGGATCGCTGTTCCTATCCCACGTCAACGACGCGGGATTCTGGTTGGTCAAGGAGTATCTGGGTACGACGGTTGTGCAGAACCTGAAGACATGGAGCGTGATGGAATGCGTAATTTCGGTAACGGGCCTGGCGGGTGTGCTTGCGCTGAGTGTGGTGATCTGACATGAGCATCAATGACCCGGTCCTTGTGATCATGGGAGTGTCCGGATCCGGAAAGTCCACCGTCGCAGGAATTCTCGCAGGCGCGTTGCAGTGGGACCTCGAGGAGGGCGACGATCTGCATCCGGCGTCGAATGTGGCGAAGATGGCGTCGGGGACGCCGCTGACCGACGAAGATCGCTGGCCGTGGCTCGAGAGAATTGCCGACTGGATCCGGACACACACCGAGGAGGGCAAGCCCGGAATCGTCACCTGCTCGGCGCTCAAGCGCAGCTACCGGGATGTGCTCAGGAACGGCTCGGGCGACGACGTCGTGTTCGTACATCTGGCAGGTACGCGCGATCGAATCAGCGGCAGGCTCAATGCGCGCATGGACCATTTCATGCCCAGCACATTGCTCGACACCCAGTTGTCCACGCTGGAACCCATCGATCCCGATGAGCGCGCAATCGTTATCGACGTCGGTCCTCCTCCGGCCGAGATCGCTGCGCAGATCCTCGCCGAACTCGAGCGTCTCGACGAAAGATGAAGCAGCAGTGCTGGTTTTTAAGGCATACGAATGGATGAATTGCTTGCCAAATGTATGTTTAATGCGAAATAGTGAACTGGTTCACGACAACTATGGTGTTCGCGGACGGGTCACAAGCCTGAATGCAGCAGTGTGTATGAGGAGACGACGATGGTGAGAGGTGTGCCCTCCCGGCCGGTCGAACTTCCGGTACCCAACGCAGATGTGTGGGACTGGCAGCTCGAAGGACTGTGCCGCGGTTACGACTCCTCGGTCTTCTTCCATCCTGAGGGTGAACGGGGTCGGGCGCGTGCGGTGCGCGAGCGCAAAGCCAAGGCCGTGTGCTCGGAGTGCCCGGTTCTCGTGCAGTGCAGGTCCCACGCGCTGGCGGCGAACGAACCGTACGGGGTCTGGGGCGGAATGTCGGCGCACGACCGTGCAGGCCACTACCGCGCGGAACCCCGACTCGCCTAACCTCACCTGGTGTCCAGCATCCAGAATCGACCCCCGGTCCCTGGGTGGGATGTAGCGATCTCGGTGGCCTCGCTCGTATTCACCTTCATGCTCGGTGGACTCGCCGTCCTCGCTGGAATCTTTTCGCTTGCATTTCTCGACTACTGCCCGACAGGCACATGTAGCGCCGGCGGCGCTGTCACAGCCGTCGCGGCGACACTCGTGACCGCCGGTGTGGTCGGAGTTGTCGGGCTCATCCTGACGATCGTTCGGATTGCGCGTAAACGCATCTCGTGGCCGTTCGCGGTGGGAACGCTGCTGCTGTGCCTTCTGACCTGCACGGTCGGCGCTGCGTTCTACGTCGCTGCGGTGGGTGGCTGAGCACGCTTTCCGTTTCGTGTCGGTGTCGCCGGGCAAGATGTCGACTCATGAACAAGGTCCTTCGCGCGACGCTCGTCAGTGCGGTCGTCATCACCACTGTCATCGGTATCGCTTCGTTCGTCCTGAGCTTCGCCGCGCTGTGGGATCTGGCGACCATGGCGGGGGTGCCGAGGAATCTGTCGTGGCTGTGGCCCGTCATCGTGGACGGCACCATCTTGCAAGCAACCATCTCTGTGATCGCCCTGGCGCAGTTCCAGGAACAACGAAGTGGTCGACGTTTCTTCTGGGCGGTCCTGATCATCGCAGCGTTGGTCAGCATCGGCGCAAATGCGCTGCACGCGTTCATCTCTCAGGCGGGAACTCTTCATCCGGCGCTGTCGGCCGCGATCGCGACCGTGGCGCCGGTCAGTCTTCTGGCAGCCACCCACGGTCTCGGCATCCTGGTCAGGATCCCGTCTGTTTCTGCGATCGAAGCTCAGAGTCTCGTTGCTGACGAGACGGCTCGCGCCGGCCGATCGGCTGAGGGTCTGACGGGGCAGGTGCCGGTGGAAACTGCTATGCCCGTCGAGAGGCGCAGCGCGGCAGGTGCTGGCGTGTCGGCTGAGGAATCAGCCCCGATGGCCGACAGGTTCGGCAGTGCACAGTTCACCTCCGACACTCTTGTTCGGGCTCGCCCCGAAACCGCACCGTCCTTCGAGGTGCCGCTCGATGCCGCTCCGGCGAGCGATGTGAAGAGTGCCGAGTCGACGAGTGAGTTGCTGCATCGGCTGGAGTCGACCGCCGAATCGAACGGGGATCCTTTGGAAGATGTCGACCGTTGGATTCTCGACGAGGACCGCGCCGAGGACCTGTATCCGGTGGATGCTCCCTGACCCGTGCTGATGTGAGTCAGCCCTGTCGGGAGTGACCTGCTCGTCTGTGCGGACGGTAGCGCGGTCCGTGGCGCGGCAGTACCTGCTGGTGGCACTATCGAGAAGATGAGCACAATGACGCCAGAGGTGCCCGGCCCCGGACAGGAATCCGTGTGGGACTATCCCAGGCCACCGCTGCTCGAACAGTCCAGCCGCCTGATCACCGTACGGCTTCAGGGCGTCCTCGTCGCAGAGACTCGTGACGCCTGGCGTGTTCTGGAGACCAGTCATCCGCCAACCTGGTACGTCCCACGTGACGACGTTGCTGCAGACGCGCTTACTCCGTCGGACACCCGCTCCACACACTGTGAGTGGAAGGGCGCGGCGACGTACTGGGACGTGCACGGGCACGATTCGATCAGCGTCGGCGCGGCGTGGAGCTACGAGACACCCACCGCAAGTTTTCTGCCCATTACCGGGCACCTGGCCTTCTCCCCGAGCCGGTTGGAATGCGAGGTCGACGGTGAGCGCGTCACCCCGCAGGAGGGCGGCTTCTACGAAGGGTGGATCACCCGCGACGTCGTCGGACCGTTCAAGGGCATTCCCGGCAGCTGGGGTTGGTGAGCTCCCCGAAAGATCAGGACCCCAGCAACCCGGACGGAATGATCTGTAGCGACGAGTCATCTCCCGGGTCGCTGCCGGTGACGAGCACAGATCCGGAAGCGGGATCGACCGCAATCGAATTGGGCTGACGCACGGTCGGAAGGTCGGTGACCATTTTCGGTGCGGCCGGGTCTGCAACATCGATGACGCGAAGCGTGTTCGATTCCGTCAGGGTGATCAACAGTAGTTTGCGCTTCGCGTCGTATGCCAAACCGTATGGCTTACCGGGTGTTTCGATCTTCGCAACTTCGGTGACCTGCGGATCGATCCGTTCGATGAACACCGCGCCTCCGTCGGTGTCGGCGAAGGCGGCAAGGCCATTGTCGAGCGAAAGTGCGTGCGTGAGTTTGGTGCCGAGCGGAGCCTGAGCCACGAGCTTCTCTCCGCCGTAAATCCAGATGCCGTTGCCCTGGACGTCGGCAACCGCCGCTACGTCACCCACCGCGGCCACGCCCCCGGGTTGAACCGGACCGGCAGGCAGTGTCGACACCACCGTGCCGTCGCGCACGAAGACGACGCCTCCGCCCATTTCGTTGGTAACCACGATCGTGCCATCGGCGACCGCTACGGCGTCGTGCGGTTGCCTGCCGACTCCTGGCACCTCGTCCAGTACCGCGCCGCTGGCCGGATCG
Organism: Rhodococcus sp. G-MC3; assembly: GCF_030063335.1. Lineage (GTDB taxonomy): Bacteria > Actinomycetota > Actinomycetes > Mycobacteriales > Mycobacteriaceae > Rhodococcoides. Next base: position 160,468 of record NZ_JASISW010000006.1, on the reverse strand, counting down.
ACGCTGAGCAACTCGTCGGTCTGTTCCAGCGGGGCGAGGACCGGCCCGTCCGGTCCCGCGAGCGAAAGATGGCGCGGCGCTCCGGAAGTCGGGACGAACGCACGCTCCGAACCGGTTGCCGCGTCGAGTAGCCGAATTCCGTCGGGTTCACGCACACCGACGGCCGCGATACCCGATGCGGTGACGACGATCCCTTCCGGTCCGCCCTCCAGTGGCACGACGGTCCCTGCAGGGGTCGCGGACGGCGGCGCGGCCGCAGGTTCGGCGGCTGGAGTGTCGGCAGGGGTCGAGGGAGGGGGCTCGGCGTCGGTGCTGCAACTCGCGGCCAGGGCCGCTACCGCGAGAATCGTCAGTACTCGTCTCGCGGTGCCTGTGCTTGCGATAGCTGGTCTCATTTCGTGCCGCCGAACTTCTCGTAGTGCATTGCCGAGCTGAGCGGACGGCGCTCGCGCCACCCGAAGCGCTCGAGGTCGGGTACTTGTTGGAATTCGGTCACCGGGCCGACACACAGCCACGCCACCGGTCGGACGGGCGCTGGAATTGCGAGTAGTTCGGTCAGGAACTCCTCCCGGTAGAACGATACCCAACCGACGCCGATCCCCTCCGCGATCGCTGCCAGCCACAGGTTTTCGACGGCCAATACGGCAGAGAAGATTCCGGTGTCGTCGACGGTGGCGCGTCCGAGAATGTGCTGGCCGCCGCGATCGGGGTCGTAGGTGACGACGACGCCTGTCCGGCTCGTTTCGATCCCTTCGATCCGGATGGGATCGAAGGTTTTTCGGCGGTCGGCCGGCAGTGACTGTGCGAACGCCGCTCGCTCCTGGCCGACGTGACGGTCGAATTCGGCGAGGGTGTCCGGTGATCGAACGATCACGAAATCCCATGGTTGAGTGTTGCCGACGCTGGGTGCGCAGTGTGCAGCATCGAGAATCCGTTGCAGTACCGCGTCCTCGATCACGTTGCCGTCGAACTCACTTCTCACGTCACGCCGTGACCGGATAGCTGTGTATACCGACATCGGGTTATCGGTGCTCATCGACCGTCCTGAATTCCCCCAGCTCGGCGTGGACTTTCGCCACCGCAGCCGGTATCTCGTCGGCGGGCATGGGCCTACCGAGATCGTAACCCTGCGCATAGTGGCAGCCCATTCTCTTCAACTCCAACAGGGTTTCATGGTTCTCGACGCCTTCCGCGGTGATCGTGAGCCCGAGTGCGCTGGCTAGATCGATGGTAGAGCGCACGATCACGTGGTGCGCCGGGATGGTCGCCATATCCAAGACGAAGGCCTTGTCGATCTTGAGCTGCTGAACCGGCAGCTGTTGCAAATATGCGAGCGAGCTGTACCCCGTGCCGTAGTCGTCGATCGCCAGGGCGATTCCGAGGGCGCGAAGCCCCAGCAATGCATCGACGGCACCGGGCGGGTCCGTCATCGCAGCGGTTTCGGTGATCTCGACGATGAGGTTCTGTGGGGAGGCCGCTGCGTCCGCCAAGGCCCAGGCGACCTGTTCGACGATTCCGCTGTCGAGCAGATTGCGGGTGGATATGTTGACCGACACGACGAGATCGATTCCCTCGCTGCACCATATCTGGCGTTGTACGAGTGCCTTGCGCAGCACGACGTCGAGAAGCGGCCGGATGAGGCCGGTCCGTTCGGCCATCGGTAGAAACAGGTCGGGCTCTAGCAACCCCGAGACCGGATGGTTCCATCGAAGAAGTGCTTCGACGCCGACGACGGTCATCGACCTGAGGTCGACCTGTGGTTGGTAATAGACCTCTAAACGGTCCTGCTCGATCGCGGACGTGAGATCGCTCAACAGAAGTAGTTGTCGGCTGCTGTCACGGTCCATCGAGGTCGTGTAGGTGGCGATACGAGGTTGGACTGTTTTGGCCGACTGCATCGCCAGGTTGGAATGCTGGATCAGGGCTTCGGCGCCGTCTTCGCGGCGACCGGTGGCAATCCCGATACTCGCCTCGACCAGAAGTGTCGCGCCGCGGACGGTGATGGGACGGCGCAACGAATCGTGCATCGTGCGCGCGACGGCATGCGCCTCGGACTCTCCTCCGCAGAGCCCAACGGCGAACTCGTCGGCCCCGAGTCGGCCCACGACGCCCCGCACCTTCAGGGCGCGGCGTAACCGGTCGGCCACCGATTGCAGGACCGCGTCACCGATGGTGTGGCCGAACGTGTCGTTGATGTCCTGGAATCGGTCGATGTCCAAGAGCAGGATTGCCAGGGGCGAGTCGCTGTCGTCGATCCAATCCTCTAGTCCTCGGCGATTGAGCAATCCGGTGAGGAAATCGGTGTGGGCGGTGGCCCGCAGCGACCGAGTCTGACGATGAAGCAATCTCAACAACTCGACCACACGCGTGAACACCAGGCACACAAGCAACGTCGCCGACAGAACCAGCGGCCAGCCCCAACCCGATACGGGATCGCCTCGCGCCAGCAGAACGACCATGACCGCGGGTGGAGTCAACGCCGCAACCGCCAGCACCATGACCGTCGGCATGCCGAAGGATGCAGCCGCGGTGGAGCTTCGACTCTTCGGTATACGTGGAGTCAACGCCCTCATCGACGGGTGCAGGGCAGCAGTGCCGACCAATAGGTAGAAGGACAGGTAGCCGATGTCGAGAATGTTCGGATCACTGCCCGTGACACCGATGGCGGTGACGTTTGCTGCTGTGTCGGCGGCGAGCGCCAGGGCCACAGCGGCTGTCATCAATCGGAAGGAGGTGCTCTCCCACTCGGTGGCACCGATGAAATGGACCAACAGCCCCAGCAGGTACACGTCCATGGCCGGATACGCGACACTGACGATGCCTGCAGTGGTCGAGACGTCGACGGAGTCGGCATCGACCACGAACACCCACATCAGCAAACCGAAGGCAATCATCACGATGGCGCTGTTGGCGATATATCCGAGTTCGCCCCGCCCCCACTCCCGATGAACCAGCAGGAAAAGTCCCGCAGCCAGCACGGGATACCCGAGTAGATAAACCACGTCGTCGATCGATGCCATCGGCAACTGGGCTTCGACATCGGTAAGTATCAGGAATGCCAAATCTCCGATCACCCACAGCCCGGAACCTATGGCAATCAATATCCACGGCGCCGCGGACACCGGCCGGTTGATTCGGATTCCGATGACCACGGCGAGAATCGACAGCGTTCCGATCCCGACGAAGATCGACTCGGACATCAAGCCCGGTGGAACCAGGAAATAGGCGACACCCGCCAGCCCTCCGAGAGTCGGAAACAGCCACCATTTCAATGGGTGTGTCCTTCCCTGCGTTGTGCCTTCGGCGCTCGCCCCTTTCTTTACGGTGCCACATTCGAGGACGTAGATCATTTGTATACACGAAACCCAGGGTGGAACCCGTCGATCACGGCGCGACGAGCAGCGACGAAGGCTCCATCGACATCGCGCTCATGGGCTGGAGTCGGCCGACCCTGCTCCCAGCCCAGTCTCAGGGCAGCAGTTGGTCGATCATGGTGTTGCTGTAGATCCGGTGCGGGTCGAGCTCGTTGTAAGTCGCCCTCGCGGTGTCCCAGTTCTCGGTACTCGGAACACCTGCTCGATAAGTGTCCGGCAGGGTGTTCTCGATGACGCCTGCATCCTTGTAGGGAAGTTCGGAGCTGAAAGCCCAGCCTTTGGACCACTCGGGTCGGAAGGTCGCCCATCCGCCGCTGTAATGGCCACGCATCCACTGCTCCATCTCGCGGTAGAAGGCGAACATCCCCGGCGTTCCCGGTACGCCGAGGACGTTGAGCCATACCGCGGTATTCCACTCGGGATGATCAGGGCGAGGACGCATCGCGGAGATGGTGGGTGGACCGGCTGAATCGACGACGACGTCCGCCGGGTCGTCCATGCCGCAGCAGCGGATCTCGACTGGGCCGTTGATCGGAAACTGGCCGATGGACTGGTAGTACGAGGTGCGTTCGTGAAACCACTGCGTGAAGTCCGCGATCACCTGAGCCACGTTGGCACGTGAGGTGATGACCGCGCCACCGCCCTCGGTGAGTAGCAGAGTGCTCGGTTTGATGTAGAACTGGACGTCCTTGGCCCAACCCCACAGGTCGTTCGATGCGGTCGCTGCTAGTCCTGCGACGGTCGTCCCGTAGAAGACCTGACCGAATGCCGGTGCAATGAAGGTGTTTCCGGCGGTCAGCTGGCCGATCAGATCGGAGGCGATCTCGGGCAGGTTGTCGGAGAAAATGTAATTGTAGGGCCCGGTCACCTCGCGAGCCGTCGGTGGCTTTTCCGGGCAAACCGACCACACCTTGAGCCACGGATTCTCGGTGAAGGGGTACCAGATCGCCTCGACTCGTCCGGTCTCGTCGAGATGCTTCTCGAATGTGCGGCCTGAAGCGCCTGGGCCACCGAACAACTCACGCCACCCGATGTCGGTGTAGCTCTGGCATCTCATCCGCGAGTTGACGCCTGCCTGCATTGTTACCGACGTCAGAAATGTTCGACCGAGGTGTGTCAGAAGCGGTGTGATTTCGGGTTCGGAGCGGTCGAATGTCCGGAGCGCATAGGCGGATCCGTCCCATACGACGGCAGTCAATGAGGTGACGAGGTTGCTGAGTGAACCGTAGGTCGTTCCCGCGACGGGTACTTCCCCTACCGCGGGCACCGCAGCACCGTGTGCGTCGACGGCAAGTGCGCCCGCGACGGACAGGACCCCAGGTGCAGGGACGCTGACCCAGCCGAGTCCGTTGTTCTCGAGTTGCTGCAGAATCGCTTCGAGGGTCGCACCCGCGCCTGCGGACACCGTGGACGACGCTGGGTTCACGGAGATTCCGTTGAGGTGAACCATGGTGTCCACCAGGACTGTCCGATCGATGTTCTCACCATTGACGATGGTCAGGGGAGTCCAGCCGTGCATTGCTCCGCGGGGTCGAATACGGTAGTCGTTCTCGTGTGCCCAGTTGGCAAGTCGAACAACATCATCCGGTGTCACCGGCGAGCACGTCCAGATCGCGTCGAGGATGATCTCCTTCGACCAGTTCTGATAACGCTGCTGGTAGAGGGGGATGCCTGCCGGAAAGTTCGGGGGCGCGGGGATCGTCGTGTCGGCGCTTCCGAACGGCACCGCACCTGCGGGGACCGCCCGCACGACCGACGCTGCGGCCACGGCACTTGCGGTTGCCGCGATGAAGGTGCGGCGATTGAACTGTGTCACTGTGATTCCGTCTTTCTCGGGTGGATCAGCGCTTCAGGACGACGTCGGTGAGAACTGTAGCGCCACTTCGCTCGGGGATCGTGACGATCGCCGTCAACTCGTTTTCGTTGTCCCAGATTTGGCACTCGAGCGTCTCGCCCGGATACACGACGCCGGCGAACCGAGCGGCGAAGCCGGTGGTGGGTGCACCCGGAAGTGCAGCGGAGATGGCTCGACACACCATTGCGTAGGTGCACAGACCGTGCAGTATCGGTTGGGGAAACCCTGCTGCGCTGGCGAATCCGGGATCCGAATGCAGCGGATTGCGATCACCGCACATGCGATACATCAGTGCCTGCTGGGGGAGGATCGGTATCAGGACCACCGCATCGGGATCTCGATCGAGTGGAGCGTGCGTGTGCGAGGGTCCGCGCTCGCCGCCGAACCCTCCCTCGCCCTTCGCGAAGATCGACGACCGGGTCCGCCACAGTTCGGTACCGTCCGGTGTGGTCGTCGTCGATTCCTGGAGGATCACCGCGGCGCTCCCCTTGTCCCAGATGTCGCTGATGCGGGTGGTTGTTCGCGCCTGGCCATACGGCGGGATCGGACCCATCACCCGCACTTCCTGGCCGCCGTGTACGACGTTTGCGAGATCGATGTCGATGCCGGGGAACTTGACCTGGGGCGCCTCGGTGGCGTGGAAGGTCGATGCGACCGTGGCGAACGTCGGAAGGACGGACGGCTTCGCGTCGTCGAGGTAGAGGAGTTCGCGTTCGTTTAGGGGATTCGAGCCGGCGCCGATCGCGAGGTTGTAGGTCTGCACATCGGTTGCTGTCCAGGAGAATTGGATCGGCGGCAGCTCGGCTCCCAGAGCGGTATGGAGGTCGATGCTCACCGATGTCCCCTTGCGATCATGTCGAGGACCGCCAGGTAGCCGAATGTCATCGCCGGCCCGATGGTTGCGCCGGGGCCCGCGTAGGTGTGTCCCATGACCGGGGCGCTGGCGTTGCCGACCGCGTACAAACCGTCGATGACGGTGCCGTCCTCACGCAGCACGCGAGCGTCCGCATCGGTGACGAGGCCGCCCTTGGTGCCGAGGTCGCCCGGCACCATCTTGACCGCATAGAACGGTGGCTTGTCCAGAACGCCCAGGCTTGGATTCGGCTTGTTGGTCGGATCGCCGTAATATTTGTCGTAGCCGCTCTCGCCGCGGCGGAAATCCTCGTCGACGCCAGTGCGTGCAAACCCGTTGAACCGCTCCACCGTTGCGCTGAGTTCGGCGACAGGGAGACCGGTCTTGTCGGCGAGCTCCGAGACGGTTTCGGCTTTGACGACGATGCCCGCTTTCATCCAGCGAGATGGGAAAGCCTTCTTCGGTTGCAGACCCGCGAAGATGTATCGGTCACGGTAGCGCTGGTCGATGATCATCCAGGTGGGGATGTTTTCGCCTGGCCCCTGCCCGACGCCGAACTTTCCGCCGTACATCGCATGGACGGCTTCGACGTAGGGCGCCGCTTCGTTGAGGAAGCGCTTACCCGAGCCGTTGACCATGATGCCACCGGGCAAAGTGCGCTCGGCAATGCAGAACCACGGCCCGCCGGTCAGCGGAATGGACGGGCCCCACCAGGAGTCGTCCATCAGATCGACTGCAGCGCCGAGCTTCTGACCGGCTCGGATGCCGTCGCCGGTGTTCGCTTTCGCACCCACGGTCCACTCGGTGCCGATGGGTTCTCGTTGGTACTGCTTACGCATCTCCTCGTTGTGTTCGAAACCGCCTGCCGCCAATACGACGCCGAGTCTTCCCTTGAAGACGTTGCCGCCGGAGACGGTGACGCCGGTGACTCGGCCGTCCTCGACGTGAAAGTCGGTCATCGGGGTGTCGAGGAGTACCGGAACGTTCGCGTCCGCAAGCCCGGCTCGGAGGGCAGCAGCGAGTGCCTGGCCTCTGCCAAGTAGGTGTTTACCAGTGAGTTTGGCTGCCATCCAGCGCATTCCGACGCGAAGTACCCGGGCGATGCCGCTGGGGTGACGTCTGAGCAGATTGATGGTGCGGTAGTCGGCCTGGGTGAGTACGACGTTGAGTGGTGCTTTTCCGTAGTCTGGTTCGAGATTGTTCACCTCTGCGCCGAGGCACTTCGCGTCGAAGGGGGTCGGCTCGACGGACCGGCCACCGACCCGGCCGCCGGGCGCTTCCGGGTAGTAGTCGGAGTAACCGGGGACCCACTGCATCTTCAGCGGTGAGTTGCGCAGGACGAAGCTCAGCATTTCCGGACCGCGCTCGAGATAGGTGTCGATGCGTTCCTTGGAGACGACGTCGCCGATGATCGCGTGAAGATAGTCGCGGGCAGCTTCCGGGGTGTCGTCGACGCCATCGGCCTGCAGTGCCTCGTTGTTGGGGATCCACACGCCGCCGCCCGAGCGAGCTGTCGATCCACCGAAGTGGGCTGCCTTCTCGACGACGACGACGCTCTGTCCGTTGTGGGCCGCGGTGAGCGCGGCGGTCATGCCGCCTGCGCCGCTTCCGACCACGACGATGTCGTATTCCTGCGTACTCATGTAGAACACGTTATAGAATGATGGCATCGACAGTCCATGCTTTCTGCCAGGAAGTATCAATAGATTTGTCGTTTGAAACGAAAACACGTTCCAGTTTGGATGGGAGGGTAAGAGTGGTGTCCTGGGATTTACATACCGACGTGGTGGTCGTGGGATTCGGAGCAGCGGGCGCAGCGGCTGCAATCGAGGCAGCCCAAGGCGGAGCCGACGTCATCGCGGTCGACCGATACGTGGGCGGGGGCGCGAGCACGATCTCCGGCGGAGTCGTCTACGCGGGCGGGGGAACGTCCGTGCAGAAGTCGGCAGGGATCGAGGATTCGGCCGACGCCATGTTCGCCTACCTGAGCAAAGAAGTGGGCGACGCAGTCGGGCAGGCAACTCTGCGCCGATTCTGTGACGACAGTCCAGCAATGATCGAGTGGCTGAAGGACCAGGGCGTTCCCTTCGAGGCGTCACTCTGCCCGTACAAAACGTCGTATCCCAGCAACCGGCATTACCTGTACTACTCGGGAAGCGAGGCCGCAGGCGAATTTCGGGTCGTCGCGAAACCAGCGCCGAGGGGCCATCGCGCGAAGGGCAAGGGCACGTCGGGCAAAATGCTCTTCGGTCCGCTCGCAGCGTCGGCAAAACGAGTGGGTGTGCGGCTGATGTCGCAGAGTCGGGCATGCTCCTTGGTCGTGGCCGAAGGGCGAGTCGTCGGCGTCGAATGTCATTCCCTCGCCGATGCACCTGCGTCAATTCGATTTCTGCACAAACAGATCGGGCTCTTGTCCGCAAAACCGGGAATCTATGCCCCGCAATTTCGGTATCTGCTCGAACGTAGGCTCGCGCATCTCGAGAAGAAGTATGCGAAGGTGCTACGCATCGAGGCACGTAGCGGGGTGATCCTGAGTGCGGGAGGGTTCGTCGCAGACCGCACGATGATGAAGACGCACGCGCCTGCGTATACGGGCGGCATCGCGCTCGGTACCGCAGGCGACGACGGTAGCGGTATCCAACTCGCAACCGACCTCGGCGCTGCCACCGACAAACTCGGCAGCATCTCGGCGTGGCGGTTCATCGTCCCACCCGTACCGTTCCTCGGGTCGCTGCTGGTGAACCGGGCAGGGATGCGGATGGTCGACGAGTCCCGCTATGGCGCCGCGCTCGGCCAGGTCATCGTCGAGAAGGGCGAGGGTCGAGGGTGGCTGCTCGCGGACGCGGATCTTGTGCGCGAGGCCAAGAAACAGCTTCCGTTGCAGTCGATGTGGTTTCAGCGGGTGCAGAACGCGGGACTCATGTTGACGGCGAAACGAGCCGACACCATCGAGGATCTGGCGCGGAAGGTCGGTATCGATCCGGTCGGGTTGCGCGAGACCGTCGACCGACACAATACTGCCATTGCGTCCGGCAGCGCCGATCCGTTCGGCAAGCACGACGATTTTCGGCGGCCGGTGGTGCAGGCGCCGTTCGCGCTGTTCGACATCGGGATCCCGGCGGCGTCGGGCATCGCCAAGATGATGAACCCGTGTCCGATGATCACGCTGGGCGGTCTCGTTGTTGACGAGGAGTCCGGTCAAGTGAAAGACGCAGCGGGAGAGGGTATTGCCGGCCTCTACGCGGCTGGTCGCACTGCCGTCGGAATTTGCTCCAACTCGTACGTCAGTGGATTGTCCCTGGCGGACTGTATCTTTTCGGGACGCCGTGCCGGCGCCAGGGCGGCGAAAGGTGTGCACAGTGCTGTCGACGCAGACGCGATCTGAGATAGGTCGACCAAACCCGATATGGAAGTCGTCGACACCCACGAGATTCGACTGCTGAACATTCGCCGCAGGCTCTAGCGGGTCACGGATCGCAATGCGGCGTTGGTAGCGGAGTTGTGTGACGAGGCTCAGGTGGGCGTCCACGGTCGCGAGAACGCGGACCGGGCAGTGGCGATCTCGATGTGCGCGGGCGCACAGCAGATCGACGGCAGTGCCCGACGATTCGGCGCCGGTGCAGGTGATACTGCGAGGCGGCAACGACAGTGGCGTGAACAGTGCGGAGGGATGGGGCCGTCGTGCCGCTACGGAGGCGCGGACGCCAGCGTTCGGTCGTCAGAGCAGTCGGCAAGGTAAACGGCGAGGCCCATTGCTGGCATCGGTGCGACGGGCAACTGCCGGTGTGGTCGGTCGAATATGGGTGGTAGCCCAGATGGTGGGTGAGGAGCAGATCGGTTGACCGGCAACGTCATCCATCACCTGTCTTCGCACCGCTGGAGTACGGCGATGCCGACCATATCGCCGTGCCCCGGAAGGCGACACGACGACGCCCGGCCTCGATGCCTGCGCACCCTGCCCACCGCGCCTGCTTGTGTGGGCGGTGGATGCGTGTGGTCACGGCGGCCCTATCTGCGGACTCATGCGGCGGGTTTTCGTTGTCGGTGGTAGCTGGGTCTGGGTTGTCGTTGTGGGTCTTCGGTGGCGGGTGGGATGACGGTGGGGTGCCCGTCTGCTCCGAGGGTGATGTCCCAGCCTTCGTTGTGGATGCGCCGGTGGCAGGTGGTGCAGACGAGGGTGAGGTTGGTGATGTCGGTGGGTCCGTCGTCGCGGAAGAAGACGATGTGGTGGACCTGGCACCAGGTGGCAGGTTTGCCGCACATGATGCAGCAGCGGTCGCGGAGGGTGACGGCTCGGCGTTGTTCGTCGGTGGCGAGTCGGACTGTTCGTCCCATGGCCAGGGGGATGCCGTTGTCGTCGATGATGAAGGGGGTGAGGTCGGCGTCGCAGGCGAGGAGTCGGGCGAGGGTTGCGCTGATGGCCTGGGTCCATTCGAGGTGGAACGGCCAGTCGGGGTCGCCCATGGTCGGCCCGGAAGACGTCCCGCCACCTGTCCCGCTGCCGCTGTCCGTCCCGCTACTGCTGCCCGTCCCGCTACTGCCGGCGGTGTTGTCGGTGGTGGTGGTGGTGTCGGGGGTGAGGAGGTCGCGGAGGTGGACGGTGACGTTGACCGCCGCGGGCGTAGTTGCGGGCCGTGCACTGTGGCCTCGGGTGTTGTGTTCGTCGAGTATCTGCGAGAGGGCGTCGGAGTTGCGGCGGGCGTGACTGCGTGGATCGCGGGTGCCGTCGGGTTCGGGGTGCGGCCTGGACAGCGCTGTCAGCGACGCTCGTAGCTTCTCGGCGAGGACGGTGTCGATATCGCCTTTGACGGTGGTGCGGCCGTTGGCGAGGAGGAACATCTCCAGCTTGTTGAGTGCCACATTCTCCGACACCGGGATCGGGGGCGGCCCGATCGGGCCCGGAGCAGGTTCCGGTTCGGGGTCCTCGCGAGAATTGTCGTCGTTGCCAGGTACGGGGTCGTTGCCTTGCCCGCGTTGGTGTTGGCGTTTTTCCCAGTCGCGGTGCTGTTGTTCTCGGCGTTGTTGTTCGCGCAGTCTCTGTTCGTGGCGGGCGCGGGCATCGCGGGCGGCGGCGAGGGAGAGTTCGTTGGCTCTGACTTTGACGGTGTGCACTGTCCCGATGAGCGCGGCATCGAGGAGCAGTCGCACGACCTCGCCCATCTGTTGCGTGGTGATTGTGGTGTCGGCGGTGTTCACTGTCCAATATCCTTCGTGGATTTCTCGGACGTGTGCGGGGTGGATGTCTCCGGCGGCGAGGGCGGTGTGGACGGTGGGCCAGGCGGTGAGCCAGGTGGCGATGTCGAATTGTTTGTCGGCGTTGCCGTGGGCCACTCGGGTTCCGGTGGCGAGCCAGTGTGCGGGGCTCGAGTGTCCTTGTTTCAGGTTGAGGCCGCGGCGGGCGAAGTGGGCCAGCAGTGCGTATTTGTCTGCGGCGAGTTGGTTTTCGGTGTGGGTGAGCTCGACGATGGCGGAGCTGATTTGATGATCGGTGAGCGTGTCGGCGCTGCGGTAGTCCCCCAACTTCTGCATGGGTAGGAAGCTACAACGCCCCACCGACACGCTTGGCGAGACGCCTTACCTTCTCGGCTCGTACCGCATCGCCACAGCACCGGAGCCGAACTCTTGCCGGTCGACGAGTGTCAGATCGACATACTTCGACAGCCCCGCGAACAACGTGGGCCCGTGTCCCACCAACCTCGGGTGCACGACGAACTCGTACTCGTCGATCAAATCGAGCTCTGCCAGGGCGAGCGGCAGCATCACACCGCCGACGAACAGGCCGTTACCCGGCTCTCGCTTGAGAGCGGAGACCGCGTCGCCCAAATTTCCCTGCAGGAGTTCGGCATTCCAGTCGACTTGAGCGAGCGTGCTCGACACGACGTATTTCTTGGCCGCGTCGATTGTCTGGGCGAAAGGGTCGTCTGTCTCGGCTCCGGGGGATTGACGGAACGCGGACTCCATCATCTCGTAGGTGACGCGTCCGAAGAGGAGGGCATCGGCTCGGGCGATGTTCGCTGCTGCGCGAGCGTGCATTTCTTCGTCCGGGACGATGGAGCGGTGATCGCAGCACCCATCGAGCGTGACGTTGATGGAATACCTGAGCGGCGGCATAGGACCCAGACTACCCAGTAGTCAATTCGGAACCGACAGAATTCCTTCCATCACCGCGTGATCGATCGAATCCTGCAAGCGTTGACACGAATCGACCGTCGCCGAATTTTCTGCATCCCGGAACACGGGACACGTGTTCGCGGGCTTCGACGTCCACTGCACCGATGTCTGTTTGACACTGTTCTTACGCACGAGAACGCATGTTCCACAGGCGCGACACTCGACAGGTGCGAGCCGCGAATCCAGATAGTTCTCCTTGTCCCTGACGGTCTGCGCGTGAACGTTCGCGGCCCGGTTCGGGTCGTCGGCGAAATCCGGAGCCTTCGCCCACTTCATGCGTCGGCTTTCTCCGCTGCCTGCTTGGCCAAGTTCTCCTCGACCTCGTGCTGCCACACCTCGTTGGCTTTGGTGGTGTCGACCTCGAACTCGAATCGACTGGTCATCTTCTCGTCGACATCGGCGACGTCGACGTAGAACTGGTCGTACCACCGCCGCAGTTGGTAGACCGGGCCGTCCTCCTCGCATAGGAGTGGGTTGTCGATCTTCGTCTTGTTCTTCCAAATCTCGACGTCCTGAAGAAATCCCACACTGATTCCCTCGGTGAACTTCTCGGCGAGTTTGTCCGCGGTCTTCTCGTCGATTCCCGCAGGCTTCTCGACGGTGATGCCCCACTGCAACACGAACGAATTCTGATCGATCGGGTAGTGACAGTTGATCAACACGCTCTTGACTTCGTACCCGCCGTAGATGTTGGTCAATGGGTTGATCATGTACGACGGCCCGAAGTACGACGCCTCGGACTTCAGCAACGTATCTCCGCCATATTGAGAGGCCATACCGATGTCGGGCCTGCCCTTGGTGTTCAAGTACTGCGACGCGACGTGCCCTTCGAAGACGTTCTTGAAGTAGGTCGGGAACGCGTAGTGGATGTAGAAGAAGTGCGCCATGTCGACGACGTTGTCGATGATCTCGCGGCAGTTGGCGCCCTCGATGACCATGGAGTTCCACGTCCAGTCGGTCCACCCGTCGCTGTAGGCGCCCTCGATGCGGGGGATGGTCACGTCCTCGGGCGGCGGATTGTTCTCGGCGTCGTTCCAGACGAAGAGCTGCCCGTTCTGCTCGAGCGTCGTCCAGGTTCGTGTCCGGGCGAGCGGCGGTACGCGTCGGGCGTAGGGGATCTCTGTGCACTTGCCGCTCGCACCCCAGCGCCAGTCGTGGAACGGGCAGGCAATGGCATCGCCTTTGACGGTTCCCTGCGTCAGATCGCCGCCCATGTGGCGGCAGTAACCGTCGAGCACCACGATCTTGCCCGACGACTCGGCGAACACGACGAGTTTGGTGCCGAAGGCCTGCACGGCGTGCGGCGTCCCGTCCATGAACGTCTTCGCAAGGCCGAGGCAGTGCCAGCCCCGTGCATAGCGAGTCGGCGTTTTTCCCACGTCGATTTCACGGATCCTAGCCATGTGCACCCCTTGCTTTCTGCTCGATCAAGTTACTAGAACACGTTATAGAATTGTGCACGAATTGGCTAGTGAAAGCGTTGGAACAAGTTCTCGACAGTAACGGGAACGTGTTCTAGTCTTGGCTGAGTACCCACTGAAGGCAGGAGTAGTCAAACGTGACTCACGAGGTGATGGAGAGGCTCGAAGCCTTGCTGCCCGCACTGCGCGAACGAGCGCAGGAAACCGAAGATTTGAGGAGACTCCCCGAGGAGACGGTCAAGTCCCTTCAGGAGACAGGATTCTTCCGGCTGCTGCAGCCGGCACAATGGGGCGGTTACGAGGAAGACCCGGTGCTGTTCTACTCGGCGGTGAAGAAGATCGCGAGTGCATGTGGGTCCACCGGCTGGGTGTCGTCGATCATCGGCGTCCACAACTGGCACCTGGCACTGTTCTCGCAACAGGCACAGGAGGACGTGTGGGGCCGGGATACCGACGTCCGCATCTCCTCCTCGTACGCCCCGATGGGCGCGGGAACAGTCGTCGACGGCGGATATCAGCTGTCGGGCGCGTGGCAATGGTCCTCCGGGTGTGACCACGCATCGTGGGCAATGCTCGGTGGTCCGGTGATCAAGGATGGGCGTCCCGTCGACTTCGTGACGTTCCTCGTCCCGCGCGAGGACTACCGCATCGACGACGTCTGGAACGTTGTCGGGCTGCGCGGAACCGGCAGCAACACAGTGGTCGTCGAGAACAAGTTCGTTCCGACGCACCGCGTCCTGAGCTTCAAGAAGATGAACGACCACACTGCCGAAGGTCTCGAGCTCAATACCGCGCCCGTCTACAAGATGCCCTGGGGCACAATCCATCCGACGACCATCTCCGCACCGATCGTTGGGATGGCCGAGGGCGCCTACGCTGCCCATGTCGAGCACCAAGGCAAACGCGTCCGCAAGGCGTTCGTCGGTGAAACCGGAAAGGACGACCCCTTCGCCAAGGTTCGAATCGCGGAGGCCAGCAGCGATATCGACGCCGCGTGGCGTCAGCTGTCGGGCAACGTCGCCGACGAGTACGCACTTCTGAAGGCCGGTGACGAAGTCCCCATCGAACTGCGACTGCGTGCCCGACGAGATCAAGTCCGTGCGACGGGCCGTTCGGTCGCGTCGATCGACCTGCTCTTCGAGAGTGCAGGCGCGACTGCTCTGCAGAACGATGCTCCATTGCAACGCTTTTGGCGCGACGCTCATGCCGGACGCGTGCATGCCGCCAACGATCCAGAACGGGCATATCAGATGTTCGGCGGAGGCGAGTTCGGTCTCCCGCTCAAGGACACGATGGTATGACCGCGGTAGCAGAGACCATCACCTACGAGTCGACGTCGAAATTCGCGCAGGTGCGCGAAAATCTGACCCTGCACTACCACGAGGCAGGAATCGGGAACGACAGTACGATCGTGCTGCTGCACGGCGGCGGGCCCGGTGCATCCGGGTGGTCGAACTTCGCTGCCAACATCGAAGTTCTGGCGCAGCGTTTCCACGTTCTGTGCGTCGACCAGCCGGGGTTCGGGCAGTCCGACAAGCCGACCGAGCACCCGCAGTACTTCGTGCACAGCAGTTCGGCTCTGAAAGATCTGCTCGATCACCTCGGCATCGACCGTGTACACCTGCTCGGTAACTCGCTCGGCGGCGGCACTGCGGTGCGGTTCGCCCTCGACTATCCGTCCATGGCAGGAAGATTGGTGCTCATGGGTCCCGGAGGCCTGAGTATCAACCTGTTCGCTCCCGATCCCACCGAGGGGGTCAAGAATCTGGGCAACTTCGCAGCACCCCCAGGTCCGTCTAAGGAGAAGCTCGCTGCGTTCCTGAAAGTGATGGTGTACGACCAGTCGATCATCACCGACGAACTGCTCGAGCGCCGCTACGCGCAGGCGTCGACGCCGGAATCCATCGCCGCGATGAAAGCAATGGGAAAGTCCTTTGCTGGAGCCGATTACGAGAAGGGCATGCTGTGGCGCGAGGCGTACAAACTCCGGCAGCGAGTACTTCTGATCTGGGGCCGCGAGGATCGCGTCAACCCGATCGACGGTGCGCTCGTCGCTCTGAAAACTATTCCGCGAGCGCAACTTCACGTGTTCGGGCGGTGCGGTCACTGGGCTCAGGTGGAAGTGGCCGATGAGTTCAACCGTCTGACCACCGCATTCCTGACAGAGGGGAGCTGAGCAATGGGAATCCGATCACTCGCCTACATGCGGATCGAAGCGACCGACATGGACGCCTGGCGTCAGTACGGTTTGAAAGTCCTCGGCATGGTGGAGGGCAAAGGCGTCGTGGACGGCGCGTTGTATCTGCGGATGGACGATTTCCCCGCGCGTCTGGTGATCGTGCCGGGAGAGAAGGACCGGCTGCTCGTATCGGGCTGGGAAACTGCGAATGCAGCGGAGCTGCAGGGTATTCGGTCTGCGCTCGACAACGCGGGAGTCCCGTACAAGGAAGGCACCGCGGAGCAGTTGCAGGATCGGCGAGTCGATGAACTGATCGTGTTCGAGGACCCGTCGGGAAACACGCTGGAGGCCTTTCATGGCGCCGCCCTGGAGCATCGCCGGTTGGTGAGCCCGTACGGTCACCGGTTCGTCACCGGTGAGCAGGGTCTGGGGCATGTAGTCCTTTCGACGGACGATGACGAGGTCTCGCTCCGGTTCTACCGCGACGTACTCGGCTTCCGGTTGCGCGACTCGATGCGGCTGCCGCCTCAGATGATGGGGCGTCCCGCCGACGGTCCGCCCGCATGGCTGCGCTTCTTCGGCTGCAACCCGCGTCACCACAGCCTCGCGTTCCTCCCGATGCCGACATCGAGTGGAATCGTCCACTTGATGATCGAGGTCGAGAACTCCGACGACGTCGGGCTTGCACTCGATCGTGCGCTGCGCAAGAAGGTGCCGATGTCGGCCACCCTCGGCAGACACGTCAACGACCTGATGCTCTCGTTCTACATGAAGACCCCCGGGGGGTTCGACATCGAATTCGGTTGTGAAGGAAGGCAGGTCGAGGACGAATCCTGGGTGGCGCGAGAAAGCACTGCCGTGAGCCTGTGGGGCCACGACTTCTCGGTGGGAATGCAGTAGTGGGCGTCCTGGATTCCAGCACCCTGGATCCCCGAACCTTCCGGACCGTCCTCGGGCAGTTCTGTACCGGGATCACCATCGTGACCACAACGGACGACGGGCGCCCTATCGGGTTCGCGTGCCAGTCGTTTGCTGCGTTGTCGCTGGATCCGCCACTCGTGTTGTTCTGTCCCACGAAGGGGTCGCGGTCGTGGGCGGCGATCGAGCGAACCGGGGCATTCGCCGTCAACGTGCTGGGGGAGGACCAGCAGGAAACGTGCGCGCGGTTCGGCTCCCGCGAGCTCGACAAGTTCGCGGGAGTGGAGTGGTCACCTTCGCCTCTGGGTTCGCCGATTTTGACCGGCGGCTCGGCGCACGTCGACTGCACGGTCGAGACGGTGCACGACGGCGGCGACCACTTCATCGTCGTCGGGCGAGTTCATTCCCTCGGTGAGATCAACGGTGAGCGTCCGTTGCTGTTCTACCGCGGTCAGTACACCGGGATCGAGCCGGACAAGACCGTACCGGCCCCGTGGCGCGACGATTTGGAGGCCTTCCTGACGGCGACGTCGTCGGATACCTGGTTGTAGTGGGCTTCGCCCCCGTGCGTGAAAAAGCACGGTGGGCCGTACCGAAGCGCTCACGGGCGCGGAGCGCATAACGTTGACATCGTGATTTCTTTCCGCCGTGTCGAGCCGGCAGACTTCCCGCTGATCGGCGAATGGCTGTCTCATCCGCACGTGGCGCGGTGGTGGAACCAGGAGTTCACTCCGGACGCCATCGAACGCGACTTCGGTCCGCCCGCGCGGGGCGAGGAACCTGCTGAGGATCTGCTCGCGCTCGAGAACGGTGTTCCGTTCGCGCACGTGCAGCGATGCCGATGGATCGACTACCCGGAGGACATCGAACCGCTCAGGAATTACGTCGAGGTTCCGGATGACGCCGTCACCATCGACTACCTCATCGGTGAACTGTCGGAGATCTCGAAGGGGCGAGGCACGCAACTCGTCCGAGCGTTCGTCGCGGACACGTGGGAGCGGTATCCGCGCTCGAACTCGATCATCGTCCCGGTCGCAGCAGGCAACCGTCCGTCCTGGCGGGTGCTGGAGAAAGCAGGTTTTCGGCGTATCGGTGAGGCGCAACTGACGCCGGACAACCCGATCGATCCCCCGCTTCACTACGTTCAGCGGCTCGACCGAGGCGAGTCATGATGTGCGGACGGCCTCGCCGAACTCCATCTGCAGCCTCGGCATGTGCGTCGTCGACACGGCATGACGGGACAGGCCGATCTCGCGCAGCTCGGACGCGAGAGGGTGCTCGCCCAGTGTCACGCGCGCACCTCCCGGCCTGGCCCGGACAGCTCCGGGCGTCATCGTCCACTTCGTACTTCGGGTGGCCCCGTCGAGGCACGAGAAGGCGTCGAGGGGCCGAGCGAACAGGGCGCCGGGCGCGGGCAGCCCTGCTGCAATCTCGAGGCGCAGTATCTCCGTGCCGTCCTGACTCAACCGTCCGTCGAACTTCGAACCGTAGGAGACGTCGAACTGCGCCAACTCCTTCGGAAATCCCCAGATCTGCCGGCCCGCAGCCATCGTGAATTCTCCGTCCACCGGAAGTCGATGGATCAGAACTCCCGTGGTCACGGGAAACGCGACTCCGAATTCGTTGTAAGGCCCCAGGTCTCCGTCGTCGTAACGCACGAAGATCAGCGCGCACAGGCCGTGGCGGGGTCCGATGTGGCGAAGCTTCAGCCCCGAATAGTCGATCGCCTGCTGAGCCCTGCCGCCGTGCACGGTGAACAGCGCCATCGCTGCGCGGGCGCGCCGAACCCTGACCGGCATCTCGATCTCGGTGCCGAGCACGACATGAGCCGTCATGGTGTAACACCTCTCAGCCCGTCGGCGCCGAAGACCTGCTCCAGCATGGAAGTGTAATCCGGTCCGCGCCTGAGCATTTGGCCGCCGTCGACGTTGACGATCTGTCCGGTGATCCACGACGACCCCGCCCCCAGCAGGAACAGTGCAAGCGCAGCGATGTCTTCCACTTCGCCGACACGCGCGAGAGGTGTGCACTCCATGTAGTCGTCGAGAATCGGACCGCCGTCGGTGATCAAGGCGACCAGGTCGGTTCGGGTGAGCCCCGGCCTGATGCCGTTGACCCGAACGTTGCTGGCACCCAACTCGTCTGCCGCGAGTTGCACCAGATGGTCGACCCCGGATTTCGATACCCCGTATGCCCCGAACCATCGGTGAGTGTTGCTGCTGGCGATCGACGAGATCGCCACGAACGATCCGCCGCCGCCCCTGACGAGTTCCCTGGCGGAGTGCTTGAGCGTCAACATCGTTCCGGTGACGTTCAATTCGACGGTACGTCGCCAGGCGGCGACGTCGATCTGGGTCACCGGACCGATCGTCTCGTTGCCGCCCGCGCAAGCGACGACTCCGTCGAGTCTGCCCGTCGCCGATGTCGCGAAGGCAACGGCATCGACGACGGAGTCCTCGTCGGTCACGTCGGCGACGAAGGTCCGTAGTGGTGTCGCCCGCGCTGCGTCGTCGAGCTTGCACTTGGTGCGCCCGACGATGGTGACCACCGCACCGGCGCCCACGAGTGCGGTGGCGATGCCGAGGCCGATCCCGCTGCCTCCGCCCGTCACGAGGATCGACTTTTCTGCGAATTCGGTCATTGCTGCCTCTCTCGGCGGTTACCGTTCCATAATAGGAACACGTTCTAGTTTTGGGAGGGTTTTCGATGACTGCACGCCTGGATGTCGATCTCACGGACGGACGCTTCTACGCAGGCGAGTTCGGGGATCCGCGCCAGGCGTATTCGTGGATGCGTGCACACGGTGCCCTCTACCGGCCCGAGGGCCCCGGATTGGCGGCTGTGAGCACCTACGCGGGTGTCCTTGCTGCCGAACGAGATCCGGAACTGTTCTCCAATTCCGGTGGGATTCGCCCGGAAATCGGCCCGTTGCCGCAGATGATCGACATGGACGACCCGGAACACGTCCGAAGGCGCAAGCTCGTCAACTCAGGCTTCACGCGGCGCAAGGTCGAGGCGAAAATCGACCGCATTCGACAGGTCTGCGACGAGCTGATCGACGCAGTCAAGGATCGCGGCGAATGCGACTTCGTCCGAGACCTCGCGGCGCCGCTGCCGATGGCGGTGATCGGCGACATGCTCGGCGTCCGCCCCGAGCAGCGTGGGACCTTCCTTCGATGGTCGGATGATCTGGTTCGCGCGCTCGGTAGTCACGCGTCCGAGAGTGAGAGTGCAGCGATGATGACGGCCTATGTCGAGTTCACCGACTTCACAATGCGTACCATCGCCGAACGCCGCGAGGAACCAACCGATGATCTGATCAGCACCCTCGTCCACGCCGAGGTGGACGGCCACAGCCTCACCGACCAGGACATCGTCAACGAGACGCTGCTGATCCTCATCGGCGGCGACGAGACCACCCGGCATGTACTGAGCGGCGGAATGGAACAGCTTCTCGCTCGACCTGACCAGCGGGACCGGCTCACCGCTCACCCTGCGTCGATCCCCGTCGCCGTCGAGGAGATGCTGCGATGGTCATCGCCGGTGAAGAACATGTGCCGAACCGTCACGAGGAGCACGACGTTCATGGGTGCGGATCTGGTGGAAGGGGAGAAAGTGTTGCTGCTGTTCGAGTCCGCGAACTTCGACGAGGACGAATTCACCGACCCTGCGGTGTTCGATGCCGCCCGTACCCCCAATCCGCACCTCGCTTTCGGCTTCGGCCCGCACTTCTGCCTCGGCAACCAACTTGCCCGGCTGGAGGGCAAGTTGATGTTCGAGCAGATTCTTGCGCGTATCCCCGACATGGAATTGGTGTCGGACGATCCTCTGCCGCGAAGAGCTGCCAATTTCGTATCGGGGCTCGAGTCGATGCCGGTCCGCTTCAGGCCCTTCCTGTGACCTGACCGTGCCGATGGGCGTCCTGGCGTGGACAATCAGCGAAATGGAGATTGCTGTACTGCTGGTGGTGCTCGCGATCGGCGTTCTTGCCGTCGTAGCGCTCGCCGAACGTCTGGACGTACCGCCGCCACTGCTGCTGATCGCCGTCGGTGCCGCGGTGTCTTACATCCCCGGCGTACCCGAAGTCCATCTGGAACCGGAAGTGGTGCTTCTCGGACTGCTTCCGCCGCTGTTGTATGCCACCGCGATTCAGTCATCGCTCGTCGATTTCAATGCCAATCGCCGATCGATCCTCCTGCTGTCCGTCGTACTGGTCATCGTCACGACGTTCGGTGTCGGTGCCATCGTGCACACCATCCTGCCGGGAATCTCATGGCCGGCAGCACTCGCGATCGGCGCGGTCGTCGCCCCGCCCGATGCCGTGGCCGCAACGGCCATCGGCCGCAGAATCGGCCTGCCGCGGCGCATCGTGACCATTCTCGAAGGCGAATCGCTGCTCAACGATGCGACGGCACTGGTCGCCCTCAGTACCGCGATCTTCGCCCTCGGACATTCGGTGCAGGCGTGGCGAATCGGTCTCGACTTCGTCATCGCCGCGGGTGGCGGAATTCTGATCGGCCTGATCACGTTCTTCGTCGTCGCCAAGTTGCGCAAACAGCTGACCAATCCCGTTCTCGACACAGCAATTTCCTTCATAGTGCCGTTCGCGGCCTATCTCGTTGCCGAGGAGTTCAATGCTTCGGGGGTGCTCGCTGTTGTTATCGCAGGCCTGCTGCTCGGCCACAAGGCGCCCATTCTGCAGTCTGCGCAATCCCGGATCGCCGAAAGAATCAACTGGCGAACCATCGCTTTCATCCTCGAGAACGCGGTCTTTCTCCTGATCGGTCTGCAGGCGTCGTGGCTCCTGCACGACGTCGGTAAGAGCTCGTTGCCGATCGCGACCATCGTCGGGGTCTGTGTCGCGACGCTCGTCGGCGTCATCGCTGTACGGATCGTGTGGGTCTTCGTTGCCCGCTTCGCGTTGATACGTCCGGGGGCCGACATCTCGACGGGGATCGTTCCCGGGTGGCGTTACACACTCCTCATCGGGTGGGCAGGTATGCGCGGCGTCGTGACGCTCGCCGCTGCCTTCATCATCCCGGAGGGAACCGAGTACCGAGAGATCCTGCTGCTCATCGCGTTCACCGTCGTGGCAGGCACCCTGTTCATTCAGGGCCTGTCGCTGCCCGTACTGGCGAGCCGGCTGAAAGTTCCCTCACCCGACCCCGCAGACGACGCGTTGGCGCGCGCGACACTGCTGCAACAGGCATCGAAAGCCGGCTACAAGGCGCTCGACGCGCTCGATTACGATGACCCACACGGCGTCGAAGCGCTCGTTCGTCAACGTGTCGACCAGCGCAATTTCTCCGCCTGGGAGCGTCTGGGCACCACGGCCGATCAGGAGACTCCGAGCGAGCTGTACGCCCGGGTGCGGCTGACGATGATCAACGCCGAGCGCGCCCGAATCCTCGAAATCCGCAGTGCGGGGACGGTGCCGTCGGAGATAGTCGGCGACGTACTCGCGATGCTCGATGTCGAGGAATCGATGATCGACGTTGCCAGCGAAGCGCGCAGTGACATAAGAACGGCCAACGCGCTGCGCATTCACCCCGGACTCGAGTGCGACGAGCTCGACCGGTATCCGGTGGGCGAGATCGTGTCCGACGGCACGTGCCACGAGTGCATCAGGGACGGCACCGAGTGGGTTGCCCTTCGGCAGTGCCTGGAATGCGGTCACGTTGCGTGTTGCGACTCCTCACCCAAGCAACACGCGACCGTACATTTCCACGAACTGGCCCACCCGGTGATGCAGTCCGCCGAGCCGGGTGAGAGTTGGCGGTGGTGCTACATCCACCACCTGACGGCCTGATCGAGACACGAGTGTCGGACGCTCGTGCGAACATACATTCGTGATCATGCACGCCGACCTCGACTCGTTCTACGCGTCGGTCGAACAGCGGGACGACCCCCGGCTGCGAGGCAAGCCGGTTCTCGTCGGTGGCGGAGTCGTGCTCGCCGCAAGTTACGAGGCCAAAGCCTTCGGAGTTCGCACTCCGATGAGCGGATCACAGGCACGGGCCCTGTGTCGGCACGCGATCGTCGTGCCCCCGCGCATGGACGCATACCTCGAGGCCAGCAAGGCGGTGTTCGAAATTTTTCGTGACACCACACCCCTGGTCGAGGGGATCTCGGTGGACGAGGCATTTCTCGACGTCAGCGGCCTCGGCAAGATCCGAGGGACGCCGGTCGAGGTCGCAGCGCGGCTGCGCCGGGAGGTGAAGGACAAGGTCGGGCTGCCTATCACCGTCGGCATCGCGACGACGAAATTTCTGGCGAAGGTAGCCAGTGCAGTCGGAAAGCCCGACGGCCTTCTGCTGGTCGAGCCCGGGCGCGAGCTCGAATTTCTGCATCCCTTGAAGATCGAAAGGCTCTGGGGTGTCGGCAAGGTCACCGCCGAGAAACTCCATGCCTTCGACATCGTCACGGTCGGCGATATCGCTGCGCAGTCGGAGGCCTCGATTGTCTCCATTCTCGGCAAAGGCGCGGGTCACCACCTCTATTCCTTGGCGCACAATCGCGATCCGCGCCGCGTGCAGACGTATCGCGGGCGAGGCTCGATCGGCGCCCAGCATGCGCTCGGGCGTGGCCGGAAATCGACCAAGGACGTCGAGACGTCGCTCATCGCCCTTGTCGATCGCGTGACTCAGCGTATGCGTGCAGCTCAGCGAACGGGCCGGACGGTAGTGCTGCGGCTTCGATTCGACGACTTCACCAAGGTCACACGCTCGCACACGCTGCACCGTGCGACCGCGGACACCCAGGACATTCTCGACGCCGCCCTGTTGCTGCTACGCGATGCAGGTTCTTTGATTGCGGACCAAGGGATCACGCTGGTCGGCGTCACGGTTGCCAATATCGAGCGCAGCGGTGCCGAGCAGTTGGAACTGCAGTTCGAGCAGTCTCAGGATGCGCCGAGCGCGTCGGCTCTCGATCTTGCGCTCGACGGTGTGCATCTGAAATTCGGCAAGAAGGCACTAACTCGCGGGGTCTTGCTCGGTCGTGATTCAGATCTGTCCGTACCGCTACTCCCTGACTGAAAATCAGTTCCTTGCCGACAATGCGAGCCGGAAGCCCTTCGGCATCAGGGTCAGGCGTTCCTCGATCTTCAGTTCGTACGACGGCTCCGCGTGGAAATCGAACTGCTGCAATATTTTTCCCAGGACCAGTACGGCCTCGTGGATCGCGAACTGCCGCCCGATGCAAGCGCGCTCGCCGGTTCCCCACGGTTTGTAGACATGACCGGGACGAGCTCGAACGTTCGCGGAGAGGAAGCGATCGGGATCGAAGGCGTCGGGATTGTCGCCCCACACAGGATCTCGGTGCAAGCCGGGGATGAGCACGAACGCCCAGTCGCCCTTCTTCATCTCGTGGCTACCGCCGATTCTTGTGTCTTCACGTGCTTCGCGGGCGAATGCAGGCGCTGTCGGCCACAGTCTCAAAGTCTCGTCGAGCACGCGCCGGACATATCGAAGCTTGGGAACCTGCTCGAACGTCGGAGGTTGCGAACCCCACACTTCGTCCACCTCGGCACGTGCGGCCGCGAGTACTTCCGGATTCTGCGCCAGGTAGTAGAGGGCGAACGAGAGTGCACCCGAAGTAGTCTCGTGACCGGCGATGAGGAACGTCAGGATCTGCTGACGAATATTGACTTCACTCAGCGCATTCGGGTTCTGTGAGTCGCGGGCGGCGTCGAGCATGATGTCGAGTAGATCGCCCTCACCCGACATCCCCGAGTCGCGACGGGTGCGGACGATCGAGTCGAGGACCTCGGCCAGATATCGTTGATTCTCCGCGTTTCGGCGGTCGGCTTTCCTGAATACGACGTCCGCGAGCCACGGGATAGGGACCAAAGCACGTCGTTGATTGTGGGAGAGGACGCCGACCATCGCGTCGACGAAGGGGTGTGGCTTGTCCCGCGTGAACGAGTCGAAGGTGTAACTGAATCCGGTGCGGCCGATGGTATCGAGGGTTAGCTTGGTCATGTCGGAGGAGACGTCGACAGTCTTGTGGGAGTGCCAGTGCGTCATCAGGTCGGACGCGACATCGAGCATGATCGAGTGGTAACTGCGCATCGCGCTCTGAGCGAAGGCGGGCCGCAGAAGGTCGTGTGCTTTCTGCCAGTTGGGCTCGTGAGTATGCGCGGTGAACAAGCCGTCGCCGCCGATGGATCTGAGTCCTTCGATGGCCGGAGACACGTGCTTGACGAATCGGTCCTCGTCGCACAGTTCGCCCGCGAGGTCGGCACCGGAGACCAGGATGTACCGACGGCCGAGCACCACCCGTTCGAAGATGGGGCCCAGCCGAGCGGCCAAGGCGACGGAATCCTGCACGGGCGTCGCGGCGTGTGCTCCGACCACATCGCCGAGAAGCGGCAGGCGCCGCGGCGGATGTGGGAGCGTCGTGCTTCGTTGTGCGACGTCAGCGACCATGATGACCCCTTCGTTCGTTACTGAACTCGGATGCAATAGCGAACCTACTCGGTACTGAACCGGTGTCAAGTAGTCTCATGGATGAGATGACCAGCCCACGCAGGCGACTGTCGCCCGATCAGCGCAAGTCACAACTCCTCGATATCGGCTCCCGGTTGTTCGCGGACAGGCCGTACGAGGACGTCTGGATCGAGGAGGTCGCCGATCTCGCCGGCGTTTCTCGCGGGCTGATGTATCACTATTTTCCGTCGAAGCGGGATTTCTTCGCCGAGATCATGCGAGTCGAGTCGGCGCGAATTCTCGAGATGACAGCCCCGGACACGTCGTTGCCGGTCGCCGAGCAGGTGGCAGCGGGGCTCGACGCCTACATTCGCTATTCCGTCGAACACGAGCACGGTGTCCGTGCAATCAACCGCGGAGCGATGATGGGCGATGCGGAGATTCAGGCAATCCTGACCGACGAACTGGTGGTTCAGCAGGAGCGAATTCTCGCAGCGCTACCCGCTGAGCTTCGCGACGACGAAGTCGTCAAGGCGGCGCTGCGCGGATGGGTATCGCTCGTACGTACGGTGTGCGTGGACTGGCTCGACCGTAAGACGATCACCGAGGGCGATGTGAGGGCATTGTGTCTTCGTGCGCTCGACGGGCTCCTCGGAACATAACTGCTCAGAAGGCGCGAGCAGGACTATCGTGACGGAATGTGCCGAAACATCACCACCCTGCGCGGTCTGGAACCGCATGCAACGGACGAGGAGATCGAGGCCGCGGCCCGGCAGTACGTCCGCAAGATCAGTGGCGTCCAGAAGACGTCCGATGCCACCCGTGAGGCGTTCGAGATCGCAGTCGCCGAGGTGACCGCGACGTCGCACCGGCTACTCGATGCGCTTCCCGACCGTAGGCAGCCGCCGCCCACGGTCCCACCGCTTCGTCGGCCGGAAGTGCAAGCGAGAATCGCTGCGGCGCAGGCGAAGTAGCCGTCTCAGCTATTTACCCCACTGCCGACAGGTACTCGTTGTAGAACAGTGCCATTCCGAGGGTCGAGCCGATGGCGGTGAGCAGCCACAACCGGATGATCACCGTTGTCTCCGGCCAGCTTGCCAGCTCGAAGTGATGATGGATCGGCGCCATCCGGAACACCCGTTGCCCATTGGTGCGAAAGACTGCAACCTGGATGACGACGGATGCTGCCTCGACGACGAAGAGGGCGCCGATCACCACGGCGAGCAATTCGGTTTTCGTGACGATGGTCAGCCCGGCGAGCAGCCCGCCGAGAGCCAGAGATCCGGTGTCTCCCATGAAAATTTTCGCGGGCGCGGCGTTCCACCACAGGAATCCGATGCATGCGCCTGCAGCGGCCGAGCACATCAGCGCCAGATCGAGAGGGTCGCGGACGTCGTAGCAGCCCATACGCGGATCGAGCTCGCAGGACTGGCGGTACTGCCAGAACGTGATGACGGTGTACGCGGCGAGCGCCAGAGACATCGAACCGGCGGCGAGGCCGTCCAGGCCGTCCGTAAGGTTCGCGGCATTCGACCACGCTATGACGAGTACTCCGCAGAACAGCACGAACACGGTGACAGGCATCGATGCAACGGCGAAATCGCGCACATACGACAAGTGTGTGCTGCCGGGAGTCGTGCCGTTTCGGTCGGGGAACCGAAGAACGAGCACAGCAAAGACGACCGCGGCCCCGATCTGGCCCACATACTTGGCCTTGGCGGTCAGGCCGAGACTGCGCTTGTTGCGCAGCTTGATGTAGTCGTCGAGAAAGCCGACGCCGCCCAGAGCCGTCGTCAATGCGAGGACGAGCAGCGCGGACACCGACGGACCGTCGGCGTCGTAACCGATACCTACGACGTGCGCCCCGAGATAGCCGACCCACAGGGCGACGATGATTGCTACGCCGCCCATCGTGGGCGTCCCGCGCTTGGACCGATGGCTGGCGGGGCCTTCCAGCCGAATCTCCTGTCCTAAGCCTTGTCTGGAGAACTGCTCGACGAGGATCGGTGTCAGGAGAATCGAAGCTGCAAGTGCGATTCCGCCAGCGAACAGAATCAATATCACTGCAGCAATTCCATCGTGAAATCTTCCCTCGAATTCGTGATCGGTTCCGCGTGAGACTGTGCCAAACATAGGCGTCGAACGCGGCGATCCGCGGTTGCTGGAGATCTATCTGTTACCCGAGCGCTGCGGAGTTACCGCTCGGCTACCGTCAACGGGTGCTGTCCGGCGGCACCTCCGGCAAGCCCTCGCTGGCTCGCAATTTTTCAGCCATGGAGCTGAGCAGGTTCTGCGATTCCTCGGACAAGTCGAATGCCCGCGCTGACAATCGGCGAAGGCCATAGCCTTGAAGTCGTGTCACGAGTTCCAGATCGTTGTCGATCTTGGCGGCGTAGATGTCGTTGAAGAAGTAGTCGGGTTTCACCTTGAAGTAGCGAGCGAGCGCCGCCACCGTCTCATCGGACGGGTTGGTTCGCTGCCCGGACCTCAGTTGTGAAATGTACGGTTTCGAGATCTGATGGCCGGTTTCGGCGAGCGCATCGGCTACATCGGCGTTGGTGTGGGGTTTACGGCCTGGCGGGTGAACGGCGTTGAACAGACTGTTCAACCGTGCCGCGAAGTCTGCAGGCATCGGGATCTACTCTCACCCCTCTCGATCGGGCTGGGGCGTCCTGTCTGCGACCCAGCGACAATAACGAGTAGGTAACCATATTTGGCGACGGCTGGCTGATTCGACGCGGTAGACGGCAGATCGCTCCGCTCATGGCGGGCGAGGGCTCACTTGATCGGACCAAAAGCCCCGTTTCAGCCTGCGGGTGTCATTCGAACGATCTACGCGTCCATCGGCAACGGTAAATCGCGCCTCCATATGGTTGCTGAACATTTGCTGTCGGTGTCTACTGAAGCGGAATCGCGACTTTCCGGCGTGTCGTCAGGTTCGGCGCCTCGATTCATGACAGGCGGGGGAGGGCTCATGGGGGATGTGAATCCGAGCACTAAGCATCGGCGCGCGCTCGAAGTGGCTGGCGCTGGCGTCCTCGGGATCGGGAGTCGTCCGGATACGACTGACATGTGCGCCTGCGGCTCCTGGTCGCCACGCCTCGTGCCCGACGCATCCGACATCACGCCGGGAAGGCGTTAGATTCGCTCGATGATGGTGCCCGTCGCCAATGCTCCACCCGCGCACATCGTGATCAGTGCCGTCGATCCGTCGCGGCGTTCCAGCTCGTGCAGTGCCGTGGTGATCAACCGGGCACCGGTGCTGCCGACAGGATGACCGATCGCCAACGCTCCGCCGTTGACGTTCACCTTGTCCATATCGGGTTCGTGCACCGACGCCCAAGACAATGGGACCGACGCGAACGCCTCGTTGACCTCGAACAGGTCCAGATCGCCGATCTTCATCCCGCTGCGGTCGAGCACGCGTGCGGTCGCCTGAACCGGGCCGTCGAGATGGAACTCGGTCTCCGAACCGACAAGGCACTGCGAGACGATGCGGGCGCGCGGGGTGAGTCCGAGTTCCTGCGCGCGCATCTCATCCATGACGATGATCGCAGCGGCGCCGTCGGAAATCTGCGACGACGTCCCCGCTGTGTGTAGGCCGTTCTCCATGACCGGCTTCAGCCCGGCCAGCGACCCCGCGGTGGTATCGCGGAGGCCTTGATCGCGGGTAACCGTATTGGCTCCGACCTGAACCTGAAGGACTTCGCGATCGAATCGCCCTTCCTCCCATGCCCGTTTCGCGTTCGCCTGTGACCGTACGCCGAGTGCTTCGAGATCCGCGCGAGCGAAACCTCTTCGTCGAGCGATCCTTTCGGCTGCCTCGAACTGGTTGGGGAGATCGATGTCCCATGAATCGGGGCGCCTCGAGCCTGCATTCTCACCGAGGTTCGCACCCAAAGGGACCCGGCTCATCGCTTCGACGCCGCATGCCATTCCGGCGTCGATGGCGCCGATGGCGATGAGTCCGGCGACGAGGTGGGTTGCCTGTTGCGCCGACCCACACTGGGCGTCGACGGTCATGCATCCGCTCTGCCACGGAAGGCCAGCGTGCAACCAAGCCGTCCGGGTGATGTTGTTCGACTGCTCGCCCGCTTGGGTGACGCATCCTCCGATGATCTGCTCGACCACGTCAGGAGAGATCCCCATCCGTTCGATCGCACCCTTCTGTGCGAGTCCGAGCAGTTCGGCCGCATGAAGCCCTGACAGCCACCCTCCTCGCTTGCCGATCGGGGTGCGTACTGCCTCGACGATCACGGGATTGCCCACGGCGGGCTCCTTTCTCCTCGAACTGAAAGTAGAACATGTTCTCGAACTATCGCAAGTCATGTCCTTCCCTGCGAGGTGGGGTTGTGTTTGAATGTTTCTAGAACGTGTTCCACATACGTGTGGCGTGTGACATTGCCGATCAACTGTCAGGAGAACCAGTGACAGACGTACATCCGGACCTGGCGCGGCCCGATCTGCCCGAGGGCTTCGATCCGACCGACCCGAATATCTACGAGCACCGGATACCGGTGGAGGAGTTTGCCGAACTGCGAAAGACGGCGCCGATCTGGTGGTGCCCGCAGCCACCGACCGTAGGTGGATTCGCTGACGAAGGCTACTGGGTAGTCACCAAGCACGCGGATATCAAAGAGATTTCGAAGCGAAGTGATATCTTCTCCAGTTTCGAGAACACCGCACTGCCACGCTTCAACGACGACATCACGCGCGAGCAGATCGAACTTCAGCGTTTCGTCATGCTGAATCAGGATGCGCCGCAACACACCAAGACTCGCAAGCTCGTGTCGAAGGGCTTCACTCCGAAGTCGATCAACGGGTTGCGCGACGAGTTGGAGCGCCGCGCACACGAGATCGTGAAGAAAGCGGCTGAGAACGGAACCGGTGACTTCGTCACCGAGATCGCATCGGAACTGCCGCTTCAAGCCATCGCGGATCTGATCGGTATCCCACAGGAGGATCGTCAGAAGATCTTCGACTGGTCCAACGAGATGACGTCCTACGACGACCCCGAGTTCGACATCGACCCAGTCGAAGCGTCGACACAGATCCTCGGCTACGCGTACCAGATGGCGGACGAGCGTCGTAAGTGTCCGAAAGACGACATCATCACGACCCTCATCAACGCCGACATCGACGGCGACCACATGGCGCCCGAAGAGTTCGGGTTCTTCGTCATCATCCTGGCGGTTGCGGGTAACGAGACCACGCGTAACGCCATCACTCACGGCATGGCCGCGTTCATGGACAATCCTGATCAGTGGGAGCTGTTCAAGAAGGAGCGGCCCGAGACCGCTGCCGACGAGATCGTGCGCTACGCAACTCCGATTGTGGCGTTCCAGCGGACGGCCACGGAAGATTTCGATCTCGGCGGCACGACGATCCAAGCCGGGCAGCGTGTCGCGATGTTCTACAGTTCGGCCAACTTCGACGACGAAGTCTTCGACGAGCCCTACGCATTCGACATCCTGCGAAACCCCAACCCGCACGTCGGGTTCGGCGGGCATGGTGCGCACTACTGCATCGGGGCGAACCTGGCGCGCATGGAAATCAACTTGATGTTCAACGCAATTGCCGACCATATCCCGGACATCTCCAAAATTGGCGATCCGCGGCGTCTGCGGTCCGGGTGGCTCAACGGAGTCAAGGAGTTCCGGGTCGATTACACCGGTGGGTAGGCGACTTCGTCGCATGTGAGCGGAAATACGTCCCCCGCAACGTATTTCCGCTCACGTGCGCGTCAGCGCACGTATTTCTCGGCAAACTTCCGCAGCGAATCCTGCTTCGCTTCCAGTGGCCCGTCGAAGCCGATTCCGTCGAAAACCCAGGGCACGGTGATGATGTCGGTGACCCCCGCGTCCTCGAGTTCCGCGTAGCCGTCCTTGCCGAACCTGTCGATGCAGACGGTCTGAATCTCGTACGGCAGATCGGCTCTGCCGTACTCGGTGCGAAGCTCGCGTAGCCGTGCGATCACGGAAACCAGGTCGTCGAACTTGATCATCGCCGACGTCCAACCGTCGCCCACCCGTGCCGCGCGCCGAAGTGCCACGTCGGTGTGGCCGCCCACATAGAACGGGACGGGCTTAGCCGGGGTCGGGCTCATCTGCAACTTGTCGAAGTCGTAGAACTCGCCGTGATG
This sequence comes from Rhodococcus sp. G-MC3, assembly GCF_030063335.1. Taxonomy (GTDB): domain Bacteria; phylum Actinomycetota; class Actinomycetes; order Mycobacteriales; family Mycobacteriaceae; genus Rhodococcoides. The sequence goes on along the minus strand of NZ_JASISW010000006.1, from coordinate 129,126 downwards.
CTCCACCATCCCGCCGCCCAGTATCAGCTTGATGACGTCGATCATCTCGTCGACACGTTTGCCTCTCTTCTCGTACGGCACCCCGCACCACTCGAATTCTTCGGGAGCCCAGCCGATCCCGACGCCGAAGCCGAATCGATCTCCGGTCAGCGCCGCCACCGAGCCGACCTGGCGGGCCAGGAGCACCGGGTTGCGGGATCCAAGCTTGAGCACCTGCGTGTAGAACTCGATCTTTGTCGTCACCGCACCCATCGCAGCGGCAGCGATCAGTGGATCCACCCACGGAGTTTCTTCGTTCCACATTCTCGAACCGTCGGGCGTGTACGGGTAGTCCGCGGACTGAGTTTCCATGTAGAACAACGAGTCAGGAAGCGCGATGGACGTGAACCCGCACTCCTCGGCCGTCCGTGCCAGTGCCGTCAGTTCGTGTAACGGCGTCATCGCGATCCCGACGGTGTACTTCATGGCTGCTCGCTCCCGACGACCCACATGGAAAAGTATTGTGACCCTCCGCCGTACGCGTGGCCGAGAGCTTTACGCGCGTCGGCGACCTGATGGTCACCGGCCCGGTCCATCACCTGCATGGCGGATTCGGCGAAACGGATCATGCCCGACGCCCCAATCGGGTTCGACGAGAGCACGCCGCCCGACATGTTCACGGGGAGCCGGCCTCCGAGTGCCGTGTCACCCGCCTCGGTGATCTTCCAGCCGGCGCCCTCTTCCGCGAACCCGAGGTTCTCGAGCCACATGGGTTCGAACCACGAGAACGGCACGTAGATTTCGGCGCAGTCGATCTCGTCGATCGGATCCGTGATGCCCGCGGATTTCCACAGCGCTGCGGCTGCATCACGGCCCGCCTGCGGACTTACTTGGTCACGGCCGGAGAACGTCGTGGGTTCGGTGCGCATGGCCGTCGAATGGATCCAGGCCACCTTCTTACCATCGGCCTCACGTGCCCGGGCGGTGATCTCGTCGCCGACGACGATGGCGCAGGCGCCGTCCGAGGACGGGCACGTCTCGTCGTACCGGATTGGATCCCACAGCATCTGCGACGCTTGGACAGATTCGAGTGTGATGTCCGGCTGCTTCAGGTGGGCGTACGGATTCTTGCTTCCATTGAGCCGGTCCTTCACCGCGACCATCGCGCCGATGTGGTCGGGAGCATGCGAGCGTCGGATGTAGGAGCGTACGTGAGGAGCGAAGTATCCGCCCGCGCCTGCGCCGACGGGCATGTTGAACGGAACCGGAATCGACAACGCCCACATGGCATTGCTTTCGGACTGTTTCTCCCAGGCCACTGCCAGCACTCGCTTGTAGACGCCCGACTGCACGAACGAACTCGCGACGACAGCCGTCGAACCCCCCACGGAGCCAGCGGTGTGAACGCGAAGAAGCGGCTTCCCGGTCGCGCCGAGCGCGTCGGCCATGAACAGCTCGGGCATCATCACACCCTCGAACAGATCGGGAGCCTTCCCGACGACCACGGCGTCGATGTCGTCCCAGGTCACCTCGGCGTCGACCATCGCTCGGTCGATGGCTTCCCGCACCATGCCCGACATCGAGACGTCGTGACGCTTGGCGACGTAGTGCGTCTGGCCGGTTCCGAGGACCGCGGCGGGTTGTTTGCTCACTTACTTTCCCTCCATGACGGCGACCAGATTTTGTTGCAGTAGTGGACCACTCGTCGCGTGCGCCAGCACACGGTCGTCGTGACCTTCGAATATTCGCGTGGCGGCGTGACCGATGCGCTCGAGTCCAGCGGAGAACATCGCGTTCCCGACGAGAGTGCCACCCGACGGATTGATCTTTGCCGATGTGGGCAGCCACTCGGCCAGAATCAATTCCTGGTGAGTGAACGGAGCGTGCAGTTCGGCGGACGCGATGCTCGATAGATCTCCCCCCGATGCCTTGAGCGCCGCGTTGTAGGCCGAGGGCGCCGTCGTGAGATCGCGGGCACCGAAGTTAGGGGAGTCGACGAGGTGCTCGATGCCGGTGATCCACGCCGGATTTTCTCTGAGGGACCGCGCTCGGTTGCCTGCTGCGAGAACTATCGCCGACGCGCCGTCGCTGACCGGTGCGCAGTCGTGCGCGCGGAGCGGGTCGGCGATGTAGTCGGTCTCGAGCAGAGTGTCGACATCCAGTGATTCGGTCAGCTGAGCCAACCGATGTGCGTTGGCCCGATTGCGCACCGCGACTTCGGCCATCGCTCTCTCGTCCCACTTTCCCGCATCGATTCCCGCTCGGGCCTGAATCCCCGCCAGCGACAAAGAGTCCGGCCACAGCGGTCCGACGAGGTACGGGTCCAGTTGCATCGCAAGAATCTTCTTCAGGTGCCCCGCCGAAGATTTGCCGAATCCGTACACCAAGGCAGTCTCGACCTCTCCCGTCATCAGCTTGATCCACGCCTCGTACAGTGCCCATGCCGCGTCCATTTCGACGTGTGACTCGTTGATGGGCGGGACAGCGCCGATGGCGTCGATCGCCGAGATGAACGAGAACGCTCGGCCGGCAAGGTAGTCCGATGAACCCGAACACCAGAAGCCGATGTCCGACTTGGTTATTCCCAGTTCGGCGTACAGCTGCTGGAAGCAGGGAACCAACATCTCGACGCCGTTCGTCGTGCCCTGCGTTGCCGCAACATTCGGTGCCTGCGCGAAGCCCACCACTGCGATATCGGTCATTGCTCTACCTCTCAGAGGTGGTGCTTGTAGGTGTCATAATCGGCGTCGGCCTCGCCCGTCGGTTTGAAGTATTCGATGTTCTCGAGCGTGAAACCCCACTCCTCGCGGGGTTTCCACTTCGCTTGCACCCGCATTCCCATACGGACTTCCGACGGATCGCATTCGAGGATCAAGTGCAGGAATGCGATGTCGGCGCCGTCGAGCAGTACGTAGGCGGCAATGTACGGCGGTTTGATCTTCTGGCCGAGAAACGGGACGTTGACGATGCAGTACGTCGTAACGATTCCGGTGTCGGGAAGTTCCACCTGCTCCGCCGTCGGGCGCCCATCGGTGGGATCCGCGCCCCGGGGTGGGACGTACACCTTGCCGGACGAGTCGGTGCGGCCTCCGAGAATTCGTCCCTCGGCGAGACCCCGGAGGTAGTTGCTCTCCTCGGCGGACGCGGCATGCATGTACTCCAGCCGAACCGGGGTGGTGATCATTGTGACGGGATCCCCGCTGGGTTCTGCCCTGTCGCTGGGTTCGCCCTCACCAGGTTGGAAGAAGAGCACGTCGTGAATGTCGCCCACCCGCTCGTCGGCCCACACAGCGTGGACTCGCATGCCCGTCGACATCGTCGCCGACGTTCCAGCATCCACGGCATGCAGCAGTGACGTGTCGGCTCCGTCGAGCCGGATCAGCGCGTACGCGAAGGGGCGGCCCAATGGTTGGCCGTCGTAAGGATTCGTCACCCACGACCACGACTGCACCGTGCCGGAAGATCCGACGTCGACGAAATCGGTGATGGGTTCCTTTGTCGCCGAATCATATTCGGGCGGCGGAACGTAGACACGTCCGTCGCTCCCTCGGCCGCCGATAATCTGCTTGCGGCGCAAGCCCGTCAAGAACGCCCCGATTGTCGGCCCGACCGAGCGGGTGTAGTCGAAGGCGTTGTTCAGAGGTGCGCTGAGTGGTGTGTTCACCATAGTCACCCGTCGAGTAGAACAGGTTCTTATTATGGTGGCAAGACCGCACCGAAGGAAGGCTCTGAAATGAAGCTCGGATTGCAACTCGGATACTGGGGTGCGCAGCCGCCTGCAGGGACGGGAGAACTCGTCGACGCCGCGGAAGCCGCGGGCTTCGATGCGATCTTCGCGGCCGAGTCCTGGGGGTCCGATGCCTTCACTCCGTTGGCGTGGTGGGGGTCGCGAACCAGCCACGTCGCTCTCGGTACCTCGGTCGCGCAGCTCTCTGCGCGAACTCCGACCAACTGTGCGATGCACGCGCTGACGCTCGATCACCTCAGCGGCGGACGGGCCATTCTTGGGCTCGGAGTGTCCGGGCCGCAGGTGGTCGAGGGTTGGTACGGTCAGCCGTTCGCCAAGCCGTTGGCACGGACCCGCGAGTACATCGACATCGTTCGGCAAGTTTTGGCTCGGGAGAGGCCGGTGACCAGCGACGGGCCGCACTATCGGCTGCCCGCAGGCGGGACCGGACTCGGCAAGGCGTTGAAGCCGATCACTCACCCCCTCAGGGCTGACCTGCCTATCTGGCTGGGCGCCGAGGGTCCGAAGAACGTCGCGTTGGCAGCGGAGATCGCCGACGGCTGGCTCGCGATCTACTACTCACCTCGCCTTGCCCCGATGTACAACCAGTGGCTCGACGAAGGATTCGCGCGAGCCGGGGCCCGTCGGAGCAGGGAGAACTTCGCGGTCGCCGCGACGTGTCAGGTGGTACTCACCGACGACCGAGCAGGCGCGATCGCCAAGCTCAAGCCGACGATCGCGCTCTATGTCGGCGGCATGGGGGCAAAGGAGCTGAACTTTCACGCGCAGGTCTACGAGCGCATGGGCTACCACGACGAGGTAGCGGAGATCAGCGCACTCTTCCAGGCCGGCCGCAAGGAGGAGGCGGCCGCCGCCGTGCCCGACGAGATGGTCGCCGAGACGATGATCATCGGCAATGCCGAGCATGTTCGCGGTGAAGTGAAGCGCTGGGAGGATGCGGGCGTGACGATGCTGTTGGTGACGGCGCAGAGCGTAGCGCGAGTCGGTGAGCTCGGGGCCTTGCTCAAGTAGTAGAACACGTTCTAGATTGGGAGGCATGACGGTCGACGACAAGGCTGAAACACGCACGGGCGGATTCTGGAACATCGCTGCCGAGAACCCGGACCGGATCGCGCTGGTGGATCCGTTCGGCGCGGAGTTCACCTACGGCGAATTATCCGCCGCGGCAAACAGATACGGTCGCGGACTGCAGGGCATGGGACTGCAGCCAGGCGACAGCGTCGTGATGATGCTGCACAACAGCGTCGACCTCGTGGCTTTCTACTTCGCGGCATTCCAAACCGGGCTCTATATCGTCGCCGTCAACTGGCATCTCACCGGCCCCGAAGTGGCCTATATCCTGAAGGACAGTGAGGCAAAAGCCTTTGTGGCATCGGATCGTTTTGCCGATGCTGCCGTTTCGGCGGCGGACGAGTCCGGTGTCGCAGGTCGATTTTCGGTAGGCGTGATCGAGGGGTTCACGCCGCTGGAGGGTCTAGGGGAAGGTTCGGAACGGCCCGAGGTCAGGACGGCGGGTGGCCCGATGCTCTACACCTCGGGGACAACCGGAAAGCCCAAGGGAGTGCGACGCCCACTCACCGGCGCCGATCCTGACCAGGTGCCGCTCGCCTCCAGTGGATTCTTCGGAATTTTCGGGATCAGGCCGTTCGACGACCACGTGCACATCTGTGGCTCGCCGCTCTATCACACAGCGGTGCTGAACTTCGTGGCCATCTCGATTCAGTTGGGGCACAAGGTGGTTTTGATGGACCGCTGGGATCCCGAGGAGATGCTCGCGTTGATCGACCGGCACCGCGTCACCCACAGTCACATGGTTCCGACGCAGTTCCACCGGTTGCTGGCACTTCCGGAAGACGTTCGACAGAAGTACGACGTATCGTCACTTCGCGTCATGATCCATGGCGCAGCACCGTGTCCTCTGGAAGTGAAGCGTCGAATGCTGGAGTGGTGGGGGCCTGTTGTCACCGAGTACTACGCCGCGACTGAGGGCGGAGGCACCGTCATCTCCGGCGAAGAATGGCTCCGAAAGCCGGGTTCGGTGGGGCGGTCGTGGCCGAACTCGGTCGTCAAGGTACTCGGCGACGACGGTGCCGAGCTCCCCCTCGGCGAACCCGGCCAGGTGTACATGCGGATGGGCGGCTCCAGCTTCGAATACCACCACGACAAGAAAAAGACAGAGTCCGCACGCGTCGGGGATCTGTTCACGCTCGGCGACATCGGCTATCTCGACGAGGACGGCTACCTGTTCCTGTGTGATCGCAAGTCCGACATGATCATCTCCGGTGGCGTCAACATCTACCCTGCCGAAATCGAGGGCGAACTGATCACTCATCCAAAGGTCGCGGACATTGCGGTATTCGGTGTGCCCCATGTCGATTGGGGTGAGGAGATCAAAGCCGTCGTGCAGCCTGAAGTGGGGATCGAGCCGAATGATGCGCTGACGCAGGAGATCATGGCCTTTGCACGCGAGCGGCTGGCGAAGTTCAAGCTGCCGAAGTCCGTCGACTATTCGGTAGAACTACCGCGCGACCCGAACGGGAAGTTGTACAAGCGCAGGCTCAGGGATCCGTATTGGCAGGGACGCCAGATCTAGGCGCTGCGCGCACGTGAGTGCGAATACGTCGCGGGGTGTGTATTTTCGCTCACGGGCGACGGTGTCGCCTACAGCGGATCGTGCTGGACGTGGCTCATCGGCGTCCCGACCTTGCGAAGCGCATACAGCGTGGTGCGCACCATCGACGGTGATCCGCTGATCTGAATCTGTCGGTCCGCCCACGATCCGAACTGGGTGACCACCTTTCCGATCGAACCGTGCAACTGGTGGTGCATACCCGACGGCAACTCGGGTGTCGGACCGCAATGCCACCATGGATTTTCGTACTCCTCGGTGACGGGAACGACGGTGAGCCAGGGGTTGGACAGTGACAGCTGCCAGAGCGTCTGCGCGTCGTAGAGATCACGCGGATAGATTCCGCTCGTGAACAGGTGCACTCGGGGGTTCCGGCTGCGTCGTGCCATGTCCATGATCTGTGCACGCAGGGGAGCGAGTCCGGTACCGCCGGCGATCATCAGCACATCCTCGGGGATGTTGCGGTCGACCTGTAGTCCGCCGAGAGGAGGACTTATCGCCCAGCGGCCGCCGACGACGGATTCGGTCACCATAGCGGGGCTGACCCAGCCTCCGGAGACGCGCCGAACGTGAAATTCGAGCTCACCCTGCGGATTGCACGGGATGGCCGGGGACAGGTATCGCCACAACTTGGGGCGCTGCGGAATCTGCACGCTGACGTACTGGCCTGGGTAGTAGTGGACTCCCTCGTCGAGTTGCAACCTGATGATCGCCAGGTCGTCGAGGACGCGCTGATGTTCGACGATGGTTGCGCCCCAATACGGGGGTAGTTCGTCGGAGTCTGCGGCTACGGCCATGTTGTCGGTGAGGAGTGCAAGAGTCTCGTGCCATGCAACCTCGACCTCGTCCGTCCACACTTCGTTCCCGACGAAGTTGCGAAACGCTGCGATCAGCGCCGAGGCGCCTGCCCGAAAATGCGACCCGTCGACACCGTGCTTTCGGTGGTCGCGTCCGAGTTGTCGAAGGAACGGTTCGATCCGCTCGTCCTTGTCGAGGTTGTCGAACACGTAGGCAAGTGCGCGCACGAAATGGTCGCGCTGCTGGTCCATCGACGCGGGAAACAAAGAGCGGAAATCTGGATTCTCGACGAATAGTTGGGCGTAGAAGGACTGCGCGAGATGTGCAGGACCGTCCTCGGCTGCCAGAACGGACTTGAAACCGGCACGAACCAGGGAGATTGTTCGCGAATCCAGCATCGATCAACCTCCGCCATAGCTAGACGGTTCCAAAGTAGACCGGTTGAGAGTATCCCGATTGTCGATTGCAGGCCACAGCAAAATTCTGAGAGTTTTCCAGGGTTGAGTGGAATACGCTCAACTTCGGTATGGTTGCAGCTAGCGACACTCGAAATCCAGTAGAAAGAAGGTGACCGGTGGACAGTTTCACCCCCACCACGAAGACGCAGGCCGCACTCAGCGCAGCTCTGCAGGCCGCATCCGCGGCAGGAAACCCGGACATTCGTCCGGCCCATTTGTTGGTGGCGCTGCTCGATCAGACCGACGGCATCGCCTCCCCTTTGTTGAAGGCTGTAGGCGTCGATCCGGTGACCGTGCGCGGTGAAGCACAGAAGCTGGTCGAGCGTCTGCCGTCGGCAACAGGTTCGACAACCACACCCCAGCTCGGTCGTGAGGCACTCGCGGCGATCACTGCTGCCCAGGGCCTCGCCACCGAGCTCGACGACGAGTACGTCTCCACCGAGCACTTGATGGTCGGCTTGGCGACCGGAGATTCCGACATCGCGAAGCTCCTGACCGGCCACGGTGCTAGCGCCAACGAGCTGCGCGATGCCTTCCAGACGGTCCGCGGCAGTGCCCGCGTCACCAGTGCAGATCCCGAGAGCACCTATCAGGCGCTCGAGAAGTACAGCACCGACCTGACGGCGCAGGCCCGCGAAGGCAAGCTCGATCCCGTCATCGGCCGCGACACCGAGATTCGTCGTGTCGTTCAGGTTCTCTCGCGCCGCACCAAGAACAACCCGGTGCTCATCGGTGAGCCAGGCGTCGGCAAGACCGCCATCGTCGAAGGGCTCGCACAGCGGATCATCGCTGGCGACGTCCCGGAGAGCTTGAAGGGCAAGACCGTCGTCTCGCTCGATCTCGGTTCGATGGTCGCAGGCGCGAAGTATCGTGGCGAATTCGAGGAACGGCTCAAAGCCGTTCTCGACGACATCAAGAACTCTGCCGGGCAGGTCATCACCTTCATCGACGAGGTACACACCATCGTCGGGGCCGGTGCCACCGGAGAGTCCGCGATGGATGCGGGCAACATGATCAAGCCGATGCTCGCCCGAGGTGAGCTCCGGTTGGTCGGTGCGACCACGCTGGAGGAGTACCGCAAGTACATCGAGAAGGACGCGGCGCTGGAACGTCGATTCCAGCAGGTCTACGTCGGCGAACCGTCCGTGGAAGACACCGTCGGGATCCTGCGCGGACTCAAGGAGCGCTACGAGGTGCACCACGGTGTTCGGATCACGGACTCCGCCCTCGTGTCGGCAGCAACACTGTCCGACCGCTACATCACCTCGCGATTCCTTCCCGACAAGGCGATCGACCTGGTCGACGAGGCTGCATCGAGGCTCCGCATGGAGATCGACTCGCGTCCCGTCGAGATCGACGAGGTCGAGCGGGCAGTCAGGCGACTCGAGATCGAAGAGATGGCACTCGAGAAGGAGACCGACGATGCGTCGAAGGCTCGGCTCGAGAAGCTTCGGGCAGAACTGGCCGACGGCCAGGAGAAGCTCACGCAGCTGAGCACTCGGTGGCAGAACGAGAAGCATGCCATCGATGCGGTGCGTGTGCTGAAGGAGGAGCTCGAGAATCTGCGCGGCGAGTCCGAGAGGGCCGAACGCGACGGCGACCTCGGGAAGGCAGCTGAACTTCGCTACGGCCGAATCCCAGCCCTGGAGAAGGACCTCGAGCAGAAGACGAGCGACACGCCGGCGCAGGACGACGTCATGCTCAAGGAAGAGGTCGGGCCGGACGACGTCGCCGATGTCGTGGCGGCGTGGACCGGTATTCCGGCGGGACGGATGCTCGAAGGCGAAACGGCGAAGCTGCTCCGCATGGAGGACGAGCTGGGCAAACGTGTTGTCGGGCAGAAAGATGCCGTGCAAGCGGTGTCCGACGCAGTCCGGCGAGCGCGGGCGGGTGTCGCCGACCCGAATCGGCCGACGGGATCGTTCCTGTTTCTTGGTCCGACCGGTGTCGGTAAGACCGAACTCGCGAAGGCACTCGCGGACTTCCTGTTCGACGACGAGCGAGCCATGGTCCGGATCGACATGAGCGAGTACAGCGAAAAGCATGCTGTTGCGCGGCTCGTGGGCGCGCCTCCCGGCTATGTCGGGTACGAGGCAGGCGGTCAGCTCACCGAAGCTGTTCGTAGGCGTCCGTACACGGTGGTGCTGTTCGACGAGGTCGAAAAGGCTCACCCCGACGTATTCGATATCCTGCTCGCCGTACTCGACGAGGGCAGGTTGACGGACGGGCAGGGCCGCACGGTCGACTTCAGGAACACGATTCTGATCCTGACGTCGAACCTCGGTGCAGGCGGGAACAAGGACCAGGTCATGGACGCTGTCCGGCGTTCGTTCAAGCCTGAATTCGTCAACCGCCTCGACGATGTCGTCGTGTTCGACGCCTTGTCCGAGGAGCAGTTGGAGTCGATCGTCGACATCCAGCTCAGGTCGCTCTCGTCTCGGTTGGCGGCGCGCCGGTTGACACTCGAGGTGTCGTCGCCGGCGAAAATGTGGCTCGCTGCTCGCGGCTACGACCCGCTGTACGGCGCGCGTCCACTCCGCAGGCTGATCCAGCAGGCCATCGGTGACCAGCTCGCAAAGCTGTTGCTCGCCGGCAAGGTACGCGACGGCGATATCGTCCCGGTCAATGTGACACCGGACGGGGACGGGCTGATCCTGGGGTAAAGATCTACGGTCCGGATCGACAAGAAAGGCCCACCGGCAGCAGCCGGTGGGCCTTTTTTTGGACGTACCCTCGTGTCATGACGAATCCGGATGATCCTCGCGACCGGTCATGGGACGACGGCACGGCGAACCCGCCGCCCGATCGGCCGGCCAGCGGATCGGGCGAGGACTGGCAGTCGACTCAGGCGTGGCAGCAGTACCCGGACTCGCAACCGCTTCCGGACCAGCCGACCGAGCACTATCCGACACAGCAATATGGCCAGCCCCAACAATATGGCCAATCCGGGCCCTACGCCCAGCAGCCCAACCCGACCCAAGCAATGCCGCCGTACGACCCGGATCAGCGCTACTCGGCCAATCAGCAGTACGCCGACAATCAGGGCTACGGTCAGCCTCCGCCCTACACCGGCGGAACGCCCTATACCAGCGGCGATCCCGGTTCAGGGGGCAACTCTTCGAAGAAATGGATCTTCGCGCTCGTAGGACTGGCGGGCCTTGCAGTCCTCGTGCTCGGCGGGATTCTCATCGTCACCAACAGTTCACCGGAGCCGAGTTCCGCAGCGTTGCCGACGACGGTGCGGCCCGCGCCGACGTCACTCGCACCCCTCACCACCAGCCCATCGCCCGCCCTTCCCTCGGTTCCCGGGGGCCTGATTCCTGGCGGGATACCCGAGGCGCTCGGCAACTCGGGAGCGGCGATCGGCACGATCACTGCAATCGACGGGTCGACGCTCCAGATCAGCGGGATCGACGGCGCGCCCGTGACCGTCCTGATCACACCGGAGACTCAGGTGTTGTCGCTCTCCGGGTTCGACGCGTCGTCGTTGAAGGTCGGTTCGCTTGTCGTCGTGAACGGAAGCCCGATGCAAAATGGAACGATCACAGCGGATGTGATCGTCGAAACTCCGAATCTCGGGGGATAGGTAGCCGGACCAGACGCGCTCGGGTCGTTCCGCAAGCTGCACGCATGACGCTATAAGCTGACGTGCGATGACGGCTATGTGGTTCGGACTTGCAGCGATCGCCCTCGTGGGCGCGGTCGCCCTTCTGTATATCGACAGGTCTCGTCGAGACGAGCTCGGTCGCGTGCGCCAAGGGTGGGCGAAGGCGCAGGGATACACGTATACGGCGTACGACGACGACATCGTCTCGAAGTTCCGTCGTGCAGCACTTGCCAAGCCGGAACACACCACAGCGCTCGATCTTGTCCGGGGTGTACGACGCGGCGAGAAGTTCGTGCTTTTCGACGTGGAGGAGACGTCCACCATCGTCGCCGTACAGAGACCGGTCGGATCAGACGTCGACATCGACCTCCGTTTGAAGTCGACTCCGCCTCCGCGAGACCCGGACATGGAGCTGTTGGGCTCGATCGGGCCACGCGTGGTGTTCGCCACCGAGGTCGAAGTTGCCCGGCGTGTGTGCGACCAGCGGATGGTCGCTTTCACCGAATCCGTGCCGACCAACGTGTCGCTGTTGTGGAGCGAGAACGACTGGACACTCGGCGCATTGCCTCTCGGATCCACCGGGCGTGATTGGGACGGTGCCATCGACGCCGTCGCACGGCTGTCAGGGATGCTTCACGTGCTTCCGCCCGCCGCCCGAAGGCCAGCAGGCGGCACTCGTGGCGAGGCGCCACAACGCCGCCGCGACGACCGCCCCGCGTACGGCGCCCGCACGGACTCCCCTCCTACCGACATGCGCAGGGAATCGTCTGAGACTGCCCGCCGCTCCGACACGGCTCGTCCCGACTTACCGCGTACCGAAGCCAACCCCTCAGCTCGGCCTGGACCGAATCGGGCGGTGCCCGGCGCGCGCCCGGGACCGCGTCCGCCGTCGGCTTCTCGGGACGCTCCGAACCGGCCGACGCCGATCAACCGTGAGGCGGATCGGCGCTCGACCGAATCCTGAGCCTGTTGAATGACGTGCTGGGGCCGTACTCTCGAGTCCTATGACCGCCGAGCACATCGAACCCACGTCCCCCGTCACTGTTCGCCCGGTAGCTTTCGTAACCGGACCTACGTCAGGGCTGGGTGAAGGCTTTGCCAGACACCTCGCTGCGCGTGGCTACGACCTCGTCCTGGTGGCGCGTAACGAACTGAAACTGCGTGCGCTCGCCGATGATCTGCGTTCGAGTTTCGGCGCCGACTCAGAAATACTTGCGGTCGACCTGGCCACGCAGCAGGGACGCGATGCCGCCGCAGAGCGGTTGCACCGTGGAGTCGAGTTTCTGGTCAACAACGCAGGATTCGGTACTTCAGGCGAGTTCTGGACTGCAGAGCCGGAACTTCTGCAGTCGCAACTCGATGTCAATGTCACCGCGGTCATGCAGTTGACTCGTGCCGCACTCCCCTCGATGGTTGCCGCAGCGAAGGGAACTGTCGTCAACGTGGCCAGTGTCGCCGGCATTCTGTCCGGACGCGGATCGACGTACTCGGCATCCAAGGCGTATGTGATCTCGTTCTCGGAGGGGCTGTCCGGCGGGCTGGCGGGTACCGGAGTGCAGGTACAGGCGCTGTGCCCGGGATTCATCAAGACCGAGTTCCACGCGCGAGCCGGGATAGAGATGTCCACGATTCCGCGTTTCATGTGGTTGAACGTCGAACAGGTCGTGCGGGATTCGATGCGAGATCTGGGCAAAGGCAAAGTAATCAGTGTGCCGGGGGTGCAGTACAAAATTCTGACCGCAGTGGGCACCAAGATTCCGAAGAGCTTCGTTCGCAGGCTGACAAACATCGTCGGGCGAGGACGCGGACGTACATAGTCGATTGGATACGGGGCGGACGACATTGTCGGCCCTGCCATGGCGTGCCTGCGAGCGTGTTGCCTCGATCACCTATAAAATCAAACCTTGTGACTGTTTTCGTGTTCGTGGTGATCCTCGTACTTGCGGTTCTCGTCTATTCGGCGAGCGTCGAACGGCGTGTGCGCCGATACAGATCGAACACCGCAGCTAGTAGGCATCTCGTCACCGTCGAACTGGAGCGCAGGTATATCCAGCTGGAACCGTTCATCGCGGCCATCGATTTGTCCGGCCTCGATCCAGAAGTTGTTCGCCAACTCGTCGGCGCGCGGTCGTGGTCGAAGGCCGTGCGAGATCGCGGTCTCGGCCTTGCCGCACAGGCGGCCGCCGAGAACGCTCTGTCCGCTGCCGTGCATGCCGTGCTTTCGGAGTCCGATACGCATCAGAAGCTCAAGTCCAACTGGGCGTTCCAGGGCCCTGCCCGTGACTTGGAGACCACCGAGAAGCGCATTGCCGGGGCAGTCCGCGTCTACAACGACAACGCGTACAAGCTGTCCATGCTGCGGAGTTCATTCACGACGAAATTCATGGCGACGGCGCTGAAGGTGGCAGATCCCGAACCGTTCGTCGAACACGTCGCTGTGGCCTCCGACGAGCATCCCGAAGACGTACCGGCCTAGGTTGACGGTAGATTCGTTCACTGAATCGACCGAAGGGAACCGTAATGGCCGACAGTGCCCAGCGCGCCGAGCTAGCCGAGCTGGTTCGTGAACTCGCCGTAGTGCACGGGAAGGTGACGTTGTCCTCGGGCAAGGAAGCCGACTACTACGTCGATCTGCGTCGTGCGACGCTTCATCATCGCGCGGGAGCGTTGATCGGATCGCTGATGCGAGAGCTGGTGGCGGACTGGGATTTCGTGTCCGTCGGTGGCCTGACAATGGGCGCCGATCCGGTCGCGATGGCCATCATGCATGCGCCGGGACGGCCGATCGACGCGTTCGTCGTCCGCAAGGCGGCAAAGGCGCACGGCATGCAGCGGCAGATCGAGGGGCCGAACATCGTCGGGCAGCGGGTTCTCGTCGTGGAAGACACCACGACTACAGGCAACTCACCGCTCACCGCTGTGAAGGCGCTGCGTGACGCAGGGGCGACAGTCGTGGGAGTGGCAACCGTCGTCGATCGTGCGACGGGTGCCGACGACGTCATCGCTGCCGAGGGTCTGGAGTACCGCTCGCTCCTGGGATTGGCTGATCTGGGCCTGTAGGCGAGGTGAGTGGAAATACGTCCCAGGGGACGTATTTCCACTCACAAGCGCGGAGCGCCTAAGACAACTGGGCAACCACGATGAAATTGTCGTTCGTGGGTTCGCCGCCGCGTACGTCGCAGTTGGCCAAGATCAATCGACCCGGCACCTGCTGACGCAAGTCGTTGTCCCCCAACAGTGAACCCTTGGGGAGTGGCCCGACGCTTTCGACGGTGTAGTCCAGGGTCCCGGTGGCAGTTTCCAACACGATGGAATCTCCGGGTTGCATCACCGCGAGGGCCTTGAACGGTGCGTCGCGCTTCGAATAGTTGTGTCCGGCAACGACGACGGTCTCTTGCGTGTCGGTTCCAGGCAAACCACTCTCGGCCCACCACGCAGGAAGCTCGTCGACTGGATTGAGCACCTGATCGCTGTTGCGGTAGAGGCCATCGGGATTGACGGGACTACTCATGTAGGTGACGCCATCCGGGGAGCGGAGTTCGATCCGTTCGGGCTGCGCCGCGGCAACGAGAACCTCTGGCGATGGGGAGATCTGAGCCTCCACCGCCGAGCGGTCCGCAGCAGGCGGCGGCGCCGATTCCGTACCGGAACAACCCGATACGAGAATCAGCGCCGCCGCCGCGAGCGCGTAAGTACTACGACGCATCTGCACCGTTGCTGCGACGGCGCATGTACACCGTGCCGCCGACTGCAGCGATAGCGACCACTCCGACGCCGACCAAGATGGCGGGGGTGTTGGACGAGCTGTCGGAACTGCTCGATGCGGAGCTCGACGAATCTCCGAGAGCTAGATCGACGGCAGGCAGTTCACCCGCGACGACGGTGACGCCGTCCTCGTTCGTGGTGAAGTAATCCGCCACCGTGAACGAGCCATCGTCGTTGGAGACGCCGACCAACGCAACACCGGTCTCGTCGACGACGACCGTGGTGTCGTCGACCTGAGTGACCGGAACATCTTCCTTGACGGTGTCGCCGAGGTTGATGGTCCAGCTGAACTTCGGGCCGCTGGCGGCGAGTTCGGCCGCCTTGGCCTTCAGGTCGGCTTCGGCTTTGGTGGCAGCGTCGGAGGCGGTCTTCGCTTCCGCTGCCACGGTCTGCGCAGCTTTCAGCTCACCGGCCTTGGTGTCGGCGGTTGCCTGGGCCTCTGTCACGGCAGTCGCTGCCGCCGTGGCCTTGGTGTCGGCGTCCAGCTTCGCGGTGTTCGCGTCGTCGAGGGCCTTCTGAGCAGTCACGACTGCGGCTTCGAGCGCGGCCATGTCGGCATCCGACGGTGCTGCAGCGAGATCGGCTTCTGCCTTCGCTGATGCTGCGGCGGCAGCTGTTGCTTTCGCCTCGGCCTCGGTCGCTGCGGTACGGGCGTCGGTGGCGGCCTTGGTTGCGGCAATGGCTTCGTCGCTCGACGTCGCTGCAGCGGCTTCCAGGTCCTTCGCCTTGGCTTCGGCTGCTGCTGCAACATCGAGTGCGGTGCGTGCCTCGATCGCAGCCGACAGCGATGCTGCCGCCGTGGCCGCCGCAGCGCGAACTGCTGCCGTCACCTTGGCGATGTTGAGCGTCTTGAATGCATCCTGAATTGCGACGACGGAGTCCTGCAATGCTTTCGCCGATGCCTCGGCGTCGGCGCTTGCTGTCAGGGCAAGATCGGCTTTCGCATCGGCGTCGGCCCTGGCTGCTTGGGCCGCAGCGACGGCGTCCGCGTCGCCCGAGGCCTGCGCAACGGCTTCGAGGCGGACGGCCTCGTCCACCGCCGTCTTGGCGGCAGCGTCTGCTGTGGTTTTGGCTGTTGCCTTGGCGGCGGCGTCAGCCTTCAGCGCTGCGGTGTCGGCTTTCGCCTCGTTCACCGCGGCGGTCGCAGCCATTTGGTCGACCTTGGCCGCTGCCGCGACGACGTCCGCTGCCTTGGCCTTGGCGATGGCCTCGGTCGATGCGACCTTGGCCTTGGTGACGGCGTCGCTTGCTGCGCTGTCGGCGGCCTTGGCCTTGTCCACCTCGAGCTGCGCCGCTGTGGACGCTGCGACGGCAGCCTTGCTGGCAGCTTCGGCGTCGGTGAGGGCCTTCTTCTCGGCCTCGGACAGCTGCGGCACGATATCGATGTTGACGGTGGCAGTGCCATCGTCGTTCATCACCACGCCTGCAGATACCTGGGGGAGTGGGCGATCGGTCGACGGTGCGGGTGGGGGTACGGCCGCGACGGATGCGTCACCTGTTCCAACGGATGGAACTACAGCGGCCGGTGCGAGATTGGGTACACCTTCGGTTGCCACCGAGCCGTCGACTGAACCGTCTACCGAGGTGCTTACTTCGCCGGAGGGCGCAGGGGATTCCTCGGAGTTCTCACCCGTCGGTTCTTGCTCGGCACTTTCCGATGGTGACGGTGTCGGTTCCTGGGCGGAGGCAATACCCGGTGCTGCGACGGCGAAAGACAGCGCAACCGCGGCACCGGCGGCGGCGATTCGAATTTTTCGTGATCGTGCGATCGACTTCTGTGACATGGAACTGTTGGCCCTTCGGTCGGTGGCGGCCTCAGCCGCCGACACCTCCGTCCCGATCCGGAAATGCTTTTAGTGAGGCACACGTACAAGTGCTTCGAGAACCGTAACGGACCACATGGTCTAACTGTGAGTTTACTGAGGGTTTAGTTATAAGAGTGTTACGCATGGTGTATTTGTGACTGGAGATTACTTATGGTGCGCTGTGTGACGGTTTTGTGCACACCAACCGACACGAAGAAGGCCCAGGTTCGGGAGAACCTGGGCCTTGCGAAGCAAGGGGAGGTCAGTCGCCGACGGTGACCGCTTCGGCCTCGTCGATGCTGTGCGGCGCCGGATCGTGGTCGTCCACATGTGCGAGAACTGTGCGGCCGGTCGAGAGGACGACGATCGCGAGCAGCGTGCAGACCGCGCCGACCCAGAAGGGCACGTGTGCGTTGCTCTCACCGAGTTTGCCCGCGAGGTATGGTGCGGCAGCTCCGCCGGCGAAGCGAACGAAGCTGTAGGCGGCGGCCGCCGTTGCTCGTTCCACCGGAGCCGCGATCATCACGGTCTCGGTGATGAGTGTGTTGTTGACGCCGAGGAACAATCCGGCCACCACGGTGCCGACGACGAGCACTGTCTTGTTCTCGGTGAACATCGCCATCACGCCGAGATCCACGGCGAACAGCAGCAGCGAGAGCATCATCATGTTCAGCGTTCCGTAGGCGCGTTGCAGTTTCGGTGCGAGAAAGACCGATGCGACTGCAAGGCACAGTCCCCAGCCGAAGAAGATGAAGCCGATGCTGTACGTGCCCATGTCGAGTGGGAACGGGGTGTAGGCCAGCAACGTGAAGAAGCCGTAGTTGTAGAGGAGCGCGGTGATGCCGACCGTGAGCAGTCCGCGGTGACGAAGCGCGCGGAACGGATCGAGTATCGACGTGGTGTGCTCGGGCCTCGGGGTGTCAGGGAGCATGACGACGAGCAGAACGAAGGCCACGGCCATCAATGCTGCTACACCGAAGAACGGTCCACGCCAGGAGAATCCACCGAGTACTCCGCCGACGAGCGGTCCGGTGGCAATGCCGATTCCCAGTGCGGCCTCGTAGAGGATGATGGCTCTGGCCACCCCGCCCGACGCGGCGCCGACGATGGTCGACAGGGCGGTGGCAATGAACAGCGCATTGCCGAGTCCCCAGCCGGCACGGAAGCCGATGATCTCACCGACCGAGCCGGACATGCCTGCGAGGGCGGCGAATACGACGATGATCGCCAGTCCGAGCAGTAGGGTTCTTTTGGGGCCGAGTCGGCTCGACACCACTCCGGTGATGAGCATCGCCACGCCGGTGACGAGCATGTAGCTGGTGAAGAGCAGCGACACCTGTGACGGGGATGCGTCGAGTTGTTCACCGATCGGTTTGAGAATGGGGTCGACGAGTCCGATGCCCATGAATGCGATGACGCTCGCAAAGGCAACGGCCCATACGGCTTTCGGCTGTTTCAGCAGACTCTCGGTGGGGGTACTCACGAAAGAGGTTCCTCTCATTCCGTGATCGACGACTTGAGCACGCTGCGAAGCTCGCTCAACCCGTCGGTCAATTTTTGGATCTGTTCGGGGTCCAGTTCGGACAGGTAGGGCATCAGTCCGTCGCCGATGTGTTGCCTCCCGGAGGCAAGCCAGCGGGTTCCTTCGGCGGTCATCGCAACGATGACCGCACGCGAATCCTTGGGGTCGGCGCTCCGGTCGACAAGTCCTGCGGCCGCCAACTTCCCCAGCAGCAACGTTGCGGAGGGTTGGGAGCAGCGGTCGAGGCGAGCGAACTCGCTGATCCGCAGAGGCTGATACTCCTCAAGGAGGGACAGCGCCCGCATCCATGCTTTGGGCTTGTCGTCGGTGCCGAGATGCGCGGCAAGTCGAACGAACCGGGACGAGCTCGTGACCAACTCGGAGAGAAGGTCGCGGAGATGTTGTTCGGTGGCGATTGATGACACTCGAATAATATTACATAAGCTAACTATTTATTCAAGCTAGAGAGTGTCGCGGCAGTTCGCGTAGGTGTCGTTCGTGGGAACTGTGCAGCGCCGACGACCGCCAGGTTCTGGTCAGCTCAGGCTGTTGGAATCCATGAAGTTCTTGATCGCCAGATCCCACTCGGCGTCTCGCTTCGAATCCAGATTGAAGCGCACCGCGGAATATAGACCGAGCAGAATGAGGCTCACCGCGAACAAGCTCCCGACGCCGGTGAAGATCGCGGCCGCAACAGCGTCGGCGTGCGTGATCGGTTGGGTCGAGCGTGCACCGTTGTCGTCCACCCAGATTGGAATCGCAGTACCGGCGGGTGATCCGGTGACTGCGGAGATCTCCTCGTGATGCTCGACGCCTCGGTACGTCCACTTCGCGTCGACCGTGGTGCTGCCCTGTGAGCTGAAGTCCGATTGGACGAGCGTGGACGGGGCGGTAGCGTCCGCTGTGGTCTCGGCAGATGTTGCATGCCGTGACGTTTGCTGCTCCACGGAGCGATTCTGCTGGCTCGACAGGGTCGACATTGCGCACCAAGTCGCCAGCGGCAGCATCAGAATCATCAGCGTCACTATGACGCTCTTGGTCCTGGATTGGATTCGGTCGGACCGCCGTACCAGCGGATTCTGACCTCCGACAAGGTCGACTCGGGACGACCTGGCGTGGTCAGTGTTTTTCCGGCGCATAGTGGTCCCAACGTGTCGAGTCTCGTGTTTACCTTTCAACCATGACAAGGCGCAGGGTTATCGATCAAGCGATAGGGGCCAGCATCACATATTTATTTAGTTTGGCGAACCACGTGGTTGCCCGATGAATCGGTCCGATTTGTCCCGTATTCTGTTCGCTTCCGCTGCTACAGCCACCGTCGTCGGTGCCGTGTCCGGCGCCGAGCGCCTGCATCGAGCAGCAAAGCCTTTGATGGTCCCAGCCCTGATAGTTGGTCTCCCGACGCCCGCGTCGATGCTCGGGGGAGCGCTGGTGGCCGCAACAGTCGGCGATGTTCTGCTCATCGATCCGGACGACGACTCCCGCATTCTGCGTGGTGCGGCTGCCTTCGCGGTGATGCAGACGGTCTACTGCGAGTTGCTGCGCAGGCGCGGCGGGAGGCCGACACCCATCAACGCGCTCCCTAGGCTGCTCGGCTGGGCTGCCGCGGCTGCGGCGTTGGTGTTCAAATCGCCCGCGGTGGCACCCGGTCTGTCCGGCTACGGATTGACGGTCGCGACGATGTCCACCCTCGCTGCCGACCCGTCCCTGGCTCCAGGCGCCAAGACGGTCGCCGGCGTGGTTGTTCCGAGCTCGA
Source organism: Rhodococcus sp. G-MC3 (assembly GCF_030063335.1). Classification (GTDB taxonomy): domain Bacteria; phylum Actinomycetota; class Actinomycetes; order Mycobacteriales; family Mycobacteriaceae; genus Rhodococcoides. The sequence goes on along the minus strand of NZ_JASISW010000006.1, from coordinate 109,059 downwards.
ATCCGCGCTCCCGGCTGGCTGTGGGCGGGATGCTGTTCACGCTGTCGGACGCGCTGATCGTGGTTCGGCGGCTGTTCGCCGACAAGGATTCACATCGTCACGTGTTAGAGGGGTTGATACTTGCGACCTACGCGCTTGCTCAGCTATTCCTGGTCGAGGGATTGAGCGGGGAGTAACAGAACGCGGTGGTGGTCCGACGGGTCGACCATGATCGGCACAATGTTCCCCGTTTCGAACCGGGATACTTCGTTCGGTGGGATCGAGTAGACGATGCGTCCGGCAAACGATTCCGATCCCGGAATTGTGAATCGCAGATGCAGTTCGGTGGACGCCTCATCGATCTGCCGCGCGAATTCGATCGTCGCCCACCCCTCGACGCCGTTCCTCGACAATCGACGTTGGGCGGCGGTGCTTCTGTTGGCGACCATCATCGCCAGGCCGAGCGCCGAGGCGAAGCCGGCAATGAGCGCGACCAGTTGGTAGGGGAGAGTTCCCGGCGGCGAGTGGGGCCGAAGCCACCCGGCCCAGACCGCCAACACGATTACATAGCCGCCCGTGACGACGACCACCGCGCGCAACGTTTTTTGGTGATTCACCCACACTCTCCTCGATATAACTTCAGGCTAGTCTCGAAATGTAGTCGAGGGTCTTACCGATAATCGAAGTAACGCCTAGTCTGTCGAAGTGTCCTCACCAACTGTGTTCATCACCGGCGCTGCAGCCGGGATCGGACGATCAACGGCCCTCAAATTCGCTCGTTCGGGTTACCTCGTCGGTGCCTACGATATCGACGAAACCGGTTTGGCTTCGCTGAGTAGAGCGATCACCTCCACCGGTGGACGCGTTGTCACCGGAACTCTCGACGTCACGCAACCCGAACAGTGGAAAGAGCGGCTCGAAGAGTTCGCGGTCGAGGCCGATGGCCGGCTCGACGTTCTGGTCAACAACGCAGGCGTCCTGGTCGCGGGTCGTTTCGAGGAGATGCCCCTCGAACTTCACAAACGCCAGATCGACATCAACTTCAACGGAGTCGTCTACGGAACGCTCGCCGCATTCCCGTATCTGAAGGCCACTCGCGGCGCGCAGGTCGTCAACTTGTGCTCGGCATCGGCGATCTACGGCCAACCCGAGCTCGTCACCTACGGTGCGACGAAGTTCGCCGTCCGCGGCATCACCGAAGCTCTCGATCTCGAATGGGCCGAGTACGACATCTCGGTGAAGGCCATGTGGCCACTGTTCGTGCAGACTGCGATGACCAAAGACGTCTCCACGGGGACCACCAACTCACTGGGAATCAAGCTCACCGCCGACGATGTATCGGAGGCCATCTTCAACGCCACACAGCCGTCGAAACGATTGGTGCACAAGGTGCATTTCCCCGTCGGCCTGCAGTCGAAGGCGCTCTCCCTCGGTTCACGTTTCTCTCCCGCATGGCTTACGCGCGAGGTCAATCGACGCCTGAGCCACACTTAGACACTTCCCAAACCATCGCACGTAGGCACCGGCTCGGATTCGCCGGTAGGGTCGCTCAGCAGTACTTGTGAGCGAAAGTGGGTCGGGTTCTTTTATGGTGAACGAGCGGGCGAAGAAGTACCTGGCGCTGGCTGCAATGGCGGCATTCTCGACTGTTCTGGTCGGGTGCAGTAGTGAATCGGGCGCGGATGTAGCAGCGCCGACCACGTCCTCGGCGTCGCCCACGACCACAACGGTCGAGGCGACGACCGAGGCGCCCGCGCCGATCACGACAACCGAAGCCCCGCCCCCGCCACCGCCGCCACCGCCGTCCGTAATGGCTCCAGAGCCGGCGCCCCAGACGACTTACGCGGCGCTGGGTGGGGCTTACTACTTCAGCTCGCCCGACGGCCAGTTCCAGTGCGGAATCGTGCCGCTGTCCAGCCGAACCGAGGCGGGCTGTCAGGGCGTCACGTCGCCGGTGCCCCCGGCGCCGGAGAGCTGCATGATCAGTTGGGGCAACGGGATTCGAGTCACCGGTGAGGGCGTGGCCGAGTTCATGTGCTCCGGGGGCGCCGTCTATACCTCCGGCGGTGAACAGATCGACCCGCCGCTCGCGGTGGGAGCGCAGATCGCAGCCGACGGGTACACCTGCACCTCGACTCCCGACGGCATCTCCTGCGCCAACGACGACACCGGCCACGGCTTTCGCATAGCCCCTGATAGTAACGAAATATATTGAGCAACAACGATTTACCAGAAAAAGACCCGGCCGCGCTCGGCCCGACCGAGTGGAGTGAGAATCCCAACGGAGTCGGGCCGTGGGAAGACGAGCACGATTCCCCGCGCCCGACGGGCGCGCATTACGACCAAGACCTGTTGGACTCCGGTGACCGGCGCAATGTCGTCGACGCCTATCGGTACTGGTCCAGGGAAGCTATCGTCGCCGACATCGATACGCGTCGTCATCCGCTGCACGTCGCGATCGAGAACTTTGCCAACGATGCCAATATCGGCACCGTCGTCAGGACCGCCAATGCCTTTGCTGCACAGGCTGTTCACATTGTCGGACGACGGCGTTGGAATCGCCGCGGAGCGATGGTGACCGATCGATATCAGCACATCCACCACCATGACTCCGTCGCCGACCTCCTCGCGTACGCGAGAGAATCAGGCCTGACCGTCGTCGCCGTCGACAACACTCCCGGTTCTGTTCCCATCGAGACAGCGGAACTGCCGCGCGAGTGCTTACTGTTGTTCGGTCAGGAAGGCCCGGGGGTGACCGAGGATGCTCGCGCAGGAGCATCGATGACAGTGTCCATCGCGCAGTTCGGTTCGACTCGAAGCATCAACGCGGGTGTCGCCGCGGGAATCGCCATGCACTCCTGGATTCGGCGGCACGCAGACCTTACTACGGCCTGGACCTGACGCCTGGCTACGCGTCGTCGATGAACGGAATGGCAGGATCTGTTGGTATGGCCGAGAAATGGGCGCAGCGCGCGGATGCTGCGGAAGGAGCCGTGCTCGCGCGGCATGTGCGCCGTCTGTGGGCGCTGCCTGGAACTGCGCTCGGTGTGGTCGCGTGGCCTCCGGTTCGACGCGAACGACTGTTCTTGAAGTGGCACTACTGGTGGCAGGCGCATTTGCTGGACTGTGCTGTCGATGCCGCGAGTCGCGAGCCGACGGCCAAGCGGCGTCGTCGATTGACCAAGATCGCCCGTTCGCACCGCATCCGGAATCTGACCGGATGGACCAACAATTACTACGACGACATGGCGTGGCTCGGTCTCGCACTCGAACGCGCTCAGCGTCTTCATGGCGTCGGAAATCGGACCGGTATCTCGAAGATCGAGAATGAATTGTTCGATGCCTGGTCCCCCGAGGCCGGCGGCGGTATCCCGTGGCGGAAGCGCGACGACTTCTTCAACGCGCCCGCCAACGGGCCAGCCTCTGTTCTGCTGGCACGGACCGGCAGGCTGTGGCGAGCGCAGGCCATGGCGGACTGGATGGATGCCAAGCTCAAAGATCCCGAGACCGGCCTAATACTCGACGGCATCCGGACAGGGGACGTGTTGGACCGGGCCGTCTACAGCTATTGCCAGGGTGTTGTTCTGGGCGCGGAGACCGAGCTCGCGGTGCGTCTCGGCGCACCCCGGCACGCGGCCCGCGTGCATGCGCTGGTCGCGGCTGTCGAAAGTCAGCTGTGTCGGGACTTCGTGATCGTGGGGGGAGGAGGCGGTGACGGCGGGCTGTTCGACGGCATCCTTGTGCGCAATCTCGCGCTCGTTGCAACGACGCTCCCCGGCGATTCCGACGAAGACGAGGCGGCACGGAGCATCGCGGCGTCGATCGTCCTCGCGTCGGCCGAGGCTGCATGGGAGAACCGACTCGAAGTGGAGGACCATCCACTGTTCGGCGCAGCATGGGAAACGCAGGCACACCTTCCTGGTCCGGGAAGTACCGTCGCAGCTTTCAGTGGTGGCACGGTTCGGTCGTCGGTGGTTCCCGAACGCGACTTTGCAGTGCAGCTCAGTGGCTGGATGCTGATGGAAGCTGCCTATGTCGTTGCCGACGCCGGTTTTCGTTAGCTAAAGTCCCGGTCATGGGGACTTCGTGGGATCCGGCCGTGTACCGCCGCTACGCCGACGAACGGTCGAGGCCCTTTCACGAGATGGTCGGTCGAGTACGCCACGATTCCCCCGCCAACGTCGTCGACCTGGGTTGCGGCACCGGCGTTCAGACGGCGACCCTTGCTGCGCGGTGGCCCGAGGCGACAATCGTCGGCATCGATTCGTCTCCCGACATGGTTGCCGGCCAATCGACGGACTTGCCGCCGGGCGTCACCGTCGTGCGCGGTGACATCGGCGATTTCGACGCCTCGGGGATCGATGTCGTGGTCTCCAACGCTGCGTTGCAATGGGTGCCGGAACATCGCACGCTGATTCCGAAGTGGGCCGATCAGCTCGACGTTGGCGGTACGTTGGCCTGGCAGGTTCCCGGTAACTTCGACGCACCGTCGCATGTACTGATGCGAGCGCTCGCGGATTCCGACGAGTGGTCGCCGCTGTTGGCTGGGGTCCTCCGCGGCGGCGACAGCGTCGATTCGGCGGAGCAGTACGCAGCGGCACTCGTGGCGACAGGTTTGACCGTCGACGCATGGGAGACCAGCTACGTTCACGTTCTCCACGGCGAAGATCCGGTGCTGAAGTGGGTTACCGGAACCGGATTGCGGCCGGTGCTCGATGCGTTGGACGACGAACAACGTCCGAGATTCGTCGACCAATATGCAGCGCTGCTGCGTGAGGCTTACCCGTCGAATGCTTCGGGAACGTTGTTCCCGTTCCGGAGGATCTTCGTTGTGGGTGCGAAGTCCTGAGTTATTCGAGGACTTCCTCGACTTCGATGGTCTCCGCGGGCCTGGCCATTTCTTTTCTGTACTGCCAAATCCCGATTCCGGTACCGACGACGAGCAGCGCGACCATGCCGATGAGAACGGCGGGCAGCAGCCACGGCACCTTCTCGAGGAAGCTACCGAAGTAGAAGCCGATAAGCAGTAATACAGGTGCCCAGATGATGGCGCCGAGTGTGCTCGCGATCGTGTAACGCCGGTGATTCATCTTCGCCGCGCCCGCGACCATCGGGCACAGAGTGCGCACCCACGGGATCCAGCGTGCAACGAGAACTGCCCAGAAGCCGTGCTTCTCGAGCAGCAGGTTTACCTTATGCAGGTTTTTGGTGTTGAGATATTTGCCGTTCTTGCGTGCGACGAGGGTGGATCCGGTCCGGTGTCCGATGACATAGCCGACCTGATTGCCTGCGATCGCAGCGACCATCGCGCCGCCGGACAGCGCCCAGACGTGGCCGGTGCCCGACGCGTGGGTGGTCATGACAATGCCTGCGGTGATCAGCATGGAATCGCCGGGGAGGAACAACCCGATGATGACCGCGCATTCGATGAAGACGAATGCCACCACTATGACCCACACGACCAATGGGCCTGCGGTTTCAAGGGGGCCGAACGAGCCCATCGACTGAATCATCGGCTGCACGAACCTAGGAGTTGTGATCCTGCTGGGCGTCGATGGCATCGTTCGCCTCGGCCAGCGGGGTCTTCCGTGCCTTGAGCATGCGCTTACCGACTTCGATCGCGATCGGCAGGACCGATACCAGGACGATGATGATGAAGATGATGTCGACGTGCTCGCGGATGAAATCGATCTGTCCGAGCAAGAATCCGAGCATCGTCACGCCTGCGCCCCAGAGGACGCCGCCGACAACGTTGTAGGTCAGGAACAGCGAGTACTTCATCTTGGCGGCACCGGCAACGACAGGCGCGAAGGTACGGACGATCGGCACGAAACGCGCCAGGATGATGGTGATCGGTCCGTGCTTTTCGAAGAATGCGTGTGACTCGTCGATGTACTTCTTCTTGAAGAACTTGGCGTCGTTGGACTTGAACAGGGCCGCGCCGCCCTTGGCGCCGATGAAGAAGCCGACCTGGTCACCAAGGATCGCTGCGATCGGAATGAGGATCAGCAGGAGCCAGATCGGCGCGAACGGTTCGATGTCGGTGGACTTCGACGCTGCGATCAGACCTGCTGTGAACAGCAGCGAATCGCCGGGGAGCAGCGGAAACAGCAACCCCGATTCGATGAAAACGACCAGCAGCAACCCGACCAGCACCCAGGTGCCGAACGAGTTGAGCAAATTCACTGGATCGAGAAACCCGGGCAGCAATGCCAGGTTCGTCGTCACGGATTCCGAGGCGGCAAGAAGACTCACTGCGCCCACACTACCGGCCGAACCTGGGAGAACCTGAACAACCGGTGTCCGAACGCTGCAAGTTCGATGTCCGATTCGTCACGATCGGGCGCCGAGTGACTTGCGGCGGGCCGGTGGGTACCGGCGACACGATCGCCGGTGGGTTGCCATACTGCACAGGACAATCAATCTCTTCACTGGAGGAATGACGCCGTGCCGATCGCAACTCCCGAGGTCTACGCCGAGATGCTCGGCCGGGCCAAGGAACACCAATTCGCATTTCCGGCTATCAACTGCGTGGGTTCGGAGTCCGTCAACGCCGCAATCAAAGGCTTCGCCGACGCCGGAAGTGACGGCATCATCCAGTTCTCGACCGGCGGCGCCGAGTTCGCGTCCGGACTGGGAATCAAGGACATGGTCACCGGAGCAGTAGCGCTGGCCGAGTTCGCTCACGTTGTCGCCGCTCGCTACGACGTCACCATTGCCCTGCACACCGATCACTGCCCGAAGGACAAGCTGGACACCTATGTCCGTCCGTTGCTCGCCATCTCGCAGGAGCGTGTCGACGCTGGGCGTAACCCGCTGTTCCAGTCGCACATGTGGGACGGTTCCGCAGTGCCGATCGACGAGAACCTCGAGATCGCCAAGGATCTGCTCGCCAAGGCCGCTGCTGCTCGCATCATTCTCGAGATCGAGATCGGTGTCGTGGGCGGCGAAGAAGACGGCGTCGAGGCCGAGATCAACGACAAGCTCTACACCTCGAACGAGGACTTCCTCAAGACCGTCGAGGCACTCGGCGCAGGCGACGCCGGTTCGCGCTACCTTCTCGCTGCGACGTTCGGCAACGTCCACGGTGTGTACAAGCCGGGCAACGTCAAGCTGAAGCCGTCCGTTCTCGCCGACGGCCAGAAGGTCGCGTCCGAGAAGCTGAGTTTGCCTGCCGGTTCGAAGCCGTTCGACTTCGTCTTCCACGGCGGATCGGGCTCGGCCAAGAGCGAGATCGAAGAGGCTTTGGGGTATGGCGTCGTGAAGATGAACGTCGACACCGACACCCAGTACGCGTTCAGCCGTCCGCTGGCCGGACACTTCTTCAGCAACTACGACGGTGTGCTGAAGGTCGACGGCGAGGTCGGCAACAAGAAGGTCTACGACCCCCGCAGCTACCTCAAGAAGGCCGAGGCCGGTATGACGGCCCGCGTCATCGAAGCATGCAACGATCTCAAGTCTGCAGGTCGGAGCGTTTCCGCAGGCTAGCCCTCAGTCGCTTTCGATCGATTCGGCCCTACGAACGCACCTTTGTTCGTAGGGCCGAATCGATTGCGTGGGGGCGTTAGGCGGGACTGCAGACTTTCCAGTCCTCGCCTTCGAGCTGAAGGTCGAACGTACGCGCTGAGCGTTCGTTGGGGTTGGCGGCGGTGAAGGCGATGACTTGTGCGATCGCGGTGTCGCCTGTGATCTGAACGGCATCGACGCCGTCGACCACGGGAATGTTTCCCTGCTCGACCGCCACCCGGTGCACGTCGGTGAATTCGGCGTCGGGGATGTCGCGGTAATACGTTGCAAGGTCCCCGCACGACGAGGTGCGCAGTGTGGCCAGATCTCCCGAGGAGAGAGCCTGTGTGAACGATTGAATCGTCGTCCTGATCTGGGCGTCCGGTGAGGTCTCTTCATAGTCTTTGGACAGATAGAAGTAACCCGCGATGCCGGCCGCGACGATCACCGCGAGCGCAGCAATGAGTGCAGCAAGCCACCGACGTCCACCGTGCCTACCGGATTCCTCGGTGGGTGGTCCTACCCGCTGTGGTGTCGCCTGGGGTGCAGGGTTTCGCTGCGGCGACGGGTCCTCACCTCGGGCCGGAATCCGTCGGGGCTCGGCGTGAGGTTTCCTGGCCGGCGGGCGCACGCCCGGGGCGATGGCCTCGATAGGTGTGGCTTCGACAGGTACGGCTTCGACAGGTATGACTTCGATGGCGACGGTTTCGTTCTCCGGAGGGGAAGCCTCCTTCGTGTCGGCTGGCTCAGGGGCTGTCGTTTCCGGCGGCACAGTCGGTACAGGCTTCTGCGATGGAATCGCTTCGGTTGCGGGTTCGTCCGCACCGGTCTTCGATTCGTGCTTGTCCTCCGACACCGCTGGCTCCCAACTCACCGAGACTTCGACCGAAGCGTCGAGCCTATCGAGCAATGGGGTGGTCGGCCGCAACGGCATGGAGTGTCGGGGCACAATGGTCGTCATGACTTCTTTCGGTGACCTTCTCGGACCGCAGCCGACATTGCTGCCCGGTGACGACGAGGCTGAGTCCGCCCTGCTGAACCACGAGGATCCTGCGAAGGTGGCGGCGGATAACCCGACTGCTTCCATCGCGTGGGCATACCTGGCGGAAGCTGCGTTCGATGCTGGTCAGACCATCACGGCGTATGCGTACGCACGGACCGGTTACCACCGCGGACTCGATCAGCTGCGTCGCAACGGATGGAAGGGATTCGGGCCGGTCCCGTACAGCCATGAGCCCAACCGAGGATTCCTCCGCTGTGTCGCCGTTCTCGCGAAGGCTGCGCGCGATATCGGGGAGAACGACGAGTACGCCCGCTGCCTCGACCTCCTCGAAGACAGCGACCCCAAAGCAGCGGAAGCCCTCGGCCTCGGCTGATCGCCCACAGTCCCTGGAACGGATGCGCCCTACTGCTCGTCGGGGCAAAGCCCGTCTGAAAGCTGGTCGCGCTCGGCTGCAGCTGTCGTTGCTGCCGATCGTTCAGTGCGCGCTTGCCGCAGGCGTCGCGTGGTTCGTCGCGACCGACATCGTCGGACACTCGCACCCGTTCTTTGCTCCGATCGCTGCAGTGGTCTCACTGGGTGTATCGCTCGGTGCTCGGATGCGACGGTCGGCGGAACTCGTCGTCGGTGTCACCGTCGGCATCGGTGTGGGCGATTTGATCATTTCTGCCATCGGCAGTGGTCCCTGGCAGATCGCTCTCGTCGTTGTACTGGCGATGTCCACCGCGGTGTTCCTCGACGGTGGGCCGATCATTGCGATGCAGGCGGGTTCGTCGGCGGTGCTGGTGGCGACTCTCATTCCTCCCGGCAATTCCGGAGGAATCGACCGGATGGTCGACGCATTGACCGGTGGTCTCGTCGGTATCGCCATTGTAGCCCTGATTCCCACTCATCCGGTGTGGCGAGCTCGCAAAGATGCAGCGAAGGTGCTCGGGACGGCATCCGAGGTACTGCAGAAGGTTGCCGACGGCCTGATCGCGAACGATCCGAAACCTATCGAAGAAGCTCTCCGCAAGGCCCGCGCGACGCAGTCCGACATCGATACGTTGCGTACGGACCTCAAAGGCGGTCGCGAGATCGCGCGGATCTCGCCGTTGTACTGGGGGCAACGCTCCCGTCTCGCAGGCCTGGAAAGGACAGCCGACCCGATCGACAACGCGATTCGCAACATTCGGGTGTTGGCTCGTCGCTCGCTGACGCTGGTTCGCGATGACGAGATTCTCGATCCCCGGCTTGTCGACGAGGTCGAGAAGTTGGCGCAGGCGCTCGATGTGCTCAGGCGCATGGTGCTTGCCGATCCAGGACAGCAACCCGACGCAGCGGAGGCCGCACGAGTGCTGCGGAGGGTGGCCGCTGGGGCCAAGCCGGAGCTGATCACCAATTCCGGATTGTCGGCGACGGTTGTGCTTGCCCAGTTGCGTTCGATCATCGTCGATCTGTTGCAGGTCGCGGGCTTGAAGCGGATTTCGGCGCTCGCTACGCTGCCCCCGACTGTCGACAAGCCGGATGTGACGCCCGACCCGTTCTGACAATCGAACCCATTGCACATATGCGCATGTACGCATATGGTGACGTCTCTACGAACGAGAAAAGGGGAGACATGGGCGCGGGGCACGGCCACAGTCACGGGATGACGGGCGAACCGGCTGCACCGTCGAGCAAGCGCATCAGGAACATGGTGATCGCTCTCGGCATTCTGATGGCGTTCTTGATTCTGGAAGCCACGGTTGCGTTGACGATCAACTCGCTCGGCCTGCTAGCCGACGCAGGCCACATGCTCACCGATGTCCTCGGCATGTCGATGGGCCTCGTTGCGCTGTTGCTGGCCAGGAAGGGAAGTGCGGTCGCCGCCCGCACCTTCGGGTGGCATCGGGCCGAGGTGCTCACCGCCATCGCCAACGCCGTTCTGCTACTCGGTGTCGCCGCTTTCATCATGTACGAAGCCATCGACCGAATCGGTGACGCGCCGGAGATTCCAGGCCTCGCGCTGATCCTCACGGCCGCCGCCGGGCTTGTCGCGAATCTCGTGGTCATGCTGCTCATCCGCGGCGATGCGAAGGACAGCATCGCGGTACGCGGCGCGTACATGGAGGTGCTGGCCGACGCCGTTGGAAGCGTTGGAGTACTCGTCGCGGGCTTGCTGCTGTTGGTGTTCGACTGGACATGGGCAGACGTCGTCGTCGGTGTCCTGATTTCACTGTGGGTTGTTCCGCGGGCTATCAAGCTCGCCGGTTCCGCTTTGCGCATCCTGACGCAGGCAAGCCCGGGCCACGTCGACGTCGGAGCAGTGGAAGCGGATCTCGCAGCATTGCCCGGTGTCGTCGGCGTGCACGACCTCCATATCTGGACTCTCACCACCGGAATGGACGTCGCGACGGTTCACCTCGAATGTGACGGATCGGGCTCAGTTCTCCTGCAGCGCGCCAGGGCGGTTCTCGGCACCTACGGGCTCGATCACGCCACTGTTCAGGTCGAGCCGAGCGCTCAGGGTGCGACATGCAGGGACGAGCTCACTTGGTGAAGGTCCTCACTGCAGCGCCAGGACGCCACAGCTCTATGCGTAAGTGATCATCGGCGATCGATGTCAGCACAACCTCGGTGATGTCGAGATCGAAGGCGTTGTACGGCGTCAGTTCAGGTGGGGCAGCGTCGAAAATCTTCTGGAGAGCGTCGGGGTCGGTGATTTCGATTGCGCGTCCCGAGATCTTTGCATCACCACCGTCCATCGTGTGGTGGCCTGGATTGCTGTGGATCGCATATCGCGGGTCTCGTTGTAAATCTTGGGCTTTCAGCGATTCGAGCATCGAACCGAGGCGCAGGATTCCGTCGTCGCGAAACTCGATTTCGGTGCCGCTGACGCGCGGAGAGCCATCTTTCCTGATCGTCGCGAGTACGTGATGCTTGTGCGCTGAGAATCGTGCGGCGACCGATCTCGCCATGTCGGGGGCATCGATCTCGAACTCTTTCCAGGTGGCCATGGAGAGATTATGCAAAACCCGTGCGTGTTTGGTGACAGTCGGCGGTATCGAAACGCGCACGGGGTGGAGCAGTCCTGGCTACTGTGCGACAAAGCCAGAGTAGGATGACGGGCGTGGCTGCAATGACTTTGGAGGGCGGGCTGGCCGACAGATCCGCATGGACGGCGAATCGATGCTCGATCGACCGCGCGATGGGCATCATCGGGACGAGATCGGCTGTGCTGATTCTTCGCGAGGCGTTCTACGGGACGACGAGGTTCGACGATTTCGCCAAACGCGTCGGGATTACCGAGGCGGTTGCGGCCGCGAGATTGAAGGATCTGACGACGGCAGGATTGTTCGAAAAATCGCCGTATCGGGAGGCCGGCCAGCGCACGCGATACGAATATCTGCTGACCGAGATGGGCAACGACCTGCTGCCCGTGCTGCTCGGGTTGATGCAGTGGGGTGACAAATATCTTCAGGATGGCGGCGGCCCGCTGGAAGTCACCGTGGACGGAGAACCGGCACACGCCGATGTTCGCGGCCTCGGAGGTTCACCGGTGACAGCCGAAGATCTCGTCGTCAGGCCAAGTCGTCAGGCCCAGAACCGCATGAGGTAGTTCCCGTACTGGGCGAAAATTTCCGGTACACCGGACAGACCGAAGATCCAGTAGATCGCGCCGAAGAATGCACTGTTCACCTGTGGAACGAACAGTATCGCCACGAGTATCAGGATGCCGTATCCCTTGACGTTCGCGAGCGATCGGCGGGTGTCGTAGGACAGGTACGGCTCGAGTGCGGCATAGCCGTCGAGACCCGGCACCGGCAGTAGATTCAAGATCGTTGCCATGACTTGAAGAAACGCCAGGAAGCTCAGCCCGTACCAGAACGCCGCGTGGGTGCCGTCTGTGCCGAACAGTCGAATGACGATCAGCAGTATCACCGCTACGAGCGCGTTCGCTGCAGGCCCCGCGAGCGAAATGCGGCGCTGCACCTTCGGTTCGAACATGTCCGTGCGCAGATACACGGCTCCGCCGGGAAGTCCGATACCGCCGATGGCGATGAAGATGATCGGAAGTATCACCGACAGAAGAGGATTCGAATACTTCAACGGATTCAGGGTCAAATAGCCGCGGAGCTCTACGTCGCGGTCGCCGGCCTTGAATGCGGTGAAGGCGTGACCGAATTCGTGAAGACATACCGTCGCAATCCAGCCTGCCAACACCAGGACGAAAACGCCGAGGCGCGCAGTGCTCGAGGCAACGGGGTTGGTCCACGCGATGACGCCTCCCGCACCCGCGACGGCAACGACGCCGAGAAAGACCGGACTCGGCCTGACCGGAGTGCGCCGAAGAGGAATGCTCACCGAACCAACAACCACTCGCGGTCGTGGCGATAGAAAGTCGAACGCTTGACCTCGCGGTCGCCCGGCACACCGTCCCGCGTCAGCGTGGCTGCGTGCGCGCCCAGTTGCATCGCCCGCCCAGCTACCCATCGAGCTTTGAAGAACCTGCGTCGGCCCGTCACTCGGGCTTTGAGTCCTGGCATGTCGGGGGTGGGAACGACCTCGACACCCGCGACCGATCCGGAGAACAGCTTGGTGTCGTCGACATACGCTTCGCCTTCCAACTCGGCGCCGGGCGAACCGATCAGTACGGCATTTCCGACGACGGCTTTGCCCGCGTCGTCGCGGATGAGGGGCAGCGGCGTCGCTGTGCCGGTCATTGCAACCTTTGCCGCGCGCGATCCGGTCCCGAGTCGGTAGATGTGCCCGGCTGCGGTGGCAGCCTCGGGAACGAAAGCGATTTCGAAATGCAAGCGCTCGGTCCGCATCAGGCGAGTCAGTACGGCGGCGAGCGACGAGTCGTCACCAAGGACGATGATGCGGGGATCGATGCTGTTGCCGATCGCCGAGAACAGAATGTCGCATTCGTCGTTGGTGGGGACGGTCGATGCAGCTGTCAGGGGCACATCGGTCAGAGAGATGGGGATCAGCGGGTTTCCGCACTGCAGGACGAACGGTGTCACTGTGCTCCCAATGGTCTTTCGGGTCGAACGTGTCTCACGGCGTTGCTCGCGTTGTCAGTCCACCGTAGCGCCATGACGGGTGACACACCCTCTCGGCTAGACTGACGCCCCGGCCTGCCGTGAGACTCGGCAGCAACCTGAGCTACGTCACTTGTACAAGAGAACACCCTGCACGAGAAAACACAGGAGAGCACATGCCGGCGATAGTCCTGATCGGCGCCCAGTGGGGCGACGAGGGCAAAGGCAAAGCGACCGATCTTTTCGGAGAACGACTGCAGTGGGTCGTCCGCTACCAGGGCGGTAACAACGCAGGGCACACGGTTGTTCTTCCCAATGGCGACAAGTTCGCGCTGCACCTGATTCCATCGGGGATCCTGACACCGGGCGTCAAGAACGTCATCGGTAACGGCGTCGTCGTCGATCCGGGTGTGTTGCTGACCGAGCTGGCGGGCCTCGAAGAGCGTGGCGTCGATACCTCTGGGTTGCTGCTCAGCGCTGATGCGCACCTGATCATGCCGTATCACGTAGCCATCGACAAGGTCACCGAACGCTTCCTGGGTGCCAAGAAGATCGGCACCACCGGCCGCGGTATTGGACCCTGCTACCAGGACAAGTTCGCCCGCGTCGGAGTGCGTGCGGCGGATGTTCTCGACGAGAAGATCCTGACGCAGAAGGTCGAGGCGGCGCTGGAATTCAAGAACCAGGTGCTCTCGAAGATTTACAACCGCAAGGCGCTCGATTCTCAGCAGGTCGTCGACGAGGTACTCGGCCAGGCGGAGAAGTTCAAGCACCGAATCGCCGATACGCGACTCGAACTGAACCTTGCTCTCGAACGCGGCGAAACCGTACTGCTCGAGGGATCGCAGGGAACTCTGCTCGACGTCGACCACGGCACCTACCCCTATGTGACGTCGTCGAACCCGACGGCGGGCGGCGCTGCGGTGGGATCGGGAATCGGTCCCAACAAGATCACGACCGTGCTCGGCATTCTGAAGGCCTACACGACGCGTGTCGGCTCGGGCCCGTTCCCGACCGAGCTCTTCGACAACTGGGGTGAGTACCTCGCCAAGCAGGGTGGCGAGGTCGGTGTTACCACCGGTCGCGCGCGACGCACCGGCTGGTTCGACGCTGTGATCGCCCGTTACGCAACCCGCGTCAACGGCATCACCGACTTTTTCCTGACGAAGCTCGACGTGCTTTCCAGCCTCGATACCGTGCCCATCTGCGTTGCGTACGACGTCGACGGCGAACGGCACGACGAGATGCCGATGACGCAGACCGGTTTCCACCATGCGAAGCCGATCTACGAAGAAATGCCCGGTTGGTGGGAAGACATCTCCGGCGCTCGCAAGTTCGAAGACCTTCCACAGAACGCGCAAAATTACGTCCTTCGGCTCGAAGAGCTCTCGGGCGCGCACATGTCGTGCATCGGTGTTGGCCCGGGCCGCGATCAGACGATTGTTCGACGGGACATTCTCGGCTGAGTCGTGGGTTTGGACGGCCCCAGGAACCTCCGGTTCTTTGGGGCCGTTTTGTATTCGTCAACCACCCCACCCGCACCCGTCGAGCTGATTTCGCCGTCGGGAGATCTCTCGTGGCTCCCTGGGGCCGACCAGTTGGTGAAACTGGACAGCACGGGGACCAGACGGTCGGCGCAGTGTCGTCGATCCGTCGTCGACGAAGAGATACCTGTCGACATTTGATTTACGATTGAATTGAAATTTTCGACGAATTTTTAATGTGGAATCGACGTGCTTTATCTGGTGTTCAGGCGGACAATAGGCGCCAGGTAAAGCGACGGAAAGGTCGGTCGATGTCCACTTCATACAGCGGTCTCGAAGTATTCGGTTATCAATTCGATCGCTTTGCTTACGAACATCCGTGGATCGGCGATCAGCTCGGTGAGTTCATGCTCGGCCCGAGTGGGGGCGGAATGCTCGAGTATCAGAAGGCGACAGTGTTCGCGCTCCCCGAGGGCGGTGCGCACGAGGTGCACGGTGAGATATTGGCCTGGTATCTGGCCCACGGGGGACCCTACGGCGCGTTGGGCTACCCCATCAGCAACGAGAAGCCCACGCCGACGGGCCACGGTCGCTACAACTTGTTCGAGCGTGGATCCGTGGGTTGGCTACCCGAGACCGGGGCTTTCACGATCGGTGGAAAGCGCGAAGACGAGACCATGGCGCACGGAGCAAATGTGGCCGTCGTATCCGCTGTCGACCCACCAGCCGGAAACTTGCCGATTTCTGCATAAGATACTCGCAGTTGTTTTTTCGTAGGTTATTTAAACTCGAAGATTGCAATTGGAAATTCAATTGAATGCGCAAATCCGCGTATGAATGTCACCTGGCAACCGTCTAACCGTTGCGATGGTCCATTCATGCCAACCCGGGGGCATCAGAACAGTGTCGGCTCCCCGAAACCGGCGACGCCCTCGATTGCCAGGATCTTCTGCTTGGTCGACGCCCCACCCGGCGCCGAAAAACCGCCCACTTCCCGTCCGGCGCCCAGCACTCGATGGCACGGGACGATGACCGGCACCGGATTGCGCCCGAGCGCACCGCCGACGGCCTGAGCTGCACCGGGTTGGCCCAATCTGGTGGCGACGGCGCCGTAGGTGAGTGTCGATCCGCGAGGGATGGAACTGGTGACGTCGTACACCGCCCTGTCGAACACGGAGACGGTCAGGACGACGGGGATGGTCGACAGATCCACCGCGAAACCGTCGAGCAAAGCACTGATCGCTTCGACTGCGCCCAGGGCAACTCCGTCGGGGGCGGCGGAGACGGCATCGAATCTCGTCAGATACCTGACCAAGGCATCGTCCGACTCCGGCAAGCCCACGGCGGTGACGCCCTCACTCGTCCACGCAAGACCGCAGCGGCCGAGAGCGGTATCGAACAATGCGTACGGCATCGACCCAGTATGAACCAGTCCGCCGACGACTCAACTGGATTTGTTTCTCAATGCCAGTGAGCGGACACTGAAGGTCATGGCCATCCGAGTGCTCAACGCAACGTCACTGGCACGCGACCTCGGTCGTTGGCGTACGGAATCGGAGGACCACTCGGGCCGCAAGCGCACGTCGAGGCCAACCTACCGAGCGCTGGCAGACGGCGTCAGGCTGCTGATCCACGACGGCCGGATTCCGCTGGGGGTGGGGCTGCCGAGCGAACGCGACCTGTCCTCAGCGCTTGATCTGAGCCGGACCACCATCACCTCGTCGTACGCCGTGCTTCGTGAAGAGGGCTATCTGATCAGCAAGCAGGGGGCTCGGAGCACGGTCGCACTGCCGGACAGCGCTCGCCCCAACGGCATTCTGGTGCAGACCCGAAATTCCACCGGCCCGGTCGTGGACATGAGCCACGCCGCGATGGCCGCACCGACGGAAGCGATGTTGTCGGCGTACAACTCTGCGCTGCAAGCACTTCCGGCGTATCTTTCCAACCACGGGATGGAGCCGATCGGGATCTCGGTGCTCCGCGAGGCCATTTCTCGTCGGTTCACCGAACGTGGGCTGCCTACGACCCCCGACCAGATCATGGTCACCTCGGGAGCGCAGCAGGCCGTGCGTCTGCTACTCGGCACTCTGACCTCACCCGGCGACCGCGTTCTCATCGATCATCCGACGTATCCCAATGCGTTGGAGGCGATCAAAAGAGTCGGCGCCCGTCCGGTGCCCGTCCCGATCTCCCCTTCGAGCCAACCGTGGGACCTCGATGGCATTCGCAGTGCGGCACGGCAGACAGCAGCGAAGGTCGCCTACATGATTCCTGATTTTCACAACCCCACCGGTCGGTGCCTTCCTGCCGACGGCCGCGCCGAACTCGCAAAGATCGCGCGAGATACGTCGATGACGCTGATCGTCGACGAGACCATGGTGGATCTTTGGCTCGACGCACCACCGCCGCCCCCGGTCGCGTCGTTCGGTCGGGTGTCGGGAACGGACATCGTCACCATCGGTTCGGCGTCGAAGTCCTACTGGGGTGGCCTGCGGATCGGGTGGATTCGAGCCAACCCGTCGCTGATCGGTCGGCTTGCCGGCTCGCGTGCGGCGCACGATCTGGGTACGTCGATCATGGATCAGCTTGCTGCAGGTTTTCTCCTGCAGGATGCCGACGCGATCCTCGACACGAGGCGTGAGCAATTACGTGAGCGCCGCGGGGTGCTGGAAGCCGCTCTCGCCGAACATCTTCCGGACTGGCAATATCGGCGATCGACTGGCGGAATGTCGCTGTGGCTGCAAATTCCCGCGCCGGTGTCGAGTGCGCTCGCCGCGACGGTGCCCGCATTCGGTGCGGTTCTCGCGGCAGGGCCGAGATTCGGCATCGAGGGAGCGTTCGAACGTTTCCTTCGTATGCCGTACACCCGTGAGCCGGCGGAACTGACGACTGCCGTGGCTGCCACCGCAGCCGCCTACCAGGCGCTCGCGCCGAACATCGAAAGCAGACAGCCTGCCCTGGTGTTCTGAGCGCGAGCGCGTGCCGTCAGCGCCAGACGGAGTCTGCGTCGGCTGCGGTAGAAGGTGGAGCCGTTGGGATTCCATTGGGTGTCCGCGAGAATCGGGGCGCCGGGCGGTGCTGAGTCACGCCATCGACCTCGATCAGCGTGCCGCGCTCCTTCAGATGCACCTGCTCGGGGGCCTCGGCGAACGTGAGGATCGGTGATACGCAGGCATCGGTCCCGTCGAAGATCGCGGCCCATTCGTCGCGCTTCTTCGTTCTGAATGTGGCAGTGAAGATCTCGCGCAACTCGGGCCACCGCGCTACGTCACCTTGGCCGGGCGTGGCCGCCGGGTCGAGTTCGAGGAGGCGCATCAACTCGGCGAAGAACTGTGGTTCGAGCGCGCCGACAGCCATGTGCTTGCCGTCGGATGTCTCGTAGGTGTCGTACCACGGCCAGCCGGTGTCGAGCATATTGACGCCGCGCTCGTCGGACCACGCACCGATGCCGCGCATCCCCCAGATCATGTGCGAGAGCGCCGCGGTGCCGTCGACCATTGCCGCATCGACCACCTGGCCCTGCCCCGAGGTCTGACGCTCGAACAGTGCAGCCAGAATTCCGAAGATCAGGAACATCGAGCCGCCGCCGAAGTCGCCGACCATGTTCAACGGAGGGACAGGTCGCTCGCCTTGGCGGCCGATCGCATGCAGGACGCCGGTGACCGAGATGTAGTTGATGTCGTGCCCGGCAGCCGACGCCCACGGCCCTTCCTGGCCCCAGCCGGTCATGCGGCCGTAGACGAGGCGCGGGTTGCGGGCGAGGGCGTCGTCGGGGCCGAGCCCCATGCGTTCGGTCACCCCGGGCCGAAAGCCCTCGATGAGGACGTCGGCACGCTCGATCAGGCCGAGAACCTTCTCGATGTCTGCGGGGTCCTTGAGGTTGGCCTCGACAAGGGTTCGGCTTCGAAGCTGTTGGTCGTGCTCGGCGATCTGTCCGGCCCGTTGGACTCGCACAACATCGGCACCGAGATCTGCCAGCAGCAATGCAGCATGAGGCCCCGGCCCGATTCCGGCCAACTCGACGACGCGCAGTCCTGTGAGCGGTCCACCACTACTCGACACGTATTCCTCGTTCCGATAAGGCCGACAACGCGTTCGGCAAGGTGAATCGAGGTTAACTTAGCGAAAGGCTGGGAAACAGAGGGGGCATGGATAATGGTCGGGTGAGCGCAGCGACGGAACAGCCAAGGATCGGCACACCACTGACATCCGGAGCGACGCGAGTGATGCTGCTCGGCGCCGGTGAGCTCGGCAAAGAGGTGATCATCGCGTTCCAGCGCCTCGGCGTCGAGGTCCTCGCGGTGGACCGATACGACAATGCTCCCGGTCATCAGGTGGCCCACCACGCGTTCACCATCGACATGAGTGATCCCGAGCAGTTGCTGGCCCTGATCGATGCGCAGCAACCCGACTTCGTCGTTCCCGAGATCGAGGCCATCGCCACCGATGCGCTCGCCGAAGTCGAGAGCAGAGGACGCACCGTCGTCATCCCGACGGCACGGGCTACTCAGCTGACGATGAACCGCGAAGGCATCAGGCGTCTCGCGGCCGAAGAACTCGGACTGCCCACCTCGCCTTACGCGTTCGCGGAGTCGTTGGCCGAGGTCGAGGCAGCGCTATCGGAAATCGGCTTCCCGGCGGTGATCAAGCCGGTGATGTCGTCGTCGGGCAAGGGGCAGTCCGTCGTGCGCGGGCCGGGGGACGTCGAGCAGGCCTGGGAGTACGCGCTGAATGGCGGCCGCGTCGATCTCGGCAAGGTCATCGTGGAGGGTTTCGTCGACTTCGATTACGAGATAACACTTCTCACGATCCGATCGGCGGCGGGGACCGACTTCTGTGATCCCATCGGCCACCGGCAGGAATCGGGCGACTACGTGGAATCGTGGCAACCGCAGCCTATGTCCGACACTGCGATCGCGGCGGCCAAGGATGTCGCGACCAAGATTACGATCGCACTGGGTGGGCGCGGGCTCTTCGGGGTCGAGTTGTTCGTCAAGGGTGACGACGTCTACTTCTCGGAGGTCAGTCCGCGTCCGCACGATACCGGGCTGGTAACCCTTCGTACGCAACGGTTCTCGGAGTTCGAACTCCACGCGCGCGCGATCCTCGGGCTCCCGGTGGACACGACGCTTCTCTCGCCCGGCGCGTCCGCGGTGATCTACGGCGGAGTCGATGCCGAAGGAATCACCTTCGAGGGCGTTGCCGATGCCCTGGCGGTACCGGAGACCGATCTGCGACTGTTCGGAAAGCCCGAGAGCTTCGTGCGTCGCCGGATGGGTGTTGCCGTGTCGACGGCGGGCGACATCGTCACCGCAAGAGCTCGCGCCACCGAAGCTGCGTACAAGGTCAGAGTTGTCGAATGAGCGTCGCCGGTGAGGTAGTCGTCGGCCTGGCGATTTTGGTTGGTCTCGTCGGCGTCGTGGTTCCGATACTGCCCGGAACGATCCTGATCTTCGCGGCAATTATGCTGTGGGCCTTCATGACCGGGGGCGCTGCCGCGTGGACGGCCTTCGGCGTGGCGACGGCTCTGCTGGTGGCGAGCGGAATCGTCAAGTACACCTGGCCCGGCCGCAAGATGAAGGATGCGGGCATTCCGACTCGGTCACTGATCGTCGGCGGACTCGTCGGCATCGTCGGATTCTTCGTCATCCCGATCGTCGGCCTTTTCGTCGGCTTCATCCTGGGGACGTATGTCGCCGAGCTACCGCGCCACAAAAGCCATTCCGAGGCATGGCGATCCACGGTTCACGCAACCAAGGCGGCGGGCTTGTCGATCCTCGTCGAACTGTTCGGTGCATTACTCGCCAGCGGAGTGTGGCTGGCCGCAGCTGTAGTCGCGTGAGCGCTACTTCACCCGATACCAAGCCCGGGCGTTGCCGTCGAGAACAGCAGGGAGATCGCCGCCGACGGCTTCGGCGACCAGGTCGATATCGGACTCCAGAAACCGGCGCGAGGCACGAGTGCCGGGGAGATCCGTGCCGAACATCAGTGCTGCCGGATTGACCCCGTGGATCTGTCGCATCGTATCGACCACGTCCATGTCGACGCGGCCGAAACCCGAAGCCTTGACGCGGGCCCCACGGTCGACGAGGTCCAAGAGATAAGACAGCCCCTGCGACGACATCCCGAGGTGGTCGATGCTCACCGCAGGCAGCTTCGAGAGAATCGGTTCGAGAGAGAGCAACATCGACGCCTCGACATACAGTTCGGCATGCCAGCCGACGAGCTCGTGCGCCTGTCGGGCTTGAGCGGTCAATGTCTGTACGTCGGTTGCGCCCCGCTTGAGGTTGAGACGGATTGCCCGGACACCGGCCTCGTCGAGGCTGACGATGTCCTCGGCGGATGAATCCGGATCGAGCTGGGCGACGCCCACCCAGCTACTTCCGAGTGCTTCGAGAGCTGCGACGAGGTAGGCCTGATCGGTGGTGTGGAACGAGGAGCTGACGACTGCTCCACCGGTAATTCCGAGACCGTCGGTATCCCGCTCGTAGTCGTCGATCGTGTAGGGCTCGGGCGGATACCCTCGATTCTCGACCAGCGGAAACCGCGGGTCGAGAATGTAGCGATGGGCATCGAACACAAGTGACAGCATGCCAGCTCCATCGTTTCGGCTCACGACGACCCGGCCGGGTGTTTCAATGCGAGACATGAAACCCGATGTCACAGTTGTCCTGGAGGGCTACACCTATTTCGAATGTCCGCGCTGGCACGACGGCAGGATCTGGGTGTCCGACTTCTACAGCTACAAGGTCCTCTCGGCGAACGCCGACGGTTCCGACGTGCGTGTGGAAGCCGAGGTGCCGCAGCAGCCGTCGGGACTCGGGTGGTTGCCCGACGGCAGGCTTTTGATCGTGTCCATGCGCGACAAGATGATCCTGCGGCGAGAGCACGACGGCTCGCTCGTCGTGCACGCCGATCTGTCGTCTCACGTGAACGCCAACCTCAACGACATGCTTGTCGACGACCGGGGCCGCGCCTACGTCGGCAATTTCGGCTTCGATCTGATGAACCAGGCGACACCGGAGACCGCAGATCTGATCAGGGTCGACCCGGACGGGTCCGCGCACGTCGTCGCCAAGGACCTGTACTTCCCCAACGGAATGGCACTGACGCCCGACGGAGAACTGCTCGTCGACGAGACGGTCGGAAATCGGGTGAGCGCTTTCGCCGTGCATCCGGATGGTTCGCTGGGGGAGCGGCGCGATTGGGTGAAGTTTGCCGAGGTCCCCGACATGAGCGATATGGCGACGGCGATGGGGCAGTTGGTGGTGGCGGCCGACGGATGTTGCATCGATACCGACGGATCACTGTGGGCGGCAGATGCTCTCGGTCAGCGGATCGTGCATATCGTTCGAGGCAAGGGCATAGTCGACCAGCTCGAGTTCGAGACAGGAGTGTTCGCGTGCGGGCTCGGCGGCGACGACGGCCGAACGCTCTTCGTCTGTGCTGCACCGGATTTCAACGAGCATCAGCGCAAGGTCGAAACCGAGGGGAAACTGCTGGCGGTGCAGCTGAGCCACATGTGAGCGGAAGTACGTTGTGGGGGACGTATTTCCGCTCATATGCCGCTAGGCCTTGTCGGGCTCCGACGCCTTCAACATGTCGTGACGCTCGACGACCTTGACGCGTTCGCGGCCTTCTTCTTCGCCGAGGGAGCGTTCGTGGGCGTCGAGGCGGTACCAGCCGTCCCAGGTGGTGAAGGGGACCTGCTTGCCTTCGAGGAAGTTGGTGACTGCGTCGAGTTCTGGTTCATCGGCTCCGGTGAAGGTGGGGGCGTCTTCGAGGAGATTGGCGACGGTTTCGTTGGCGTCGCCTTTGGTGTGGCCGATGAGGCCGACGGGTCCGCGTTTGATCCAGCCGGTGACGTAGGTCGAGGGGACGGTCACCGTCGACGACGCGGACTCGACCACTCGGCCGGCTTCGTTGGGGATGGTGCCTGCCTGCTCGTCGAAGGGGAGCTGGGCGATGTTCTGGGAGAGGTAGCCGACGGCGCGGTAGACGGCTTGGACGTCCCAGTCGTTGTATTTGCCGGTGCCCTTGACGTTGCCGGTGCCGTCGAGTTCGGTGCGCTCGGTACGTAGTCCGACGACTTTGCCGTCCTCGCCGAGGATTTCGGTGGGGGATTCGAAGAAGTGTAGGAACAGTTTGTGGGGGCGGGTGCCGACATCGCGAATGGCCCAGTCCTGCAGAGTGTTGGCGACCATGTCGACCTGCTTGGAGCTGCGGCGTGCCTGTTCGGAGCCTTCGTCGTAGTCGATGTCTTCGGGGGCGACGATGACCTCGATGTTCGGGGAGTGGTCGAGTTCGCGGAGTTCGAGGGGGGTGAATTTGGCTTGTGCGGGTCCGCGGCGTCCGAAGACGTGGACTTCGATGGCTTTGTTTGCTTTGAGGCCGTCGAAGACGTTGGCGGGAATTTCGGTGGGGAGCAGTTCGTCGCCGGTTTTGGCGAGGACACGTGCGACGTCGAGGGCGACGTTGCCGACACCGAGCACTGCGACTTTTTCGGCATCGAGGGGCCAGGTGCGTGGGACGTCGGGGTGTCCGTCGTACCAGGAGACGAAGTCGGCGGCGCCGTAGCTGCCGTCGAGGTCGATGCCGGGGATTTTCAGGGCGCGGTCGGCATTGGCGCCGGTGGAGAAGATGACGGCGTCGTAGAAGCGGTGTAGGTCATCGAGGGTGATGTCGGTGCCGTAGTCGATGTTGCCGAGGAGTCTGACCTGGGGTTTGTCGAGTACTTTGTGGAGGGCGGTGATGATGCCCTTGATGCGGGGGTGGTCCGGGGCGACGCCGTAGCGGATGAGTCCGAAGGGTGCGGGCATGCGCTCGAACAGGTCGATACTCACGTCTGTTTCGGACTTCATGAGCGCGTCGGCGGCGTAGATGCCTGCCGGGCCCGCGCCGACGATGGCGACGCGGAGTGGACGAGTCTGATCAGTCATGTGCAGCGAACTACCTTCGTCGAGGGCAAGTACGGACACCCCAGCATAAATTAAGTGTTACCTGATCTGTGCTGGTGGGCGTAGCTATACGGTAACCGCCACGCTAACGGGCATTTCCACCTTTCAGGTAGGGTTTGTTCCGTGTACACGACTTTTCTGGTTCGACGTCTCAACGTCGACTTCTGTCGTGCCACCAATATGCGCTGTCGGTGACTGCACCCGACCCCTTCCGGCCACGAGTTCGTGGCCGATCAGGCTGCTTGCCTGCCGCGCTGAACCGCCCCGATCGTGCGAAAATCTGCATCTGGGTTCACAGCGCCGTCCCCAACTTTCTTCGGCATCCTCTCCTGGCAAGGAAAACCCATGACCACGTTGGACACAGCGATTTCACTGACACTCGACAAATTCGGCCCCAACTTCGGGGCCGAAGTCATCGGACTCGACGTCGCATCGGCGTCGGATGCCGAGGTGCTCGCCATTCGTGACACGCTCGTCGAGCAGAAGGTCCTCGTGTTGCGCGGTCAGTCGCTCGACGACGCGGGGCAGATCGATTTCGGTCGACGCCTCGGCGACCTGACGGCCGGGCATCCCGTGCACGACAGTGGTCATGTCTCCGCCGAGGTCTACGCCCTCGACAGTGCGGACAATGGTTTCGCCGACATCTGGCACACCGACGTCACGTTCATGGAGCGTCCGCCGATGGGTTCGATTCTGCGGCCCGTGGTCCTACCTCCACACGGTGGTGACACCAACTGGGCGGACAGTCAACTCGCCTATGAATCGCTCGCGGCGCCGGTCCGTCAGATGATCGATCAGCTCACCGCTGTGCACGACGGTAACCGCGAATTCGGCTACTACCTTGCCCAGAAGCGCGGCGGCAAGGGCAACGTGTGGGACGGCAAAGAGGTGACCGCGCTGGTACCCGTCGAGCATCCGGTGGTTCGGGTGCACCCGGAAACCGGACGCAAGGGGATCTTCGTCAATCCGGGATTCACGTCCCATATCGCGGGAGTGTCCGAGGCCGAAAGCCGCGGCATCCTCGATTTCCTCTACGCGCACCTGACCAAGCCCGAGCATGTCGTGCGGCATCGCTGGCGTCTTGGCGATCTCGTGCTGTGGGACAACCGCAGTACCTCGCACTACGCCAATCGCGACTACGGGGCCGAGCGCCGCGTCATGCACCGCATCACTCTGCGTGGGGATATTCCGGTCGGACCCCGATAACACCGTCTGAAGATGAGCCGGGGAAGATTGCACACATGGCGTCGTGGCGTGAACGAAGGCAACATTGGGTCGACAGTCGCGAGGAAGCGCAGAACAATGCGTCCGATGAGGCTGCCGACGCAGGTGAGCGCCGTCCGCCCACCGCCTGGCCGTTCCTGATCGCCGTCGGAATCGTCGCTGCCATTCTTGCCGCGATCTTTCTTGCTGCGAAGTTCGCTCCCGCGGAGAACAATGTGACGCAGGCGCAGCTGCTCACCGACAGCATCACGGAGTTCGTCGACGCTCAGAACGACGGTGATGCGGATGCACTGAGGGCCGCGACCTGCGACGACCAGGTAGCGCGCCTGATCACCGGCAGTGACGACGACTATTCAGCGGCCCGGGCAGCGGATGTCGAACGAAGCGGCAAGACTGTGGTCGATGGGGCACCGTCGGGCTACGAGATCAACGGCGACCGCGGTGTGGTCGATGTTTCGACCAAGCTGGAGAAGTCGGGCGAGACTTCGTCGAGTCAGTGGAAGTTCGTGCGCGTCAACGACACGTGGTTGGTGTGCAATGTCTGAAGTCGTGTGAGTTGTCTTTTGACCAGCAGTGGAAGGCTGAAGCCCGTGAGCTATGCAGGTGACATAACCCCGAAGGCAGCGTGGGAGCTGCTTCGCGACGACCCGGAAGCGGTCCTGGTGGACGTGCGCACCCACGCCGAATGGCAGTACGTCGGAGTGCCTGACACGTCGTCGATCGAGCGCCCGACGCACCTCATCGAGTGGGTCAGCTACCCGAACGGTGCGAAGAACGAGAACTTCGTCGAACAGTTGAAAGAAGCGGGTGTCGACGGGACGCGGCCGGTGGTGTTTCTGTGCCGTTCCGGCCAGCGCTCCATCGGTGCTGCCGAGGCCGCGACCGCGGCAGGCATCGGCCCGTCGTACAACGTGCTCGACGGTTTCGAAGGTGCGACGGACGCCGACGGCCACCGCGGCGTTGTCGGCTGGCGCGCCGTCGGGTTGCCGTGGAGGCAGGCATGAGCGCGAAGATTCCGGGCGGCGGGCAGGAGCGAAGCGACTCGGGGAATCGCATTCCGGGCGGCGGGCAGGAGCGAAGCGACTCGGGGAATCGCATTCCGAAGGGCGGGGGTTTTTACAAGGCGTTGCCCGACGGGGTAGGCCAAGGAACTTTGGGTGTTCGCGGTGGTTTGATGCGGTCCGGGTTCGACGAGAACTCCGAGGCGCTCTATCTGACGTCGGGCTTCGTCTACGAGAGCGCGGGTGCCGCGGAGCAGGCGTTCACCGGTGATATCGACCATTTCGTCTACTCCCGGTACGGCAATCCGACGGTCAAGATGTTCGAGGAGCGGTTGCGTCTCATCGAGGGTGCCGAGGCGTGCTTCGGTACGTCGAGTGGCATGTCGGCGGTGTTCACCGCGCTTGGCGCTCTGTTGAAGGCAGGCGACCGATTGGTTGCCGCCCGTAGCTTGTTCGGTTCGTGCTTCGTCGTGTGCAACGAAATCCTGCCGCGGTGGGGAGTCGAGACGGTGTTCGTCGACGGCGAAGACAACGATCAGTGGGAAGAGGCACTGTCGGTTCCGACGACCGCGGTGTTCTTCGAGACTCCGTCGAACCCGATGCAGTCGCTGGTGGATGTACGCCGGGTGTCCGAGTTGGCGCACGCTGCAGGTGCAACTGTTGTGTTGGACAACGTCTTTGCGACTCCACTGCTGCAGAAGAGCCTCGATCTGGGCGCCGATGTGGTGGTCTACTCCGGTACAAAACACATCGACGGTCAGGGCCGCGTGCTCGGCGGTGCGATCCTCGGCAGTCGCGAGTACATCGACGGACCGGTCCAGACGCTCATGCGTCACACCGGTCCTGCGCTGAGTCCGTTCAATGCGTGGACTCTGCTCAAAGGACTAGAGACGATGCCGGTGCGCGTTCGTCATTCGACTCGGTCCGCGCTCGAGATCGCTCGATTCCTCGAAGCGCATCCGGCGACGTCGTGGGTCAAGTACCCGTACCTCGAATCGCATCCGCAGCACGCGTTGGCGATGAGCCAAATGAGCGGCGGCGGAACAGTCGTCACCTTCGAGTTGGAGGCTGCCGAGGGCGAAGGCAAGAAGCGGGCGTTCGAATTGCTGGATGCACTGCGCGTCGTCGACATCTCGAACAACCTCGGTGACTCGAAGTCGTTGATCACGCATCCTGCGACAACGACACACCGGGCCATGGGGCCGGAAGGTCGTGCGGCAGTAGGGATTACCGACGGAGTGGTGCGCATCTCGATCGGTCTGGAAGATACCGAGGATTTGATCGCGGATCTGGACCAGGCGCTGCGCTGACTTTCGCTGTCAGCCCAAACCGAAGGCCGACAGCACGGTTCGGAATTTTGCGGTAGTTTCGGCGAGTTCGGCGTCAGGGTCGGAGGCCTCGACGATGCCGCCGCCCGCAGTGGCCACTGCGGACAGACCGTCGGCGGCAAGTTCGAGGCCGCGGATGGCCACCATCCATTCGCCGTCACCGTAGCTTCCCTCGGCGCTGCTGTCGGTCCAGCCGACCGCACCTGCATAGAACCCGCGAGGGCCTTCGATGCGGGAGATCGCAGCCATGGCTGCATCTCGCGGTACTCCGGCAACAGCGGGGGTCGGGTGGAGGGCCAGAGCAAGATCCAGTGCCGTCGTGGCGGGGTCGCGAAGTACACCGGTGATCGGTGAGCTCAGATGCCACAGCTGGGGGGTGCTGCTGAGGCGGGGGGTTTCGGGGACGTGCAGGCTCGTGCAGAAGGGTTCGAGAGCCGCACGGATTTCGTCGACGACGAATCGGTGCTCCGCCTGATCCTTGGCGCTGGCGGCAAGCTGTTCGGCGATGACGGCGTCGGCTGCGGGGTCACTGCTGCGAGCCGCGGTTCCAGCGAACGGATGGCACTCCACGGTGGTGCCGCGGCGGCGCACCAACAATTCGGGGCTCGAGCCCACCAGATACTTGCCTGCGTAGGCGGCGCCTGCCGCCGTGAGGTCGACGGCATAGCCGTTGCCGGTGGGGTCGTTGCCCACGAGCGAGGCGAGAATCGCGAGGGGCGGAACCGGGGTGGCCGCATACAGGGTCAATGCTCGCGCCAGCACGACCTTCCGGGCTTCGCCTGCACGCAATGATTCGACGAGTGCGCGAACGCGTTCGACGTGCTCCGAGGCAGACGGAAGTTGCTCGCCGAGGTGAACGGGTGGCAGTTCGGGCAGCTCATTCCGAGGGCGCCACGGGCCTTGGCGCCTGATGAGGTGTTCTGGTTCGATCAGTGCGGCAGGATCGGCCAGGTCGAAGGGGAGGGCACCGGCGATCGAATGCCCGGTGCGGACCGCGGCGACGGCGTCTCGCACCTCCGAGAAGCAATCACGAACGCCGTCGCCCTCGATGTTGTATTCAGCGCGAGACAGTACGAACTGCATCAGAACGGCGACTGCGTGCGGCCGACCAGATCGGCCACCGAGTTGATCACCTTCGTCGGGCGGAACGGGTAGTTCTCCACCGACGCGCTCGTCGAGATGCCGGTCAGGACGAGGATGGTCTGCAGGCCGGCTTCCAGACCCGAGAGAACGTCGGTGTCCATGCGGTCACCGATCATCAGGGTGCTCTCGGAATGGCCGCCGATGGCGCGGAGCGCGGACCGCATCATGAGCGCATTCGGCTTGCCGACGTAGTACGGCTCCTTCCCGGTTGCCTTGGTGATCAGTGCAGCGACCGAGCCCGTCGCCGGCAGGGAACCTTCTCGGGAAGGACCGGTGGCGTCCGGGTTGGTGGCGATGAAGCGTGCGCCCTTTTCGACAAGCCTGATCGCGGTGGTGATGGCTTCGAACGAATACGTACGGGTCTCGCCGAGCACCACGTAGTCGGGGTTCGAGTCGGTGAGTACGTAACCGATGTCGTGAAGGGCCGTCGTGAGACCTGATTCGCCGACGACGTACGCGCTTCCGTTGGGCCGTTGATTCCCGAGGAAATTGGCGGTGGCCAACGCCGAGGTCCAGATGGACTTCTCCGGGATGTCGAGTCCCGTACGTTCGAGGCGTGCCCGCAGGTCACGAGGGGTGCGGATGGAGTTGTTGGTCAGCACGATGAACGGGATCTCGTTCGATTGCAGCTCCGCGACAAACGTGTCCGCCCCGGGAATGAGGTGATCCTCGTGGACGAGAACGCCGTCCATGTCCATCAGATAGGTCCACTGCTGCGGTTCGTCCTGTTCGCTCACAACCCCTATTGTGCGCTACCCGGCAAGGCGCGCGGCGGTACGACCCAGCGAGCGTTCCCGGGCAGTCATACCGCCCCACACCCCGAACGGCTCGTTTGTTTCCAACGCGAATTGCCGGCACTGCGCAAGAACGGGGCATCGGTTGCACACCACCTTCGCCTCGTCCTCGCGGTGGCGTCGAGCGGTGCGTCCTTCGCCCGACGGCGAGAAGAACACGTCCGAGATCGGATCGGAGCCTGCGCAGTGACCAACGGGACCGTTCCCGCGGCAGACCGCGTCGAGTTGCCACTGCCACGCTTGTGTTGTGGGTGCCATGGATCGATGATGCACGTTCAACAGACCTCGGAGAAGGTTTCCAATCATCGAGAGTCCAATGATGAGGTGAATTTCAGGAATTGGAATCCGGCTTTTCTGTACGCGAAGAAACCAGGTCTCTCGTGGAGAACGCCTCGTCGTCGAATGTCGGTACGCCCTGCGAGCAGAACGGCAGCGGATGCGTCGGGATCGAGCAGTACCAGTCCGGTGGGGCCCCCGGCTTCCCCGAGTCCAACAATGAAGTCGACATGTTGTCGAACACAGGAGTGAACAGGCGGCGGTCAGCCATGAATGGACCACCAATGCAAGAGTTGAAATCGAGGTGATTCGAAGCCGAAGTTACAGCCTCGCAACGTAAATCGATTGCGCCGACTTGACGATTCGACTATCTACCGCATACATTCTCATCACCATCCAGAGCGACCGAGAGACCTTGGCTCGACGACGTCGCAGCAACCCCCTTCCTCGCGGAAGGTACGGGTGCTACCGCCAGGACCGATGGAGGAACAGTATGAGTAGTGCTACATGGCGACGTCTTCATGTCGACCTGTGCCGAGTGAGCACCTGCGTCTGTAGGCAGCGCACCACCCGCGAATAGAGCCCCGCCCGCACTCCAGCAATGACGTTGCAGGGCAGGCTATGAGACTCACATGCGCGTCCCAGATATCGGTACGCAGCGCTCGTCACACGACACATCCTCGACAGAAGGCTCGATCATGCATGCACACACCCGGTGGCCCCGGTGACCCAACTCGAAGTGCGTCCGCCGGCCGCTGAAGTGCCGGTCGACGATGAAAAACTCGTCGTCGCCAGGCAGTGGCATCCGTGGCGGTGGGTCGTCAGCATCGTCACTCTGGTGCTGGTGGCTCAATTCCTCCACGGATTCGTCTCCAACCCTGGTTGGGGTTGGGGCACGTTCGCCGACTACTTCACCGCACCATCCATTCTCGCGGCTCTGTGGTTGACCATCCAGCTGACCTTCTGGGGAACGCTGATCGGCTTCGCGATCGGAATTGCTCTCGCCATCGCCCGACTGTCGAACAATCCTGTTCTGCAGATCATTGCGTGGTTCTACATCTGGGCGTTCCGGTCGATTCCGTTGATCGTGCAGTTGCTCTTCTGGTTCAACATCGCGTACCTGTACCAAACGCTCTCTTTCGGAGTACCATTCGGTCCGTCGTTCTTCGAATTCAACGTGAACAACGTAATCAGCGGCACCACCGCCGCGATCATCGGTTTGGCGCTACACCAGGCCGCGTATTCCGCCGAGATCGTACGTGCGGGGATCAACTCGGTTGATCAAGGCCAGCTCGAAGCCGCTGCTGCCCTGGGTATTCCGAAGCACCGCGAGTTCTTCAAGATCGTCCTACCCCAGGCCATGCGAGGGATTCTTCCCAACGCCGCAAACGAGGTGATCAGCCTCTTCAAGGGCACCTCGATCGTGTCGGTGATGGCCATCGCCGAGCTGTTCTACCAGGTCCAGGTGGTCTACGGCCGTAACGGCCGAGTGGTGCCGTTGCTGCTGGTAGCCACTGTCTGGTACATCGTGTTGACCTCGATACTCTCGGTCGTACAGTTCTACGTCGAGCGGCACTACGCCAAGGGTGCGGTACGTAACATCCCGTCGACGCCCATTCAGAAACTGCGTGAGAAGCTGGCCGAGATCACTCTCGCGCCGCGGGGAGCGACACGATGACCATTGCACCCGAAAACTCCCAGTACGCTGTGGAGGTTCGCGGGATTCACAAGTCGTTCGGCCCTCTCAAAGTCCTGAAAGGCATCGATCTGGTCGTGAGGCCGGGTGAAGTGACTGTCATCATCGGGCCGTCCGGATCGGGCAAGTCCACGCTGCTGCGCACCCTCAATCATCTGGAGAAGGTCGACCAGGGGACTGTCCGGGTCGACGGCGACCTCGTCGGTTACCGCCGGAAGGGCACCAAGCTTCATGAGCTGAGCAACAGGGACATTCTCCGCCAGCGTTCTCGGATCGGGTTCGTCTTTCAGAACTTCAACCTGTTCCCACACTTGACGGCGCTCGAGAACGTCATCGAGGCGCCCATCTCGGCGCAGAAACGCACGAAGTCCGACGTCGAACCCGAGGCGCTTGCCCTGCTCGAACGCGTCGGTCTGAAAGACAAAGCTCACGACTATCCCCGACGCCTGTCGGGCGGGCAGCAGCAGCGTGTGGCTATCGCCAGAGCACTTGCATTGCGCCCCAAAGTGATTCTGTTCGACGAGCCCACCTCTGCACTCGATCCGGAGCTCGTCGGCGAGGTGCTCGAGGTGATTCGTGGACTCGCTCGCGACGGCGCCACGTTGGTGATCGTCACTCACGAGGTCGGATTCGCCCGTGAGATCGCCGACACCATCGTCTTCATGGACGACGGCCTGATCATCGAACAAGGTTCGCCCGCTCAACTTCTCGACAATCCCACCGAGGAACGCACCAAGGCGTTTCTCGCGCACGTTCTCTGAACTCACCGATACCCGAAATCAAGGAACAATCATGTCCAGATCCAGCAGAGGTCTCGCAGTGCTCGCCTCGGCGCTCGTCGCCGTTGCCCTCACTGCGTCCGCCTG
Source organism: Rhodococcus sp. G-MC3 (assembly GCF_030063335.1). Classification (GTDB taxonomy): domain Bacteria; phylum Actinomycetota; class Actinomycetes; order Mycobacteriales; family Mycobacteriaceae; genus Rhodococcoides. Next base: position 76,799 of record NZ_JASISW010000006.1, on the reverse strand, counting down.
CAGTGAGCCCGAGACCGAGAACACCGTCACCGCATCCGATGGAGTCACGTACGATCTGTCCCCGGAGCAAGGTGGTCGCATCCACGTCGACAAGGTCGACGAGATCGCTGCAAAGGTCCCGCAGTCGATCCGCGACCGCGGAACGTTGATCGGTACCGGATCCACCGGCGCAACACCGCCGCTCGGCTTCTACGCTACCGACGACAAGACTCCCATCGGCTCCGAGATCGATCTCTCCTGGCTGGTCGCCGACACTCTCGGCCTTCGGTACGAGCGCCAGACTGCGGACTGGGCCCAGAACTTCGTCAAGATCGACTCCGGTGAGAACGACGTGTTCATTGCCAACGTCACCGTCACCGAGGAGCGCAAGGACAAGTACGACTTCGCGACCTACCGTCTGGACAACGTCGCGTTCGAGGCAAAGAAGGACAGTGGCTGGACGGTCCAGGGACGCAAAGACATCGTCGGCAAGAAGATCGGCGTCAGCTCCGGCACCAACCAGGAACAGCTCCTCGTCGACTGGAACGAGCAGAACGCAGCAGACGGCCTTGCTCCTGCCGAGATCGCCTACTACCAGAACACGTCCGACTACTACCTGGCGCTCGGATCGGGGCGAATCGGCGCCTACTTCGGCCCCAATCCGTCGGCCGTGTACCACTCCTCCAGCACCGGTGAGACCGAAGTGATCGGAACCTTCTCCGGCGCAGGAGACGCGCTGCAGGGCGAGATTGCCGTCCTGACGAAGAAGGACAACGGACTCGTCGGGCCCATCCAGGAAGCGCTCAACCACGTGATCGAGGACGGCAGCTACGAGAAGGTCCTCGAGAAGTGGGGCCTGCAGTCCGAGGCAGTCTCCGAATCGATCGTCAACCCTCCCGGACTGCCGCGAAAGGCTCCTTAACCCGAGAGCAACAGACCGGCGATCAGTCAGGTAAGAAGAAATAATGAACGTAGTAGTCATCGGAGGCGGCCGTCGACCACGCGCTGAACCGGTGGTCTGGACTGAAATTCGACACCACAGTGCTCTACCACCCCGATGCAGGCAGGCCCTCAGGGCGCAGGTCGAGTACGGGAGTCCGGTGCGGGAGAAGTGAACTGGTTGCCGATCTGGTGGGCGGGCGTCGACCGTCGACGTCGCGGTTTCAGCTCGGCTCTCGGTAGCCGTAGCGAATTTCCTAGCGATCGGGAATGGAATAGCATCTGGCCCGGTTCGTACATCTGAAGCTCGACGACAATTGAACTGAAACCATCCAGAGCGACGTAGAGACCTGGCTCGACGACGTCGCAGCAACCATCACGCTTCGTGCGTGCGGGTGCTCCCGCCAGGACCGATGGAGGACGCACGTGACTACCTCGATAGAAACGATTGCACTGAAGTTCGTCGCCGTTCAGCAGGACGACCCGCTCGCGGCACCGCTCATCGAAGAATTGGCGCACGAATACACGACCAGGTACGAGCGACCACCGGGTGAGCAGTACAACGAACTTCGCGCCTACCCGGCGGCGGAGTTCGCGCCGCCCGGTGGTGCGTTGATCGTCGGGCTATCCAACGGTGTGCCGGTCGCCGGCGGCGCATTTCGGCAGTACGACGACACCACCGCCGAACTCAAGCGCATCTGGACTGCGACGACGCAGCGCAAGCGCGGCTACGGAAAGCTCGTTGTGGCCGAACTCGAGCGAATCGTCGCAGAGCGGGGTTACCGGCGCATCTACCTCACCACCGGTTGGCGCCAGCCCGAGGCAGTCTCGCTGTATCTGGCCAGCGGTTACACGGCGCTGTTCGACAGAACACTGCCTTCCGAAGAAGTCGGCGTTCACCCGTTCGAAAAGCTACTGAACTGTGAGGGCGCAGCATGAAATTCCTGCTGATGACCCTCATTTCCCATAGCCGAGACCCGATCTCCCAGGAGAAGAAGAGCCCGGCCGCTCGGCTGGCCGATGTCATCGACACTGCGGTGCTTGCCGAAGAACTGGGTTTCGACGGGTTTGCCGTGGGGGAACGTCACGAGGATCCGTTCATCTCATCGTCGCCGCCCGTCGTACTGAGCAACATTGCCGCGCGTACCCGCGACATCGGATTGTTCACGGCCGTGACTACGTTGAGCCTGCTCGATCCAGTCCGTGCCTTCGAGGACTATTCGACGCTCGACAATCTTTCGGCGGGCCGTCTGCAGCTCATCATCGGTAAGGGCAACGGCACCGCGCAGGCCGAACTGTTTCACGTGACTCCCGAGGATCAATGGGACCGCAATCGTGAAGGGTACGAGCTTTTTCGCGAGCTGTGGGAGAACGACGAGGTGACGTGGTCGGGGCAATTCCGCCCGTCGCTCACCAAGGCGAAGGCCTTACCGAGGCCGCTGCAGCAACGCCTTCGTATCTGGCACGGAAGTGCGACGAGCAAGGAATCGGTGGATCTTGCTGCGCAATACGGTGATCCGATCTTCTCGGCCAATGTGACCAACACCATCGAGCCGTACGCCGCGCTGATCCGGCACTATCGCGAACGCTGGAAGTTCTACGGGCACCGGCCCGAGGACGCTCTGGTCGGGGCGGGCACCGCAGGTTTCCATATCGCCCGCACCTCGCAAGAGGCCGTTGCGGCATACCGGTTCTCGTTCGAGGCGCGTCTGGCGGCTCAGCGAAGCGCAGGGATGCCTGTCGTGTTCGACACGGTGGAGGATCTGGTAGAGCGGAGCTCGGCGCTTATCGGTAGCCCCGAGCAGGTGATCGACAAGGTCGGTCGCTACTACGAACAGTTCGGCCACGAGGTCATCCATCTCAGCGCCGATGCCGACGGTGTGACGCCGCTTCAGCAGCGCAGAAGTCTCGAACTGTTCCAATCCGAGGTTGCACCCGTTCTACGCGAACGGATTCCGAGCCGCCCACTCACTGAACATCACGTGTCGATAGAGGTTCTGGTATGAGTATTTTCGCCCTGGGGATCGAGTTGGACGCGGAGGGGAGCCATCGCGCCGCCTGGCGCCGTGCCGGCCACGCCCCCAGCGAATCGCTCGGCGGGCGGGTTCTGAAGCGCCGTGTCGCGGCTGCCGAGAACGCAGGCTTCACCTTCGTGACCTTCGACGACTCGATAGTTCCGCCGGCTGGTGACATCCGAGGTCGGGTGGACGCCGTCAACCGAGCCTCGTTCGTCGCTGCGACCACGTCGACCATCGGTCTTGTTGCCGTTGTGGGAACCACCTACGCCGAGCCGTTCCATACCTCGTCCCAGTTGGCGACGCTGGATTACTCTTCACGCGGTAGAGCGGGGTGGATCCCCGCGCGTGTGCCAGGCCCTGCGGCAGCTCGGGCATGGGGTCGACCGGAGATCACCGAACCGTCCGATCTCGATCGAGAACAACGTGATTCGATCACGGTCGCCCGCGACCTGTGGGATTCCTGGGAGGACGACGCAGTGATCCGCGATTACGCGAGCGGACGATTCCTCGACCGTAACAAGCTGCACTACGTCGACTTCGAGGGGGAGTCGTTCAAGGTCAAGGGTCCGGCCATCGTGCCGAGGCCTCCTCAGGGTCAGCTCGTCGTGTTCGGCACCGAGGCGGACCGAGACCAGGTGGACGTCGTGCTCGTCCAGGACGACACCCCGCGAGAAACCCCGGGGACAGGCCTGACCTTCGTCGAAATCGATGTCACGCTCGACACGCCAGGCGCTTCGGCCGCGGCCAGGCTGGACGATCTGAACTCGCATTCGGTTGCCCCGGCTACCTCGCGACTCGAATACGCCGGCAGCGCAGCAGGACTGGTGGATCTGCTCACCGACCTGGCCGCGAAATTCGACGGCGTCCGCGTGTTTCCGACGGTCGTCGACGAGGATCTCCCGGCCCTCGCGCGCTACGTGCTGCCCCAGCTGTTCACATCCGGCGTCGCGCATCGGCCCGTCGCCGGAGCCACGTTGCGTAGCAACCTTGGATTGGCCCGCCCCGCAAACCGCTACGAGAGTGCCTGACATGACAATTCAGAGACCCAATGCACATGTCCACTTCGGTGTCTTCTTTCAGGGCGTCAACCACACGACCGTGTGGTCCGATCCGCAGAGCGGCTCACAGATCGACTTCGAGACCTTCCGTCATATGGTGACCGTTGCCGAACGCGGCCTGTTCGACGCCTTCTTCCTGGGTGAGGGTCTGCGGCTTCGTGAGCAAGAAGGCAAGATCCTCGATCTCGACATCGCGGGGCGTCCCGACGCGATCGCTCAGCTGTCGGCACTGGCCGGGATCACCGAGCACATCGGACTTGTCGCCACCCAGAACACCACCTACAACGAGCCGGGCGATCTCGCACGAAGGCTGGCGGGCCTGGATATTCTGTCCGACGGCAGAGCCGGCTGGAATGCCGTCACCACCGACAATGCGTGGACCGGTGAGAACTTCCGCCGCGGCGGGTTCCTGGACCACGAGCTTCGGTACGAACGCGCAGATCAATTCATCCGTACCGCCCGCACACTCTGGGATGCCTGGGCGGACGACGCGATCGCAACGTCCGCGAGCAGCGAATTCTGGGCAGATAACACTGCGGTGCAGCGTGTTTCCAAGTCGACGTCGCAATTCGACGTCGAGCTCGACTCGACGCTTCCACGCAGCCGTCAGGGACATCCCGTCATCTTCCAGGCAGGCGACTCGCCGACGGGTCGAGACTTCGCGGCAGCGAACGCCGACGTCATCTTCTCGCGCCACGGTACGAACTTCGACGAGGCGTTGACATTCGCGAACGACATCCGCAAGCGGCTCCGTGCTGCCGGTCGTCCCGAGGACGACATCAAGATCCTTCCCGGGACGCAGATCGTGCTGGCGGAGAACGCAGCCGAGGTCGAAGAGAAGGAACGCTGGGTCCGTGAGGGTCAATTCACTGGCCCGACGGCGCTCTCGCTCGTCGGATTGGTGTGGGGGCGTGACCTGTCCGATCTCGATCCCGACGGACCTCTTCCAGCCGATGATCCTGTAGCGCGATCGATTTCGGGGACGCGCGGCGCTTTCCGGGACGGTAAGGACCCGGTGGAGATCGCCAGGCAATGGCGGGCACTCGCCGAGGCGAAGAACCTCTCGCTCCGCGAGGTCGCCATCGAGACGACGGCACGCTCCGGATTCGCAGGGACCCCCGGACAGGTGGCCGACGAGCTGACTCGGTGGGTCCGTGAGGGTGCGACCGATGGGTTCAACATCTCGCCATACATCGTTCCGGGAGGGTTGGACGAGATCGTGGACTGGCTCGTTCCCGAACTCCAGGAGCGCGGCGCGTACCGAACCGAATACACCGAGACCACGCTGCGTGGACACCTCGGGCTACGCGAGTCACTCTCTCGCAGAAGAGTCGATGGGACCGAGATCAGCGCTGCAGGCTGAGGCTCCCGCATGGACGTAGACGTTGGCCTGCGCGTCATCGACGGCAGAAGGAGATGCTCGTGAAAGTTTCTTGGTTCCTTCCCACCGGGGGCGACGACGAACGCCTCGGTGGCGCGTCCCACGGCGTCGGCATCGCTGGTGACGGTCGCGATGCCGTCGTCGACACCGGCCACCGCAACGCCTCCCTCGAATACCTCACCGCGGTGGCACAGACCGTCGACCGCTTGGGGTTTCACGCGGTCCTGACGCCCACCGGTGGGCACTGTGAGGATGCGTGGCTCGTCACTGCGGCACTGATCGGGGCTACCGAGAATCTGAAATTCCTCGTTGCGTTCCGTCCGGGCGCAGTCGCTCCGGTGCTGTCGGCGCAGATGGTCAGTACCTTCCAGCGACTCTCGGGAGGCCGCGCGCTGCTCAATGTCGTGGTCGGCGGCGACGACGTCGAACAACGCAGCTACGGAGACACTCTCAGCAAGGACGATCGTTACCGGCGTGCCCGTGAGTTTCTCGAGATCGCCCGAGCCGTCGGCGATGGAAAGCCGGTATCGGTCGACAGCGAGTTCTACACCGTCGACCGTCCGAGCGGCGCCGGCTTCGGCGGTCACCTGCCCGTTCCGCTTCCCGACGTCTACCTCGGTGGATCCTCGCCCGCAGCAATCGAAGTGGCCGCAGCGCAGGCCGAGGTGTTCCTGACCTGGGGTGAACCGCCGGCTCAGGTCGCCGAGAAGATCGCCGCGGCGAAAGATGCCGCGGGAGGTAAGGGGAGAACCATCCGCGGCGGGATCAGGTTGCACGTGATCACTCGCGACACCGCAGCGCAGGCTTGGACTGTCGCCGAGAATCTCATCGCAGGCCTCGACGACGAGCTCATCGCCCGACGCCAACAGGCCCTGCGCAGCCTCGGATCCGAAGGCCAGCGCCGCATGCTCGACCTGCACGGCGGCGATCGGAACAACCTGGAGGTGGCACCCAACCTCTGGGCAGGTTTCGGACTCGTCCGCGGCGGCGCAGGGACCGCACTGGTGGGTAGTCACGAGGAGGTCGCCGACCGCATCCGTGAATATCGGGACGCAGGCATCGAGGAATTCATCTTCTCCGGCTACCCGCACCTCGAAGAAGCCGAGCACTTCGGCCGCGGGGTACTTCCTCTGCTGCAGTAGATGTGACCTATTCCCCCGCTATCCAGTAGGAAAAGACCCCAATTGGCGCAATGATCGCCGATGCTCGTACACTTTCAAACAGCAACACCATCCAGAGCGACCGAGAGACCTGGCTCTACGACGTCGCAGCAACCCCCCGCGGGGCATGTCATCGCGGGAGCGGGTGCTACCGCCGGGACCGATGGAGGAACGATGAGAACAGCAGGCAACCCGGTGCTGGGTGCTGGCTTCGTCACCGCGTGGGGTCGCCTTCACGTGGATCTGTGCCGTTTGACCGGCTCGATCTGTCTCGGCTGAACACAGCCGCCCCTTTCTCAACACCCTCACCAGTTCATGTCCGTGGACTCGCCCTGCGCTTTGGGCTGAGTTCTTCGGGCACTTCTCGAGATCCGGAGTACCTGACGTGTCTTCACGTTCCCTTCTTGCCGGAGCCAGCGCTATCGCTGCCCTGAGCGTCGTATTGACTGCCTGTGGCGGTGGTCCCGCCTCGTCCGCGGCCGATGCCGGAGAGCCGCAGTCCGGAGGTACCTTGCGTTACGGGCTCTCCGGTGCGCCGACATGCTCCGACCCAGCGCAGGCCAGCTCCAATCAGACCATCTACGTCGCTCGCCAGATCGTCGACTCGCTCACCGATCAGGATCCCGACACCGGCGAGCTCACCCCGTGGCTTGCGAACCGCTGGGAAGTATCCCCCGACGCGAAGTCGTTCACCTTTTCGCTGAAGGACGGGGTGACGTTCAGTGACGGCACCACGGTCGACGCCGCTGCCGTCAAGGCCAACTTCGACTCCATTGCGAACGATCTTTCCTCCGCCAAGGCGCCCCTCGGTGCCAGCTACCTGTCGGGCTACACAGGCACGACCGTCGTCGATCCATTGACGGCCAAGGTCGACTTCAGCGGCCCGAATGCACAGTTCCTGCAAGCAACTTCGACTGCTCAGCTCGGAATTCAGTCGCCGGGCACCGTAGCGAAGCCCGCCGAGGAACGCTGCCTCGGCAACAATATCGGTAGCGGCCCGTTCGCCTACGCCGACTATCAGCAGGACAAGTCGGTGACGCTTGCCAAGCGCACCGGATACAACTGGGGCTCCGATGCTTTCGGTCACACTGGCGAGGCCTACCTGGACAAGATCGAGTTCACCGTCGTTCCAGAGTCCGGTGTACGTACCGGCAGCCTGTCATCCAATCAGCTCGACGCCATCAGCGATGCACTGCCGCAGGACGCACCGCAGATCGAGGCCACCGGCGGCCAGATCGTGACGACGTCCAACCCTGGAGTTCCATTCGGCTTCCAACCCAACGTCACTCGTGGTGTCTTACGGGACGTGGAGGTTCGTAAGGCGCTCGTCCCGGCGATCAATCGCCAAGAACTCGTCGACACTATCCTCGGACCCGACTTCAAGACTGCGACGTCGACGCTCGCCAGCAAGACTCCCGGCTACACCGAACTGTCGGACGTCAAGTACGACCCGGAGAAGGCGAAGTCGATTCTCGACGCAGCAGGCTGGGTCCCCGGAGCCGACGGCATCCGTGAGAAAGACGGCCAGAAGCTCAGTTTCAGGGTCATGTTCAGTGCGGTCTTCGCCGGGAACCAGGCAATCCTCGAGCTGACACAACAGCAACTGCGTGACGTGGGCGTCGATCTTCAACTCGAACTGGTGTCGCTACCGGAATCGACGGCACGGCAGAACAGCAAGGACTTCGATGTCACCTACTTCAACAGCACTCGCGCCGATGGCGACATCCTGCGCACTTCGTTCGGCTTGGACGGTCGAAACTTGAACGCGCGCGGCCCGATCCCGGATCTCGACACGGCGTTGACCGACGAATTGGCGGCGACCGATACCGCGACACGGAACGGGTTCATTGCGGCGGCGCAGCAGCAAGTGCTCGACAACGGCTTGTGGATTCCGACCATCGAACTGTCGCAGGCGATCGGCGCCGGACCGAAGGTTCAGGACCTGAAGTTCGAAGCGTCCGCCCGTCTGCAGTTCTTCGACACCTGGCTGAGCGGACAGTAACCATGACTCGATACCTCGCGCAGCGCGTACTGCAAGCGGTTGCGGTGCTGTGGGCAGCGTTCACCATCTCGTTCGGTGTGCTGTTCCTTCTTCCTTCCGACCCAGTGAGCATTGCAGCCGATGCAGCAGGGTCCGGTACGCCGGTCGATGCCGCGGCGATCGCGGAACTACAGGCCCGCTACGGTCTCGATCAGCCGGTGTGGGTTCAGTATTGGAATTCGCTCAGCGGTGCTGTGCGAGGTGATTTCGGGTATTCCATCTCCACCGGCCAGTCCGTGACCACTGCTGTCTTCGACGCGCTCCCGAGCACGTTGGCTTTGGCAGGCACAGCGCTCGTCCTGTCGGTGTTCTTCGGCGGCACCATCGCATTCCTGGCCACGTATACGAAAATCCGCTGGCTGCGGACCCTGCTGTTCTCCATCCCGCCCCTCGGCGTCGCAGTCCCGACGTTCTGGGTGGGTCTGTTACTGCTGCAGGTCTTCTCGTTTCAGCTACGAATTTTCCCGGCGTTCGGAGATCAGGGTGCATCCTCGTTGGTGCTGCCGGCGATCACCCTGGCACTACCCACCGGAGCGGTCATCGCGCAGGTGTTGGCAACGTCGATGTCGACAACGTGGAAGCAACCTTTCGTCGAATCAGCCCGAGCCAAGGGCGTCTCACGGCTGCGGGTACAGACCAGGCACGTTGCGCGGTTGTCGTCGATCCCCGCATTCACCATCGCCGGAGTGCTCGTCGGGAACCTGCTTGCCGGCTCCGTCGTCGTCGAAACGGTATTCTCCCGCGCGGGCGTCGGGCGACTGACCCAGACTTCGGTCTTGGCGCAGGACATCCCGGTGGTGCAGGGCATCGTCGTACTGACCTCGCTTGTGTTCGTACTGGTGAACCTCGCGGTGGACCTGCTCTACCCGCTGATAGACCCGCGCATCGTGACGCAGTACAAGAAGTCGGCATCCGTTGCAGTGAAGGAGAAGGCACATGTCTGACATTCTGACCCGCGAAGTCGGTCTGGAGGCACGGGTGCCTGCTGCGCCACCGACCGCGCGACCGAGACGTTCTCGCCGGCTCGGTCGCGTGATCCTGAAAAACATCTGGCTGGCCATCTCGATCGTCGTGTTGCTCCTCGCAGTCGGATTCGCCCTGTTCCCATCGGGGTTCGCGAGCGGAGACCCGCGCAACGGTGTTCCTGCCGACAAACTGCAGGGGCCGAGCGCCGCGCACTGGTTCGGTACCGACAACATCGGCCGTGACCTGTACACGCGTGTCGTGCACGGAGCCGGTCTGTCGTTGACGGCGACGTTGATGGCCGTCGGTATCGCGCTTGTCGTCGGCTCGCTCATCGGCCTGCTGTCGGGCGCTGTGGGCGGAGTCCTCGACGCCGTTCTGATGCGCATCGTCGATGTGATGCTGTCGATCCCGGCGCTGTTGTTGTCGCTGGCACTGGTGACGGCGCTCGGATTCGGGACCATCAATGTCGCGATCGCCGTGGGCGTCTCGCTCATCGCGAACTTCGCCCGCGTGATGCGTTCGGAGGTTCTGCGCGTGCGGCAGTCCCTCTATGTCGAAGCTGCCTATGCATCGGGGGTCCGCTGGTACGACGTGTTTCGCCGGCACATTCTGCGCAACTCGTATGCTCCGGTGATTGCACTTGCTGCAGTCGAATTCGGTATGGCGGTGCTGGCCGTGTCCTCGCTGAGCTTCCTCGGATTCGGTGCGGTTCCGCCGACCCCCGAATGGGGATCGATGATCTCCGAGGGTCGCAGCTTCTTGGCCACCGCGTGGTGGATGACTACTCTGCCCGGTCTCGTGATCGTCGCAGTGGTCCTGTCCGCGCACCGCATAGGTCACGCAATCGATGGAGATAAGTCATGAGTCGCATTCTCGACGTCGAGAACCTCCGAGTCTCGTACGGTGACAACGTAGCGGTGGCCGGCGTCAGTCTCACCGTCGACCAGGGCGAGGTCGTTGCTGTTGTCGGGGAGTCCGGTTCCGGAAAATCGACGACGGCTCACGCCATCATCGGGCTGCTCGCAGGTACCGGCCACGTCACCGGCGGCACAGTGCGGTTCGACGGACACCGTATCGACGACGCCTCGGAGAAGACCCTCGACCGGCTGCGCGGTGCCCACATCGGGCTCGTACCGCAGGACCCGACGACGTCACTGAACCCGGTCATCCGGATCGGTGACCAGGTGGCCGAGGTTCTGCGCGTACACGGACTCGCCACCACACGGTCCGCGCGCCTAGAGGCCATCCGGATCCTCACCGAGGCAGGCATCGACAATCCCGAGGTTCGTGCCCGGCAGTACCCGCAGGATCTGTCCGGTGGGCAGCGACAGCGTGTGCTCATCGGAATTGCGTTGGCGTGCAGGCCCGAGCTTCTCATCGCCGACGAGCCGACGAGCGCGCTCGACGTCACCGTGCAGCGTCGGATCCTCGATCATCTCGACGCGCGTGTCGCCGAAACCGGCGCCGCCGTCTTGCTCATCACCCACGACCTTGGCGTCGCCGCGGACCGTGCGGACCGACTGATCGTCATGAGCAAGGGTGAGATCGTCGAAACCGGCAGAACCGCCGAGATCCTCGCGAACCCGCAGCACGAGTACACCAAGTCGTTGCTTGCCGCCGCGCCGAGTCTTGGCAGCGAGCTCCGGCCGCATAGATCCGCGACGGAGCCAATTCTGACGGTGAGCGAGGTGTCCAAGACCTTCCGGATCGGCCGAGGTGTGACCCTCGATGCCGTGAAATCGGCTTCCGTCACAGTCCAACGCGGGCGCACACTCTCGGTCGTCGGTGAATCGGGCTCGGGGAAATCGACACTCGCACGCGTCGCGATCGGACTGGAGGCGCTCACCAGCGGCTCGGTGCAGTTCGACGGCACCGAGGTCGCCACGCTTCGCGGATCGGCTCTGCGGGCGCTACGCCGACGCGTACAGATCGTGTATCAGAACCCGTACGCCTCGTTGAACCCGAAGTTGAGCGTCGAACAAATCGTCAAGGAACCGCTCGACGCGTTCAAGGTCGGTTCGAAGGCGGAACGCTCGGCTCGTACAGCGGAGCTGCTCGATCAGGTTTCCCTGTCGGGGGAGTACCTGCGCCGCAGGCCATCCGAATTGTCCGGCGGGCAGCGGCAGCGAGTGGCCATCGCGCGGGCGCTTGCACTGCGGCCCGATCTCGTCGTACTCGACGAGCCGGTGTCGGCACTGGACGTCTCGGTGCAGTCACAGATCCTCGAGCTACTGGCCGATCTGCAGAGCGAGCTCGAGCTGAGTTACCTGTTCATCTCGCACGACTTGGCGGTGGTCCGGCAGATCAGCGACACCGTTGCAGTCATGCAATCAGGCACCATCGTCGAATACGGCGGGGTCGCGGAGATATTCGACAACCCGGTGCAGGAGTACACCCGCGAACTGCTGGCGGCTATTCCCGGTACTTCGATCGACAAGGAGGCAGTTCGTGCCTGAGAAGACATTCATCGTCGCCGTCGACCTGCAGGGGACCGGAGTTCACCCGCAGGCCTGGCGGCGCACCGACTCGCGCGCGGAGGAATTGTTCACCGCGCAGTACTGGACCGGGCTGATCGAGCAAGCCGACAGCGCCGGCGTCGACCTCGTATTCATTCCAGACTCGTTCGCGCTGCAGAGCGCTGACGGTTCGGAGCTCGGCAGGCTCGACGCCGCGTCCATCGCAGCCCGTGCGGCCGCGCCGACACACTCGATCGGACTCGTTCCGACCGTCACTGTGACGCACACCGAACCGTTCCACGTGTCGAAGCAGATCGCCAGTATCGACTTCGCCTCACACGGCCGAGCAGGCTGGGAAGTGTCGGTGTCGGAATCAGATGCCGAAACGAAGTCGTTCGGGCGCAAGGGTGTGCAGTCGGCGACAAGCTTGTGGGCCGAAGCCGACGATGCCATCGAGGTAGTGTCGCGGCTATGGGACAGCTGGGAGGACGACGCCGAGATCCGCGACGTATCGACCGGACGCTTCATCGACCGAGACAAGCTGCACTACATCGACTTCGAGGGCGAACACTTCTCCGTGCGAGGGCCGTCGATCACCCCGAGGTCGCCGCAGGGGCAGTCGCTCGTGGTGATCCGGGCGACCAGTGATTCGCTGAAAGTTGCCGCCCAGCGCGCGGACATCGTTCGGATCGCGGCTCCCACGGTCGACGAGGCTTCCGTCATTGCTGCCAGGGTGCGGCGCGCGGTGGTCACCGCTGGCCGTGATCCGGCAAACGTCCACGTGCTCCTCGACCTCGACGTGCTCGTGTCCGACTCGGCGGGAGTAGATCTCGCACAACTGAACGGCTGGGGGTCCTACACCTCGCAGTCCGTGTCCTTCGTGGGTGAGAGTGCCGGACTGGTTGCTCTACTGGGGGAGCTCGAGGCCGTCGTCGACGGCGTGACTCTTCGTCCGCTCGCGCTGGCCTCGGCGCTGCCCGCGATTGCGGGCGTTGTGTCGCAGCTGAACCGACGGTCGACTTCAGGTCTCCTGCGCGAACGCCTCGGACTCACGCGCCCGGCGAACCGCTATGCAGCAAAGGAATCAGCGAAATGAGCAAGAAACAGATCCACCTGGGCGCTCATTTCCCCGGCGTCAACAACACCACCGTGTGGGCCGATCCCGAGTCGAAGAGCCAGATCGAGTTCGACTCGTTCGTCCATCTCGCCGAGACCGCCGAGCGCGGATTGTTCGACTTTTTCTTCCTGGCCGAGGGCCTGCGTCTGCGTGAGCACCAGGGGCGCATCCACGACCTCGACGTCGTCGGTCGCCCCGACACGCTGATCGTGCTCAATGCACTGGCTGCGGTGACCACGCACCTGGGTCTCGCCGGAACCATCAACACCACGTTCAACGAGCCGTTCGAGATTGCACGTCAGTTCGCCTCGCTCGATCACCTGTCCGGTGGCCGAGCAGCGTGGAACATGGTGACGTCCTCGGATGCATTTACAGGTGAGAACTTTCGGCGCGGTGGATACCTGGACCGAAACGACCGCTACGTACGCGCCCGCGAGATCATCGACACCGCACGCGAACTGTGGGACAGCTGGTCGCCCGACGCCCTCGTGGTCGACCGTGAGAACGGAGTGTTCGCGCGCCGGGATTCGATCGCGCAGGTACGCCGCAGCGGACCGCAGTTCGACATCGATGCAGCCTTCACGGTCCCGCGCAGTCCACAGGGTCACCCGGTGCTGCTGCAGGCGGGCGACTCCGACGAGGGACGCGAATTCGGTGCAGCGAAAGCCGACGCAATCTTCACCGTCCACGGGACTCTCGAAGCGGGACAGGCGTTCTACTCGGACGTGAAGGGCCGTCTCGCGAAGTACGGCCGTGAGCACGGTGATCTCAAGGTGCTGCCGGCCGCGACATTTGTTCTCGGTGACACCGAGTCGGAGGCGCACGAGCGCGCGAACGTCATCCGGCACCAGCAGGTGGGCCCGCAGACGGCGATCTCCTTCCTCGAACAGGTGTGGGGCCGCGATCTGTCGAACTACGATCCCGACGGACCCCTGCCGAAGGAAGACCCATCGGACGACGTCAACATCACCCGCGGACGCGTACGTCACGGCGATCCTGTCCAGGTCGCGAAAGACTGGCGAGCGAAAGCCGAAGCGGGCAACCTCAGCATCCGCGAACTGATCATCGAAGTCACGACGCGCCAGCAGTTCGTCGGGACTCCGGCTCAGGTCGCCGAGGAGATCGACAGTTACGTACAGAACGACGCGTGTGACGGATTCATTCTGGTACCGCACATCACCCCGGCCGGCCTGGACGAATTTGTCGACAAGGTCGTTCCCGAACTCCAGGCACGCGGCAGCTTCCGTACCGAATACACCGGTACCACGCTGCGGGATCACCTGAATTTGGTTCACCCATACGACAAGCGAGAAGGAGTGCGAGCATCGTGACCAGCATCATCACCAGTACATTCGAAGAGGCATGGAACGTGTGGCACGCCGAGCGTGAAACCTATTACGGCGACCCGCTCGGCTGGGTGTCCCTAACCGGAATCTACTGGTTGACAGACGAGTTCGAGTCCATTGCAGATCTTCCCGGCCGGTGGCGTGCCGACAAGAATGCCGTGTACGTCGAGGGTGGAGACACACTGGACCCGAAAGAGGGAGCACCCGGCATCCTCGTCGAGGACGGTGACCGCCGCATCGAGGTGATTCGCCGCACCGGCTCCGTCGCACTTCGAGTGCATGACCCGAAATCCCCGCACCTGCAGACGTTCAGCGGCATTCCCAGCTATGAGCCAGACGAAAAGTGGAGCGTGACAGGAAAGTTCACGCCGTTCGAGGAGTCCAAGATCGTCACGACGGGAGCCGTCGTCGAAGGGCTCGAGCATCACCACACCGCTGTGGGCGTCATCGACTTCGAAATCGGTGGCGACGCTCAGCAATTTCTGGCTTTCGGTGGCAAAGCGGGTGGACTACAGATTCTGTTCACCGATGCCACCAGCGGCGTCACGACGTACCCGGCGGCGCGGTCACTGGCCGTCGCCGATCCTTCCGACGGTGGTTCGGTGATCCTCGACTTCAACAGGGCGTCGAACCTGCCTTGCTCGTTCACCGATTACGCGACGTGCCCTCTCTCACCCCCCGAGAACAGGCTGACGGTCGCCGTCGAGGCCGGGGAGAAGAACCCGCGTCCGGAGACCGTGCAATGAGCAGGGTTCCGTTGTCGGTGCTCGACCTGTCGCCGATCAGTGAGGGTTCCACGGCAGCACAGGCGCTGCGGAACACCGTCGACCTGGCCCGGCAGTCCGAGGAGTGGGGCTATGAGCGCTACTGGGTCGCCGAACACCACTTCGTGGCGGCGGCCAGTTCGTCGCCCGCGGTCCTGATCGGTCTGCTCGCAGCAGCTACCAACAGAATTCGGGTGGGCTCCGCGGCAGTGCAGATCGGCCATCACACCGCGGCGTCGGTCGTGGAGTCGTTCGGAATTATCGACGCGCTCTACCCGGGACGCATCGATCTGGGCATCGGCAGAACTGGGCAGCGGCGCGCCGAAGCGCTGGCAGGCAAAGATCGACCAGAACCAGAACACGAGGAGAAGGTCATCGAGGGGATCCTGTTCCCGAAGCCGTTTCCGATGGGAAACCTCGTTCTGTCCGAGCGGCTACTGGCCACGGGCTCGGTGCTTGTGCAGCCCGAGGCCAAGACCCCGGATTTCGAAGTGCAGCTCGACGACATCATCGACTTCTTGCGCGACGATTTCACGACGTCATCGGGAGTGTCCTTGACTGCCACCCCAGGCGCAGGCGCGCAAGTGGAACTATGGGTCTTCGGTAGCAGCGGTGGCCAGAGCGCACAGGTCGCTGGCGCACGCGGTTTACCCTTCGTCGCGAATTACCATGTAAGTCCGGGAACGACTCTCGATGCAGCCTCGGCCTACCGGGCTGCCTTCGTACCGTCGTCCATCCTGGACGAGCCTTACGTGGTCGTCTCTGCCGATGCGGTAGTGGCGGAGACGGATTCGGAGGCCGAGTATCTCGCGTCGACGTTCGGTCAGTGGGTGTACAGCATTCGCAGCGGTGACGGTGCCATCCCGTACCCGGACCCGAAGACCGGTTCGGCGCTGACGGCTGAGCAGGCCGAGGTGGTGCAGGACCGTGTGGTAACTCAGTTTGTCGGATCGGCAGCCACGGTTGCCGACAAGCTCGACGCACTGCAGCGTGCCACGGGGGCGAGCGAACTCGTCGTGACTTCTGTTGCCCATGATCACCAGGATCGGTTGAGGTCGTACGAGTTGCTCGGGAAAGAGTGGGGTCTGCCGCGGCTACGGGTATAGATCGGAACAACGAAGGGCAGGCTGGGGTTGAGGATCGACAAGACACGAGTAGCAGTAGCAACGGCGTTCGGTGGCCCGGAAGTGGTGCAGATCGTCGACGAGGCGCTGGCGAAACCTTTGGCAGGCCAGGTCCTCGTCGAGGTCGAGGCGATCGGTGTGAATCCGTTCGACTACAAGAGCTACAGCGGGGAGTTCGGTGCCGACGAGTCGGCGTTGCCACTTCGTCTCGGCAGTGAAGCCAGCGGAATCGTGCGTGCCGTCGGCAACACCGCCAGGGGGCCTGCCGGGCCCATCTCGGTCGGCGACGAGGTGATCGTCAGCGGCGCGAAGGGCGCTTACGCGGAAAAGCTGCTCGTTCCGGCGGATGCGGTACTGCCGAAGCCGTCCTCGTTGAGTTGGGAGGAGGCAGCGGGCCTGCTCTCCGTTGCGGGTACCGCATTCGACACCATCGAGGTCGTTGGAGTATCGGCAGGCGACACCGTCCTCGTCCATGGGGCGGCGGGCAGCGTCGGATCGATCGTCGTCCAATTGGCCGTTGCGCGGGGTGCCCGCGTGATCGGAACCGCGCGGGCCGTGAATCACGAGGCCTTGCTCGAATACGGTGCAGAGCCTGTGGAATACGGCAGCGGACTTCTCGATCGCGTGAAGGCACTTGCCCCCGACGGTATCGCTGCCGCGATCGACACCGTCGGTACCGATGAGGCAGTCGACGTATCGCTTGCGCTGGTCTCCGACAAGGCTCGAATAGTCACCATCGCGGCGTTCGGACGGGCAGGCAAGGACGGTTTCACCGCTGTCGGCGGCGGCAACCCGGAGAGCGCCGCACGCAGAAAGAAGGCTCGGGCCGATCTGGTCGCAGCTGCGGGACGCGGAGAGCTCAAAGTCCCCATCGCCAAGACTTTCCCGCTCGCGGAGGTCGCGCAGGCACACGCGGAATTGAACGGTGAGCATCCCCGCGGAAAGTTCGTGCTGATTCCCTGACGGATCTCGATACTCACCCTCGCGTCGAGAGACGCGGAAGCAGCCGTTCGAGCACCCCGCTGATTCTACTTCTGTCGCATTGTCGCTGGCATTTCTAGGCTTTACGGATACCGGCATATCCAGCAACGGAGAGGTGTGGTCGGGGATGGCTGCGATCAATGTTCGTCAGTGGGGTTCGGGAGACCGGCATGCGGTGCTGATTCATGGGCTTGGCAGCTCGTCGACATCGTGGTGGGAGGTCGGTCCGGAATTGGCTCGTCGCGGATATTACGTCCACGCAGTGGACCTGCCCGGTCACGGTGACAGTGAGCCGCTGAGCGAGTACTCGGTGGAGGCGCTGGTCGATGCCGTGGTGGGCGCGGTACCTGCCTCGCCCGAGCTGGCAATCGGGCACTCGCTGGGCGGCTTGACCCTGGCGCATGCGGTGTCGTCGTTGAAGCCCGCTCACGCGGTCTACGTGGATCCCGCCTGGACCGTCACGGCCGACGCCGGTGTCGTTGGATTCTTCCGTTCTCAGAAAAGTTGGACTCTCGACGACGTCGCGCAGAACTATCCGCGATGGGACGCGGCAGGCCACGCACGCAAGCTCGAAGCACTACAGAAGTGGGATGTGTCCATCCTCGACGGGCTGACCTCGTTCACCTCTGCCGACGTCGAGGTGCCTGCCGTCCCGTCGACCGTCCGTATTGGCTGATCCGAGCAACCTGATACCGCCTGCGCGAGCGGCCGAACTCGCCGAGGCCGGTTTCGATGTTCGGGTGGTTCCCGGCACGGGTCACGTCGTGCACATCGATGATCTCGAACGATTTTTCGATGCCCTGAAAGGCGTGATTTCACGGTGAGGCTTCCGCCCGGTTGCAGTTCTTCGGTTCCTGGTTAGGCTAGCGAGACCATCACCCTTCGAATCACAGTGATTCGAAGGGTGATGGTCGATTACGGCGCGGTCTAGGTTTCTGGGTATGGCCTGGCTGAAGCGCATCTTCGATCTGCGATGGTTCGACGATCACGCGGAGTGTGGTGTCGACTGTGCGCGCGCTGCCGTCGCGCTGGCGGTGCACGGCTGACACTGTAGGACCCAGCCTGACTCCCTCCAACCGCGAAGCATGACAACCACATTGAGCTACGGAGTCCACCGCGCCGGGCCCTTGGTCATCGCAGAGTTTCCGATATCAATGTGAAGGTTTGTGTCGCCGACGACACCTGAGCGTCCTTGCGACGGGAGTTCGACGAGCACCCTTCGGCCGACTCGTAGAACGTGCAGCGCATCGGTTCGTGTACGAGGAAGTGCCGGAGTTGGGCGGGACCACCCTGTGGGCAGTCCGCAGCCTCCGTTCGGCCGACACTCAACGGGGTACTTCGGTGGGTGACGCCCGATCGTTGTTGACGACGAAGGTCGCGAGGTCGCGTGGACCTACTTCCTCGAGGTAGCGGCGTGACGCCGCGTGGTAGCGGAGATCGAACGCCTCCGCTGCCTTCTCGGTCCCAGTACTCGGTCAACGGCGCCCGGTGAAGGAATGTGCCGTCGATGACCAGCACCGCGTTTGTGGGGGAAAACAACGTCTCGGCCTCGGTAGGGGTGTCCGATGCCAGGACGATGATGCCTCGGCGATACAGACCGGCACCGTCCGGGCCGAGCGGTTGGAGCACGTGCTCGATCAGCGACTCGAAATCGTATGCATCCTCGTAGTACCCGTCCGCTGACATCCTTCCCCGGCGATGCCGATGCGCCCGAGGGCGATGAAACCCGTCCATCGTCAGGTGAATGACAGGCCTTCCGTACGAACTGACGGCTGAGGCGCGTTGTTCGCTGAACGAACGGGTCAGAAGGCAGGGTATGCACAATCGGCCAGCGCAGCAATGCTCTCTGTACCGGCATCGTCGTGTGGACGGTTGCCGGCGGTCAGTCTCTAGCCGCTGTGTTTTCGCCGGCGGTAGAAACTGGGAATGGGTTGTCGCTCGGCGTCATCCGTCGGAGGTGGTATGAGCCACGGGTGGCCGTCGGAGCCCATGATGATGTCCCACTCGGTGTGGTGAACGATCTTGTGGCAATCCCCGCAGAGAAGTGCAAGGTTTCTCAGATCGGTCGGGCCGCCATCGGTCCAGTACACAAGATGATGAACCTTGCACCACTCTGCGGGCGCCCCACATTTGACGCAGCAGCGGTCGCGGATGGTGACGGCCTTGCGCTGTCCGGACGTCGCCAACCGAATGGTGTGTCCCAGGACCAGAGGTACGCCCGCACCGTCGACGATCACAGGGGTCAGGTCGGCGTCGCATGTGAGGTACTGGGTGAGATGTCGGCTGATGGGGCCGGTCCAATCGAGGTGGAACGGCCAGTCTGCTGAATCGGAAGATTGATCGCCGGCTTTCGAGATCGGTGTGCTAGCGGTGCCGCGATCGCTTCCGCCTGCGTGGTCGGGTGAGTCGGTCCGTGATGCCTCACCCTGCTCACCGGTCTGATTCTTTTTCGACATCAGGTCGGCGAGATTGATTATCAAATTGACGTTGCCGGTGTGGTTCTGACCGGAGGTTTCCGATCCGCGAAGATGGCGATCGAGCATCTGACCGAATCCATCCGAACGACGCTGGGTAGGAGTGCGCGGGTCAGGCTCTCCCTCCGGCGATGGCCTGGGTGCGCTGAGCGGCAACAGCGCGGTGAGGAGCTTCTCGGCAGTTAGTTTGTCGACGTTGCCTTCGATTCTGCTGCGCCCGTTGGCCAGTGGGTAGACGTTGAAAGAATTCAGTGACGTGTTCTCGGACAGCGACAATGGCGGTGTAGGGGGTAACGGGTTTTCACGTTCGGTCGGGTCGGGAGAGTCGGCGGGCCCCCGTTCGTCTGCTGGATGTGGCTCGTCCTGATTGTTCAGGCCTTCAGCGCGGCGTCGCTCATCTTCGCGTCGGCGCTGCTGTTCTGCGTGGTAGCGGGCGCGGGCGTCCTCTGCTGCACCCTGAGCCAGTTCTTGGGCGCGCCGGCTCACTGCGTTTGCGGTCGAGCGTGTCGCGAGATCCAAAAGAACGTCCACTGTTTTGTTCTGGGCTGTTGCATCGAGAGTTCCGTCGGCAAGGAGGACAATTGTGAGCCCATCGGCTATAGCTTTGGCGTGAGCCGCGTGAATCATGGAGTCTGCCAAAGCGTTGGCCACAGTAGGATGATCGCCGAGCCAATGGCCGAGTGCGACCTGCTGGCCGGAACCGGTATCGGTGATGCGTGCTGCCGAGACATACCACCGTTTGATCGACGACGAGTTCAGCTTCTTGCCCACACCTCGGAGGTCTGCCTCGGCGAGCATCGCGAATTTGCTCGCCGCCAATTGTGCTTCAACGGAATGAACATGGACCAGCCCGTCCACGAGCTCCTGATCGGAGAGCGTGGATGCGCTGTGGAAGTCCCCCAACTTCTGCATGTCAGGGAAGGTGCAACGACGTACCGACAGAAAGTTCAGCGCACGAGCTTGATGGTCACGAAGCCGTCGATCCCGGGGAAGTCCTCCGCTGTGCCGTCAGGGACGAAACCGTTGCGGCGATAGAAAGCAACCGCACGGTGGTTGTTTTGCGCGACCCACAACTCGGTCGGTTCGTCGACGAGCACGGCGTCGAGTAATCGCTGGCCGACCCCGGTCCCATGGAAGGCCTCCAGGACGTATAAGGCAAAAATTTTGTGCCGGTCCATCTCCGTTCCGGCGTGAACCAACCCGGCGATCGACGAATCCTGTTCCGCAACAAAGACAGTATGTTCGCGATCGCCGAATCCGATTACGGCTTCCCAATGTTCGGTGCGCCGGGCTTCGGCTGCCGCATCGAGGAACGTCTCCGGGACCGTTCCACCGAACGTACTGCACCACACTGCCGTGTGCACCGCTGCGATTTCGGCTGCCTCATCGGCAGTCGGGGGACGAATCAGCGCAGGTCCGTCGTGCGTCATGCGCACAGGAGTAGGACAGAGCTCTCCGATGTCGAGTGCTGCCGTCGGACCTCAGTCGTCGAGGACAACACCGTCGACCACGATCCGGGCGCCACGCGCGGAGTAGAACGACAGATGGTTCTCGATCCCGGATGCCGCGACCATAGTCTGCGGATAGAACCAAGCTATGTCCTGCGGGCCGGACAAAACCGACACGTAGGACGCCGTGCCCTTGTACGGGCAGGCCGTCGTCGTGGCCGACTCGGTGAACAGTGAATTCATCACGTCGATTCGAGGGATGTAGTACCTCGGGGGTAGCCCGGTCTCGAACAAAAGTTTCGCGCTACGTGTCTCCGCGACCAGAACATCTCCGAGGTATACCTGCACGTGGCGCGACGTGGGCAGCACATCGACACGGACGTAGGGATCGCGTGGATGGACGAACACCTGCTCGTCCTCCTCGAACCACGCATCGACCCGGTCCCAGTAGAAGGAGACGTACTCGCTCAGATCGAGGGCGTCGGCGAGCGCCTGCGGGTAGGTCCACAGAGCATCGACCGAAGACTTACCCCCGGCATCGATCGTGTGGTACGTCGCCGTTCCCTTCCTCGGACACACCGTCGTCGTATCGGATTCCCGCAGAAAATCCTGACGTACATCCGTCCACGGTATGTAGTACGCGGGCAGGTGGTCCTGCTCGAACAGGTAGACCGACTCCGTGGTGTCGACGATGACCTCGCCGCCGAAGTACGCGCGAATTCGGCGGGGATTGGGCTCGGTTGCCACGGTGCCATTGCCCGCGGTGCTCTGAACCGCCTTCGCGTGACTGAGTGCTCTCGACATGGTGGCCTCCTGCATCGAATTGGGTCGTGCTCGACGCTACCTGTCCTGCCGCCGACACCCTGGGCCAACTCTTGACCGATCCGAGCCATTGACGCAGCCCACTGCTGGTGATGGACTCGGTGCCATGCCATTCTTCGACGGCTCGCGGGGGCCCGTCTACTACCGACACTGGGCCGCGGAAGTCGCGAGGGTCGCCGTGATCTTCCTGCACGGGTACGGCGAGCACTCGGGGCTCTACCACCGGTTCGCCGACTCGTTGAGTGCCGACGGCATCGACGTGTGGGCCCTCGATCAGATCGGCCATGGGCTCTCCACCGGCGACCGCGGCGACTTCGGCTCGCTACGTGACCTCGGTAGAGATGCGTCGACGCTGAGCTCGATCGCTCGGTTGGCAACTCCCGACGTGCCGATGATCGCCATCGGCCACTCACTGGGTTCTGTCGTCGCGACGCTCGCGGTCCTCGACGATTCGGCCCGCTACTGCGCTGCCGTCATCTCCGGCGCACCGCTGTCGGCGCTGCCGTGGCTCGAAAAAGACGGTGCGCAGCAGTTCGACCTCGATCCGAGCGAATTGTCCGCCGACCCGTTCTACCTCGATGCACTGGTGAACGATCCCCTCGCATTCGTCAGCAGTGACTCGGGTCAGCTTCTCGCGACGGAGTTTCCGCGGGCGTGGTCGCGCTTCGACGCGGATCTGCCTAGTCTTCGGGTTCCCGTCCTCGCCGTGCACGGTGAACTCGATCGGATCTCACCGATCGACGGTGTGCGTACCTGGGTGGGGCGTGTGCCCAACTTCGAGCTTCGTGAGATCTCGGGTGCCAGGCACGACGTCCTCAACGAGACCGGTCACCGACGTACCGCCGCTGTCATCGCGAATTTCGTACTGGAACAGGCAGACTCGGAGGCGAACCGCGCCTACGAGGAAGAGTCGTCGTGGCAAGGCTGACCGTCACCGAGGCGCAACGCGCAGCCTTGACCGATGCGGCGTCGTTCTCCTTGCTCGACGCGATCGCCGGACGACGCTCACGCAGGTTCCCTCTCGGTGGTGAAATTCCCGACGGACCACTGGCATTCAAGAGTCGTCACCCCGTCACGCCGTTGACAGAAGTGGAACGGGCCCTGTTGCTCTCGGTGGTCGGCGGCGTCACCGGCTGGCACTACGGCATCACTCGGCATGGCGGTTATGCTCCGAAGTTCCCCAACTACCCGGGCAGTGCCGTCGGGCGGACGTTTCCGTCGGCAGCCGGGTTTCATACCAGCCAGCTGTTCTTCACCGACGACTCGGGAACCTATCTACTGCCGACTCGCGACACAGCCCCTCTCTCGGGTGAATTCGATCTCGAAGACTGGCTGAACCACACAGCCGACCAGTATGTGAGGCTGTCCGATGCACGGTTGCCGCTGCCGCGTGAAGAGCCCTATATGGAGGGCCACAACACGTGGATCGCGAACCACCCCGGCAGCCTGCTTGCGTTTCCGGTCGCCGATCTCAGTGAGCACCTCATCGCCAACCTGTCGTTCTTCGCCGCAAACGGGTACGTGATTTTCGACGACGTCCACGACCGGCTGATACCCGGCGTGGAGAAGTTCGCGTCCCTGGCTCACTTCGACGATCCGGTGCCGCTCTCCTTCGTCGAGCAATACACGTTGACCGAAGCGAGTGCCGAGCTCGCCACCGCAACCCACAACGGCGTACTGGTACTGCAAGCACTCGGCCTGGGCGGATGGATGTTCGACGGTCTGGACAGGTTGTCGGTTCTCGGCGGCTCCGGTGATCCCCGTGCACCCGGGCTCGGATTCAGGTCCGATACCGATCCTCGGTGGCCTTTTCCGAACGCCACGGGTCTGGACGGGTACTTCGACACCCTGTCGCCGCCGCATGTGAAAACCGTCGCCGACGGCGTCGAGAAGTACTTCGTTCGCAAGTACGGTGTCGGGGGACCCTTCCACCCGGACACTCCCGGCCCGTGGGCCGATACCAGGAAGGTGCGTTCGGCTGCGCTGCCGGCCTCGGCAGTTCAAGAGTTGGTGACTCTCGAGGCGTCCTATATCTACGAGAGTTTCGGCAAGATCCCCGGCACTGTGCCCACGGTGCACGCTCTGATGTATCTGCAAGCGCAGAACATCGACCTCGATTTCTATGACACTCACTTCGCGCCCGGTGCGTACCTGCGCACTCACGCCGAACACAAGGCCCGGTGGAACGCGTAGACGCGCGCACCCTTGCCGGTTGAAACCTGGCCTGCGTGCGCGCGTCCGCTGGACTCCGAGCGGTGGTCTCACTCCAACTTGAAGCCGATCTTCACAGTGACCTGAAAGTGTGCGATCGCGCCGTCCTCGACGTGGCCACGGGTCTCCACGACCTCGAACCAGTCCAGATTCTTCAGCGTCGTGTTTGCACGTGCAATGGCTTTGCGTACCGCGTCGTCGGAGCTTTCCGTAGACGTTCCGACGATCTCGGTCACTCGGTAGATGTTGTCACTCATGTCGGGTGCTGCTCCCTTGCAGTCGATGGTGTGGTGCATGGTGTGTGGTGCGTGCACTGGATGATTCACCGGTCTCGGTGAATTCGAAACGGAATGGCCGAATCATGCAGTGGTTCTGCCGTTCTCGGCCCGGTCCGGATTCATCAAACGCAGCATCGACAACTCGGTGATGACGCGGACTCCGGGCTCTGGGTCGAATCGGTATCCGGTACCGCGGACAGTCGTCACCAACCGGCCGAAGGAGCCGAGCTTGGTTCGCACGCGCGACAAATGCACATCGACGCTGCGTCTGCCCCCGCTGGCAGTGAGATCCGCCCGGCTCACCACCACCCGCGGATTGCGCGCCAGCTGTGAAAGTATTTCGAACTCTGTGTGACTGAGCGGCACGCTCTTGCCGCTCACGATCACATCGCGCGCCGGCAGATCGATGACCAGCGGAGAGTTACGATCGCTGAAGCGCACATCGAAGCGGGTAAGGATGCGTGCGCCCGGGGCGAAGTTCGCGGCAGTCTGTCGTAGGGCGTCGGCGAACGCGTGCAGCTGCGGTCGCGACAGCCCTTCCAGCGCGGGGGTGCCCGTGTCGGAAATCTGAAGCAACACGGTGTCTTCGGTGGTCATGGCGCCTCCCAGGGGTGTCATCTCGCTCACGCGGAGTCGACATCGCTGTTTCTCCACGATAGCGATGTAACCGCACCAAGCGTCGACGAGAAAGGTATTCGCTCGAGCTGATCCGAACCGGTGGAGGTCTCACACCGCACTGTCGTGCAGCGAGCGCACGACGCGACATCCGATGTGGCGTCTCGAGGTGTCCTCCGACATCGCGGAGCGCGCGGACGTTCGGTAACGACGGCAGTAGCCGGCGTGGCACAGCCTCGACACGTCGAGGGGAATGGGCACGTGATTCCCGGGGTTGGACCAGTTCAGTCGCTACGTAAGACAAGGAGAGCACCCGGTGAGTACGCAGTCCGATGTCCAGGCCGACGGCCATCCGCTGGACGACCCCGTCCGAAGTTCTCTGCTCGGAGCGCACGCTCGCTTTGCCCGGACGGTGGGCCGCAGTTTCCGGTTCGATCCCGAGGTGGCGCCGTTTCTGGGCCACCCTCCCGTCATCGAGAACGAAGACTGGGACGATATTGCAGCGCTGTTCGGCCCAGGCGAGATCGTGTCGTTGCGAGGGATCGGACACGAACTCCCCGCGGGCTGGGAGTTGATCGATCAATTCGGGCTCGTGCAGCTCGTCGGCACTCACTTGGAGACACGGCCGTTTCCGTTCGCAGTGCACCTCGGGGCAGCGGATGTACCGGAGATGATGGGCCTCGTCGAACGCACCAAGCCGGGGCCGTTCCTGCCGCGGACCTTCGAACTGGGCACGTACCTCGGAGTCCGAGAAGCCGGTGTGCTCGTTGCGATGGCGGGGGAGCGGATGCACCCGGAAGGCTGGACGGAGATCAGCGCGGTGTGTACCGACCACGCTCACCGCGGGAAAGGGTTGGCCACCGAGCTCGTCCGCGCTGTCGGCCACGGTATTCGTGAGCGCGGGGAGAAGCCGTTCCTGCATGCATCGGCGTCGAACGAGAACGCCATCAGGCTGTACCTGTCGATGGGGTTCGAGCTTCGTCAGCGCTCCCGATTGACGCTCGCGCGTACGCCGGTCTGAGTGCGGTTCGACGCCTACAACCGCGATGGTCCGCTGTTCCTTGCCGCCGAGAAGATGTTCTGATCTCGCCGATACCTTCTGCTCGCACAGTCCCAACCTGAAGACTCCGCTCGTAGCTCGAATCTTGGCATGATGGGTTGGTGACCGACGAACCTTCCCAGCGTCCCGACGAACGATTCACCCTCGCCAGCGAGCGCACGTTCCTTGCCTGGATGAGGACATCGCTCGGATTGTTGGCCGGCGGGATCGCGATCGTGCACTTGGTCCCCGACTTCAGCACCGGCTGGGTCAGGGTCACCCTGGGACTCGTCCTGATTCTCATGGCCGCATCCGCCTCGATGGTCGGCCTACGGCGTTGGCTGCAGGTGCGCAGGGCGCTCGAAGCAGGCGCCCCGATGCCCGAGGCCAAGGAACTATGGCTCTTCGCCGTCGGGATCGGTGCGATTGCTGTGCTGGCGGCGGTTGTCACCGTGCTGGGGATCGAATGAACCTACGGTGACGTGTCGGTGTGCCGGAGCAGAGTGCACAATCGGAGTACCAGTGACATTTGAACGAGGGAGTAGCGCGTGGCACAGGCTTTGAAACTTGGATACAAGGCGTCGGCCGAGCAGTTCGGTCCGCGTGAACTCGTCGAACTCGGTGTGCTTGCCGAGCAGCACGGCATGGACTCGGCGACGGTCAGCGACCACTTTCAGCCGTGGCGCCACGAAGGCGGCCACGCCCCGTTCTCGCTGGCGTGGATGACAGCCGTCGGCGAACGCACCAAGACGATCCAGCTCGGCACATCGGTGTTGACGCCGACGTTCCGCTACAACCCGGCGGTCATCGCCCAGGCCTTCGCGACGATGGGCTGCCTCTACCCGGGACGCATCATGCTCGGCGTCGGCACCGGCGAGGCGCTGAACGAGATCGCCACCGGCTTCAGCGGAGAGTGGCCCGACTTCAAGGAGCGTTTCGCGCGCCTGCGTGAGTCCGTGCGCCTGATGCGCGAATTGTGGCTCGGCGATCGCGTCGACTTCGAAGGCGAGTACTACAACACCAAGGGCGCCTCGATCTACGACGTCCCCGAAGGTGGCATTCCGGTCTACGTGGCGGCCGGAGGACCCGTAGTCGCCCGATATGCGGGACGGTCGGGGGACGGCTTCATCTGTACCTCCGGCAAGGGTATGGAGCTCTACACCGACAAGCTGCTGCCCGCCGTCGAAGAAGGCGCAGGCAAGGCCGAGCGCGACGCAGCCGAGATCGACAAGATGATCGAAATCAAGATCTCCTACGACACCGACCCTGACCTGGCGCTGGAGAACTGCCGGTTCTGGGCGCCGCTGTCGCTGACGCCGGAGCAGAAGCACTCCATCGAGGACCCGATCGAAATGGAGAAGGCCGCCGACGAACTCCCCATCGAGCAGGTCGCGAAGCGGTGGATCGTCGCCTCCGACCCCGACGAGGCCGTCGAGAAGGTCAAGCAGTACACCGATGCAGGGCTCAATCACCTCGTCTTCCATGCGCCAGGCCACGACCAGAAGCGGTTCCTCGAGCTGTTCGAGAGCGATTTGGCTCCGAGGCTCCGCAAGCTCGGCTAGATCGCGCGCCCCCCTCCGGCATGAATGGACCAGCGCAACGGTCAGACGGCTACAAGGGTCCATTCATGCGGAAGGTGGGGAGTCCGCGGACAGCGCGAACATCCGCATCTCCCGGTCGGTCCGGTTCTTGTACTCCCCGTACACCTTGACCATGTCGTTGAAAGCGTCGTAGATTCTCGCTTTCTCCGGTCCGGTGACGGGGGTGGCCTTCACCGGGATTTTCTTGCCTCCGATGGCAACGGTTGCCCGCGGTTCTTTCAACAGGTTCGACGTCCACGCCGGGTGGTGCTGTTGACCGAAGTTGCTGCCGACGACGAAGAGTTGCATTCCCTCGCGGTAGTACAGCAGCGGCGAGGTTCGCAGTGCCCCCGACTTGTACCCTGTCGTCGTCAACAGCACGACCGGAGCAGCGATGGGGCCGAGGATCGTGAACCGCCCGTTGGTTCGCTCCAGCAGTCGACGGTCGACCCCGGCGAGATTTCTGATCACCCACGAACCTGGCTTCGTCGCTGCGAATGCAATCGCCGGCTTACGGATGACGCTGGTGTCGCTGCCCCATCGGACATCGGGGAAGGGTGATTCTGGCATCACTCATCTGACCGCTACGCGTCATCCGCTGTCAACAGTGGAACCGCTACGCTGGCGGTCATGGCCGAGCCAGCATCGAGCATCTACATCGCCTCACCCGAAGGCGATACCGGGAAATCGACCATCGCACTCGGAGTGCTGCAGATGCTGTGTGCATCCGCGGCCAGAGTGGGCGTGTTCCGACCCGTCGCGCGGTCGACCACCGAGACCGATTACATACTCGAACTTCTCATCGACCACACGACAGCGGATCTGTCGTACGAGCAGTCTCTCGGTGTCACCTACGAGGCAGTGCATTCCGATCCGGAAGTTGCACTCGGCGACATCGTCGCACGTTTTCACGAAGTCGCTGCGAACTGCGACGCGGTGGTTATCGTCGGCAGCGACTACACCGACGTCGGCAGCCCGAGCGAACTGAGCTTCAATGCCCGCATCGCGGCGAACCTCGGCGCTCCCGTTCTTCTGGCTCTCCGCGGATCGGAGCGGTCTGCGGACGAGATCGTCCAGCTGGGTCAGCTGTGTCGGGCCGAACTTCATCAGCATCACGCGCATCTCGCGGCAATCGTCGCCAACCGCTGCGACCCGGACAAACTCGACGAGATAACCGCTGCCCTCGTGCCGCTCGGTGTGCCCGCGTGGAGCCTGCCGGAGATCCCTCTGCTCATTGCCCCGACGATGGCCGAGCTGCTCGTCGCCATCGACGGTGAGCTCTACAGCGGCGACGCCGAGCTGATGCAACGCGAAGCTTTACGCGTCATGGTTGGCGGTATGACGGCCGAGCATATTCTCGAGCGACTGACCGAGGGCGTCGTGGTGATCGCTCCGGCCGACCGCTCCGATGTCCTGCTTGCTCTCGTCAATGCCCATGAAGCAGAGGGCTTTCCATCATTGGCGGGCATCATCATGAACGGCGGAATCGAACCGCACCCTGCCATCGCCCGTCTTGTCGCCGGTCTCGGACCACGGCTCCCGATCCTGACCACCGGCCTCGGGACGTTCGACACCGCCTCCGCCGCAGCCAAGGTGCGAGGCAAGGTGGCCGTCGGCTCTCAACGCAAGGTGGACACCGCCCTGAGTTTGATGGAACAGCGGGTCGACGCGCGAGCGTTGCTGGATCGCCTCGAATTGGCCATCCCGTCGATCACGACGCCGCAGATGTTCGAGTATCAACTCATTCATCGAGCCCGTGCCGATCGCAAGCACATCGTGCTGCCCGAGGGTGGTGACGACCGAATCCTCAGAGCCGCAGGACGACTGATTCAGCGCCAGGTCGCGCAGCTGACGATTCTCGGCGAAGAAGGCCCCATTCGCAGACGTGCCGCCGAACTCGGTGTCGATCTGGGCGATGCCTCGGTGCTCGATCCGAAGACCTCGGACTACGCGGAGGAGTTCGCCGCCGACTACACCGAACTTCGCAAGCACAAGGGTATGCGTGTCGAGCGGGCCCGCGAGATCATGTCGGACATCTCGTATTTCGGAACCATGATGGTGCACAAAGGAATCGCCGACGGGATGGTCTCCGGCGCCGCGCACACCACCGCGCACACCATCCGCCCGTCGTTCGAGATCATCAAGACGGCCGACGGCGTGAACACCGTCTCCAGCATCTTCCTGATGTGCCTGTCGGATCGGGTCCTCGCGTATGGCGATTGCGCCATCGTTCCGGATCCGTCCGCCGAGCAACTTGCGGACATTGCAATCTCGTCGGCCGCAACGGCCGCGCAGTTCGGAGTGGAGCCGAGAGTTGCCATGCTGTCCTACTCGACAGGCGATTCCGGCAGCGGCGCCGACGTGGACAAGGTCCGCGAAGCGACCCGCCTCGTTCGTGAACGGAGCCCGGAATTGCTGGTGGAAGGGCCGATTCAGTACGACGCAGCGATCGAACCATCCGTCGCGAAATCCAAACTGCCGGACTCCGAGGTTGCCGGCCGCGCGACCGTGTTCATCTTCCCTGACCTCAACACCGGCAACAACACCTACAAGGCGGTCCAGCGAAGTGCAGGTGCGGTGGCCGTCGGCCCGGTACTTCAGGGTCTGCGTAAGCCGGTCAACGATCTTTCGCGAGGAGCGCTCGTCGAGGACATCGTCAACACCGTTGCCATCACCGCAATCCAAGCCCAGGGGCTTGCGGCGCAAGGAAGTGCAGAATGAGTGTCCTCGTAGTCAACTCAGGTTCCTCCTCGGTCAAATTTCAACTCGTGGACCCTGAATCAGGGGAGTCGCTCGCCTCCGGACTCGTCGAGCAGATCGGCGAACCCGAAGGACGCATCGTATTGGAGTATCGAGGCGTCGAGACCGAGAAGCGCCGAGAGATAGCCGACCACGGCGTCGGACTCGCCGTTGCCTTCGAGATGCTCGCCGATGCCGGAGTGGCACTCGGCTCCGACGTCACCGCCGTCGGGCACCGGGTTGTGCACGGGGGCGAGATCTTTTACCAGCCGACACTGATCGACGATGCAGTGCTCAAGCAGATCTCCGATCTCAGCAGTCTTGCGCCGCTGCATAATCCGCCGAACGTCCTGGGTATTGAGGTGGCTCGCGAGCAACTTCCCGACGTGCCCCACGTCGCGGTGTTCGACACCGCGTTCTTTCACACGCTGCCCGCTGCCGCATCGACGTACGCTATCGATCGCGATATCGCGAAGGCCCACGGCATACGGCGTTATGGCTTCCACGGAACGTCGCACGAGTACGTGTCGCAGCAGGTAGCCGAGTTCCTCGGTCGCGACGATCTGAACCAGATCGTCCTGCACCTGGGAAACGGGGCTTCGGCGTCGGCCATTGCGAGCGGCGTCCCCATCGACACGTCGATGGGCCTCACCCCGCTCGAAGGGCTTGTCATGGGTACACGCAGCGGCGATATCGACCCGGGCGTGGTGATGCACCTGCGTCGAAGCGCGGACATGGATGTCGACGCCATCGACCAGCTACTCAACCGGCAGTCCGGGCTGAAAGGGCTGGCCGGGGTCAACGACTTCCGGGTGTTGGGCGATCGGATCGCCGACGGCGACGACAACGCGAAGCTCGCGTATGACGTCTACATTCATCGTCTGCGCAAGTACATCGGTGGGTACATGCTCGATCTCGGCAGGCTCGATGTCATTACCTTCACCGCCGGGGTGGGTGAGAATGCGGCGAACGTACGAGGCGACGCGTTGGCAGGCCTCGAAGGTTTCGGTATCAAGATCGATCAGGAGCGAAATACACTGCGCAGCAAAGAGGCTCGGGTGGTATCCACTGATTCGTCGGCGGTGAAAGTGATGGTCGTACCGACCAACGAAGAGCTTGCCATTGCACGCGCCGCAGAAAAATTGGTTCAGAACATCGATTGAGGCCTGATGGCGTTGGCGAGATCGACGAGGGTGTATCGGTGCGCTCGATCGGTTGCATTGCGTGCCAGCGACCTCAATCCGGCCTCCGTACCAGAGCGCAACCCTGTCTCGGTGAACGGCGCTCCGAGTATGGGTTCGCGTTCGGCTTCCACCGCGTGGCCCGAGCGGACCCAGTCCATCGCCATGGCCAAGACCAGAGTGCGCATCTGAAGCGTGCGGCTTTCGCCTCGTGGCAGCATCGCCACGCGGCGAGCAGCTTCGCGGAAGTCGGACTCTTCGAGGTCAGGGGACGGACGGTCCATCAACAGCGTCAGCACACTCGTCATCCTGGCCACAGCGTAGTGACGCGAGCTGATCGGAACCTGGTCCAGCACAGCGACCGCTGCGGCAGGATCGCTTCGATACATCATCTGACGGGCGAGCCCGAACGCCGAACTGACCACTGCACGATTGGTCCGCCACACCGCCTTGTAGTAGGACTCAGCGCACGCACGCCACTTCTCACGCTCGTCGGTGGACGGTTGTGCCGTGCTCTCCATGATCAACTCGGCGCTGGCAGCCAGCGCGATTTTTGGAGCCAACTCGCCGGGCATGGCGTCGAGCACCTTCTCGAAATGTTCGGATGCGTCGAGAAATTGGCCCTTCAGCAACTCCAAGAGGCCTGCATACCACTCGACTCGCCAGGGATCGTTACCCGCGGTCCGCACCTGTTTGAGTACCGACTCCGCGGTGCCGGTATCGCCGAGGTCGATGTGGGCCTTCACCTCCGCCAGTGTGATCTCCAGACCACCGGGGGAGCCGTCGGCGAAGCGTTCGATGCCGTTTCGGCGGGCGTGAGACAACGAATCGAGCGTCTGTTGGGGCGCGCTGTGCACTGCGGCAGCGAGCAATGGTGCGGACGGATCGCTCGGGTCGACAAGGGGGACGGGCAATGCCGAGACGACCTCGCGGGCACTGATTCTGTCGCCGCGGACCTTGCCGTCGACGTACGTGTCCGTTCGCCCCACCGACTCCTCGGTGCCGAACACGGTGCGCGGTGGACTGAATGCCGTCGACAAGCCAGGCCGCTCGGCGCCTGTCTGCAGTGCCAGAATCTCGCGCAGCACCCCGGTGGCCTGACCTCCGAGAACCTCCGCGGAGGAGAATCGTTGCGATGGATCGGGATTGGTCGCCCGCACCAGCAGACGATGGAACGACGGGTACTTCCGCAGAAGTTCGTGATCCTTCGGATCAGGGATGCCCGGATCGAACTTCCCCTTGGTGGACGGCATGCCCAGGGTCAGTACCGCCAGCGTTCGGCCTGCGGTGTAGATGTCGGTCGCTACCGTGGGGCCTGTCTCGATGATCTCGGGTGCCTGATATCCCGCTGTGCCGTAGAGGTATCCGTAATCCTCGATTCCTGCGACTGCGCCCAGATCGATCAGCTTGATCTGATCATCGGTCACCATGATGTTCTCGGGCTTGAGGTCGTTGTAGACCAGGCCGATCGAGTGGAGGTACGCGAGCGCAGGCAATACCTCGAGGAGATAGGCGATGGCCTGCTCGACGGGCATGCGGCTGTGATCGGGCCGCGCCGAGAGGATGTCGCGAAGAGAACGTCCGCCGACGTACTCCATGACGATGAAGCCGATCTTGGTGCCGTCGGCGCGCGGCTGCTCGACGAAGTTGTAGATTTTCACCACGCCGGGGTGCGCCACTTCTGCGAGAAACTGCCGCTCGGCCATAGCGACGGCATGAGCCTCGTCGTCGCCGGAGTGCAACAGTCCCTTGAGAACCACCCACCGATCGCTGACGTTTCGGTCGATGGCGAGGTAGATCCAGCCGAGCCCGCCGTGCGCGATGCAGCCCTGCACCTCGTACTGCCCGACGACGAGATCGCCCGGCTCGAGCAGCGGTGTGAAGTCGAAGTGGGATCCGCAATGCGGGCACGTTCCCGACGGCGTGTCCGGCCCACCGTCCGCGCCGCGTCCGACTGCCGAGTTGCACTTCCAGCAGAACCGTTTGCGTACGGGGACACTCGGATCCGACATGACCGCGGTAGCGGGATCGACCGGATCGACACGCGGGACCTCGACGAGTCCGGCCCCGAGGCGCCGCTTGGTGTCGGTTCGATGACTGCGGCCCGACCTCACCCGGCCGGAGGTTCGCGAGGATCTCGCCAGCGGTGATGCCGTTGCTTGCGTGCGTTGAACGGCCTGGGTGCGGTCATCGTCCTGGGCGCGTTGAACGGCAGGGGTGCGTTGAACGGCCGGGGTGCGTTGAACGGCCTGAGTACGATCGGATGTCTGCGCGCGCAGCGAGGCTCGAGTCTGTTCGGTGCGCAGCGCGGCCTGTGTGCGCTCGGGGTCCGGCTGGTTCTGTGCTGTTTCGGTCCTCGGCGGCGGGGCGGTGCTCCGGCCCGTCGGAGTTTCCGGATCTTTGGAACTCATGTGATCGTCCCGTCCGTCAGTCCACGTACTGCGGGTACGGAGCGCCTGGCGATGAACCCATGACACTGAGCCACCTGCTGTACAACCGGTTCCAGGTGCCGTCGCCGCGGATGCGTTCGAGGGTGCCGTTGACGAACCGGACCAAATCGTCACTCTCCTTCTTCATCCCGATGCCGTAGGGCTCGGGGCTCAGGCTGTCTCCGACGATCACGAGGTAAGGGTCTTGGGCGACCAGCCCGGCGAGGATGGAGTCGTCGGTACTCACGGCGTCGACCTGGCGCTGTTGAAGCACCACGAGGCAATCCGCCCACACTGCGGCGCTGACGATCTGCGCGGTAGGCACGATCCGCTGAAGCCTGCGCAACGACGTCGTTCCCTCTACCGCGCACACCCGCCGGTTCGCGAGGTCGGCGACGCCGTTGATTCCGGAATTACGGACCGCCAACACCCGTTGCTGTGCTTGAAAATACACCGTGGAGAACGAGACGTCCTCCTTGCGCTCGCACGTGATGGTCATCGTCTTGACGACGACGTCGACATCGCCGTCCTCGAGCGCCTCGATACGTTCGGCGGAGGTCAGGATACGGAAATCGACGCGATCGGGATCACCGAACAGATCCCGTGAGATCTCACGAGCGATGTCGACGTCGAAGCCGACCAACTTGCCGGTCATCGGGTCTCGGAAGCTGAAAAGGTTGCTACCGGTGTCGAGTCCCACGATGAGGCGACCCCGTGCCCTGATCGCGTCGACAGTCGGAGTGGGAGGCGCATTCTCGGCGGCGACGTTGGCGGGAGTCGGGCGCAGACTCGCTGTGGGACGTGTGCACTGCGGTTCCGTTGCGGCCGGATCGGGAGCGTCGGTTACCGGGCCTGCGCCGTCGGGCAACGGAGGATCGGTATAACTGTTCTGCGACTCCGCCGGTAACTGTTCCGGCCCGACACAACTCGTGGTGAGCACGCAAACCAGAACCAGAACGAGAAGTGCGAGCAATCGGTTCACAGGTACTCACGCAACCTCGGTAGGAGTCCGGCACCGATGGCCGCCGAGGCGGCTACGGTGAGTATTACTGCACCGGAGGATAATCCGACCAGTGCAGTCTTACCGCGCGAGATGTTCCCGCGTAGTTCGGTTCGGGCTTGCGTGATGCCGTCCGCCAACATGTCGTCCAGTGCCCGGAATTGAGCGGCGGAATCGGCGACGCCACTGCCCGTCGCCACGGTCACCGCGGTGTTGAAATCACCGGTGGTCAACGCACCGGTGGAACGAGCATGGGCGCTCTGCCACTTGGTCAACGCGTCGATCATCTTGTCTTCACCGTCGAAAAGCTGCATGAGATCACGCGTGTTCACGCTGAATTCGGCGTCGTATTCCCTCATGCTGCCGCGCCGTACGAGGTTGAGCGTCTCGTCGGACCGGGCCTGCTGGGCGAGAATGAATCCTGTGGTCAGCGTCTGCAACGGCGCGACTCCGCGATTCAGCGCCCGATCGGTCGAGGTCGCCGAAATGAAACCTGCGACGAGCATCCACCCCAGCAGCATCGTCACCATCGCCGCCGCGCCGAGGAACCCCCAGTTGAATGTGCGATGGGTGCGCCTGGACAGAAATACCTGCGCGAGAACGATGAACATCAGGAACGCCACGATCAACACGATGGCGAGCACCGGGGGGCGAACGTACGGTTCCTGATCGGTGGACACCCGTGACGCCTGGTCGGTGTAAAGCCCTTCGGCGCGTGGAAGCAACGACGTCTGCATCAGAGCCGACGCTTCGCCGAGGTACGACGATCCGACGGGATTTCCGAGACGATTGTTGGATCTCGCGGTCTCCACCAAGCCCGTGTAGACCGGAAGACCTGCCCCGATCTCCGAGAGCGCCGCACGCGCGTCGTCGTCGGACTCACCGAGGCCGGCCGAGGCACGGATGAGCTCGGTTCCGGCGTCGCCGATCGCCTGGGCGTATCGATCCCGTACCTCTTGGGGTTCCAGGCCACCTGCGATGAAGGCCGTCGAAGCTGCTGCGTCGGCGACGGACAAGGCGCCGTAGAGATTCTGGGCGGAATTGGCGAGGGGTTCGGTGCGGACAAGCAGCGTGTCGAGCGTGTCTTCCCGATCCGATACCGCACCGGACGCGACGAGCCCGGTCAGAATCGAGGCCACCATGAGGAGGAACCCGAGGAAGATCATCAGGGCAGGCGTCGAGCGCAGCAGGCGTCGCACTTCGCGGCGAGAATCGCTCGACGAGGCCGAAGCCGCCGTTGTGGGAGGCACGGCAGCAGTAGGTGTAGTGCCGACCACGTTCACAGGTTCGAGCATATAAGTTTCTGGGCCACGTTCGTACGCGGACGCGGAACACACGCCCGAGCGGTTCACCTAAGGTGTTGAACTATGCGCGGTGACGGTGACGGGTGGGTAGTAGGTGACAACGGCACACAGCACTGGGGAAAGCACGGAGCCGCAGGTCTGCTCCTTCGCGCGCCCGCACCCGACGGCGAACCAACGGTCCTGCTGCAACATCGCGCGCTGTGGAGTCATCAAGGTGGTACGTGGGCCCTGCCGGGCGGAGCCCGAGACAGCCACGAGACAAGCGTCGACGCGGCAGTGCGAGAAGCCGACGAGGAAGCCGGTATCGGCTCGGCTCGACTACATGTGCGAGGTGAGCGAGTGACCGCTCGGGTCACGAGTGGGTGGACGTATGTCACCGTAGTTGCAGACGCCGAGACCCAACTCGACACCACGATCAACGGCGAAAGCACCGAGCTGCGCTGGGTCCCCGAGGAGATGGTGGACCATCTGCCGCTTCACCCGGGCTTCGCAGCGAGCTGGCCTGCGTTGCGCACGTCTCCTCTGCGCGTTCTCCTGGATACGGCGAACGTTCTCGGTTCGCGGCCCAACGGATGGTGGAAGGATCGGAGCGGCGCCACCGTCGAGCTGCTCGCCGCACTGTCCGATGCTCTCCCGCGCACCGTCGAGCTTGCCGGCGGCAGCTTTGGTTGGCTCACGAGGATCGAAGCAGTTCTGGAGGGCGAGGCGCGCGCAGCCCAATTCGAAGACGCGCGAGTGCCCGTCATCCATGCAGAGGGAAGCGGCGACGACGAACTCGCGCGGCGTGCCAACGACGGATACGCACTGACCGCTATGGTCACCGCAGATCGTGGCCTACAGCAACGATTGCCGACGGGAGTTCAGGTGCTCTCGCCGTCGACGGTCCTCGGCTGGCTCCGCTAGTTCCTACGCAGTTTCGCCGAGAGTTCCTGGGCCGCGGCCTGCGGATCTCGGGCCTGCGTGATGGCACGGACGACGACGATGCGCTCGCAGCCCGTTTCCAGGACCTCGTCTACGTTCTCGGCGTCGACGCCTCCGATGGCGAACCAGGGCCGTGCCGGAGCTGACTCGGCAGTAGTGCGCAGCAGATCGAGCCCGGCCGCCTTGCGATTCGGTTTGGTCGGCGTCGCCCACACAGGACCCGTCGCGAAGTAGTCGACGCCGTCTTCGATCGCCGCGAGCGAAGCTTGGCTGCGGTTCTGGGTCGACCGGCCGATCACGACGTCGGGGCCGAGGATCTGCCGCGCGTAGTGAACGGGAAGGTCGCCTTGTCCGAGGTGAAGTACGTCGGCGCCCGACGCCAATGCCAAGTCGGCGCGGTCGTTGACGGCCAGCAACGCGCCGTGACGTCGTGTCGCCGCCGACAGGATCGCCAGTGCCGCCAGCTCGTCCTTCGCTTCGAGCGGACCGAATTCACGATCGCCTGCGGAATTCTTGTCGCGTAGCTGAATGATGTCGACTCCACCGGAGAGCGCAGCCTCGGCGAACTGAGCCAGGTCACCATGCTCGCGACGGGCATCGGTGCACAGGTACAGGCGGGCAGAGTTCAAACGCTCGCGGGAGCTTTGAGTGGGAGGCACGGTTTTCAACGGTAGTCTGTCCGTTGAACAGCAAAAGACACGGGAGTCCTGGGGCACGCAGGGCTGAGAATGGACACGCCCGTCCTTACCGTCAATACCTGAACCGGATCATGCCGGCGCAGGGAGTGAGGCGGTACGCGATATGTCCAAGGTTCTTGCAGTGGTCGGCGGCGGTGTCGTCGGCCTTTCCATCGCTGTGCGTGCGTCCCGCGAAGGTTGGTCGGTGACGCTGTACGACCCCGAGGTCGGATCTGGAGCCTCATGGGTTGCCGGCGGAATGCTTGCCCCACTGTCCGAGGGATGGCCGGGTGAGCACGAACTGCTCGCGCTCGGTGCCAAGTCGTTGCAGCGGTGGCCCGATTTCGCTCGGTCGCTCGGCGTCGAAGTCTTCTCCGCATCGGGCTCGCTGACGGTTGCTCTCGATTCGGCAGATGCGGCCGATCTGCGAACCATCGCAGAATTCGTCGGGCAGCAGGGGCACGAGCTCGAAATTCTCGACCGCGCACGTATCCGCGAACTCGAGCCGTCGCTCGCTCAGAACATTCGACTCGGCCTGCTGGCTCCCACCGAATTGGCCGTCGACAATCGGGCTCTTGTGGAGGGTTTGCGGGCTGCTGCTTCGGTGTCGTTCGTTGCGGAGTCGGTGACCGACATCGATGCCCTCGACGCCGACCAGGTCGTCGTAGCTGCCGGGGCGCAAACAGCGTCGTTGCTACCCGAAATTCCGGTTCGGGCGGTGAAGGGCGAGATCCTGCGGTTGCGCAGGCGGCCCAGCGCAACACCGCCGCCGACGCGCACTATCCGCGGCAGCGTGCACGGGCGGCCCATCTACCTCGTCCCGCGCGGGGACGGCCTCGTCGTCGGCGCGACCCAGTACGAATCCGGGCAGGACACGCAAGTCACCGTGGCCGGAGTGCGTGATCTCATCGCCGACGCGGAACGCCTCATGCCGAGCATCGGCGAATACGAACTGCACGAAACAGCAGCCGGACTGCGTCCCATGAGTCCTGACGGACTCCCGATCATCGGCCGCATCTCCGATCGCGTGATCGTCGCCTCCGGGCACGGGCGAAACGGAATTCTGTTGACACCCATCACCGCAGACGCTGTCTCGGCGCTACTCGCCGGCGACACACTCCCCGAAGCCAAGGCTGCCGATCCAGCCCGGTTCTCGAAAGGACAGGAAAAATGATTACGGTCAATGGTGAGCAACTTTTGCTGCCGGATGGGCTGACGATGCGTCAGCTCCTCGAAAAACTCTCGATGCCCGAGAAGGGAATCGCTGTCGCCGTCGACGGCACCGTGTTGCCAAAGAGTCGTTGGGACTCGACGACGGTAGAAAAAGGCTGGGCCATAGAGGTTCTCACGGCGGTGCAGGGTGGTTGATTCGCTGATCATTGCCGACCGGTCTTTCGGTTCTCGGCTCATCATGGGGACCGGGGGAGCGGCGAACCTGACAGTGCTGGAAGAGGCGCTGATCGCGTCCGGCACCGAATTGACCACCGTCGCGATGCGCCGCGTCGACGCCGCCGGAGGCACCGGTGTACTCGACCTCCTCCGGAAGCTGAACATCGCCCCGCTACCGAACACCGCCGGCTGTCGAGGCGCAGCCGAAGCCGTGCTGACCGCTCAACTCGGACGCGAAGCACTCGAGACCGACTGGGTGAAACTGGAAGTCATCGCCGACGAAAGAACCCTGCTGCCCGACGCCATCGAATTGGTCAAAGCGGCAGAACAATTGGTCGACGACGGCTTCAACGTCCTGCCGTACACCACCGATGATCCCGTCCTCGCGAAGAGGCTCGAAGATATCGGCTGCGTCGCCGTCATGCCTCTCGGTGCCCCCATCGGCACGGGACTCGGAATCTCCAATCCGCACAACATCGAGATGATTGTCGACGCCGCATCGGTCCCGGTGATCCTCGACGCGGGCATCGGAACGGCAAGCGATGCAGCGCTGGCAATGGAATTGGGCTGCGACGCAGTCCTGCTCGCGACTGCGGTGACACGTGCGAAAGATCCCGCACTCATGGCGTCGGCGATGCGGCATGCGGTCTCGGCGGGCTACCAGGCTCGTCGGGCAGGTCGGATACCGAAGCGGTTCTGGGCGCAGGCGAGCTCGCCTCAGTAGCGCTTCGCGCATGTGCGCGGAAATACGTCCCAGGTGACGTATTTTCACGCACGTGCGCGAAGCCGCCCATCATCCAAAAGGATGACCCAGGTCGAGACTCACGGGCGATGTGCAGGCTCCCCGGCTACGGGAGGGTGGTCACATGATCGAAGTGACAGGACTGACCAAGCGGTACGGCGCGGTGACGGCGGTCGAGGACCTCTCGTTCACCGTCAAGCCCGGAATCGTGACCGGCTTCCTCGGACCCAACGGGGCAGGCAAATCGACGACCATGCGGATGATCCTCGGGCTCGACCGTCCCACCAGCGGGACGGCGCTCATCGAGGGCAAGCCCTACAACCAACTCAAGCAGCCGCTGCGCAGCGTCGGTG
Organism: Rhodococcus sp. G-MC3; assembly: GCF_030063335.1. Taxonomy (GTDB): domain Bacteria; phylum Actinomycetota; class Actinomycetes; order Mycobacteriales; family Mycobacteriaceae; genus Rhodococcoides. Next base: position 36,267 of record NZ_JASISW010000006.1, on the reverse strand, counting down.
CTTTGCTCGACGCCAAATGGGTGCACCCCAACCGATCGGCACGTGCGCACCTCGAGTGGATGGCCGCATCGAACGACATCCCGAAATCGCGTGTCGACGAGGTCCTGCGCCTCGTTGGCCTCAGCGACGTCGCCAAGAAGAATGCGGGCGGTTTCTCGCTTGGCATGTCGCAGCGACTGGGACTTGCCGGGGCACTTCTGGGTGACCCGAAGGTCTTGCTGTTCGACGAGCCGGTCAACGGCCTCGATCCCGAGGGCATTGTCTGGATTCGTAAGTTCATGCAGCGTCTGGCAGCCGAGGGGCGCACTGTATTGGTATCGAGCCACTTGCTCTCCGAAATGGCCCAGACAGCAGAACATCTCGTCGTTATCGGCCGCGGAAAGCTGATCTTCGACTCGTCGGTACAGGAGTTCATCGACCACGCCTCCGAAGCTTCGGTACGGGTGCGCAGCCCCCAGTTGGACGCGCTGCGCAGCGCGCTCACCTCTGCTGGTCTCACCGTTCGTGAACCGAACGCCACCGAGGAACTGCAGCCAGCATTGGTCGTGACCAACTCGACGACCGATGCGATCGGCGACATTGCAGGAAGGGCAGGCATTGTGCTTTATGAATTGGCCTCGCAGCGAGGATCTTTGGAAGAAGCATTCATGAAGCTCACCGGAGACACAGTGCAGTACCACGGCGCGGGACCCGAAGATCCCAACATTCAGCAAGCGATGGGTGGTGCTCTCTGATGGGCGTCTTGGCAGCAGAACGAATAAAGATCACCTCGACCAAGTCGCCGTGGTGGTGCACCATCGCGGTCGTAATTCTCGGGCTGGGGCTGGGCGCCATCATCGGCATCACCTCGAAAGTCGGACTGACTTCCTACAACGACCAGATCGCTGAGGGGAACAAGCCCGATTTCGAGCCGTTCCTTCCCTCGGCATTCGACGCCGTCGGCAGTGGCGTCGGGGGCTTTGGTGTGATGGTGCTGATGATTCTCGCAGCACTGACTGTCACCAGTGAATACCGCTTCGGCGTCATCAGAACTACGTTCCAGGCAATTCCGAATCGTGCGTCTGTGCTGGTCGCGAAGGCCGTTCTGATCGGCGCTTTCGGCTTCGTCCTGAGCTTCGTCCTCGGGCTCGGCGCGTTTTACCTTGCGAAGCTGTTCGCGGGCGCTGACGCCGGGGTGCTGCTGAGTTTCGACGTCGACGGAACCTGGAGGGTCATCTACGGAACCGCGATTCTCGCCTTCCTGCAGATCATCGTTGCGGTCGGAGTCGGTGCACTGCTCAGGCAGTCCGCCGGTGCCATTGCGCTACTGCTGCTGTGGCCGTTGGTCATCGAGAATCTGTTCGGACTTTTCGGATCCGTCGGCCGGGCGATCCAGCCATTTCTACCGTGGCAAAACGCCAATCATTTTCTCGGATCAGACGGTGGAATCGACTTCCACTGGGGGCCCATCGGCTCACTGATCTACTTCATCGCGTTCACCGCCGTCGTGTTCGGTGCGGCGGTCTTCGTGGTCAATCGCCGGGACGCATGAGATAGCAGCCCGGTTGTCGATCGTCGACACGAATGTCGTTCTGTCCGGTTAGGGTGCTTCCATGCGACGGATGACCCTACTTGCCAGTTTCGCAGTCGGTGCTCTGGTTCTGGCCGGTTGTTCCTCCTCCGCGGACTCGTCCGGGGGCGAGAAGCAGCCGGCCAGTGCTGTATCCGCACCCGTTTCGACACCCGACGGACCAGGCCTGGCCGACGCCGTCACCGGTGATGCAGTAGTCGCCCATCTCGCGGAGCTGGAGCGAATTGCCGGGAACAACAACGGAAATCGCGCCGCCGGTACCTCCGGCTACGATGCCAGTGTCGACTACGTCGTGGGCGCACTAGATGCAGCAGGGTTCGACGTGGAGACACCCGAGTTCGAGTTCGACCAGTTCACTGCGGATACGCAGCTGCTCTCGGCCGGGGACCGGCAACTTTCGGTCGATGCGTTCACCTACTCACCGCCCACCCCCGGCGACGGAATCACCGCGCCAGTCGTCGCCGCGCCGAAAGACGATTCACCCGGTTGCGAGGCAACGGATTACGACGGCCTCGACGTTGCGGGTGCAATCGTCGTCGTCGACCGCGGTGTATGCCCGTTCGGTGCAAAGCAAACCGTGGCTGCAGATCGCGGCGCGGTTGCAGTGATCGTCGTCAACAATGAACCTGGACCTCTCGACAGTGGCACCCTCGGGGGAACCGAGGTCGCGAAGATACCGAGCGGAGGAGTCAGTCAAGAGGACGGCCCGGCTGTCGCTGCGGCTCCGGAACTCACATTGACTCTCGCTACCGAGACCAAAAAGACCAAGAGTCGCAACATCGTTGCGCAGACCAAGACCGGTGACAGTGCGAATGTCGTCGTCGCGGGAGCGCATCTCGACAGCGTCCCCGAGGGGCCAGGGATCAACGACAACGGCAGCGGGACCGCCGCCGTCCTGGAGACTGCACTGCAGATGGGTGCTGAACCGGCGATCACCAACGCCGTGCGCTTCACGTTCTGGGGCGCCGAGGAACTCGGCCTCATCGGATCGACCAAGTACACCGAGGGCCTCAGCGCCGAAGACAAGGCAAACATCGCGCTCTACCTGAATTTCGACATGATCGGGTCGCACAACGCCGGCTACCTCGCCTACGACGGCGACGACTCCGACAAAGTCGGGTCTCCTGCGGGACCTGTCGGATCGGACGCGATCGAGCGTGTGTTCGTCGAGCGGCTGCAGCAGGAGGGCATCGCGGTCGACGGGACGGACTTCGACGGACGCTCCGACTACGGCCCGTTTATCGAGGTGGGCATTCCCGCCGGCGGTGTCTTCAGCGGTGCCGATGAGACCAAGACTCCGGCGCAGGCCGACAAGTGGGGCGGGACGGCCGAAGAAGCCTTCGACCAGAACTACCACACTGCGGAGGACACGTTGGCGAACGTGGACCGTGAAGCGCTTGCAAAGAATGCGTCGGCGATCGGTTTCGGAATCGGGACGTATGCGCAATCGGTCGAAGGAAGTAACGGCGTACCGGTGGGGGTCGCTCGCACCACGGCTCGAACGGAAAAGTGACTATGTGTAGAAAAGTAAGTACATGTAACTGTCGGTTACGCTTGTTTTCATGAATCCGTACGTGGTGTCGACACTTGACTGGGTTCGCGGTGTGAACCGTCGTCCAGCGGTGGTCAGCGCCGTCCGGCGACTCCGGCGGGTGTTGCCGGGAGATCCTTCGTTCGGCGACCCGCTCTCGATGGCAGGGCCCGGTTCTGCCCTCGCGATCGCACGCGTCGCCGACAAATTCCTCGACGACGAACCGGGTGCATCACGCGAAGTCGGGCTCGGTGCACTGCAGCTGTGGCAAGCGGTGCTCGAACGTACCGGCCATGGGCGCGGCGAGCGGGATGTCACGATCGTGTTCACCGACCTGGTCGGCTTTTCGACGTGGTCGCTCGGAGCCGGTGACATCGACACTCTGACTCTTCTACGAAAGGTCTCCAAAGCCGTCGAACCGGCCGTCGCCGTGGGTGGCGGTCACGTCGTCAAACGTCTCGGCGACGGCATCATGGCGGTGTTCTATCGGCCTGAGAAGGCGCTCGAAGCCGTCGTCGCGGCACGCACAGCGCTGGCCCAAGTAGACATCGACGGCTACACCCCGAAGATGCGCGTCGGGATTCACACCGGCAGTCCTCGTCAGATCGGGTCGGACTGGCTCGGTGTCGACGTGACCGTCGCTGCGCGCGTCATGCAAACCGGCGGCAACGGGAACTTGATGATCTCGCAGGCCGCATTGGATGCGGTACCCGATGGAACCCTCGAAGAGTTGGGACTGGCCGTGCGGACCTACCGTCGCGGATTCTTTGCACCAAAACTGAACGGCGTCCCCGAAGGCCTGAAGATCTTACGACTGGTGAAGTCTCCAGAGCGGTGACACCGGGCCGTGGCCCGCGCCGAGATCGTAGGACGCAGCCAGGCATTCGGTGACCCACTCCTTGCCGAACGCGACGGCGTCGGGAACCGAGTAGCCGTTGGCGAGCGCGCACGCGATGGCGGCGGCAAGGGTGTCACCGCCGCCGTGATCGTTGCCGGTGTCGATGCGCGGACTGCTGAACTCGAGAAACTTGTCACCGTCGAACAGCAGATCGGTGCTGCTCGTCGAAGTCCGAAGATGTCCACCCTTCACCAGCGCCCACTGTGCGCCGAGAGCGTGTAGGGCCTCAGCGGCGCGGCGAGCGGTTACGTCGTCGACGACGTCGACACCGGTGATCAGGCGAATTTCGTCGAGGTTGGGCGTCACGATCGTCGCGATGGGGAAAAGCGTGGTTCTGATGGCGTCCAGCGCCTCTTCGTGCAGAAGGGGATCGCCGTGCATCGACGCGCAGACCGGGTCCACGACGAGCGGGACAGCCTGGTCTCGGCCAATTCCTACCTCGTTGCATACTGCGGTGACGGCCTCGATGATGGCTGTCGAGGCGAGCATGCCCGTTTTGGCGGCGCCGATGCCGATGTCGTTCACCACGGTACGTACCTGATCCGCAACGACGGTCGGTGGGATCTCGTGGAAGCCGCTCACGCCGACCGTGTTCTGGACGGTCACCGCCGCGACTGCGACACACGCGTGAACTCCGCACATCGCCATCGTCCGGCTGTCGGCTTGAATTCCGGCGCCGCCGCCGGAGTCGGTGCCCGCGATCGTCAGCGCGCGCACGGGGGTCGAGCCGTCAGGGGTCAGCGGTAGAAACTTCACGGGGTGACAGTACCGGCACAGGTGTAACTCGCAGCGACAGATGCGCAAGGGCGAATGAATGCTGTTGCATCACAAGGACGATCACGTAGGTATATGACGCTGTACCAGCGTCCATGTTGCATCGACGTTGCATACCTACGGAACCGAAGGTTTGTTGCTACAAATGGGTGACAACCATCCCGGCCGCATGTTTAATAGTGGTGCAGGTCACATTTGAAGGCCTGCGGCAGATTCTTCTTACTCAGCGGATTCTTCATACCCAGCGCAGGAGGTGACCCAATGCTAGCCAGTACTCCGAGTGCTGATGTTTCCATCAATACCGACCAGAACCGCTTCGAACTGAGGCTCAATGGTGATTTGGTAGGAATCGTCGGCTACTACGAGGTCGAAGGTGCGACCAAACGTGGCCCCCGAACTCATGTCGTCTCGTTCATGCACACCGTCGTTACGGAGGACTTCGGCCATCAGGGTCTAGCCGCCATCCTGGTACGCAGATCGCTCGATTCTGCTCGATCGTATGGATGGAAGGTCAAGCCGGTCTGTACCTACGTGCAGCGTTTTCTCTCGACCAATCCAGAGTATTCGGACGTTGTCGTCCCGCTTTGACGTAACGGTTGCAACTCGGCACTGCGTCGAAATGCTATCCGAACCACTCATCGTGTCGTCCTGCAGTTGTAGGCCTGGTGTCATGGAGACATGCATCACACATCCAGGGGTCACGCTTCAGCGGAATCTGCCCAGACGCAGGTCGACCTCGCCGCAACGGTGCGGATCGAAGACAACGCGGCCCATAACCGCTTCGACCTGTTCGTCGCCGACGAGCTGATCGGCATTCTCGGCTACCGCGATGCCGATGACGGTGCGATCGCGTTCATGCACACGGTGGTCAAAGAGGAATTCGGCGACAGCGGGTGGGCTGGGGTGCTGGTTCGCGGGGCGCTGAACACTGCGCAGGACCGCGGTTGGAGCATCGTTCCCATATGCACGTACGTGCGGCGCTACCTCGCGCGGAATCCGGAGTACCTCGGCCTGGTCGCTGACTGACGAGAGCACTGCTCTTGTGTTGGTGCACATTGAGGTGAATACTGCTCTCAGGGGAGAGCGCCGCTCTCCATTATGGGAGGGCGAACTCATGGCCGGACACAGATCATCGATCGGGCTTCTTGTGGCCACCGGCATATTTTTTGCTCTGTACCCGATGCTGAGGCCGTATTCGTCGGAAGTCGGAATCGACGGTGCCGATGCACTCGGATCACCCCTGTGGGTCGCCGCCCACACATCCGCGATGCTCGGGTTCATCGCACTTGCCCTTGCGGTGCGGGCGATGCGCGCTGGCGCAGTCGCGGAAACGACGACGTGGATTGGCGTCGGGCTGGTCCTGCCGTATTACGGCGCCGAAACGTTTGCGCTCAATGCATTGGGTACGAAAGCCGTCGACACCGGCGACTATCCGCTGCTCGACCTGGCCGAACCCATTCGAAACGGCCCGGTTCAGATGGTTATGTTCGGCGCCGGTCTGATTCTCGTGGCGGTGGGAGTCGTCGCTGTTGCTCGTGGAATCGGCTCGTGGCAGGCATACGTGTTCGCGGCAGGGTTCGTGCTGTTCCTGCCGCAGTTCTATGCCCCGCCGGCACTACGAGTTGCCCACGGACTGCTGATTGTCATCGGCGCTGCATTGCTGGCCGCGTCCAGGCTGCCGGCTCGTCAGGAAATCTCGACGATGACCGGAGCGTGATCGCTGGCGCCCTTGCCCTTGCGCTCCTCGCGGTCGATCGACGCCCCGCTGACGCGGGCCGCGAGGGCAGGGGACGCCAACGCCATATCGATGCGTAGGCCCTGCTTCTTCGGAAAGCGCAACTGGGTGTAATCCCAGTAGGTGAAGGTTCGTGGCTCGGGCGTGAACTGACGAGTCACCTCGGTGAAGCCGATCTCGGCGAAGGATTCGAAGGCGTCACGCTCGGGCTGGGAGGTATGAGTCTTTCCCTCGAACAATGCCGGATCCCAGACGTCGTCGTCGGTCGGGGCAATGTTCCAGTCTCCAACGAGAGCGATCTGCGCATCCGGGTCCGAAGAGACCCAGGCCTGGGCGTCGGCGCGAAGCTTCGCGAGCCACTCGAGCTTGTATGTGTAATGGGGGTCGGCGAGATCACGGCCGTTGGGGACGTACAGGCTCCACACCTGGACGCCACCGCAACTCGCTCCGATCGCACGGGCTTCCTTGACAGCGTCGACCTCGGGGTCCTTGCTGAAACCAGGCTGATCCTCGAAGCCGATACGGACATCGTCGAGGCCGACCCGTGAGAGCAGCGCAACACCGTTCCACTGGCTCAGCCCGACGTGGGCGACCTCGTACCCGATGTCGGTGAATCGCTCGAACGGAAACTGCGCATCCTTGCACTTGGTTTCCTGCATCGCCAGGACATCGACGTCAGACCTCTGCAGCCAGTCGACGATCCGATCCTGACGAGATCGGACGGAGTTCACGTTCCAGGTAGCCAATCGCACGGCCGCAACCTTAGGCGCTTCGCGTATGTGAGCGCGAATACGTCCCCTGCTAGGTATTTCCGCTCACGTGCGGCGAAGCCGCATACCGATACCGATGATGCTCGACGAACCCGAGCCCGGTGTACATCGCGATGGCCCGAGTATTCGTTGCCGCAACCTGTAGATACGCATGGGTCGCGCCCAGTTCCCTGCCCCACACGACGAGCTCGCCGCAGATTCTTGTGCCCAATCCATTGCGCCGATGCGCGGTCTCCACCTCGATGGCCGTCAGTCCCACCCAGCGCCGACCGTCGGGCGCCGTCGTCACCGCTCCGCGGCCGATGGCAAGCATCGCCGACGCCGAACTGCCGATATGGGCGAAGCCCGCGACACCGTCACGCACGGTCGTGATGACCTCGATTGCGCCGTCGGGCAGGGCGCGCCCTCGGTAGTTGTACAGCCTGAGCCAGTCCTCGTCCGGCGCCTCCAGCACAACCGAAACCGACTCGTCGGGCAGCTCGAGCCGTGAGATGTCGGCCGCCATCACCAAAGTTTCGTCGCGAGAGGCCCACCCGGGCGGGGTATCGCCGAGTCGGTCGGGCAGCAGCAGTACCGGCGGCAGTCCTCGCTGCGCGAACCAACCGGTGATGGCGCCGAGAGACGACGCGGAGGCCTGGGGTTCGATGGGCGTCGCCGAATTGGCACGGCCGGTGAAGCCGCGTCCGGAGCGCAGCAACCAGCCATCGATCCACTCCTGCTCGATCCCGGGCCAACCGTCGGCAGCGGCACGTTCGAGCGATCTGATTTCGGACGTACGAATCGGCTTCGGCCCCAACGCCTTGAGCGCCATCACACGTTCAGCGGCCACGCTCACCACCCTGCCGTCTGATGCGCGAACCGAGACGACGGTGTCGGCCGCGATCAGTTCGCCGACAACGTCGGTCATGGGATGGCTGTGACCCGGCGGCAATCGATACCGCAGCGTCACGCGTGTGCCGAGCGCGATCAACTCAGTCCTCGTCTTCGTCCTCGTGCCCGAACGGATCCTCGACGGTTCCGGGAATCCACGACAGTCCCGGTATGCCCCAGCCTGCCCGTTTGATGGCCTTCTTCGCGGCGCGAGCGTTCCGGCCGATGAGCACATCGGTGTAAAGGAACCCGTCGAGGTGCCCCACCTCGTGTTGCAGCATGCGTGCGAAGAAGCCGGTGCCCTCGATGTCGACGGGCTCGCCCTTGGCGTCGGTGCCGGTGACGCGCGCCCACTCGGCGCGACCGGTCGGATGTTGCTCGCCCGGCACGGACAGGCAGCCTTCGTCGTCGTCATCCGGATCCGGCATGGTTTCCGGGATGGCGGAGGTCTCCAAGACGGGATTGACGACCTCGCCGGTGCGGCGGACCACGGTGCCGTCCGGATTCTCGAACGGGCAGTCGTAGATGAACAGTCGTAGTGGGACGCCGACCTGGTTCGCGGCGAGTCCGACGCCGTTCGCGGCATCGAGCGTCTCGTACATGTCCGCGATAAGCTCGGCGATCTCGGCGGGGGACTTGTCGACGTGTTCGGTCGGGGTGTGGAGCACCGGATCGCCAACGATCCGGATCGGAAGAATTGCCATGGTCGACAAGAATAGTGGCGGGCGTCGAGTGTTCGCGCACACGGTGAACGGACGCGACTCGCCGCGAGTGCTGCGACCCGCTGAGAAGGCGTGTTCACCGTGGTTGAATAACTAGCGAAACACACGTGTGTAATTCGCGTTTGCGCCCATCGTCGATCCGGTGCGCGGGCGCGGTTCGAGGGGGACCGGTATGGCGGCACAGAGCAGGGATCCGCTGATGCGGGTCCGAGAAGTCGAGGAGTGAGATGGACGGCGCAGCAGCGCGTGACTCGAACCAGTCTCAACAATCTGGAAATTCCGAAAACATCAACGAGGTCGGCGCAGACGGCCTGACCCGTCGCGAACACGACATTCTGTCCTTCGAGCGCCAGTGGTGGAAGTACGCCGGCGCGAAGGAAGAGGCGATCAAGGAATTGTTCTCGATGTCCGCCACTCGCTACTACCAAGTTCTCAACGCACTGGTCGATCGTCCGGAATCGCTGGCAGCAGACCCGATGTTGGTCAAGCGTCTACGTCGACTCCGTGCGAGCAGGCAGAAGGCCAGGGCCGCACGCAGGCTCGGGTTCGAAGTCTGAAAGGCCTCCTCGAGGCTCTCGTGAGGATTCGGTGTGCAGACGCATGCGCCTGATCAACTAGTGTCTTCGAGTGTGAGCAGTCCCAATCCGGAATCGTCCGGCCCTCCGCTCCGCGCGTTGGCAATGGTGTTGATCTCCCTTGCGATCCTGTTCGCGGCAATCGGTGCCCTTTCGCTGACCGGTACGGGCAGCGACGAGGTAGCGGCGCCGGCAGCGACCACGCAGACTTCGCAAGCTCCCGCGGCATCCGCAGCACCGACCACCACGGCAGCGCCGAAGACTTCGGTCGACCCGGCAGACGTCGAATTGCAGGTTCTCAACAACAGCAGTGTCTCCGGTCTCGCCGCGGAAACCGCGGCCACGCTCACCGCGGAGGGCTGGACCGTCACCGGCACCGGAAACTACGCCGAGATGCAGGTTCCGGCCACCACTGTCTACTACGGCTCGGCAGCCGGAGCGCAGGTCGCAGCTCAGCAGATCGCTCAGCAACTCGGTGCAACCACAGCGACGCGGCCGGCGACGTTGTCAGCCTTCGGTGACGGAGTCATCGTGATGGTCACCCAGTAGCGCTGTCCTACTACCGCGCATAGTTATGATCGATGCACTCGTCCAGCCTGCCCCACGAAGGAGCACTTTCCATGGCACCGACCAATTCATCCCGATCAGTAATCCGGTCATGGCGCTTGGTGACCCCGGTGGTTGCTGTTGCAGCGTTCGGGCTGGTTGCATGCAGCGCGCCGGAGACTCCTGCGGACACTGCGGGCACGACGCCTGCGGTGTGGACTGGCAGTGAGGATTCGGGCGCAGGTGGCGTCGCAGCCGACGCTCCCGAGGGCACGGTCGAAGCCGATTTCAAGGACGCCGCAGGCAGGCCGGCCGGTACCGTCTCGTTCGTCGAGGACGGCGATCACCTCCTCGTCACGGTCGAGGCGGAGGGACTGACCCCTGGCTTCCACGGGTTGCACGTCCACACGGTCGGCAAATGCGAGACGAAGTCCGTTGCCCCCACCGGTGGCGAACCGGGCGACTTCCTGTCCGCAGGCGGACACCTGCAAGTCGACGGCCGCACCGAACACCCGTCCAGCGGAGATCTCACCTCGCTGCAGGTAGGCGAGGACGGCACCGCGAAGCTCGTCACGACGACCGATGCCGTCACCCTCGACGATCTGCGGGCCGACGGCGGCCGTGCTGTCGTGATCCACTCGGGCGCCGACAACTTCGCGAACATCCCGCCGCGCTACACACTCGCCGACGGTGCCGCCGTGCCGGATATGGCCACCCTGATGACCGGCGATGCCGGGTCGCGCGTCGCCTGCGCGGTTCTGGGATAGGTGGCGGCGCCGCGGATCCACTTCAACTCCTCGCCCCGCCCGACGCTCGGCGTCGAGTGGGAGATCGCGTTGGTGGACAAAGCATCACTCGATCTGGTCAACTCGGCCGCCGAGGTCATGGACGGCGTCACCGCCATCGCCGGTGAGACGCCACGTGTAACCAAGGAGCTTCTGCGCAATACCGTCGAACTCGTCACGGGCGTGTGCGGGAACGTCGGTGAAGCAATGGACGATCTGAGCGAATCGCTCGATCTTGTTCGGCGTGCGGCTGATCCTCTCGGGATCGATCTTTTCTCCGCCGGAACGCATCCGTTCGCGGAATGGTCGACGCAGGTCCTGACGCGCTCACCGAGCTACGACGAGTTGATCGCGCGCACCCAGTGGTGGGGTCGCCAGATGCTCATCTGGGGAGTGCACGTTCATGTGGGCGTGTCCTCGCCCGACAAGGTGTTCCCGATCCTGAACTCGCTGCTGCTGCAGTATCCGCATCTGCTGGCACTGTCGGCCTCGTCGCCGATCTGGGCGGGCAACGACACCGGTTACGCGAGCAACCGAGCGTTGATGTTCCAGCAACTGCCGACCGCGGGCCTGCCGTTCCAGTTCGAGGACTGGTCGCAGTTCGAAGGTTTCGTCCGTGACCAGATGAAGACCGGCGTCATCGAGCAACTCGGTGGAATGCACTGGGACATACGGCCCGCCCCGAAGTGGGGCACCATCGAGGTGCGGGTGTGCGACGGTGCATCCACAAAACGTGAGTTGGCCGCGTTGGTCGCGTTGACGCACTGCCTCATCGTCGACCTCGATGAACGTCTCGAACGGGGCGAGGAGCTTCCGAGCATGCCGCCGTGGCACGTCCAGGAGAACAAGTGGCGTGCGGCCAGATATGGCCTGGAGGCCGAGATCATCCTCGACGCCGACAGCAATGAACGCCTGGTCACCGACGATCTGAACGACCTGCTCGAGAAGCTGGCTCCGACGGCCGCGCGCCTTGGTTGCGCCGACGAATTGGCGTCGGTAGCGGAGATTCCGCGACGTGGGGCGTCGTATCAACGGCAGCGGAAAGTCGCCGCTGCCGCGGGTGGAAATCTGCGTGCCGTCGTCGAGTCGCTGGTGACCGACCTGCAATCGTGATCTTCCCGATGTAATCCTTCGTTCATTTACCGTTTACTATGAACGACGTGCTTCAGGGGGACGAGAGGCCCACGTGCGCCGAGAAAGCGGCGCCGGGGGCCCTACGGATGTACGGCGTAGGCGCAGTGGCCGTTGTGCTGTTTCTGGGAACGCTGCAGCTTGTGGCGTGGATCCAAGGATTCTCCGGGCCGGTCCCCAGCATCTGGAACGACTTTGCAGGAACACCCAAATCGATGGCGGTGCCGTGGGGTGGTCTGGCCCTGGCGCTCATCGGAGTGAACACGACCACCCGAATTCGGGCGTTGTCCATCGCGGTCGGCATCGACGTCGTCGGAGCACTGGTACGGGTGGAGTCCGGGCGTCCGTTTTCGGTCGGCAACGGAGCTGTCATCGTGCTGGCAGGCCTTGCCGCCTACACCCTCTGGCGGCGAGACGTCGGCGGAGTGCGGTCCGTGTGCCTTGGTTGCCTGTTGATCCTCGCCACCAAGGTGGGCGACACCTGGCTCCACATCACCACGATCGTTCGGCCCTACGTTCTCGACGAGTACGCCCAACTCGCCGATCACGCACTCGGCAACCCCTCATGGGTCGTCGGAAGCGCGCTGGAGGCGCTCGGTCCGCCCGCCTACGCGGTTCTGCACTGGGTGTACATCCAGCTACCGATCGCTGCTATCGCCATCGCCATTTATCAATTGCGCGGAGTTGCATCGGGACGCGCGTGGCCGTCGCACTACCTCGTCCGGACGTTCCTGTTGATCGGTCTGGTCGGGCCGGTCTTCTACATCCTGTTTCCGGTCGTCGGGCCGATGTTCGCTTTCGGTCCGGCAGGTCAAGGCTTTGAGATCGGTAACCTATGGCCGGCGATCGTCCCGTTCGACGACTCACCGACGAAAATTCCGTTCGACGCCGAGACGCCGCGTAACTGCATGCCCAGTCTGCACACTGCGTGGGCGCTGAGCTTGTTCATCCATTCGCGTCAGGGTCCGTGGTGGTTGCGTGCTGGGGGCACCACCTGGCTCGTGTGCACGCTGGTAGCAACGTTGGGGTTCGGCTACCACTACGGCATCGACCTCGTTGCCGGTGTCGTGCTCTGCCTGACCTTGGAATCGATGCTTCGTGATCCCGAGCGAGGCTGGGACCGGGCGCGAATTCGGCTCGTCGGTTACGGATCAGCGGTCTTGGTGTTGCTCCTGCTGAGCTACCGCTACCTCGCGGTGCCGTTCGCGGAGTACCCCGAACTGTTCGGCCCGGCGATCCTTCTCGCGATGGGTACCGTCGTCGGAATGTTCTACGCAACGTTCTTCGCCGCCCCAGGAAGCGTGTTCGCGACGTGGGGCGGGCAAACACTCATTGGTCCGACTCGTCCGGCTCCATCTCGTTGACAATGAGCAGGCCGTCACGGCCTCGCTGCTCGCGGTAGGCGACGCGGCCGACGGCGTGCGCGATCACCGGCGCGGTGACCAGGGTGAACACTCCGACCAAGACGAGCATCCAAATGTCGACGTTGCCGCGCAGTTGGATCACAGCGCCGGTCAGTACCAGAATCAGACCAACGACCTGGGGTTTGGTCGCCGCGTGCATGCGAGAGAGTGTGTCGGGAAAACGGACGATGCCAACAGCGGCAGTGAACGCAAGAGTTGCTCCCATCAGGATCAGAACTGCTGAGATCACTTCCAGAATCATGTTCATTCGTCCCTCACCCTGAATCGCGCAACGCTGACCGAACCGACGAAGCTCACCAGCGACAGCGCGACGATCGCCGGAACAATGGTGGTGTCGAGGCTGTAGACCGACCACACGGCAAGCCCGCACATCGACACAGCGAGAATTGTGTCCATTGCGACGAGACGATCGAGAGTGCTCGGTCCGTCCAACAACCGATAGGCAGTGATGACGGCTGCGGCGATCAGCAGAATCCCTGCGATGGCCAGTACGACGGTCATGTCCACTTCCCCTCTCGTTCGTCGTCGATTTTTTTGTCGTCCCGGCGACCCTCGGGAGGCGTCGTGATGTCGTCGCCGAGGACTCCGTGGTAGCGCTCGTACTCCTGGAAGTGCAGCGGGCTCGGCCTCCAGTCGGTCTCACGCTCGAATGCCGCGATGAAGAGCCTTTCGAGATGCCTGACGTAGGCGTAGAAGCTGTCCACGGACTTCTGGCTGCCCATGTCCAACACATGGACATACAGCAATCGACGAGTCTGGTCGATTTCCAAAACCATTGTGCCTGGAACCAAGTTCATCGCGTCCACGAACAATGTGAGGACGAGATCCGACTTGATGGCGATGCGGCAGCGGAGGACGCCGGTCACCGGAGGCGATTGAGGCCGCACGGCGAGCCACGCGACGCTCAGGCTGGATTCGGCTGCGTAATAAAAGAACACGCCGGTCAGAGTCAGGATGGACCGCAGGTGGATTCGGCCTTCGACCGGAACCTTCGGCAACGGAAGGAGCATCATGATGCCGAGTCCGACGGCGATGCCGCCCAGGATGTTCGCTGGACTGACGTTGCCCCACAACAACACCCACACCGAGGTCAGCCAGGCCAACGTCCAGAGCCGGAGGAGCGAAAAGCGGTTCAGATGCTTCATTTGCCCTCCGCTGCTTCGGCGCTTGGGTCTCCGAGAAATTCTGCGCCGCGAACCGCGTCGATGTACACCGATCGGTCACGCAGGTCCGCCGCAGCCCGGTCGCTGATGTCGATGATGCGCCCGGCGAAGACCGTCAGTGCGAGTCCGACGATCACCAGCCCGATCGTCGGGATCAGCATGAAGGCCGGCATCTTGCCGACGTCCTCGCGATCGGCGAGCTGGATGTCGTTGGAGTCATCGATCAAAGCAGACGGGCTGTTGTCTGCAAGCTCACCCTCGGGGGCGTCGGCGCGAGCCCGCCAGAACGCTTTGGTCCAGACTCGAGCGACGACGTAGAGCGTCAGCAAGCTGGTGACGGTGCCGCCCGCGACGAGGATCCAGGCCAGCACGCTGCCCTGGGCGGTGCCTGCCTGCAGCAGCGCGACCTTACCGATGAATCCCGAGAACGGCGGAATGCCGCCCAGGTTGAGCGCCGGGACCAGGAACACGATGGCCAGCACCGGGCTCGCTGCAGCGAGCCCGCCGAGGCGTCGTAGCGACGACGAGCCTGCCTGACGCTCGATGAGTCCGACGACCAGGAACAATGTGGTCTGCACGATGATGTGATGTGCGACGTAATAGATCGCGCCGGACAATCCCGACTGCGTGGACAGTGCGACGCCGAACACCATGTAGCCGATGTGGCTGACGAGGGTGAACGAGAGCAGACGCTTTATGTCGCTCTGGGCTATCGAGCCGAAGATGCCGACGAGCATCGTGAGCAGGCCACAGACCATCAGTACGTTGTCGAGGGAGCCGTCAGGGAACAACAACGTGTGCGCGCGGATGATCGCGTACACACCGACTTTCGTCAGCAGTCCAGCGAACACCGCGGTGACCGGCGCAGGGGCCGTCGGGTAGGAGTCGGGTAGCCAGGTCGAGAGCGGGAACACCGCAGCCTTGATGCCGAACGCGACGAGCAGAACGGCGAATATCGCGGTTCTGGTGCCCGTCGGTATGTCGTCGAGACGAGTCGCCATATGCGCCAGGTTCAAGGTGCCGGTCGCGGCGTAAACGAGTGCGATGCCGATCAGGAAGATCAACGAGGACACCATCGACACCATGACGTAGGAAACGCCGGCTCGAACGCGGTCCGCGCTGGCTCCCAGAGTCAACAGCACGAATGATGCGGCGAGCAGGACCTCGAATCCGACGTACAGGTTGAACAGATCGCCCGCGAGGAAGGCGTTGCAAATTCCCGCGGTCAGCGCGAGATAGGTCGGGAGGAAGATCGACACCGGCTGGTTGTCGTTGCCGTCGCGAATGCCCTGCCCGATCGAGTAGATCATGACGGCGAGAAGCACGATCGTGCTGACGACCAGCATCATCGCCGACAGTCGGTCCACCACGAGGGAAATACCGATCGGTGAATCCCAACCGCCCACCTGCAGCGCGTGCGTGCCGTCGCGGTCTGCGAGGTAGAGCAGCATGCCGGAAACGGCGACCACCGCGGTCAGCGCGACGACGGTGATGAACCGCTGCGCGCGTGGCCGGCGACCGAGGACGAGCGTGAGGGCGGCGGCGAACAACGGAAACAGAACGGGTAGCGGGGTGAGGACGTCGATAGCGCCTGTGGAGACGGTCATTTCGTGTCTCCCTTCTCGGCCGATGTGTCTTCTACAGCCGAATCGATACCGTCGAGACCCCTCATATCGGGTTCGTCGTCGTCATCGTCGTCGAAGTCGCCCTCGTGTAGATCCTCGTAGCATTCGAGATCTTCGAGATTCTTCAAATCCTCGATCGGTATCGGGTTTCCGCGTGAGTCGAATGCGTCGCCGCTGAAGCTGGGTTCGCCGGTGACCGGGTCGTCCGAGCGGTCTCGGTCCGGGGCCTCGGCCATTGTCCGCCGCTTGGAGACCTTGGTGTCTTCCGGGTCGTTCTCGACGTCGTCCTTCGTGTTGAGCGTGAAGGAGCGATACGCCAACGCGAGCACGAACGCCGCAATGCCCATCGTGATGACGATGGCCGTGAGAATCATGGCCTGCGCCAACGGATCTGCCATGGTGTCGTGGATGGAGGTGTCCCTGCCGACGATCGGTGGATTTCCCGGCGGGCCACCCACGGTGAGGATCAGGATGTTCACACCGTTGCCGAACAGCATCAGACCCAGCAGCATCTTCGTGATCGAACGCTCGAGCAGCAGGTAGACGCCGGTGGCAACCATGATGCCCACCACGATCAGCATTCCCAGATTTGCGGTCATCGGGCGTTCACCTGGCTCTGCATTTCCACCTGTGCGTCGAGACGCGCGCCGAGACTTCGGAGAACGTCGAGTACGAGACCGACCACGATGAGGTAGACACCGAGATCGAAGAACAGTGCGGTGACGATCTTGATGTCGCCGAGTAGCGGCAACGTCAGCTCTAGGGTCGCGGACGAGAGTGCGGGCGCCCCGAGGAACAGCGAACTGATCGCGGTTCCGGCGGCAAGGACCAGTCCGAGCCCGAGAATCTTGCCCGCGTCGATCGGTACGGCCTCGCCGAGTTCATAGCGCCCGCCGGCCAAGTAGCGCAGCACGAGCGCGAGACCGGCCGTCAGACCGCCCGCGAACCCACCACCGGGCGCATTGTGTCCGGAAAAGAAGAAGTACACCGACAGGACCATGATCGTCGGGAAGATCAACCGCGTTGTCACCTCGAGGACGAGCGAACGGTGACGCGGATCGATCAGATCGCCACCGAGAAGCCACGTTGTGTCCGAGCCAATGCCGTTGTCGCCGCCCGTCGCCGGGGCGTCGGCGACGCGAGGTGCGCTGCCGAATCTGCGATTGCGGAACACCAGGCTCGCGACTCCAGTGGCGGCGACGAGCAATACCGAGATCTCACCGAGGGTGTCCCACGCGCGGATGTCGACGAGCAGAACGTTGACGATGTTCTTACCGTCGCCGAGCCGGTACGCAGCGTCGGGGAGTTGCAGCGAGATGGGTGCGGTGTTGCGGGCGTTCATGGCGAAGGCGCCGAGAACGGTGACGGTGGCTCCGACGGCAACGGCCAACGCGGCGCGGGGCAGACGCGATCCGGCGGCACCGCGATCGTCGACCTCCGCGGGCAGCTTCCGTAGTACGAGAACGAAGACCACCAATGTCAGCGTCTCGACGAGGAACTGTGTGAGTGCCAGATCGGGTGCGCCGTGAACGGCGAAGATGACGCCGCATGCGTAGCCCGTCAGGCCGACGAGAATGACGCTGGCGAGACGGTTGCGCATCACCGTGGCACCGAGCGCTCCCGAGATCATGATCACCGAGACGATGATTTGCAGCGGTGTCTCGAACAGAATGAAGTCGAGTGTCGGTTCCCGGCCGAAGGCCAGCAGGATCATCGGCAACAACACCAGGGTCAACAGGATCGTGCCCTGGGTGAGCGGCAGCGAACCGCGCTGCGTGGTTCCGGTCAATCGGATGGAGATGGTGTCCATGCCCTTGAGGACGGCGTCGTAGACGCGGTCGGCGTTACCGAGCGGTGGGTGCTCGAACTTGAGGCGGTTCAGTATGCGGTGCGCGATGAAGAGCCCGACACCACCGGTCACGACGATCACCGTCAGGCCGAGCGGCAGGTTGAAGCCGTGCCACAGCGCGAGATGGTACGACGCCTGCCCATAGTCGTCGACGGTCCGCGCGTACGGGCTGACGATGCGATCGACGACGGGGGAGAAGATGCCCGCGACGACTCCGAGCACCGCGAGGAATGCCGGTGCGGCAAGGAACAGCGCCGTTGGCGCGTGCAGGTTCTTGACCGCGGGGCTCGGTCGCACGAGTTGCTTGCGGCCGAACGCGCCCCACACGAATCGGATGCTGTAGGTCACCGTGAGGATCGACCCGATGACCAGACCTGCAACGACGGCAGCGCTGACGAGAGGATTCAGTGCCGGGGATCCGATGACCGCGGACAATGCGGTTTCCTTGCCGACGAAACCGAGGAACGGCGGAAGTCCCGCCATGCTGGCCGCCGCGAGGGCAGCGATCGACCCGAGGACCGGAAGTTTCTTTCCCAGGTGGGCAAGCTTGCGGATGTCGCGTGTGCCGGTGGTGTGATCGATGATGCCGACGACCATGAAGAGCGTTGCCTTGAACATCGCGTGCGCGATCACCATGGTGAGCCCGGCGAGCATGGCCTTCTCGGTTCCGATGCCGACGAGAACCATCAGGAATCCCAGCTGGCTGACCGTGCCGAACGCGAGGATGAGTTTGAGGTCGAAGGCTCGTAGTGCTCGCCATCCCGCCAGGATCATCGAAAGCAATCCGAGGGTGATGATCGTTGCGCGCCAGGGGCCGGAGTCGGCGAAGCCGGGAGCAAGCCGGGCGACCAGGTAGATGCCAGCCTTCACCATGGCCGCCGCGTGCAGGTATCCGCTGACCGGGGTGGGCGCGGCCATCGCGCCGGGGAGCCAGAAGTGCATCGGCACGATCGCAGACTTCGACAGTGCGCCGATCAGGATCAACACGACCGCGACGCCGGGTAGCCAGCCGGACGGTGCGTTCGAGATGACGTCGGACAGATTGTAAGTGCCCGCGACCTGGCCGAGGATGATGATGCCGACCAGCATCGCGAGTCCGCCGGCGGTGGTGACCAGCAGTGCCTGCGTTGCCGCTCGGCGCGAGGATGCGCGCTCGGCGTAGTGGCCGACGAGCAGGAACGACAGCACGGTCGTGATTTCCCAGAAGATGTAGAGAACGAGCATGTTGTCGCTGGTGATGAGGCCGAACATGGCACCGGAAAATGCGACCATCTCGGCGGCGAACTGCCCGAGCCGAGGTTCGTCGTTCTCGAAATACCGGGCGCAGTACAGCAGAATCAGCGCGCCGATTCCCAGTACCAGCAGGGACATGATCGCGGCCAGCGAGTCGAAGCGCATCGCGATGTTCATCGAGAGTCCGGGGACCCATTCGATGTTCACATATTGCTCGGTGTTCCAGTTGGCGAATACCCAACCGAGGCTGACGAGCGGTACGAGTGCCAATGGGAAGAATGCGTTTCGGCCCCACCAGCGAACCAGTAAGGGTGCGCACACGGCCGCGACCGTGTGCGCGATCAAGATAGCGAGCAAAAAGATACTCCGTCGTCTCTGGCCGCGTCATCCTGGTGGGAGACGCGGTGGTCGTTGGGCGGCGTCGAGTAGGTGAACAATGTTGGGGAATTTTGTGCTGGCCGTGTGCGCGGCCGGCGAGTATAAGTTTCTTCCATCTTACTTGCAGGGCTGACGCGCAGCCATTCGGCACAAATCGGACTTTCGCTTGACTCCGGTGCTTGGCGGTCCTATCGTAATCAATGTAGTGATTGATAAAGGAGTTGGTTGATTATGGACACGGACGATCGGCTCGACGAGGCCTTCATGGCACTCGCCGACCCGATTCGACGCGCGATCATCGCCAGGCTCAGCCGTGGTTCGCAGACGGTCAACGATCTCGCCGAACCGTTCGAGATCAGCAAGCAGGCTGTCTCGCGGCACATTCAGGTTCTCGAGAACGCAGGCCTGGTCACCAGGTCACGCGATGCGCAACGCCGTCCCGTCCATCTCGACTCGGGCCGACTCGAAGAGCTCACCGCATGGATCGACAAGTACCGCATCATTGCCGAACAGCAGTTCAGAAATCTCGACGCTCTGCTGGCCACTCAGGAAGAGGAAGAGAAATGAGCAATCCCGTCACCGTCACCGTGCCCGAGGGGGCACCGTTCATTTTCATCACGCGTGAGTTCGACGCCCCGGTCGAGGCGGTGTTCCGCGCGCACAAGGAGCCCGAGTTGATCAAGCAGTGGCTCGGCCCGAACGGCTACGACATGCAGATCGAACGCTACGACTTCACCACCGGTGGCCGCTACCGCTACGTCCACGTCAATCCGGCAGGCGCGCGCTTCGTGTTCAACGGTGTCTTCCATGTCGTGCGAGAGAACGAGTTCGCGATTCAGACATTCGAGTACGAGGAATTTCCGGACGTCGTCAGCATCGAGGCAATCACATTCACCGACCTCGGCGACGGCCGTAGCCGCGTGAGTATTCACAGCACCTACCCGTCGATCGAAACCAGAAATGGCATGGCGCAGAGCGGCATGGAGAAGGGACTCTCCGAAGGATACGAACGCCTCGACATCATTGTGAAGAAGGACTGACGCATCATGGATTGGACGCTGGAAGTGGTGGTCGTGCCGGTAACGGATCTGGATGCGTCCATCGAGTTCTATCGCGACAAAGTCGGATTCGAGCTCGACCACCGCACGGAGAACGAGCACATGACCGTCGCCCAGCTGACCCCGCGCGGATCGGGTTGCTCCATTGTCATCGGCACCTTGCCATCGCAGAACGAGATGGCACCTGGCTCCCTGAAGGGCCTACAGCTCGTCGTCGCCGACGCCTACGCCGCGCGCGACGAGTTGCTGAGCCGGGGTGTCGACGCCAGTGACGTGACCGTGTTCGACGAGCGGGACGGCGGAACGCTATTCGGGTTCGCCGATTCCGACGGCAACACCTGGGCCGTGCAGCAGCTGAAGGTTCGCGCCGAGAATCCGCTGATCCCACACGATGCGCGAGGTCGATTTGCTGTATGAGGGCCCTTAGGGTTGGCGCGTGAACATCATTCGAACGGCAGGACTGGCCTACGTACGCGATCGCCGGATGCTTCAGGCGCGCTCGGTGGGCAAGGCTGCGTTCTACATGGCGGGCGGCAAGATCGATACGGATGAGACGCCCGAGGAGGCTCTGCATCGGGAGATCCGCGAGGAACTCGATGCAGGCGTCGTCGACGTCGAGCTGCTCGGTGTGTTCGAGTGCGAAGCCTGGGGGCATCCGGCCGGCACGCCCTTGGAGATCACATGTTTTCTCGCCGATCTGTCGTCGGAACCGAGGCCGACGAGCGAGATTGCCGAGATCAGGTTCTTCACGCGTGACGAGTACGCAGCCATGCCCGACGTCGCTCCCGGCTCTCTGATGGTGTTCGACCGCATGAGGGAACTCGATCTGATCGATTGAAGGGAATTGTCAGCACGGGTACGGTGTTGATGGGAGAACGTACGTTCTCCCCACATCGACGCTTTAGGAGTCTCCATGACGAGCTTGGCCCAGAAGGCAACAACCCTCCTCGAACTCCACAAGCCGGGCAACCCAGTCGTGCTGCCCACTGTCTGGGATGCATGGTCCGCCAACCTCGCGGTGTCCGCCGGATTCGCCGCGCTCACCGTTGGTAGCCACCCGGTGTCCGACTCGATCGGCAAGCCCGACAACGAGGGCATCACCTTCGACGAACTGCTCTCACGGATCTCGCAGATCAGCGCGGCCGTCGACGTACCGCTGTCGGTCGACATCGAGTCCGGTTACGGCGAAGACCCCACACGCCTCATCGACGGTCTGATTTCCGCCGGTGCGGTCGGCCTCAACATCGAGGACACCGTTCACAGCGAAGGCGGCCGACTTCGTGAGGCACAGGAGCACGCTGAATTCGTCGGCGCACTGCGCAAGGCCTCCGACGCGACGGACGTACACGTCGTAATCAACGCGCGCACCGACCTGTTCGTCAAGCAGGTCGGCGACGAGAGCGATCGCGTCGACCGCGCCATCGCTCGGCTGAAGTTGGCCGCAGCGGCGGGTGCCGACTCGCTCTACCCTGTCGGTTTCCACAACGACGCCGACTACAAGCGTCTCGCCGAGGAGCTTCCGTTGCCGATCAACGCAATCGCCAACCCGGCCGACGGTGACCTCTCGCACTTCGCGTCACTGGGAGTAGGTCGCATCAGCTTCGGTCCACTGTTCCAGGGTGCGCTTGCCAGTGAAGCGGCCAAGATTTTGGGTCGTTGGCGCTAGCGCTCAGGTGAGCGGAAATACGTCCTAGGCGACGTATTTTCACTCACATACGTTTGTCGCTGTACGCCTTCAGGTGCGCCACTTGCTCGGGATCGAGCGAGGGGCGCACCGACTTTCGTGCAGCCTCTACGTCCTCGGCAGTGACATCGGTCGCGTCGATCGATCGACGCATCGCGCTCAACGCGGCCTCTCGAAGAAGGGCTGCGCAATCCGCGGCCGAGTACCCGTCCAGAGCGTCTGCCAGCGCGTCGAGGTCGACACCCTCCGCGAGCGGAACAGATTTACCCGATGCGCGCAGAATCTCCCGGCGCGCGTCCGCATCCGGCGGTGGAACGAAGACGAGCCGTTCCAGGCGTCCTGGGCGCAACAATGCAGGATCGATCAGATCCGGCCTGTTGGTAGCGCCCAGCACGACGACATCGCGGAGCGGCTCGACCCCGTCCAGTTCGGTCAGCAATGCTGCCACCACCCGGTCGCCGACGCCGGAGTCCGAGCTCTGTCCGCGACGCGGTACCAAGGCATCCACTTCGTCGAGGAAGATCAGCGACGGTGCCGAATCCCGGGCGCGCTGAAACAATTCGCGAACGGCCTTCTCCGACGAGCCGACCCACTTGTCCATCAGCTCGGCGCCCTTGACTGCGTGAACGCTGAGCTGGCCGGAGCTGGCCAGCGCCCGCACGAGGAACGTTTTGCCGCATCCGGGAGGTCCATACAGTAGAACGCCGCGCGGAGGCTCGATACCCAGGCGCGAGAACGAGTCTGGATGCTGCAGCGGCCACAGAACCGCTTCGGTGAGTGCCTGTTTGGTTTCGACCATGTCGCCGACGTCGTCGAGCGTGATGCTGCCGATGGCCAATTCCTCGGTGCCGGAACGGGACAGTGGGCGAATGACGTCGAGAGCGCCCACGAGATCGGCCTGCGTGAGCTGGGGGTCCAACTTGTCCGAGCTTGCCCGCGCTGCCGCCCGGAGCGCTGCTTCGCGCACGAGTGCTGCGAGATCCATTGCAACGAAACCCGGTGTCCGCGAAGATATCTCAGCCAGATTCAAGTTGTGGGTCGGCGCGGTGCGTACCAGGTGTTGCAGCAAAGCGGTACGTCCGGCGCCATCCGGAAGCGACAGCGTCAACTCGCGGTCGCACACATCCTGCGCGCGAACCCGCGCATCGGTACCTTCGGGGTGCGCCGTGGTGGCGATGAACGCGATGCCCGGAGTGTCGACGGCCCGACGAAGCTGATCCAGTACGAGTGCCGCGACAGGCTCGGCGGCGGCGGGAAGCAGGGCATCGACGTCGGTGATCAGGAGAACCCCTCCGGCACCGAGCCGCTCGATTGCCGAGGCAATGGCATCGACACGCGCCGATGCTTCCAACGCGCCCACCGACGGGCCGTCGAGCTCGACCACGGTCCTGCCGCTCACCACAGCCCTGGCCAACGTCGACTTGCCGACACCGGCGGGGCCTGTGATCAGAACTCCGAGATGTGGCGTTGCTCCGAGCCTCGCGAGTAGCTCCGACTCGTCCAGGGCAAGCCGCAGCCACTCGATGAGCTTCGCCTGCTGCACCGACACCCCTACCAGTTCGGTCACCGGTAGCGCCGGTGCCGCGCTCGGGGCGGGGGCCTCGGGGCGTCCGTTGCCCCAGCTCACTGCGGAATTGGGTTGAACGCTCACAGGACCGCCGGAAGGGTCGGTACCGGAGACGGTCAACAGTTCTGAGGTCCAGGCGACACCGAAGTTCCGTGACAGTGCTTGCGTGGCGGCGCTGGTGCTCGTACCGGGACCGAGGTCACGGGGGAGAAGCGAGACGGTGTCACCGACGGTGAGAACCTTGCCGAGCAGTGCTTGGCGCAGGGTGGCGTCGGAGATCGATCCGGAGGCCAGTAGCGAGCCGGCGAGGGTGACGGACCTCGCGCCGTAGACGGTGACGGGAGCGACGGTGATGGAGCCGTCCTCTTTGATACCCGAGTTGGACAGGGTGACATCGTCGAGCAACGCAGTTCCGTGGGGAGTGTTGTGGGGAGCTGTGCCGACAACGGCGGCGGTACGGCGCGCACCGATCAACGAGATTGCATCCCACTCGCGAATGCCGAGCGCT
The DNA here is from genome assembly GCF_030063335.1 of Rhodococcus sp. G-MC3. Classification (GTDB taxonomy): domain Bacteria; phylum Actinomycetota; class Actinomycetes; order Mycobacteriales; family Mycobacteriaceae; genus Rhodococcoides. The sequence goes on along the minus strand of NZ_JASISW010000006.1, from coordinate 11,871 downwards.
GCCAACACTTCCGGATGAAGTCGCACAAGACCGCGTCGCGCGTCGGCGGCAGATGTGTTGAGCCGGGCTGTGAGCGAGAGTTCCGGAGTAGTCATTCAGCGACCACGTTGATCGTGGCTGTTCGGGCGGCGAAGCCCGAGCCTTGCCACGGAACGGCCGTTGTTGTTCGGCGCGCGGCGGATCGCCCGGCGCTCGGCCCGTCTCTCGGCGGGCTTGGCATCCCACGTGTACGGCCGTGCGGCGACCCACCGTTGAGAGCGAACGGCGATCGGTATGTGCAACAGATATACAGCAACGAGCACCATGAGCAGGATCAACGGATAGGTGATGAGCGCAGCCGCAACGAGCGCAGTGAGAATCAACAGGGCTGCTGCCATTCGGGGCGGAACCGCGACTGTCTTGAGAGCAAGCGTCGGAACGCGGCTCACCGCTAGCCCCGCCGTGAACAAGGTCCACCCGACGACGACGTAGAACGACGCCCACCAACCGTCGCCCCATTCCTGGAACGCGGCGATCGGAGTAAGAACGATCAATGCCCCGGCCGGCGCAGGGACGCCGGTGAAGAACTCGCTCGCGTATCCGGGACTGTCGTCGTCGTCGAGCAGGGTGTTGAAGCGAGCCAAGCGCAGCACCATTGCGACCGCGTACACCAGCGCGACGATCCAGCCACTGCTCGAGCCTTCGAGGAGGGTCACGTACAGCACGAGTGCAGGCGCGACGCCGAACGAGATGGCATCGGCCAGTGAGTCGAGTTCGGCCCCGATGCGACTCGTGGCGTCGAGCAGTCTCGCGATTCGCCCGTCGAGGGCGTCGAGGATCGCTGCTGCGCCGATCATCGCGAGCGCGAATCCCAACTGATTTTCGAGGGCGAACTTCACGGCGGACAACCCGGCGCAGAGCGCGAGAATCGTGACGACCGAGGGGAGTAATCGCACAGCAGCAGGCGGACGAGCTCGTCTGGTGATCATCGAATGGACCCTTACTGAGGAAGCTCGGCGAGCACTGTTTCGGCGCCTACAGCGCGTTGCCCACGTTCGACCAACAAGGTGGTTCCGGCGGGGAAGTAGGTGTCGACGCGTGAGCCGAATCGAATCAGTCCGTAGGTGTCGCCGATGCTCAGTGAGTCGCCTACCTTGGCGTTGTTGACGATGCGCCGGGCAATGAGTCCGGCGATCTGGACAACGCCCACATCGTGGCCGTCCGCGGTGCGTATGTGCATGCTGTTGCGTTCGTTGACCTCGCTCGCTTCAGCGAGATCCGCAGACTTGAACTGGCCCTTCCTGTGCACCACTTCGAGTACCTTGCCCGCGACCGGAACGCGCTGGACGTGTACGTCGAGGACGGACAGGAAGATGCTGACGCGGGGGACGGGAGCCGTGCCGAGGTCGAGTTCGGCAGGGGGAACGGCGGTGTCGACGAGTGTCACCAGACCATCCGCGGGCGCGACGACAATGCCGGGGCGGTTGGGAGGGACACGCGAGGGGTGCCGGAAGAATGTTGCGCAGGCTCCGGCGGCGGTGAGACCAGCGCGGCGAACCCACTTGTACTTGCGGCCGAGAACGGCAACGGCAAGCGGGCCGGCGACGAAGGGTAGGCCTGCGGGGTGTAGCGGGGGAACTGTCTCTTTTACCAGGTCGGCGAAGTGCGCTACGCCTGTGCGGGGCGGTTGACCGATCGGGGTGGGACGGCGTGCCACTTCGCTCCTTAGAACATCTCGACGAGCAGCGACCGAAACAGACACTGCCGGGGCCTCACACAGTACGTGAGAAGCCCCGGCAGTAAGGAACGTGTGCAGTCGGTCAGACCCTGGAGGAGCGTCCTGTGACCGCCTTGACGATAAATAGAAGGATGACGGCACCCAGCAGGCAGGTGAGGAAGCTGAAGATCAGTCCTCCGCCGTCGACGTCGACGCCGAACAACTTGAGTAGGTAGCCGCCGAGCAGGCCGCCGATGATGCCGACGACGATGTTGAGGATGATTCCCATCGATGCGTCGGTCTTCATGATCTTGCTGCCGATCCAGCCGGCGAGTCCGCCGATGATGATCCAGCCGATGATTCCTAGGCCCAACATGTGGTGCCCCCTCTTTTGTTTACCGTGAATGATGCTGAGGGGGAATGCCCGCGCCGTCGAACCGTCAAACATCTTTTTTTATCGAACGCGTTCGCTTTCGGACTTGATGCGCTGGAGGGTCTTGTTCATCCCGTCGATCAGTTCGACGTCGAACTGATCGGTGCCACCGAGGACCCTCTTGACGAGGAATCCCGAGATCGCTGTGGTGCCTGTCGGAGCTTCGCGCTTTTCGACGATGGTAGTCCCGGTGGCGTTCGGGGTGAGGGTGTAAGACCAGATGGTGTGGTTCTCCACAATGCGGAACGCGATGGCCTTGTTCGGTTCGAACACGGTGACCTTCGCCGTGGTGGGCCACACGAGTAGACCTTTACGGTTCACGTTGACGGTGGTGGTGCCCTTGCGAATTTCGCCGCCGAAGATCTTCATCTTTTTGCACTGAGGGCTCCACTCGCCCATGCGCTCGAGGTCGGAGACGATCTTCCATACCTGCTCGGGGCTGGCGTCGACGTCGATGCTGGCTTCGAGAGTTTTGCTCACGCGTTCCTCCATGGGTGGTTAGTGCAACCGGTCGTTACGGTTAGATTAGAGCGTATGTGGGCGTGCTGTTCCAATTGCCTCTTTTTCGTACGGGATGCCGTACGAGGAGGGCGTGAGTGGAACACCAGTGCCATCACGACCGAGCTTTCCTGCGCCTGCGCACCTCGTCTGCGATCTCGCGCGCTATCGGTCGGGGATTGCGCATGACATCGAACGCCGAATACCGCAGAACCATCCAGCCGCTCAGTACCAGAAAGTTCTGTCGCCTTCGGTCTCTGCCGAACACTTCAGGAGCGCTGTGGAACTCTCGACCGTCCACTTCGACGATTACCTTGGCGACTTCATCGACGAAATCGCACATGTAGCTGCCGACCCTGTGATTGGTCTTCAGGCGGAGGCCGCAGGCGATGAGCGCGCGGTCGAGTACACGTTCCGGTTCGGATGCGAATCCCAACGCTGCACTGCTCAGTTGTCTCAGCGCTCGTTCGTTGCCGCGCAGCTTCGGAGTACTGCGAATGAATGCCTCCAGCATGTCGAGTCCATGTCATTCGTCAGGCGCTCGTCGACCAAAGTCCCACTCTCGTTTGGTTCCATCACGGCCACGCAGTCGACCAGTGTTCGTTCTCGGTTGACTACAGCAAGCCCTTGTACCTCGGTGGCCTCGCGTCCCGGGAGTGCTCGGCGGTACACGGTGAGCCATCGGGGAGTTCGAGCTTTCATGTGCCGGGGCAACGTTGCCTCTACGATTCGGGGCTCTTTCATCCACCCGTACAGCCACGCCGCGGTCCTGTGGCTGAGCAGTGCCTCCGGTTGCCACAGCGTCACGGCGCAGCAGCGGACGAACGTGGTCGGCTCCTCGGCGCTGTAGAGCTGGGGCAGGACGCGCGTGTATTGCCGGCTGATCATGCTGCTCGACACTCCGGCAGAGAGCAACTGGGCGCGGGTGAAAAGTTCGGGTCGCATGGATGTCGAGAATCGACCGAGCCCAGATGCCGACGGATTTCGCGAACTGGGCAAACACAAAGGTTGTGCATCGATGCCGGGTCTGTGGACAAGCGGGAGTGGTGTTCCACTCACGCCCATATTCGACGGGAACCCGTGTGATACAAGCGTAATTGGTACCTCACGCTCGGATCTGATCCAGGAATCTGCCGATGCCGGGAATTTACATCCGCGCGTACCGGGCAAGCACGAATGCGTACAGCCCGTACAGTCCGATTCCGACGCCTGCGAGCACGAGTAGCACCTGACCGTAGGGCTGCGAACCGAGTGTCTTGACTGCCCCGTCGATACCCGTCGCCTTGCTGGGATCGGAAGTGAAGACCGCGACGATCACCAATGCCCCTGTGCCGACGAGCGCAGTTCCCTTTGCCGCATAACCAGCGATGCCGAGCCGCTCGACGCCCTTACCGTGCGAACCCTCCAGGTCGTCGAGGAAGTTTTTCGACACACCCTTGTAGACGTGATATCCGCCGACACCGATGATGACGAGTCCCACGACGATCAGCACCACTTTGCCGAACCCGTTCTCCATGAGCCGGGCAGTCATGCCCGCGTTCTGCTGGCCGCTCGACTTGCCTGATCCGCTCGCGAAACCGAACGTCGACCACGCGAACGCGATGTAGACAACAGCGAGGGAGGCCGCTTTGAACCGATCCATCGCGCTACCTGCGTCCTCGTCCGACTTCTTGCCGACAACCGCTTCCACGATGCGCCACAGAGCGAGGGCGACGAAGGCAACGACGGCGACCCAGAGCGCTATCGAGCCGCCCGGCTTGGCGGCGAGTTCGGCGAGCGCACCCGACTGGTCGGCATTGCCGCCTTGCCCGAATGCCAATCGGATGGCGATGTAGCCGATGAGAATGTGGAGCAGACCGCTGACGAAGTGCCCGGCTCGTGCGGCTTTCTCGAAAAGATCGCTGCTCTGCACTCTCTCGACCGCGCCTGTTGATCTTGTATTCACTTCTGGACCCCGTTCCATTGCGTTGAACTTCGCTGTACCCGAATGCTCTGTTCGAGAAACTTGGCTCCGCGCGCCTCGCGCACATCTGGTAACGGGAGGCGAACACTGGTCGATAGAAACAACGAGGCATCAGGCAAAAACAAATCTTGTTCGGAGTGATCGATCGTGAATATCCATTCGATCTTTTCTCGTCCCAGCTCGGGCGTACCACTGCTCGAATCGGCGCGAACGAGCGGACGCCCGCCGAAGTGGCCCAGTGAGCAGTTGGAGCGGCTGCTTACGCCCGGTGAGCTCGACATGATCCGGCGCGGCCAGGTCTGACCGACCTCCTTCCGGCGCCCACGCGCAGAATTGCCCGGCGCGGCATACTTGGGTTTGTCTTCTACCTGCCAGGGTTCGGCGAGTAGAAGCGCTCAGTTGATGCCCGACCGGGAGGGTCATGAAGCCTGCAATTCTCAGCGTCGACGACGATCCGGGTGTATCCAGATCCGTCGCGCGCGACCTTCGTCGTCATTACGGCGAAAAATTTTCGATCATCCGTGCTGAATCCGGTGCGGGGGCGCTCGATGCTCTGAAAGAAATGAAGCTGCGCGGCCAGCCGGTCGCGGTGTTGTTGGCCGACTACCGCATGCCGCAAATGAACGGCATGGAATTTCTCGAGCAGGCGATGGACCTGTACCCGCAGGCGCGACGGGTCCTCCTCACTGCGTACGCCGATACCGACGCGGCAATTGACGCCATCAACGTCATCGATCTCGACTACTACCTCCTCAAGCCATGGGACCCGCCCGAGGAGAAGCTCTACCCCGTGCTCGACGCTCAGATCGAGGCCTGGCGTGCGTCGGATCTTCGGCCGGTCGAGCAGACGAAGGTCATCGGCCATCGCTGGTCGGCTCGTTCCTCGGAGGTCCGCGAGTTTCTCGCACGCAACCAGCTGCCCTACCGGTGGTACATGGCAGACGAGCCCGAAGGTGCCCGGTTGCTGACGTCGGCAGGCGTCGACGACACCGTGTGTCCCGTGGTCGTCACGTCCGAGGGGAAGGCGCTCTGCGGTCCGACGGACAGTGAACTGGGCGAGCATCTCGGGCTCACCACAACGCCGTCGGGCGAGTTCTATGATCTCGTCGTGATCGGCGGTGGTCCCGCAGGCCTCGGTGCCGCTCTCTACGGAGCATCGGAAGGGCTTCGTACGACGCTCATCGAGCGGACAGCGACGGGTGGTCAGGCCGGTCAAAGCTCTCGCATCGAGAACTACCTCGGATTTCCCGACGGTGTCTCCGGGTCTCAATTGGCGGAGCGGGCTCGACGGCAAGCGTTGAAGTTCGGCGCCGAAGTGGTGACCACTCAGGACGTCGTCGGTCTCGAAGCCAACGGCGCGGCGCGCACCGTGAGGTTCGCGGACGGTCGCAGCATCGACGCACAAACGGTCATTCTGTCGACAGGTGTTGCCTATCGTCAGCTGGCGACGCCGGGCATCGAGAACTTCACCGGTCGCGGCGTGTTCTACGGCTCGGCGATGACCGAGGCCGCGCGATGCGCCGAGCAGGATGTCTACATCGTCGGCGGTGCCAACTCGGCTGGGCAGGCGGCGATCTACTTGGCTCGGGGCGCGAAATCGGTGACGATGTTGCTTCGTGCGCGATCGCTCGAAGCGTCGATGTCCTACTACCTGATCAAGCAGATCGAAGAGCATCCGAAGATCACGGTGCGTTCGTGCACCGAAGTGGTCGGGGTGGCGGGCGAGGACCATCTCGACTCGATCACTCTGCACAACCGGGTGACCGACGAAGACGAAATTGTTCCAGCCCAGTATTTGTTCTTGTTCATCGGAGCGGCACCTCGAACCGACTGGCTCGACGGCTTCGTCGTCCGCGATGAGCACGGTTTCGTCGTGACGGGTCCTGACTTGGTGGTCGACGGCAAAGGCCCGTCGGGCTGGGATCGGGAGCGGTTGCCGCACCATCTGGAGACGAGTGTTCCCGGGGTGTTCGCAGCGGGGGATGTGCGGTCCGATTCGGCGAAGCGCGTCGCGTCGGCGGTAGGTGAAGGAGCGATGGCAGTGATGCTCGTGCACAGATATTTGGCAAACCCATGAGCGAGTCATGCAGCCCGGCTGAGCTGAAGACGTTGTTCTTGTTCGAGCATCTCAGTGACGATCAGCTCGAGAAGCTGTGCCAGGAAGGCCGCGTCGAGATTCTCGAACCTGGTCCGGTGTATGCCGAGGGCGACCCGGCGACGTGTTTCTATGTGCTGATCGAGGGCGCCGTCGTGATGTCGAAGCTCTCGGGCGGTGAGGATCTGGTAGTTGGCCGTACCTCTCAAAGGGGTGTGTACTCGGGGGCGTGGCAGGCCTACCTCGGTGATCGGGTGCCGCAGGTGTATCAGGGGTCGATGCGCGTCTCGGCGACGTCGCGGTTCTTCGTCCTGGACGCGGATTGCTTCGCTGAAATCGTCGTGGAGTGGTTCCCAATGGCGCTGCACCTGCTGGAGGGGTTGTTCTTCGGCAGCCGCAACACCAAACAGGTCGTAGATCAGCGAGAACGACTGCTTGCGCTCGGCCAATTGTCGGCTGGACTGACCCATGAGCTGAACAACCCTGCAGCAGCGGCAGTTCGGGCCACGTCGGCACTGCGCGATCGCGTCGCGCACATGCGTCAGAAACTGAAGATGATTGCCAACGGTTCGTTGGATCGGACGTCGCTGATGTCGCTCGTCGGACTCCAAGAGGAGGCCGTCGAACTCGTTGCAAAAGCTCCGAGCCTGACCCCGCTCGAGGCGTCGGATCGTGAGGACGAACTGGCCGATTGGTTCGACGGCCACGACATCGGGGGAGGCTGGGATCTGGCTCCGACTTTCGTGCAGGCCGGACTCGACGTTGCGTGGCTGGAGAAGGTCGCGGCGACGGTGGACGATTCGAAGACTCTCGAAGGTGCGATCCGGTGGCTCAACTACACCGTCGAGACCGAGTTGTTGATGAACGAGATCGCTGATTCGACGACGCGTGTCTCGACGCTTGTCGGTGCGGCCAAACAGTATTCGCAGATGGACCGGGCTCCGTACCAGACCATCGATCTGCGCGAACTGCTGGACAGCACGCTGGTGATGTTGGCGCGCAAGATCGGCGACAACATCACGGTCGTCAAGGAGTACGACCCGGTGGTGCCGCCGATTCCCGCCTACGCGGCCGAGCTCAATCAGGTCTGGACCAACCTGATCGACAATGCGGTTCAAGCCATGGGCGGCGTCGGAACTTTGACTGTGCGAACCCTTCTCGACCATGATCAGGTCCAGATCGAGATCGGTGACACCGGCCCCGGTGTCTCTGATGCGATCAAGTCACGCATCTTCGAACCGTTCTTCACCACCAAGCCCGTCGGCGAAGGTACTGGCCTGGGCTTGGATATTTCGTGGCGCATCGTCGTCAAGAAGCATCAGGGAGATCTGAACGTCGAATCCGAACCGGGTAACACCCGTTTCATCGTCAGGCTGCCCGTCGAGCCTGCACAACAGGAGGATTGATGAGCGAGCCGATACCGGGTATCGACACCGAGATTGCGCCGTCCGGGCCGGGATGCGCCGAATGTACGCAAACGAAGGGGTGGTGGTTTCACCTTCGTCGCTGTGCGCAGTGTGGCCACATCGGGTGCTGTGATTCTTCGCCGTCGCAGCACGCCAGCAAGCATGCGGAAAGCACGCAGCATCAATTCATCACGAGTTTCGAACCCGGCGAGAGCTGGTATTACAGCTACGCCGACGAGCAGATGTATGACGGACCGGATCTCGCCGAGCCCCAGCACCATCCGCTCGAACAGTCCACACCGGGTCCGAAAGATCTCGTTCCCACGGACTGGCAGAACTACCTGAACTGACGGGCGGTCGGTACCCTCGGGTCATGACTCTGATCGCGGAAGATCTGCTGTTGGTGCTCCTCGACGAGCAGACGGGCAAGCCGATCGTGGACAGTACAAAGCTGCCTCGGGTGCTGGCAGGAGCGTTGGTGCTGGAACTCGCAATGAACGGCTCGGTTCGGATCGGCGACGAGAATCGTGTCGTCGTGGCCGGTCCGCCGCCCGCTGATCCATTGTTGGCGCGCGCACACGAGCTTGTCAGTTCGGCCAGGAGTCCGCTGAAACCGCAGAAGATCATCGAGAAGCTATACAAGAAGCTCGACAACGAGGTGGCGTCGAGGTTGGTGCGCCAGGGGTTCGTGGCCGAGGAACAGCGGAAAATGCTCGGGCTGTTCCCAGCGACGTCGTGGCCGGCGAAAGATCCCGCACGCCGACGTGCAGCGATTGCGTGGATCGGCAGCGCTGTGGTCGACGGTACAACTCCGCAGCCGGAGATCTCGGCTCTGATTGCGCTGCTCTCGGCGATCGACGCGATTCCGAAGGTGTTACCGGGCGTGGACAAGAAGGCAGCGAAGAAGCGCGCCAAGGAGATTGCCGAAGGTGAGTGGGCAAGCGAGGCAGTCCGCAAAGCTGTCCAGGACGTCAATGCCGCGGTCATGGCCGCGTTGATGGTGCCGGTCATAGTAACGGCCGGAAGCTCCTAGTTTCCCAGCGCGACGGCCGTTCGAACCCGGTCGGCTGGGCGGACGCACTCGCCTCGACAAGAAAATCCCGAGTGGCGTTCAGGGTTGATGAATAACGTTGTGCGCCATCTGTACGACTTCCTATTAGGATTCGGCTCATGACGCGGACCCTGGCAATTCTGATGTTCGACGACGTCGAGGTTCTCGACGCTTGTGGCCCGTTCGAGGTCTTCTCGGTGGCCAACAGGGTCACCACGCGGGCGGGCGATGGGCCTGCGTTCGACGTCGTTCTCGTCGGGATCGACGAGAACCCCGTGGTGGCGCGCGGTGGTATGCGGATTTCCGTCGATACGGCGATTGCCGACGAACGGCACTACGACATCGTGCTGGTTCCCGGCGGTGTGGTCGACGAGGTGGCAGCGAATCCAGCTGTGATCAGATGGATCGAGAAGACTTCGGCCTCAACGGAATTGACGGCATCGGTGTGCACGGGTGCGTTCTTGCTTGCCCAGGCAGGCGTGTTGGATTCGAGACCGGTGACAACGCACTGGGAAGACATCGAGGAATTGCGAGCGTCCTGGCCCGAACTCGATGTGCGTGAGGATGTTCGCTACCTCGACCACGGAGACATTGCGACGTCCGCCGGGATCAGCGCGGGATTGGATCTGGCGTTGCATCTGGTCGGGCGGTTGGTGAGCGCCGAGGTTGCGACGCTCACCGCGCGGAAGATGCAATACGAGTGGGCGGGAGTGGAGCATGCGGAATGACCCAGTGGGCGGGAGTGGAGCCTACGGAATGACCCAGTGGGCGGGAGTGGAGCCTGCGGAATGACCCGGGAGATCGACGGTGATCAGATGGTGTTCAGACGTAGGACGAGGGCTGCGACGGCGACGAGAGTCAGGAACGCGGCAGGTCCAGTGCCCTTGATGTCCTTGACGCGCACATGTGCGATGACAGCGCCCACGAAGTAGAGAATCACTCCGATTGCGGCCGCGACGCCGATCGGCCACCAGAACAGCCCGACGAGGAGGCCGATGGCGCCGGCAATCTCGAGGTACGCGAGGACGGGGATCTTGTCGGCGGGGACGCCGACGGCTTCCATGATGGGGATGACGGCCGGGTTTTTCGTCAGCTTGCCGACGGCCGAGAATGTCAGCGCTACCGCCAGGAAGATCGAAACGATAAGTGTCGCAATGAACATTGAATTCAGGCCCAATCTACTGTGTCGTGAGGGCTCGGTCGCGGAACGCGATCGAACCATGCATTTTCATCGGGATGTCCGATGTTGACCACGAGTATGGACTTCTACTTGCCATCAGGGAAGAAGTCGGTGTCGGCTGGGACAGCGTCACGGTGCTTCCATTTCTGATTCAACTGGTAAAAACAGAGCAACAATGCCGACAGTAACGTCGTCGGTAGACTCTTTCGCCTGGCCAGAGCCGACGACAAGAATTACGCGCAAGCCTGTGGCGGAGCACTGATGAGCGAGCCTTCCGGTTCTTCCGATCTTCGTCCAGCTGTCGCCGATATCAGAGACTCGGTGCTCTCGGAAGTGACTCGATGAGCTCGCCCGGGCCGGTATTGTCGAGCGAAACGTGGACGATACTCCGCCGATCTCGGCGGAGTATCGGCTGACAACCTGGGTCCAGGCACTGCTGCCCGCTCTCGGCGAGTTGACCGTGTGGGCAGAAAACAACCTGGCCTGATCACGACCGAAGCAAGGGGCCCGGTGAGTGCGGGACCCCTTGTTCTTCTGATGTCTTACGAGTTGGACTGGTGTGCCCTGGTGGACCTTGGCAGACCATTATCGGTTCTATTACGTTCCCGATTTTTGATCGGGTTCCGGTATTTTCGGTAGCCGACTTCGCCGTCCCATGCGAACTACCGACGCTGCGATTACTGTTTCGATGTGCCGCAAACACTCCTCGTGATGGTCCTCACGCTGGGTACTGCGCTGTGCATCGTAATTTGCAAAGTGGTGCGTCAGTTGCCGCTCGAAGTTCGGTTTGCTCACCGAACCATCAGCGCGCGGGCCGTGGCTCTGACGGCGTCGGCGGAGATCGTCGTCGTATTCGGTGACCCAAAGCCGGGAATCGAACGCGCCGAGGCTCGTCACCGGGTCCTGTTCTGTCCGATCGATATTCCGTTCGTTGCCCTGTGCGTCTTCCTCGCGCAACGTAGAGGTGGTTTCCGAAAGGCGTTGTTGCTCGTCATCGCTGGAGGCATGTTGTTCGGCGTCGCGGTGATCGCCGTAATTGCGGCAACCGTGGCACTGGCATGTGCATCGACCGACGACTCCAGAGTTCCCATCTCATGACCGCGGGACGGCTGTCTCCCGGGGACGTGTTCGCCGGTCACCAGGTCGAGCGGTTGCTCGGAGTCGGCGGGATGAGCGAGGTCTACCTGGTTGTGCGCGAGGGTAGGTGCGAGACTCTCAAGATCCTCAATCACGAAGCGTCCGAGAGTGAACGGTTACGCGCGAAATTCGTTATGGAAGCCGAGTTGGCCGGACGACTGAATCACCCGAACATCGTGTCGGTTCATGCACATGGTGACTTCGAGGGACAGCTCTGGATGTCGATGCATTACGTCGAGGGCTACAGCGCCGCGCGATTGGTGGCGCGGGGGCAGATTGCCTTAGCCTGAATACACCGATGAAGTGACAACTGAGCGCGAGTTGTGAATACGAAATGCCCTGTCGTGGTGAAAGAATCAATCTTGTCTAGGGAAAGATTCGGCCACTACGAAGGGCATCTCGCAGATGCAAC